>DASUEU010000026.1:0-56586 GCA_036274895.1 Thermoanaerobaculia bacterium | reverse complement strand
TGACCGACTTCTTCCAGCGTGTGCTCGCTGCCGTCGCCAACGCCGAAGCGCATCTTGATCACTTTCTCCTCGCGAGGCGTCAGCGTCTTCAGCACCGCCTCCGTCTGCTCCTTGAGGTTCAGATTGATGACGGCTTCCGCTGGCGAAACGATGTTGCGGTCCTCGATGAAGTCGCCGAGGTGCGAATCCTCCTCTTCGCCGATCGGCGTCTCGAGAGAGATCGGCTCCTGGGCGATCTTCATGATCTTGCGCACCTTCGAGGCGGGCAGGTCCATCCGCTCGCCGATCTCCTCGGCAGTGGGCTCCCGCCCCAGCTCCTGGACCAGGGAGCGGCTGGTGCGGGTGAGCTTGTTGATCGTCTCGATCATGTGCACCGGGATGCGGATCGTGCGCGCCTGATCAGCGATCGCGCGGGTGATCGCCTGCCGGATCCACCACGTGGCGTAGGTGGAGAACTTGTAGCCCCGGCGGTACTCGAACTTCTCAACCGCCTTCATCAGGCCGATGTTGCCCTCCTGGATGAGGTCCAGGAACTGTAGGCCGCGGTTGGTGTACTTCTTGGCGATCGACACCACCAGGCGGAGGTTGGCGACGATCAGCTCCTCCTTGGCCCGCTCGCAGATCGCCTCGCCGCCACGGATCTTGCCGATGGTGGCGGCAATCTCGGAGTGGCCGGTACCGTAGCGCTCGTCGAGCTCCTTGAGGCGCGCCCGGTACTTCTCGATGCGCCGGCGGTGCAGGGCCTGCAGCTCGGCGTTGGTCTCCTTCTTGAGCGCCGCCTGTGCCCGCTTGATGTCCTGCTCGAAGCGGGAGAACTCACGGTCGATGTCCTTGAGGAAGTCGACCATCCGGTTGCGGGTCTGGAGCGAGAGGTCGATCGACCGGATGTCCTTGGCCATCTTGCCCAGGAGCCGGTCGATCTCGCGCTCGAGCTCACGGTACTTCTCGCTGTCGGGCTTGCAGCGGTTCTGCTTCTTGCGCAGCCCGACGATCTCCTGCTCGCTGCCGGCGATCTGCTCGAAGGTGCGCAGGTTGGCCTTGATGCGGTCCGTGGCCTTAAAGTCCAGGGGCTCGTCCGGGTCGGCGTTGACCAGCTCGCGCAGCAGGGTCTTGTCCCGCTGGGCCAGCTCGTTGATGCGCAGCAGCTCGCGCAGCACCACCGGGTTCTCGCACAGGGCCTCGTAGATCATGCACTCGCCCTGCTCGATGCGCTGGGCGATCTCCACCTCGCCCTCGCGGTCGAGCAGGGGCACGGTGCCCATCTCCCGCAGGTACATGCGCACCGGGTCGTTGGTCTTCTCGTGGGGAGCGAGGCCGAAGTCGGTGGTCTCGTCGCTGTCCTTCTTCTCGAAATCGACGTTGACCGGGTCGTACTCGTCCCGGTTCAGGTACCGCTCGGGGCGGTCGATCACGTCGATGCCGAGGTCGTTGAAACGGAGGTAGATCTCGTCGAGCTCGTTGGGGAGCGCTGCGACCTCCTCCGGGAGCATCTCGTAGATCTCATCGTAGAGAAGGTAGCCCTTCTCGGTACCGAGCTCGATGAGCTGCTTCACCGAGGCGTAGCGCTCTTCGATGGCGGGAAAGCTCGTGCTGGTCAAGAATCGTCTCCTGCTGGCTCGTGGCCTAGCCGTTCGGCCTCGAGGAAGACACCGTCACGTCGCTCAGCGCACGCCCCCGATGGGACGCTCGCGGCGCCGGAGGTGATGTCTCCGACTCAGTTCCAATTTTTCCTGAATGAGACGCGCCTGACGCTCGTGGTCTCCGCGGCGCCCGGCATCCTCGATCTCGCGCGCGAGCCCCTCGATCTTCTTCTCCCGCCATCTGTGGCTCAAGTGGTCGAGAAGAGTGGGGAGCCCCTCCGCGCCGGAGGTATTCGGGCTTTCTAACACAAGTTGCGCAAGGCGAGCAACCGAGGCGTCGTCTCCTTCGAGAAGAGGGGTGAGCTCGAGGCCGCGCGGTGCTCGCCCTTCTTCCCTATATAGACGACAAAAGGCCCCGAAGATATTCCGGCAGGGTGGATCCCAGAACACGTCGGGGTGGGGCAGGTCCTCCAGGGCCGGGGTCTGCGAGCCCCCGGAGAGCAGCATCTCCAGCACCTGTTCCTCGAGGTTGCGCACCAGCCGGGGACCGGCTGGCTTCGCTGGCGCGGGGGCGCGGGCGGGCGCCACGGCGCCACGGCTCGGTCCCAAGCGCTCCAGGAGAAGCTCCAGGGGGACCCCCAGCCGCTCGGCTGCCCGGCGGGCATAACCCAGGCGGACGATCGAGTCGGGAATCGCCTTGACCAACTCGGCCACGGCGGAAGCCGCCCGGGCCTGGGCGTGGGGAGTGACCAGGGCCTCCGGCCCTGTCAGCCGCCCGATCTCGAGCAGCACGCCATCCGGCGCGGCCGCCACGGCACCGGCCACGGCCGCTTCGCCGGCCTCGAGCCGCAGCGAGTCCGGGTCGTGGCCGGCGCCAAAACGCGCCCGGCGGACTGAAAGCCCTTCCGACAGGAGGATGGGCAGGGCCCGGCGGAAGGCGGTCTCCCCCGCCTCGTCCCCGTCGTAGCCCACGGTCACCTCGTCGGCATAGCGGGCCGCCAGGCGCGCCTGCTCGACGGTCAAAGCCGTGCCCATACTGGCCACGGCGGCCTCGACGCCCGCGGCCACCGACGAGACGACGTCGAAGTAACCCTCGACCAGCAACAGCCGGCCCTCTTCCCGCGCCGCTCTCTTGGCTAGGTGGAGGCCGTAAAGCAGGCGGCCCTTGTGAAAGTCCTCGGTCTCGGCCGTGTTGACGTACTTAGCCCGATCGTCGCCCAGGGTCCTCCCGCCGAAGCCGACCAGCCGGCCCGAGGGGGTGTGGATGGGAAAGATCAGCCGGTGGCGGAAGCGGTCGTAGGGCCGATCGGCCTTCTCGCTCCGGGCCACCAGTCCGGCGGCTTCGAGGTCACGCAGCGGGATCTTGCCCTCGAGTGCGGTGAGCAGGCTGCGCCAGTCGTCCGGGGCGTAGCCCAGGGCGAAGCGTTCGACCAGATCGTCGCCGACCTTGCGCTTCTCGAGGTAGGCCTGGGCCACCGGCGACCGCGCCAGGTTGCGGCGATAGAGTTCGAAAGCGGCCTCGAGAGCACGCTCGCGACCCCGATCCGCGCCCTCCCGGTCCCGACCCTGGGTGGCCGCGGGCAGGGGGATGCCGAAGCGCAGGGCCAGGGCCTCGATCGCCGCCGGGAAGTCGTCACCGGTGGTCAGCATGTGGAGCTTGATGGCGTCGCCCCCGGCACCGCAGCCGAAGCAGTAGAAGAAGCCCTGAGCGGGGTCGACGTGGAAGGAGGGCGTCTTCTCCTTGTGGATCGGGCACAGCCCCGTCCATTTCCGGCCCCGGCGGGTGAGTCGGCAATGGTCCGATGCCACGGCGACGATGTCCGCGGCGTCCCGGACGGCCTGGATCAGTTGGGGGGTGAGCTGGACGTTGCGCATCGGCGGGCTCGCTCAACGGTCGGTGCGCAGGGTCACCACGGTGGCTCCGTTGCCCCCTTCCGACGGCGCCCCGGGGCGGCTCGCCGCCACGGCCGGGTGACGACGCAGGAACTCGCGCACCGCGTCGCGCAGGCGGCCCGAGCCGTGGCCGTGGACCACCCGTACCTCGTTGGCGGTCGACAGCAGGGCCTGGTCGAGGTAGGTGTCGAGCTCGAGCAGGGCATCGTCGACGCCCCGCCCCAGGAGGTGCAGTTCGCTCGCGGTGTCCCGATCGTCGGTGTGGACCTCGGGCTTGGGCGCCCGCGCCGGGCCAGCGGGCAGGCCCTCGAGGTCGGCGAGATCGCAGCGGACCCGCTTGCCCTTGACCAGCACCTCGGCCTTACCGCCGCTGGCCTTCTCGAGCACACCCTGCCAGCCCAGACCTCGGTGCCGCACCGGCTCACCGACCAATGCTGGCAGCGGTACCGCCGGCGCCGGCTCGACGACTACCGGCGCCGCTGCGAAGAGCCGCTGCTCCGCCTCGGCTTCGAGACCCCGCCGCCGGCCCGCCTCGAGCTCCGACTTCAAGCGGGCGAGCTCGTCGCGCAGCTTCTTGCGGGTCTCGACCCGGAAGGCCTCGAGCTCGGCTTTGGTCTGGCGCGCCACCGCCTTGCGCTCCGCTTCGAGTGCCGTCCGCTCCCGTTCGAGCCGAGCGCTCACCAGCTCCTGGGCACTCGCCTCAGCGGCCAGGCGGGCGCGCTCGGCCGTAACCTCGGCGCGCACCCTCTCGAGCTCGCCGAGCAGCCGGCGCAGATCCCGGTGCTCCTTGCCGAGCCGGGCCTCGGCGCGATCGAGCCACTCGCGGGGCAAGCCGAGCCGACGGGCGAGGGCCAGGGCCTCGCTGCCGCCGGGAGGGCCGGGGAGCAGGTGGTAGGTCGGCGCCCCGGTGCCAGGATCGAATTCCATCGCCGCACAGGCGGCTCCGGGCAGCTCGAGGGCCGCCGCAGCCAGGGGCGTCAGGTGCGTGGTGATGACGGCGAGGCCGCCCTTCTCGAGCAGCCCTTCGAGCAAGGACACGGCGAGGGCAGCTCCCTCCTCGGGGTCGGTGCCCGAACCCAGCTCGTCGATCAGGACCAGGCTGTCCGGTCCGGCCGCCTCCCACGCCTCCTTGAGCCTCAGCAGCCGGCCACTGAACGTCGAACGGTCCGCCAGCAGATCCTGCTCGTCGCCGACCGCCGCCACCACCGCTGACAGGGGCGGCAGGCGGCTCCCGGCTCCGGCTGGCACGGGCAGGCCGCACTGATGAGCCAGGGCGAGCAGGCCGACCGTCTTGAGCACCACGGTCTTGCCGCCGGCGTTGGGGCCGGTCACCACCAGGGCTCGGCGCTCGCGGGTCAGCTCCAGATCGAGAGGGACCACCGGCTTCTCGTGACCGGTCGTCTCGAGCGCCTGCTGGCGAAGCGGGGCCAGCGCAGGGTCGAGCAGCGGGTGCCGCGCCGCCACCAGGACCAGCTCGCCTGGCTCGGCGATTTCGGCGAGACGGGCGTTGCCGACCTCGGCGAAGCGCCCCATCGCCTGCAGCAGGTCGATCTCGCCGAGGAAGGCGGCATGGGCTTCGAGGCCCGGCAGGTCCACGCGGGCCGCCGCCAGGAGCTCGAGCAAGATGCGCTGGCGCTCGGCTTCCTCCTCTTCGGTGGCCCCCTGGAGGTCGTTGTTCGTCTCGACGACCTCGAGAGGCTCGAAGTAGAAGCTCTTGCCGGTCGCCGAGCGGCCATGCACGAGCCCCGGTACCCGCCCCCTCGACCCGGCGGCGAGCACCAGCACCAGCCGGCCGCCGCGCATGGGCACCGTGTCCTCGGAGTAGACCCCTGGCTCGGCCTCGAGATGCCGGCGCAGGTGGCCGTAGAGCCCGTCGCGCAGGCCGCGGATGCGGCCTCGCAGGGCGGCGAGCTTGGGGCTCGCGTCCTCACGCACCTCTCCCCTGCGATCGAGCTTGCGCTCGATGCTCTTGAGCAGAGAGGTGAAGTCGGGAAGATCGGCGGTCAGGTCAGCCAGCGAGGGGGTGGGCGGAGCGGCTTCCCGGATGCGGCCCACCAACTCCTGGGCGGCGCGCAGGACGTCCGCCAAGCGGACCAGCGCCAGGCCCAGATTCGACGGTCGACCCGCCGCGACGTCGTCGAGGAGCTGCTCGAGGGAGAACTCGAACGAGCCGACCAGGCGGCGCTCGGCCAGCAGGAGCCGGGCCTCGTCGTAGCGCGCCCGGCGCTGGCCGAGCGCCTCGGCGTCCAGCTGGGGCACCAAGCCGAGGGCGCGGGTGCGGCCGAGGTCCGTCGCCGCGAGCTCGGCCAGCACGGCGAGCAGGCTGGGTAGCTCGAGGGCCGCCGCGGTCGCGGCGGAGGCGATCCCGCGCGATCGCGAGGCGGTCCCCTCTTGGGCGACGGCGGAGCTGGGGACGGGTTGGGTCACGGGGTCGACCGGGTACAGACGAAAAGGGCGGAGCCTCGCGGCTCCGCCCGGGTTCGCTCGAAAGATCGAGACAGGTCGAGGAGGCTTAGGAGAGTCCAGCCTTCTTCTCCTCGGCGACCTTGCGCGCAATCTTCTTGCGCGCCTGGATGGTCTTGCGCTTGCGCTTGACCGAGGGCTTTTCGAAGTGTTGGCGCTTGCGGAGCTCGGTCAGGATTCCCGCCTTCTCCACCTTGCGCTTGAAGCGGCGGAGGGCGTTCTCGAAGCTCTCGTCCTCGCGCACGTGAACAACCGGCACTGGGGTATCACCTCACTTCCGACCTGGTCTGATGCTCTTGGCCTCCGAGAGGAGGCTGGGACACGATAGTCTCCCCAAGCGGTCCACGAAAGTCAAGACCAGCCGGAGGACCCCCCGGGCCGGGACGCGCTCGCGGGAGTGGCGGCTAAGTAGCGATCGCAGAAGACTTTCCGGTGCTCCTTTGCTTGACACCGCGGAGGGGCCGGGGGAATAATCCCGAACTTCAGGGAAGCCCGTTCATCGAGCCTCAGCGGGAGGTTGCACCATGGCGCCCCAGGACCTGGGTTTCACCGAAAAGATCCGGCAACTCGACCGGCAGATCGCGGACTCCGTGCGCGAGGCGCTCGAAGGCTTGCGCAGCGACCTCGAGCTGCGGCTCCGCTCGTTGCCCTCCTTCGTACCCTCCACGATCCTCGGGGAGGAGGACCTGCTCGCCATCGCCGCGGCCGCCCGCGCCCGGGACGCCGGGGAGACCCTCACCGCCCTGCGCGAGGACTGGAAGGCGATCGACGCCGCGCGCTCCCAGCGCGAGGTGCTGCACGCCCTGCTCGAGCGCGGGGCCCGGCACGCCTCGCGGCTGGCGATCTTCCTGACCCGTCCAGAAGGAGCCGTGGCCTGGGAGGCGATCGGCTTCGACGATCTCGGTGCTCCGCTCTCGCGCGCTCCGATGTCCTACTCCGAGAACCCCGGCCTGGCCCGCCAGCTCGATGGCAGCGGGGCCCAGCTCCTGGGCTCTCACGAGGCGGCTCGTTTCGCGAGCTACCTCGAGAGCGCCATGCCTCACGAGGCATTCCTGGTCCCGGTGGTCCTCGACGATCGCCTCGCCGCGGTGCTCTACGCCGATCGCGTCGGCGACGGCCCCGCCATCAACGCCGACGCTCTTCAGATGCTCACTGCCGCCGCCGCGCAGGCCATCGAGCTGCTGCCCCTGCGCGGGCGGACGATCAGCCCGGCCCTCTACCGCAGCGAGGAAGCCGACGCACCGAGCGGCGGCTCCCTCGAGCTGTGGGAGGCCGCGGGCGCTGCCGTTGCTCCGGCGGCAGCTGCCGCCGCCGAGGAAGCCGTGGTCGAAGAGGTGGTCGCTTACGAGGAGCCTGCCGAGCCGGCGCCGGCCGCCGAGCTCGAGCCCTGGAGCGGCCCCGTGATCGCTCATGAGGAGACGGGCGGCCTGGCCTGGGAGACGCCGACCCACCTTCCCGAGGAAGAGGTCGAGGAGGCCGAGCCGGTGGCGCCCGAGATCGAGGTGGCGGCCGTCGAGGAGGTGGCCTTCGAGCCGCCGGTGGCGGTCGAGCCCGAAGCGGCTTTGGACATCGAGCCCGAGCCGGCGGCAGAGATCGAGCCCGAGCCGGCCTGGGCGCCCTCCCCGGCCTGGGAGCCTTCCCCGGCCTGGGATCCCGAGGTCCAGATCGAGCTGCCCGCTCCGCCCCCGGAGCCGTTCCCAGAGCCCGTCCCAGAGCCGCTTGCTTTTCCACCGGAGCCGCCCAGCGCGCCGTCGATCTCGGTCGGCGGAGCAGGCCTCGCCACCGTGGGCTTCCCCGCCCAGAGCCTCGATGTCAGCGGCGACGAGACCGTTCTGCTACGTCGGCCGGCCGCCGTACCGCCGTCCGACGCCGCCGGCGCGCCGGACTTGGAGCCGAACGCGCGGCCCTGGCCGGCCGAACGGCCACAAGCCCGCCCCGGCAATGTCGAGGTCGCACCGCCCTCGGACTTCCAGGGACGGGGCACCGCCTTCACGCCAGGCCTTTCTGGGGCGGGCGGAGATCCTGCCCTGCACGAGGAGGGGCGTCGCCTGGCCCGGCTCCTGGTCAGTGAGATCCGCCTCTACAACGAGGAGGAGATCGAGGAGGGCAAGAGGCAGCAGGACATCCTGTCCCGGCTGCGGGAGGAAATCGAGCGGTCGCGCAAGATGTACGAGGAGCGGATTCACCCGGACGTGCGGGCTTCTCGCGACTACTTCCGCGAAGAGCTCGTCCGCATCCTCGCCGACGGCAACGAATCCCTGCTGGGAAGCTGACCGGGGCGGCCCACTGGGCGGCCAGGGTCGATGGACAGTCGCATGGGTCGCCCCTCGTGCCGCGGCGCCTCCGCTCTCCTGCTGCTGCTCGCGGCGATGGCTTGCGCCCGACCAGGCGATGCGCCGTCACCGGCTCCGCCACCCCCTCCGATCGTCCTCATCACCATCGAGGGCCTCCGCCGCGATGTCGTCGGTGGCCTCGGCGGGGAGCCCGGCTGGACGCCCAACCTCGATCGGCTCGTCCACGACGCCAACTGGGCGGGTACGGCCATCACGCCGTCCTCCTCTCTCGTCCCGTCCCTGGTCTCGGTGCTCACCGGTCTGCGGCCCTGGCAGCACCAGATGGTGTCTCCCGGCCAGCGCCAGCTCGAAGCGGGGCTGGTTCCCCTGGCCGAACGCCTGGCGGCTCTGGGCTACGAGGCCCGCGGCTACACGGACAGCGTCCAGCTCGGCGCCGGCCACGGCTGGGCCAGGGGCCTCAAGAGCTACACGGCTCTCCGGCGCGGCAACCAGGCGGCCGCAGACATCGCCTCGCTGGCTGACCGTCGCGCCTTCCTGTGGATCCACCTGACGACGCCGGGCGCGCCTTACGTCCGCAAACCGTGGATGGTGGCGCAACTGCGCCCGGGCGACCCGCCGCTGCCCCGCCGAGTCGACCCCGCGCGCCTGGAGCCCTACTTCGATCCCGCCGTGGACCTACCCCCCGCCCTGCGCGACGAGCTCAAGGCCATGTACCGGCTGAACGTGATCGCCGCGGATGCCATGGTGGGGCGTCTCCTCCAGGGTCTCGACAAAGGGCCCGCGGCGGAGCGAGCTTTGGTGGTGGTCACCTCGGTCTTCGGCCAGGAGTTCGGAGAGCATGGCCAGATCGCCGCCGGCGGCAACCTCGGCCGCTACGGCATCGAGGTGCCGCTGCTGGTTCGACTGCCTCGCGGGCTCGATGGCGGCATCCGCCTGCCCCGGGATCAGCCGGTGTCCCTGACCCGGGTGTTCGCCACCCTGGTCGAGGCGGCCGGCGGGGAGGTGGCCCCGGAGGTGGCACCCAGCCTCTTCCGCTCGGTGACCACACCGCTTCTTTCCGAGCTCTACCTCGCGGCGGGTGCCAACGAGTTCTCGCTGGTTGAGGGCAACGCCCAGCTGCGCTGGTTGGCCCGCTTCGCCGATCCCAGGCCGGGCTTCTACGCTCTGAGGCTCGAAGCTCTGCGCTCGGAGAAGGACTCGCCGGCTCGCGAGGCTTTCCGCCGCACCATGGCCGAGCTCACCGGCCAGTGGCGCCAGAGCCCTCCCCTCTCTGGCCGCGTGACCCCACCCGAGGCCTGGCTCGAGCGCTGGACGGAGGGCGGTGTGGAGCGCTTCGACGACCCAGACCGCGCCCGCCAAATGTCCGCCCGGCTGCGTCTCGCCTGGGGACGGTTCGTGGGCTCCGAGCGCACACCCGAGCAGGAGGCGGCCTCGCGCCGACCCTGAGCCGCTATATACTCGACTGTCCCCAACCACACAGGGGAAATTAGCCGGGTCCATAGCTCAGCGGTGAGAGCAACCGGCTCATAACCGGCAGGTCCCTGGTTCGAATCCAGGTGGACCCACTCGCCGAGGGCATCGGATGAGCACCCATCTCCATGACATCGTCCAACTCCAAAGCGCGCTGAACGAGCTGACCTCGGCGGAGAGTCAGCTCAACCAGATCCCAGACTGGTTGCAGGAGCTGCACACCGAGCACACCGGTCGGTCCACGGAGATCCGATCCCTCGAAGAAGCAGCGGAGGCGGCGCGGGAAGAGAGAAAAGCCGCTGAGACCGCCGTCTCCGAGGCTCAGGAACGACTCAAGCGCTACCAGCAGCAAATCCACCAGGTCACCAACCAGCGAGAGTACGGCGCCCTGCTGTCCGAGATCGACGCTGCCAAGGCCAAGATCAACGCCGCGGAAGAGCAGGGCTCGGCCGCCCTCGGTCGGCGGGAGGATGCCGAGCGGCGGCTCACCGAGGAGAAGGAGGCATTCATCGCCCTCGACGCCCGCTATGCCACCGAGCACGCTCGTTGGGAGGAGGAGAAGCCGGAGATCTCGGCCCGCATCGAGCGGCTGCGTCACACCATCGAGACTCTGCGTGAGCGTCTGCCTCGGGCCACCCTCTCCCTCTTCGATCGAGTCCGCCAGCGCTACAACGGCAGCGGCATCGCGCCCATCCTCGAGGTCGACCGCGCCGGAAGGGGGCCGAAGTTCTGGGCCTGCGGCGCCTGCAACTACAGCGTGCGGCCCCAGGTGGCGGTGCTGGTGCGCACCACCAGCGCCCTGGTGCAGTGCGACGGCTGCAAGCGCATCCTCTACATTCCGGAGGAGGCCGGGTGAGCCGGCGTGCTCGGGCGTGGATCGACGGCGCTTCTCGCGGCAACCCCGGTGACGCGGCCTTCGGTGTCTTGCTCGAGACCGACTCCGAGACCCTCGAGATCGGCGGCTACCTCGGCCGCGCCACCAACAACGTCGCCGAGTACTCGGGCCTGATCGCCGCCCTCGCCGCGGCGAAGCACCTGGGCATCGAGGACCTCGCCGTGGCGAGCGACAGCGAGCTGCTGGTGCGGCAGATCCAGGGCCGTTACCGGGTCAAAGCCCCCCACCTGCTGCCCTACTACAACGATGCGCTGCGGCGCGCCAAGGCCCTGCCCCGGTTCACCATCCGGCACGTGATGCGCGGCGAGAACTCGCGCGCCGACGGCCTCGCCAATCGCGCTATTGACGCCCGGGAACCGCTGCCGGAGTGGCTGGAGCTGCCGGGGGTGGCGTGAGCCTCGACCGGGAGATGGCCGACCGGCTCGGTCGGGTGCGGGAACGCATCGCCGCCGCCTGCCGGCGTGCGGGCCGCGACCCCGCCGAGGTCACCCTGGTCGGCGCCAGCAAGCAGCAACCGCTCGACCGCCTCGCCGCCGCCTGGCGCGCGGGCCTGCGGGTCTTCGGGGAGAACCGGGTCCAGGAGGCCGCCACCAAGGCCCCCGCCCTGCCCCTCGACTGCCAGTGGCACTTGATCGGACCCCTCCAGAGCAACAAAGCACGGGTGGCGGCCGGCCTCTTCCACGTCGTCCACTCGGTGGACCGCCCGAAGATCGCCGAGGCTCTCGCCGCCGAAGCCGAGAAGCTGAACCGCCGGCTGCCCTGCTTGCTCGAGATCAACCTCGGCGAGGAGGAGAGCAAGCACGGCTTCCTCCCCGAGGGGCTGTTCGAGCACCTGGCCTTTCTCGGCGGGCTCGCTGCCCTCGAGATCCGTGGCCTGATGGCCATCCCCCCTTTCGGTGACGTCCCGGAGGCGTCTCGGCCGTGGTTCGTCGTGCTCGCCCAGCTGCGTGATCGCGTGGCCTCGACCGGGCTCCTGCCCGACTTCCGGGGCGAGCTGTCGATGGGGATGAGCGAGGACTTCGAGGTCGCGATCGAGGAAGGGGCGACTCACGTGCGCGTCGGCACGGCTCTCTTCGGCCCGCGCACCCCTCGCCTGGACGGGGAGGTCTGATCGTGGAAGAGCTGCCTCGTGCGCTGCCCGCAGGCACGACCCGACTCTTCGCCCACTACGGCGACTCGCTGGTTGCCGAGCACGACCCCTTTCTGATCGGCCGACTGCTCGAAGACGGCGACTCACAGGATCTCGCCTGGCTCTTCGCCGAGGTCGGTGCCGAGGCGGTTCGCTCGTGGTTCCGTCGGGCGGGCGGCCGGCAGCTCTCGCGCCGGAGTCGTGCCTTCTGGGCCGTGGTGCTGGACGAGGAGCCGGGGCCCGCGGCCGAGGGTGCCGAGGAGCTGTGGTGCCTCTGACCCTCGATCACCCGGAGAGCCTGGCCGTGGCGAGCCGAGCCGCCCTGGCCCGGCTCGCCACCTTGTCCTGGATGGAGGACTTCTACCTCGCTGGCTCGGCGGCCCTCGCCCTTTACACCGGGCACCGCCCCATCCAGGAGCTCGACCTGATGGCCGGCACCGAGCGGCTCGCCTCGGCCAGCCGCCGCGACCGCCTGGCGGACCTGCTCGGCCTCGATCCCGCCACTACGGTGGAGACCGCGCGCGACGGCTACCTGTTCGTGCGCTTCGGCCCGGTGGCCGTGCGCTTCCACTACTACCCCTACCCGTTGATCGCTCCGCCGGAGGAGCTCGCCGGCGTGGCCGTCGCCGCAGCGGAGGACCTCGGACTGATGAAGCTCGGCGCCATCATCAGCCGGGGGACGCTGCGGGACTTCGTCGACCTCTACCTGCTCTGCCGGCGCTTGCCCCTTGCCGAGCTGCTGGCGACGGCGGGTGAGAAGTTCGGCCACGTCCGGGACTTCCCGCTCCAGGCCCTCAAGGGGCTCGCGGACTGGAGCGCCACGGCCGGTGAGCCGATGCCGCGGCTCGCCTCGCCCCTCGAGCGGCGCGAGGTCGAAACCTGGGCCCGCTCCGCCGTGCGCGAGCTGGCGCCCTTCACCGTCGCCGCGGGAGAGACCATCGCATGAGCGCCGCCGACCTCCTGATCACCAACCTCTCCGAGGTCGCCACTCCCCTGGGCCGCCACCCGGCCCACGGCGCCGCCCAGGGGCGGGTGCTCCGCCTGCCGGGGGCCGAGGTCTTCTGTCGCGGCGGCCGCATCGCTTTCGTCGGCAACCCGGCCGAGCGTGCGGCTCGCTTCGGAGATCTCGAGGGCGTGGCACGCCTGGACGGCCGGCGGGGGACCCTGGTGCCCGGCTTCGTCGACGCCCACACGCATCTTCCCTGGGCCGGCAGCCGCGCCCACGAGCTGGGCATGAGGCTCGCCGGCAGGAGCTATCAGGAGATCGCGGCGGCGGGGGGAGGGATCCTCTCGACGGTGGCGGCGACCCGCGCCGCGAGCGAGGAGGAGCTCACCGCCAACGTCCTCGCCCGGCTCGACCGCATGCTCGACGGCGGCACCACCACGGCCGAGGCGAAGAGCGGCTACGGCCTCTCCCTCGCCGCCGAGCTCAAACAGCTGCGGGCGATCCGCACCGCGGGGCGCAGCCACGCCATCACTCTGGTGCCGACCCTGATGGCCGCTCACGAGGTACCTCTCGAGCACCGCGAGCATCGCGAGCGCTACCTTGACCTGGTCTGCCACGAGATCACACCGGCCGCGGCGGAGGAGGGCCTGGCCCACTTCTGCGACGTGTTCTGCGAGCGGGGTGTGTTCAGCGTGGAGGAGTCGCGGCGGGTGCTGGAGGCCGGCCGGGCCTGCGGCCTCACTCCCCGCCTCCATGCCGACGAGTTCGTGGACTCCGGTGCGGCGATGCTCGCTGCTGAGCTGCGGGCCTCGTCCGCCGATCACCTGATCGCGGTCTCGGAGGAGGGCATCGAGGCCCTGGCGAGTGCCGGGGTGACCGCGCTGTTGCTGCCGGGCGTCAGTTTCTTCCTGCGCTCGGAGAGCTACGCCCCGGCGCGACGGCTGATCGCCGCCGGGGTGCCGGTGGCCCTCGCCACCGACTGCAACCCCGGCTCCTCCCACACCGAGTCGATGCCCTTCGTGTTCTGGCTCGGCGTCTTCAAGTTGCGCCTGACGATCGAGGAGGCCCTGACCGCGATGACCCTCAACCCGGCCTGCTGCCTCGGCTTGGGGGAGGAGATCGGCACCGTCGAGGAGGGCAAGGGGGCGGACCTGGTGCTGCTCGAAGGCGAGAGCCTCGACGACTTCGCCTACCACCTCGGGGTGAGCCCGGTGCGTGCCGTGGTCAAGGCCGGCCGCCGGGTGCGCTGAGGCCCGGAAGCACCGATCCGCCGCGCAGGAGCTCGTCGAGGCGCGCGCCCGGCTCGGCTTCGACCGGCTCCGAGCCCTTGCGGAAGATGCGCGCGCCGGAGACCCCGAGCAGGCTCATCACCTCCCCCTCCACCCACAGCATCGCCCCCTCGCGCAGACCCACCACGGGAACGTCGTTCTCCTCGTGGAATTGCCGGATCCGCTCCTCGCGGGTCTCGCCCATGTGCTGGGAACCGGGGTCGGGGTCGAGGTAGTGGGGGTTGACGTTGAAGGGGACCAGGCCGAGGGCTTCGAAGGTGGGGGGCTCGACGATCGGCATGTCGTTGGTGGTGCGGATCGACACCGTCGCCACGTTCGTGCCGGCGCTCGAACCGACGTAGGGGATCCCCTCCTCGACACGGGACCGCAGAGCCGGCACCAGCTCCAGCTCGTAGAGCTTCTTCAGCAGACGGAAGGTGTTGCCGCCGCCCACGAAGAGGGCCTCGGCCTCCCGCACCGCGGCGACCGGGTCGGCGGCACGGTGGATGGCGTCGCAAGCGAGCCCGATCTGGGCGAATCGCTCCCGGACCAGACCGAAGTAGGCGTCCCAGTCCTGGAGCGCGTAGGGCACGAAGAGCAGCCGGGATACCCCGGCCAGGCGCGAACGAAGGGGGCCCTCGCAGTGCTCGAGGTAACCACTGCCCCACACCCGGGAGCTCGAGATCAGGAGGAGTCGACGCACGGGGACCTCGCTTGCGCGGCGGCTTCGGCCGGGGATCTGCCGGCCGCCGGGGCTGCTATCCTACCCGCCAATCGAGGAGATGATGACCAACCGCTGGCTGCTCAAGACCGAGCCCTCCGACTACTCCTTCGCCGACCTCGAGCGAGAGGGCCGCACGATCTGGGACGGCGTCGGCAACAACCTGGCCTTGATCCACATGCGCAACGTACGCAGGGGCGACGAGGCGCTGATCTACCACACGGGGGGCGAGCGATCGGTCGTCGGCATCGCCCGGGTCGTCTCCGATCCCTACGCCGACCCTGCGCTCGGAGACCCCAAGCGTGCGGTCTTCGACGTCGAGGTCAGACGGCGGCTGGCCCGTCCCCTGTCTCTCGATGAGATCAAGGCCGATCCCGCCTTCTCCGGCTTCGATCTCCTCAAGAACTCCCGGCTCTCGGCCATGCCGGTGCCCGAGCCCCTCTACCAGCGCATCCTCGCCCTGGCCGGCGGCTGATTCAGCGCGCGTCCGGGCGCACCATCGCCTTGGCCGCGAGCTCGCAGTAGCCCTCTCCGGCGACCAGGTAGGTGTGGCGCCCCTCGGTGGCGAACACGAACTCGATCACCCCGTCCCGCTGCCCCCCGGCGAGGGCCTCGGCGAGTTGGGGCGGCAAGTCGGCGAGGGGGTAGCCCCAGATCTCTTCTCCCAGCCAGCGGGTGTGCGGCCCTGCCCGGGGCTTGCTGTCACGCGCACCCAGGGAGGGCACCGCCCGCTGGCGAAAGCGCAGCACCGGGGGTGGACCGAGCAGCAGCAGGACCCGGCCGCGGTCGGTCAGGCTGCCCCTCCGCGTCCCCTCCGAGTAGAGGCGGTCGGCCGCCATGGTGCGCTCCTGGAAGGTCATGCGGAAGGGGTTGTCGGAGTCTTCCGGGGTGGGATCCCGCCGGCGCCAGAAGTCGTCGATGCGCTTCAGGGCTTCCGGATTGTTCGCCACACCGCGGAAGTCTCGCTCTTCGTCGGCCAGCATCAGCCAGCGCACCGGTCCCTCCAGCCAGACCCGCAGACCCGGGGTGGTCTGGGTGGAGCTGCAGGCCAGAGCCAGCAGCGCGAGGAGGGCGGAGGTCGCCCACGAGGGCGCGCTCGACGGTCTCATCGGGGGGGCGAGCCGCGAGGCTCCTCGCGGTCCGAAGCGCTCCTTGCTGTCGATGGTTCGCTGACGATTCTAACCCGAGCCCGGATCAGTCTCCCTGCGCTCGCCAGCGCACGCCGCCGCTGGCTTCCCAGCGATGCTCGGGGAAGTAGAGGCCGACACCGCGCTGTCGGGCGCTGACCGTGAAGCGCAGCACTCCCTTGCGGTAGTCGTAGGGGGCGCCGTCCCGGGCGTGCACGGCGGCGTCGAGCAGGTACTCACCCGGGGCGAGACGCAGGCTGGGGCAGGTGACGCGGACCCGGCCTCGCCCCTCGAAGCGCTCGGCGTCGAGCCCGCCGAGATCGGTGTTGGTGCCCCAGCACTCCACCCCCCGTGGCGTGGAGATGGCGACGCCGAAGACGAAGTCCGCCAGCGGTTCGGCCGCCACCACCTCGAGCTCGAAGGTCACCGCCTCGCCGCACGCGACGTGGTAGCGCTCCTCGGCACCCACCAGAAGCCGCACCGCTTCGAGCGTCGCCTGGCCGCTGCCCCAGCGGCGGGCCTCAGCATCTTCCTCGACCAGGCCCGCGGGCTCCGCGGCCTCGGCGTGGGCGGCCCGGTGAGCTTCCCCCTCCGACTCTGCCACCGCCTGGCGGTAGGCGTCGATCACTCGCCGCGGCGGCCCGACCAGCCGGCTGCGCCCGCGGTCCAGCCAGAGCACGCGGTCGCAGTGCTGCTCGATCAGGCCCAGGGAGTGGCTGACCAACAGCAGGGTTTTGCCGCCGGCGAGGAACTCCTCGATGCGGGCGATGCAACGGTGCGCGAAGGCTTCGTCGCCCACCGCCAGCACCTCGTCGACCAGCAGGACCTCCGGCTCGGTGTGGATCGCCACGGCGAAGCCTAGCCGGACGTACATGCCCGAGGAGTAGTTCTTGACCGGCTCCTCCATGAAGTCGGCGAGGCCCGAGAACTCGACGATGCGGTCGTAGCGGGCGTCGACCTCACGGCGAGAGAGGCCGAGGATGGCGCCGTTGATGTAGACGTTCTCGCGGCCCGAGATCTCGGGGTGAAAACCCGCCCCCAGCTCGATCAGGGCGGCTACCCGACCGTCCACCACCACTCTGCCGGACGAGGGCTGGAGGATCCCGGCCAGGACCTTGAGCAAGGTGGACTTGCCCGAGCCGTTGCCGCCGATGACCCCGAAGGCCTGGCCTTTCTCGACGGAGAAGGAGACGTCCTCGAGCGCCGCGATGGCCGCCGAGGCGTCGGCTCGGGGCACCAGGCGGCCCTCGAGCAGGGCGCTCTTGAGCGTGCGCAGCTGGTCCCCCGGCTGCATGCGGCGGTAGAGCTTGGCCAGCCCCTCGACCCGGATCGCCTCGCTCACACCGCCTCCACCAAGGTCTCGCGCAGGCGAGCGAAGAGGGAGGCTCCCACCAGCCAGGCCACGGCCGCCGCCGCCGCCATGTGCAGCCAGAGGCCCGGCCCCGGCACCTCACCGGCGAACAGCAGCTGCTGGTAGGCGAGGGTGAAGGGGGTGAAGGGGTTGGCCTTGACCACCGCGACCAGGGGCCGGAATGGGATGGCCCCGAGGGGGTAGAGGATCGGGGTCAGGAAGAAGAGCAGGGAGAGGGCGTTGGCGAGGATGTCCTTCAGGTCCTTGAAGTGGACGTAGAGGGCGGCGAGGGCGAGGGACAGGCCCGCCAGCAGAGGAAGCTCCAGGGCCACCACCAGGGGCAGGAGCAGGACCGACCAGCCACCGATCGCGTAGCCCATCAGCTTGCCCACGGCGAGCGCACCGCCCAACACCGGCAGGGCTAGCAGGAAGTGGACCAGGTTGCCGGCCACCGCCACCATCGGCAAGAGCTCGGCGGGGAAGGCCGCCTTGCGCAGCAGCCCCGAGTGGGTGGCGAGGGAGACCACCGCCTCGTTGAGCGAGCCGGAGACCCACACCCACGGGAAGAGGCCACACACCAGGAAGAGGGCATACGGCTCGACTCCCTCACCCCGCGCCGGCTTGAAGGCGAAGCCGAAGACGAAGCTGTAGACCGCGAGGAGCAGCAACGGGTTGGCCAGGGACCAGAGAAAGCCCAGCACCGAGCCGCGATAGCGCGCCTTGAGCTCGCGCACGGTGAGCGTCGCGAGCAACGCCCGGGAGCGGAAGAGTCTGCGGGCGGTTTCGAGCATGGGTGGGCGAGGGCGTTTGTATCCCCCGCTCAGACGGGTGTCAAGCGAGCAGAGCGCGCGGGGCCGCCCTCACGGCGAGCTAGACTCCGGAGCGATGCCTCCCCCGATGCCGGCCTCCTGGCTTCCGGGCCTGCTCTTTCTGGCGGCCGCGGCGACCGTCACCGTGCTGCTCAGCCGCTTCTTCGATCCGCTGCCGAAGCGGGTGCTGCTGCTCTTCGCAGCCCTCGTGCTGCTGCTCTTCGGGCCGGTGCTCTTCGGTGGGCGCATCCTCCTGCCGCTCGATCTGCTGCGAACGGTGACGCCGTTCGGCGGTCTCGAGCCGACCCGGCCGCCGGGGAACTTCCTGCAAGCGGACCTGCTGCAGCTGACGGCGCCAACGGCGGTCGAGGTCCACCGGGCCGTGCAGGCCGGGCACTGGCCCTTGCTTTCCGTGCACACCGGCGCCGGCATGCCCCTGCTCGCCGACCCGCACGCCCAGGCCCTCCAGCCCCTCGCCTTCGCGGCCTGGCTCCTCGAGCCCTGGGAGGCGGCCGGGGTGACGGCGGCTCTGCGGGTCTATCTGGCGCTGCTCTTCACCTTCCTCTTCCTGGCCCGGCAAGGGCTCTCGCCCGGGGCGGCTGTCTTCGGCGCCGTGGCCTGGGGGCTCGGGGGCTTCCTCCAGCTCTGGCTGGGCTGGCCCCATGCCAACACGGCCACGCTGTTGCCAGCCGTGCTCTACGGAATCGCCCGCGTTTGCGACGCTGGCGCCCGGCGGGATGGGACCCTGCTCGCGGCGAGCCTCGCAGCGCTGCTGCTGGCCGGCCACCCGGAGACCATCCTCTATGCCGCCGGCCTCGCCGGGGCCTTCGCCCTGGCTCGCCTGGCGGAGCTGCCAGGCGGGGCGAGAGTGAAGGCCTTCCGGCGGCTGGCGGTGCCCGGTTTGGTGGCGGCGGGTCTGGCGGCCCCCGCTCTTCTCCCTGCTTCCCACGTGCTGCCCGATTCCCTGCGCGCGGTGACGATCCGAACCGGGCCGTTGGCCAAACCGGTGGCCGAGGACTTCGGCCGCCGCGCCGAGCTGCGCCTGGTGCCCCTCGCCGCGCCCAACGCCTTCGGCAACGACCGCTTCGGCGCCTTCTGGGGCGACGCCAACGTCAACGAGGCGGCCTCCGGCTTCGTGGGCACGGTGGGCTTGCTCGCGGCCCTCGGGGCGGTAGTGGCCCGGCGGCGGGCCCGCAGGCCCCAGGAGGCCCTCTTCGCCGGCGCCGCCCTGCTCGCCCTGGCCGTGGTGGGGCAGCTAACGGGGGTCGTGGACCTGCTGTCGCTCTCCCGCGCCGGGACGGTCTCGGCCTTCCACCATCGCCTCCTGCTGGTGGCGAGCTTCGGCCTGGTCTATCTGGCCGCCTGCGAGGTGGACCGCCGGAGCCTCTTCGAGGGGCGCCGGGGTCCGGGTGCACTGCTCGTGGTGGGGCTCGGCGCCCTGCTCATCTGGGCCTACGCCGCTCACCCGCCGCCGGCGGGTGTGGAGGTGCTGCGACCCTTCCAGCTGCGCTCCCTTGCCGCCCAGCTCGCCGTTCTCGGCGCGGCGGCCACGCTCTTCGGGCTCGGCCGTGGGCGTCGCTGGCTGCCCTGGGCCCTGGCCGCCCTGCTGACCGTGGAGCTCCTCTACCTCCACCGCCCGGCCAACCCTTCGGCGCCGCCCCGGCTGCGGGCTCCGGCGCCGCCGGCCCTGGCCTTCCTGATGGAGCAGAGTTCGCGCGCCCGCATCGTCGCCGAGGCCGAGGGCCTGCTGCCCAACGTGGCCTCCCTCTACGGCCTGGCAGACGTCCGGGTCTACAACCCCCTGACCCCGGCCGTGTACGTCGCCTTGGTCGAGCCCCTGCGCACCGGCTGGTGGGGAGAGCTCCCCTTGCTCGGGGTCTTCGATCATCCGCTCTACGACCTGCTCGGCGTCCGCTGGGTGCTGGCTCGGCCCGGTGCGGCTCCGCCACCCGGGCTCACCGTGGCCTTCGCGGACGCCTCCGGCCAGGTGTGGGAGCGGCCCCGGACGCTGCCCCTCCTCTTCCTGCCGGAGGCGGCGGCCCCGACCCCGCCGGCCTGGCCGCGGGCGGTGGCCGAGATCGAGGACTTCGCGGCTTCGGCGCTCTTTGACGGGCCGCCTTCGGACTTGCCGTGGCGGGCGTCTCTGCCCGCTTCGCTGAGCCTGGACCGCCCCTCGGCAGCCTGGCTGCGAGCCAAGGTCCAGGCGAGGGAGCCCCGCCTTATCGCATCGAGCCTCTTCCAGGACGGTGGCTGGCGCGTGTTGGCGGCCGGACGGCGCCAGAGGACCCTGCTCAGCAACGGGGTCTTCGTCGGAGCCTGGGTGGAGGGGAGGATGGACGATGTGGGCGAGGTGGACCGGGCGGGCCAGGTGGACCTGCTGTATCGGCCTCGAGGGTTCTCGCCCGGCTTGGTGGCGGCGGCGCTGGCCCTCGTGGCCGGTGCTGCGGCCTGGGTGGCGCCGCCGTGCTCAGGTCGCCGCTTCAGCCCACGCCCTTGAGCCCGAGGGCCTCGGCTTCGGCCTGGAGGGAGGCGATCACCGTGGCCACGTGCTGGTCGAAGTCGACGCCCAGCTCTTGGGCCCCGGCGTAGACCTCCTCGCGGTGCACGCCGCGGGCGAATGCTTTGTCCTTGAGGCGCTTCTTCACGCCGGGGACGTCGACGTCGAAGATCGACCTGGTGGGCTTGATCAGCGCCACGGCCACGGCGAAGCCGGCCAGCTCGTCGCAGGCGTAGAGGGTCTGGGCGAGGCGGGTGTCGCGGGGGACGCCGCTGTAGTTGGCGTGGCCGAGGATGGCCGTCCTCATCACCTCCGGGTAGCCCCGCTCGGCGAGGATCTCGACGCCCCGGAAGGGGTGGTTCTCGGCGTCGGGCCAGCGCTCGTAGTCGAAGTCGTGGAGCAGGCCGGTCAGGCCCCACAGCTCCTCGTCCTCGCCCCACAGCCGGGCGTAACCGCGCATCGCGGCTTCGACGGCCAGGGCGTGCTTGCGCAGACCCTCCTTCTCGGTGTACTCGCAGAGGAGGCGCCAGGCCTCCTCACGGCTGGGCAGGTGCTCGGGCTCGCTCATGGTGGGTGAAAGATACCAATGCCGGCGCCTCGACGTAGAATCGCCCCGTGGCTCACAAGCTGACCGTTCGCTGCCCCGACTGTGGCTCCGACCTGACCGTCGACGCCGCCACCGGCGAGGTGCTCGGGCATCGCAAGGCCAAGGCTCCCCTGGCCGGCGGCAAGGACTTCGATTCGCTCCTCAAGGGGCTCGACGACGAGAAGGCCCGTGCCGAGCAAGTCTTCGACCGCGAGTTCGCCGCCTTCCACGACCGCGACCGCCTGCTCGAGGAGAAGTTCCGCGAGGCGATGAAGCGGGCCGAGGAAGACCCGGACGAAGGCCCCCCGAAGCGGCCGTTCGACCTGGACTAGCTTCCCAGCTCGAAGTAAGCCGGCGACGGGCCGAGGGCGACCCTGTCGCGGTCCGCGAGCTGAAGCTCCCCGCCATCGCGATCGAATGCCTTCGCGGCCGGTGCCGGGAGCGCTACGTGCTGTGCGTCGGTGCCCACGGTCCAACCCACCAGCAGGTCGGTGCCCTCCAGCCGCTGGAAGCGGTAGAGGCGAGTCCCCTGGGGCGAGGGCAGCGGGCCGTGGGCCTGGGTGCCGGCCAGCCTGCGGGCGAGGTGGGCGAGGGCGGCGAAGGCCGGGCGGCGGCGCAAGGCTCCGCCCTCGACCGGGCAGATCAGGCCGTAGCCGCGGGCGATGAGCTGCCACCAGTAGACCCTCTCGACCAGCCCGGTCGAGAGCGCCAGGAGGTAGTAGCGCACCAGGTAGTCGGCCTGCTCTTCCTCGCCCACCGACACCTTCTTGCCGGCCGGTGAGTGGGGACCCTCCCACAGGGGCCAGTTGACCTCGGTGATCCACAGCCTGCCGGTGCTGTTGCGTGCCGTCTCGGCGATCGCCTTGAACAGCGCCACCTTGCCGACCGTGTCGAAGCCGAGCTGGAGATTCTCGGGGGCGCCGCGCCGATCCACGTAGAGCAGGCTCGAGACGGCGTCGAAGAACAGCCCGGACCGGCGCAAGCTCACCAGGCCCGCCAGGGCGAGGGGCTCGAAGTCGATCACCCCGGGGCCGATCAGCTCGAGGCCCGGGTGGCGTGACAGCTCCTCCCGGGCGATCCGCGCCAGGCCCACGTACTCGTCCGGCCGCCACACCCCCCACTTGCTGCGGTTGACCGCCTGGCCGACCTGGAAGGTCCGGCCGTAGGGGGCGAAACGCGCCGCCAGCTCGGCGACCGCCGCCCGCCAGCGCTCGGGGTCCTTGACCAGGTCGCGGTTCTGGGGCAGGGCGAAGGCGAGCCGGCAGCCTCGGGCAACCAGCTCTCGGGCCAGCTCTTCCTCGGCCTGGTGGTTGGTCTCCCAGGGATGGAGGCGCAGCAGGACCTCCTCGACCCCCAGGTCCTCGATCGCCGCCGGCACGGCTCGTGGGTCGGCAGGCCAGGGCCGCACCGCCACCCCCACGCCCTGCCAGGGCACGGCCTCGCGGTACAGCCGGGACCTGATCTCTCGGTAGCGCCTGCGAACGCGCGGCGAGACGACGGCCACGGCCGCCAGCTGCTCGAGGTGGAAGGGCAGATCGGCGATCCGGACCAGGGCCTTCGCGAGCCGTCCGGCGTGTTGATGCGGTTGGTCGGAGAGGTGGTCCCAGACCACCTTGTCGCGCGCGGCGGCGCCCCGGGGAGCTTCCGGGATGTGGGCGTGCGCCCGTCGTGGGGCCAGCGCCGTCACGGCAGCCGCCAGCTTCTTGCCCGGCCGCTTGATCCGGTTCTTGAGCTCGAAGCTGCCCTGGAGGAAGAGGAACAGCCGCTCCCGGCCGGGGGTCAGGCCCTCGCCCCAGTAGCCTTCGAGGAAAGGGCGGTAGAGCCCGGCCCGGTCGAGGGCGAGGCGGCTCAAGTCCTTCGTCCGCCGCCAGGCTCCGAGCCGAACGCCCACCCGGGCCCGGGCCAGGTCGACCAGGCTCAGGGACATCTGCTTCGGCTCCTCGCCCGGCACGATCAGCACGTTGCCGACGGAAGCGTCCCGGTGCCAGATCCCTGCGGCGTGGAGCCGAGCCAAAAGCTGGCCGGTGCAGCGCAAGAAGGTCTCGAGGTCGATGGCCGGATACGCTTCGGCCGCCTTGCCGGCCCGGGCCGCCCGCAGCAGGTGGCGAGCCTCGACGGCTCCCGGGAGGTGGCGGCAGACGAAGAAGGACGCCCCACCGCCGCCAACCGGTTCGGCGAAGAGCACGGGCTCCGGCGTGGGCACGCCGGCGGCGGTGAGCGCCCGCGCGGCTCGCCAGGCACGGCGGGCGCGGCTGCCCCGGAGCGCGCGGCGGAGGCGATCGCGGGCACCGTCCTCCCGGTATTGCTTGACCACCACCGGGATCGCGCCGCCGGGGGCGGGCAGCTCGGCGCGATAGAGGTAGTTGCGGCCCCAGTGGATGCTCTCGAGAGCCGCACCCGGGTCCAGCAAGCGGCGGAGCACCTCTTCGTCCGGTCGTGCGGGGCCGGCGATCTCCCCCGCGAAGCCCGTGATCGCGAAGGGCTCGGCGCGCGGCAGCTCAGACCTCTTCAATGTGGAAGCGTTCCTGGTGCAGCTCGGAGTCGCTGTGGAGCAGCACCGCCACCCCGAGGGCGCGCTCGAGCTCCTCCAAGATGGGGCGCTCCTCCTGTTGCAGGGCACGGGCGACCTCCGGGTGGACCCGCAGCAGGATCTCGCGCGCATGGGGCTCGTCCCTGCTACGCAGCACCTCGCGGCGGATCGACAGGCAGATCGTCGACACCGACTTGATCCGGCCGGTGCCCCCGCAGTACGGGCACGCCTGGGTGAGGAGGCGTTCGAGGTTCGCCCGGCTGCGCTTGCGGGTGATCTCGACCAGCCCGAACTCGGAGATCGAGAGCACCTTGGTGCGGGCGCGGTCCTTGTGCAGCTCGGCTTCGAGGGCGCGGAACACCTGCTGGCGGTGCTCCTCCTGGGTCATGTCGATGAAGTCGACCACGATGATGCCGCCCAGGTCGCGCAGCCTCACCTGTCGGACCACTTCGGCCACGGCCTCGAGGTTGGTCTTGAGCACCGTGTCCTCGAGATTGCGCTCGCCGGTGTAGCGGCCGGTGTTGACATCGATCGCCACCAGGGCCTCGGTCTGGTTGATCACGATGTAGCCACCGGACTTGAGCCACACCTTGCTCTTGAGCGCCGCCTCCATCTCCTCGTTGATGCCGAAGCGATCGAAGAGGGCGCCGTCGCTGCCGTGGAGCTTGACGCGGGGCACCAGAGAGGGCTGGACCTGGTCGAGGAAATCGACGATTCGGGTGTAGGCCTCCTCGCCCTCCACCACCAGCACGCTGACGTCGGGGCTGAAGACGTCGCGCACCACGCGCAGGGCGAGGTCGAGGTCACGGTGCACCAGCGTGGGGGCGCCGGCGCGGCCGGTGCGCTCCCGCACCTGCTGCCAGAGCCGGGTCAGGTAGGCGAGGTCGGCCTCGAACTCGGCGCGCCCCTTGCCTTCGCCCACGGTGCGCACGATCAGCCCGAATCCCGCCGGGGCGATCTCTGAGACCAGCTCGAGCAAGCGCGCGCGCTCGG
Organism: Thermoanaerobaculia bacterium; assembly: GCA_036274895.1. Classification (GTDB taxonomy): domain Bacteria; phylum Acidobacteriota; class Thermoanaerobaculia; order Multivoradales; family SZUA-115; genus CALMKX01. The sequence goes on along the minus strand of DASUEU010000026.1, from coordinate 32,034 downwards.
CGTCATCCTCGATCCGGCGCGAGACGCCGACGTGACGCACGGTGGGCAGGAGCACCAGATAGCGGCCCGGCAGGGTCACCTGGCTGGTGATCCGCGCGCCCTTGCTGGGTAGCGGGGCTTTGATCACCTGCACCAAGAGCTCCTGGCCCTGCTTGAGCAGCTCGTCGATGGAGGGCATGGGCGCCGAGGACAGGCTGCCGTTGGCCGGCTCGTCGAGATCGAAGGCCATCTCCTCGCGCCCCGCCGAGAGCACTTCGTCCGCCACGTCGCTGACGTAGAGGAAGGCGTCGCGTTCGAGGCCGATGTCGACGAAGGCGGCCTGCATGCCGGGGAGCACCCGGGTCACCCGGCCCTTGTAGAGGTTGCCGACGATGCTGCGGTGGCGGTGGCGCTCGACGTAGATCTCCGTCAGGCGGTCGTTCTCCAGCACCGCGATGGCGGTCTGGTGAGGATCACTCTCGACGAGCATCTTGGCTTGGAGGGTCTCGTTGGTCATCGGTTGACGTGGCGGCGCAGGTCCACGGAGAGGATGATCCCCGCGGTCAGGAAGTTGACCAGGGCGAAGGAGCCGCCGTAGGACAGGAAGGGCAAGGGGATGCCGGTGATCGGCACCAGGCCGATCACCATGGCGGTGTTGTAGAGCACGTGGGCGGCGAACAGGGACAGCAGCCCCGCGACCAGCAGGATGCCGGCGCGATCTCGAGCGCGGGCGGCGATGGCGGCGGCGTTGATGAAGTAGAGCAGATAGAGCCCGAGCACGCCGGCCACCCCCAGGAAGCCCCACTCTTCGGCGAGCACGGCGAAGATGAAGTCGGTATGGCGCTCCGGCAGGAAGCGCAGCTGGCTCTGGGTGCCCTGGCGGTAGCCTCGGCCGGTCAGCTGTCCCGAGCCCACGGCGATCTTGCTCTGGTGCACCTGGTAGCCGGAGCCCTGGAGGTCCGCGCCGGGCTCGAGGAAGGTCAGCACCCGCTGGCGCTGGTAGTCCTTGAGGCCGAAGAAGTAGAGCCCGGCACCGGCGAGGGCGCCGATCACCAGCAAGGCTAAGAGGGTCTTGGCGCGAATGCCTGCGACCAGGATCATTCCGCCCAAGATGGGCAAGAACATCATGGCGCCGCCGAGATCGGGCTCGACGGCGGTCAGGAGCATGGGCACGGACACGATCGCGCCGCCGACCGCGATCTCCTTCAAGCCCAGGAAGGGCTGATCGGTCCGGCTCAGGTACTTGGCCAGGGCGAGGACCACCGCCAGCTTCATCAGCTCGGAAGGCTGGCCCCCCAGCGAGCCGATGCCGAGCCAGCTGCGCGCACCGCCCCGCATCTGGCCCACCATCAGGACCAGGACCAGGCCCGCGAGGCCGATGGCGTAGAGAGCAACCGAGAGATCCATCAGCACCCGGTAGTCGACCGCCATCACCAGCAGGAGCAACAGGAGTCCGAGGCCGACCCAGAAGACCTGGCGCGCCAGGAAGCCGGTGGCCATCTCGGCGGTCGCGCTCTGGATGGTGGCCAGACCGATCAGGGCCAGCAGCACCACTGCCAGCAGCAGGCCCCACCGCAGGTTGACCAGCGCGCGCAGCGCCGGGCTAGCCGCCGAGGTGGGCGACAGCGGTTGAATCGGCCGGGAAGAAGTGCTCATAGAGGGCCTTGGCGACCGGGGCCGCCGCCTGCGAGCCCTTGCCACCGTGCTCGAAGAACACCACGATGACCAGGGTCGGATCGTCGAAGGGGGCGAACGAGGCGAACCAGGCGTGGTCGCGCTGCTCGAAGGGCAGAGTGTCGCTGTCGGTCCAGGTGGCCTGGCTGACGACCTGCACGGTTCCGGTCTTGCCCGCGATCTCGACGTGGGGAAGCCTGGCGCCGCGGGCGGTGCCGTCGCCCTCGTTGACCACGGCCCACAACCCGCGACGCACCGCGGCGAGGGCTTCGCGGTGGACGCCCAGAGGCTTGGCCGGAGCTTCGGCACCGAGCACGAGATGGGGAGTGACGCGGGTGCCGCCGTTGGCCACGGCGGCGAGCAAAGTCGCCATCTGCAGCGGTGTGGTCAGCACCGGCCCCTGGCCGATCGAGACCGAGATGGTCTCGCCGGCGTACCACGGGTGGCCGCGGGCACGCAGGCTCCAGTCGGAGTCGGGGACCAGGCCGTTCTTCTCGCCGGCGAGGTCGATGCCGCTGGGGCCGCCGAGCCCGAAAAGCCGCGAGGCCTTGGCGATGCGGTCGACCCCCATGCGCTGGCCGAGGCGGTAGAAGTACGTGTCACAGGAGTACTTGATCGCCTCGTGGAGGTTGACGGTGCCGTGCCCGCCCCGCTTCCAGCAGCGGAAGCGCCGGCCATAGAACTCGGTTGCGCCGGTGCAGGTGACGGTGTCGCTCGGGCTGACGAAGCCCTCCGCCAGCCCGGCGACGCCCATGACGATCTTGAACAGAGAGCCGGGCGAGTAGGTGCTCTGGAGGGCTCGGTTGTGCAGCGGATGGTGTGGCGCCTCGATCAACTTCTGCCAGTCCTCGAGGGCGAGGCGACGAGCGAAGACGTTGGGGTCGTAGGAAGGGGAGGAGACCAGGGCGAGGATCTCGCCGTTGCGGGGGTCGAGGGCCACTACGGCACCGACGTGGTCGGCGAGCAGCCGTGCGGCTTCCTGCTGGAGATCGAGGTCCAGCGTCAGCTTCATCGCGGACCCCGGTTCGGCCGGCTTGCGGCTCGCCTCTTCGAGCCGGCGGCCGCGGCTGTCCACGACCACCAGGCGCTCGCCGTCTCGGCCGCGCAGCACCGGGTCATAGCGGGCCTCGATGCCCTTTCTCCCCACCAGGTCGCCGGGCTCGTAAAGCTCCGGGCGGGTGGCGAGATCGGAGGCGTTGACCTCGCCCAGGTAGCCGAGGACGTGGGCGGTGACCGAGCCCTGGCGGTAGATGCGCTGGTGGCCGACCTCGATCTCGAACTCCGGGTGCTGGGCGCCAGCGACGCCGAAGCGGGAGACCTGAGCGAGGGAGAGGTTCTCGGCGATCAGCACCGGCCGGTAGTCGGCCCCCTTCTTGATCCGCTGCGCCGCCGGTGCCAGCTCGGAGGCCGGCCAGGAGAGTACCTGGGCAGCGAAGCGCACGGTCTCCTCCAGGTTCTTCACCTGGCTGCCGTCGACTAAGAGGTTGTAGGACGGCACGTTCTCGACCAGTACCCGACCGTGACGGTCGGTGACCAGGCCGCGTGGGGCCTCGATCGGCACCCGGCGCAGGCGGTTGTTCTCCGCCAGCTCGCGGTAACGCTCGCCGTGCATGATCTGCACGCTCCAGAAGGCGATGGCGAGGCCCACGAGAGCCAGGCTCAGCAGCACCATCAGGCGCTCGGCTCGAGCGCGCAGCTCGTCGCGATACTCCCGGGCGATCATTTCTTCAGCCTCAGCTTCTCAACACGCTCCTGGCGTCGAGCCTGGGCTCGGTTCGCAGTGCCGCTCAGGGCGAAGCAGATGCCCCCCGTCAGGCCGTTCGCGAGGGCCTCGACCGTCCACCACAGAGGGTCCGGTGGCTCGAATCGCTCGAGCAAGCCGAACTCGAGAGCCGTCAAGATCCCGTGCTGAACGAACGTGGCGATGACGAGGGTGACGAGGATGACGCCGGCCCGATCGAAGATCAGGCGCTGGGCCATCCTGGCCGTTCCGTAGCCGATGATCGTATCAGTGAAGCCGTAGAGCCCATAGAGACGGCCGCTCAGGGCGTCGCAGGTGAGGCCGGCGACCATGCCGCCGAGCATCCCGGCCAGTGAGCCGCCCCCCGCCGCGGTGAGCACGGTGGCCACCAGGAAAAGGTCGATCGCCCGCGGGAAGTCGGGGAGAAGCCGTGTCCCCGCGAAGTGCAGCAGGGTCACCAGTGCGAGGGCCGCGAAGAACCTAAGGAGCTTCACCGGCCGGCCTCAGCTCGTCGGGGAAGCCCGGCCGGTCGAGCAGGAAGACCTGCCGCAAGGCCGGGAAGTCCACCGCGGGCGCGACTTCGATGTGGTGGGAGAGCTCGTCGCCCGGCACGACGCTCGCCACGGTTCCGATCAGGATTCCCGCCGGGTAGACCCCGTCGATACCAGCGGTCAGCACCCGTTCGCCGAGGGCGACCTCGGTCTGGCGAGAGATGTAGTCGAGCTCGAGACGCCCGCCCCCTGCTCCCCGGACAACGCCCTGGCGACGGCTGCTCTCGAGCATCGCGCCGACCCCGGCATCGGGATGGGACAGCATCTCCACCCGCGCGTACGGCCCCACCACCTTGACCACGCGGCCGACCAGACCGGTCGAGGTGAGCACCGGTTGGTCCTCCTCGGCGCTCTTGCCGGAGTAGATCACCATGGTCTGCAGCCAGGACTTCTGGTCGAGATAGACCACCTGCGCCGGCCGGAGCTCGCCGGGACGCTGCCGGACCTCGGCGAGGGCCTCGGCGAGGTGCTCCACCTCCCGCTCCAGGCCGCCGAGCCGAACCCGCTCGAGCCTCAGCCGCTCGACCTCCTGGTGCAGGACGCGATTCTCTTCGAGCAGGGTTCGGCGCAGGCGAATCCCCGCTCGCACTGAGCCCAGGCCGTCTCCCACCGCACCCACGAGCCGGCCCAAGGGCGCCACCAGGCGCAGGCCGGTGGCTGCCAGCAGGCTCTCGCCAGAGGCGTGGGCCGGCGCCGGAGCCCGCGAGGCCAGGAGCACCAGCTGCACGGTCAGCAGCGTGACGAAGAGCCATGCGATCCGGCGCTCGCTCACGGGCGTTCCCGCCTCGGGGTCGACCTCAACGGATGGAAACCTTGCGCAGGAGCTCGATGTCGGAGAGCACACGGCCGGTGCCGAGCACCACCGAGGCCAGCGGATCCTCGGCGAGCACCACCGGCAGGCCGGTCTCCTCGCGCAGGCGCTGGTCGAGGTTGCGCAGGAGGGCACCGCCGCCCGAGAGCACGATTCCCTTGTCCATGATGTCGGCTGACAGCTCGGGCGGTGTGCGCTCGAGAGCCATGCGCACGGCCTCGACGATCGTCGCCACCGGCTCGGCCAAGGCCTCCCGGATCTCCGAGTCCGAGACGTTGAGGGTCTTCGGCACACCCTCGACCAGATCCCGGCCCTTGATCTCCATGCGCAGCTCGTCCTTGAGCGGGTAGGCCGAGCCGATCTCCATCTTCACCCGTTCGGCCGTGCGCTCACCGATCAGCAGGTTGTACTTGCGCTTCAGGTACTGGATGATCGCGAGGTCCATCTCGTTGCCGGCCACCCGTACCGAGCGGCTGTAGACGATGCCTGCGAGCGAGATCACCGCCACGTCCGTGGTGCCGCCCCCGATGTCGACGATCATGTTGCCCGAGGGCTCGGTGATCGGCAGACCGGCACCGATCGCCGCCATCATGGCCTGCTCGACGAGAAAGACCTCCGAGGCGCCGGCACGCATGGCCGAGTCCTTGACCGCGCGCTTTTCCACCTGGGTGATCTCGGACGGTACGCCGATGACGATCCGGGGGTGCACGTACATCTTTCGCCCGTGGGCCTTCTTGATGAAGTACTCGAGCATCCGCTCGGTGATCTCGAAGTCGGCGATGACGCCGTCCTTCATCGGCCGGATGGACTCGATGTTGCCCGGCGTGCGCCCGAGCATTTCCTTGGCTTCGCTGCCCACGGCTTCGATGCGGTTGGTCAGCTTGTTGATCACGACGACGGAAGGCTCGCGCACCACGATGCCCTGATTGGTGGCGAAGACCAGCGTGTTGGCCGTTCCCAGGTCGATCGCGAGGTCCTTCGAAAAATGACGCAGCAACGAGGCAATGGGCATGCTTTTTCCTTGATGACTAGAACGGCTCGACGAACACGCGCTGGCGACGCTCGACGAAATTGCCCGAGGCGTCGATGGCACGAACGGTGACAACGTTCCACCCTTCTTGCTTCAACTGGATGGTCTTGCGGAAGGCACCATCGGAGGCCGCCGCCTCCGCCGGCTCGCCGTTGACCTCGACCCGGGCGAAGGGCTCGGTGGTCCCGGCGAAGATGAAGATACTCCCATAAGCCTCGGGGGTCTGCAGCTCGAGGCTCGGTGGCTCCCGGTCGACCGAGCCGCCGCCGGTGAAGGAGGCGACGCGGAATCGACGCGGCTCGCTCCACGGACCCTGGGCCCCGGTGGCGTCCATCGCCGCCACCCGCCAGAGGAAGCTGCCTTCGCCCTTGAGGCCCAGGGTGGCCCCCGGCCGAGCACGGTTCTGGCTATCGATGACGTTGTCGAGGAAGAGCTGGCTGCGCGAGATCTGCAGCGCGTAGCGGGCGGCCCCTGGCACCGGCTGCCACGCGAGGGCGAGTCGCTGAGAGGCGAGATTGACCTGGTGGTTGTCGAGGGGCTGGAGCGGCACCGGTGAGCCCGGCAGGCTCTCCGGCGCCGACAACCGGGCTCCGCTCTGCGTCACCTGCTGGCGCTCGCCGACCCGGCGCTCCTGGCCGCCTTTCGTCGCCACCCGCAGGGCACCCTGATAGCTCAGGAACTGGCTGCGCTTGGCGGTCTTGTCGTAGGTGACCGAGGCCGAGGAGTCACTCTCCACCCAGGCGTCGGCCTCGGGCGTCGAGACGCTGCTCTCGCGCTGGCTGGTCGCCAGGTTGACCCACCCGTAGTCCATGCGGATCGCCTGCTCTTCTCGACCCGACGCCGAGCGCACCTGGGAGAGCCGGAACAGGGTGTTGGGCCGCACGGTGTACATGGTGCCGTTCGAGAAGACGATCTGGGCGGAGCCGTTCTCGCCCGTACGCACGTAGTCGCCGACCGCCAGGGCGCGGCGCGGTCGCGCCGGCTGCCAGTCCCCGTCCTCGCCGCTGCGGAAGCTCACCGCGCCCCCCACGGCCAGGAACTGGGCATCACCCGCCCGGCGCCCCGCCGAGAGGGCTCCGGTCACGACGTCGAGGAGGGTCAACGCGCTGGTGGCGCTGGCCAAGGACTGGCGGTACTCCCCTTGGTCGTACTGCGCGCTCGCTTCCTCGACGGCCTGTTCGGCGGTGTGAAGCTCCTGCGTGTAGGGCACCACGCCCTCCCGACGGCCCAGCTCGGCGATCAGCGTGCCGGCCTCCTCGATGGACCGGGCCGCCTCGCGGCGCACGTAGTCCCGCTCCCAGGCCCGATAGGCGATGAAGCCGAGCACCCCCAAGACCAGCAGGACCAGGAAAGACACCAGGGCCCTCAGCGAGTCCACTGAGATGCTGTACCAGTAGGCGTGCTGTGGGTTGCGGCGAGCGGCGGGCAACGGCTTGCTCCAGAAGGCCAGGGAATATACCACAAGCTACTGTTGAGCAAGGGTTTAGCGCAGGGCCGGTGAAGTACCTCGCGGGCCGGTCTTGCCGGTCCCGGGGTGTGCTGCTACAGTGGCGGGTCCTCATTGAGGTCGAGGGGAGATCTATGCTTCAGCACATGCGTGAAAATTTTCGGAGCCTGAAATGGACGCTCTGGCTCGTGGTAGCCGCGTTCGTCCTGGGCTTGACCGTAGTTCCCAGCACCTGCGGCGGGCCGGGCGGCCCGACGACCGACAGGGACATCGCCTGGTTGGACGGGGAGGCAATCAGTATCGACGACTACCGGCGAGTCTACGAGGGTCTGGCCGAGAGCTACCGGCGCTCCCTCGGCGAGCAGTTCAACGCCGACTTCGCCCGTCAGCTGGGCTTGCCACGGCAAGCGCTGCAACAGCTGATGAGCCAGAAGATCATGGTGCAGGAGGCCCGGCGTCTCGGCCTCACGGTGAGCAACCTGGAGCTGCGCCGGGAGATCCTCGAGATCCCGTACCTGGTCGATGACAAAGGCGCCTTCGTGGGCGAGCAGCAGTACGCCAACGTCGTCCGGGCCCTCGAGTACCCCTCGATCCCCGCCTTTGAGCGCGCCCTGCGCGAGGACATCCTCATGCGCAAGCTGCGGTCCGCCCTGGCGGCGAACATCTACGTCTCCGATGCCGAGGTGGAAGCCCGCTATCGCAAGGACGTGGAGAGGGCCAAGATCCGCTACCTGGAGCTGCCCGCCAACCGGTTCGCCAACGAGGCCACCGTCGCCGACGCCGAGCTCGCCCCTTACTTCGAGGCTCACCGCGAGGAGTACCGCAAGCCGGAGCAGCGCGGCGTCTCCTACCTCCTGGTGGATCAGAACAAGCTGCGGGCCTCGCTCGAGGTCAGCGACTCGGAGCTCGCCACTTACTATGAGGAGCACCGCGACGAGTTCACCCAGGAGGAGCAGGTCCGCGCCCGCCACGTCCTGGTCAAGGTGGACGACCAGCGCACCGACGCGCAGGCCCTGACTGCGGTCGAGGCTGCAAAGCGACGGCTGGCGGGAGGCGAGGACTTCGCCAAGGTCGCCGCGGAGGTGTCCGAGGATCCTGGCTCCAAGGACCGCGGTGGCGATCTCGGCTTCTTCGGCCGTGGCCGGATGGTGCCGGAGTTCGAGCAGGCCGCCTACGGCGCCGAGATCGGCCAGGTGGTCGGCCCGGTCAAGACCTCCTTCGGCTACCACCTGATCGAGGTCCTGGCCAAGAAGGCCGGCGGGCTGCGGCCTTTCGAGGAGGTCAAGAACCTGATCCGCGCCCGGCTGCAGAGCGAGAGGGCGCAGTCCGAGGCCGAGGGCCGAGCCAAGACCGTCGCCCAGCGGATCAAGGACGAGAAGCTCACCAGCGACGAGAAGCTCAAGGCCCTCGCCGCGGAGGCCCCTTACTACGCCTTCGAGAAGGTCTCTCCCTTCGGTGAGAAGGACCCGGTGCCCAACGTCGGCCGAGTTCCGGAGTTCGCCCAGGCTGCCTTCTCCCTCAAGGTGGGCGAGATGTCCGAGCCGATCAAGATCCCCCGCGGCTGGCTGGTGCTGCGCGTCGACGAGATCAAGGAGCCGCGCATCCCGGAGCTGTCCGAGGTCACAGCCCAAGTGCGCTCTGCCCTGGCGCGCAAGAAGCAGGGCGAGAGAGTGCGCGCTCGTCTCGAGGTGGCGCGCTCCGAGGTCGGTGCCGGCAAGAGCCTCGACCAGCTGGCTACCGAGCTGGGGGTCGAGGTCAAGGACAGCGAGGAGTTCGGTGCCGGCCAGCCGGTCGGGGCCCTGGGCGTGGTCTCGGGGCTGGCGGAAGCGGCTCTCGCCCTGCCCGCGGGGGGGGTTGGTGGGCCGATCGACACCCGCACCGGCGGCCTGCTGTTCCAGGTGGTCGACCGCAAGACCTGGAACCGCGCTGGTTTCGAGGCCGCCAAGGACACCACCCGGGCCACCCTCGAGCGCGAGGAGGTCAACCGCTTGCTGTCCTCGCTGCTGACCAACCGCCGCCGCGAGCTGTCGCCGACCTGGAACCCGACCTTCCTGACGCGTTTCGGCATCGACCAGCCGGACGCCGAAAGCTAGGCGGCAAGAGACGGGGGGCCTCGGTGATCGGCTACCTGCGTGGCGTCCCCCTCGCCCTCCGTCTCGACTCCGTCCTGCTCGACGTCGGCGGCGTCGGCTACGCCCTCGGCATCTCCCTCTCCACCTACTACGAGCTCGAGCGGGCCGGCTCGGACTCGGTGGGCCTCCACGTCCACACTCATCTGCGAGAGGGCGAGCTCGCCCTCTTCGGCTTCTGGACCGAGCGCGAGAAGCTCTTGTTCGAGAAGCTGATCACCGTCTCCGGAGTCGGGCCTCGGCTCGCGCGCGGCATCCTCTCCGGTCTGCCCGCGGACGACCTGGTGGGGGCCCTGCGCGCGGGAGACCCGGTGCGCCTGACCCGCATCCCGGGCATCGGCCGACGCACTGCCGAACGCCTGGTCGTCGAGCTGCGGGAGCGTCTCGACGACCTCGGCGGCGAGGAGTCCCCGGTGACGGGGACCTTCGACGCTGACCGAGACGTGATCTCCGCTCTCACCAACCTCGGCTACAAGCCGGCCGCCGCCGAGAGAGCGGTGGCGGAGCTGCGCCGCGAGAATCCCGAGCTGACTTTCCAGGAGCTGCTCCGGCTGGCACTGCAGCGACTGGCCCGGCTCTGAGCGCGTCGCCACGCGGGCTCGGGCTGCTAAGATGGCCCTGCGTCCATCCCCACCTCCTGCCGCCGGCGATGCACGATGACAACGAGCAAGACGCCTGGCCGGCTGGCTGAATTCCTCCAATCGGTGAGGGGCCGAATCGAGGAGCAGTTCGCCGCCCATGGTGTCGCCAAGAGCGATGCCGAGGCGATCCTCGCCGAAACCCTGGCCGTGCTGGTCTGGCGCTGGGAGACCATCCGCAACCGCGAGGCCTGGCTGATCGCCATGATCGAGCGCAAGGTGCGCATGCTCTCCGCGAGAGCCAACCGCGACCCCTGGGACGACGATCCCTTCGTCTGAGACGCCCCGGGCGCATAGACTCCCCCTCGATGCCCCTCGAACACCGCATCCTCTCCGGTCGCGCCGAAGCCGACGACCTCGGCCTCGAGCAGACCTTGCGCCCCCGCCAGCTGGACGAGTACGTCGGACAGGACAAGATCGTCGAGAACCTGAAGGTCTTCATCCGTGCGGCGCGGGCGCGGCAGGAGGGTCTCGACCACGTGCTGCTCTTCGGGCCGCCCGGTCTGGGAAAGACCACCCTAGCCCACATCATCGCCCGCGAGATGGGCGTGCCCTTGAAGACCACCTCCGGGCCGGTGCTCGAGAAGGCCGGCGACTTGGCAGCGATCCTCACCAATCTCTCTGCCGGCGAGGTGCTCTTCATCGACGAGATCCACCGCCTGGGCCCAACGGTCGAAGAGGTGCTCTACCCGGCCCTCGAGGACTACCACATCGACCTGATCATCGGCCAGGGCCCGGCAGCGCGGACCCTGCGCCATCCCCTCTCGCGCTTCACCCTGGTCGGTGCCACCACCCGCGCGGGCCTAATCACCTCGCCCTTGCGCGCCCGCTTCGGCATCGTCCACCGGCTGGACTTCTACCGGCCCGAGGAGCTCGCCCGCATCCTCGCCCGCTCGGCCTCGCTGCTCGGCATCCCGATCGACGAAGGCGGGGCGGCGGAGCTCGCCCGGCGCAGCCGCGGCACGCCGCGCATCGCCAACCGCCTGCTGCGCCGGGTGCGGGACTTCGCCGAGGTCGCCGGCCCCGGCCACATCGACCTCGCCATGGCACGGTCGGCCCTCGCCCAGCTCGAGGTGGACGAGCTCGGCTTCGACGAGCTCGACCGCAAAATCCTCACCACCCTGATCGAGCACTACGGCGGCGGCCCGGCCGGCATCGGCGCCATCGCCGCCGCGGTCGGCGAGGATCGGGGGACCCTCGAGGACATCTACGAGCCCTTCCTGATCCAAGAGGGCTTCCTGCAGCGCACCCCGCGCGGGCGGGTCGCCACCCGGCGTGCCTATCAGCACCTCGGTTACCCACATCCCGTGGGGTCGACCGGCAGCCTCTTCTGAAAGCCCCTCCATGGCCACTCTCGACGACCTCTTCCACCCGCGCTCCGTGGCGGTGCTCGGAGCCTCGCGCAATCGTGAGTCGATCGGCTTCGCGCTGGTCAGGAACCTGCTCGACGCCGATTTCGCCGGCACCATCTTTCCGGTCAACCCCCACGCCGAGGTGATCTCCTGCCTCAAGTGCTACCCCTCGGTGACGGCGGTCCCCGACCCGGTCGACCTGGCGGTGGTGGCGGTGCCCAAGGCCGCCGTGCCGGCCACCATCGACGAATGCCTGGCCAAAGGCGTCAAGGGGCTGGTGGTGATCACCGCCGGCTTCGGCGAGACCGGCGCCGAAGGTGCCGAGCGCGAGCGAGCCCTGCGCGGGAAGGTGCGCGCCGCGGGTGTGCGCCTGGTGGGCCCGAACTGCATGGGCATCATCAACACCCACCCGGCCGTGCGGCTCAACGCCACCTTCGCGCCGGTGGCGGCCCGGCCCGGTCACCTGGGCTTCGTCAGCCAGTCCGGGGCACTCGGTGTAGCGATCTTGAACCTCGCCGCCGACCTGGGGGTGGGGCTCACCCAGTTCGTCTCCATGGGCAACAAGGCGGACGTCTCGGGCAACGACCTGCTCGAGCTCTGGGAGAACGATCCGGAGACGCGGATCATCGCCATGTACCTGGAGTCGTTCGGCAATCCCCGGCGCTTCGCCGAGATCGCTCGCCGGGTGGCGGCCAAGAAGCCGATCCTGGTGGTCAAGTCCGGCCGCACCGCCGAGGGGGCGCGGGCCGCCTCGAGCCACACCGGCGCCCTGGCCGGCCCCGACGTGACCATCTCGGCCCTGCTCGACCAGTGTGGCGTGCTGCGTGCTGACACCATCGACGAGCTCTTCGACCTCGCCCGCGCCCTCGACCGGTGTCCCCTTCCAGCCGGGGAGAGCGTGGCCGTGGTCACCAACGCCGGCGGCCCCGGCATCATGGCGACCGACTCCTGCGTCGGCCTGGGCCTGAAGATGGCCGAACTGGCGCCCGAGACCAAGATGAAGCTGGCTGCCTTCCTGCCGCCGGAGGCGAGCCTCGCCAACCCGGTCGACATGATCGCCTCGGCCGACGAGGACAGCTATGCCCGCTCGCTGGCCGCCGTGCTCGAGGATCCCGGGGTCGACATGGTGATGGCGATCAACGTCACGCCCCTGCTGACCAATCCGATGGCGATCCTCGAGGCGATCACCTCCGCCGCTCGCGATGCCACCAAGCCGGTGCTCGCCGTGATCATGGCGGGCGAGGACTTCTACGAGGAGATCCAGGCCCGCGACGAACCACCACCGGTGTACCGCTTTCCCGAGCCGGCGGCCCGGGCCCTGGCCAAGATGGCCCGCTACGCCGCCTGGCGTGCCCGGCCTCAGGATCACACCTGCCTCGAGCCGCCGGTGGATCACGCCGGGCTCGCCGCCCTGTTCGCCCGCCACGGCCCGGGCTACCTGCCCGCCGCGGCGGCCTTCCGCGCCCTCGAGATGGCCGGCATCCCCACCCTCACTTGGCGTGCCGCCCCGGACGCGGACGGAGCCGCCGCCGCGGCGGCGGAGATCGGCTTGCCGGTGGCCTTGAAGGCCGATGCGCCGGGGCTGGTGCACAAGAGCGAGCTGGGAGCGGTGGCCCTCGCCCTCGAGAGCGTGGAGGAGGTGCGGCAAGCCGCTCGCCGCATGGCCGAGCGCCTGGCCGCCGCGGGGCTGCCTGAGCCGACTTTCCTGGTGCAGGAGATGGTCGCGGGCGGCCACGAGGTGATCTTCGGCCTGACCAGCGACGCCCGCTTCGGCCCGGTGCTGCTCTTCGGCCTCGGCGGCAAGTACGTGGAAGTGTTCCGGGACGTGCGCTTCGGCGTGCCACCCCTGTCCGGGATCGATGCCGAGGAAATGATCCGCGGCATCCGCGGCGTGAGCCTGCTCACCGGGGTGCGGGGAGAGGCAGGGGCGGACCTGCCGCGACTGCGCGAGGTGTTGCTGCGCCTCTCCGAGATCGCCGCTCAGCACCCACAGCTCGCCGAGCTCGACGTCAACCCCTTCCTGGCGGCCCCGCCCGGGGGGTCGGCCGTCGCGCTCGACGTCCGGATCCGGCTGGCTTAGCCCGGGCAGGCGCGGGGCCTGCCCCTACTTGACGTATGCCTTCTTGACCACGATCGGCTCGAGGGGCACGTTCTGGTGCCCGCCTCGGTTGCCGGTGGTCACCTTGGCGATGGCGTCCACCACGGCCATGCCGTCCGAGACCTTGCCGAAGACGGCATAGCCCCAGCCATCCTGCGCTCGGTTGGCGTCCAGGCCTGTGTTGTCGACCAGGTTGATGAAGAACTGGCCGCTGGCACTGTGGGGGTCCGAGGTGCGCGCCATGGCGAGGGTGCCCCGGCTGTTCGAGAGACCGTTCCGGGCTTCGTTCTCGATCGGCGGCCGGGTGGCCTTCTGCTCCATCTCGGCAGTGAAGCCGCCGCCCTGGATCATGAAGCCGGGGATCACGCGGTGGAAGATGGTGCCGTCGAAGTGGCCGGACTTGACGTAGGCGAGGAAGTTCTCCACCGTCTTCGGGGCCTTCTCCGGCCACAGCTCGATGGTGATGTTGCCCTTGGTGGTCTCGAAGACCACGGTTGGATTTGTCGCAGCCGGTTTGTCGCCCGCCTCTCCGGCGGCGATCACGGCGAGCAGGAACAGGGGTACGCTCAAGTTCATGGACCTCCTCCAGGCGGCGGGGCGCCGCCCCGAAAGCGACTCCGACCAGGAAGCGGCGGGAGCCCGTCGCGAGCGCGCGCATGGTAGCACGCCGCTCGTGCTGGGCCTGGTGCTGGCGGGGGGGAGCTCGAGCCGCATGGGACGGGACAAGGCCCTGCTCGAGCGAGGCGGCGAGAGCCTGGTGGCCGCCGCTGTGCGCCGCCTCGAAGCTGCGGTCGGAGACGTGGTCTTGGCCGATGCCGGCCGGCGCTACCTGCCCGGTTGGACCTCGGTGGCGGACGGCCCGGGGCGGGGACCGGCGGCCGGCCTGCTCGGGGCCGCGGCGGCCTTCCCGGGCCGGCCGCTCCTGGCCCTGGCCTGTGACCTGCCCTGGATCCCCGTGAGCCTGCTCGCCCACCTCGCCGCCAGCTCGGCGGACTGGACGGTTCCGGCCACGCAGAGGGGTCTCGAGCCCCTCTGCGCCCTCTACCGGCCTCAAGCCCTCGAGCTGGTAGCGCGGAGGGTGGCCGCGGGTCGCTTCGACCTCCACGGTCTGGCCGAGGAAGCCGGGATCGAAGTGAGGGTGATCGCTCCGGCCGAGCTGGCGACCTTCGGTCCTCCCGAGCGACTGTTCGCCAACTGGAACCGCCCCGAGGACATGACGGGTTAGCCGTTCAGCTCGGCCGGCGGGTCGCCGGCGTGCGCCGCGAGCTCTCGCAGGAAGTCGAAGCGATAGATGCCCGTACCGTGTCCGTCCGAGAAGACCAGCGACAGGCCGTAGTTGCCCACCGGCTCGATGCCGGTCAGCTCGACGGCGGCCCTCGGCGGGTGGAAGCGCACCTTGGTGGCGTCGTGACCCTGGCAGACGGCGCAGGGGCACCAGCCACGGAGCTGGTCGTAGGCGATCTCGAGGGTCTGACCGTCGTTCCAGGTCAGGCGCAGGCGGCGGCCCTCCGGCAGGCGGCGCGCTTCGGTCAAGAGCAGCGGTGACATCGCGTGGATCCTAGCAGCCGCCGAGGAATAGGCCCGCGGCCGGCCCTTGTTGTGCGAGGAAGGCCCATTGCCGGGGCCGTATGAGTCCCGATCGTCCCATCCGAGGAGAACCTCCCATGAAAAAGCTGCTCGCTTCGCTGCTCTTGCTGCTGCCCACCGCTGCCCTCGCCCAGGGCGGCCAGTTCGAGCTGACCCCCACCCTCATCTACCGCTTCCAGGGCGACATCGACGTCGACGACCGCAACTTCCTCGACGAGAGCCTCGACATCGAGGAGGGTGAGGCTTACGGCATCCGCATCGACATCCCGATCAACGACAACTTCCAGATCGAGCTCCTGGCCGACCGGCAGGAGACCGAGCTCTCCGTCTCCGGCGGTCTGTTCGAAGACGATACCCGCTTTGCGGATCTCGACCTCAGCTACTACCACGTCGGTGGCCTCTGGCAGTTCGGCAGCGGCCAGGTCAAGCCCTTCCTGGTGGCCAGCATCGGCCTCGCCCGTCTCGAGATCGACCTGCCCAACACTCAGACCGAGGACCGGCTCTCCGGCAGCCTCGGCGGTGGCGCGAAGATCTTCTTCGGCGACCATGTGGGTCTGCGCCTCGAGGGCCGCGGCTACTGGATCGACCTGGAGGAGGACGACGACGACCGCGATCGTGACCGTTGGGAGGACGAGAGCTCCATCTCCCAAGGCGAGGCCAGCGTCGGCCTCATCTTCGCCTGGTGACCCAGCTCGCCTGGTGATCCACCTCGACATCGTGCGGCCGCCGGGCGACCAGCAGGAACTTCGCATCCTGGCCCGTCTCCGGGCTCGTCCGGCGGAAGCCGAGGAGGTGGAAGATCTCGAGGGCGTACCAGCGGGCGATCTTGCGGTTGACCCGATAGGTCGCTTGCCGCTCGGGATGGCGCGTCACGCCTGGTAGCCAGTGGACGATCGAGTCCGCCTGGAGCCGCCGCAGCACCGCCGAGAGCTTGAGCCAGAACGGATTGAACCCCCGCACCAGGAAGAAGCCGTCGTCGCCCAGGGGCTGGTAGAGAGGCATCAGGATCCGCCCCGTCTCGGGGCTGCGCACCGCACCGCGCTGGTCACGGGCCAGGGGCTGGCCCTTCTCGACCGGCTTGAAGTTGGTGTAGCCCGGATCCATGTGGAACCGGTCCTCCGGCTTGATGGCGTGGCGGTAGCGCACCTCGGCGACCCGCGGCAGCCCTGCGCCGGATGCCTTGAGGGTCGCCAGCACCCTCCCGGGTGCGCCGAGCTTCTTGCCGTCGATCAGCCCAGCCGTCTCGAGAGCGATCCACACCGCCGCCTCGGCGTTCTCGACGCTGGTGGGAGCGTCGTGCTGGCCGCTCTCGAAGGCGATGGTGATGTGGCCCAGGTCCGAGAGGAACGAGAGCAGGGTGCCCTCCAGCTGCTCCTCGAGTCCGACCACCACCGGCACCGGCAGGCGCCGGGCGAATGCACGGTTGGGCAGGGTGTCGCACAGCACCACGAAGGGCGCTCCCGCCCCCGAGGTCGAATGGAGGTCCAGCACGTAGGTCCGTCCCCGGGCGCCCTCGAAGGCGGCGAGCAGCTCCCGGTACAGCTCGGCTTGCTCGTGGTCCTCGGGGCGGGCATCCAATCCCCGGGCTGCCCGAGCGACGATCTCCTCGATTCGCTCGGCCAGCCACAGGCGGTTGAGATCCCGCGCCATGTAGCGGCGCCCGGCGGCCAGCGCCGCCAGGTTGCCCTTGAGGGCGATCACCTCACCGGCGACCTCGGCGGCACGGGGCGCCAGCTCGGCAACCACCCGCTGCAGGGCCACGACTCCCGAGGGCTCGTTGCCGTGGATCCCGCCGATGGCGACCAGGGTCGGTCCCGGCCGCCCACCCTGGACGCGGCCGATCAGCCGCGAGGGGCGCGCCATGGGCACAGGCTCCGGGATCACCGCCGCCGGGGGCTCTGCTGTCAGGACATCCATCCGCAGATTCTAGCCGATCCGTCCGCAACGCCCTTCCCGCCCCGAGGGGTGGCTCGGTTCCGCTCAGGTTGAGGGGGAGCCCTTGGGCCAGGGGCGCGAGATCACGCACGCATTGATCCCGCCCACGCCCATCGAGAGCTTCCCGGCCAGCCCCTTGGGGATCTCGCAGGGTCGGTCGAAGACGAAGCGCCGGTGGACCCGACCGATCTCTCGGTTGAGCTCGGCCTCCGAAAGCGGGGTCGGGAACAGATGGCCGGCCTCGTAGCCCAAGTACTGCGCCGTCAGCTCCCAGCCGCCGGCGGCCCCCATGCCATGGCCGAAGGTGCCCTTGCGGGCGCTGACCAGCACGGTCTCCGGCAGCAGATCGCGGATGTTCTCGACCTCGAGGTAGTCACCCGGGGTGGCGGTGGCGTGCAGGTCCCAGGTCGCGAGGTCGGCCGGTTGGGCGCCGCTCCGGTGGAGAGCCTGGTGCACGGCTGCGATCGGGCCCTCCTTCGAGGGGGTGATGATGTGGTCGGCATCGGCGGTGACGCCGACGCCGATCGGCTCGAGGCCGACAGGGCGGAAGCCCCGGGCCGAGAAGTGCTCGTAGTCGCCGAGGATCCAGATCGCGGAGCCGCCGCTGACGTGGGTGCCGCGCAGTCCGGAGAGGGGCTTCGAGACCTCCCGGCTGGCGGCGAGAACCCGGGCGTTGTAGAAGGCACCGACGGTGAGGGGATGCGGTGGGGGGTCCGAGGCCCCGAGCACCACCGCCTTGGCCTCACCGCGGGAGATCGCGTCCATCGCCAGCTTCAGGGTCACCCCGAAGGTCGAGCACGCAGCCACGGGAGCGAACACAGCACCCGTCAACTGGCCGAGCATGGAGATCTGCGAAGCCGGGGTGTTGTGGATGTTCCACAGCAGGTTGGCCGAGCAGGCCCGCCAGGGCGGATCGGGCGCTTCCCAGCGCTGCTTCAGGCGTGCGTACCGGCGCTGCTTCTCCTTGAGCAGGCTGATCTTGCCGCTTTCGACCGCGCCTTCGACGGTCAGGTTCTCGATCTCGGAGAGCTCCGCGAGGTACTGCCGGAGAGGTTCGGAGCGGCGCATCCAATGCTCCCACCAGCGCTCTTCGGCGTCCTCCCTCTCCTCATCGGGGACGCTCGCCGGGTCGGGCGGAGCCCCTTCGTCGAGGTGCCGGCCCTCGCGGTGGGCCGCCAGGGCGGGGTTGCGGGAGGGCTCGGACCAAAAGCGGTTCCAGCGACGCTGCGCTCGGTGGAGGTCGAGGGTGAGTCGGCTGATCGTGGGGAGGTTGCCCAGCCCGGTGCCGATGTAGACGTGCACCAGCTGGCGAAGCCGTCGCAGCTCCTCCTCGAGGCCGGGGGTCCCTTCGAGGCTTTGGATGAACGCACCGACCGCGAAGAGGGTGGTCGGGTCCATCTTGTCGGCGAGCTGCGGGTAGCGGTTGGGCAGGAAGCGGGCGTCGATCCAGGGCTTGTAGTCCTCGAAGCGGAACTCCGGCTGCCCGACCAGGAAGTTGCTGGGCCCGAAGCCCTCGAAGGGGGAGAACCAGGACTCGGCCGCCTCCAGGTTCTCGCGAAAGCGAGTGATGTTGGGTGAGCGGGGAGCGACGATGCCCCAGCCATAGACCCCGACTCTACGCACGAAAGCACCTCCCGGGCAGCCGGCACGTGGCCGTGAAGTGAGGGATGTTATCCGACTTGAGAGGTCCCGACCCGGGTGGCGAACCGTGGCCGCGGCAACCCTGACTCACGGTGGATCAACCGTCTCCTGGGGTGTCCAGGGGCCGCAGCGGAGGAGACGCCAGGCCGTGCGCAGGGAGCCGCCGAAGGCTCCGTAGCGCTCGATCGCCCCTTCGCCATAGCGGCTGCAGCTGGGGGTGAAGCGGCAGCGCACGCCCATCGCCGGCATCAACGGCGAGAGGGTGCGCTGGTAAAGGTGGATGGTTCCGAGCAGGGCCTGGGCCGAGAGCTGCCGCTCCGGCACCCGGGCCAGGTCGAGGGTGAGCAGGAGGGCGGCGGCGAGCAAGATCCGCCGCCCTCGCCGGGTCCTCGGCGCCGGCGCCGAGGGTGCTTCGCTCAGAGCTTGTCGGCCCACTCGCTGATGCCGGGGATGGTCAGCCGGCCGCCGTTGATGCCCTTCAAGATCATGGCGATGTGGAGAATCAGGACGCCGACCGCGAGGATCGGGATGCCGAACATCAGGATGCACCCGACGCCGGGGATGGACGCGAGGATGCCCAGGCCGACGAAGAGCACGACCTCGACGATGAACAGAACCAGGCCGTGCTTGGCGTGCCACTGCACCTCCTTGTCATCCTTCTCGAGCAGCAGGGGCACGAGAAAGATGATGTAGGCGAGGGCGATCATGATGTTGCGATTGTCGCTGGCGCCCGCCGGCGGGGGAGCGCCGGGGGCCGGGGGTGGGGTGGTTTGGGGCTCGCTCAAGGTCGGTCCCTCCTGGGCTGGCATGAAGCCGGCAGCCCATGTCTTTTGGCAGATCGCGAAGAGTCTATCGAAGATCCGCGGTGGGCTCCAAGCCCAGATCCGCGAGGGCGGCCAGCAGGGCCTCTCGGCGTGGCTCGACCACCGAGAGCACCAGCCGGGCCTCGGCGCCGTACTCCTCGTCGACCAACTCCACCTCGGGCGGGCGCAGCAGGCGCTTGACCGCACCGATCTTCTCGTAAGGCAGCCGCAGCGAGACCTCCACCCTGGCGAGCCTCTCGACCACCGGCATGCCTTCGAGCGCCAGGCGCAGTGCCCTTGCGTAGGCGCGGGCGAGCCCGCCCTTGCCGAGCTTGACGCCCCCGAACCAACGCACCACCACGGCGACGACCTGCGTCAGGCCCGCCCCGCGCAGCACCTGGAGCATGGGCATGCCGGCGGTGCCCATGGGCTCGCCGGCGTCGGAGCTGCGCTCCTCGGGCACCGGGCCGAGCCGCCAGGCGAAGCAGTGGTGGGTGGCATCGGGATGACGGGCGCGGACCTCTTCGAGGAATGCCTCTGCCGCGGCGCGTTCCTCCACCGGCCGCACCTGGGCGAGGAAGACCGAGCCCTTCTCGCGCAGCTCCGCTTCGGCGGCACGAGCGGGTACCCGCACCGGCTCAGTCCAGGATGCGCAGATAGAGCTGGCGGTACTGCTCCACCACCCGCTCCTGCTCGAAGCGCTCGACGGCGTTGCGCCGAGCGGCCTCGCCGAAACGGCGGAGCCGGGCGGGCTCCTGGAGCAGCGAGAGGGCTGCCTCGGCCATGCCGTCGACGTCGGCCACGGGCAGGAGGTAGCCGTCCTCGCCGTCGGTGACCACCTCGGGCAGGCCGCCGGCCCGGGCGCCGATCACCGGCACCTTGCAGGCCATGGCCTCGAGGGCGGCGAGGCCGAAGGACTCCGCGTCCGAGGGCAGCAGGAAGAGGTCCGCGCCCAGCAGCACCTCCTCGACCAGCGGCAGGTTGCCGATGAAGGTGATGGCGCCGCAGATGCCCAGCTCGCGGCAGCGCTGGTCGACCTTGGGGCGATCCGGGCCGTCCCCGACCAGGAGCAGCCGCGCCGGCACCTTCTGCTGCACCCGGTAGAAGGTCTCCACCACGTCCTGCACCCGCTTGACCGGCCGGAAGTTCGAGATGTGCACCAGCACCCGCTCCCCGGGAGCGGCCCAGCGCCGGGCGCCGGGCTGGCGTGTCGCCCGCTCGTAGCGCTCCGGGTCGATGAAGTTGGGGATCACTTCGATCTCGCGCGAGACGCCGATCTTCTCGTGGGTTTTCTCGGCCAGCCAGCGCGACACGGCAGTCACTCCGTCGCTCTCGAGGATGCCGAAGCGGGTGGTCTCCAAGTAGTTGGGGTCGTTGCCGACCAGGGTGATGTCGGTACCGTGGAGGGTGGTGACCACCGGTAGGCGCTGGGGCAGGACGATCTGCCGGGCGAGGATCGCCGAGACGGCGTTGGGCACGGCGTAGTGCACGTGCAGCAGGTCCAGCTGCTCGCGCCGCGCGACCTCGACCATCTTGGTGGAGAGGGCGAGCTCGTAGGGCGGGTACTCGAAGAGAGGGTAATGGGGCACCACCACCTCGTGGTAGTGGAGGTTCTCGTAGAGCTCCGTGGGCACCTCGGCGTCGCGCCCGCGCAAGCTGCCGCAGAGCCCGGAGAGCCGGGAGGGCAGGGCGTAGCTGATGACGTGGACCTGGTCGCCGCGGGCGGCCAGCGCCATGGCGAGCTCGGTCGCTACCACCCCCGAGCCGCCGTAGGTCGGATAACAGCTGATGCCGATCCTCATCGGATCCCTCCGGGCAGCAGGTTCATGGGGTCGGCCACCGCGAGCGGCAACCGGGAGAGGAAGGGCTCGCCGAAGGTGGCGCCGATCAGCTCGCCGAAGTGCCGGGCCCGGCCCTCGACGCCGAGCCGGAAGTCCGGGCTCGCCACCTTGGTCATCGGCTCGGCGCGGACCTGGCCCGGCTGGTGGATCTGGCTGGTGTAGGCGTCGAGGGCAGCCTGCTTGCGCTCCCAACCGGCGGTGACGTCGACGACGAAGCTGGGCACGAAGGGGTCGTGCTGCATGTAGGAAAAGGTGGCCGCCGGCCGGTGCGGCTCGCCCCCGTCGCCGCGCCGGGCGAGGCCGGCGTAGAAGCAGGCTGCCGCCACCAGCCGGTGGGCGCGGCCGTGGTCCGGGTGGCGGTCGGCGGGGGTGGGCCCGAGCACCAGCTCGGGGCGCAGGCGGCGCAGCACGGCGATCAGCGCGTCTTCCTCCTCGGGGCCGTGGCGCAAGGCTCCGTCCCCGCAGTCGAGCATCTCGAGCGCCACGGCTCCCAGGGCCTCCGCCGCTGCCTCGGCCTCCCGCCGCCGCTCGGCCACGGTGCCGCGGGTGCCCGCCTCGCCGCGGGTCAGATGGAGGATTCCCACCCGCCGCCCGCGTCCGGCGAGCAGGGCCAGGGTGCCGCCGCAGCCCAGCTCCACGTCGTCGGGATGGGCGCCGATCGCCAGCACGTCGAGGCTCTCGCTCACCATCACTCTCCTTGCTCGGTCATGGGGCGGATCAGGTGGAGGATGCGGGGGTCGAGGCCGAGGTCTCGCTCGAGGGCGGGCACGAAGCGCTCGCCGTAGCGGGCCACGAACCAGGCCCCGGCGATCGCCCGTTCCTGCAACCGGCCGCCCGGCAGCAGGGCTTCCCGGAGCTGCTCGATCCGGCGGTGAGAGAGCTCGTCCCGCCGCGCGGCGGCGGCGGTGAGCTTCTCGCCAAACACCGTGAGCGCCCGCTCGACCTGCTCGCGGGTCTTCTGCCAGGGCCCCTCGAGCCCGGCGTCGATGGCCAGGGCTCCCTCTCTCAAGGCATCGAGCTCGCTCGCGATCCGCGCCCGGGCCCCCTCCGCGAGGTTGCCTCCCTGGCCTTCGGCGAGGCGGCGCTCGAGGGCCCCTCGGTCACCCAGGATCTGCGCGAGGGGCAAAGGCAGGCCGGCGAGCCAGGAGAGTTGCTTGGGCTCCACGACCGCCGCGCTGGGACGCAGGGCGAGCAAGGACGGGGCGACCTCGACCACCGGGTAGGCCGCCGCCACCTGGGCCATGTAGGAGAGCTCGCCCGGCCCCAGCACGAAGACCGAGGTGCCGAGCACGGCGTCCTGGACCACCGGCCGGGCGAGGACTCCGGGACTGACCAGCAGGGGGTTGTCGGCGATCGCGGCGAGCAGCTCCTCGGGTTCGAGCGGCTCGCGCTCGGCGCCACGCAAGGCGAAAGTGCCGTCCTCCCGGCCCTCGAGCCGGCGTCGCTTGCCCCCTGCCAGCAGGAACAAAGGCAAGGCACCAGACTGGAAGGAGACCTGGGGCGAGTAGCCGCGGCTCGCCACCCGTTCGGTGGCCTCGGCATAGGCCCGATCCACCTCGCGCCAACGCTCGACGAAGCGGGCGAGGATCGGCCGCTCGGCAGCCTTGAGCTGGGGCAGTTGGGCATCGAGAAAGAGCGGGCTCCGCTCGCCCAACCAGGCGACGAGCAGCCGGGGGAAGGCCTCGCCGAAACGGGCCGCCGGGCGCCACCAACGAGCGGCGGCGCCCCAGGCCTCGCGCCACCCGGGCTGCTCGGAGAGGGCCTCGAGCTCGGCGAGAACCGCCTCCACGCCCGCGCCGACGCTGCGGGCGCCGAGAGGGACGAGCGGCTCGGGGTCCTCGCCGAGGTCGAGGGTGCGGGGACCGCCCGGGGCGGGAACGGCCAGCCGGGCGGTCTCCGTGAAGTCGTGGTCCTCGGTCGCCATCCAGAAGACGGCGACCGCCGGCTGACCCGCGGCTTCCAGCGCCTCGGCCCAGGCGACGGCGGCCCTCGCCTTGACCAAGGTGAAGAGAGGGCCGCCCAGGAGCCCCGGCTGCTGGCCGGTGACCACCACCCTGGTGCGCGGGTCCGCCAGGCGCTCGGCCAGCCGGGCCGCGGCGGGGTGGCCGTAGGCGGTGTTGGTGGCAGCGAGGGCAGCGGCGATCTCCCGGCGGTCCACCGCCGGTGGCGCCGGCGGCAAGGAGCCGGGCTCGGCCCAGCCGAGCGGTGCGAGGAGGTCTCGATCCCGGCCCTCGAGCAGGGCGGCGGGAAGGCCCGCCAGCAGGCCCGCCGAGACGAGATCGATGGCAGTTTGGGTCATCTTGGGGTCTCGGGGATCAGTCAGCGGGGGCGACGGGCGGCGATGATCAGGCGCTCGCTCTCACTCGAACACGGTGCGCCGGAGAAGTCTCCCCAGGTTTCAACCACCTCGAGCCCGGCCCAGCCGAGGCCCTGGGTGACCTCCTCGCGCCGATAGGCCCGAACGCTCTCGAGGAAGCTGCGCTCGCTGCCGTCCGGCTCGGCCAGGCGGATCCGCTTGTTGATTCGCTGGCGGGCGGCATCGTACCAGCGCTCGATGGTGACCTCACGACCGTCGAGCTCGCGCCGTTCGCGGGCTTTCAGGCCGCGGATGGCCGGCTCGGGATTGAACAGGTCGATCAAGAACCAGCCGCCGGGTGTGAGCACCCGCACCACCTCCTCGAGCACCCGGAAGTTCTCCCGCTCGCTCTCGAAGTAGCCGAAGGAGGTGAAGAAGTTGAGCACCCAGTCGAAGGTGGCGCCGGGGAAGGGGAGGGCGCGCATGTCGATGCCCACACGCGGCAGGCCCGGTCGCTGGGCCAAGAGGGTCAGCGAGAGGTCGGCGCCGATGGTCCAGAGACCCTGCCGACAGAGCGACTCGGTGTGCCGGCCCGCCCCGCAGGCCAGGTCGAGCACCGCTCGCGGCCGCTCGGGGCCCAGGTGCGCCACCACGAAGGCGACGTGGCGCTCGGCTTCCTCGAGGTCGCGATGGGCATAGAGCTCCAGGTACTCGGCGCCGAACCACTCCTTGTACCAGGCCATGGTTGGCGATCATAGCTCGCGGCTCCGCCCGCGATATCCTGCGCCCCATGCAGCGCCGCAGGCTCTTCTCGGTGGCTTTCTTGCTCGGCTTCCTGCTCCACAGCGTGGTGGTGGCGACGGTTTGGCTGCGCTGGGGGGCGGGGCTCAAGAGCGTGCTCCTGGTGTGGATGGACGCGCCCTGGTCGCTGCTCTGGTTGGGTGCGCCGACCGGGCGCCTGCTCGCCCTCTCTCTGGTGGTCGGCGGCCTGTGGTGGGGCGCCTTGACCAGCCTGCTGACCTTCGCCTTCGGCCGGCTCACGGCCGCGCGTCCGGTCCCCCGATGATCCCCCCTCTGCGACTCGGCGAGCTCACCGTCGACCCGCCCTTGCTGCTCGCCCCCATGGCCGGCATCACGGATCGGGACTTCCGTCTCCTGCTGCGGCGCATCGGCGGCGTGGGGCTGGTGTCGATGGAGTTCGTCTCCGCCCGCGGCATCGTCCGCGGCGAGGAGAGGACCCGGAAGCTGCTCGCCATGAGCCCCGAGGAGAGGCCCCTGGCGATCCAGATCTACGGCGCAGACCCGCTCGCCATGGCCGAGGCCGCACGGGTCGCCGAAGCGAGCGGCGCCGACGTCTGCGACATCAACATGGGCTGCCCGGCCAACAAAATCCTCAAAGGCTGCGCCGGCGCCGCCCTGATGGGAGACCTCGCGCTCGCGGGCAGGATCATCTCGAGCGTCCGGCGGGCCACCCGGCTGCCGGTGACGGTGAAGTTCCGGCTCGGGCTGGATGATCGCCGCCAGAGCTACCTCGAGCTGGGGCGGCTGTGCGAAGGGGAGGGCGTCGCGGCCGTCACCGTGCACGCTCGGACGGCGCGCCAGATGTTCTCGGGCCGCTCCGACTGGTCGCGTGTCGCCCGGCTCAAGCAGGCCCTCTCGATCCCGGTGATCGGCAACGGCGATGTCCAGGCCCCCGAGGACGCCCTGCGCCTCTTCGCCGAGACCGGCTGCGACGGCGTGATGATCGGCCGAGGGGCCACCGCCAACCCCTGGATCTTCCGCCAGATCGCCGCACGACTCTCGGGCCGCCGCGACCCGGACCCCTCCTTCGCCGAGCGAGCGGCCCTGATCCGCAGCCACTTCCAGACCGTGGTCGAGAACGAGGCCCCCGGAGACGACTTCCACAAGCTGCGCACCTTCACCCGCTGGTACAGCTTCGGGTTGCCGGACGGGCTCGCCCTCAGGCGGCAGATCGGTGGCTTCGCCGACGTGCCGGACCTGCTCGCCGGAGTGGAGCGCTTCCTCGACCAGCTGGCCCAGAGGGAGGCGGCCTGATGGCTCAGGACGCAGCCGAGATCTTCGAGTGCACCATCTCGGCGCCGGAGGCCGAGGTGCGCCGCTTGCTCGCCAAGACCGCGGACCTCTGGGGCGGAGAGCTCGACCCGGGCAGCGGCGAGGTGAGCTTGCCGGTGGCCGCGGGTATGTATCAGGGCTGGCTGCGCTGCCGCCTGAAGGTCACGGCCAGTGCTGGGCAGACCGCCGTCGAGCTGACCGTGGTGGAGAAGGCATACCGCCTGCGCGGGCGGGCTGCCGTGGTCTTGGCGATCGCCCTGGTCGGCGCGCTGGTGGCGATCGCCTGGCCGTTCTTCCCGGCCCTCCTGCCGCTGGCTCCGCTGGGCGTCGGGCTGGCCATCGCCGCGTGGTTCCTGGTCATCGCCCGGCTCGCCACCTCGAGCCCCGCGGACTACCTGGCGGAGGTCACCCGCTTCGCCGAGGGCGAAGCCCCCTTCCCCGAGGACGCCGGCGGGCGGGAATAGGGGTTCTGGGCCGCCTGTTACCGTTGTCGGTTCTTTGGCAACTTGGGGGCGTACCGGTTTCGACGGGGAACATGCGGGGCGGGGGTCGCGTGCCGAGCTCGGTGCTCGTACACAGCCGAAACAACACAAAAGCCAACGACAACCTGGCTCTCGCGGCCTAAGAAAACGGCTGCGACGCGTCTCAGAAGCGTTCGACTCGCGACGCCCTGAGAGGTGACACTCAAAGCGAGTCAGAGAGCGTGATCTGCCCTGCGTCACGCTCCGACACACAGCGGGGCTGGCCTTCTGGTTCGGTGCCTTCTTCCTGGACCGGCGGGCGAGAACTCAGAAGAAGGCTACGCACGTAGAAGCCACCGTGACGCGTTTTCCGGACGTGGGTTCGACTCCCACCGCCTCCACCAACTTGCCAACTCTCCACTCCCAGCTCCGCACAGCGTCTAGCCACTCTGCTTGGCCCGGGCGAGGCTCTCCCGGTAGGGCGGCCGCAGCACGCCGACCTCGGTGACGATCGCCGCGATCAGCTCATGGGGCGTGACGTCGAAGGCGAGGTTCAGGGCGTCGCTGCCCGCGGGTGCGATCGGCGTACCGAAGACCTCGCGCACTTCCTCGGCGGAGCGCTCCTCGATCGGGATTCCGGAGCCGTCCGCCAGGCCCAGGTCGACCGTCGACCGCGGTGCCGCCACGTAGAAGGGCACGCCATGGCGAGCGGCGAGCACGGCCACGGTGTAGGTGCCGATTTTGTTCGCCGTGTCGCCGTTCGCCGCAATGCGATCTGCCCCCACCACCACCCGATCGACCAGCCCGCGGGCCATGAGCGCGCCGACGCTCGAGTCCGTGACCAACCGGTGGGGGATGCCGAGCCGGCCGAGCTCCCAGGCGGTCAATCGCGCCCCCTGCAACAAGGGGCGGGTCTCGTCCACCCAGACCTGGGCGACCTTTCCCGCTCGCCAGGCGGCCTGGATCACGCCGAGGGCCGTGCCGAAGCCGGCCGTGGCGAGAGCCCCCGCGTTGCAGTGGGTGAGCACGCGATCTCCGGGCATGAAAAGGGAAGCGCCGTGCTCGCCCATCGCCCGGTTGCCGGCGACGTCCTCCTCGTGGAGCCCCTCGGCCCAGGCGAGAAGGGCTTCGTGGGTCGCCACGGCCCCACGAGGGCGTGCTTGTGCGAAGACCTGGCGGCCCTGGTCGAGGGCCCAGCGCAGGTTGACGGCCGTGGGGCGGGTGCCGGCGAGCAGCGCCCAGGCGTCCTCGAAGCGGCGGTCGAGACCCTCCTCGGGACCCTCGATCGCCAGCACCAGGCCGAAGGCCGCAGCCACGCCGATGGCTGGTGCCCCCCGCACGGCGAGGCGGCGGATCGCGTCAGCCACCTCCGCGGGACGGGTGCAGCGCAACCAGGTTTCCTCGCGGGGAAGCAGGGTCTGCTCGAGGAGTAGCAGGGCATCACCCTGCCACCGGATGGGGGTCAGTTCGTCCATGGGCTTCGCTTGGGCGTTATTCCGTTCGCAAGGCGCCGATTCTACTCTTCGGGTGAAGGGCTGCGGGGCCGCTGGTAGACTCCCGGCACGTCCGCCGGGACTTCACCCGAGCAGCCGAGGGAGGTAGCGCTTGACCAAGGACTCGCCCCAGCACGGTTTTGCCACCCTTGCGATCCACGGCGGCCAAGTGCCCGATCCTTCGACCGGATCGGTCACCGTTCCGATCTATCAGACCTCGACCTACGTCCAGGACGGTCTGGGCGAGCACAAGGGCTACGAGTACGCCCGCGGCGACAACCCGACGCGTGCTGCGCTCGAGCGCAACATCGCACTGCTCGAGGAGGGGGTTGCCGGCCACGCCTTCGCATCGGGCATGGCGGCAATCTCGGCCTTGCTCTCGCTGGTGCGCACCGGTGAGAAGGTGGTGGCGTCGCGCACTGTCTACGGCGGCACCTATCGCTACTTCAGCCGGGTTCTCGACCGTGCCGGGATCGATTTCGTGTGGATCGACACCACCAACCTCGACGAGGTGGCCGATGCGGTCGACGAACGCACCCGCCTGGTTTATCTCGAGACGCCCACCAATCCCCTGATGGAGATCACCGACCTCGCGGCGGTGGCGGAGATCGCCCGCGCCCGAGGCGCGCTGGTGGCGGTGGACAACACTTTCCTCTCGCCCTACCTCCAGAAGCCTCTTTGCCTGGGGGCCGATGTGGTGGTCCATTCGGCCACCAAGTTCTTGAACGGTCATTCGGACTGCCTGGGTGGCCTGCTGGTCAGCCGCTCGGCCGAGCTCGCGGAGTGGCTGGCCTTCGTCCAGAAGTCGGCCGGGGCGATTCTCGGCCCCTTCGACAGCTTCCTGATCCTGCGGGGCATCAAGACCCTGGGCGTGCGCATGGAGCGGCACGAGGCGAACACCCGTCAGATCGTCCACCTGCTGAGGCACCACCCGGCCGTGGTGGCGGTGCTCTACCCGGGCTTGCCGGAGCATCCCGGGCATGCCGTGCACTGCCGGCAGGCGCGGGGCTTCGGCGGCGTGCTCTCGCTCGAGCTAGGCAGCCACGCCCGCGCCAAGGTCTTCCTCGAGGCGCTGCGGCTCTTTGCCCTGGCCGAGAGCCTGGGCGGTGTCGAGTCTCTGGCCTCGCATCCCGCGAGCATGACCCACGCCTCGATGCCGGCCGCGGCCCGGGAGGGGCTCGGGATCACTGACGGCCTGGTGCGCTTGTCCGTGGGGATCGAGGACGTGGACGACCTGCTGGTCGATCTCGATTCGGCCCTGGCGAACGCCGCGCGTGCGTGATCGCGACCTCAGCGCGACTCCTCCGGCCTACTCGTAGGCCTGTTCGTCCTCGTCTTCTTCGTCGTCGTCGAAGTCGGCGTTCTTGTCGACGCTGGCGCCGATCCAGGCGAGGAAGCTCTTGTCACCCTTCGAGACGTTGAAGGCGAGGATCTCGGGAAGCTCGTAGCTGTGCAGCTCGCGGATGGTGGCGGCCACAGCCTCGAACTCCTCCGCCCGGGTCTTGATCACGAGCAGGAACTCGTCGTCCTTGCAGATCTTGCCCTTCCACCGGTAGATGGAGCGGACTCCCGAAAGGACGTTGACACAGGCGGCCTGGCGACGGGCGATGAGCTCGCGCGCGATCAAGTAGGCCTGATCTTCGGTACCGACACTGGTGACCACGCCGATCGCGCGCACGATGGGGGAAGTTACTCCAGGCCCCCCGGAGAGTCAAACGGCGCTCAGCGCCGCCAGCGATCCGCGTCGCGGTCGTAGGACAGCACCTGGACGCGGCCGGAGCCGCCGAGGACCCGGACTGCGGCGAGCTCGGTGCGGTGGTCGGTGATGTAGACGCTGCCCGGAGTGCCCGAGCCAATCGGGTCGAAGGAGGCGAGGTCGGAGCGGTTGAAGCGGATCGGGTCGTCGAGGCTGCCCAGACGCCGGCGGGGATCCCCGGGGTCGGGGGGCACTGAGCCCGGGGGAAAGCCGAAGCCGACGCGGCCACCGAACTGCTCGAGCCGCCGAGGCCGACGGATCGCCGGGTCGATGCCGGTGTCGATGTCGGCATTGGCCACACCATCGCCGTCGCCGTCTGCGTAGAGGCAGTAGGTGTAGAGGCCATCCACGTCACGCTCGAACTTGACCGCCACCCGGACGCTGCGCTTGACCGCCTCCGAGCGCGCC
Source organism: Thermoanaerobaculia bacterium (assembly GCA_036274895.1). GTDB lineage: Bacteria > Acidobacteriota > Thermoanaerobaculia > Multivoradales > SZUA-115 > CALMKX01. Next base: position 2,290 of record DASUEU010000026.1, on the reverse strand, counting down.
AGGCGCATGACGGCGGTGATCTCCATGGCGGCCGAGCGCACCCGCTCCCGGGCGGTGGCTCGCATCAGATCGGGTAGAGCTGCGGTGAAGAAGAGGCCGATGATCGCCAGCACGATGACGACCTCGACGAGCTGGAAACCCCGTTCTCGGGACTGGTTCATGAGGTTGACTCTCCCGGAAGAACGAGGCCGCGGCGAGGCAGAGCGCTCGGCCGCGGCCCCTGATGAGATGGGTTGGCTCAGGCGTCGGCTTTGACCGCGCGGGGGGTGCGCACCTTCGACTTGAGCGTGGTCTCCCCGGAGATCGCGACGTAGGGGGCGAGCAGCTCGTAGGTCTTCTGGCCGATGCCGCGCACCAGCATCAGGTCCTCGGCCTTCTTGAACGCGCCGTTGTCCTTGCGGAAGTCGACGATGCGCTGGGCGACGGCCGGTCCCACCCGGGGCAGAAGGGCGAGCTGCTCGGCGCTCGCGGTGTTGACGTTGACCTTGCCCTCGGGCTCGGCCGCGAAGCCGGGAAGGGCGAGCAGGGTCAGGGCGAGGGCGAGGAATGTGGCGGTGAAACGACGGTTACGGGTCATGGGTCTTCTCCTTCTTGGTTGTGGTTGTCTTGCTCGGTTGCTTGGCTTCACACTTCGGGTGGGCTCGTCGAGCCCGGTTGCCTACCTCTTCGTTGTCGGCTGTCTCTCCTGCTTCGGCTGCTCACCTCCCTCCTCGGGTTGTTGGCGACGCCCGGCAGAGAGATCAAGCGGCCTGCCACCCCGTGTCTGGGCGGCAAGTGTTTTGTTTTCAGTGGTTTGCGTGGATAAGGTCGAGGCCATGGAGAGGGCGTCGGTCAAAGGATCTTGACGGCCCAAGCCGGGCAGAGAGCCCGAAGCCCATGGGCGGCCTCCCGGGGGCTCGGTCAAAGGATTTCGGGATTATGGCTTTTGCAAACCCGAACGCCGGGGGCCGGAGGGGTCTCGAAGGGAGGGGGGAAGGGATCTTGACGAGAAGCAAGATTCCTTGCGGGGAGGGCGGGGGCGGGCGCCAGCCGCAATGACTGCCAGCGAGACCACTAGCCCCAAAATGTGGGATCTTTTCGCGAGGCCACCACTAGATCTAGTGGACTCAGCTTGAACTGCGCTGGCGCGGGTGCTATGTTCTCGTCGGCCCGAGAGGGTTCCCCTCTTGTCGCCCAGTGCTCACCCACCGTCTGCGGTTATCCCGTCTACGCGCGCGGGACTGCCGCGGGAAAGGAGGTGAATGCCACATGGGACGCAAGAAGAAGCCCGGGCGTGCTGGTGGGTTAGTGAGTTTCCGCGCCTACATCACGCTCAGGAACGGAAAGCGCCTCTACGCTTCTGACTACGGCTACAAGGCCTGGCCGGTCGGTGGCCGCAGTAAGAAGAAGCGCTAGAGGCGCGGGGGAGGCCCTCTCGGGCCGTGCTGCGTCTGGCAGTCTAGATTCCGCAGAATCTAGAGTCAAGCCCTAATTAGCCCCTAGATAGCCCCTAACTAGGGCCTGTTGTTAAAATCTGGGCGATGCCCAGCTCCGGCTCCAATCGCTCCAATGCGGTCAACACAAAGGAAGTGAAGATCCGCACCACTCCCGCGGTGGTCGCTGACCTCGAACGCCTAGTCAAGACGGGATACTGGGGGAAGTCTACCGCTGAAGCAGCGGAGGCTGTGTTGAAGGAGGGTCTGCGGCAGATCCTCAAGGAGGAGCGGGAGCTGGTGGAGCGGTCCAGCTAGCGATCGCGCAGAAGTAGCCAGTAGTTGTGCCCCACCGGCCGACCCTCTGGCGCCGGAACCCGCTTCACCACCCCCGCCCGTTCTAGCCGCTTCAGGTGGTAGCCGATGGCCTGCCGGGTCAGCTCTTCGTAGCCGGCGGCAAGCTCCCTCTGAAGCTCGACTCCCTGCTGGGGCTCGGTCCTACCCTCCAAGACGGCCAGCAAGGCGCGCCGGGTCCGGTCCTGGATCTTGGGGCGACTCCTGCGGCGGGGGGCGGGATGGCTCTTTCCCTTCGGGCCGTCCGTGGCCAAGACTTCGCCCTTTTGGTGAAGCTCGGCCAAGTACGCCACCAGCAGACGAGCGTGGACCGTGGCGTCCTCCGCCCCCGGCCGGCTCTCCAGCTCTTGCAGAAGACGGTTCAGGGTCCGAAGGGTTCGCACGGTGTCACCGACCGCCCTAATCGAGCCACCCGTGATCGGCATAAAGGAGCCAGTTGGGAGGCGCGGTAGTTGGCCTCGGCGTGGGTTTCTTATCTCTTCCTCCGTTGGGTAGCAAGTAGCTGTTCGGTGGTCTCCTGGTGA
>DASUEU010000025.1:0-38751 GCA_036274895.1 Thermoanaerobaculia bacterium | reverse complement strand
CCTGACGAAACGCTCTCGCTCGTCCATCGGTGTCCGCTCGTCCCACGGCATCAGGCACCTCCGATGGTGCCCAAGCATGGACCACGAGACTGTTACCGATGTCCCCGGTCTGAGGTGTTACCTATGTGGCCGGTCTGTACCTAGCCCGCCCCCCACCCTGCTACTCTCCGCCCACCACTCCCATGACCGACCTTCTCACCCCGCGGCTGCACCTGCGCCCTTTTCGGCCCGAGGACTTCGAGGCCCATGCGGCGATCTGCGCGGACCCGGAAGTGATGCGCTACATCCGCGCCGGGGCGCTCACCCGCGCCGAGGCGTGGTGGCAGCTGGCCCGCTACATGGGGCATTGGCAGTTGCGGGGCTATGGCCTGTGGGCGGTGGTCGAGCGCTCGACGGGTGGCCTGATCGGGCACCTCGGCTTCCTCGACCCCGAAGGCGGGCGCGGTTTCGAGCTCGGCTGGGCCCTGGCGCGGTCCGCCTGGGGCCGGGGCTACGCCCACGAAGGCGCGCGGGCGGCCGTCGACCATGCCTTCGGTGTGCTCGGCCGCGAGCACCTGCTCTGCGTCATCCGCCCCGAGAACAGCCGCTCCATCCGCCTCGCCGAACGCCTGGGCGCCGTGCTCGAGTCGGAATTCGAGGAGGCGGGAGTCCGCCAGCTCGTGTACGGGATTCACGCCGCGAGGCCCTGAGTCGCGGGCTGGCACGGCGACGAGGAGGATCGTTCCAGCGTGTCGTCCCGCTTTCGAAGGGCCGTCCTCGTCGCCGGGCCGCTGTCGCTCCTGGTCCTCGGCTTCGCCCTCTTCGGCCAGACCGGGCGAGACGACTCCTACATCAGCTACTGGCCGGCCCTCACCCTGGCCGAGCGCGGAGAGATCCTCAACTACAACCTCGAGAGGGTCGAGCAGAGCTCGACGCTGCTCTGGGTGCTGGTGCTCGCCGCCCTGCGCTGGCTGAGCGGAGGGGACCTCCCGGCTCTCGGCCTCGCGGGCTCCCTGGTCGCGGCCGTCGCCTGCCTCACGGTCCTCGCGTTGGGCCGGTCCGCAGGGCGAGAAGGCGGCGCCGTGGCCTGCCTGCTGGTGGCCACCCAACCCTTCTTCCTGTACTGGGCGTGGAGCGGGGCCGAGACGGCCCTGGCGGCCCTCGTCCTGCTCGCGCTCGCGGTGAGCTGGGCTGCCCTGCTCTCGGCTCCCACCCTGCGGCCGGGCCTGCTCGGCGGCGCCCTGGCCTCGACGCTGGCGCTGGTGCTGGTGAGGCCGGAAGGCGCCCTGGTGGCCATGGCGGCCGTGGTCACGCTGAGCGGTTCCTGGCGCGGCCAGCGGCAACGGCGCGGGCGCCTCGCCCTGCTCGGTGCCGGCAGCGCCGTGACCTGGGCCTCGGTGCTCGGCTTCAGGCTGCTGTACTTCGGCGCCCTCCAGCCCCAGCCGGTGGCTGCCAAGGTGGGGACCCTGTCGTGGGCGACCTGGACCCGGGGCTGGCGCTATCTCGAACGGGCCTTGATGGAGACCCCGGCTCTCTCTCCCGTTCTGGCTCTGGCCCTGGCGGCCCTGGTGATCCAGCTGTTGAAGACGCGGCAGGCCGAGGACGACCCGCGGAGCAGCCTCCTCTGCGTGGCGGCTTCGCTCGCGCTGGCTCAGCTCGGCTTCGTGGTCGCCGTGGGGGGAGACTGGATGGAGAACGGCCGCTTTCTGGCGCCGATGGTGCCGCTCCTCGCCGTGGTCCTCGTCGCCACGCTCGAGAGGTGGTTGCCGAGCCCCCTTCGCTTCCGCCTGGCGGTGCTGATCCTGATCGTGCTCCAGCTCATCGCCACCGTGGGCGTGGCACGCCGCAGCTCGACCGGCACCGACCTGCTCACCCGCCGCGAGCTACCACCGGCCCTGGCGCAGAGCCTAGAAGCCCAGGGCCTGAGCCCCGCGGAACGGGGCAACCTGTTGCGCTGGCGCGACGTCCAGGCCCTCGAGCAGCTCCACCGGCTGCTCGATCGCCTCCTCCCCGCCCTCGAACGGCCGGTGTCCATCCTGAGCGGGCAGATGGGGATGGTGGCGTACCACACGGCCCGGCGCCATCCGGGAGCGGTGCGCTTCGTCGATCGCTACGGCCTGGTGAGCCGGGACCTGACCGACTGTCCGGTGACTCGGCACGTGCCGCGGGGGCCGCTGGGTCTGCTCTTGACGCCGGCGCGGTTTCACTCCTTGCAGCAGGAGCTCGAGGCTCGCTGCGGCCTGGCTCCCCCGGACGTGATCTTCGACCTCTTCGCAGAGCGAGGCTCCCTGCGCTACCTCGAGAGGGCGGGCTACTTCGTTACTTTCGAGCAGCGAGGGCGAGTGCCGCCGGCCCTCGACGGGTTCCGCCGTCAGGCGTTCCGTGCCGAGCAATTCATCGCCGTGCGGCGCGACCTCGCCGAGCGCCTGGGCCTCTCCGAGACGGTGCGCCGGGAAATCGGCCCCCCCTCCTCCGGCGAACCGGAGGAGGGGAGGGTGCTGCCGTAGGTCTACGGCTTCTTGAGGCTGGGCACGCCGTCGTAGCGGTCCTGACGGCGGATGGGGTCGGCGGGCCTGGCCGGGAGCTTCCTCGGCTCGGCCTGGATCTTCTTGAGCACTTCCTCGATGCCCCGCTCGAGCTGGGGGTCGCGGCCGGCGAGCAGGTCCTCGGGCCGGTTCTCGACCTCGATGTCCGGGTCGACGCCGTGACCCTCGATGATGTACCGGCCGTCGAGGGAGCCGCTGGCGAACTCCGGCACGTTGGTGCCGCCGCCGTCGAGCAGGGGACCGTGATCGGTGATGCCGACCACGCCGCCCCACGAGCGCTTGCCGATCAGGGGCCCGAGGCCGGCCTGGCGGAACATGTAGGGGAAGATGTCGCCGTCCGAGGCCGAGGTCTCCGACAGCAGGCAGACCATGTGGCCCCAATACACCACGTTGGGATAGGTGCCGGCGTAGCCGTCGCCGCGCTGGAAGTCGGCGCCCAGGATCTGGCGCGACAGCCGGTTGATGATCATCTGCGACACGTTGCCGCCGCCGTTGCCGCGGACATCGATCACGAAGCCCTCGGTGCGCACCTGCGGGTAATACCACTTGGTGAACTCGCGGATGCCGTCCGGGCCCATGTCCGGAATGTGCAAGTAGCCCACGCGCCCGCCCGTGGCCTTCTGAACGCGGTCGTAGTTCGCCTGCACCCAGCCGTGATAGATCAGCGACTGCTCATCGTCCAGGGGCTTGAAGGTGACCTTGCGGGCCCCTTCCAGGCTGGGCTTGCTGTTGACCGTCAGCTCGACCGGACGGTCGGCCTTGTGGCGCAGCAGGCGGTAGGGGTCTTCCGTGGCTTTGAGCTCCTCGCCGTCGATGGCCAGCAGATAGTCCCCGACCGCCACGCCGACGCCGACCTCCGTGAGCGGTGAGCGGTAGCGGCCCTCGCTGTTGTCGCCCGCGAAGATGCGGGTGATCTGGTAACGCCCACTGGCGGCATCGAGCTGCCAGCGCGCGCCCGGCAGGGCCACACGCGGCCGGTCGGGCAAGTCGTAGTCGCCCCCGGTCACGTAGGCGTGCGAGACGTTGAGCTCGGCGATCATCTCGCCGAGCACGTAGTTCAGGTCGGAACGGTGCGCCACGTGGGGCAGCAGGGCACGGTACTGGTCGCCGATGGCCTTCCAGTCGTAGCCGTGCATGTTCTCCACGTAGAAGAAGTCGCGGAAGCGGCGCCACACCTCGTCGAAAATGGTTTCCCATTCCTCGGCCGGGATGCGGTCCACGTACAGGTCACGCGTCGAGATCGGCTTCTTCGAGCTCTCACCGCCCGGAGCGGCATCGATCAGGCTCCAGCTGCCCTGCAGATTGACCAGCAGCTTCGAGCCGTCGGCGGAGATGGCACCGTTCTGGATGCCCTCGACCAGGGTCTTGGCCTCCCGCTTCTCGAGCGAGAAGATCTTGAGTGTGACTTCGCCCACACCCTCGCGGCCGTAGTAGAAGGAAGGGAACTGCACGTAGAGCAGGTTGCCCTTGTTGGTGAACAGGTTGCCGTAGTTCTCGGCCGGCACGGGTACCTGCGCCACGCGGTCCCCGAGGCCCTCGAAGTCGATGACCAGCTTGTCGTCCTCGGCGGGCTTCTCCTCCTTGGGCTCCTCCTTCTTGGCCTTGTCGTCCTTCTTGCCGGCCGCGGGCTTCTCGTCCTTCTTCTCCTCGGCCTTGGCCTCGTCCTTCTTGGCGTCGATCGTCACCTCGTCGCTCTGGGGCGGGAAGGGGTGCTTGACGTCCTTTCTCAGGGCGAGGGCATAGATCTGCGTCTGCCGGTCGTTGGCGTAGTTCCACTCGCGGCCATCGATCATTGGCACGAAGTTGCGATCGGAGAGATAGAAGAGGTAGTTGCCCTCGGTGTCCCAGGCCGGGGAGTACTCACCGAAGAAGCCGTCGGTGACCTTGCGGGTCTGGCCGTCGGCGGCGCTCCAGACGTGCAGGGCCGGGATGCCCAGCGCGTCCACCATGCTGAAGGCGAGATGGTTGCCCTTGGCCGACCAGGTGTAGTCGAGGATGCGCCGGCGCGGGTCGTCGGCGACCTCGATCTGCTTCTTGTCGGCGAGGGTCAAGACGAAGAGCTTGCCGTTCTTGTCCGACCAGGCGAGGTGCTTGCCGTCGGGGGACCAGGTGGGCTGGTAGAGGCGGCCGCCGCTGCCGCTGGTCAGGGCTTCGGGCGCCGCGGAGCCGTCCTGGGCCACCAGCCAGATCTCCTCCTCGCCCGAACGGTCGGAGACGAAGGCGATCTTGGCGCCGTCCGGCGACCAGGCGGGCAGCCGGTCGTGGGCGTCGGAGGAGCGGGTGAGGTTGCGGGTGGGGCCCTTCTCGATGGGCGCCGTGAAGATGTCCCCGCGGGCCGCGAAGACCACGCGCTCGCCCTTGGGGGAGAGCCCGGCATCCTCGATCTGCTCCGCCACCGAAATGTGGGCCGGCCGGCGGTTGACCCCGTCGTCCGGCACGTTGATCGGCACGTAGCGGCTCTGGCCGCTGGCGATGTCGAAGACCTGGAGCTCGCCGCCCAGCTCGTAGACGATGCGGCTGCCGGTCTCGTCGGCGGAGGGCCAGCGCACGTCCCAGGTGGTGCTGGTGGTCAGCTGGGTGGGCGGGCCGCCGGTCGGGTCGAGGCCGAAGAGGTTCAAGGTGCCGGTGCGGTCCGAAGCGAAGTAGACCTTGTTGCCGATCCACATCGGGTCCCGCTCGGTGCGCGGGTCGGCGGTCAGGCGCCGCGAGGTGCCCTTGGTCAGATCGAAGAGGTGGAGGTTCGCGGCCCAACCGCCCTGGTAGCGCTTCCAGGTGCGGAAGTCGCGAGCCAGGGGCGAGTAGACGATCTGGCTGCCGTCCGGCGAGTAGGAGCCGGCGCCGGCCACCGGCATGGCCAGGGGCTCGGCCGGGCCGCCGGTGATGGGCACGGTGTAGAGCCGGCTGTCGCTGATGTCCCAGGTGTCACGGAAGGAGCGGAAGAGCACCTTCTTGCCGTCGGGCGTGAAGCCGTAGACCTGCTGGTCGTAGCCCCAGCGGGGAGGCAGGGGGCCGCGGGCCGGGTAGTAGGTCAACTGGCGCGGTTCACCGCCGGTGGCCGGGATGACGTAGACCTGCTCGTCGCCGTCGTACTGGCCGGTGAAGGCGATCCACTGGCCGTCTGGGGAGAACTTGGGGAAAAGCTCGAGGCCGGGGTGGGCGGTCAGCCGGGTGGCCAGGCCCCCCGAGGTCTGTGCTTTCCAGAGGTCTCCGCCGTAGACGAAGACGATCGAGCTTCCGGAGAGGTCCGGGAAGCGCAAGAGCTTGGTCTGGGCTTCGGCGCTGCCGGCCAAGGCAGCGACCAGACCCAGCGTGCACCACAACGCGCGCAACGGCATAGGGACTCCTTCGAGGTCGTGAGAGGGGCGGGTCGCGCGGCCCGAGGCAGGGTTGCTGGGCCTTTCGCGGCGACGACGGTGCTTCGGTACGTGCGGACGGCCGGAAGGTTTGCGCCGTCGTGGCACTTAACCTATGCTTCCCCGGTTCTCGGGCGCAACACCCGCTCCCGCGGGTTTTCCGCAGGTCCCCCGCGCCAGGATCCTCCTGGCCTACCGGAGACGTTCCAACCATCATGCAGATCTACGAAAACATCCTCGAGACCCTCGGCGACACGCCGCTCGTGCGTCTCCGGCGTTTCTCCCCGAGCGGTGCGCCCCTGGCGGCAAAGCTCGAGTACTTCAACCCCGGCTCGAGCGTCAAGGACCGGATCGGCATGGCGCTGATCGAGGCCGGGGAGCGCGAGGGCAAGCTGGCGCCGGGTGGCTTGATCGTCGAGCCCACCTCGGGCAACACCGGCCTGGGACTGGCCATGGCTGCGGCGCTCAAGGGCTATCGACTGATCTGCACGGCCGCCGACAAGATCTCGAAAGAGAAGATCGCCCTGCTGCGCGCCTTCGGGGTCGAGGTGATCACTTGCCCGACCAACGTGGCGGCGGACGACCCCCGCTCCTACTACAAGGTGGCCGAGCGCATCCGCGACGAGCAGGGGGCCTATCTGCCCTACCAGTACCACAACCAGGCCAACCCCGAGGCCCACTACCGCTCCACCGGCCCCGAGATCTGGCGCCAGACCGACGGCAAGATCACCCACTGGGTGGCCGGCATGGGCACCGGCGGCACCATCAGCGGCGCCGCCAAGTACCTGAAAGAGCAGAACCCCAAGATCAAGGTCATCGGTGTCGATCCGGTCGGCAGCATCTACGCCCACCTCCACAGGACCGGTGAGATGCCTCCCGAGGAGAAGATCCACCAATACCTGGTCGACGGCATCGGTGAGGACTTCCTGCCCAGCTCGATCTGGCTCGAGTACGTCGACGACGTGGTCACGGTCGACGACAAGAGCGCCTACCGAGCCGTGCGCGAGCTGGCCCGGCGGGAAGCGATCTTCGTCGGCAGCTCGGCCGGCGCCGCCGCCGAGGGAGCGCGCCGGGTGGCGCAGTCGCTGCCCGAGGACGCCTTGGTGGTGACCCTCTTCCCCGACTCGGGGGAGCGTTATCTGTCGAAGCTGAACGAGGACTGGATGCGCGAGAAGGGCCTGCTCGACGCCGAGGAAGGCTGAGGATGCCGGTTCCCTCCGAGGCCTACCGCGACGCTCTGCGCCACTTCCCGGCCGGAGTGACCATCGTCACCCTGCGGGTGGGCGAGGTGATCCACGGGCTGACCGTGTCGGCCTTCGCCTCGGTGTCGCCGGATCCGCCCCTGGTGGCGGTGATCATCGACCGGCGGCACTCGGCCCACGATCTCCTGGAGCGCGAAGGAGCGGTCTTCGCGGTCAACATCCTCGGTGAAGAGCAGTCCGAGCTGTCAAACCGCTTCGCCTGGACCAAGGAAGAGGATCGCTTCGCCGCCGGCCGCTGGAGCGAGGCTGCCACCGGCGCTCCGGTGCTCGAGGACGCCCTCGCCTGGCTGGACTGCTCGATCTGGGCTCGCCACCCGGCGGGCACCCACACCATCTATCTCGGCCTGGTCGAGGCCAGCTCGGTGCCTCACCCGGACGGTCAGCCCCTGGTGTACTGGAACCGGGGCTACCGCAGCCTCACCGCTCCGCACGGTTCCTGAGCAAGCCCCACCACACGGCGAGGCCGCTGCCCACCACCAGCGCGGCGGCCAGCAGCTCCCGCTTCCCGGCCGCGGTGGCGAGGCCGACGCAGACGGCGAGCCCCAGGCCCGGGAGCAGCGGCCCTCCCGGCAGGCGGAAGGGCGCCGGAGCGCGCCGGCGCAGGGCGAGCACGGCCAGGCAGGTGGCGGCGTACTGGAGCAGGCGGCTGGCCACCGTCACCACGGCCAGCTGGCGGAAAGAGCCCGAGAGGGCGAGGACGGTCGCCAGGCCATAGGTGAAGGCGATGGCAGCCCAGGGCGTGGCCCGCTCAGGGTGCAGCCGGGCCAGCCAGGCGGGCAGCTCCCCCTTGGCGGCCATGGCGTGGAAGCGGCGCGGGGCGATGATCGCGCTCGCCGCGTTCACTCCCAGGATCGACACCAACACCCCGGCGCCGATCAGGGTGCCGCCCGCCGGGCCGAGCAAGGCGCGGGCGGCCTCGGCCACCGGGTTGGCCTTGCCGGCCAGATCGGGCAGGGTGGCCGTGCTGACCACCTGCACCCCCAGATAGAGCAGGAGCACGGTGGCCATCACGGCGCAGAGAGCCACGGGCAAGTGCCGGCGCGGCGTCTTCATCTCGCCGGCTGGCACGATCAGGTTCTCGAAGCCGACGTAGGCGTAGAGCATCAGCAGGGTGGCCTCGGGCAGGTGGGCGAAGCCGTGCGGGGCGAAGGGCTCGAAGCGAGCGAGATCCGCCGCGGGCAAGCCGATGACCACGAAGACCACCAGCACCCCGAGCTTGGCCACCGAGGCGAGGTTCGAGACCAGGGCCCCGCGGTGGATGCCCAGCACGTTGAGGGCGCCCAGCAAGGCCGCCAGGCCGAGGATCGCCGCCGCCCGCGGCCAGCCCCCGGCTGTCGCGGGCAGGAAGAAGGACAGGGCCGTGGCGAAGGAGGCCAGGAGCGCCGCCCAGGCGATGAGCCCGGTCCAGGACACCACCCAGCCGACCAGGAAGCCCGGGCCGGGGCCGAAGGCCTCACGAGCGTAGAGGTAAGGTCCGCCCGTGTCGTCGAAGCGGCTGGCCGCCTCGGCCGTGGACAGGGCGAGCACGAGGGCCGAGAGGCCGGCGGTGAGCGTGGCCACCACGGCCGCCGGGCCGAGCTTCTCGGCCAGTAGCCCGGGCATCAGGAAGACTCCGGCACCCACCACCGCGTTGACGCCGAGGGCCAGCAGGTCGACGAGACCCAGCCGCCGCGGGGGCACGGGGGAGGAAGGGGCCGCCACGGGTGCGCCGGGCTCAGTCGAAGGAGAGGGTGACCTTGCCGAAGTGGCGGCCGGAGCCGAGGTGCTCGAAGGCCGCGCGCGCCTCGAGCCAGGGGAAAGAACGGTCGAGCACCGGCTCGAGGCGGTGGTGCTCGAAGGCACGCACCAGGGCTTCGAAGGCTTCGCGGTCGCCCACCAGGATGCCCTGGAGCCGCATCCTCTGCATGAAGAGGGACGTCAGGTTCAGCTCCAGGGCGTTGCCGGCGAGGTTGCCGACCAGGGCGATGGTGCCGCCGAAGCGCAGGGCGGCCACCGACTGGCCGAGGGTGCCGGCTCCGCCGACCTCGACCACCAGATCGGCTCCCCGTCCCCCCGTCAGCTCCTTGACCCGGGAGCCCCAGGCGGGCGTCGAGGGATAGTGGATGGTCTGCCAGGCGCCGAGGGCGCGAGCTCGCTCGAGCTTCTCCTCGCTGCTCGAGGTGGCGATCACCCGCGCCCCCGCCAATTGGGCGATCTGCAAGGCGAAGAGGGAGACGCCGCCGGTGCCCTGGACCACCACCACCTCCCCCGGTTGCACCCGGCCTTCGGTGACCACGGCGCTCCAGGCCGTGAGCCCGGCGCAGGCCAGAGTCGCCGCCTGCTCGTGAGAGAGGTGCGAGGGCGCTCGCACCAGGCCGTCCTCGCCGAGCACCATGCGCTCGGCCAAAGTGCCGTCCAGGGGCCCGCCGAGAGTGGAGCGCACCTTCTCGCGGGTGGGCTCCCCGCTGACCCAGCGTTGGGCGAAGGTGGGCAGCACGTGATCTCCCACCTGGACCCGCGAGACGCCTTCACCCACGGCCAGCACCTCGCCCGAGCCGTCGGAGCAGGGGATCAGGGGCAGGGGCTGCTTCGGGTTGTAGCGGCCGAGAACGGTCAGCAGGTCGCGGTAGTTGAGCCCCGCCGCCCGCATGCCCACCAGCACCTGCCCCGGCCCGGGCTCGGGGTCAGGCCGCTCGGCGACGGCGAGGTTCTCCAGTCCGAAGGCGCCCTGGATGGCAAGGGCTTTCACGGGGCCTCGTGGACCGTGCTCGGCGGCACGCCGCCGGTGGTCAGCTCACTCCGAACCAAGGTGCCATTCCCGACGGATGCGCTCGTCCTCTTGCTCGCAGTGCTCGATGATGGCCTCGTCCATCTCCTCGCTGGTCAACGGTGTCATGCCTGGTCGGTGAAGCAGGCCAGCCAGGTCCATGACGCTCCTTCCCGGCCGGACAGGAGCTGCTTTTGTTCCCTGGTCAGTGGACATCTCAGATACTCCTCGCTGCTGTGGAGAAGGAAAGTACGGAAGCGAGTCTATCGCCCTGAAGCTCCCTCCGGCGCCCTTCCCCAGTCGCCCTCCCACTCGGCCACGGCGAAGGCCCAGATGGTGTGGGCGGCGACGTTCTGGGCCAGGGACTCGGGATCCACGAAAGCCAGGGTGTCGTTTTCGGTGTGGTGGATCTCGAAGTAGGCGGTGGCGTCCTGGAACAGGGCGAAAAGGGGCACGCGGGCGGTTTTGAGGGGGATGAAGTCGGCACCGCCGCTGCCGTCGTTGGGGCCCAGCTCGATGCCCAGGGGAGCCAGCAGCTCGGCCAAGGCGCGCACCGCCGGCAGCCGGTCCTCCGTCACCCCCGAGTGCATCCGCCAGACCCGGCCGGAGCCGAGGTCGGCCTCCGCGGCCGCCACGTGTCGCGGCAGCTCCGCGGCGTGCGCTTGGGCGTAGGCGCGAGCGCCGGAGAGGCCGAACTCCTCGTTGGCGTAGAGCACCACCCGCACGGTGCGCCGGGGCCGCTCCGGCAGGCGGCCGAGCAGCCGGCCGGCGGCCATCACCGTGGCGCAGCCGGCGCCGTCGTCCTGGGCGCCGTGGCCCAAGTCCCAGGAATCGAGGTGGCAGGCCAGCACCACGATCTCCTCCGGCTTCTCCCGCCCCCGCAGCTCGGCGATCACGTTGGCGGACTTCTCGTCGGGCAGCACCCGGGTGTCCAGCACCAGCCGCACCTGCACGGGCTGGCCGGTGGCGATCTGGGCCGCCAGCACGTCCGCATCGACGTTGGCCAGCGAGGCCGCCGGGATCTTCACCACCCCGTCGGGGTAGCGGGTGGCGCCGGTGTGGGCCACCCGATGCTTCGAGGTGCCGGCGGAGCGGATCAGCAGGGCCGCCGCCCCTTTCTTGGCCGCGGCCCCCGGGCCAGCGCCCCGCTTGGCGACAGCGGCGCCGTAGCCGGAGCCGTCGCGAGTGGCCTTCATGCGCTCGTCGATGAAGACGATCTTGCCCGCCACGCTGTCGTTCGGCCGGGTCTCGAGGTCGGCCAGGGACTCCACCCGCAGCACCTCGGCCTCGAGCCCGCCGGGCGGCGTCGCCACGCTGCCTCCCAGGGCCGTGAGCACGAGGGGGTGGCGGTTGGGGGCGAGGATCTCCCCGGAGTTGGTGCCGCGCACCCAGTGCGGCACCGTGACCTCCTCGGACCAGACCTGGTCGAAGCCCAGCCCCTTGAACCGCGCGAGGCCCCAGGCCACGGCCTTCTTGTCACCCTCGGAGCCCGCGGGGCGGGCGCCCACCTCGTTGACCAGGGAGGTGACGAGCTCGAGGGCGGTGCCGTCGGCCAGGGCCTGCGAGCGCAGCTCGCCCGCTGTGCTGATGAGGGTGGGCGGGAAGGGGATCGGGGGCTCACCCGCGGCGAGGGGAGCCAGCGCCAAAGCCAGGGCGAAAGACAGGATCAGGCCCCTCATGGCTCGCCCGCCAGCGCCGCCTCGATCTTGGCGACCAGCTCTTTGGCTGTTTCGGCGGCCAGGCGCCCGGCGGGCCAGAGGATGCCCAGGCCATCGTCGCCGATGCGGGGGATGATGTGGAAATGCACGTGGAGGACCGCCTGGTGGGCCGCGGCGCCGTTGTTCTGCAGCACGTTGTAGCAGCTGGCGCCGGTGGCGGCGAGCACCGCCCGGGCGAGGCGGGGGAGCACCCGGCCGAGGGCCGCCGCCGAGTCGTCCGACAGCTCGTGGAGGAAGGCCCGGCGTTCCTTGGGGATCACCAGGGTATGCCCGGGTGAGAGGGGTCCGATGTCCAGGAAGGCGAGGACGTGCTCGTCCTCGTAGACCTTGTGGCAGGGCAGCTCGCCGTCGAGGATGCGGTCGAAGATCGTGCTCTGGCTCATGGTCGGATATTGTATGCGCGTGCTCGACCTCACCGGCCGCCGCCTGATCGCCCTGGCACTCTCGGTGCTGTGCCTCGGCGCAGCGCTCGAGATCCACCCGGCGAGCGAGTCGGTGGACCACGGCGGCCTGCTCGAGCACGCCGCTTCCGGCTCTTGCCATCCCGGGCTCGCCGACCACTTCGAGCCCACCCCCGACCAGCAGCGTTCCTTCTGTCCGGTCTGCCTCCTGCGCGTCGCGGCGGTTGGTCTCGAGACCGCTCCTTCGCGGCTGGGAGAGGCCCCGGTCGAGGCCGGGCGCGTCCTCGCGCTCATCGGCCTGCCCGCCTGGGCGCCCGAGGTCGCCACCGCTCCTTCCCGCGGCCCCCCGGCCGTCTGATCCTCCCGTTCCTCGATCGAGCTCGACGCTGAGCCCGGCACCGCCGGCGACCTCGGCAACCCTTGAATCGGCCGCCGTCCCGCGCGCACGGACCGGCGGAGGAGGATCTGAAAGATGAGAACTCGACTTTCCCATGGGCTGGCCCTGGGCCTGGCCTTGCTGATGCTCACGGGGGCCGTGCCGGCCCTTGCCCAGGAAGCCTCGACTCTCACCGGCAGCGTGGTGACCTCGGCCGGAGATCCCGTCGCCGATGCCGTCGTCACCCTGGTCGATCTGAAGCGCCGGATCAAGGTCGAGGGCGACGGCACCTTCCGCCTCCAAGGCTTGCGGCCCGGCCGCTACGTGCTCGAGGTGGAGAGCCGCACCTTCGGCCGGGGTGCCCAGGTGCTCGACCTGGTGGCCGGTGAGAACGCCGTCACCGTGACCATCGACGTCGAGATGCTGCGCGACGAGATCGTGGTTTCCGCCGGGGGCCCCCGCCTCCAGCTAGAGGTCGCCCAGCCCACCACTGTGCTCTCGGACGAGGAGCTCGACCAGCGCCGTGACCTGACCCTGGGCGAGACCCTGGCCCATCAGCCCGGCATCTCCTCCACCTTCTTCGGCCAGGGTGCCAGCCGGCCGGTGATCCGCGGGCTCGGGGGCGACCGCGTGCGCATGCTCTCGGACGGCATCGGCTCCTCCGACGCCTCGAACCTGAGCCCGGACCATGCGGTCAGCCTGGATCCCTTCTCGGCGGACCGCATCGAGGTGCTGCGCGGACCCTCGACCCTGCTCTATGGCTCGACGGCGATCGGCGGCGTGGTCAACGTCCTCGACGAGCGCATTCCCAGCTTCCCTGCCGCCGCGGCCGTCTCGGGGTCGCTCGAGGGCTCGGCCGGCTCGGTGGCCGACGAGCGCACCGGCGGATTGAGGCTCGGCGGTGGCGGGGGCCGCTTGGCGTGGCACCTCGACGTCAGCCAGCGCGAAGCGGGGGACTACGAGATCCCGGGCTTCGCCGAGGTCGATCCCGACGCGGGCGAGCGAGCCGGCCGGGTGGTCAACAGCGCCGTCCAGGCCGAGTCCGGCAGCCTGGGCCTGTCGTGGATCGGCGACGCCGCTCTGGTGGGCGTGTCGGTCTCCGGCTTCGACACCCTCTACGGCGTGCCGGGTTCCGCTCATGGCGAGGAGGCGGGGGTGCGCATCGACCTCGAGCAGCGCCGGGTCGACCTCAAGGCCGAGCTGCAGCGCTCCTTCGGTCCCTTCCGCGGCGCCAAGCTGCGCCTGGGCCGGGCGGACTACGAGCACCGGGAGCTCGAAGGCGAGGAGACCGGCACCCTGTTCACCAACGAGTCCTGGGAGGGCCGCTTCGAGCTGATCCAGGAGCCGCGGGGCCGCTCCCGCGGCTCGGTCGGCCTGCAGTTCGCCACCAGCGACTTCGCGGCGATCGGCGAAGAGGCCTTCGTACCGCCCTCGCAGACCGAGAGCCTGGCCCTCTTCGCCTTTGAGGAGGTGGCCCTCGCGGGGGAGAAAGTGCGCCTCCAGCTAGGTGGTCGCTGGGAGCGGCAAAGCCTCTCGCCGGACGGAGCGGACGCGCTGCCGGACCGCAGCTTCGACGGTTGCTCCGGCTCTCTGGGCCTGATCTGGGAGCCGAACGACGACTGGTCGGCGAGCTTCTCGCTGGCCCGGTCCGAGCGCCTGCCCACGGCCACCGAGCTCTACGCGAACGGCCCCCACGTCGCCACCCGTGCCTTCGAGGTGGGCGACCCGGACCTCGACTCCGAGGTCAGCCTCGGGCTCGACGCCTCGGTCTCGAAGCGGACGGGCTGGCTGACCGCCACCTTGAACCTCTTCGCCAACCGCTTCGACGGCTTCGTCTTCGAGCGCGCAACCGGCGAGGAGGAGGGCGGTCTGGCGGTCTTCGAGTTCGCCCAGGGGGACGCCGAGCTCTGGGGTGCCGAGCTCGAGGGACTGCTGCACGTCTGGGAGGGCACCGACTCGCACCTCCACGTACAGGTGGGGGCCGACTTCGTGCGCGCCGAGCTGCGGCAGTCCGGGGAGCCCCTGCCGCGCATCCCGCCCCGCCGCTACACCGTCGGGGCCAACGTCCACTGGCACCGCTTCCGCGCCTGGGTCGAGGCCGTGCGGGCCGAGGAACAAGACCGCGTGGCGGTGAACGAGACCGCCACCGGCGGCTACACCCTGGTCAACGCCGGGGCCTCCTACCGCTTCTTCGTCGCCGGGCGGGTGCTCGATCTGATGCTCCGGGGCCGCAACCTGACCGACGAGGAGGCGCGCAACCACGTGTCGTTCCTCAAGGATCGGGTGCCGCTGCCCGGCAGAGACGTCAACCTGGGGCTGCGCTTCACCTTCTGAGCACTATCATGCGGGGCACGATGCGCCACCGTGCCCCGCTCCCGAGCCTGATCCCGCTGTTGCTGACCCTCGGCCTCGGCGCCTGTCGCGCCGAGCAGGAGGCGGCTCCCCGCCAGCCCGCAGAGCCGAGACCCGGCCGCAGAGTGATTGCCACCTTCGAGCCCCTGGCCTTCCTGGTCCGCGAGATGGCGCCGGCGGGCACTTCGGTCACCTGCCTGACGCCCGCCGGGGCCGACCCCCATGACCTCGAGCTGACCCCGGGTGACGTTACGGCCCTGCTCGAGGTCGACCTGGTGGTCACCCTCCACGGCCTCCAGCCGGCGGTGGATCGGGTGCTCGCCCGCCGCCTCGCCCCCACCTTCGACGCCCTCGCCGTTCCCGACCTGGGAGTGCTCTCGACGGGCACCGGCGCCGTCGACCCCCACGTCTGGCTCGACCCCCTGCGCTTCGCCCGCGTGGCCTGGGCCCTCGGCCCCCTGCTCGGCCCGGATGCGGATCCGCAGGCCACCTACTCTCGGCTTGAGGCCCTCGATCGCCAGCTGGAGGCGGCCCTCGGCAGCTGCGAGCACCGGCGTCTGGTCACCGCCCACGCCGCCTTCGGCTACCTCTGTGACCGCTACGGCTTCGAGCAGGTGGCCTTGGGCGGCTTCGACCCGGAGGGGGAGCCGACGCCGCGGGACCTGGCTCGCCTGGTCGCCGAGGCGAAGGAAAGCGGCACGGGGGTGGTCTTCGGCGACCGGCGGACGCCGTCGTCGGTGATCGAGACCCTGGCGCGGGAGGCGGGTGCCGAGACCGCGCTGCTCCATACCCTGGAGAGCCTCTCGGCCGAAGAGGTCGCCGCCGGCAAGGACTATTACGCCGTGATGCGAGAGAATCTCGCCGTTCTCGTGGAGGTTCTCGAATGCCGGCAGCCGTCGAGCTGATCGACGTAGCGTTCTCCTACCCAGGCCACGCCCCGACCCTGACCGGCGTCCGGCTGGTGGTGAGGGAGGGCGAGTTTCTGGCCGTGGCCGGGCCCAACGGCGGTGGCAAGAGCACTCTCCTGCGGCTGATGCTCGGCCTCGAGCGGCCAAGCTCCGGCGCGGCCCTGCTCTACGGCGAGCCGGCCCACCGTGCGTCGGTGCGCCCACGGGTGGGCTACCTGCCCCAGCGCGCCCGGGTGGGCATCGGGGCGCCGGTGACCGTGCACGAGCTGGTGACCGCCGGCAGGGCCGCCGTGGAGCGCCCCTTCGGACCCCTCTCGGCCGCCGGGCGGCAACGCGTCGAGGCGGCGGTCGAGGAGGTGGGCTTGTCCTCGGTGGCCCGGCGCCCGGTGGCCCAGCTCTCCGGCGGCCAGCAGCAGCGGGCCTTCCTGGCCAAGCTGCTCGCCGCCGATCCGCGCTTGATCGCCCTCGACGAGCCGACCACGGGCGTGGACGTCGACGCCCAGGAGCGGCTGGCCGAGCTGCTCTGCGAGCTGCACAGCCGGCACGGGGTCACCATCCTCTACGTCTCGCACGAGTTCGGTGCCATCGAAGGGCACGTCCAGCGGCTGGTGCTGGTGCGCGGCGGCATCGTCTTCGACGGGCCGATCGGCCAGCTGCCCCAGGTCTGGCACGACCCCTCCCATCACCACGGTCGCGAAGGGAGCCACGCTTGCCCGAGTTCATGAAGCTCGCCTTCGCGGCGGGGCTGGTGGTCGGGGTGGTGGCACCGGCGGTGGGCTTCTTCCTGGTCGAGCGCCGCATGAGCCTGATCGGCGACGGCATCGGCCACACCGCCTTCGCCGGCGTGGCCCTGGCTCAGTTGCTGGGCCTCGACCCGGTGCTGACGGCGCTGGTGGTCTCGGTAGCCGGAGCCCTGGTGATGGAGCTGCTGCACTCGCGGGGCGGAGCGGTGGGGGACCAGGCCCTGGCCTTCCTGCTCTACACCAGCATGGCCGCGGCGGTGGTGCTGGCGAGCGCGGCGCGGGCGGTCAACGCCGGCCTCTTCGCCTACCTCTTCGGCTCGATCCTGACCGTCGAGCCCGGCACGGTGCTCAAGATGTCCGCCGCGGGGGCCCTGGTGCTCGCCGTGATCGCCGCGCTCTATCGCCGCTTGCTGGCGGTGGCCCTCGACGAGGAGGCGGCTCGCGCCTGCGGTCTGCCGGTGCTGGGCCTCAACCTGCTGGTCGCGGTGCTGGCGGCGCTCACGGTGGCCCTGTCCATGCGTACCGTGGGCCTGCTGTTGGTGGCCGCGCTGATGGTGCTGCCGGTGCTCGCCGCCGGGAGGCTGGCGAGGAGCGTGCGCTCGACTCTGTTGATCGCCATGGCCCTGGGCGCCCTGAGCGCCGTGGGCGGGCTGTCCCTGTCCTGGGTGAGTGACCTCGCGCCCGGGGGCACCATCGTCCTGGTCGCGGCGGGGCTCTACCTGTTGTCGCTCGGGGCCGGCCTGGTCCGGCGGCGGGTCACGGTGTGATCGAAGAGGGCCGACACGTGGGTCGGCCCCTACAGAGAGTCTGGGCGTAGGGGCGGACCAACGTGTCCGCCCTCCGGCTCTCCTCGCCGTCCGGGCACCGTGCGCCAGGCTTGGAGGATCCGCTCGCGATCCTCGTCCGTGAGGCTCGAGCCGCTGGGCAGGCAGAGGCCCTGCTCGAACAAGCCGGCGGCGACCGCTCCCCCGCGCACCCGGCAGCCGGCGAAAACCGGCTGGAGGTGCATCGGCTTCCACACCGGGCGGGCCTCGACGTTCCAGCTTTCGAGGTGCTGGCGCACGGTCTCACGGTCGGCGCCGAAGCGCTCGGGGTCGATGATTGCGGCGGTCAGCCAGAAGGAGGAGCGCCCGCCTTCGATCTCCGGCATGAAGCCGATGCCGGGGTCAGCCCCCAGGGCCTCGCGGTAGAAGCGGTGGTTCGACCGCCGCGCCTCCACCTTCTCGGTCAGGCCCGTGAGCTGGGCGCGGCCGAGGGCGGCGAGGAGGTTCGACAGCCGGTAGTTGTAGCCGATCTCCGAGTGTTGGTAGTGCGGGGCCGGGTCGCGCGCCTGGGTGGCGAGGAAGCGGGCGCGGCGGATCCAGTCCTCGCGGGCCGAGAGCAGCATGCCGCCGCCGCTGGTGGTGATGACCTTGTTGCCGTTGAAGGAGAAGGCCGCCAGGGCGCCGAAGCTGCCGGCCGGCCGGCCGTCGAAGGTAGCCCCCAGGGCCTCGGCCGCGTCTTCGACTACCGGTACCCCGAAGCGTTCGCAGAGGGGGAGGATGCGCCGGTAGTCGCAGCACTGGCCATAGAGGTCCACCGTGATCACGGCCTTGGGCAGCTTGCCGCGCCGGGCCGCCGCCTCGAGCTCCTCCTCGAGCAGGTCGGGATCGAGGTTCCAGCTGCCGGCATCGCTGTCGATGAAGACCGGTGTGGCTCCCAGGTAGCGCACGGGATTGACCGTCGCCGCGAAGGTGAGGGTCGGCGCGATGACCTCGTCGCCCGGGCCGACCTCGAGCAGCAGCAGGGCCAGATGGAGGGCCGCCGAGCCGCTCGACAGGGCCGCCGCATGGGGCAGGCCGACCACGGCCGCCAGCTCGCGCTCAAAGGCATCGACGTGGGGCCCGAGCGGGGCGATCCAGTTGGAGTCGAAGGCCTCGAGGAGGAGAGTCCTTTCCTCCGGCCCGACGTGGGGAGGCGAGAGATAGATGCGCTTCATTCGGCTGGACGGGAAAGGGGACGGGCGGG
Source organism: Thermoanaerobaculia bacterium (assembly GCA_036274895.1). Classification (GTDB taxonomy): domain Bacteria; phylum Acidobacteriota; class Thermoanaerobaculia; order Multivoradales; family SZUA-115; genus CALMKX01. The sequence goes on along the minus strand of DASUEU010000025.1, from coordinate 20,360 downwards.
CACGCCGTAGGCCACCACCCCGGCCTCGATCGACTCGACCACGGCGGCCCCGACGCCGATCAGGGTCCAGGCCCCGATCGTGAGGTTGTTGCGCACCGAGGCGCCCACGCCCAGGTGCGCACCCTCGCCGACCTCGACGGTGCCGCCCAGGTGGACGCCGGGCGAGAGGTGGGCGTGGTTGCCGATGGCGCAGTCGTGGTCCACCGAGCAGGCGGTGTTCAAGATCACGTTCTCGCCGATGCGGGCACCGGCCTGGACGACCGCGGCGGCGAAGACCACCGTGCCGCGGCCGAGAGTGGCGCTGGGGGAAAGCAGGGCCTGCGGGCCCACGATCGTCGCGATCCGGGCGCCGTAGCCGAGCAGCTCGTCGAAGACCCGGCGGCGGGCGCGGTTGTCGCCGATGCCCACCACCACCTGCCAGCCTTCGCGGACGGCCTTGCGAGCTGCCTCCTCGGTGCCCGTGGCCCGCACGGGGAGGCCGTCGACCTCCCGGCCCAGGTGAGATGGGTCGTCGTCGGCCCAGCCGACCACCCGCCAGCCGGCGGCGAGCGCCGTCTCGGCGATCACTCGCGCGTGGCCGCTCGAGCCGTAGATCAGTAGATCGCCGCTCATTGCGTGGTGCTCTCCGAATCGGGGGTGGAGCCCAGGAACTCGGGGCTCGTGGCCTCCTCGCCGTGGCGGATGCCCTGGGCACGAAAGACCTGGCCGATGGTAGCAGCGAGGATGGCGAGGTCCAAGCGCAGGGATCGATGGTCGACGTACCAGACGTCGAGCTCGAATTTCTGCTCCCAGGTCAGGGCGTTGCGGCCGTTGACCTGGGCCCAGCCGGTGATGCCGGGCTTGACCTCGTGCCGCCGCGCCTGCTCGGGGCTGTAACGGGGGAGGTAGCGCAACAGGAGGGGCCGCGGGCCCACCAGGCTCATCTCCCCCTTGAGCACGTTCCACAGGGTGGGCAGCTCGTCCAGGCTCGACGCGCGCAGGAAGCGACCGAAGCGACCGAGCCGGTGGGCATCAGGGAGCAGGGCGCCGGTCGCGTCCCGTTCATCGCTCATCGAGCGCAGCTTGACGAGGGTGAAGACCGTGCCACCGAGCCCGGCCCGCTGCTGGCGGAAGAGTACCGGCCGGCCGAGCACCATGGCCACGGTCACGGCGAGCACCAGGAGCAGGGGGGCGAGCAGGATCAGACCGAGAGCCGAGCCCACCAGGTCGAACGCGCGCTTGGCGGCCGTCTCCATCGTCCGGGAGCATGCCACATCCGCCGCGCCGGAAAAGAGTAGGGGCAGGCCCCCGTGCCTGCCCCTCGGGGTGTCGGGGCGCGGTCACCGCGCCCCGACCAGGAATGCCTCGTGACTACGGCACGCAGGCCGTGACCGTCACGTCGTCGAGGAACCAGCCGTCATCGGTGGTCGAGCAGTCGGTGATCGACGTGAAGCCGACGCGCACCGCCTTGCCCGCGCAGCCGCCGACGTTGCCGGCAATGGCGTTGCAGGCCGCGTCGAGGTCCACCGTGGTGGTGGTGAAGGTGGTGGAGACGCCCGTCCAGATGGCGGTTCCGGCGCTGCCGGCCGGCGGGCAAGAAGCCGACACGGTGCCGTTGTAGCTGCCGGCGAGGATCGCCGAGCCCGGGACGAAGGTGTAGTTCGTGCCGTTGGTGGAGACCGCCAGGGTGCCGCCGTCGAAGCCGCTCTCGTAGCGCCGACGGTGCTTGAAGTTCAGGCGAACGGTGGTCGCTCCGGCCGGAATGGTGATGCCGCCGGCGCCGTTGGGCTGGGCGAAGTTGAAGTTGTTGTTGGTGTAGTTGGCCGTGCAGTTGGTGCCGCCGTAGCGGAAGATCCGGGTCCCGGAAGCCGCCGTGCAGGTCTGGACACCGCGCCACGGGGTGGTGGTGCCGCCCGAAAGGAAGGTGCCCACCGAGAAGCCGTCGAGGCCGGTGGCGGCATCGAAGTTGTGGTTGTAGAGCGTCTGCGTGGTGCAGGGCGGCGGCGCCTGGGTGGTGGCGGAGGCCTGGTTGGAGTTGCCCGACTCGCAGCCGACGACGGCGCGGACCACGTAGAAGTAGGTGGTCGAGCCGGTGAGACCGGTGTTGCTGAACGTGGTGGTGGCCGAGGAGCCGACGTTGGTGTATGGACCGCCGGACACCGTCGAACGGTAGACGTTGTACGAGGTCGCGCCGGAGACCGCCGTCCAGGACAGGTTGATCTGGCTCGAGGAGACCGCCGTGGCGGTCAGGCCCGTGGGCGCCGCCGGCGGCGTGCAGGCCGCGCCGAAGTCGACGATGGCGAAGCCGACGTTCTCCTTCTGGGCGTTGGTCGAAGAACCCGGGTAGAAGTGCCGCGAGTCCACCCACGCCATGTAGGCCTTGCCGTTCTTGACGTCGAGGCCCAGGTACTCACCGTACTGGTTGGGGTTGCGGTTCGGGTTGTCGGTGGTGTTCTCGTCGGTGTAGGAGATGCCGCTGTTGTTGAACTCGGCCGAGTTCTGACTGACCTTGGTGTTGGCCTCGAAAGTCAGACCGCAGTCGGTCGAGCGGGTGACGTAGTAGTCAACCTTGCGGTTGACCGAGTCGTTGCGCGCGTCGTGCCAGAAGACCACCACGCTGCCGTTCGACTGGTCGACCTGCAGGAAGGGGTGGAACTGGGTGCGGGCGGCGAGGCCGTCGTCGTTGACCTTGACCGCGGCCTGCCAGGTGGCGCCGTTGTTGGTCGAGCGGGAGACCCACACGTCGGTCTCGGTGGCGCCGCCGGAGGTCCAGTCGCTGAAGGTGGCGTAGAGGATGCCGTCGCAGGCGCCGCCCGAGTTGTCGACATCGACCGCACCGAAGGGGCTGATGCCGCGGTTGTCGGCCACCGGCGGCTTGTTGGCGCCGGAGAAGCCCACCAGGTTGAAGTCACGCACCTGGACCGGCGTGGACCAGGAGACGCCACCGTTGGTCGAGCGGGTGTACCACATGCGTTCGTCCGAGCAGGTGCTGGCGCCGCAGGTCAGGGAGTCCCACACCACGTGCACGGTGCCGTTCTTCTGCACGGCGATCTCGCAGGCGAGATCGACGCCACCAACGGGGGCCGTCGGCAGGTCCACCTCGGTCCAGTTGACGCCGTTGTTGGTCGAGTAGGCGAACTTCTCGTTGTTGTTGCGGTCCCAGCAGGTGTAGTGCCGGCCGTAAAAGGGGCTGGCGAGCGTGTTGTCGATGACGTAGAAGTTCTTGTCCTCGAGGTCGGTGGTGGACCAGGAGTTCTTGATCACACCCTGGGCGGTCCAGGTGGCGCCGCCGTTGGTGGAGCGGGCCACCACCATCGAGTACTTGGTGGTGCTGGCGGTGCCGCAGAGCAGCATGTAGTTGAGGAAGACCTCGTTGTTGTCGTTCCAGTAGAGCGCCGGGTCGGAGCCGAACACGGTGCCGGTGCAGGTGCCCAGGTTCCAGACGTTGTTCGAAGGAGCACAAGTCACGCCCCAGGTGGTGCCACCGTCGCTCGAGTAGAAGATCGACTGGGTCTGGTTGTTGTTGCAGGCCGCGATGGTGGTATTCCAGGTGTTGGCGGCGGCCACGATCTGGTTGGTGTTGCGGTGGTTGACGGCGATCTGGATCTCGCCGTCGTAGGCCGTGGGCGCCGGCGAGGAGGTGGAACCAACGTTCTTGTTGGTGCTCACCGTGGCCTCGGGGCCACCGACGATCTCCTCGCCGGTGTTGACCGGCCAGCGGGTCAGAAGAGCGTCCACGAGGGCGTCGCCGTAGTGGTCCCGCGCGGTCGCCTCGTTGATCTCGATCCAGCGGACATGAAGCTCCTGCATGAAGCTCGGGACGGCGATCTCGTAGCGCTGCATCTCCATGTCGATTTGCAGGTACTCGAGAGGAGAAAGGGGCATGGCCTTGAGGAAGCGATCCACCGCCTCCTGGCTCTCCATCTGGCCCGAAAGCCCGGGATCCAGGGCGAGCAGTGCCCGATCGCCCTTGACCGCCAGGTAGACCGGCAGCAAACGCTTGTGCAGCTCGGCCTTGGCGCTGGTCTCAGCGGCCTGGGTCGAGAACCCGCCCGCCGCCAGCACGGCCGCAAAGGCCACGCTCGAGATCAGCCGACGCATTGACTTCTCCATGTGCAATTCACTCCTCATTGCGACAAAGCCCAGGCCGAACCGTTCGGCCGGGTCTCGAATGCAGCGCACCAATCGCAGGCTCCGGGTCGGCAACGGCCGACCCGTCAGGCCCCGCGAGTCATCCTTCGGTGGAGGTCCTTCCGGATGGGGCTTTCCAGGCGATGGGAAAAGGCGGAGAGACGGTACACCAAGTTCCACTGGAATACAAGGGGTCGCCTTCTGCCGGTGCTGGTGCGGGAGGCCGGTGCCTGGAAGACCCCGGAGGAGCAGTTCGAGGAGTGGGGCAGAAGGCCCGTCGCCCTCGGCAGGATCGTCTCACCGAGCGCGACGGGCCCCCCATGGCGGGGCGGATCGGGGGCAGGCTCAGCCGCCGAAGACGTAGCCTTCGCGGGTGCGCACCTGGAACTCGGGGTTACGGGTCTTGACCCGCACCTTCTGGTAGCCGGTGGTCCCCGCGGGGTGCTCGGCCTGGTAGGAGAGCAGGTAGTAGCCGCTGTTCTCGGTCGAGATCTGGCCAAGCGGGGTCTCAAAGCTGGCGAAGGTGCCGAAGTACTTGCCGCCGGTCTCGTCGGCCAGCTGGTGCAGGCTCTCCTCGAGCGGGTAGGAGGAGACTTCGCTCGGGATCAGGTCGATGGTGTAGACGGCGACGTTGTTGTCGTTCAGGGCCTGGATCATCCCAGGGTAGTAGCGGGGATCCGGCTTGTAGAGGCCGAAGCCGGTGAGCTCGCCGAAGCCGAGGCCGAAGTAGATCAAGTTCTTGCGCCCGACGATGCCGGAAGTGGCCTGGGCGAGCAGGCGGAAGGCGTCGTAGGGCTTGCCCGTCTGCTTGTCGAGCTCCTTGCCGCGGGGCAGGCCCGTGCGCAGGGAGATCTCGCCGGCCTCGGGCAGGCGGGAGGGCCAGTTGGAGCCCGGATCCTCACCCTTGGCGAAGCCGTCGATGGCCTTGAGCACGCCGCCGCGGTCCTGGGTGAAGTCCTGGTGCACCTTGAGCTTGACGTCGTAGCTGACCACCGCCACGTAGTCGTCGAGCAGCACTTCCTCGCGCACCCACTCCTTGGCCTCGCGCACGGCCTCCGGCTGACGCTGGAGCAGATGCAGGGCGGGGTTGTCGGCGGCAGTGCGGCGCTGGTCCTCGAAGAAGAGGATGAAGTAGCGGCTGCGGGGGGTGGTGTCGATGCTGCCGCCGGAGGTTTCGACCGGCTGGGTGGAGCCCAGCAGGCGGCGGTTGCTGTAGAAGGTGGCGCTCGCCACGTCGCGGGTCTTGCCGTCCTCTTCGACCAGGAAATCGTCCGGGGCCAGGCCGATGATGACGTTGCCCTGCTTGTCGGTCACCACCACGTCGAGCAGCACTTCGGAGACGGTGACCTGCTCGCCGAAGCGCTGGTCGGCTGCCTGCTGAGCGAGTGCGGGGGCGAGGGGGGCGAGAAGGGTGAGCAGGGCTGCGAGGGAAATCCGCCTTGCTTGTGGGGGGGTGCGGCGCATTGGGCTCTCCTTGGCTTTGTTCTTGGGCTCTCGGGAGGGCACTTGAGCACTATCCGTGCCAGGGGAGGAATATGAGACAGACCCTGCCCGGTTGGCCGAAACGTCCCCGAACGAGGACAGATCCCAGCCTCACGAAGATCTCGGACCGAAGCGCCCGTAGAAGCCCCCACCTCCCGCTGCGGCCCGCAGGGCTTCGGCGGGGTGGAAGCGGGGCCCCACCGTGGCGGCCAGGCGCTCGAGCGTCTCGATCAGGGCGTGCAGGCCCACGCCGTCCGCCCAGCGGCAGAGGCCGCCGCGGAAAGGCGGGAAGCCGGTGCCCATGATCATCGCCAGGTCGAGGCTGCCGGCGTCGGCCACCACACCTTCGGCCAGGCAGCGGGCCGCCTCGTTGACCATCGGCAGCACCATGCGCTCCGCCAGGGCGTCGAGGTCCGGGTTGGGGAAGCGGGGCCGCAGGCCCAGCAGCGCGTAGACCTCGGCATCCGGCACCGTGCGGCGGCCCTTCTCGTAGCGGTAAAAGCCGGCGCCGGTCTTGGCGCCCAGCCGACCCGAGCCGGCGGTCTTGTCCAGCCAGCCCGGCAGGGGCAGGCGATCGGGGAAGGCCTCGCCGATGATGTGGGCCACCTTCACCGCCACGTCCGCCCCCACCTCGTCGGTCAAGGCCATGGGGCCGAGCGGCATGCCCCAGCGGGTCATGGCCTGGTCGATGTGCTCGATGGCGAAGCCCTCGTCGAGCAGCCAGAGGGCTTCGAGCGAATAGAACATCAGCAGGCGGTTGACCAGGAAGCCCGGACCGTCCTTGACCGCCACCGGCGTCTTGCCCAGCTTCTTGGCGATGTCGAAGACCACGGCCACGGCGGTTGGGCCGGTCTTCTCCCCGGCGATCACCTCGATCAGGGGCATCTTGTCGACCGGGTTGAAGAAGTGCATGCCCACCACCCGCTCGCGGTGGGGCGTCAGCTCGCCGATCTTGTCGATCGAGAGCGAAGAGGTATTCGAGGCCAGGATCGCCTCGTCACGGGTCTTGCCGGCGACCTCGGCGAAGACCTTTTGCTTGACGCCCAGGTTCTCCACCACGGCCTCGATCATCAGGTCGGCCCCGGCATAACCGCTGTCGGCGAGCGTGGGGCGGAGCAGGGTCAGGCGACGGCGGGCCTCGGTCCGCGACAGGCGGCGCCGCTTGACCTGCTTGGCGAAGAGGCCGGCGGCGTGGGCCATGCCGCTTTCGAGGGCCTTGGCGTTGATGTCCTTGAGGCGCACCGGGATGCCTACCTGGTCGGCCACCAGGTGAGCGATGCCGCCGCCCATCACCCCGGCGCCGAGCACCAGCACTTCGCGCACCGGCGGCAGGGGCCCCTCCACCTTGGGCCCGGCCTTCTTCACCCCCTCCATCAGCTGGAAGACGTGGATGAGGTTCTTCGAGATCGCCCCGGTAGCGAGCCCGGAGGCGGCCTTGGCCTCGGCGTCGAAGCCGGCCTCGCGGCCCTTCTCGATGCCGGTGCGGACGGTCTCGAGGGCGGCGATCGGCGCCGGGTACTGGCCCTTGGTCTGGGCCAGGGTCTGCTTCCTGGCCTGGGAGAAGAGGATCGCTCGGCCGAGCGGGTTCTTCTCGAGCAGGAACTGCTGCAGGCCGCCGTCCTTGCCGCCGCCGGAGCGCTTCTTGTCCTTCCGGGCGAGGGCGAAGTCGCGCACCAGGGCGAGGAAGGAGGCATCCGGCAGGAGGGCGTCGACCAGGCCGATCTTGAAAGCCCGGCTGGACGGGACGCTCTTGCCGGCCAGGATGATGTCCAGGGCCGCGGCGATGCCGATCAGCCGCGGCAGGCGGGTGCAGCCGCCCCACGCGGGCAGGATGCCAAGCCGGATCTCCGGCAGGCCGATGCGGACCTGCTCGCGGTCCGAGGCGACGCGATAGGTGCTGGCCAGGGCCAGCTCGGTGCCGCCGCCCATGCAGGTGCCGCGGATGGCGGCGACGGTGGGGAAGGGCAGGGCCTCCCAGGCGGCGAACACCCGCTGCCCGCCCCGCACCCCCTCCTCGGCCTCGCGGGGGTCGGTGACGGCGGCGATCAGGTTGACGTCCGCCCCGGCGATGAAGGTGCCCTCCTTGCCGGAGAGCAGCACCAAGCAGCCGATGTCGGTGCGCCGGCCGAGCTCCGCGATCAGGGCCTCGAGCTCGGTCAAGACCTCCCGGTCGAAGACGTTGACCTTCTTGCCCGGAGTATCGAAGACCAGGGTCGCGAGACGGTCGGGACCCACCTGGAGATGGAAGGACTTGCCCACGGTCGTCACCCTCTCTGCCAGGCCCACCCTCGGGCCGGCCGCTGTGTCACGTTAAGCCGCACTGCGGCAAGTGTATCGCAGGTGGGGGGAGGGGGACGGGCGGGTTCCCTCAACCCGGACCGGCAGGGTCTTCTCGCTGGGCGAGCGGGCACGAGGCCTCCCGGGCCGGGGAGGCCATTGCCCCCCCTGCTTCGGTAGGGTAGCGCGGCGGCCGATCATTGAAACGATCGTCGCAACAGGCGAGACTCCGGCTTCGACAGCGAGGATTCCGTCATGAAGTGCCTGGTCACCGGTGGCAACGGCCACCTCGGCTTCAACCTCGTGCGCATCCTCTCGGCGCGAGGCCACGCGGTGCGCACCACGGTGCGCTCTCGGTCCGATAGGGAGAAGTCGGCGCGCCTCGAGGCCCTCGGAGGAGTGGAGCTGGCCGAGGCCGACGTCAGGGACGAGAGGGCGATGAGGGCCGCTCTCGAGGGCCTCGACACGCTCTTCCACGTCGCGGCCGTCTACTCGACGGCCGAGCCGCACCGCGATGCCGAGATCCTCGATTCCGCCCTGCGTGGAACCGAGACCGCCCTGCGGGCCGCGGCCTTTGCCGGGGTGACTCGCGTCGTCCTGACCTCCTCGGTGGTGACGCTGCCCCTGACTCCGCCGGGGGCTCCTCCGGTCACCGAGGAGGACTGGGCGACCGACCTGCGCGTTGCCTACTTCCGGGCCAAGACCCAATCCGAGCATCTGGCATGGCGGCTGGCCGACGAGCTCGGCCTGTCGCTGGCGACGATTCTGCCCGCCGGCATCCTCGGCCCCGGCTTCGCCCGCAACACGCCCACCCTGGACCTCATCGAGGCCTGTCTGATGGGCGAGTTTCGTCTGGGTGCGCCGCGCGGGAACTTCAGCTTCGTGGACGTTCGAGATGCTGCCGATGCCCACGTGCTGGCGGCCGAGCAGGGCGCCCAGGGCCGCTTCATCGTGGGCTACGAGGCCGCACCGAGCTTCGAGCAGCTGGTGCGGACCCTGGGCACCATCGATCCACGGGTCAAGCCGCCGTTGATGGTCCTGCCGTCGGTACTGGCGCCGATCCTCCCCCTCTACGACCGTCTCAGTCATCGTCTGATGGGGACGCCTCGAACGGCGACGCCCGAGGTCATCGCGACCGCGGTCAGCGGCAAGGTGTGGAACTTCTCCTGTGAGCGGGCCCGCCGGGAGCTCGGCTGGTCGCCTCGCATCCCGTTTGAGGAGAGCCTGCGGGAGACGGTCCTGGCTCTCTCTGAGCGCTCCGGCTGCGCCTAGGTGGCGCAGGTGCCGCTTCGGCCCGGCAGGTTCTCTACCGCCGCCAGCGCACCGAGAACGACCAGGCGTGCTCGAAGCCGCTGTAGCGGCCGCCGGCGACGCCGCCGAGGTCTTCGGGGTTCTCGTTCACGGTGTCGTAGTCGTGGTAGGAGTAGCCGAGGTCGAAGCTGATGCGGGGGAAGTGGTAGCTGGCGCCCACGGCGTAGACCAGGGCGTCGCCCCGGGGGTAGCCGGGCTCGCGGGTGGCGTCCGGCACCGGCGAGGGCTCGAGGGCGACGCCGCCCATCAGGCTGAGCTGCTCGCTCACGTCCCCTTCGATGCCGAGGCGCAGCGAGATCGTGTCGTCCCAGTCGCGGGGACGGTCAATCACCACCGGAGCCGTAGTTCCCGCCCCGGAGGCGGGCTGGACCACCACGTCGCCGTCGCCGAGGCTGGACCAGGTCTGGAGGGAGGCGTCCAGCTCGATGCGCAGCTCGGGGTAGGGGGCCACCCACAAGCCCCCCCGCAGCTCCGCCGGCATCTCGAAGCCCTGCTCGGCGCGGTCGTAGGGGAAGCGGGAGAGAATGAAACTCTCCGACTGGGGTGCGTTGATGTCGCGCACCGAGAGGTCGAAGTCCCCGCGGCCCTCGAGCTTCGCGGCGCTGCGGTAGACCGCGCCGAAGCCCCAGACGTTGGCGTCGTAGGTCACGCCGAGGTCGAAGGCGAGGGCGTCCACGTCGGCCTCGGTCGTCGCCTCCAACTCCGCCGCCACGAGCTGCAGGGTGGCGGGATCGAGCCCCTCACCGAGAACGTTGAAACCGTACTCCAGGGTGCCCGTCAGGTAGCGCACGCCGCCGCCGACACTCCAGCGCTCGTTGAGCTGGTAAGCGGCGACCGGGTGCAGCTCGAAGAAGCGCACCTCCTGGAGGCGGGTGGTGAAGCGGCCGGGGAAGAGGGCGGTGTTCCACTCCACGCGGTACCAGGCGGGCGTGTCGAGCCCGAGCCCCAGGGCCCAGGAGGAGTCCTCGGCGGGCTTCCAGGTCAGGTAGAAGGCCGGCGGGAACTGGATGGTGTGGTTGGCCCGGTGATTCCCCGCAGAGCTCAGGAAATCGTCGCTGGCGTTGCGGAAGTCGAGGCCGCCGAGGATCTGCAAGCCGTCCAGCTGGACGATGCCGGCAGGGTTGTAGGTCACGGCCGAGGGGTCGTCGGCGCGGGCGGTGAAGGCGCCCGCCTGGGCGGTGGCCCGCCCCCCGTGCTGGAAGCTCTCCACTCCGGCGGCCGAAGCCGCGAGCGGGGCGAGGAAAGGCAGGGCGGCGAGCAGGGTCAGAAGGGGGCGTCGGCTCATGGGGATGTCGTCCTCGAAGGGCTGGCGAGCGAGAGGATAACCGAAGAACAAGCCCTCCCCTCTGCTAGACTCGCTTCCTCCCCATGTTCCTCGAGAAGCGACAGCTGCCTGGGATGACCCTGCTCGTCGTGGGCGGCATGATCAAGCTCGGTGAAAGCGCCGCCTTCTTCGCCCAGACCCTCGAGCGGACGCTCGAGGAGGAGCTGGGCCACGTGGTGCTCGACTTCTCCCAGATCAACTACATCGACTCGACGGGCCTGGGCGAGCTGGTGGGGTATCTGGGGCGGTTCGGGGAGCGCAAGCGCAAGGTGATCCTGGTCCAGCCGGCCGAGCGGGTACGCAAGCTCCTCGAGGTCGCCGGCCTCCTCTCTCTCTTCCCGATTTACGACTCGGTCGATCAGGCGGTCGCCGCCGAAGGCTGAGGCTCCCTACGATCGAAGCAGCTTCGCCAGCTCTCCGCTGTCCGGGACCTTCGGCGCCGGCAGCTCGGCCAGCGTGTCGGGGGCGGTGAATCCCCACTCGACCAGGATCGCTCGAGCACCGGCTGCCTGCGCGGTGTGGAAGTCGATCGGGCTGTCGCCCACCAGCACCAGGCTCGTCGGCGGGCAGCCGAGATGCTCTGCCAGCCAGAGCAGGCCCTGGGGGTCGGGCTTCTTCACCGGCAGGGTGTCGCCCCCGACGATCGCCTGGAAGGCAGGGGCCAGACCGAGGCCGGCGAGGATCTTGCGCGAGAGAGCTTCCGGCTTGTTGGTGAGCACGGCCAGGGGTAGGCGGGGTGCCAGCTCCCCCAGCAGATCGGTGATGCCGGGATAGGGCCGGGTGACGTCGAGGCAGACCTGGTCGTAGTGCACCAGGAAGCGCGACAGGGCGGCGGAGAGTGCCTCGTCGCCGGTGGTCGCCGGCAGGCTGCGGCGCACCAGCTCGCGGGCTCCGCCCCCGACCTTGGCGACCACCTCGGCGAGGGGCAGCTCCGGCAGCGCGAGGTCACGGCGCAGTCGGTTGACCGCTGCGGCGAGGTCCTCGCGAGAGTCGACCAGGGTGCCGTCGAGGTCGAACACCACCCCCGTGACAGACGGGGCGCCCAGCGCGCTCAAACCTCGACGAACTCGGCCACGACCGGGTTCGGCAGGATGCCGGCCTCGGCGGCGCGGTCGAGCAAGAGCTGAACGGCTCGCCTTCCCGCTTCGCCGTAGCGCTGGGTCCACTCGTTGACGTACATGCCCACGAAGCGGTCCGAGCGCACCGGGTCGTCTTCCAGGTCGCGGGCGTAGCGGATGGCGTAGGAGAGGGCCTCGCTGCGGTGGGAAAGGGCGTAGTCGATGCTCTGGGTGAGCAGCCGGCAGAGTCGCTGCTGGAGCTCCTCGGGCAGATCGCGGCGGATGCCGTTGCCGCCCAAGGGCAGGGGGCCGCCGGTCTCCTCCTTCCACCAGGCTCCTAGGTCGACCACCGACCGCAGGCCATGCTCCTCAAAGGTCAGCTGGCCTTCGTGGATCACCACCCCGGCCTCGAACTCGCCGGAGGCCACGGCCGGCAGGATCTGGTCGAAGGGCACCACGGCGGTCTCCACCTGCGGCTGCCAGAGCCGCAAGACGAGGGCGGCGGTGGTCAGCCGGCCGGGAATCGCCACCCGCCGGCCGGCCAGCCCAGCGCGGTCGAAGCCCTGGCGGGCCACCACCACCGGGCCGTAGCCGTCGCCGAAGCTCGCGCCGGAGGGCATCAGGCGGTAGCGGTCGGCGAGGTAGGCGTAGGCGTGGAAGGAGAGGGCGGTGATCTCGAAGCGGCCCTCGAAGGCCGCCTGGTTCAAGGTCTCGATATCAGCGAGCTGGTGCTCGATGGCCAGCCCCGAAGTGTCCAGCAGGCCCTGGGTCAGGGCGTAGAACATGAAGGCGTCGTCCGAGTCCGGACTGTGGGCGATACGGATCAGGGTGGTCTCGCTCATGGCGGCGGGGAGGGTATCACCTCGGCCAGACGAAGGGGTCGGGCAGGAGGGTCTTGAGGGTGGTCTCGTGGCGCTCGCCCTGGAGGTTGAAGAGCAGGATCGGCAGGTCCTCGGTGAGCTCGACCAGGGTGCCCAGGCAGAGGGCGCAGGGGCGGGCCGGGGGCGAGGCGTCGGCGACCACGGCGATCGCCACGGGCTTGCCGGCCGCCGCGGCCACCGACGAGACCAGGGCCGTGCGCTCGGCGCAGATGGTCATGCCGAAGGAGCGGTTCTCGACGTTGCAGCCGCCGAAGATCCGGCCGTCCTCGGTCGCCAGGGCGGCGCCGACCTGGAAGTGGCTGTAGGGAGCGTGGGCGCGCTGGCGCGCGAGGAGGGCCGCCTCGACGAGGGGATCCCAGTTCATGCCGGGACTCTACCCGCCCGGCCGGCCCTTGTCACATCGAGGCCATAAGATGGCCCGCCGGGGGGGCGCCAGCGATGGCCGAAGCCGGCCGACGATCGTACCGAGTCCGCGATGAGGGGGAAGTGGAGCGCCTGCTCGAGGCCCTGGCCGGCGCCTTCGCCCTCGGCCCCCGCCGCCGGCTGGCGCGCCGTCGCCAGCTTTTCGACACCTACGACCGCCGCCTGCTCGCCGAGGGCCGCCTGCTCTTCCGGGAGGCGGGAGCGGGCAAGGGCAGCCTCGAGCTGACCCACGAAGAGGGCCGCAGCGAAGTCCGCCTCGCCGAGGCCGCCGAGCCCGGCCTGATCGCCGAGATGCCTCCCGGCCGGCTGCGCGAGGCCCTCGCCACGACGGTCGCCGACCGCCGCCTTTTGCCCCTGGTGGCAATTGAAGAACGCGGCTTCGCCCTCGCCCTGCTCGACGAGCGGGGCAAGACGGTGGCCCGGCTGGCGGTGGTCGGGCGGCGCGCCGAGGCCGGGGAGGGCAAGCCAGCTCGACTCGCGCGCCGGGCCGTGCTCGAGCCTCTGCGCGGCTACGAGGGAGAGAGCGAAGCAGCCGCGAGCGCCCTCGGCGCCATTCTCGCCACGCCGGCGGAGGGCTTCCGGGCCGAGATCGACGAGGCCCTGGTCGCCACCGGCCAGCCCCTGGTTCCTCCCTCGCCCAAGGTGGAGGTGCCGCTCGACCCCGCCGAGCCCGTGGTGGCCGCCGCCGGCCGCATGGTCGGGGAGCTGACGCGCGTGCTGGTGGCCCTCGAGCCGGGCACGCGGAAGGCCCTCGACCCGGAGTTCCTGCACGACTTCCGCGTCGCCCTGCGGCGGCTGCGCTCCCTCGTGAGGGAGGTGGAGAGGGTGGCCCCGGGGCACGGGGTGAAGCGACTGCGCTCCGAGCTGGGCGCGATCGCCGGTCGCACCGGGCCCTGCCGGGACTTCGACGTCCTGGCCGCCGACCTCGCCGGCCACGCCGCCGAGATGCCGGCCTGGGCGGCGGAGGGCCTGGCCATCCTCGACCATCACGTGGCCCTGCGCCGGGCCGAGGCGCAGCGAGAGGTGGCGGCGGCACTCGCTTCGGGCCGCTGGCGGCGACTGCTGGCGGCCCTCGATCACTTCGCCCGCCGCGCCGCCGCCACCGCCGCGCCCGAGGCGGCGCCGATCGGCGAGGTCGCGCGCCGCCGGCTGGCGAAGGCGCAGCGGCGCTTCGCCCGCGAGGCCGAGGCCCTGGGGACCCATCCGGCCCCGGAGGCCCTCCACGCCCTGCGCATCACGGGCAAGCGCTACCGCTACCTGCTGGAGCTGTTCGCGCCGCTCTTCCCGCGCCCGTCGCTGGCTCCCCTCGTCGACGAGCTCAAGCAGGTCCAGGACCTCCTGGGCCGCGCCAACGACTTCGCCGTGCAGGGCGAGAAGCTGCGCCAGCTGGCGGCCGAAGCCGCCCACTCGGCGCCTCGAGCGCTCGCTGCAGGGATGGCGGTAGGCTACCTGCTGGCCCGGCTCGAGTCCGCCCGGGGAGACCTGACCCGGCCCCTCGCGAGGGCCCTCGAGCGCCTCGCCAAACCGGCCCAGCGCCGGCGGGCCGAGCGGCTCTTTGGTGGATCCGAGTGAAGATCGTCGCCGTCTACAACTTCAAGGGAGGCGTCGGGAAGACCTCGACGGTGGTGCACCTCGCCGCGCTGGCCGCCCGCGACGGCCACCGCACCCTGCTCTGGGACCTCGACCCCCAGGCCGCGGCCAGCTACGTCTTCCGTGTCGAGAGCCGCCAGCGGGTCGGTGCGAGAAAGCTGCTCGCCGGCGAGCGGGAGCTCGCCGAGCTGGTCCGGGAGACCGACTGGGAGCACCTCGCCCTGCTGCCAGCGGACCTCTCGTTCCGTAAGCTCGACGTGGCCCTCGCCGAGGTCAAGCGGCCGAGCGAGCGCCTGGCCGGGCTGATCCGGCCTTTGATCCGGGAATTCGACTTGCTCTTCTTCGACTGCCCGCCCAGCCTGTCGTTGCTGGCCGAGGCGGTCTTCGCCATGGCTGATCTGCTGGTGGTGCCCCTGGTGCCGGCGCCGCTGTCCCTGCGTGCGCTCAGCCAGCTCCATGCCGAGCTGGTGCGCAAGGGGTTGGGGGACCTCGCCGTGGCGCCGTTCCTATCGATGGTCGATCGCCGCAAGAGCCTGCACCGGGATTCCTCCTGGCTCAGCCTGCGCTCGCCCTATCCGCTGCTCGAGACAGCCATCCCGTACTCCACCCTGGTCGAGGAGGTGACGGTGCGCCGCCAGCCGGTCTTCGCCTTCGCCCCGGCGAGCCCGCCGGCCGTGGCGTATGAGCGGCTGTGGGCGGAGGTGAAGGGGAGGTTGTAGGACCCTCACCCCCTCGATCCCCCTCTCCCGACCCACCCGCCGCTCCCTCCCGGGAGAGGGGGAGGCCGGAGGAGTCACTCTTCGTGGTCATTTCCGCGCAAGCGAGAGCCTCGAGAGGAGAAGCCTCCCCTCTGACCTCCCCCTCTCCCGGGCGTGGAGGCCGGATGGCTCGGGAGAGGGGGACCGAGGGGGTGAGGGACCCTACTCCGCCAGCCGCCAGCTGCCGGAGTGGCTGAGCAGCCACTCCTGGGAGTCGAGAGGGGGCTCGCCCTCTTCCGGGACGATCCGCTGGTTGCTGCCGTCGGTGAGAATGCGCCGGGACTTCTGGTTGTCGCGCAGGTGGAGGAAGAGCACGTCGTCGCGGACCGCCGCGAGCAGGCGCGGATCCTCGATGGGGAAGAGCACCTCCACCCGCCCGCCGAGGTTCCTCGGCATCAGGTCGGCGCTGCCGGCCAGCAGTTCCTCCTGGCCGCCGTTGCGGAAGTAGTACATCCGGCTGTGCTCGAGGAAGCGGCCGACGATCGAGGTGACCCGGATGTGGTCGGAGACCCCGGGGATTCCGGGCCGCAGGCAGCAGATCCCGCGCACCTGGAGGTCGACCTTGACGCCGGCCTGCGAGGCCCGGTAGAGGGCGCGGATGGTGGCGCGGTCGACCAGGGCGTTCATCTTGAAGGCGATGTAGCCCTCACCCCGGGTGAGGTGGCTCTCGATCTCCCTCTCGATGCGCGAGATCACCCCCTGCCGCATCTGCCAGGGCGCGACCAGGAGCTTGCGGTACTCGCGCTTGTTCGAGTAGCCGGTCAAGGCGTTGAACAGGTCCGAGACGTCGTCGGCGATCTCGGCGTCGGTCGTCAGGTAGCCAACGTCGGTGTAGACCCGCGCTGTGGCCGGGTTGTAGTTCCCGGTCGACAGGTGCACCGTACGCCGAATGCCCGACGCTTCGCGACGCACGATGAGGCAGATCTTGGCGTGCGTCTTCAAGCCCAACACGCCGTAGACCACGTGCACCCCGGCCTGCTCCAGGGCCTTGGCCCAGACGATGTTGTTCTGCTCGTCGAAGCGAGCCTTGAGCTCCACCAGCACCGAGACCTGCTTGCCCTCCTCGCGGGCCGCCATCAGCGCCTCGACGATGGGCGAGTTGCTGCCCACCCGGTAGAGGGTCTGCTTGATGGCGAGCACGTCCGGGTCCTGCGCGGCCTGCTGGAGCATCGAGACCACGGTGCCGAAGCTGTCGTACGGGTGGTAGAGCAGGACGTGCTTGCGCCGGGCGACCACCTGGAGCACCGGCTCGGTCGTCAATGGCCCTGGAACCACCGGGGCGAAGGGCGGGTACTTGAGGTCCGGCCGTTCGACCGAGGTCAGCTGGGAGAGGTCGGCGAGGCCGATGGGCCGGACGTTGGTGAACACCTGGAACGGCGCGAGCCCGAGGTTGCGGATGAGGATGTCGCGGATGCGCGGCGGCATGTTCTCGTCGATCTCGAGCCGCACGGCCGAGCCGAAGTGCCGCTGGCCGACCACGTCCGCCATCGCTTTCAGGAGATCCGCCGCCTCGTCCTCTTCGATCTCGAGGTCGGCGTCGCGGGTGACCCGGAACGGATAAGCCGCCTCGATCTCGAGCCCCGGGAAGAGCAGGTCGAGATTGGCGGCCACCACCTCCTCCATCCAGATGAAGTAGGGGGTCTTGACCTCGGCCAGGCCCAGGTGCTCGAAAGCGCCGGCCTTTTCCTCCTCCGGCACCCGCAGCAGCCGCGGGATGGTCTGCGGCACCTTCAAGCGGGCGAACTTCTCACCATCGACCGGGTCCTTGACCACCACGGCGAGGTTGATCGACAGGTTCGAGATGTGCGGGAAGGGATGGCTCGGGTCGAAGGCGAGAGGGGTCAGGACCGGGAAGACCTCGGCCTTGAAGTGACGGCGCAGGAGCTTGCGCTGGCGGCCCTTGAGCTCCTCGTAGGAGAGGACCTTCACCCCCTCCTCACGCAGCTTGGGCTCGAGGTCCTCCTTCCAGCACGCCACCGAGCGATCGAGCAGGGGCAGGAGTTGCTCGCGGATGGCGGTGAGCTGCTCGGCGGGCCTCATGCCGTCGGGCGGGGCCTCGAGCACGCTCGCCGTCAACTGGCGGCGCAGCCCCGACACGCGGATCATGAAGAACTCGTCCAGGTTGGAGAAGAAGATCGAGAGGAAGTTGACCCGCTCGAGAAGGGGATTCCTGGGGTCCAGGGCCTCTTCGAGCACCCGCTCGTCGAACTTGATCCAGGACAGCTCGCGGTTGAAGTAGAGGGCCGGGTCGTTCAGGTTCGGCGGCCGGGCGGGCTCCGGGCCGGCAGGTACTTCGCGGAGGGCGGCGAGTCGGGCCATTGCCGCAAGCGTAGCAAAGTCGGCGCCTTCCCCGGCGGAGCCAAGTGACGAAACGGCAACGAGTTGGCGGCGTCGACCCTTGACCGGCCGCGGCCCGGGTGCGAGATTCTCCCCATGCTCACCCTGCTGTTGATGCGTCATGCGAAGTCCGATTGGGAGTCGTCGCATCAGAGCGACCACGACCGACCCTTGTCGAAGCGAGGCATCAAGGCCGCGGGCCTCATGGGGGAGGTGCTCACGGCGACCGACTCCGCGCCCGACCTGGTGGTCACCTCCTCGGCCGAGCGGGCCCGGCGCACCGCCGAGCTGGCGCACGAGGCCGGCGGCTGGAGCTGCCCCGTGCTCGAGAGCGACGCCCTCTACGCCTCCCGGCCCGAGACGGTGCTCGAGGCCGTCAAGGGACTCCACGGGGAGCCCTCCGTGCTCCTGCTCGTCGGCCACGAGCCGGTGTGGTCGCAGCTGCTGTCCGAGCTCGTCGGGGGCGGTAGCTTCCGCTTTCCCACCGCTGCCGTCGCCGCGGTGGAGCTGGCCATTCCCACCTGGGCCGACCTCGCCCCGGGAAACGGGCAGCTCCTGTGGTTCGTGACGCCCCGCTTCCTCACGCCGTTTCAATGACCAGCCGGCGGCCGAAGGCGAGCTTGACCAGGGGCCCGTGCTTGGCGGCCTCCCAGGCTTCGACGGCGGGCTCTTCGGCCGAGACCAGGCCCAGGCGGATCACACGGTCCCCCGGCTGAACCTCCACCCTCTCGATGCGCTGCGCCCGCGAGCGCTCCAGCGCCTCGGCGAGGCGCAGACAGGTGGTCAGCCGGAGCAGCAGCTCCTTGTCGCCCGGACGCAGCAACTGGCGGAAGCGATCGAGGCGGGGCAGGCCCTTGTGGTGGAGCCGCACCAGCTCGATCAGCAGGGCGTGCTCGCGGTGGCTCAAGCCCGGCAGGCTCTCGGCCTCCAGGATGTAGCTGCCGTGGCGGTGGTGGCGGTAGTAGTTCACCGTGATGCCGACGTCGTGCAGGCTCGCCGCGGCGTCGAGCAGGTCGGCCTCGGCTGCCGAGAGACCATGCAGGGGAGCGAGGCCGTCGAAGAGCTGGCGAGCCAGCCGCCGCACGTGCGCCGTGTGCGCCGTGGCCAGGCCGAAGCGGGCGGTCAAGTTGGCGATACTGAAGCGGCGCACCTCGGCCAGCCGGTGGGGCGCGGGCAGAAAGCGCTGGTAGAAAGCTCCCTCTCGCATGCCGTGGCCGGAAACCGTGAGCCCTTCCCGGCCGCTCGCCGCCAGCAACCAGCGGTAGACCAGGGCACCGGCCAGGATCACGTCCGCGCGGTCGGGGTTGATGCCGGCGATGCGTGAGCGCTCGGCGGACTTGACCGCCTGCATGCGCTCGATCAACCCATCCAGGTGCTCGCGGCGCAGGAAGTAGCCGTGCAGCAGGCTGAGCGGGTAGGCAGTGGCTTCCTGCACGGCCTCCGCGAGGTTGCGGATGGTGCCGCCCATGGCGATCCAGGGCAGGTCGTCCTTGGCCAGCGCGCGAGCCACCGGTGCCAGGAACTTGCCCACTCGTTCCTCCAGCTCCTTGACCTGCGAGCGTCTGGGCGGGTCGCTGGCGAGAAAGCTCTCGGTCAGGCGCACGGCGCCCAGGGGGTAGGCTTCGCCGCGGGCGTAGCGGCGCTTCTTCATGCGCGAGATCTGGGCGCTGCCGCCGCCCAGGTCCATCACCCAGGCGTCCTCGACGGCGAAGCCGTTGGCCACCGCGAGCACGCCGAGCTGCGCCTCCTCCTCGCCCGAGAGCACGCGGATCGTGAAGCCCAGCGGCTGAGCTGCACTGGTGAACAGCTCGGCGTTGCCGGCATCGCGCAAGGCGCTGGTGCCGAGGATCAGCAGCTCGTCGAGGCGGGCCGCGGCGGCGTAATCGGAGAACAGGTCGAGGGCGGCGAGGCCGCGGGCGATGGCGCCGGTGGTCAGCCGGCCGGTGGTACCCAATCCCTCGCCCAGGCGGATCGGTTCCGAGATGTCGTCCACCAGCCGGAACCAGGCCCCGGGCTGGTACTCGTAGACGACCAGGCGGGCGTTGTTCGAGCCGAGGTCGACGAGACCGATCTGGGGCATCGAGACCGCATGATAGCCTACCCAAACTGCTGTCCTTGCTGGTCCCCGTACCCCCCATTCAACCTCCGAGAGGAGTTGCTCGTGAACAGGACGTACAACGGCTTGACCCCTCCTGCCGATGGCCAGGAGATCGGTTTCGAGGCGGGCCGCCTGGTGGTCCCGGCGCGTCCCACCATTCCCTTCATCGAGGGCGACGGCACCGGCCCCGACATCTGGCGAGCCACCCGCGCCGTGCTCGACGCCGCGGTGGCCAAGAGCTACGGCGGCAGCCGCTCGATCGCCTGGTTCGAGGTCTTCGCCGGGGAGAAGGCCAAGGACGCCTTCGACGATTGGCTGCCCACCGACACGCTGGATGCCATCCGCCGCTATCGGGTGGCGATCAAGGGGCCGCTCACCACGCCGGTCGGTGGCGGCATCCGCAGCCTGAACGTCGCCCTGCGGCAGCTGCTCGACCTCTACGCCTGCGTGCGCCCGGTGCGCTACTTCCGCGGCGTGCCCTCTCCCGTGCGCGAGCCGGAGAAGGTCAACATGGTGCTGTTCCGCGAGAACATCGAGGACGTGTATTCCGGCATCGAATGGAAGGCGGGCTCGCCGGAGGCCAACAAGCTGATCGAGGTCCTGGCCGGCGAGAAGGCCCACGGCAAGACCGGCGAGTGGCTGCCCAACGACACCCTGGAGGCCATCCGCCAGTACCGCGTGGCCATCAAGGGACCGCTGACCACCCCGGTG
>DASUEU010000024.1:0-5692 GCA_036274895.1 Thermoanaerobaculia bacterium | reverse complement strand
TGCAACAGCGTGCTCCACCCCGGCTGCCTGGTCGGCCGCGAGTGCCTGACCTACCCGGGTGTGCAACTGCGCGCCGGCGTCTACCCGCCGCGCCTGGTCATCAAGCTCAAGCAGGATCTCGAGCTCGTCCCTCGCGGGTAGTCGCCGCGGGGCCGGTGTCCCCTCCACACCCCCTCCCTCCGTACCTCGGGCGACCCAGCCTGACGGCCGCGGACCTCAGGCACTGCCAATCCCCACAAGGAGAGATCGCCATGTCTGGAAGAACCCTGGGATCCGTGTGTCTGCTCGCCGCCATGCTGGCCACTGCGCCCGCCGGCAGCGAGGAGATCCTGCATCGCACCACTCAGAACCTGCCCTACCTCGGCCGCACCCTCACCCTGGTCAAGACCTGGGACGCCGAGCGGGGCCACATCGTCCGCACGGCGTACGAGAACGGCCGGGTGGTCGACGAGGCCGCCCTGCTCGCCGCCGAGGAGGCCGCCCGCTACGCCGCCGAAGGCAACGTCCACCCGGTGCTCGCCGAGCGCATCGCTGCCGATCCTCGGGCTCGGCTCCAGGTGCTGATCCGCTTCGCCATCGACGAGGAGCTGCGCGACAAGAGCGAGATCACCTCCGAGGAGGAGTGGCAGCGCCATCTCGAAGAGGCCGCCGCCGCCCACGCCCGGCTCGAGGCAACGGCCCGCGCCCTCTTCGACAAGAAGATGGCCCGCCTGGGGGTCACCGACGCCGTCACCCTCGAAGCGGTCGGCCCCTTCCTGGCCGCCGAGCTGCGCGGCGAGACCGCCCGTTCCCTCGGTTGGGACGCCGACGTCGGCCTGATCGCCCTCCACGGCGAGGAGCAGATCGAGTACTACCCGCGCATCAAGGAGTCGCTCCCCGCCACCTACACCAACTGGCTCCACTTCTTCGGTTCCAAGGGCATGGGGACCAAGATCGCCATGCTCGAGGAGGACCTGCTCAACCTGCCCACAGATTGCTTCAACCTGGGGGGCGTGCAGCAGAACGCCGTGGGGAGCATGGACACCCACCCCACCCGCAACGTCGGCATGATCGGCAACCGCTACAACTACCAGACTCAGGACTGTGACGCCGAGACCTGGGAAGGCTACGCCCCGGATGCCGAGGTCTACGTGGCCAACGATCCCGACTACGTCAAGGCCTACAAGTGGGCCAAGGAGAAGGCGGTCAACGCCGTGACCATGAGCTGGGGATTCACGAGCGAAGAGGGCAGCGGCAGCCTGAGCGCGCGGGACGTGTTCTTCGATTTCTGGGGCCAGCAACCCCCCTATCCCTTGATCGTCCAGGCCGCCAGCAACGGTGGAGATACCGGAAGCTACGTGGTGGGCAGGGGCTACGGCACGCTCTCGGTCGGCAACGTCGTCAACGACGGCGACCTCGACCAGTGCAACAGCGTGATGCACTACACCAGCTCGTTCAAGGATCCGACCTCTCCCAACTCGGACCGCGACTTGCCCTTGATCGCCACCAACGGCAGCCGCCACGACCTCTTGGGAGGCGACCACGGCGGCACCAGCGCGGCGGCACCGGCCACGGCGTCGATCGCCGTGAGCTTGATGAGCTCGGCCTCACCGCTCAAGAAGTGGCCGGAAGCGGTGCGAGCCATCCTGCTCGCCGGGGCCGGCTACCAGGGAGCCGACGGTGCAGCCTGGCAGCCCGGAACCGACGGCAAGGACGGCGCAGGGATGACCGACGCGGCGCTTGCCTACCTGATCAGCCAGCACAAGGTCCAGGGCTCCGGGGCGCTCGAGCGGGGCTACGACTACGGCACGCTGACTCCCGCGAGCTTCGGTGCCGGCGGCGTGCTGCCCAACGTCTGGAAGATCGCGGTGCCGGAGAACGCCCAACGGGTGCGGGTGGCTCTGGTCTGGAACGGCCGAGCGAGCTGGCTGTTCAAGGTGCCAATCCTCTCCCAGCTCGACCTCGATCTCGACCTGGTCGTGCTCGATCCGAACGGCGACAAGGTCGCCAGCTCGAGCTCGATGGACGCCAGCGTGGAGGTGCTGCAGTTCGAGCCGACGCAGGCCGGGGAGTATCGCATCCAGGTCAGCGGCAACCATCAATACGCCCAGCTCAAGCGGCACTTCGCCCTCGCCTGGGCGAAGGATTGGGAGGCGTGTGACTGATCGATCCTACGTAGGCTGGGTTAGCAGCGCAGCTGCGTAACCCAGCTTCCAGGCCGCCAACCTGAGCTGGGTTACGGCCCTCCGGGCCTAACCCGGCCTACGTCTTTGCAGTGCGATCCTTCAGCAGTGAGTGCAGCGGATCTCGTCGAAGATCTCCTTCTCCTGCCCGCTCGCCTCGATGGCGAAGTTGATCAGGCAGCGCAAGGCTTTTGATTCATCCTGGAGGTCGTACTTCTTGGTCATGCGGGTGAGAAAGTCGAACTGCTCGGGTTTCAGCTCGACGGTGTGCTTGCGGTTCTCGCTCATCGGCGCTCGCGGCTCCTCTCAGACAGTTGGCGGGTAGCGCACTACCACCACGGTGCGATCGTCGGCCACCTCGCGGCCGGCGGCGAACAGCTCCACGGCCTCGAACACCGCCGCCACGATCTCGCCCGCCGGCCGGTGGCGGGCGGCCCGCACGGCCTCGATCAGCCGCTCGACGCCGAATTCCTCGACCGGAGCCTCCTCGTGGTCCTGCCCCTGGGTCTCGACGATGCCGTCGGTGTAGAGGACGATCACGTCCCCGGGCTCCATGGTCACGAAGCCGCGCTCGTAGGTGATGTCCGGCAGGGGGCCGAGCACCGGCCCTCCCGCCTCCATGAAGTCGACCCCGCCGTCCCTGGCGCGCAGCCGGAACGGCGGCGGATGGCCGGCGTTGACGTAGATGAACAGCCCCTTCTGCTCCAGCTCGCCGTAGAACATCGACACGAAGCGGCTGGTCAGGGTGCTCTCATGGATGATGCCGTTGAGCCGCTCGACGGTGCGCACGATCTTGAAGTCACGCGCCATGCCCATGCGCAGCCCGGTGTAGATGTCACGCACCTGCAGGGCCGCCGGCAAGCCGTGGCCGGAGACGTCGGCGATGGCGATGCCGAGGCTCTTTTCGGTCAGCTGGATGAAGTCGTAGAAGTCGCCGCCCACGGTCTCCACCGGCACGGAGCGCGCCGCGAGCTCGTAATTGCCCTGCCGGGGCGGCCGCTTGGGCAGGATCGAAGCCTGGATCTTGCGCGCCTCGGCGAACATCCCCGCCACCCGCTCGGCGTGGATCTTCTGATTGATCACGTGGCGCAGGATGCCGAGGGAGAACAGCACGCTTTCCCGGTCGGTGCCGGGGATCACGTCGAAAGCGATCAGGTACTCCTCGTCAGCCAGCTCGATCACCGCAAATTGCTGGACGCCGAGCATGGTCTCGAGGTCCCGGTCCACGCCGGGATCGTCGAGCGTCATGTACAAGGTGCCTTCCTCGAGCACCAGCTCGATGGGCCGGTACGAGCGGGGGATGCGCACGCCGGTCACCGGCTTGGCGTCCGGGAAGGTGGCCTGGAGGATGTAGTCCTTGCCCTCTCGGTGGTAGAGACGGCCGCCGGTGATGCCCAACTCCTCACGGAAGGCCAGCAGGATGGCGTTGGCGGCCCCGTGGATGCTCGCCGCGAGGTCCTCCTTCTCCTCCACCGCGGCGACGAAGTGCTCGACCTTCTTCATCAACCGGCGGTGGTCCACCACCCGGTGATCGCTGGTGCTCAAAGCTTCTTTCTATCCGTGGTCGATGACGGCGCGAACGATCGAGTCCTGGGCCCGCTTGGCGCGCCAGACCGAGGTGTTGTTGGCCAGGATCGAGAAGGCATAGAGCTTGCCCGAGCGGCCTTTCGCGTAGCCCGAGAGGGTGGAGACGTTCGACAGGGTGCCGGTCTTGGCGAGCACGTTGCCTCGATAGGGGGGCTGGGCCAGACGATGCCTCCAGGCCGGCTCCTTGCCGCCCGAGGTCGGCAGCGACTGGACGAAGGTCGCGCCCCGTGGATGAAAGTACATGTGCCGCAGCAGGCCCGCGAGGTGACGGGGTGAGGCCACGTTGTTGCGGCTCATGCCCGAGCCGTCGGCGAGGCGGACGCCGTCGGCCAGGCCGGCCCGGGCGAGGAAGCCCTGGACGGCCTCGACGCCGTCGCGCCAGCTGCCGTTGCCGCCACCGGCCACCCCCAGCACCTTGAGCAGGCTCTCGGCGTAGAAGTTCTGGCTGCGGTGGTTGATCACGGCGAGGGTGCCGGGAAGGTCGGAGCGGTGCCGCGCCACCTCCCGCCACTCCCCGTCCGGCAGCCGCTCGACCGGCCAGGAGAGGCCGGCGACCTCGATGCCCTCCTCGCGGAAGGCGTCGCGCAGGGCGGCGCCGAAGTAGGTGACCGGGTCGGGCACGCTCACCCACTCCTCGAAGGGCTTGGCCCGCGACCAGACCTTGCCGGAGACCCGGATCTCGCCGCTCTCGGGCTCGCGCTGGATTGCCAGCCAATGGCTCTTGCGCGACTCGGTGGTGGTGACGTTGGCGACCAGCCGATAGAGCTTCAGGTCCGGCACCAACTCCACCTTGCCCGGCGAGCCGGGGCCCTTGCCCGGGCCGATGCGCACCATGACGCAGTTGTCGGAGAAGGAGAGGGCGTCCACCGGCGCCTCGTACCAGCGCGCCAGCTGATCCCGTGGCCAGTCCGGATGCACCTTCAAGGGCTCGAAGAGGCCGGTGACCAGGTAGAGGTCGCCGTCCACCTTGGTGGCCCCCAGGGCGCGGACGGCGGCGGCCCACTGGCGGAAGACGGCGTAGGCGTCGCCGTCGTAGAAGCGGCCGGAGATGTTCGGGTCGCCGCTGCCGACCACCGCCAGGTCCCCCTTCCACACGCCCGCTTCGAGATGACCCCGGGCGAAGAGGGGGGTGACGAACTCGAAGGTGGGGTCGAGCAGGTCGACGGCCGCTGCGGTGGTGAAGAGCTTGGTGTTCGAGGCGAGCACCCGCGGCTGATCGGCCAGGTAGCCGTAGACCTCTCTGCCGCTTTCGACCTCGACCACCGAGACCGACAAGTCCCGGATGCCGCCCTTGACGCTGCCCACCGTGGCCGCCAGGGCCTCGGGCAGGGTGCGCACCCGCGGCGCCGGGGCCGCCGGCTTGCGCTTGGGGGCCGCGGCCGTGCCGTGGGCGGCCCCCCCCAGGGCCAGCAGCAGGCCGGCGAGCAGGAGGACCGCCCGGAGCGGGCGGGGAGAGGATCGCGTGCAGGGGGTCGCCATCGGTCGGCCGGAGTATAGCTACACCAGAAGCCCGGCGATCACCGCCGTCTGGAAGCAGGCGAGGGAACCGGCCACCATGGCCCGTAGACCGAGGCGAGCGAGGTCCCCCTTGCGCTCCGGAGCCATGGCGCCGATGCCGCCGATCTGGATGGCGATCGACGAGAAGTTGGAGAAGCCGCACAGAGCATAGGTCGCGATCGCCTGAGAGCGCTCCGAGAGGCGGCCTTCGGCGACCATTTCCTCCATGCGCACGTAGCCGACGAACTCGTTGACCGCGGTCTTGATGCCGATCAGCGTGCCGACCTTGTCCGCCTCCGCCCAGGGCACCCCCATCAGCCAGGCGAGTGGGCTGCACACCCAGCCGAGCACGAGGTTGATCGAGAGCTCGGGGTAGCCGGCCAGCCCGCCCAGCCAGCCGAGCGGCCAGTCGAGCATCGCGATCAGGGCCACGAACGCGATCAGCA
>DASUEU010000023.1:0-1509 GCA_036274895.1 Thermoanaerobaculia bacterium | reverse complement strand
CCGACTAACCCTGGGCGGATTAACCTTCCCCAGGAACCCTTAGGCTTACGGCGAGCGGGTTTTTCACCCGCTTTATCGCTACTTGTGTCAGCATAAGCACTTCCAGTTCGTCCACCGGTCCTTACGGTCCGGCTTCGACCTACAATGGAACGCTCCCCTACCGCGACCCCCTTGCGGAGGCCACCCGCAGCTTCGGCAATGTGCTTGAGCCCCGATGAATTTTCGGCGCGGACCCACTCGACCAGTGAGCTGTTACGCTTTCTTTAAAGGATGGCTGCTTCTAAGCCAACCTCCTGGCTGTCTTAGCGTTTCCACATCCTTTTCCACTTAGCACATATTTTGGGGCCTTAGCTGGCGATCTGGGTTGTTTCCCTCTCGACCACGGACCTTATCGCCCGTAGACTGACTCCCGGGATAGCAGTTGACGGTATTCGGAGTTTGGTTGGGTTTGGTAGACTGGTAGGTCCCCTAGCCCATCCAGTGCTCTACCCCCGTCACTGAATGCCCCGAGGCTATACCTAAATATATTTCGGGGAGAACCAGCTATTTCCAGGTTTGATTAGCCTTTCACCCCTACCCACAGCTCATCCGAGCTGTTTTCAACCAACACCGGTTCGGACCTCCACAGGTTTTTACACCTGCTTCATCCTGGCCATGGGTAGATCACCTGGTTTCGGGTCTACCCCACGTGACTATGTCGCCCGTTTAGGACTCGCTTTCGCTACGGCTCCGCCTTCCGGCTTAACCTTGCCACGTAAGGTAACTCGCTGACTCATTATGCAAAAGGCACGCGGTCACCCTGTCGACGGCAAGCCGCCGGCATAGGGCTACCACTGTTTGTAGGCACACGGTTTCAGGTTCTATTTCACTCCCCTCGCTGGGGTTCTTTTCACCTTTCCCTCACGGTACTAGTGCACTATCGGTCGTCAGGTAGTATTTAGCCTTGGAAGATGGTCCTCCCGGATTCCCGCGGGGTTTCTCGTGCCCCGCGGTACTTGGGTGTCTGTTCCAGGAAGCCGGTGCCGTTTCGCCTACGGGCCTATCACCCTCTGTGGATCGGCTTTCCAGCCGATTCGACTACGGTACCGGTTTTTGACTTCCCGGCGGATCCGCAAATCCGCCCGAACAGAACCCGCAACCCCCGGCCTACAACGCTTGCGGGCTTGGCATAAGCCGGGTTTAGGCTGATCCCCGTTCGCTCGCCACTACTGGGGGAATCGCGGTTGCTTTCTCTTCCTGAGGGTACTTAGATGTTTCAGTTCCCCTCGTTGGCTTCCGGCACCTATGTATTCAGTGACGGATCCCGCGGGTTTGCCGCGGGGGGTTTCCCCATTCGGAAATCTCCGGGTCAAAGCCTGTTAGGCGGCTCACCGGAGCTTATCGCAGCCTGCCACGTCCTTCATCGCCTCCTGACGCCAGGGCATCCACCGTGCGCCCTTGTTCGCTTGACCACTACTCAACGCATGAAAGAATTTCGGACAGCGCATTCGGAATCGGTTGTCAAAGAGC
>DASUEU010000022.1:0-1721 GCA_036274895.1 Thermoanaerobaculia bacterium | reverse complement strand
CGCCGCAAGAGCCGGCCAGGAGGTCGACCACCAGGACGGCTCGATCTGGATCGACGGCCGGCCCTTGGCTGTCACCACCATCCGGCAGCTGGATCGGAAGGGCCGACCGCTGCCCCTCGCCCGGGCCTTTCCCTATCGCCTCGCGCTGGGGGAGGTCTTCCTCTTGGGCGAGGACCCCTTCTCCTTCGACAGCCGTTACCTCGGCCCCCTGCCGGAGACCGCGGTGCTCGGCATCTACCGACCTTTCTGGACCCCCGGAGAACCCCGACCATGAGTGAGCCCGACCTGCCGTACCGCCTGCCCACGCCCGGAGGCTCCGGCCGCGAGGCTCTGATGGCCCTCTTGCTCACCGTCCTCGGGGTCTCGGTGGTGGTGACCCATCTGCTGGCCTGGAGCTGGGGCTTTCCCCCGGCCCTTGGGACACCGCTGGCGACGGGAGCCGACCTGCGCTTCGCCGGCGTCCTCCTGCTCGCCGTCAGCTTGCCGGCCGCCGGCTGGCTGATCTGGCACCGAGCCCGAGAGCCGGTGACCTTGGTCGTGGTGACCCTGGTGCTGCCGGGGGCGCTCGCCCTCGCCTCCGGCCACCTCTACCCGCCCTTCGAGTGGCTCCTCTGGCGAAACGAGCTCGTCCGGGCCATGGTCGAGGAACCTCGCTACCAGAGCCTCCTCGAGCAGGTCCATCACACAGCGCTCTGGACTTTCGGCGTGGCCCTGGTGCTGTTGGGGCTGCGCCAGGCCCTGGCCCAGACCACGAAGGGGGACTCTCAAGGCTCGGCCCGCTTCGCCACCTCGCGAGAGATTGCCCGGCTGGGCTTGAAGGAGAAGAGGACCGGCATCGTCGTCGGGGGAAAGACCGTCTGGGGTGAGCCGAGCTACTACCTCACCCCGGATCGGCGGCACGTGGGCATCTTCGGGCCCTCGGGCTGCGGCAAGACCTCGAAGGTGGTGATCCCGACCCTGCTCTTCGAGACCGCCTCGATGGTGGTGCTCGACATCAAGATGGAGCTCTACGCCACCACCGCCGGCTACCGGCGCGAGCACATGGGCCACCGGGTGCACGCCTTCGCCCCTTCGGTCGATGCCGCCTGGGTCTCGGCCTACAACCCCATGCTCGACATCCCCAAGGGACCCCAGGAAGTCGCCTTCGCCCAGGCCCTACTTCGGCGGGACCTTGCGCCCCCGGGCGGGGTCTCCTGAGCCCTTGGGTCCACCCACGGCCCGGCGCACGTAGCGCACCATGGCTTGGCCCAGCTCGGCCAGTTCCTCGGGGGTGAGGCTCTCGGCCCGCGAGGCCAGCTCTTCGATGCGGGGGTCGAGGGGCGGGAGGACGGGGGGCCTCCGGGCCGCCGCCAAGCGTGCCTTGGCAGCCCGCAGGACCTCTTCGGCATCGATACAGAGAACTTCCGTCGTGGCGAGAAGCACTTCTAGTCGCAGGCTGATGGGGTCCCGGCCCTTGGGGGTCTGGAAGAGGTTGGCGTAGAAGGTGCGGCCGAAGCCGAGCCTCGCCGCTACCTCCGACTCGGCCCGACCCAACCCACGGATCCGGTTCCGGAGCTCTTTTTTGACCTCCTGGGCCAGCTCGCACCCCCAGGCCCATTCCGGGGCCGGTGGGTTCAGAGAAGGGCTCTTGGCTCTCGGCATGGCTCGTGGCTCCTCATTCCTCTCCTGCCCGTATCGTCGAAGAGTGACATCCGTGCTTGACAATTACAATCTCAGATCCT
>DASUEU010000021.1:0-4182 GCA_036274895.1 Thermoanaerobaculia bacterium | reverse complement strand
CGCCGCAAGAGCCGGCCAGGAGGTCGACCACCAGGACGGCTCGATCTGGATCGACGGCCGGCCCTTGGCTGTCACCACCATCCGGCAGCTGGATCGGAAGGGCCGACCGCTGCCCCTCGCCCGGGCCTTTCCCTATCGCCTGGAGCCTGGGGAGGTCTTCCTCTTGGGCGAGGACCCCTTCTCCTTCGACAGCCGTTACCTCGGCCCCCTGCCGGAGACCGCCGTGCTCGGCATCTACCGACCTTTCTGGATCCCCGGAGAACCCCGACCATGAGTGAGCCCGACCTGCCGTACCGCCTGCCCACGCCCGGAGGCTCCGGGAGAGAAGCCCTGATGGCGCTCCTGGTGACGGCCCTCGGCGCCTCGACCGTGGTGACCCACCTCCTCGCCTGGAGCTGGGGCTTTCCCCCGGTCCTTGGGACACCGCTGGCGACGGGAGCCGACCTGCGCTTCGCCGGCGTCCTCCTGCTCGCCGTCAGCTTGCCGGCCGCCGGCTGGCTCGTATGGCGCCGCGTGCGAGAGCCGGTCACCCTGGTGGTGGTCTCCTTGGTCCTGCCGGCCGCCTTCGCCCTCGCCTCCGGCTACCTCTACCCGCCCTTCGAGTGGCTCGTCTGGCGCAACGAGCTGGCGCGCCTGGCGCCCGGCAGCCCCGGGGACCAGGCCCTGCTCGAGCAGGTCCACCACACGGCGCTGTGGAGCTTCGGCGTGGCCCTGGGGCTCCTGGGTCTGCGCCAGGCCCTCGCCCAGACCTCGAAGGGCGACTCCCAGGGCTCGGCCCGCTTCGCCACCTCACGGGAGATCGCCCGTCTGGGCCTGAAGGAGAAAAAGACCGGCATCGTCGTCGGGGGCAGGACCGTCTGGGGAGAGCCGAGCTACTACCTCGCTCCGGATCGGCGGCACGTGGGGATCTTCGGGCCCTCCGGCTGCGGCAAGACCTCGAAGGTGGTCATCCCCACCCTGCTCTTCGAGACCGCCTCGATGGTGGTGCTCGACATCAAGATGGAGCTCTACGCAACCACCGCCGGCTACCGGCGCGAGCACATGGGCCACCGGGTGCACGCCTTCGCGCCTTCGGTCGATGCCGACTGGGTCTCGGCCTACAACCCGATGCTCGACATCCCGAAGGGACCCCAGGAGGTGGCCTTCGCCCAGGCCCTGGCGCTCGCCCTGGTCGATCCGGACGGCAAGATCCAGACCCCCGACTTCTGGCAGGCAACGTCCTCCTCCCTTCTGACCGCGGCGATCCTCCACACCCTCTACGCGGGCAAGGAGCCGAGCCTCGCCGGCGTGCAGGCTTGCCTCGCCGCGCCGGGACGAGCCGTCGATCAGATGCTGGGGGCGATGCTCGACACTGAGCACGATCCCGACCTCTCCCAGGGCTGGACAAGCCCGACGACCGGAGAGCACACCAAGGCCCATCCGGTCGTGGCTCTCGAAGCCTCGAAGCTGCGCGGGCTTGCTCCCGAGACCCTGACCGGCATCGTGGCCACGGCCAGAGCTTCGCTCTCGGTCTTCCTCGATCCCATCGTGGCCAAGAACACCCGCGAGCACAGCTTCTCGCTCGTCGACCTCGGCAACCCGGCGAGGCCCACCACGCTCTACCTGATCGTCCCGGCCCGGGACCTGGGGCGGCTCTCGGGGCTCTTGCGGCTTTTCCTCCAGCTCCTCTCCTTCCATCTCACGGGAGGCCTCTCGACCCGGGTTCTGCCGGACGGGCGCCTGGCACCGGCGGCCCAGACCTCTCGCCGGCTGGTGCTCCTGCTCGACGAGCTGGCCGCGGTCGGGCGGCTCGACCTGGTGGCCCGGCAGATCGCCTACCTGCGGGGCTACGGCATCCAGGTCGTGGTGGCCGTCCAGACCGCCAACCAGCTCTACGAGGTCTACGGCCAGCACGAGAGCGTGAGGGGCAACCTCGGCTACTTGTTGGTGTTTCCCTCGACCGAGCAGAAGACCGCCGAGGAGATCTCGCGGCTGCTCGGGGACCAGACGATCCTGCTCGAGTCGAGAAGCCGGTCTTCCGGCGAGTCGATCTTCGCCAGCCGCCATTCGACCAGCGTCAGGGACCACAAGCGGCCTCTCCTCACACCGGACGAGGTGCGCCGGCTGGGCAACGACCATCCCTTGCTGATCGCGACGGGAGCCTTCCCCATCGCCAACACCCTCAAGGGCTACTTCGAGGTCCGGGAGCTTCTGGCCCGGACCGAGTTCCCGCCACCGCTGCCGGACAAGGGCGACCGACCCGACGTGAGCGCCTGGGATCGGCCGCCCGCTCCCCGTCCCGCAGAGGACCAGCCTGAGGTGGCGAGCACGGAAGAAGCCAAGCCGGAAGGCGAGGAAGGCTCGAGGCCGGCCGAGCCTTCGGGCGACTCCGGCCAGCCCAAAGCCGCACCCCCGGGGCCACCCGAGGCCATGGAGGAGCCGGAACCCGACGACAGCACCAAGGGTCCGAAGGAACCCAGCCGGGGTCGCCCGCGACCCAAGAGGTGATCTCTCCTGCCAAGTGGCTCCGGAGGTCGCATACAGTCTCGCTCAGAGCTGACAACGGAACCGGGAGATGACCACCGCCGAGTCGCAACGCTGCACCTTCGAGCAAGCGTGGGGAGGGATCGCGGCCTCCGTGGTCGCCATCCGGCCGCTGGCCGATCGCCTGATCCCGGCCGGGGCGCAGGTCGTGGCACAGCCGGTGCCGGGGGAGAGCCCTGCCCACCACCAGGGCCGGCTGCTGGCCGCAGCGAGGAGGAACCTCCTCACCGGCCCGGGTCTGGCGCTCGGGCTGGCCTTTCGGGTGGTCAGGGAAGTCGTTGAAAGAGATCAGGGACGTACCAGGAGCGCCAGCGTGGAGCTGGGCGAAGCCCTTCGCCTCTCGGGCCTCGCCCTGGCCCAGCTCGGGGAGGCGCGAGCCGGACGGCGGCTTCTGCTCGAGGCGCGCTGGCTTCTCGCCTTCGGCGATCCAGGACCGGAGCAGCGCGCCGAGGTCATGGTGGCGCCCCTGAGGCTGCTGGCCGCGCGAGGTCAGCTCTTGCGCGCAGCCGGACTGGCCCGGGCGATGGGCCAGCGCCTCGAATGGGGATCGGGCCAGGTGGACGCCCTTGCCTTCTACCTCCAGGCGAGCCTGGTGGCCCAGGCCCTGGGCCAGTCGGCGTCGGCGCTCGCAGCCGCCGTCCAGGCGAGCCGCCTGGCCCAGCCGGAGCTCGACCTCGCTCCGGCTCTTCGCCACACGGTGATCGCCTGGGGAGCCACCACGGCCCTCAACACCGGCCAGCCCGGCGTGGTCGAGGACCTCCGCGAGATCCTCGCAGCCGAGGGAGAGGTGCACCCGGCCGCGGCGCCCTTCCGGCTGTGGCTCAATGCCCGCGTGGCGATCGATCGGGGGGAGGACGCTTTCGCCCACCAAGCTCTCGCGGAGGTGGTGCGGCATTTCGAGGAAAGAGGCGCCGGCGTCGAGCATCGGTTGGCCAGCCTCGACCTCGCGAGCCTGCTCGCGAGCTTCGGCAGCCGGCAGGAAGCGCTCGCTCTCGCCGCGCGGGTGATGGCCGAGCTGGCCGGGATCCCCAGCGAAGAGGAGCGCCGCGCCGCCCTCGAGCGCTCGATCGGCGAGAGCCCCTTCGCCCAGGCCCTACTTCGGCGGGACCTTGCGCCCCCGGGCGGGGTCTCCTGAGCCCTCGGGTCGGCCTACGGCCCGGCGCACGTAGCGCACCATGGCCTGGCCCAGCTCGGCCAACTCCTCGGGGGTCAGGCTCTCCGCCCGCGAGGCTAGCTCCTCGATCCGCGGGTCGAGGGGCGGGAGGACCGGGGGCCGGCGCGCCAGGGCCAAGCGCGCCTTGGCGGCCCGGAGGACCTCTTCGGCATCGATGCCGAGAACTTCCGTCGTGGCGAGGAACACTTCCAGTCGCAGACTGATGGGATCCCGGCCCTTGGGGGTCTGGAAGAGGTTGGCGTAGAAGGTGCGGCCGAAGCCGAGCCTCGCCGCCACCTCGGACTCGGCCCGACCCGACCCACGGATCCGGTTTCGGAGCTCCTTTTTGACCTCCTGGGCCAACCCGCACCCCCAGGCCCATTCCGGGGCCGGTGGGTTCAGAGAAGGGCTCTTGGCTCTCGGCATGGCTCGTGGCTCCTCATTCCTCTCCTGCCCGTATCGTCGAAGAGTGACATCCGTGCTTGACAATTACAATCTCAGATCCT
>DASUEU010000020.1:0-18326 GCA_036274895.1 Thermoanaerobaculia bacterium | reverse complement strand
TCCGAGGAGGTCGCGGTACTGCCCCACGAGCGCGTTCTGCGGCTCGGTGAGAATCCGCAGGAGGTCCGCCTCGCCGAGGGACTGGAGCTCCACCCGGATCGGGAATCGGCCCTGGAGCTCCGGGATGAGGTCGGTGGGCTTGCTGACGTGGAACGCCCCCGCGGCGACGAACAGCACGTGGTCCGTCCTCACCGGGCCGTACTTCGTGGAGACGGTCGTGCCCTCGACGATCGGGAGGAGGTCGCGCTGGACGCCTTCCCGCGAGACGTCCGGGCCGTGGGCCGTCTCCCGGCCGGCGATCTTGTCGATCTCGTCGAGGAAGACGATGCCCGACGACTCCGCCCGCTCCACGGCCTCCCGGGCGACCTGGTCCTGGTCCACGAGGCGGGCCTCCTCCTCCTGGCGCAGGACCTCGCGCGCCTCGGGCAGGGGGAGCGTGCGCCGCTTCGTGCGCTGGCCGAAGAGGCCGGGCAGCATGTCGCGGATCGCGACGTCCATCTCCTCGGCGCCCTGGCTGCCCAGGATCTGGAAGGTGGGCACGGTGCGCTCGGGCACCTCCACCTCGACCGAGCGGGAGTCGAGCTGCCCCGCCCGGAGCTGCGCGCGGAGGCGCTCGCGCGTGGCGGCGAAGGTCTCGGGCGCGGGAGGGGTTTCCGGGCCCTCGGACGCCGGAGACGGGCGGGGGGGCGGCAGGAGGAGGTCCAGGAGACGCTCCTCGACCCGGGCCGCCGCCTTTCCCCGCACCTCGGCCTGCTTCTCCCGGCGGACCATGTCGACCGCCGCGGCCACCAGGTCGCGCACGATCGCGTCGACGTCACGGCCCACGTAGCCGACCTCGGTGAACTTGCTGGCCTCGACCTTGATGAACGGAGCGCGGGCCAGCTTGGCCAGGCGACGGGCGATCTCGGTCTTGCCCACGCCGGTGGGTCCGATCATCAGGATGTTCTTGGGCGAGATCTCCTCGGCGATCGCCGGGTCCAGTTGCTGGCGCCGCCAGCGGTTGCGCAGGGCGATGGCCACGGCGCGCTTGGCTCGGCGTTGACCGACGACGTACTTGTCCAGCTCGGAGACGATCTCGCGGGGTCGCAAGTCCTCCACGAACCCGGCGAAGTCGCGCTCATGGCCGGGACTCGGCTTCGTCATGGGAACCTCTCTTCACGTCGGAAGAGCTCGATCAGAGCTCTTCGACGGTCAGCTCGCGGTTGGTGAATACACAGATGTCGGCCGCCACGGCCAGCGCCTCGCGGGCGATCTCGACCGCCGACAGCGAGGTGTGGGTGAGCAGGGCCCGGGCTGCTGCCAGGGCGAAGTTGCTCCCCGACCCGACGGCGATGACCTCGTCGCCGTCGGGCTGCAGCAGGTCGCCGGCGCCGTTTAGAAAGAAGCTCTTGTCGCGGTCGGCCACCAGCATGGTGGCCTGGAGCTGGCGCAGGGCGCGATCGGTGCGCCAGTCTCGCGCCAGCTCGACCACCGCCCGCTCCAGGTTGCCCCGGTACTCCTCCAGCTTGTCCTCGAGACGGGCCAGCAGGGCGAGGCCGTCGGCCGCGCCACCGGCGAAGCCCACCAGCACCCGGCCCTTCTCGCCGATGCGCCGCACCTTGCGGGCGCGGCTCTTGAGCACGGTGTTGTTGAGGGTCACCTGGCCGTCGCCGGCCATGGCGACCTTGCCGTCCCGGCGGACGAGGAGGACGGTGGTCGCACGCAGAAGGGGCGCCTCGTCGAACCGGTCGGATCGATCGCCGTTCATAGGGCTGGGCATTGTAACAAGGGAAAGTACCCGCGCCGGTCCTCGATGTGACAGAGCCCGGCGTCCGGACCGTCTATTCCTTGCGCGCGCGCGGATGGCTCTGCCGATAGACGGCGAGCAGGCGCTCGATCTCGACGTGGGTGTAGCGCTGGGTGGTGGCGAGGGAGCTGTGGCCCAGCAGCTCCTGGATCGAGCGCAGGTCGGCACCGCCCTCGAGCAGGTGGGTGGCGAAGGTGTGGCGCAGGGTGTGGGGGTGCACGCCGCCCTGGATGCCGGAGCCCCGGGCGTAGCGGTCGAGCAGCCGGCGCACCGAGCGGTCGGTCAGCCGCCCGCCCCGGTGGTTGAGGAAAACCGGCTCCTCGGTCTCGCCGCTACGGGCTCCCCGCACCTTCTCCCATTCCTCGAGCCAGGCCGCCAGCGCCGCCGCCGCCGGCCGGCCGAACGGCACCATGCGCTCCTTCTTCCCCTTGCCGACGACCCGCAACGTGCGCGCGGAGAGGTCGATGTCCCGCCAGTCGAGGCTCACCAGCTCGGAGACCCGCAGACCGCAGGCATAGAGCAGCTCCAGGAAGGCGCGGTCACGCAGGGAGAGGTCGTCGCCACCCTCGGCGGACTCAAGCAGGTTCTCCGTCTCGCCCGGACGCAGATGGCGGGGCAGGGTCTTGGGCACCTTCGGCGTCTTGACGCCGCGGGCCGGGTCGGCCGCCATCACACCTCGCCGACAGGCCCAGCGACAGAAGCTCTTGACCGCCGCCAGAGCGCGGCCGCGGCTCTTGGGGGCCAGGCCCGCCTTGGCGAGGGAGGCGACGAAGGCGCGGACGGTGGGTGGCTCGAGGTCGGCCGCAGTGAGATCGCCCCGGGCCTTGCCGAGGTAGTCGACCAGGAAGGCGAGCAGCCGCTCGAGATCGCCGCCGTAGGCACGCAGAGTGTGCGGGGAGAACGCACGCTCCTCGCCGAGATGCATGAGGAAGTCGCCGACGAGCCGCTCAAGGGTCAACCCACCGCCTCCACGGCCGGAGCCGGCACCAGGGGCAGGCCGTGGGCCTCGGCCCAGGCCTCGAGGGCGGCGCCGGCCCGGTGGGCGAAGGCGGCACGGCGGTCGAGTTTCTTGGTGCTCTCGGCCAGGGGCTCGAACAGGCCGTAGTTGACGTTGGCCGGCTGGAAGTGTGCGGGGTCGGACTCCGTCAGGTGTCGGGCGAGGGCCCCCAGGGCCGTGGTCGCCGGCAGGGCCGTAGCCTCGATGCCCTGGCGCTCGAGGGCCAGGTAGAGGCCGATGGCGAGGCCCGTGGCGGCCGATTCGAGATAGCCCTCGACGCCGGTTAGCTGACCGGCGAGGTGCAGCCCCGGCCGCTGGCGCACGCGGTAGAAGGCGTCCAGGGCCAGCGGGGCGTTGATGAAGGTGTTGCGGTGAATCTGCCCGAAGCGCACGAAGTCGGCGTTCTCGAAGCCAGGGATCAGGCTGAAGACCCGCTGTTGCTCTCCCCACTTCATGCGCGACTGGCAGCCCACCAGATTGAAGTGGTGGCTCGCCAGGCTCTCCCGGCGCAGCTGGAGCACCGCCCAGGGCCGCCGGCCATCCGGGCCGCGCAAGCCCACCGGCTTCATCGGGCCGAAACGCAGGGTGTCCACGCCCCGGCGGGCGAGCTCCTCGATCGGCAGGCAGCCCTCGAAGAACAGGGCCTGCTCGAAGTCGTGGAGGGGCAGTACCTCCGCCGAGATCAGGGCCCCGTAGAAGGCCGCGTACTGCTCGCGATCGAGGGGGGCGTTCAAGTAGTCGGCGCCGCCTCCCTTGTCGTAGCGCGAGGCCCAGAAGAGCTTGCCGTGGTCGAGGCTCTCGCCGTCGACGATCGGTGCGATGGCGTCATAGAAGTAGAGGTAGTCCGAACCCAGGAGGCTGCCGAGGCGGGCGGCCAAGGCGTCCGAGGTCAGCGGGCCGGTCGCCACCACGGTGTCCCCCTCGGGCAGGTCCCTCACCTCATGCCGGCGGATCTCGATCAGCGGGTGAGAGGAGAGGGCGTCGGTAATCGCCTGGGAGAAGCGGTCGCGGTCGACCGCGAGGGCACTGCCCGCCGGCACCGCGGTCGACCGCGCGGCGCCGATCACCAGCGAGCCGAAGCGCTCCATCTCCCGCTTGAGCAGGCCGGCGGCGTGCTGGGGGTCATCCGACCGCAGCGAGTTCGAGCACACCAGCTCGGCGAAGCGGCCGGTCTTGTGCACCGGCGTGGCGGTGACCGGCCTCATCTCCACCAGCACCACCGGCACTCCCCGCTCGGCGAGCTGCCAGGCGCACTCCGACCCGGCGAGTCCTGCGCCGACCACGGTCACCGGATGATCGTTGCCCATGGCCGCGATTATAGGAGCGGCTCGGCGAGGGCCAGCGGGCGGCGGAACAGACCCCCGGGCAGGCGGCGCACCTGCTCGGTCAGCTCCAGCTCGAGGAGCAGGGCCGCCACCTCGCCCAAGGGCAGGCCGGTGGCCTCGGCGAGGTCTTCCGCCGCGACGGCTTCGCCGGGGGGCAGGTGGGCGATGAGCCGGCCGCCGGGACCCTCTGGCATGGCAACCGGCGGCGAGGACGGCGCAGCGGCCAGGGGTGGGTCGAGGCCGGCGAGGATGAGAGAGGGGTGCAGGGCCGGGATGGCGCCCGCCAGCAACAGCGCGTTGGGGCCCATCGAGCCGGCCTCGAACAGCCGTCCGGGCACGGCGTAGAGGTCGCGCCCGAGATCGAGGGCGAGCTTGGCCGTGACCAGGGAACCCGAGCGCTCCGTGGCCCGAACCACCAGCGCCGCCTGCCCGAGAGCCGCGAGCACCCGATTGCGCACCGGGAACTGCCAGGAGGCCGGCGGCGTGCCGGGCGGGAACTCCGAGACCAGGGCGCCGCGCTCGGCAATCTCCGCCGCCAGCCGGCCCTGCCCCCGCGGGTAGTCAACCCCCAGACCACAGCCGAGGACGGCCACCGTCCTTCCCTCAGGATCGGCGAGGGCTCCGCGGTGGGCGGCGGCGTCGATGCCCCGGGCGAAGCCCGAGATCACCACCGCACCAGCCCGGGCGAGCTCGCGACTGAACAGCTCGGCCACTTCCAGGCCGTAGGCGTCGGCCCGCCGGGCGCCCACCACGGTCACCCCAGGGCCCGTGGGCAGCTCGCCCGCGACGTAGAGCACGGCGGGAGGCAGGCTCAGACAGAGGAGCCTCGCGGGGTAGCCGGGGCTCATCCGGGTCAGGACCTGCGCCCCTACCGCCGCGGCGTGCTCGCGTTCCCGGGCCGCGCGCTGGGGAGCCTCGCGGCGGACCCGGAGAGCGTGCTCGGCGAGCTGCTCGGAGAGTCCCCAGAAGCGGCCGAGCCGCTCGGCCGTGGGGGTGTGGCGCCACGCCGGCCAGGCCGCGGCGAGCCGGCAGGCGGCGGGCCGAGGCAGCTCGGGGGCGGTGCTGACGGCGAGGAGGAGGTCCTCGTCGAAGAGGGGAGAGGCGGGCGATGGGGGGCTCTGGGTCACTGGCACCTCGCTTGCTTCGTCGTCCATCCGTGTCTTCTCTACGGTGTAGACGGAAAAGCGCAGAGCCCGGCGAGGCGAGGGGGTGGAGCGGAGGCGTCGTATATACTGCCGGCGCCCACCGTCGAGCACGCTCGGAGAGAACGTGATGGCTCCCAACCGCAGGTGTCTCCTCGCCGCCTTCCTCGCAATCTCCCTGCTCGCTCCCGTCGCGAGCGCCAAACCCGCCAAAGACCTCAAGGCTCAGCTGCAGTTCGGAGTGCAGATGGCGCGCAGGGGGCTGTGGAACGAGGCCCTCTTCCGCTTCGAGCAGGCCCGCCGGCTCGACCCCGAGAACGCCCGCATCCTCAACAACCTGGCGGTGGCCTCCGAGGCCCTGGGTCGCTTCGACAAGGCGCTCAGCCACTACCAGGAAGCGCTGCGCAGGGACCCCGGCAACGCCGAGGTCAAGCGCAACTACGCGCGCTTCATCGAGTTCTACCAGAGCTTCTCGGCCGGCAAGGCCGCCAAGCCCACGACCGAGACCCAGCCGCCGGCGGGGGGGGAGGTCAAGCCATGAGAGTCAGATCCCTGCTGGCCATCGCGTTGACGGCCCTCGCCTCGGCGGGTCCGGCCCTCGCCGCGGGCACCGCCGAGGTCCGCCTCCTGCTTCCCCAGCGCGCCAAGATCGAACTGGCCGGCAAGCGCACGGTGGCCCTGGCTCCCTTCCTGGTGGTCAGCCAGGAGGGTAGCGAAGGAGTGCGCGGCCGCAACATCGACGTCCAGAAAGAGTTCGAGCGCTACCTCTTCAAGGTGCTGCGGCGCGACACGGACCTCAAGGTTCTGGACCTCGGCGTGGTCGATTACCCGGTCTTCGACAGCGACCGGCTGGCCCGCGAGCAGGACTTCTGGGCCGCCCTGGGCGAGCGCAGCCAGGCCGACTTGATCCTCGCCGGCAGCCTCGACTTCGACATCCAGGACCGTACCGGCTATCGAACCGAGGACTACACCCTGCCCTTCGACGGCCGCACCTACCAGCGACAGGTGCTGGTCGAGCAGACCGGCTTCGAGTACGACATCTTGATGCAGGTCTTCGACGGCCGCACCGGCACCCTGCTCTATACCGACAATTTCAAGGATTTTCAGAACTTCGAGGGTGAGGACGCGGATCCCTTGAAGGGGATGTTCGAGAACCTCTACGCGCTCGAGGACCGGATCGTCAACATCTTCGTGCAGAAGAGCGTCGAGTCCGCCCGGGTGCTGTTCACCGAGTAATCACGCGACGTTCGCTGACCCGACAAGGAGTGTCACCGTGCCGCGTTTCCGCTCGCAGGTCTTCACCGCCATCGTCTCGACCCTGACGATCACCGCCCTCGCCACGCCGGCCGCTTTGGCCCAGTACCGCGGCTTCGGCCAGAACAAGGTGCAGTACCGAGACCTGGAGTGGATGATCTATCACTCGCCCCACTTCGACGTTTATTACGACAAGGGCTCGGAGGCGCTGCTCAACAAGGTGGTTTCCTTTGCGGAGAGCGCCTACGACCAGCTCTCGCGTGAGTTCGACTTCCAGATCCAGAAGCCGACGCCGCTGATCTTCTACCCGACTCACTCCGCCTTCGAGCAGAACAACATCATCCTCAACTTCATCCCCGAGGGCGCCGGCGCCTTCGCCTCGCCGGTTCGCAACCGCATGGTGCTACCGGTCGACATGCCCGACCCGGAGCTGATGAAGCTGATCCTCCACGAGCTGACCCACATCTTCCAGTACAACATCCTCTACCAGGGCAGCTTGAGCCGCGCCGCCGCCGCCCGCCCGCCGCAGTGGTTCATGGAGGGCATGGCGAGCTACATGGCCAAGGACGAGGAGTCGCACGACCGCATGGTGCTGCGCGACTACGTGGTCAACGACGCCATCCCCTCGGTGGCGGGAGGAGAGGCCGCGGGCTATTTCGCCTATCGCTTCGGTCACGCGGTCTTCGATTACATCGAAGAGCGCTGGGGCCGTGAGGGCTTCCTCGATTTCGTCTACGAGTTCCGCAACACCCTCGGAGCCCGTACCGAGCGGGCCATCGAGCGGGCCTTCCGTCTCACCTCAGAGGACTTCGACACCGACTTCCGGCGCTGGCTGCGCAAGAAGTACCTGCGCCAGCTGATCGAGACCGGCGAGCCGAGCGACTTCGGTCGACCCTTCCGCGCGGACGAGGAGCTGCGCACCCAGGAAACCTCCGCCGTGGCGTCGCCTTCGGGGGACCTGGTGGCGGCCTTCTCGGTGATCCGTGGTGATCTCGACATCGTGCTCTTCGAGTCGAAGACCCGTCGCCTGGTGCGCAATTTGACCGAGGGCTTGACCACTCGCTACCGCTACCTGGTGGTGCAGGGCATGACGGTGGCGCGCCGCATCGGTCGCGACCTCGCCTTCTCCCCCGATGGCAACTACCTGGCAGCGTTCGCGCGCCGCGACGGTGGGCGCTCGCTGCTGATCTTCGACGTGCTCCGCGGTGGCATCTCACGCGCCATCGACATGGACGTCGAGCAGCAGTTCTCCCTCTCCTGGAGCCCCGACGGGCAGAAGATCGCCTTCGCCGGCAACCGCGGGGGCAGCTTCGACATCTTCGTGATCGACCTCGAGACCGAGCAGGTCGAGCAGATCACCAAGGACCCGGTCTACGACGGGGGCCCGGCGTTCTCGCCGGACGGCCGATCGCTGGCCTTCACCTCGGTGGTCGGGGACTTTTCCAAGCTCTTCCGTATCGACCTCGCCGACCCCAGCCGGCGCTACGCGCTGACCAGCGGCGAGTCGAACGACAAGGACGCGATCTACTCGCCGGACGGCCGGCGGATCTACTTCACCTCGGATCGTGCCGGGGTGGACAACGTCTACGGCCTCGACCTCACCACCGGCGACCTCAGGCAGTACACCAACGTCGTCACCGGCTGCTTCACGCCAGCGGTGGTGCCACGCCCCGAAGGGCCCGAGACTCTGGTCTATTCCGGGCTCTGGCAGGGGGCCTACAAGCTCTACCTGACCGACCTCGAGCAGGCACCGCCGACTCTCGAGAAGGTCGAGATCGCCCAGACACCCGCCGTCGCGGCCGAGCTGCCGACCTTCCAGCCGTCCATCGAGGTCACCCTCGACGAGGCCAACAAAGAGAAGTACGGCCGCGGCAAGTTCTTCATCACCGACGCCGACACCTACCTCGGCGTCGACGACTCCCAGACCCTCCTGGGCCGGGTCTTCGTCGGCTTCTCGGACTATTTAGGCGACAAGCGGATCCTGCTCAACCTCTCCTCCTTCGATGCCCTGTCGAACTTCGACATCACCTACCTGGACCTGTCCGACCGCACCCAGTGGGGCGTCAACCTGTTCGACGACCGGGACTTCTACTTCGTCACGACCGATCCGTTCACCGGCCAGCTGCTGGACCGGCGGGGTGAAATCCGGATCACCGGGGCCTACGGCTTCGTCCGCTATCCCTTCGGCCTCAACACCCGGGCGGAGGTGGGGCTCGGCTACCTCTTCCGGAAGTACTTCCGCACCGTGCCGGTCTTGGGCGAGGTCGAGGAGGGCGAGGTTCGTCCTCCGGTGCTGGGCTTCGAGCTGGAGACCATCAAGGACGACTACCCCTTCCTCCAGGCGGCGCTGGTCCACGACTCCACGCTCTACGCCTCGTGGGGACCGATCGCCGGCAGCCGGTGGCGGATCGACGGCCTCTACGGGCCGGACCTGTCGACCGGGGAGTCGATCAGCTCGGAGATCTCGGCTGACTTCCGGCACTATCGGCCGGTGACCGCCCGCAGCGGTCTGGCGATGCGCGCCTTCGCCGGAGCCCGCTACGGTGACACCTCCACGCCGTTCCGGCTCGGTGGCGACAACATCCGCACCGTTCGCTACCGTTCGCTGCCGGGCGACCGCGCCTTCTTCGCCAACCTTGAGTACCGTTTCCCGCTGATCGAGGTGGTGGCCACGCCCGTCTTCGCCTTCCGCGGCATCCGGGGGCGCCTCTTCTTCGACGTCGGCGCGGTGTGGTTCGAGGAGTTCGGCGCCTTGCGCCGCAACGAGCAGGGCCAGGCGTTCTACGCCCCCTTCAAGTTCTGGGACAGCGACGAGAACCGCCTGCAGGACGGCATCGCAGTCTACGGGTGGGGCTTCACGTTCAACTTCGTGGGC
The DNA here is from genome assembly GCA_036274895.1 of Thermoanaerobaculia bacterium. Taxonomy (GTDB): domain Bacteria; phylum Acidobacteriota; class Thermoanaerobaculia; order Multivoradales; family SZUA-115; genus CALMKX01. The sequence goes on along the minus strand of DASUEU010000020.1, from coordinate 8,947 downwards.
CTCGACCTGAACTGGGACATCGGCCAGCGCTGGGACGGCAAGGGCTCGATCGGCGACACGATCACGACCTTCTACATCGGCACCCAGTTCTGACCGACCGGCTTGAGGCCGGTGCCCGGGAGCGATAGAATCCTCGAAATCTATGCAGATTGAGGTACTCGGCTCCTCGGGCGGCGAAACTCCGGAATGCAGGCTGACCAGCCTGCTGATCAACGACACCCTGGCGCTCGACGCCGGCTGCCTGACCCGTGCCCTCTCGATCGAGAGGCAGGCCTCGATCGAGGCGGTGCTGCTCACCCACTCCCACATCGACCACCTGCAGTCCCTGCCCTTCTTCATCGAGAACGTCTACCACCTCAAGGATCGCCCCTTCGAGATCTGGGCCTCGGCGGCGACCATCGACGCGGTGCGCCGCCACATGTTCAACAATGCGGTGTGGCCTGACTTCTCCCGCCTTCCCTCGGAGGTTCTGCCGGCCCTGCGGTTCCACGAGCTGGAAGCGGGCCGGCCGGTGGAGCTGGCCGGCCTCAAGGCGACGCCGTTTCCGGTCTCCCACCCTGTGCCCACCTTCGGTTTCCTCTTCGAGCAAGAAGGAACCGGTGTGATCTGGTCGAGCGATACCGGGCCGACCGAGGAGCTGTGGCGGATCGCAAACCGCACCCCGGGCCTCGCCGCGGTCTGCCTCGACACCAGCTTCGCCAACGAGCTACAGGGAGTGGCCGACTTGTCGATGCACCTGACTCCCCGCACGCTCGACCGCGAGCTCGACAAGCTCACCGCCGAGGTGCCGGTCCTCCTGCATCACCTCAAGCCTCTCTGCCGGGAGAGCATCCTGGCTGAGGTGGCTGCGCTCGGGCGCTCGGGGCTTGACTACCTCGAGCAGGGCCGGACCTACCACTTCGGCCGTTAGACGGTCGCCGGCGAACCCCGCTTGCAGCCCTCGCTCTTCGACCCCGAGCCCCGGCCGACCCGCAGCAGGTCCATCGGTCCGCTCGAAGTGCCCCTGCGGGTGGTGGTCCTCGGCTCGGGCTCCGGGGGCAACGCTGTGATCGTCGAATGTGGCAGCGACCGGCTCCTGATCGATGCCGGCTTCTCCTGCCGCGAGCTCGAGCGGCGGCTGGCCCTGCGAGGCCTCGCGGCCCGGGACGTCGCAGCGGCCTTCCTCACCCATGAGCACGAGGACCATTGCCGGGGCATCGACCGCTTCTGCGCCAGGAGCGGTGCCCCCCTCTACCTCACCTCGGGCACCGCAGAGGCGGTGACGCTGTCCGATCCGACCCGGCGGCGCACCCGCATCGTGCGCTCGGGCCAGAGCTACGAGGTGGCGGGCTTTGTGGTCGAGCCCTTTCAGATCCCACACGACGCCCGGGAGCCGGTGGGCCTGACCGTCGAGGACCGCTGGGGGCGGCGGGTGGGCCTGGTCGCGGATCTCGGTAGCCGCAGCCAGCTCGCATGGGCGCGGCTCCTCGATCTCGATCTGCTGGTGATCGAGGCCAACCACGATCTCGACATGCTGCGCAACGGCCCCTATCCGTGGGCCTTGAAGCAGCGAGTGGCCGGCCGGCACGGTCACCTCTCGAACGCCGACGCGGCCGAGGGTACGGTGGAGCTGTTGTCCGACCGCTTGCAGCGCGTGGTGCTCTACCACCTCTCGCGGACCAACAACCTGCCGGCCCTGGCTCTGGCCGCCGTGGCCGAGGCCATCGATCGGGCCGGCAGCCGAGCCGAGGTGGTGGTCTCTGAACAGGATCAGCCGACCGCTTGGCTCGAGGTCCCTTGAGACCGTATAAGCTCTGCGGATGAAAGCGCGAGTCACGGTATTCCCACGGCCCGAGGTGCTCGATCCCCAGGGCAAGGCGATCAAGGGTGCCCTGGAACGCCTGGGCTTCACCGCCGTTTCCGACCTGCGGGCCGGCAAGAGCTTCGATCTCGAACTAACCACCGCCGACCGCGGCGAGGCCGAGCGCCAGCTCAAGGAGATGTGCGAGAAGCTGCTCGCCAACACCCTGGTCGAGCGTTACGAGATCGAGCTCCCGGCGGAGGGCTGGCGGTGAAGTGCGGAGTGGTGCTGCTGCCCGGCAGCAACTGCGACCACGACGTCTACCACGTGCTCAAGCACACTCTCGGGCAAGAGACGGTCTTCCTCTGGCACGAGAACGAGAGTGTCGAGGCCTGCGACCTGGTGGTCGTGCCGGGCGGGTTCTCCTACGGTGATTACCTGCGGTCTGGGGCTCTCGCAGCTCGCTCGCCCGTGCTCGCCGCAGTCCGCCGCCACGCCGATGCCGGAGGGCTGGTGCTCGGCATCTGCAACGGCTTCCAGATCCTCTGTGAAGCCGGCCTGCTGCCCGGGGCTCTGCTGCGCAACCGCAGCCTCCGCTTCGAGCATCGGGATGTCTGCCTGCGGGTCGAGCGCGACGACCTGGCGTTCACCCGTCGCTACCGCAAGGGCCAGGTGCTCTCGATCCCGATCGCCCACATGGACGGCAACTACTTCGGTACCGAGGCCGCACTGGACGAGCTCGAGGCGGCGGGGCGGGTGGTCTTCCGCTACGCGTCACCCGACGGCGGGCTCGACGATGCCTGGAACTGGAATGGCTCGGCGCGGGCGATCGCCGGCATCGTCAACGCCGGCGGCAACGTGCTCGGCATGATGCCGCACCCGGAGCGAGCTTCCGACCCGCTGCTCGGCTCGACGGACGGCCTCGCCCTCTTCGAGGCTGCGGTCGAGAGCCTGAAGGAGAGTCTGGAGGTGGCCCGATGAGCGGAGCCGGGGTCGAGCCGACGGTCGATCGTTCCCTGGCCCGCACCATGGGCATGAGCGAGGAAGAGCACGACCGGCTGGTCGAGATCCTGGGCCGCATCCCGAGCTACACCGAGCTGGGCATCACCTCGGCCCTGTGGTCCGAGCACTGTTCCTACAAGTCCTCCAAGGTCTTCCTGCGCGAGCTTCCCACCCAGGGTCGGCACGTCATCCAGGGTCCGGGGGAGAACGCCGGCGTCGTCGATGTGGGGGACGGCTGGGTCGCCGTGTTCAAGATGGAGAGCCACAACCACCCCAGCTTCATCGAGCCGTACCAGGGCGCGGCGACCGGAGTGGGGGGCATCCTGCGCGACGTCTTCACCATGGGCGCCCGGCCGATCGCCCTGCTCGACTCGTTGCGTTTCGGCGAGATCGACGCGCCGCGCATGCGCTACCTGATCGACGGCGTGGTCAGGGGGGTCGGTGGTTACGGCAACTGCGTGGGCGTGCCGACGGTCGGCGGTGAGACGGGCTTTCACCGCTGCTACAACGGCAACATCCTGGTCAACGCGTTCGCTCTGGGAGTGGCCAGGCGAGAGCGGATCTTCACCGCCAAGGCCTCCGGACCGGGCAACCCGGTCCTCTACGTCGGCAGCCGGACCGGCCGCGACGGCATCCACGGGGCCACCATGGCCTCGGAGTCCTTCGCTGCCGAGAGCGAGGCGAAGAGACCGACCGTGCAGGTGGGAGATCCCTTCGCCGAGAGGATCCTGCTCGAAGCCTGCCTGGAAGCGATGGGCTCAGGGGCTCTGGTGGCCATCCAAGATATGGGCGCGGCCGGTCTCACCAGCTCGAGCTTCGAGATGGCGGGTCGGGGCGGCCTCGGCATCCGTCTCGATCTCGATCAGGTGCCCCTGCGCCAGAAGGGCATGAGCCCCTACGAGATCATGCTCTCGGAGTCCCAGGAGCGGATGTTGATCGTCGCCCACCGAGGCCGGCAGGAGGAGATCGCCAAAGTCTTTCGGCACTGGGGGCTCGAGGTCGTCGAGATCGGTGAGGTGACGGACACCGGCCGTGCGGAGATCTGGGGTGGTGGGCGACGGGCAGCGGATATCCCGGTGGAGCCCCTGACCGAAAGCGCTCCGCTGTACCGGCGGCCGGGGGCCCCCCGGGGTGACCTCGCCCGTCTCCAGGCGCCCCCGGAGGTGCCCCCGGTGGAGGATGCCGGAGCGGTTCTGACTCGGCTTCTCACCACACCCGAGCTCGCGAGCAAGGAGTGGATCTACCACCAGTACGACTCCAGCGTGCGCACCAACACCGTGGCCGGGCCGGGTGGCGACGCCGCCGTGCTGCGGCTGAAAGGTACCCAGCGGGGTCTGGCACTCTCGTCGGACGTCAACCCGTCCTACTGCTTGCTCGATCCCCGGACCGGAGGCGCCCAGGCGGTCGCCGAGTCGGTGCGTAACCTGGCGATGGTGGGCGCGGAGCCGCTCGGGTTGACGGACTGCCTCAACTTCGGCAATCCCGAGCGGCCCGAGATCACCTGGCAGCTCGCCGAGTGCATCCGGGGCATGAGCGAGGCCTGCAGGGCGCTCGAGATCCCGGTGGTCTCGGGTAACGTTTCGCTCTACAACGAGACCGAGGGCCGCTCGATCCACCCCACTCCGACGGTGGCCGCGGTGGGCCTGCTGACTCGGTTGGACACGCTGCCCAGCGCGAGCTTCGAAGCGCCCGCACAAAGAATCGTGCTCCTCGGCGAGGACCGCCGGGAGTACGGTGGCTCAGCCTACCTGCGGTTGCTCTACGGTATCGAGCAGGGGCTTCCCCCCGCGGTGGACCTCTCCGCCGAGGCTCGCCTGGTGAAGCTGATGCGCTATCTGGTGTCCCAAGGGGTCGTTGCCACGGCTCACGACCTCGCCGAGGGCGGCGTGGCGGTGGCCCTCGCCGAATGCTGCTTCGGGCGGGGGATCGGTGCTCGCGTCCGGCTGCCCCTGGAGCCCACGGCCCTCTTCTCGGAAACCCAGGCCCGGGCTGTCCTCGCCTGCGCGCCGGGCAACCTCGAGACGGTGTTGGCGGAGGCGGAGAGAGCCGGAGTCCCGGCCCGAGAAGTCGGTGAGACCGGAGGCCCGAGGCTCGAGATCCACGCCGAGGGTGGGGGCTTGGCCCTCGACGTCAGAGATCTCCGGGCCACCTGGTCGACCGCGCTGCCTCGGGCCTTGGGCCTGTAAGCCGGACAACTGGGAGATAATCGCTCGATCACCATGTGCGGCATCTTTGGTATCGAAGGCAACGATGAGGCCGCGAACCTCACCTACCATGGGCTCTACGCCCTGCAGCACCGCGGCCAGGAGAGCGGCGGGATCGTCTCCTGGGATGGTCTGCGCCTGCAGGTCGAGCGAGGGATGGGGCACGTGCGGGAGATCTTCTCCGGCGAAGCCCTCCAGCACCTGCCGGGGTATCGCGCCATCGGCCACACCCGATACTCGACGGCCGGGGCCAGTGTCATCACCAATGCCCAGCCGGTGGTGGTCAAGACCGCGCTGGGCCCCCTCGCGATTGTCCACAACGGCAACCTGGTCGACGCCCTAGACCTGCGACATCGTCTCGAGCAGGAGGGCGCGATCTTCCAGACCACCTCGGACTCCGAGGTGATCCTCCACCTCATGGCACGGAGCCGGCACGGCGACGTGACGAATGCCCTGATCGACGCCCTCCGCCAGGTACGAGGCGCGTACTCCCTGCTGCTTGCCACCGAAGACCGCCTGATCGCGGCTCGCGATCCCCACGGCTTCCGACCTCTGGTGTTCGGCTGGCTAGGGCCGGCCCCCTGTTTCGCCTCGGAAAGCTGCGCCTTCGACCTGCTCGGGGCTGTTCCCGAGCGTGAGCTGGAGCCCGGTGAGGTCCTGGTGGCGAGGGGAAGTGAGATCGAGAGCCGCCGCCTTGCCGAGCCGGCTGAGCCGCGCCGCTGTATTTTCGAGCACGTCTACTTCGCCCGTCCGGACAGCAGGATCTTCGGCGAGGCCGTCTCGGCCGTGCGCCTGCGCATGGGGGCACAGCTGGCCCGCGAGGCGCCGGCGGATGCCGACATCGTAGTCCCGGTCCCCGACAGCGGGCTCTTTGCCGCTTTGGGCTACAGCCGGGAATCGGGCCTGCCTTTCGAGCTCGGCCTGATTCGGAACCACTACGTTGGCCGGACCTTCATTCAGCCGAGCCAGGAGATCCGCGACTTCGGGGTGCGGGTCAAGCTCAACACCATCAGGGAGCTGCTGGCCGGGCGGAAGGTCATCCTGGTAGACGATTCGATCGTGCGCGGGACCACCTCGAGGAAGATCGTGCAGCTGGTTCGCGAGGCAGGAGCCGTGGAGGTCCATGTGCGGATCCCTTCGCCACCGACGGCTTGGCCGTGCCACTACGGCATCGACACCCCGACCCGCGGCGAGCTCATCGCCTCGCACCTCTCGGTGGCGGAGATCGCCGACTTCATCGGCGCTGATAGCCTGGCTTATCTATCGCTGGAGGGACTCCTGGCCTCGGCCGCCGGCCTGCCGGATTCCTACTGTACGGCGTGCTGGACGGGCCGGTATCCAGTGCCCGCGCATGGCGATCCCCGTCAGGTGGAGCTCTTCCCGATCCGCACCGAAGGAGAGCGATGAGCCAGAGGGGGGCCTACGCATCGGCCGGCGTCGACATCGATGCCCAGGATCGAGGCCTGGCCAGAGTCAAGGTTCTGGCGCGAAGCACGTTCACACCGGGTGTGCTGTCGGACATCGGTCTCTTTGGCGGCCTCTTTCGTCCCGATCTCGCCGGGCTCACCGAGCCCGTGCTGGTCGCTTCGGCCGATGGCGTCGGGACCAAGCTGGCCGTCGCGAAGATGGCTGACGACTACTCGACCGTGGGACGGGACCTGGTCAACCACTGCGTCAACGACATCCTGGTTCAGGGGGCCCGACCGCTCTTCTTCCTCGACTACGTCGGGACCGGAGTGCTGGACGCGGATCGGCTGGCGGAGCTGGTGGCGGGCGTGGCACTCGGGTGTCGCGACAACGGCTGTGCGCTCCTCGGCGGCGAGACGGCGGAGATGCCCGGCTTCTACCAACCCGGCGACTACGAACTGGTGGGCTTCGTGGTCGGGTTGGTAGACCGGCCTGCGCTGATCGACGGCAAGCGGATCGAAGTGGGTGACCGCCTGATCGGTTTGCCCTCGGCCGGTCTGCACACCAACGGCTACTCGCTGGCGCGCAGGATCCTCTTCAGCCATTTGGGCCTGGGCCTAGATGATCCGATCCCGGGATCGGGTTCGCCGGCAACGGTGCGCGAGCTCCTGCTCGCGCCACACCTCTCCTATCTGGAAGCCCTGGGACCGCTGCTCGCGCACCCGGGTCTCCACGGGCTCGCTCACATCACGGGAGGGGGACTTACAGACAACCTGCCGCGGATGCTCCCGCCGGGAACAGGTGCCGCGGTCCAGCTCGGTAGTTGGGAGATCCCCGAGCTTTTCCGGCTCCTGGCTTTCCACGGCGGGGTCAGCCTCGAGGAGATGCTGCGCGTCTTCAATCTAGGGATCGGGATGGTGGCCGTGGTCGGACCGGGCGCCACCGAGGAGCTGGTGGCGAACCTCGCAGGCCGTGGCCAGGCTACCTACCTCCTCGGGGAGATCGTCTCCGGCGATGGCGGCGTCTCGTATCAGACCCGCGCGGGCTTCACCCTGTGATGCGCCCTGGGCAGGTTCCTGTCGCGATCCTCCTCTCGGGCCGAGGGAGCAACTTCCTTGCGCTCCACGCTGCCATCGAGCGAGGTGAGGTGCCCGCCCGGATCGTCCTGGTCGCTTCGAACGAGCCGGAAGCTCCGGGACTCTCAAAAGCCCGTGAGCTGGGCCTACCCACCGCCACAGTTCCCCATCGCGACGTAGGGGGGCAGGCCGCCCACGAGCGGAACCTGCTCGCTGCCCTCGAGCAAGCAGGGCCGGAGTGGGTCTGTCTGGCCGGGTACATGCGTCTGCTCTCCGCCACCTTCATCGCCCGCTATCGGTGGCGGATCCTCAATGTCCACCCCAGCCTTCTGCCGGCCTTTCCGGGTCTCGAAGCCCAGCGCCAGGCGCTTGACTATGGAGCCCGTGTGTCAGGCTGCACGGTCCACCTCGTGGACGAAGGCCTGGACAGCGGGCCAATCGTCGAGCAGCGTGCAGTGAGAGTCCTCGACACCGATACTCCGGAGGATCTGGCCGCGAGGATCCTCGCCGAGGAGCACCTCGCCTACCCGGCGGCACTTCGCCGGCTCCTCGTCGAGAGCTGGGAGGTTCGCGGTCGGAGGCTGGTCTTCGGAGCGGCCTGACGCCCCCAGGCCCTCGCCCCAAGAAGCTCGAGTCGAGGGCTTGACAAGCCCCGGGGCCTCACCTACACTCTCGCTCCCTGCTGGCCGAAGGGCCTGCGGCACAAAGCGAGCGTGGGGTCGAGGTCGGCACTCAGCCACACCCAAGACCCCCCGGAGGCAGGCAGCTCCGACGCATCGCGCCCCCTCAAAGCGACCGGGGTTCTAGGTTCCAGAGAAAGTCGCGCCGAGGGCTTGACAGGCAAGTTCGAGATTCTGTAGAGTTGGAATTCGCGCCCGAGACGGCGCCGGTTCTTTGAAAACTGAATAGAGGATAGAGTCCACGTCAATCGAGTCTCTCGAAAGAGGGCTCGGGAAAACGATGTACACAACGTCGCTGTCGAGCGTTAGCCGTTCGGCAGTGGCTTTCAGGATTTAAACTGGAGAGTTTGATCCTGGCTCAGAATGAACGCTGGCGGCGTGCTTAACACATGCAAGTCGTGCGCGAAAGCGGCTTCGGCCGCTGGAGAGCGGCGAACGGGTGAGTAACACGTGGATAACCTGCCTAGGGGTGGGGGATAACCTGGGGAAACTCGGGCTAATACCGCATACGATCGCGAGTCCACGGTCTCGCGAGGAAAGGCTGCCTCTGCTTGCAAGCAGTCGCTCCTAGAGGGGTCCGCGCCTGATTAGCTAGTTGGTGAGGTAATGGCTCACCAAGGCTATGATCAGTAGCCGGCCTGAGAGGGTGATCGGCCACACTGGGACTGAGACACGGCCCAGACTCCTACGGGAGGCAGCAGTGGGGAATATTGGACAATGGGCGCAAGCCTGATCCAGCAACGCCGCGTGGAGGACGAAGGTCTTCGGATCGTAAACTCCTGTCAGGCGGGACGAAGG
>DASUEU010000019.1:0-5189 GCA_036274895.1 Thermoanaerobaculia bacterium | reverse complement strand
GCCTGCGTGTGCCCCTGTCAACGCTTCACCTGCGCCCTCACGGACGCCGGCGCATGACTCAGGGTCGCCGTGGCTCGCTAAGCCTTCGGCGCAGGACTCTTTCATTCCTTTCCCCATGCCGGTTTATCCCGGCGCACCAATTCCCCGAAGGGACCGGCGCCGGTTTCCACCCAACTGGTCAGCCCAGGTCGGCGTCAGTCTAACAACCGTGTCGCAATTCCCCGAAGGGACCGGCGCCGGTTTCCACGAGGTGGACAAGGGGGTTCGCCCCCCAAACCCGTTCCGTGTCGCAATTCCCCGAAGGGACCGGCGCCGGTTTCCACTCCCGCTGATGGCCCAGGAGCCCGCCGCCACCTACTATTGTCGCAATTCCCCGAAGGGACCGGCGCCGGTTTCCACCCCTGCTTCTGGCCGGTACGCCGGCCAGCGCCATCCAGATGTCGCAATTCCCCGAAGGGACCGGCGCCGGTTTCCACACAAAGTGAGGGTCATCTCACCCAGTCGCTCAGCGGAAGTCGCAATTCCCCGAAGGGACCGGCGCCGGTTTCCACGACGGATCTCCTGTTGTGGTGATCCGGGTTCCTGATGTGTCGCAATTCCCCGAAGGGACCGGCGCCGGTTTCCACAAGGAGCATTCTCGTGGGATGGAAGAATCTCATCATGTCGCAATTCCCCGAAGGGACCGGCGCCGGTTTCCACCGCCGCCATCACGGGCGGCACCACCCGCCGCTTCAAGCTTGTCGCAATTCCCCGAAGGGACCGGCGCCGGTTTCCACACCAGCCGAAGAACCAGCTGCACCGTCACGACCTCCGTGTCGCAATTCCCCGAAGGGACCGGCGCCGGTTTCCACCTCGACGGCCTCTCCTCTTTGAGAGGCTTGCCAATCGGTGTCGCAATTCCCCGAAGGGACCGGCGCCGGTTTCCACATGGAGACATGTGGATTCGGGCCGTCTCGTCGAGAGGGTGTCGCAATTCCCCGAAGGGACCGGCGCCGGTTTCCACCTCCTCGGTGGTGACGTCGCCGCCGAGGTAACCTCGTGTCGCAATTCCCCGAAGGGACCGGCGCCGGTTTCCACCCGGACGGCCAAAAGCCGTCGGGGGTTAGTCAAATCTTGTCGCAATTCCCCGAAGGGACCGGCGCCGGTTTCCACGCCCTCACCGCGGTCGGTCTCGCAGCGGTGGAGTTCATGTCGCAATTCCCCGAAGGGACCGGCGCCGGTTTCCACAAGTAGGGAGAACGAAGATGAAGACCAAGATCTACGTGTCGCAATTCCCCGAAGGGACCGGCGCCGGTTTCCACTCAGGAGGTCACCCTTCCCATCATCCCTCGGCCGTATGTCGCAATTCCCCGAAGGGACCGGCGCCGGTTTCCACGCCTCCCCCGGCGGGGGATCGCCATCCTGGACCTGCGTGTCGCAATTCCCCGAAGGGACCGGCGCCGGTTTCCACTTGACAGTGGTAACGGCCAAAGTGGCTACGGTCAGATAGTGTCGCAATTCCCCGAAGGGACCGGCGCCGGTTTCCACTCGGGGCCTGCCACCCCGCCGGCCCCTCCCCCCGCGTGTCGCAATTCCCCGAAGGGACCGGCGCCGGTTTCCACCGGCCTGAACTACACGACTCGATCCGCCGAGACCGAGGTGTCGCAATTCCCCGAAGGGACCGGCGCCGGTTTCCACCTCGGGAGCCCCTGAGGGGCTCCCACGGTGATTCCCGTGTCGCAATTCCCCGAAGGGACCGGCGCCGGTTTCCACAAGGAAGCGGATTCCATCGCAAGCGAGCCGAAGCTTGTCGCAATTCCCCGAAGGGACCGGCGCCGGTTTCCACGACCGACCAGATCGTCGCCTACCTCCGCTCGGAAGATGTCGCAATTCCCCGAAGGGACCGGCGCCGGTTTCCACGCTCCGGCATGGAGCCGCGGCGACTCAGCTTCAACTATGTCGCAATTCCCCGAAGGGACCGGCGCCGGTTTCCACGATATGGACGCAGAACCCCTTTTCGATGGGTTCAGCATGTCGCAATTCCCCGAAGGGACCGGCGCCGGTTTCCACTGCTATGGAACGCTGGCGGATAGTTCTTTGCGCTATCTTGTCGCAATTCCCCGAAGGGACCGGCGCCGGTTTCCACCGAGGACTACGACGAGGACTTCCAGCGACAACTCGTCGTGTCGCAATTCCCCGAAGGGACCGGCGCCGGTTTCCACCGTGGCGCCCGTAACTCGCGCTTTTTCAGCGCCTTGCACTGCCGTTTCGCCCGACCCCCTGGCGGGCTGCCGAAAATCTTGCACGGCCGGCCCGGGCGCTACTCCCTGAAAGTGCCGTAAGTCACTCATGACACGGCACTTCCTGGGTTCTTCTGATTCCGCCCGACCTCCCCCCTTTTTCGGGCCTGCTGGGGGTCGGGCGCCGGGCCTACTCCATCCGCCGGCCAGGGCAGGCTGGTCCACCGGGCCCGGCCGGCCACGCGCACCGCACACTGACTGCGGGCGTCCCACACGGCGAGCGGGCGCGGCCCGGCGAGCTGGGCCAGCCGCCGGCTGACGGTCAGGTGCAGCCAGATCGGCACCGCGCCGGAGACCACCCACGGCCCCGGAGCGTCGAGCGGAGCCGGCAGCGCCAGGTCCGCCAGCCATCGGCTCGCCTCGGGCGGCAGCAAGCGGTCCGGCCCGGTGAGCGTCAGCACCAGGGTCGCCCCCGCTCCGGATGCGGGCAGCTGCCATCGAGCCTGAAGGAGCCCGGACCAAGTGAGCAGCGAGGCCTCCGGCAGGTGCATCCAACCCTCGAGACCCGCGGGCGGGATCTCCACCAGCCCACCGGGTGCCTTGGGATCGAACACCACCACCTGGACGTCGGGCGCTCGCCGGAGCACGGCGTGGAGGGCCGCCGCATACGCCCACACGGGCGCTCGACCGCCCAACGTCACTCGGCCCTCGCGGCGCAGAGCATCCGCCTGGCGCGCGATGTGACGGCGGAGACCGGCCAGGTCCGCGGGGCCCCAGTCCCGAGCGCGCCGCAGGTCCAGGTACTCCGGTCGTCGGCGCGCGGGCAGCAAGGCCAGGAGGCGCTGGGCCACGGTCTCGACGACCGTCGGGCCCCTCACTCCCTCGGTCCCCCTTCCTTCGGCCTCGCTCACGACAGGCTCCCGGTCCGCGCACTCCAGACCCCTCACCCCCTCGATCCCCCATTCTTCGGCTTCGCTCACGACAGACTTCCGGCCCACCCACTCCAGCCTTCCGGGAGAGGGGGACTGAGGGGGTGAGGGTCTCGGGCGGCTGGAGTCAGCGGGTCTCAAGGGTGGCGCCGAGGGACCGAGAGCCCAAGCCTTGCCCGTGGCCACCAGCTCCGCCACCAGCTCGAGTCCGGCCCGGGCGCAGTCCCCCCGCCAGGCGGCGAGGCCCTCTGCTCCTTCCTCGCTGGGGTCGTCGAAGCGCCGCGCGACCACGATCGAATGCGTGCCGTGGCGAAACAGCTGCTCGTTCGAGGGGGTGCGCTTGCCGCCGCAGTCGACGAGCACCAGGTCGAGATGTCGGCGGCATTCGTCGATCCAAGCCGCGATGGTCGCCACGGTGGTCTCGGTCCAGCGCCCTTTCACCAGTGGCTTGAGCCCCTCGCGAAGCGCCGGCGCGTGCAGCAGGTAGCGCCCCGTGCCGTCCGGGCTGCCCTTGAGCACGTAGACCAGGGGACGCCCTGGATGGTGCTGTAGGAGCTCGTCGAGGTGGTGGAGAAAGGTGGTCTTGCCCGAGTTGGCTGGGCCCACCACCATCACCGCGGGGGCGAGACGGGGCGCCTCCGCGGTCACGGAGCGGGCTCCGAAAAAAGGTTTCTCTCGGGCTTGATCGGAGGGGAGAAAACCTTTAAAATCAGCGTGTTCGGAGCAGATCGAACACTCGACCCCAGCCACCAAGCGGCCCGGCGGAGTGTAGCGAGCACCCCGCCGAGCCTAGCCACCCATGGAGGAGAAAGCACCATGAGTGACCTCGCGCAGTCTACCCCCAAACCGCCGCCCCCCTTCCTCGACGGGCAAGAGCTGGACGCCTTCCGCGAGACCATGCTGCGCCACTTCACCCGGGCCGAGGACCAGGCCGCCCTGCGCCAGGTGGGCCGGCTGCTCTTCGAGAGCGCCCTCGAGCAGGCCCACCTCTGGCCGCTGCCGGAGGAGTCCGAGACGGTGCTGGCCCTGAGGGCCGCCGCCCTGGACCTGCTCCACACGGCCCGGACCCTCACCGCCCTCGGCCACTCCCGCTGGGCCAGCCTGCTCTCCCCGGCGGAGGAGACCCTGGCCCGCCTGGCCGAGCGCTCCGCGCCGCAGGTCGAGAGGCTCGCCCGGCGGCTGGCCCAGGCGGCTGAGACGCCGGAGCTGCACGGGCAGGTTCCTTCATAGGGATTCACGGCTGCGGATCCTCCGCCCGGTTGGGCTCGCTCACCGGCACCTCCTTCGCCTCCACTCCTTCCGAGGCGACCGGGCGGAAAAAGTTCGCGCCACCAAGACCCTCACCCCAACCCCTTCCTTCGGCTTCGCTCAGGACAGGCTTCCAGTCACCCACTCCGCCCGCACGGGAGAGGGGCTCAAGAGGGGATCTCCCTCCGGCCTCCCCCTCTCCCGGAAGGCTGGAGTGGACGGGCTGGGAGAGGGGGATCGAGGGGGTGAGGGGCTCAAGGGGCACAGACCGGGTACATGGGCAACAGATCAGACCGGGTACATGGGTGACAGTCCCGTGGGAGAGCATCAGGTGCCAGAGGAGGTGCCGGATGCCTTGGGACGAGAGGACACCGATGGACTCGAGAGCCCAGTTCGTCGAGGCGTGGCGGGAGGGTGGGTTCAGTCTCGTGGAGCTGTGCGAGCGCTACGGGGTGAGCCGCAAGACCGGCTACAAGTGGTTGCGTCGTTGGGAGGAGGAGGGCTTGGCAGGGCTGGCGGAGCGTTCCCGTGCCCCGGCGAGCTGCCCGCACCGCACCGAGGAGCGGTGCGAGCAGGCGCTGGTGGTTTCACGGCGCAAGCACCCTCGTTGGGGAGCCCGCAAGCATCTGTGGCGGCTGGCCGAGCAGCACGCGTGATCAGCGACAATTAGAACTGCGGGTTGACGACAACTAGAACTGCGGGGTCTGGTTCCTCGTAACCGTCTGTCCTCTAAGCTCTTAGCCGTCTCATGACGGGAGGCTGATGGTCACGGACAGGCAGGTGAGGAGATTGA
>DASUEU010000018.1:0-192958 GCA_036274895.1 Thermoanaerobaculia bacterium | reverse complement strand
GAAGTCACTCGCTAGCCATGAACGTCCCTGGCGGGACGGGGGAGATCCCTCGGCTCCGGGCCTTCGGCCCTGCGCTCGGGATGACAGCGGGAGCAGCTGGGACAACCACCCCGATGTCATCCCGACCGGAGCCTGCGCAGCAGGCGGAGCGGAGGGATCTCTTCGTCCCTCGTCCCGCCCGGGACGTTTATGGGTAGCGAGGCGTTTGAACGCCTCGCGGCGGTGCCGGCGGCGAAGAGGCCGCAGAGCGGCCGGACTCGGGTTCCCACGCAGAGCGTGGGCCGAGTTTGCTGGGTTCCCACGCAGAGCGTGGGAACCAGCCCAACCAGCCCAGGGGACAGCCTCCTCCTACCCCGTCTTGCCTCCCTTGGCCTCGCGCAGCTTCTTGAGGTTGTCGGTGGCCAGGGGGTCGCCGGGCACCAGGGCGAGCACCTTCTCGAGCAGCCCTTGGGCCTCCTCGGACCGGCCCTCGGTCATCAGCAGCACGGCGAGGTCGTTCAGGGCTCCGACATGGTTGGGGGCGGCGGCCAGGGCTCGGCGCAGCTCCGTCTCGGCCTCCCGGTTGTTGCCGCTCGCCATGCGCACCACGCCGCGCAGGTAATAGCCGTCCGCCGGTCGTTCCGGGGTGGCGGCGGTCACGGCATCCGCCGCCTTCAGGGCCTCGTCCCAACGCTTCTCGGCGATCAGGATGCGCACGATCACCAGCAGGGGTCGCGGATCGCCGGGGGCGGTCCCGGCGGTCTGGCGCAGCTGGGTGAGGGCACGAGAGGTCTCGCCCTTCTGGGCCAGCTCGATGCTCTCCGCGAGGCTCCTGGCCACCGGGTCTTCGGCGAGGGTGCTGGCATCCCGTGGGCGCAGCGCGGCCACCCGGGCTTCCGCCTGCTTGGCCTCGGCGGCCCGACCGGCCGCCGTGAGGGCGGCCGCCAGGGACTCCCAACCAGGCAGGAAGCCGGAGGCGAGCACCGTGGCGCGCTTGAAGGCGCGGATCGCCTCGTCGCGCTGGCCGGTGATCTCGAGCTGTCGGCCGTACTCGACGAGGATCTCGCCGGCCAGGGGCGGAATCGCCACCCGCGAAGGGTCCGCCTCGTAGAGCCAGTCGGCGAAAGACTTCAGGGCGGCGATCGCCGCCGGCCCCCGGCCCAGCTGGGCCATGGCCCGGGCGAAGACCAGCGAGGCGGCAGCGTCTCCCACCGTCGCGCTCTCGATCACCGCGATGGCGTCCTGGGGCCGGCCGATCTCGAGGTAGGCCTCGCCGGCGAGCCGGCGCACGTCCCGTTCGAGCCCCGGGGGAGGCGCCTTGGCGATCGGACCCAGGGCGGCGAGCACCCCGGCGGCGTCGCCGCGCTGTCGGGCCACCTGGGCGCGCAGCACCCGCACCGGGTCCGACTCGGCATTGAGCCCCGAGATCAGCGCTTCGGCCAGGTCGGCCCGCCCCAGCCGCAGGGCCGCCTGGGCAGCGGCCATCAGGGCGTCAGAGTCCTCCGGCTGGGTCGTCACCCAGCGTTCGAGCAGGGCCAGGGCCTCGGCTGAGCGGCCGATGCGACCGTAGTAGAGCCCCAGCTCCCGGGCCGCCGGCGAGACCGGCGCGCGGGCCAGCGAGCGGGTCAGGAAGGTCTCGCCCTCGGCGACCTTGCCGGCCGCGAGGGCTGCCCGTCCGGCGTTGTAGAGCACCGCCGGGTCGGCGTTGTCGGCGCGAGCCAGGGGTTCGAGCACAGCCAGGGAGTCCTCGGCCCGGCCCGCCTCGATGTAGAGGGCGCCCAGCACGGCCATCGCTCGGGGGTCGACCCCCGGCCGGCCCTTCAAGGGCTCGAGCAGGGCGATGGCACCCTCCGAGTCCCGCTCATCGAGCTTGGCGAGGGCGGCATCGAGGACGGAGGGAGGAGAGGTCGGGGCTTCGCTCTGGGCCCCGAGGGGGACGGCCGCGAGGCCGAGGGCCACGGCGAGGACGACACCGGCCAGGCGCCGGCACGAGGGAGAACGATCAGCGGACATGGGCGAGCCAACCTTTCAAGTATTCGCCTTCCGGATGATAGACGTCGATCGGATGATCCGGGCCGGCGCCGAGCGGTGCGAGCAGCGAGAGGGCTACCTTGGCCTCTTCAGCGGCGGCGAAGAGGATCTGCCGGAACAGCCGCGCCTCCACCCCGCTCGAGCAGGTGAAGGTAAGGAAGAAGCCGCCGCGCCGCACCCGGCCCAGGGCCAGGCGGTTCAAGTCCTTGTAGGCCCGTGCGCCCCGCGCGAGGTCGCTCTTGCGCGGTACCAGGGGTGGCGGGTCGCAGACCACCAGGTCGTAGAGCTGGCGATTCTCCCGCAGGTGCGTCGTCACGTCGGCGCGGATCCAGGTGAGCCGCTCCCGGGGCAGCTCGTTGGCCGTGACCTGGCGCTCGGCGATCTCGGCCAGGCGCGGCGAGGACTCCACGGCGGTGACGGCGCTGGCCCCGCCGCGCAGGGCGTAGAGGCCGAAGGCGCCGGTGTGGGCGTAGAGGTCGAGGACCTCGCGGCCGGCTGCCAGCCTCTCGACCAGCCGGCGGTTCTCGCGCTGGTCGCAGTACCAGCCGGTCTTCTGCCCTCCGGCGAGCTCCGCCAGGAGCTTGAGGCCGTGCTCCTCGAACGGCGCTTGCGCCGGTGCTTCGCCCCGGATCACCTCATCCGCTTCGGGCAGACCTTCCTGCCGGCGTGCCCCGAGGTGGTTCTTCTGCACGATGGCGAGGCCGGGCCAGGCCTCCGCCAGGGCGGCGTAGGCTTCTTCGCGCAGGCGCTCCAGCCCGGGACAGGTGATCTGGCTGACCAGGACGTCGCCGAAGCGGTCGACCGTCCAGCCCGGCAGGCCATCTCCCTCGGCGTTGATCACCCGGAAGCCGGTGGTGGCGGGAGGCAGGAGGGCCTGGCGCATGGCCTGAGCGCAGGCCAGGCGGGCGGCGAAGAAGTGGCGGTCGATCCCCTCCTCACGGCTGCCGAGGAGGCGCACCGGGATGCGGCTGGCCGGCGAGAAGAACCCCCAGCCGAGGTCCCGGCCGTCGGCGGTGAGCACCCGCGCCAGGGGCGCGTCGGCAGGTCCCTCGACCCGCTCGACCGCTCCCGAGAAGATCCAGGGGTGGCCCTTCGAGGCGGCACGGTCACGGGCCGGGCGCAGGTGGACGACGGCCCCCTCGCTCAGCCAACCACCTCCACCTCGGCCGAGGACAGGGCCTGCTGTCCGCTCGCCGGGTCACTGACCTCGACCTCCAGACGGTAGCCTCCCGAGGCGACACCGTTGGTCTTGATCTTGAGCACCAGGCAGTCGGCGCCACCAGGTCCCTTGACCTGCTGGATGTCGATCAGCTCGGCCTCGTCAACCACTCGACCGTCGGTCGTCACCAGGCGGGCGTCGGCCTCGATCTCGCCGCCCCACAGGAAATGGGCGGGCACGGTGACCTCGGCCTCGCCGCTCCTGGCCAGGCGCAGCCGAGCCGAGGGGATGTAAGGCGCCTCGCCGCGCATGAACGGATAAGGCACGTCCTTCTGGCGGCTGGCCTCCTCCCGCACCATCACCCACTGCTGGCCCTGCGTCGCCAGCGGCTGCGACAGGAAAGCCTGGCGCTTGCCGAAATCGGGGACCGCAAGGGGCAGGACCTTGAGCGTCGACTGCGAGGACTTGAGGTTGCGGACGAACACGCGCACCTCGTAGTCGCCCGGGGGCAGGTCGAGGTGCCCGAAGTACTTGAGGCCACTCTGACGCAGCTGGGCGCCGCCCGCTTTGATGTCGATGTTCAGCGTGTGGGTGAAGAAGTCGAGCACCGCGCCCTGAGGGTCGAGAGCGTAGGCATAGAGCTCGACCGGGGCCACGTCCCCCACCGTGCCTTCGATCAGCTTGGCGCCGTCGATCTCCACCACCAGCGGCACGTAGGCATTGCCGTCCTTGCCGGCGAAGGGTGCCGCGAGCACCCAGGTGGAGATCGAGCCGCCCTCCTGGTCGAGCACCTGGGAGGCGGTGCGCAGGTTGCGCTCCAGCGAGCTCTGCTGGTCGAGGGGGGCGGGAGCGTAGAACCCCTGGCGATGGGAGACGTCGGCACCGCGGGGGACGTTCTTGAGCTTGACCTTCAGGCGGTGGTACTTGCCGTCGCGCTTCAGGTCGTTGGGCTGGATGGCGATCAGGTAGGTGACGCTGGTCGCCTCGAGCAGCTCGCCCATGGCCGAAGAGGCGTCGTTGAAGTTGGTGTAGACCTGGCCGCCGGTGTCCTTGGCCATGGTCACCAGGCTGTTCTGGCCGGAGGCCTTGGGCCGCACGCCGCCCCCCGCGCGCAGGCCGCCGATGTCGATGGCGTGGATGACGCTGTTGCCCCGCTGGAACTCGGTGATCATCTTCGACAGGTCGTTCTGCACGGCACCGCTGCCGTAGATGGCGTCCGAGCTGACGTTCGAGAGGTTGCCCGAGAGCTGATTGTCGAGAGCGCTGCCGGAGCTGCTCTCGCCGAGCGAGCTGGCTTCGGCGTCGACCGAGTCGATCTCGGGTGGCTGGCCGGCGCTGCGGGTGCCGGTGCCCACCAGCAGGGTCTCGTCGAAGCCCTCGGACAGCAGGACCACGTACTTGCGCCCTTCGACCGAGCCGAGCATCTTGGCCAGGTCGGCCATCTGTCGCGTCATGTTGGTGACCGCGAACTGCTGCTCCTGGCGGGCGGAGTTGACGGCGCTGGTACCCAGCGAGGAGATGGTCTCCTGCAGCGCCTCGTCGGTGGCCTGCCGGCCCTGGCGGGCGTTGGGGTTGGCCGCCGCCGGGCTGGCGAAGACCAGACCCAAGGGATCGACCACCCGGCTGACCAGCTGCGGGCTGCCCAGGGTGTCCAGCGCAAGCAGGAGCTGCGAGCGGTCGGGGGTGAAGCCCAGGATCAGCCGTGGCCCCTGCTTCAGGCTGTAGGTCGCGACGGCGGCGAGATCCTGGGGATGGAGTTGGTTGGCCAGCACGTCCCGGGCCGCGGCACGGGCGCGCACGATCGAGCTGGGCTCGGCGAAGGAGAGATCGAAGAGAAAGAGGAAATGGCGTCGGCCGGCAGTGGGGACCAGAGTGCGCTGGGCGGCGCGGGAGCCGGTGGTGGGGGTGGCGGTCAGATCGACCACGTCGAAGCCCACGATCGGCTGCTCGGTGCGGCCGTCGAGCACTTCGAAGTTCTCCTTGGTGAGGCCCCGGACCGGCTTGCCATCGACCAGCACGGTGACCGGCACCTCCACGACCACCACCGAGGTGGTCTCACCGAAGCCCTTCTTCGCCGCGCTGTAGGCCTGCTGCGAGACCACCAGCAGGGCCGCGGTCAACACCGAAACGGCTGCCTTCTTCACGTTCGCCTCCTCTCGAGCTCTGATGGGGGTGCTCGGCGCGCCCCGGGCGGGATGGTACTTCAAGACGAACGCAAGCAGGAGATATGCCATGGGGAGGGGAGGGCGGACTCGTTGGTCCGCCCCTGCGGAAACCGCGCGATCCCAGGTAGGGGCGGATCCATGTGTCCGCCCTCGTCCCTGGGACCGACACGTTGGTCCAACCCTACCCGACCCTTCCTGGAGACAAGCTGCCCTCCCGGCCGGTCAGTTCTGAATCTCGATCGGAATCGAGGTCTTCCCGCGCTCGCCGGCAGCGTTGGTCAGCTCCACCTTCAGCGTGTAGGTGCCGGCGGCGAGCGTGGGGTGCTCGATCTCGGCCAGCAGCTTGTCGTAGCCGGCAATGCCCGTGGCGGTCCGCTCCACCAGGCGGACCTCGACGCCCGGCACCGCCGTGCCGGCGGCGTCCACCACCTCACCGGCCAGGGAGAGGTGGCCGTCACCGAAGTTGTAGCCGACCAGGTAGAAGGCGGTGGGGTTGCCGAGCTCGATCTGCGGCAAGGCCGCGGGCACGTACGGCTCGCCGTTGATGGTGAAGGGGTAGACGGTGCTCGCGCTGCCCGATTGGGTCGAGCGCTCCCGCACCATCACCCAGCGGGCGGTCTGCTCCGGGAAGAAGGGAGGCAGGATGAAAGCCGGCGTCTCCTCGTACTGCGGCACCGTCATGCTGATGGCCTTGACGCCGGTGCGACCGGTGCGGGCGTTCCTTGCCAACACCCGCACCTGGTAGTCACCCGGGCGCATCTCGAGGTGACCGTAGTACTTGATGCCCGAGCCCTTCAGCCGCTCGCGGCTGCGGCTGATGTCGAGGCTGACCTGCTGGGTGAAGAAGCCGCGCATCTCACTCTTCTCGTCCGTGGCGTAGGCGTAAAGCTCGATGGACAGCTGACCGTCCTTCTGGCCGGCGAGCAGGGTCTCGCCGTCCAGCTCGATGATCACCGGCACGTAGGCCCAGCCCGGACCGCCCTTGAACGGCGCCACCAGCAGGTTCATGCGGATCTCGTCCGAGAGGGCGGCGGTGGCGATGGCGTCCGAGGCCAGGAGATCCTTCTCGAGGGGATGGAGGTCCTCGAACGGACGGGGCTCGAAGTAGCCCTGGCGGAAGGAGACCCGGGCATCCCGGGGCGCGCTGTCCGCGAGCTTGACCTTGAGGCGACGAAAGCGGCCGGTGGTGGGCAGCTCGCCGGTCTGGAAGGTGAGCAGGTAGGTTACGGCACTGCGATCGAGAACCTGGGGCAGCTGCTCGGAGAGGTCGGTCGAGTTCTTGAACAGCTCGCCACCGGTCTCGTTGGCCACGTAGAACAGGCCGTCATGGCCGGAGTTGAGCCGCGACCGCATCCCCTGACCGGTGGCCGAGGTGTCGGTGAGGCGGTCCTCCGCCCTCAGGCCGCCGATGTCCACGGCCTGGATCACACAGTCAGCGCGGCGGAACTGCGAGACCATCTCGGCGAGGTTGGTCTGCACGCCGGTATTGCCGTAGGAGTCGTCCGAGTCGATCAGGGCGATGTCGCCACGCTGGATCTGCACGCTGCGCATGTCTCCCTCCGCCTCGGTGTCGAAGGGGACGCCGGTGAGCAGGCGGCTGTCGAAGCCCTCGGAGAACAGCAGCACCTGCTTGCGGCCCTCGATGGAGCCGAGGATCTGGGCCATCTCCCCCAGGGCCCGCGCGAAGGCGGTGACCTGGGAACGGGCGTAGCCCTTCTCGTTGCGCTCCAGCATCTTGTTGATGATCGCCAGCTGATCGCGTGCGGTGTCCTGGAAGCCGCCGAGCAGGTCGAGCTCGGTGTTCCGGCCGCCCAGATCGCTGGAGTCGACACGGGTGTCGCTGGAAGCGTCGAAGCTCGAGGCGAGGATGAAGCGTAGCGGATCGAGCCGGGACGCACGGGAAAGTCCGAGGCTGTCCAGGGCCTGGGCCACCTGGGCGCGGTCCGGGGTGAAGGTGACGATCAGCCGGGGCCCGGTCTCGAGGGAGTAGACGGCCACGGCCACCAGGTCGCTGGGGTGGAGCCGGGAGAGCACCAGCTCCCGGGTAGCCTCCCGGGCGCGGGTGATGGCGGCGGGATTCGAGAAGGAGATGTCGAAGAGCAGCAAGAAGTGGCGGCGGGCGGCGGAAGGCAGCCCGCCCGGACGCGAGGGAGTCACCGCCTGGTGCACCTCGGGGCTGGCGAGGTCGACGACCTCGAAGCCGGTCAGGGTCTGGCGCCTGCCTTCGTCGAAGAGCTCGAAGTCTTCGGCCCGGAGCCCTCGGACCGGCCGGCCGAGCTTGTCGACGACGTTGACCGGAACCTCGACCGCGATGACGCGGGTGGTCTCCTCGAAGTCTCCCTTCCCCCCTTTGCGGGCTGCGCGGGCATCGAGGACGACAGTGCCGAGTCCGGCGCCGACGAGGGCGAGGACGGCGAGAGAGCGGTTTCGCATGCCGCGCATGAGAGTTCCTCCCTTGAGGGCTCGAGCGAGAGCCCTGTTAGCGGGTCCTGGGATTCCCCCGCTTCGGGATTTGGGGTCGCTGATAGACTCGTCGAATTCCCGAATCGGTCATGGTCGTGCGGCGCAAGCCCAAACAGGATACTCCTTCCGCGCCCGAGAGTGGCAAGCCGGCCCAGCCCGGGGGGCCCGAGTCGGGGCGCTCCTGGTGGGTGCTCCTGTGGGCTGTCCTGGTTCACGGCGTCGCCCTCGCGGCGAGCCCGCTCGCGGCGACGCCGGTGGGGCTGTTCTTCTTCGGCGACGGGGTGATCTACCTCGAGCAGGCGCGGCGGCTGGTGGTGGGCGAGCCGTTGATGATGGCCGGGCTGCCGCTCCAGCCGCCGCTGCCGATCTGGCTGGCGACGCCTCTCTGGTGGCTGTTCGGCGAGCCGGCCGCGGTCTTCCTGGCCGCCAAGCTGGTCACTGTGGCGATGAGCGCCGCCACTGGCGTGCTGCTCTATCGCCTGCTCGCCGGCCGCGTCCCCTTCGCTCTGCCCCTCGCCCTCTTCTTGCCCCTGGGTTTCGGCGAGCTGGCGCTGGCCTCGGCGTGGAGCGCGGAGGTGCCCTACCGCTTGCTGCTGGTCGCCCTGTTGTGGTTGGGCTGGCGCCGGCCGGTCGTCTCGGGGCTCCTCCACGGCCTCGCGGCCTCGGCCCGCCCCGAGCATCTCGGGCTCGCCTTGGCCCTGGCGGTGTTCTTCCTGTGGCGACGGCCCGCACGGCGTCGGGCGGCCCTGATCACTCTCGCGGTGGGACTGGTGGCACTGCTGCCGGCGGTGCTCTCTGCCCACTCCGCGCTCGCCTCCTACAACCGCGCTCACGTCGGCGAGCTGCCCTCGCCGCTGCCGGAGTGGGTGCCGGTCTCCTTCGGCGGCCCCCTGAACTTCGCCCTGGGCCAGCGCGAGGAAGAGCTCTTCTTCGCCCGCCGGACCCTGCCGCCCCCGCCCGGTCGGCCGGCCGAGCTGGACCCCACCTGGGCACCCCACCACGAGGCGATCGTCCGGGGCTGGCGGCTGGGCTTGGCGGAGATCGCCGCTCGCCCCGGGCGATTCCTGGCGCGCGGCGCGGCGAAGGTCTGGGCCTCGCTGGGAGCGCTCGGCCACGGCTGGACCCTGCGCGACCTGCCCAACCCGCCGGAATGGGTCCGCCTGCCGGTGGACGTGGCTTCGGCCCGCTCGCCCCTCTGGCTCTGGCTGAGCCTCGGTCTCGCGGCGCTCGGGACCTGGGTCCTGCGCCGGCAGCGGCAGCTGCTGGCGGTGGGGGCCCTGCTGCTCGGCTATCGACTCCTGGTCGCGGTGGCCTTCTTCCCTTACCTGCGCAGCACGATGATCGTCTGGCCGTTCTTGCTGCTGCTGGTGGCGGCCGGTACCGTGGCGCTGGTGCCCCAGCGGCTGCGCCGGTTCTGGCCGTGGGTGCTCGCCGCCCTGGCCCTGGTCCATCTGGGGATGGCCCTGGCCGAGCCCGACTACCGGCTCTCCGGCGAGCGGGACGACGCGGGCGAGATCATCGACGACCGGCCCGTGACGATCCGCATCGGTGAGGGTCCCTGACGCCCGTTCAGCGTCGCTTGTAGATCTCGGTTTCGGGGTAGAAGCCGTACCAGCCGAACCAGAAGGCGATGTGGCCGGCCACTCGGGGAAGGCGGACGGTGGGATCGTCCACCCGCACCAAGCCCTCCTCTTCCACCTTCCACCGGGCGCCGCTGTCGTCCTTGACCTCACGCGAGGTGGGGCCGACTGCAAAGGTCTTGCCGCTACGGTCGTAGGCGCGGACGGCACCGCTCGACGGGTCGGCGAGGAGAAGCAAGTCGGTCTCACCCAGGCGATCCTGGACCAACTTCTCGGCGTAGAGGGCGGCCAGAGGGTAGGCCTTGGTCGCCGAGCCGATGCGCAGGGCGAAGACCTCCTCGTCGCGGGGCAGGGCATTGCTCTTCTG
This sequence comes from Thermoanaerobaculia bacterium, assembly GCA_036274895.1. Taxonomy (GTDB): domain Bacteria; phylum Acidobacteriota; class Thermoanaerobaculia; order Multivoradales; family SZUA-115; genus CALMKX01. The sequence goes on along the minus strand of DASUEU010000018.1, from coordinate 183,214 downwards.
CCAGACCGGGAACTTCACGTCGCGACGGGCACGGTCCGCGGCCCCGGGCAAGTACTCGTAGCCCGCCCTCTTGCCCGCTTCCTGCTCGAGCGAGACCACCGTGGTGTCGGGGAAGCGCTCCCGCCACTCCTTCCAGGTGGTGCGGGTCACGGGCAGCATGGGCAGCCGGACCGAGCTGTTGGCGAGGCGGCCGATCACCGGCTCGCCGGTGATGTTGCTCCACAGGGTGTAGGAGCTGCGGTCGAACATCAGCTTGTTGGATCGATAGAGCAGCCCGGAGGTGCCGAAGCGGTAGGGACTGCCCTTGGGCGTGCGGGTGCCGTAGAGGATGGCGCTGCCGCAGAGGGTGCAGTAGGACAGGGCGATCGGCTCGCCGCCCACCACGTCGTTGGTCATCTCGTGCCAGGAGAGGATGCGCACCGGGTAGGCCCGCTGGGCGCCACCCAGCGAGACGCCGAAGACCGCCTCGTCGTCGCGCATGCCGCGGGCCTCGGCGGCGGGCAGGACGGCGGGGTCGTCCAGACTGGGAATGCCGTCCACCTTGACGCCGCCCCAAACCACCTCTTCGAGCCGGACGCGCATGGGCGCCCCGCGATAGAGAAAGGCCGCGAAGCGCCGGTCGATGCGCTGCAGGAGGCTCAGCTTCCACTCCGGGTAGCCCTCCTTCGGCTTGATCTCGGGATGAGCGCCCACCCACTCCACCCAGTCGTAGAAGCTGCGCGGCAGCTTCTCGCCGGTCAGACCCTCGAGGGCCGTGTAGAGATCCAGGCGTTCGAGCCTCTTGACGAAGAACACGGCGTCCACGATGCCCGGGATCAGCGAGCGGTCGCCGCCGGCGACGATCTCCCTGGCCGCCTCCCTGCGCACTTCACCGTCCACCGAGACGAGGCGCTCGAGGGGCTCGTATCCGGGCGGCACGGCCCCGGCGGGCGAGGCGAGGACCAAGGTGAGGAGGCTGGAAGCGAGGAGCGGACTCGGAGTCCGCAGACACCACGGGCGCGAGGACCGGTCTCGGTTCATGCCCCTTCGATACGGAGCTGGGAGCGCGGTGGTTCTCTGGGCGAGGCTCCCGGCGGGCTCAAGGCTTGCCCGCCGTCGCCCCGTCGCTGCCGAGCATCACGGCCAGGCGCAGGGCCTCGCGGTTGGTGGCGTCGAGGCGGAGGGCCCGCTCGAGGTGGTGCCGAGCGCGCCCGACGTCGCCCATGGCGAGATAGGTCTTGACCAGGGCCACGTGCACCTCGGGAAGCTCGCTGTCCTGCCGGAGGGCCTCGGCGAGGTAGTCGAGGGCGGCCTGGTTGTCGTTGCGCGCTAGGGCGACCTCGCTCTGGTAGACGAAGAAGAAGGGGTTGGTGGAGTTGATCCCCTCGACCTTGGTGAGGGTGGACTGAGCCTCGTCCAGGCGGCCGAGTTGCTGATAGGCGCGCGCGAGGTTGGTCAGGAGGGCGGGGTCCTCCGGCTCGACCGCCAGAGCGCGCTGGTAGATCTCCACCGCCTCCTCGACCTTGCCGGTGCGGGCGTAGACCACGCCCAGGTTGTTGAGCCCCTTGATGAAGTCGGGGGCGATCTCGCGGGCGATCTGCAGCTGGTCGAGAGCCTGCTCGATGTCGCCTTCCATCAGGGCCTCGGCGCCCAGGTTGTTGTAGTAGTGGGCTGCCGCCGTCAGGTCGTCGATCGGCTTGAACTGCCGGTAGGCCTTGGCCCGGTAAGGTAGGAAGTCGTAGGTGCGCAGCTTGCCGTTGACGTACATGCCGGCCACGATGTGGCCGCGGCTGACCACCAGACCATCCTTGTAGTTCCAGCGCTGGTAATCGGTGACCTCGACGTAGAAGGGGGTGAGCCGGTTGAAGCGGGCGACGCCCACGAAGAGGTTGACGAAGGAGAGGCAGTTGCCCTGCCGGCTCCGGTAGGTCCCGACCGCGTTGCGGGTGGGAGTGAGGGAGTAGGTGAGGTCGATGCGCTGGAAGATGAAGTCGAGAACCTGCTCGACCCGGCGCAGCTCGTTCGGGCCCGGCTTGTACTTCTCGGTCAGCACCTTCTCGATCTCCGGGCTGAGGGCGAAGGGCACCTCGGCACGAGCGCGGCGGTCACGGTCGACGCGACGGTCGAGCTCCTGTTCCAGGAAGCCCTCGGCGTCGAAGGGCTGGTACTGGGTGCAAGCGGCGAGGGCCAACGAGGCGGCCAGGGTCGATACGAGGAGAATCCGGGCGGCGATCATGGTGCCCTCCGTCGGGTTGCGGCTGCAAAGGCCGTTCCGGCAGAGCCTATCCTGTCCCAATTGGTGGTCCGTTCAGGGTCTGGCTGGGCGAGTCCGACGATCCGAGCGTGGATTCTCCAAGACTTTGGATGGACTGCCTCCAAGATCTTGGATCCGGTTTTGTGACCTGTCTGATCATCTTCTAGGCGTGGCGCCTAAGTCTCTTCTCTTCAGTGAGATGCGGCAGCAGCATGAAGCCGCCGAAGGTGGCACTGCCGTTGCTTGACCCATCGGCGAATGGCCTGTTACAGTCCAGTTCCAGCGCGTCCCGAACGACGAGTCTGGGGCCTCGAGGCCCCCCAGCAGCCTCTTGAACCAGCTGTGAGATACTTGCGTCTCGGACTTCCTCAACCGCGCGTTCTGCTTCTGCCCCACGACGGGGAAGAGGCTTTCGTAAACCATCCTTCACAGGAGGTTTCATTCGCATGAGCAGCATTAATCAGTGGCGGAAGGTCCTCGTCCTCGCAGCGCTCGCGCTGCTGGTGGGCGCGGGCTCGGCTTTCGCTCAGCTGCAGTCCGGCAACCTCTACGGCACGGTCCAGGACAACCAGGGAGCTCCCCTCCCGGGCGTCACGGTCACCCTCACGGGTACCGGCGCGACCCAGGTCCAGGTGACCAACGCCGAGGGGCAGTTCCGGTTCCTGGGGCTCTCCCCGGGCGGCTACCAGCTCAAGGCCGAGCTCGAGGGTTTCTCCACGGTCGACTACCCGAACATCAGCATTTCGGTCGGCCGTAACACCTCCATCGAGGTGACCCTCACCCCAGCGGTGGAAGAGGTCATCACGGTGACCTCGGAAAGCCCGCTCCTCGACGAGCGGAAGATCTCCACCGGTCAGACGGTGTCCCAGGTCGAGCTCGAGAAGATCCCGACCGCCCGTGACCCCTGGGTGATCCTGCAGCAGACCCCGGGCGTGCTCGTCGACCGCGTCAACGTCGGCGGCAACGAGAGCGGTCAGCAGACCCTCTACATCAGCCCGGGCACCAACGACGACAACTCCGTGTGGGCGGTGGACGGCGTGGTCATCACGGACATGGGTGCGATCGGCTCCTCGCCGACGTACTACAACTTCGACTCGTTCGAGGAGATGCAGGTCACCACCGGTGGCACCGACGTCTCCCTGGCGACCGGCGGCGTGACCATGAACATGGTGACGAAGCGCGGCACCAACGAGTGGCGGTTCTCCGGCCGGTACTTCCAGACCGACGAGAGCTACCAGTCCGACCTCGACTTCGACAACAGCGAGCTCGGCCAGGCCGGCCTGTGGAACGCCAGCCGGGCGATCGTCAACCCGAACGGTTCGATCACCGTCACGGGCGCCAACGGCGTGCCGAACTCCAACGCCCAGCCCCCCTTCGCCCAGGGCAACGCCATCGTCGAGATCCTCGACTACGGCGCCGAGGGCGGCGGTCCGATCGTCAAGGACCGCGTGTGGCTCTGGGGCTCCTACGGCACCCAGGAGATCGACCTCCTGACCCTGCGCGGTGTGCAGGGCGCCACCGGCCCGGGCAGCCACGACGTCACCGAGCTGCCGGCCTATGCCGCCAAGATCAACGCCCAGGTCACGGCGAACAACTCGCTGACCGCCTTCTACCACTTCGGTGACAAGCAGAAGAGCGGCCGTAACGCCGGCCCGACCCGGCCGCCGGCGACGACCTGGAACCAGAAGGGTGGCACCCCGATCTACAAGCTCGAGGACACCCACATCTTCAACTCGAACTTCTACCTGACCGGCATGGCCTCCAAGGTCGAGGGCGGCTTCTCGCTGACCCCGATCGGTGGCGGCATCGGCGACCCGACCTTCCCCAACGTCGTGCAGAGTGCCGCCGGCGTGTGGGCCAACAGCTTCCTGGTCTACGAGACGGATCGGCCGGCGGAGCAGTACAAGCTCGACGGCAACTACTTCTTCAACGTGGGCTCCTCCAGCCACGAGCTGCGCTTCGGCGTCAGCTACCGCAACATCGAAGTGACCTCGTTCTCCACCTGGCCGGGCCAGCAGCTGGTCGGCCTCGCCGCCTTCGGCCTCGGCTTCAACCGCACCGACCGCAACATCACGGACGAGGTCGAGTACACCTCGCTCTACGTCCAGGACACCATGACCTTCGGCAACCTCGTGGCGAACTTCGGTCTGCGCTACGACCTGCAGGAGGGCACCAACAGCCCGGCCACCATCCCGGCCACCCCGATCCCGTTCCGCGACTTCGACGGCAACGTCATCACGGGCGCGAACGGCAGCGGCGGCACTTTCGCCGGTGGCGACCCCGGCTTCGAGTGGGAGTCCATCACTCCGCGCCTGGGCCTGACCTATGCCTTGGGCGAGCAGCGCAAGACCCTGATCCGGGCTTCCTACTCCCGCTTCGCCGATCAGCTCGGCTCGGGCACGGTCTCCAACACCAACCCGGCGAACTACCAGTATCACTACTTCTACTGGGACGACCCGAACGGTGACGGCGCCATCACCCCGAACGAGATCGGCCCCACGGCCTTCTACGTCGGCTTCGACCCGAACAACCCGGGCCTCATTCCGCTCAACATCACCGACCCGAACCTCGACGCCCCGACCACCGACGAGCTGGTTCTCTCGGTCGAGCACTCGCTGCTGCCGGAGTTCCTGATCGGCCTGTCGGCCACCATCCGCAAGTACAGCGACATCCTCGAGAACGAGCGCTTGGTGCTGGACGGCAGCGAGCCCGCGGGCAGCCTCGGCCGGGTTCATACCTCGGCTGACTACTCGCTGGTGCGCAACCTGATCGTCACCCTGCCGGACGGCTCGACCCAGATCGTGCCGATCCGCCGGCTCAATCCCAACCTGACCACGAACGGTGGTGTGTTCCTCACCAACGGCGACCGTGAGCAGGATTACCTCGGCGTCAGCCTCACCTTCAACAAGCGCCTGGCCAACCGCTGGCTGCTCCGCGGCCACGTGACCTGGAGCGACTGGGAGTGGAGCGTTCCGAACAGCGCCAACGAGGAGGGCAACAACCTGCTGCCCGGCTCGTCGGTTGACGGCGGCGCGGTCCTTCTCGGCTCCGGCACCACCTCGGGCGCCAAGGGCAACGTCTTCATCAACAGCAACTGGGCGTTCGACATCAGCGGTCTGTACCAGATCGCTCCGGACCGTCCGTGGGGCTTCAACATCGCGGGCAACCTTTCCGGCCGCGAGGGCTATCCGATCCCCTACAACGTCCGCACCAACCCCGGTGACGCGATCGGCACGCGGAACTTCCTCGCCGTCACGGACGTCGAGTCGTACCGCAACGACGACGTGCTCATCTTCAACGCTCGCTTGGAGAAGGAGTTCCACTTCAGCGACTTCGGCCTCACCGTTTCGGTGGACGGCTTCAACTTGCTGAACAACAACAACACTCTCCAGACCGAGTCTTCGGTCCGCGCCGGCGTCGACAACAACCGCGACGGCGTCACCGACACGACCGTGGTGGGTGGCCAGACCCGTCAGGTGCTCACCGGCCTGACCAACGGCGACTACGTCCGCGAGATCGTCAGCCCGCGCGTGTTCCGCCTGGGCGTCCGCTTCAACTTCCGGTAAGCCCGGTCGTTGGCTCGGAGAGAACCGCCGGGGGCAACCCCGGCGGTTTTTCGTTTCCAGGGGTTCGCGTTAGACTCCGGCTTTCGACGGAGGTTGAAATGCAACGCGCGACGGTTTTCGCTCCGCTTCTCGTGGGTCTTCTGCTGCTCGGCTCCTCGGTCGAGGCCCAGGACTGGGCCGGCCGTGGCCGGCTCCAGGGCATCGTCACCGACCAGGACAGGAACCCGATCGCTGGCGCCAAGGTCACGCTTTACCTGAACGCCGAGGGGAATGGGCCCAAGCCCCTGATCACGGACAAGAAGGGCCGCTGGTCGACGCTGGGTCTCGCCACCGGTACCTGGACGGTGCTCATCGAGGCCGAAGGCTTCAAGATCGCCGAGGGCGCCGCCCGGGTCCTCTCCGAAGGCATCGGCCCCGGCGAGACATTGCGGGTCTCCCTGAACCCGATCCCCAAGGAGTTGATCGAGGCGACCAAGGCCGAGAGCCCGGCCGGCATGATCGAGCGCGGCAACGCCCTGATGATGGAGCGCAAGTTCGCCGAAGCCCGCGCCGAATATGAGAAGGCCATCGCCGCCATCGAAGACACCGCGAGCCATCCGGCCATCCTGCGCGGCATCGTTCGCACCTACTACGAAGAGGGCAAGAAGGCCGAGGCGATGGAGACCCTGCAGAGGGCACTGACCGTCGCTCCCGACGATCAAGACAGCCTGAAGCTGATCGTCACCATCCTCCTCAACGACGGCAAGGAGGCGGAGGCGGCGCCCTACAAGGCGCGGATCACCGGCGAGTTCAAGGTCGACCCCAACAGCTTGCTCAACCTGGGCATCCAGAAGTTCAACGAGGGCAAAACGGCCGAGGCGCTCGTCTACTTCGAGCAGGTGGTGGCGGACAACCCGGGCCTTCCCGACGGTTACTACTACCGCGGGTTGTGCTACCTCAACCAGAACAAGACGGCCGAAGCCAAGGCCGACTTCCAGAAGCTCCTCGAGCTGGACCCGAACCACCCGCGCGCTGCCGAGGCCAAGGACTTCCTGGCCGCCCTCTGAGGCTCGCCGAGCCCCCGCCGCCGGTCGCCGCTCGATGATCCGCTTTGCCCGCTGCCTTGTGATCGGTGCCCTGGCAGGCATGACCCTGCTGGGCACCGGCTGCGGCGGCAGGACCCGCTCCTGGCCGGGTGCCCCGGTCGTGATCCTCTCGATCGACACCCTGCGCAGCGACCGCTTGGCCGCTTACGGCAACACGACCATCGAGACCCCCGCCATCTCGGCGCTGGCCAAGGACTCGATTCTCTTCGAGCGGGCCTACAGCCACTACCCCCTCACCCTACCCTCGCACGTTTCGATGCTCACCGGGCTGCTACCGCCGGAGCACGGCGTGCGCGACAACGTCGGCTATCCCTTCGCCGCCGAGCGCCATCCGTTTCTCCCCAGGCTTCTGCACGAGGCTGGCTACCGCACCGGGGCAGCGGTGTCGGCCTTCGTGCTGCATGGCGACACGGGCCTGGCGAAGGGCTTCGACTTCTACGAGGACAGCATCCAGGCGAGGAAAGACACGCCGCTCGGCGGGTTGCAGCGGAAGGGAGAGGAGACGTTGCGGCTGGGCCTGTCCTGGTTGGACCAGGGGGGGCAAGATCGGACGTTCCTTTTCCTCCACGTCTACGAGCCTCACACCCCCTACCTACCTCCTGAGCCGTTCCGGTCCCGCTACTCCCATCCCTACGACGGCGAGGTGGCTTACGCCGACACCTTGGTGGGCCGGCTGGTCGGCGCGCTCAAGCAACGCAAGCTCTACGACCGAGCCCTGCTGATCGTGCTCTCCGATCATGGCGAGGGTCTGGGGGACCACGGCGAGGAGGAGCACGGGATCTTCCTCTATCGCGAGTCGCTCCAGGTGCCGTTGCTGGTCAAGCTGCCAGGGGGCTCCCGAGGCGGCGAGCGGGTTTCGATGCCGGCCCAGCTCGCCGACGTGATGCCCACGGTTCTCGCCAGTGTGGGGGTCGATGTGCCGGCGGGGCTCGCGGGACGACCGCTCACGGGCCTGGGCCCGAACGACGCCGGGCGGGGGGTCTATTCCGAGACCTTCTACCCCCGTCTGCACATGGGCTGGAGCGATCTCGCCTCCCTGATCGGGGATCGCTTCCAGTACATCGACGCTCCCGATCCCGAGCTCTACGACCTGCTCGCGGACTCGGCCCAGAAGAACAACGTCCTCTCGACCGAGAAGCGCGCGTTCGTGACGCTGCGGCAGCAGCTCCACCCCCTGCGCAAGCCCCTGGCCAAGCCCAGCGAGGTGGATCCTGAGACTCAGGCGAAGCTCGCGGCCCTGGGCTACGCCGGGGCGCCGGTCCTTTTCGCAGAGGGCCCCCTGCCGGATCCCAAGGCTCAGATCGGAGCCCTCGCGGATCTCAAGGAAGCCACCCGGCTGATGGGACTCGACCGCTTCCATGACGCCGTGCCTCTGCTGCGGCGGATGGTGGAGCGCAACCCCCGGATGCAGGACGCCTGGGACAAGCTCTCGATCGCCCTGGTACGAGCGGGGCGCCGCACGGAAGCGGTGGAGGTCTACCAGAAGGCGCTCGAGAACTCCGGTGGCTCACCGTGGATCGCCCTCTCGCTGGCCGCTCTCCTCGCCGAGCTGGGTCGCTACCAGGAGGCCCGAGCGCACGCGGAGCTGGCTCTCACGTCGTCGCCCGCCAAGGCCCGGCAGCAGCTGGCGGAGATCGCCATGCTGGCGGAGGACTTCAGCGAGGCACAACGCCAAGCCACGGAGCTCACGCGAACCCAGCCGGAGAAGGTGGAGTCCTGGGTGGTGCTCGCCCGGATCCTGGCCCGGCAAGGCAAGCTCGCCGAGGCGAGGTCCGCCTTCACCCAGGCGGAGACTCGTCAGCAGAAAGAGACCTTGCCGCCGCCGACCGGGTACTTCCTGGTGCGGGGCGACGTCGAAGCGCGCGAGGGCCGCCTGGAGGAGGCGGTGCGCAGCTTCGAAGAGGAGATTCGCGCCAACCCCGACCGGCTCGATGCGTTCAGCCGGCTGGCCCTGGTGCTGGTCGAGGCTGGCCAGCCCGATCAGGCGGTCGCGACGCTTCGCCGGATGGTCGATCAGAACGGCGGCTCGCCGGCCGCCTATGCCTCGGCGGTCGAGACCCTCCAGGTGTTGGGGGATCGACAGAGCGCCGCCCGCCTGCTCGCCTACGCCCGCGGCTTGTATCCCGACGATCCCCAGCTGAAGAAGCTCGGGGCGGGTTAGGGCGACCCTCACCCCTGCCCCTCTCTTCGGCTGCACTCAGGGCATGCTCCCGGCCCGCCCACACCGACCTCCGGGAGAGGGGGACCGGAGGGGATGTCTCTCCCGCCGTCATTCCCGCGAAGCGGTAATCCATCCCCTCCGGGCCGCTGCCGGGGAGACCCCTCGGCTTCGCTCGGGGTGACAACGGGGTCGTTGTCTCCCCTCCGGCCTCCCCCTCTCCCGGAGGATGGTGTGGGTGGGTCGGGAGAGGGGGACCGAGGGGGTGAGGGGCTCAGTAGGCCGTCCCGCCGCACCGCCCCGCGCCCTCATCGAGGGCCGGCTGGAGGATGCGACCGTCGGTGGCCGGTGCGATGCCCTCGGGCGCGCTCGCTGCGATCGCCTCCAGAGCCCTTTTCTTGAGATCGAGGCCGTTGACCGTGCACTCGCCGACCACCTGGGCGAGCCCGAGCATCTGGTAGCCGTCCTGGTCCCCCTGGGCGGGATCAACGAGGAACTGGTTGGTCACTGCCAGGATTTCCTCGTCCGTCCTCACGGGGCGACGGCCCTCCGGTGTCACCAGCAAGACGTTCTTCGCCGTGCGCCCACCCGGATCGTGCTCGAAGGTGAAGCCCGAAATCTGCAGCCAGCTGCCGCTCCCCGGCCAGCCGCGAGCGGCGTGCTGGGCGACCTGGATCAGCGTCGAGCCCGGGATGCGCAGCAGCAGGAGCTTGGTCTCGTACTGGAAGAGCTCCTCGAGATGGCGGCGGGTGAGCATGGTGCCCGCAGGGACGTCCTGGTTGAGGCGCAGCGAGCCAGAGTTGAGGAAGGCCACCTGGGCGCCGCACGGGGCCATCTCGGAGCGCATCAGATCGGCCAGGTAGTCGCCGAGCCCGGTCTCGCGAGAGCGGATCTTGGTCTCCTCCCCCTCGAGCAAGGCGGTGGTGGGTGCCAGGGCTTGATCGAGGCAGTCCGGTCCCTTCCCCTCGGCGGCGCAGAACTCACGGGCGAGCCGGTTCTGCCAGGCCTGGACGGCCTCGGCCACTTGAGGATCCGGCGAGGGCGAGCTCCCGGAGAGAGGCCGGATCTCGTGCTGGACCTCGATGCGGCCATCCGCGTAGCGAGTCAAGCGGGCAACGGTGGCGGTGCGCGCGTCCGCGTCCGCTTTGATCACCTTGCGGCCGTTCGCGGTGCAGACTCGCTGCTCGTGCTCGTGGCCGCCGAGGATCAGGTCGGGAGCCTCCTCGCCGAGATCTCGGAGCAGGTCCAGGTCGTCCCCCACTTCGAGGTGGGTCACGCCGATGATCACTTCGGCCCCTCGCTGGCGCAAGCTGCGAATCAGCTCGCGGGCCGTGGCGGTTGGACCGCGGAACTCCTTGACGTACTGGATCCCGTCGGTCGGGATGGTGAGCCCGAAGAGCCCGACCTTGAGGCCGTTGGCCTCGACAATCGCCGAGGGGACCACGTTGTCCCCCCCGACCAGGGGCCGGCCGTCGGCGGTCTGGACGAAGACGACGTTGCCGGACAGCCAACGGAACTCCGCTTCGGCGACTCGTCGCCCGAGGTCCGCGGCCTGGTCGCAGCGCCTCAGGTCGAACTCGTGGTTGCCGAAGGTGACGAAGAAGCGCGGGTCGAAGCGCTGGGCCGCTCCGTCGAGCAGGTTCAGCACGTCGACCATCTGGGCGCCCTTGTAGCGGCGGCTGGCGAAGGAGGGGAAGAGCAAGTCCCCGGCGTGGACCACCAGCAGCTCCGGGTCCTCCCGCTCCAGCTCGGCCCGCAGAGCCCGCACCCGCGCGATCCCGCCAACCGTGCCACTCTCCAGGCCCTCGATTCGGTAAACGTCGTTGATCGCCAGGATGGTCACCGTGCGGGGCGGTGCGGAAGGGCTCTGAGCTTCGGCAGCCGGGCAAGGAAAAGGCGTCAGAAGGGCAAGGAGCAGGGCGAGACGAGAACGCATCGGACCTCCTGGCGAGAAGTGGAACGAAGGCTGATTATCTACCCATCCCCCGGGGCAGATGGCTCGAGGCGCAGCGGTAGCCGCCGCCTCGCACCACGCTCTGGCGCAGAATCGGGAGCAAGACCAGCTCGGCGCCGGCTTCCTGGAAGCGCCGCCGCAGGGCTTCGTCGGCCGCGGGAAGCCCCGAGGCGAAGCCCTCGGCGACCAAGGCCGCGCCGCGCCGCGAGAGCACGACGTTGTTCCAGCCGACCAGGAAGTCGCCAGCAGGAAGGTTCTCGGCATCCGCGAGGATCTCGATCGGCACCAGCAGCACCGGTATCCGTTCGACCCGGTGGCCCTTCGCCCCGAGGTGGGAGGCGACGGTGTCGAGAAAGGCACCCAGGCCTCGGGCGCGAGGAGACTCCAGGTGGGCTGCGAGGCGCTGGCGGGCGGCGGTCCGGTCCGGCTGCAAACGGTAGGTGGCAGCAAAAGCGCCCCATTCGGCCGCCGTCGTTGCCGCCAGGAGGTCGCGGCCGAGCGAGACGTCGGCCACTGCGGCCACCTCCCGCCCTGCGGCACCAGGCAGGAAGGTGAGCAGGGAGTCGAGGTCGAAGCCGGCACCGCCGGCGAGTCGGGCCACCAACGGCACGTCCTCCGGGCCGCCCCCGGGCATCGGGTGCACCAGCTCGGCCGGCCGGCCCCAGAGGCCGGCTACCTGCTCGATCGCTCGCCGGGCCGCTCGGAAGTAGGGCGCGATGCCCTCCGGGGTGCCGAAGCGCTCGGCCGGTACTGCGGGGATGCCGGCGAGCTCGAGGGCCAGGGGTTCGACCGAGTGCACGGAGAGCCGCAGGGAGGAGCGCTCCGGCAGCATCTGGCCGGTGTGGAAGTAGACCGGCGACAGGGCCCAGCGAGCTCGCCCTGCGGGCCCGGCGAGCGAGGCCGGCAGGGCCTTCGCCACCTCGGCGGCCATCCACAGGTCGTCCTCGCGGCCGGGCTGCAATCGGCTCCGGGCGACCAGGACCACGTTGCCCCGGCCGTCACGGGTGCTCGCGAAGGGATCCCGCGGCCAGGGGGAGTAGGGGAGGGGGGCCGTCCTCACCACGGTCACCGCCGGCAGGGCCGCGGCGGATAGACCCGTCTCGAGCGACTCGTCGGTGAACAGGAAGACCTGTCGGCCTGGATCATGACGGATCAGGGCTTCGAGGAAGATCCGGACCTCGTCCACCTCGAAGAAGCTCGACGACAGGAAGTAGAAGGAGGCGGCGATCGGACCCTGGTCGTCAACGGGGAAGGCCAGCTCGCCGAGGGAGGCGTTCTGCGGGGCCGGCAGCCCGAGCCGTGAGGCGGCTTCGACCAGTGCCGGCGGCGGAGTGAGGGCAACCAGCCCCGCCGGTGAGGCGGGTGGCTGGTCCTGGTCCTCTCGGCCGACGGGCGATGCCTGGCAGGCGGCGAGGGCGAGCCAGCAAGCAGCCAGGGCGCCTCGGCGGCGTGTCGCCATGCCGACCTCAGTCGCGGTGGCGGCGGAAGCGACCGCCCACCGCCGTCTCGACGATGACTTCGTCACCGCCGCCGAAAACCAGGGCGGCGAGCAGGGTCCGGGGTGTCGCTCCGGCCAGCGAGGGGTGCTCGAGGTCGACCAGGACCAGGTCTCCCCAGCGGCCCGGGGCGATCTCCCCGGCCGCCAGCCCCAAGCTGGCCGCGCCGTTGGCGGTGGCGGCTCGAAGGAGGAATGGCGCCACCTCGCCGTCGCCGTCGGTCAGCACCCCTCGCCGCTCGCCGGACAGTCGCTGGCCGTACTCGAGCCAGCGCATCTCCTCGAGCATCGAGATCCGGGCGTTGCTGTCCGTACCCAGGCAAAGCTGGTCCGGCCACCGGGCCATGGTCGGCAGGTCGGCGATGCCGTCGCCGAGGTTGGCCTCGGTCAGGGGGCAGAGGCAGATCCGGGCGCCCGGCCCCAGCCATCGGGCGAGATCCTCGGAAGTCGAGTGGGTGGCGTGAACGGCCGTGCTGAAGGGGCCCGGGTTGAGCCTCTCGGACAGCAGGGCGAGGGGGCCGCGCCCGTAGGCGGCCTGGCAGTCCGCGATCTCCTGCTGCTGCTCCTCGGCGTGGAGGTGGAAGGGCAGTCCCCGCCGGCGGGCTTCCCCGTGGAGGGAGGCGATCTCCTCGGGGCTCGCGGCGCGAATGCTGTGGGCGACAATGCCTAGGCTCTGGCGAGCGGGATCCAGCCGCGCCGAGAGGCGGTCGACCTGCCGCCAGTAGCTCTCGAGGTCCGGGGTCTCGAAACGGCGCTGGCCGGGGGCGAGGGGCCGGCCGATGCCACCCGTCCGGTAGTAGGCGAGCAGCAGCACGATGCGGATCTCCGCCTTCGCCGCGGCGGCGAGGATCCGCTCATCGAAGGCGAAGTCGAGCTCCGACTCGTGGTGCAGGTAGTGGAACTCGCCGACGCTGGTGATGCCGGCTGAGCGCATCTCCTCGAAGGCACGGCCACAGAGAGTCTCGAAGGCGTCGCCGTCCAGGGAACCAGCCAGGTCGTACATGGCCTCGCGCCAGGTCCAGAAGCTGCCGGCCCCGGCCGGGAAGCTTTCTCCCAGCCCTCGCAGGCCACGCTGGAAGGCGTGGGAGTGGGCGTTGACGAAGCCGGGCAGCAGGGCTTGAGCAGGAAACGTCCGCGTGGGGGCCAGACCGAGCTTGCCGGTGGCTCGGATGCGGCCCTCCTCGTCCAAGGCAACCTGCACGCCGGCCTCGAACCGGCCATAGAGGAAGGTCAAGTCGGCCTCGAGGACCTGAGCGATCGGCGCCTCAGACATGGCAGAAGTCGGTGATCAGGCGGTCGACCAGCCGGGCCGCCGCTTCGAGGTCGGCCTTGGGCAGGTATTCGTCGGGCTTGTGGGCGACGGCGATGTCCCCGGGGCCGCAGATCACCGGCTCGAGGCCCAGCTCGGAGAGCCGCCCGCCGTCGGTGGCGTAAGAGGCGGAGAGGATCTCCTCCTGCCCCAGCAGTCCCTTGAGGTGACGGACGATGGCGGCGTCCTCGCGGGTCGCGAGGGCCGGGGTGAAGCGCAGCACCTCGAGATGCCAGTCTGCACCTCCCACCGCCGGCGCGATGGCTTCCTGCACCCTTTCCACCCAAGGCTCGGCCGCCATGCCGGGTAGGAGGCGCAGGCCCATCTCCACGACGCAGCGGTCGGGGATGACGTTGACGGCCTCGCCTCCCTCGATGCGGCCGACGTTCAGGGCCACGTAGGGGGTCTCGGGGAAAGCGTCCCCGCCTTCCGGCCGCTCGGCGGCGAGCTGGCGCCGCAGCCGGGAGAGGGCCGCCACGGCCTCCGCGGCCGGCTCGACGGCGCTCCTGCCGAGGTGGGGATAGCCGCTGTGAGCGGAGACCCCCCTGAACGTCAGACGCAGGGTGAGGTGCCCCTTGTGCCGGGTCAGGGCTTTGAGCCGGGTGGGCTCGCCGACCAGGGTGGCGCGGGGGAGCGAGCGCGCCTTGGGCCAGGCAGCGACCAGCCGCTGGGCCCCCAGGCAACCGACCTCCTCGTCGTAGGTGAGGACCAGTGCGAGGGGGGCGGTGAGGACCGTGGCGCTGGCCCGGTTGAAGGCGTTGGCGGCCAGGGCGAGGAAGCCCTTCATATCCGCCGAGCCGCGGCCGAAGTAGCGGTCGCCGCCGTCGGTCAGGGTGAAGGGGTCATGGCTCCAGCCCGCTCCGGCGGGAACCACGTCCATGTGGGCGGAGAGCACCAGGCCCTGGCGGCCCTCCGTGGTGGAAGGCCCGGTCTCGACCACCAGGTTGACCTTCTCGCCGTCCGCGGAGGGGAAGCGGTCGATGCGCGCCCCGGGGCCATCGAGGTAGCCCGCCAGGAAGTCGGCGATGTCGAGGTTGCTCCTCGCGCTGGTCGAGTCGAAGGCGACCAGCCGGGCGAGCAGCTCGGTGTCGGAGAGGGCCGTGGCCACGCCCGCTCAGGCCCCTCCCGGCCCGAAGCGCTCGCGCATCCGACGGTTGAATTCCTCCGAGGCTCCGCGAGGGATCGACAGGCTCTGCCAGGCACCTGCCCGGAAGTGGCGGGCGAGCTGGACGATCTGGCCGACGTGGTAGGCGGTGTGGGCGAGCTGGCGGTGGATCGCCAGCACCACGGTGTGGGGCTCGCCGCGGATCACCACGGAACGGGTCAGGTCCCCCGGCTCGAGGGTGGCGAGGGTGTGCTCGAGGGCGTCCCAGCCCACCTTCCAGAGCGCCATCAGGGCCACCCGGGTGTCGGCGGCGCCGATCTCGAACTCGGCGTCGCGGTGGCGGTCGGGCTTCTCGCCGTCGGTGGTCAGGAAGTCGGTCCACCTCGACCGCAGGTTGCCGCCGAGGTGCTTGACCTGGACGGCTAGGCTGTTGCCGTCATCGTCGAGAGAGGCGAAGAAGCCCTCGTCCTTCACCTGAGCGAGGGCCTTCTCTGCCAGCTGTCGGTAGCGCCCGGCTTCCTGGCGCGCGCTGGTGAGGAAGCTCTCGGCGAGGTCCATTCTGGGGTCTCCTCAAAGGGGCTCAGGATATCCCAGCTGTGGTATGAATCGCGGACCGATGTCCGATCGCAAGTACCGCCAGCGTGGCTACCAGAGCGAAGAGCCCCGGGAGCGGCCGAGCAGCACGCCGCGGCCACCGGGAGAGCGCAAGGAGGGGCCCCGGGGACGGGGTCTGGGCGCCCCGACCAGCCAGACCTTCCGCTGCGCGGCCTGCGGTGCCCGTCTGGACCCCCCGGCCCCGGACGCCTTCGCCGCGACCTGCCAGAAGTGTCGCACCGACCTCCACACCTGCAGCCACTGCACCTTCTTCGACACTTCCGCGCCCAAGGAGTGCCGCCAGCCCATCGAAGAGCGGGTGGCCAAGAAGACCAAGGCGAACCACTGCTCCTTCTTCCAGCCCCGGGTGGCGGTCGAGTTCGCCCGCGACCAGGACGCTCCGGCCACTCCCACCGACGCCCGCTCCGCCTTCGACGCCCTGTTCAAGCTCTGAGCTGCCGAGCGGCCCAGGACCGTACGGAGTCTGGTCTCCAATGACCGTGGTAAGGTGACCAGGTCACAGAGGGAGGCTGCATGGCCAAAGAGGTCTCGAAGTCACAGTTCAAGCCGCGAGCCCTCGAGCTCTTCCGCGAGGTCCAACAGACCGGAGAGGAGCTGGTGATCACCGAGCGAGGGAAGCCTGTCTTGCGGCTGGTGCCCTTCGTGCGGGACTTGGACGACCTGCTGCGCTCGCTGCGAGGTACCGTCGTCAAGTACGACGATCCGACGGAGCCCGTGGGGCTCGAGCTCTGGGAAGGACTGAGGTGATCCTGCTCGACACCCACGTCCTGGTGTGGTGGTCGAACGGCTCGGGTGAGCTCTCCACGGCCGCCGCCTCTGCGATCTCCGAGGCGGCGGAGCGCAACGAGATCCTGGTCTCGGCGATCACCTTCTGGGAGGTCGCTCTCCTGGTCACCAAGGGACGGTTGGTCCTGTCGCAAGGCGTCGAAGATTGGCTCTCCCAGATCGAGGCCCTTCCCGTCGTGCGCACGGTGCCGATCAGTCCGCGCATCGCCCTTCGCTCGGTGCTGTTGCCGCCACCGCTGCACGACGACCCCGCCGACCGCATCCTGGTCGCCACGGCCCTCGCTCTCTCAGTGCCCCTGGTGACGCGGGACGAGCGGCTCCGACGCTACGACCCGGTCGATACTCTGTGGTAGCCGACCTTCGAGGGAGCCTTCCATGAACCTCCGACATCGTCTCAGCACCTGCCTTCTCTGTGCCGTAGGGCTCGGCGCAGCCTCGCCGGCCCTCGCCGGCTCCGCCCGGGAGACCCCGATCCTGCCCCCCCTGCCGCCCTGGAGCGGTAAGACCCGCGTCCTGGCCCTCCCTGCGAGCCACCCGTGGGTGACACCCTCGGAAGCCTCCGGCTTCCGCACCACTCCGACCTACGACGAGACCGTGGCCTGGCTGAAGCGTCTGGATGCCGCCTCGCCCGAGCTGGCGTTGGTTTCCCTGGGCAAGAGCCCTCAGGGGCGAGACCTCTGGCTGGCCATCGCATCGCTCGAACGGGCGACGACCCCCGAGGCCCTGGCCGCCACCGGCAAGCCGATGCTCTTCGCCCAGGCGGGCATCCACTCGGGGGAGATCGACGGCAAGGACGCCGGCCTGATGCTGCTGCGCGACCTGTTGGTGACCGGCACCAAGCGGGCCCTGCTCGAGAGGGCCAACTTCCTCTTCGTGCCCATCCTCTCGGTCGACGCTCACGAGCGGGCCTCGCGCTTCTCGCGGGTCAACCAGCGGGGGCCGGAGGTCTCCGGCTGGCGCACCACCGCTCGCAACCTCAACCTCAACCGGGACTACGCCAAGCTGGACGCCCTGGAGCTGCGGCTGCTGGTAGCGGCCCTCGATCGCTACCAGCCGGACCTCTACTTCGACCTCCACGTCACCGATGGTGCCGACTACCAGTACGACATCACCTATGGCACCAACAGCCGCACGGGCCACTCGCCGGCCATCGCCGGGTGGATGGCAGAGCAGCTCATTCCGGCTCTCGATCGTGACCTGGAGGCCGCCGGACACGTCCCCGGGCCGCTGATCTTCCTCCAGGACGAGACCGACCCCACCAAGGGCAACGTCCGGGTCAACACCGGGGTGCGCCTCTCCCATGGCTACGGCGACGCCCGCCATCTCGCCAGCCTGCTGGTCGAGAACCACTCCTTGAAGCCGTACGACCAGCGCGTGCTCGGCACTTACGTGCTGCTCGAGAGCGCTCTTCGCGAGCTCGGCCGCTCGGCTCCAGCGCTGCGCCGGGCCACCGCCGAGGACCGCGGGCGCCAGGCGCGGATGGTCACACTCGACTGGGTGCCCCGCCAGGGCACACCGGCCACCTTCGAGATGAAGGCCGTCGCCTCGCGTCTCGAACGCTCTCGGGTCACCGGCCGCGACTACGTGGTGTGGACCGGCCAGCCCCTGACGGTTACGGTGCCGTGGCTCGACATCACCCAGCCCGGGCGGCAGGTGGCCAAGCCCAGGGCCTACTGGGTGCCGCCGACCTGGCCCGAAGTGATCGAGCGGCTGCGTCTCCACGGAGTCCGTTTCGAGGTCATCCCCGAGCCGCGGGAGGTAGAGGTCGAGATGGTCCGCCTGACCGAGGCCCAGCTCGGCGACCAGGCCTTCGAGGGGCGGGTGACGGTCACCGCCACGCCCCTCCCCGAGCGGCGCCGGGAGTGGTTCCCGGCCGGCTCGGCACGAGTGCCCACCGACCAGCCGCTGGGGGACCTCGCCGTGCTGCTGCTCGAGCCCGCGTCACCGGACTCGTTCTTCCAGTGGGGCTTCTTCCACGAGCTTCTGCAGCGTACCGAGTACGTCGAGGCCTACGTCATGGAGCCCATGGCCGCCGCGATGCTCGCCCAAGATCCCGCCCTCGCCGCCGCTTTCGAGAAGAGGCTCACCGAGGATGCGGCCTTCGCCGCCGACCCCCGTGCCCGCCTGCAGTGGTTCTACGAGCGCACCCCGTTCTACGACGAGCGCTACCTGCTCTACCCGGTCGGGCGGGAATAGGGGCAGGCCCCCGAGCCTGCCCTGGCATCTGCCCGCCGGAGAGGGCGGCCACGGGGGGCCGCCCCTAGGGCACGACGGCTCGCCGCAAAGTGCGATCCTGGAGGAGACCGAGGAACGGCCGGAGGTACGGCCTGGGCCGCAGGCTCCATTCCGGAACGGAGGTCTCCCGGCCGACCTCCCACCTGGGGTTGTCGGTCTGCAGCCGGGCCTGGATCTGGTGCGGAGGGATCGTCTTGATGGTCATCAAGATCAACGCACTGATCTTGAAGGGTAGTCGATCCAGATAAGGCTAGTTAACGGATCCTGTGTCTGGTGTTGGGCAATCAAGATCGGCTTACTGATCTTGCTGGAGAACGCGGGTCTCACCCTTGCTGAAGGTCTCCAGGGCCGCCGCGATGACCTCGGACCCCGCCCGCTTGATCGAGCCGAGGTGCTCGGTGTCGGGGACGACGAGCCGCTCAGCTCCGGCGGCATCCGCCAGGGCGTGGGTGTCCTCGGGCCGCACGCCGCGGTCCAGCTCGCCGCTGACGTAGCCGACGGCCGGCACGGCCCGGGCGGCGGCATGCCGGCGGGCGTCGAGAAAGCGGTAGGCGCGCGGCAAGACGAGTCGATAGAAGAGATAGAAGGGCCGGCCCAGGGGCGCCGTGCGCCAGGACCACTCTAGCAAGTGGGGCGAGACGTCCTCGAAGAAGGCCCCGGCCACGCCGAGGCCGCTCGAGAGGGCGATGTGCGCCCAGTAGCCGCCGTTCGATACGCCCCAGACGTGGAGGGCCCGGCCCGGTACGCGCAGGGCCAGGGCCTCGAGGCCCTGCACCACGGCTCGATCGTAAAAGCCAGGAATTGAATGGCTACCGCCGAAGCCTGGAAGGTCGAGGGCGAGCACGCCATAGCCGGCCTCCCGCAGCGCGGGGATGCGCCCGCGCCGGTGGAAGTAGGCCTTGCCCCAGCTCATCCAGGGATGAAGGAGGAGGGCCCCGCCCCGCGGCTCTCCTGCCGGCGCGTACCAGGTGGCGGTCAGGGAGCCGTGGCCGGGACGGCGGGGTAGGACCAGCTCCTCGAACGGAGCCAGAGCGGCGGGCGGCTCGGGGATCGGCTCCCTGGCCAGCCGGGGCGCCAGGGCCCGGAAGAGGAAGCCACCGGCCCGCTCCTCCCAGCGAGCGGGTCGCGGCGGCGGGATTGCTGCCTGCGCCGTCACGCGGGCTTCCTAACACATTCGAGATCAGCGATGGAAGGCCGGGTCCCCACCATCGCCGAGCGGCCGGCGTCCCCGCTCAGGCCGTCGCCCGTGCCCGCTTGAGCGGGATCACCACCAGGGCCCAGACCAGCACCCCGAGGGGCACCAGGGCCGCCCAGGCACCGAGACTGGTGCCCACGTAGGCCAGTTGGTCGACGCCGAAGAGGGTTTGGGTCAGCGAAGTGAAGCTCGTCAGGTTGACTAGGCCCGCGAAGGTGATCGCCACCAGGGACTCGCCGGCGATCAATCCCGAGGCCACCAGCATGCCGTTGCCCTCCATGCGCTCGAACGCTGCGCCTTCGATGCCTTGCTTCCTCGCCCGCCAGTCGATCAGGGCCTTGATGCAGCCGCCGACGAAGATCGCGGCGGTGGTCTCGAAGGGCAGGTACATGCCGACGGCGATCAGCATCGGCGAGGGGGCCTTCATCAGGATCAGGCCGACGGCGAAGAAAACGCCGAAGAGCAGCAGGCCCCAGGGCATCTCGCCGCCGACGATGCCCTGGGTGAGCTGGGCCATGAGGCCGGCCTGGGGAGCCGGCAGGGCGCGGTCGCCGAGGCCGATGCCGCCCATCTCGAGGTTGGCTTCGTGGAGGGCCATCATCGGGAAGACCAGCACGAAGGAGGTGGTGATGGTGGCGACGATCTCCGCCACTTCCATCTTCCAGGGTGTGCCACCCAGGCTCTGGCCCACCTTCAAGTCCTGGATCAAGCTGCCGGAGACGGCACAGGCGCAGCACACCACCGCAGCCACCCCGAGCACCGCGCCCATGCCGGCCAAGCCAGTGACGCCGATGGCCACCAGCAGCAGGGCCGCCAGCACCAGGGTCGAAAGGGCGAGGCCGGAGATCGGCTGGTTCGAGCCCCCGACCAAGCCAACGAGATAACCGCCCACGGCCGAGAGCACGAAGCCCAACGCGAGCATCACCACCGTCGAGACCAGGGCGGCCACCATGCTCTGGCTGAAGTGGTAGTAGAGCAGGAACATCGGCACCGACAGGGCGGCGCAGGCGGTCAGGATCATCCGCGAGTTGAGGTCCTTCTCGAGGCGGGAGGGCCAAGCCTCGCTGCTCCCCTTGTGGAAGGCGCCGCGGAAGGCGCCGCCGATCGAGCCGCGCATCGACCACATGGTCTTGGCGGCGCCTACCAGCATGGCGCCGACGGCGATCGGCCGGATCTGGTTGTACCAGACGGAGAATACGACCTCGGACATGGGAGCAGGGTTACCCGCCGAGCCCAGCTGCATGGGCAGGTCCGGGTTGACGAAGACCGCGAGGGGGATGAACACCAGCCAGGCCAAGAGACCGCCCGAGAAGTTGATCGCCGCCAGCTCGAAGCCGATGACGTAGCCGACGCCGATCAACGCCGGGGAGATCGCCGGGGTGGCCAGGGCGAACTGGCCGCGGTGGGCGATGTCGCCCAGGGCGGCCCGGCCGGAGTCGAAGTGGTGGATCACCGAGGCCGGCAGCTCCTTGACGAACTCGACCGACTCCCGGAACAGCCGCAGACCCGAGCCGTCCTTGAACACCTGGATCAGCATGGCGAGGCCCATCGAGCCGAAGACGTAGCGGGCGCCGCTGTCCCCGGCCTGGCCGGCCTTGACGATCTCGGCGCAGGCTCGGCTCTCCGGCCAGGGCAGCTCGCTGTCCACCACCAGGGTGCGGCGCAGCAGGGTGATGAAGAGCACGCCCAGGAGGCCGCCGACCAGGAGGATCAGCGTCGTCTCCCAGTAGTGGAAGTCGTCCCACAGGTGCTGGCCGCCCACCTGCACCATCAGGAAGGCCGGCACGGTGAAAGCGGCGCCGGCCACCAGGGCCTCGCCCACCGAGGCGGCCGTGCGGGCCAGGTTCTGCTCGAGGAGGGTGCCCCGGAAGCCGGGCAGCCGGAAGAGGGCGATGGCGAGCACCGCGGCCGGGAACATGCCGGAGACCGTCTGGCCGGCCTTGATCGCCAGGTAGGCGTTGGCCGCGCCCAGCACCGCCGCGAACACGACGCCCACCAGGAGGGCCTTGATGGTCAGCTCGGCCATGGTGCTCTCGGCCGGGACGAAGGGTTTTTCCTCCTTCATGCCTCCTCCTTCGACGTTGCGATGGTGCTGTTTCGGGCGGGAGGTTAGCACGGTCCTGCTAGACTCCCCGGTACCTCATGCGCTCGATCGAGCTGAAGTACACCCCGCTGAGGGCAATCGCAGTCGGTGCCGTTCTGCTGGCCGCCGGCCTCGCCGTGGGTTGGGCTCTGCCGGTGGTGGAGCTGGTGCTGGAGCGGGAACCGGCAGTGCAGCCCACCACCCGCCCGGTGGCCGCCGCGCGGCCCCGGGTGAACGGCACGGCGACCTGGAAGGCGCTCGGGCTGGTGAAGATCCACCGCGAGGAGCTCGAGGGGGTGACCGAGGCGGCCGTGCGCTCCGGCCTCGGCTACAGCCCACGGGGAACCAGCCAGTCCTACCGGGCCTTCGCCTTGACCACCGCCACCGGCACCCTCGACCTCTGGCGCGACTCCCGCTTCGACCCGCGCCGCGCCGAGCGGGTGAACCGCTTCCTGGCCGGGGACGACCCTCGCCACAAAGTGGTGCACCGCCGCTGGCCCTACTTCCTGGGCAGCTGGGCGGCGGTGCTCCTGGGGCTGTGGATCGCCCTGCGGGGGGCGGTCCACCCGCTGATTGTGGGGAGGACGACGACTCCCAGGCTGTAGGGGCAGGCCCCCGTGCCTGCCCTCCCCGCCCGGGCGGCCACGGGGGGCCGCCCCTACGGCAGACGGGCCGGGGCTCTACGGCAGCGGGACGGAGCTGATGCAGAAGGTCGTCGTCGCCCGGCAGACGCAGGCGTAGCCGAGGAGATTGCCCCAGAAGTCGAAGAGCGGGTCGCACTGCCGGGGGTTGACGGTGATCGGGCCGTGACTGGCGCACTGATTTTCGATGACCTGCACCGCGTCGGAGCAGGCCTGCGGCGTGGTGCCTCGGGTGCGGGTGACGGAATAGCTGGGCAGCTGGGCGTCCACCGCGGTGGCGGCCAGACCGGCCAAGGCCACGAGGGAGAGGGCGTAGACGGTGATCTGACGGAAGCTCCTGGACATGATGCGTCTCCTTCTCCTCTCGTCTCGAGAGGCGCCGGCCCTTGTCGGCTCGCAAGCACCAGGACGGCCGGCGGTAGAGGGTGAAGGCGAGAATCCGAGAGCAGCGACCCCATGCCGCCGCTCCGGACCTTCATTGACACATCGCGCTATTTGGATTTGGCGTTGGACATTGCGCCAGGAGAGCGGGCAGGCACTGGGGCCTGCCCCTACGCCCTCGTGGAGAAGGGTCGTAGAGGCGGCCCCCCGTGGCCGCCCGGGCAGGGGCTCCTACTTCTTGTCGTCCTTGCTCTTGAAGGAGTAGTTCAGCCCGAAGTGGGCCGAGAGAGGCTCGTCCACCTCGCCCAGGAACTTCGCGTGGTTGGCGTACACGGCGCCGATGACGACTTCCATGCCGGACTCGAGCTGCTGGGACACCACCAGGGAGCCCAGCCAGCGATCTTGCCGCATCGGGTCGCTGCTCACGTCCTCGTAGCTCACGTCGAGGGCCAGCCGTCGCTTGGTGGCCGGGTCGAGGTAGAGGCCGTAGGCGAGCTTGAAGACCAGGCAATGGCTGGAGTCGAGGTCGATGTCCGTGCCAGCGAAGGTGCCGCCGTAGGGCTTGACCTCTTCGTAGTCCAGGCTGGCCACCAGCCGGTGCTTGCCGGCGTGCTTGGTCCAGCCGGCGAGGTCGTCCAGGCAGGCATCGCTGCCTCCGGCACACCCTTCCAGGATCTCGGCGAGCTGCTCAGGGTTTGACAGGAAGCCGTGCTCGTAGCGGAAGTTCAGCTTCCACTGATCGGGCCCCACGCCGCCGTCTTCGTTGCGGAGGCGGTAGGAACCGGAGGCGATCCATTGGGTCTTGTTGTTGACGGCGTTGGCGAAGGGGTCGAAGTAGGTCGCGACGACTCTCTCGACAACTGCCTGGAAGTCCGCTAGCTGGGCAGCCTCGGCCTCCAACGCCTGCCGGAACTCTTGATAGCGCTCCCCAGTCTGGAGAACCTCTCTCACTTGCGCGAGGGTGATCTTGTCCGGCTGCTCTCGAAATCGCGTCTGAACCTCGACGAGGATCTTGTCCACGTGATCGGCTAGCTCGGTTAACGCCGGGAGTTCCTTCTCCGTTCCTGCTTCGATCACGGCGGCGAACACCTCATCATAGTCCAGCACATAACGGGTATCTCTGCGATTGAGGCGGTACGAGGCGACGATCTCCACATCGTCAAAGTCCCGGAGCTTCTTCTCCAGTCCTTCGGAACGCTCGCCTCGTACGTCCTCGGGAATCTCTTCCTTCAGAGGGCCGTAGATCTCTGGCTTGCGTACGACCGCCTGGAGCTTCAGTGGCTTTTTCTCCAGTAGTTCCGGCACCAGATTCAATGTCAAGGTACGACCGTCTTCTGCTTGGGACTCGATCTCGAAAGCGCCCCCGAAGACGTTCAGGTAGTCCGTCAGCGTTGCTGCAAGGTTCGATGCATAGGGGTCCGCTCCCGAGCCGGCTTCCTTGGGTGAAGTTTCGGCGAGGGCAGCCTTGGCCATCGACCTCGTTGCGGCCCTCCTCTCGCTCTCGCCAGCCGGTGCAGCTTTCCCTTTGTCAGGCCGGCCCTCAAGGGCTATCAACTTGAGCAGGTGCTGACACTCGTCGACGGTCATCTTCTCGTCCAGGCATGGATCTACTGCGAGAACAGGGCTACAGAGCAAGGATATGAAGAGGACGAAGCACACAGCTCTCATCTTTCGCTCCTACTGCGTCAGTGCACGAAAGTTGAAGATGAAGATCTCACCGGGCGCCCCACCGGCAGTCTCATCGAAGCGATCACCGTGCGGCGTACCATCGGGCCGTGTGATCCATGCCTCAACCCGCGCCGGAGAGTTGCCGAGCCGCACCTCGAGAAACCACTTGTACCGGTTCGGGCTGGAGAGAGGCTGCGGGAAAGGGGCGCAGGCAACCCGTAGGGCATCGATCGCGCACTGGATCGCGTGGGTGTCCGCGCCGGTGACCTGGTAGTGGAAGTGGGAGCCAGTAGCGACGTTGTACCAGCGTTTGTAGTCGTTCATCGATTCGTTTCCTCCCCCGGACATCCCGCCCCCTGCGGCTGGTTCGCCCGGCATCGTCCTGCGTTCCCCCCTTCGACGGCCATCGCCTCCCGCTTTTTCCGACCCAGGTACAATCCCCTCTCCATGACCACCCCCGAAGCGAACTGGTACGACCTCGGCCCGGCCGAGGAGCTGGCGAAGCGGCCTTTGCAGCAGCTGACGGCCGGGCGGACGCGGCTGGCGTTGGTGTACCGGGACGGCGCCTGGAGCGCCATCTCGGGAGCCTGCAACCACGTGGGGGGGCCGTTGGGGGAGGGGCGGATCGAGGGAGATTACGTGGTCTGCCCCTGGCACTACTGGAAGTTCCACTGCGTCACCGGCGAGGGGGAGCCCGGCTACGAGGCGGACCGCGTGCCTTCCTACGAGGTCGAGGTGCGGGACGACCACGTGTGGGTGAACCTCACGCCCAAGAGCCGCCGCAACAAGCTGCCGCACCCGGCGCACCCCCTGGCGCGCAAGGTCGAGCGGGTGCCCGGGCCCGTGCGGGTGGTGGGCATCTCCACCACCGCCATGACCGCCGCCCACCCCCGCTTCAGCACCTCAGACCATCTGCTCGAGCTGGCCCTCGCCCGGGCCACCGAGCGGGGCTCCGAGACCCAGCTCATCCGCTTGCGCGACCTCGCCTTCCGCGCCTGCGAGGGCTTCTACTCGAAGTCCGCCCACGCCTGCACGTGGCCATGCTCGATCACCCAGATGGACAAGAAGGACCAGTTGGACGTGGTCTACGAGGCATTCGTCCACTGGGCGGACGTGATCCTCGTCGCCACCCCGATTCGCTGGGGCGTGGCGAGCAGCCTCTACTACAAGATGGTCGAGCGGATGAACTGCATCCAGAACCAGGAAACCATCGCCAACCGCCACCTGCTCGAGAACAAGGTGGCCTCCTTCCTCATCACCGGCGGCCAGGACAACGTCCAGGCCGTGGCCGGGCAGATGATGGTCTTCTTCGGCGAGGTGGGCTGCCAGTTTCCACAGTTCCCCTTCATCGCCCACTCGCGGGGCTGGAGCGCCGAGGACATGGAGAACAACGTGGTCGCCGTGCGGGAGAGCGCCCTGCTGGCCGACGGCGCCC
Source organism: Thermoanaerobaculia bacterium (assembly GCA_036274895.1). Lineage (GTDB taxonomy): Bacteria > Acidobacteriota > Thermoanaerobaculia > Multivoradales > SZUA-115 > CALMKX01. The sequence continues at coordinate 157,270 of DASUEU010000018.1, read as the reverse complement.
GTGCCCTCGCCGACCGGGCTATCGAGATGGCCGAGGTGCTCCTCGCCGGCCACGCCAAGGGGGAGAAGCTGTGCCCCGGCGGCCGCAAGGGCCACGCGCTGTAGGGAGGCTCGTCAGTTTACCCAGCGGCCCGGCGGCTTGCCCTTGCCGCCTTCGATCACCTTGAGGCCGCGCCGCCGCTTCATCCGCGCCAGCCGCAGCTGGTACCACAGCTTGCGCAGCCTCAAGCCCAGCTCCTTCGGTGCACGCTGGGCGCGGTTCGGGGCGAGGGTGGCCCAGGTGAAGCCGATCCCCGCGGCCAGGCCCAGAAAGCCAGCCAGGTCCTTCGACCACAGGAAGCCCAGGAAAGCGAGCAGCAGCTCGACGGGGATGAACCACGCCGCAGAGATCGGCAGCACGAACATCAGCGAGATGGTGGCCGAGCGGTAGAGGGTGGCGAACGCCGCCACCAGCAGGGCGAGGATCAGCTGCTGGCCCTGGAGCAGCAGGTAGGGGCTGCGGGCCGGCCACCAGCCGGAGGGAGCGAGCGCGGCCTCCACCGCCAGGGCCACCGCCGCCGCCACCAGGGCGCCCAGCACCAGCATGCGCCAGAAGCGTTTGCGCCCCAGGCGCACGTAAATGTCCCGGCCGAACCACAGCAGCATGGCGAGCTGGAGGAGGATCCACAGGCTGGGCGCGCCGAAGCCGATGAAGGGGTAGGTCACGGCCCGCCAGACCTCGCCCCGCTGCCACACCGCGTTCGACAGGCGCAGCCGCGAGAGGAAGGGTGCCGTGGACTCGAAGAACTGCAGGCAGAAGGTCAAGAAGACGAAGGCGACGAGGGCGATCAGGTCCACCGGCATCCGGCCCCCCGAGAGGCCGCCGGTGAAGCTCGTCGTCCTTCTGGCGTACATGGGGGGATTGTAAGCGAAGGGGGTGGACGCGGACGGCGAGCTTGGGACCTCGGCCCCTCGCATCGGCTCGGACGCTACAGACTCTCCACAAACACCCCCGAAGACCCCTGCTCCGCGCCCGCAGCGTCCGCCGTTCGCTCGCTCCCGCCCCGACTGGACAGCCCCCGTCGCCTTCCCCAAGAATAGGCCCCTACCCGCCCCCGAGCGGGCCTCGACCGCGGACCCAGGAGCGCCCCGACCATGCCAGCGATCGCCCAGCGGGCGAAGGCCATGCCGCCCTCGCCCATCCGCAAGCTCGCTCCCGTGGCCGAGGAGGCCCGGCGACGGGGTGTCCGCGTCTACCAGCTGAACATCGGCCAGCCGGACGTTCCCACCCCTCCCGCCTTGCTCGACGCCTACCGCCGCCACCAGATCGAGATCCTGGCCTACGGCCACTCCGGTGGGCTCTGGGACTACCGCGAGAGCCTGGCCCGCTACTACCGCCGCCACGGCATCGACGTCGACAAGGAGCAGGTGCTGGTGACCACCGGCGGCAGCGAGGCGATCCTCTTCGCCCTCCTCGTCACCTGCGACCCGGGCGACGACGTGCTGATCCCCGAGCCCTTCTACACCAACTACAACGGCTTCGCCGTCCAGGCCGGCGTCGGTGTGGTGCCGGTGCCCTGCGACGCCGAGCACGGCTACGCGCTGCCCCCGGCCGCCGAGATCCGCGCCCGTCTGACGCCGCGGACCCGCGCCATCCTGATCTGCAACCCCAGCAACCCCACCGGCTACGTCTACACCTGGGCCGAGCTTTCCACACTGCGGGAGATCGCCCTCGAGCGCGACCTCTTCCTGATCACCGACGAGGTCTACCGTGAGTTCGTCTTCGACGGCGCCGAGCACCATTCGGTGCTCCACCTCTCAGGGGTGGCCGAGCGGGCGATCCTGGTGGACAGCATCTCCAAGCGCTTCTCGGCCTGCGGCGCCCGCATCGGCTGCCTGGTCGCCAAGAACCAGGAAGTGCTCGACAGCGTGCTGCGCTTCGCCATGGCCCGCCTCTGCCCGCCGACCCTCGAGCAGATGGCGGCGATGGCTGCTCTGTCGCTGGGGCAGGACTACTTCGCCGCCCTGCGCGACGAGTACCGCCGGCGCCGCGACGCGGCCTTCGAGGTTCTGGAACGCCTGCCGGGCGTCGTCGCCCACCGTCCTCGCGGGGCCTTCTACGCCATGGTCCGCCTGCCGGTCGACGACGCCGATCGCTTCTGCTCCTGGCTGCTCTCCGACTTCTCCGACGAGGGCGAGACCGTGATGCTGGCACCCGGCAACGGCTTCTACGCCAGCCCGGGGCTCGGTGGCGCCGAGGTTCGCATCGCCTTCGTCTTGAACGTCGACGCCACCCGCCGGGCGATGGAGATCCTGGCCCGCGGCCTCGAGGCCTACCCGGGCCGTCTGCCGACGTAACTTTCCGCCACCTGCCTCGTTTCTTGGTGCGATGCGCTGCGCCCTCCTCGTGCTCGCCCTGTCCGTCCTCCCAGCCGCAGCGGAAAAGAAGCTGGAGCTGACTCCCCTCCGCCTGGCCCTTCCCGGCGCTCCCGCGAGCCTGATCTCCGCGGACCTCGACGGCGACGGGCGCCTCGATCTCGCCGTCGCCGTGGTGGCGACGAGCTGGGGGGAGATCGGGGTCACCGAGAGCACCAAGCTCGACGAGGTCGAAGGGCTGGTCGAGGTGCTGACGGTGGTGCCGGCTCTGCTCGATCGCCGCGAGCTCCACCTCTTCCTCCAGGACGGAGCCGGCTCCTTCCGGCCCGCCGGACCCCCCTTGACCCTGCCCACGACGGTTCACGCCCTCCTGCGCGGCCCGGCGCAGGAGCCGCTGCTGGCCTTGACCGACGAGGGCATCTCGGTGGTGCGGCTGGCGGCGGATGGCGCGACCAGCCTCGAGCCGTGGATCGAGGAGCCACCGGTCCTCGCCGGCTCCGAGGAACTGCTGCCGGACCTCGACTTGAGCCACGACCTCGACGGCGACGGCTCCCGCGACCTCATCCTGCCGGGTCGCGAGGGGTTGGTGATCTTCCTCTCCCCGGGAGGCTCCCTGGCGCGGCAGCCGGCCGGGACTCTGGCGCTCCCCTTGGACGAGCGACTTCCCGGCCATGCCGCCCACTACCGGCAGGGCCTCACCCGGCACTATCCCTTGCCCCAGGTCCAGGACCTGGACGGCGACGGTAAGGTCGACCTGCTGGTGCGCAACCACGAGAAGGGCTGGAATCAGTTCCAGGCGCTGCCCGGGCTGGGGGGCGGGCGGTTCGGCGCGCCGCGCTCGCCCCTCGGCGGCCGGGCTCGGGACGCCGAGCCGGAAGTGGTCTTCGTGGGCGACCTCGACGGCGAGGGCCGCGCCGAGCTGGTGACCAGCCGCCAGCTGGAGAAGCAAGGCGATCTCTCGATGCGCCAGGAGCTGGCCGAGGCCAAGCGCCCCCGCTTCGAGCTGGGAGTTCACCGCCTGAGCGCGGGCACGAAGATGGACAGCGAGCCGGCACGCCGCTTCGAGGTCGACGGCTACGTCTTCCCCCGCGAGGGGGAGATTCCGATCCCCGGCGGGTTCCAGGACTTGAACGGCGACCGCCGCCCGGACCTCATCACCTTGACCCTCGACTTCTCGATGCTCCAGGCCTTGAACGTGCTCGCGGCCAAGCGCATCTCGATCGGGCTCGATTTCCACCTCTGGTGCCAGGCGGCGGACGGCTCCTTCCGCCAGGTCACCGGGCTCGACCTCTCCGGCCGCTTCACCTTGAACCTCAACAACCTGGCCATCGGGCAGCTCTCGCTCTTCTCGGGGGACTTCGACGGCGACGGGCGAGCCGACTTCGTGCAGATGGGGCGGGGCACCAAGGTGAGTATCCACAGGGGGCGCGCGGACTGTTCGTACCCGGCCAAACCGGACTTGACCATCGAGGTGGCGGAGCAGATCGGCGACCCCAACCTGGTCAAGGTAGCCGATCTCGACGGCGACGGCCGCTCGGACCTCGCCATCACTCGTCCCGGTCCCAAAGGGGCGGACGGCGCCAGCGCGCCGGTCGAGCTGGCCCTCTACCTCTCGGGAGCACGGCCTTGAGGCTGCTTGCAGCGCTGGTCCTATCCCTGGGCGCCGCGCCCCTCCTCTTGGCCGAGGGCGGTGAGGCACCGGCCGCGCGAGTGAGCACGCAGGCGGGAGGCAAGGTCCTGGTTGCGGAGCTGCCCGGGCCGGTGGTCTCCGCCCTGGTTGCCGGGCAGGGCGAGGGCAAGGGTGGGGTCTTCCTGCTCGTCCGCCCCCAAGGCGAGGTGGACGGCGAGCGCTCGCTCTACTTCCTGGATCCCCGAGGAAAGGGCCGCCTCTCCCTCGTGCGCAGCGGCCTTCCCGGCGGGGCCAAAGCGCTCGACGTGCTTGAGCTCCAGGGCAGCGGCCAGCCCGAGCTGGTGCTCGGCACCCTCGGGCAGCTGTTCTCGCTGGGCCCGCTCAACGCCATCGCCGCGGCAGGTCCGCTGGCGCAGCGGATCGACCACCCCGGCTTCGACCTGCGCTCGCTCTCCCCGTCGCCACTGCGCGTGGCGGGATCCGGCCGCGAGCTCGCCGTGGCCGAGCCGGGGTTCCTGCGCCTGTACCGGCCGGACGGCCGCGGCGGAGTGTCGGTGGCGGCGCGCCTCGCTCTGCCTCTCTCCGCTCGGCGCGAGCCCACCGGCCTGGCCGTGACCTCACCGCCGGTCCACCGGCTCGCGGGTGCCGAGGGCCAGCCGGATCTCTACGCCTCGGGCCCCCTGCGCCACGGCAACCGGCGGGTGTCCTCGGTGCTGCTCGACACCGCCACGGGCGAGCACCTGGAGGCCTGGGGCCGTCTGCCGGGTGCGGAGAAGGTGGAGCAGAGCTGGTACCTGCGGGTCGACGGCCGGCCCTGTTTGATCGTCACCAGCCAGACCGCCGACGAGCTCAACCTGCTCGAGAAGAAGCGACTGCGGGTCTTTCCCCTGGCCGCCGACCGCACCCGTGCCGGCAAGCTCCCCCTGGCCCAGCTCGAAACCTCGATCACCCGCTGGTTCGACATGAGCGCCGACGTGGCGGACCTCGACGGCGACGGCAGGCAGGATCTCCTGCTCGCCGGGCCGGACGGTCTCCAGGGGGACAACCTCGGCGTCTTCGTCCACCCGGGGCTCGGCGGCGGACGCTTCGGCGTCCAGGCGCGGAAGGTCGAGATCAAGCAAACCCCAGAACGCTGGAAGCTGGTGGGCGACCTCTCCGGCGACGGCGCCGCCGATCTGGTCGCCGTCCACGAGGGCGCCCTCGAGGTCTGGCCGACGAGCCCCAAGGGCCGCCCCCTGGCCCGCCAGCCCTCTTTCCGCTTCGAGCTGCCGGCAGCCGGCAAGGCGGAGCGCTCGGTCAGCGTCGGAGCCGGCGAGGAAGGTGCCGAGACGCGGCGGGACCAACGTGGCGGCTGGGACGACCTCACTGCCGTCGACCTCGACGGAGACGACCAGCTCGAGATCCTCCTCCTCGCCGTCGACCTCGCCGGGCGAGGCCGGTTGGTGATCGCCCGGCCGAAGCCCTGAACGGCGCTCACTCCCGGTAAGGAATGGCCTCGTTGACGTAGTCGAGGGGGAGGAAGGGGTTCACGGCGCGGATCTGGCCGAAGTAGCGCTGGTGCTGGAAGTCTTCCGAGTAGATGTCGGCCAGGCCGTAGACCTCGGCGTAGGCGAGCAGGTGGGCGTCGAACCAGTTGAGCTGATAGAGCTCGGCGGCACGGACCGCGGCGCGGACCACGTCCTCGGTGGGATAGAGGACGATGAAGGTGTCGAGCATCTCCTCCACCTGTTGAAGGGCCTCGGCCCTGGGCAGGAGGCTGCGGCCTTGCGGCAGGTCCGGGCGGGGCCGGGTCGTGACGGACACGAACTCCACCAGCGCTTGGTGCGGCAAGCAGACGAGGTGGTTTTCGAGCCCGTGGCTGAGCAGGGTGCGAGCCAGGTCCCGTTTCTGGGGAAAGCGGGCGTCGCAACGATAGACCAGGATGTTGGTATCAACGAGGGCCGCCACGGTCGTAGAGCTCCTCTCTCGTCCAGCCTCGGCTCGTGCCGGGGGGCGCCGGCTCGATGCCGGCCTGCAGCAGATCGACTCGCTCCATCGCCATGTCGAAGATCCGCAGCCGCTCGGACATGGGCAAGCGCTTGGCCCGGGCGCGGGGCGGCACGATCCGGATGAAGGCGCCTGCGGGTTCGAAATAGACCTCGTCCCCGGGAGCGATGCCGTACATCTCGGCGATCACCTTGGGCAGCGTCAGCTGGAGCTTGCTGGTCACCTTGGACATGATCCTTACTCTAGCAAGGATTCTGTCCTTGTCAAGTCACGGATGTCTCGTCCTCTCGAGGACAGCCGTCAGGCGCTGCTGGCGAAGATTCGTCGCACCCGGGGCGAGATGCGGGTGAGCAGCTCGTAGGGGATGGTGCCGGCCAGCTCCGCCAGCTCGGCCAGCGAGGGCTCGTCGGCGCCCGGACCGAAGACCACGACCTCGTCGCCGGGCACCACCGACTCGGCCAGCTCGGTCACGTCCAGGGTGGTGACGTCCATCGAGACCCGCCCGACCACCGGGCAGCGCCGGCCGCCTACCAGCATGAAACCGCGGTTCGATAGAGCCAGAGGGTAGCCGTCGCTGTAGCCGAGGGCGACGACCGCGATGCGGCGAGGACCCCCCTCGGCGGCGAAGGTACAGCCGTAGCCCACCCGGTGGCCGGCCGGCAGCTCCTTGACCGAGACCACGCGGGTGGTCAGCCGCAGCACGGGCACCTGCCCCAGGGGGATGTGCTCCGCCACGTGGACGTAGCCGAAGAGGGCGAGCCCGCTGCGCACCATCGAATAGTGGGCCTCGGGAAAGCGCGAGATCGCCGCCGAGGCAGCGGCGTGCTCGAAGCGAAACCGGAATCCGGCCTCGGTGAGCCGAGCGCGCACGGCGTCGAAGCGGGCGATCTGCTCACGGGTGAAGTCGTCCCTGGCCGGGTCGTCGGCGGCGGCGAAGTGGGTCATCAACCCTTCGAGGGTCAGCCAGGCAGACGAGCGCACCGCCTCGGCCACGGCCAGGACGTCTTCGGGAAGGGCCCCGGCCCGGCCCATGCCGGTGTCGACCTTGAGGTGGATGCTCACGGCCCGCCGTTGCTCTTCGGCCTCCCGGGCCAGCCAGATGGCCTGCTCTGCGGAGGAGAGCTGGGCGGTCAAGCCGAAGCCGACGATCTTGTCCGCTTCATGGGCCAGCAGGTTCTGAACCAGGATCGGCGTGGTGATGCCGTGGTCGCGCAGCAGCACTCCCTCGTCCGGGTAGGCCACGGCGAAGTAGTCGGCACCGGCCCCTTCGAGGGCCCGGGCGATGCGCACGGCGTCGAGGCCGTAGCCGAAGGACTTGACCACCGCCATCACCGCCCGCCCCCCCGCGGCCCGGCGCAGGCGGTGGAAGTTGGCGGCCAGGGTGTCGAGGTCGACGGTCAAACGGGCCGAGGCCACCGAGTCGAAGAGCAGCGCGGCCACCCTCTCGAGGCGCTCCGGCCGGCTGCCCTTGAGCAGCACCCGGTCACCCGGGCGGCAGTGCTCCTCGAGCAGCTGGGCGGCCTCCTCCGGGGCGGTGACCATGTGCACCCGCTCGGCCGGCAGACCGGCGGCGAGGGCGGCGCGGGCGATCTCGGCGCCGCCCGCCCCCACCCCGATCAGGCGATCGAGGGCCAGCGCGGCCACCCTGCGCCCCACCTGGCCGTGGGCCTCCTCCCGCGCCCGCCCCAGCTGGTCCATGCCGGCCAGCACCGCCAGGGCCCTGCCCCTCCCGCGCTCTCGCTCGAGGGTGGTGAGCGCGGCCTCCATGCTCAGGGGGTCGGCGCCGTAGGCGTCGTTGATCAGCAGCAGCCCCCGGGGAGTGGTCGAGATCTCGAGGCGCATCGGCGCCGGGCTCCAGGCCGTGAGGCCGGCTTCGATCACCGCCTCGGGGGCGCCGAGCCGGCGCGCGGCGGCGGCGGCCAGGGCGGCGTCCAGCTCGAAGGCGTTGCCGCTGGCGGCGACGGTCAGGACCGGTGCTCCCCTCGCCGTGAGGGCGGCGCGGGCGAGATCCTCGCTCTCGAGGGTCAGCACCCAGCCGCCCAGCCGGCCGGCGAGCCCGGAAAAGAGCCGGCTCTTCTCGCTGGCGATGGCCTCTCGGCTGCCCAGGCCCTCGAGGTGGGCCTCGCCGACGGTGGTCAAGACGCCGCAGTCCGGAGCCACCATCGCCGCCAGGCGCTCCATCTCGCCGGGGAGGGAAAGCCCGCACTCGATGATCGCCAGCTCGGCTGCGGGGTCGAGCCCCAAGAGTGTCAGGGCCACCCCCACCTGGGAGTTGTAGGAGCGGGGGCTCGCTGTCACCGCCCGCTCACGGCCGAGGATCGCTACCAGCATGTCCTTGACCGTGGTCTTGCCGTTGCTGCCGGTGATCGCCAGAACCAGCCCGGAGAAGCGCCGGCGTGCCTCGGCGGCCAGGGCCTGGAGGGCGGCGAGCGGGTCGGCCACCTGGATCCAGGCCTGGCCGGGACCGAGGAGCGGGGCAGCGTGCCCGGGGCCCACCAGGGCGGCGCCGGCCCCCCTCGTCAGCACCTGGGCGGCGAAGCAACCGCCGTCGAAGTGGGGCCCCGGCAGTCCGACGAAGAGGTCGCCGGCACGCACACCGGCGCGGGAGTCGGTCGCCACCCGTTCGAGGCGGCCGGCGGCGTCGCCCGACAGCTCGCCGCCGGTGAGGCGGGCGACCTCGCCGGCCCTGACCGGCCAGAAGGGGGTGCTCACGGCCGTTCGTGGACGACCCGGCCGCCGAGGATGGTGACGGCGACCCGGGTGGCCGGGATCTCGCTCTCGGGCAGGGTGAAGAGGTCCTTGGTCAGCACCACCAGGTCGGCCAGCTTGCCCGGGGCCAGGGTGCCCTTCTCGCCCTCCTGGAAGGCGGCCCAGGCGGCGCTGGCGGTCATCGCCTTCAAGGCCTCGGCCAAGGTGAGGCGCTCGGCGGGATAGAAGACTTCGCCGTTGGCCATTCGTCGAGTGATGGCGGCGACCAGGTTGGCCAGGGGGTCGACGTCCTCGACCGGCGTGTCCGTGCCGTTGACCAGCACGGCGCCGCGCTGGAGCAGCTTGCGCCAGACGTAGGCGCCCGCCTTGCTGCGCTCCGGCCCCAGGCGGGCCGGCACCCAGGGGCCGTCGGAGGTGGCGTGGACCGTCTGCATGGACGCGATCACGCCGAGCTGGGCGAAGCGGGGGATGTCCGCCGGGTCGAGGTGCTGGGCGTGCTCGATGCGCCAGCGCCGGTCAGCCTTGGCCCGATAGCGAGCGAAGGTCCGTTCGTAGAGGTCGAGGGTCTCGCGGTTGGCGCGGTCACCGATGGCGTGCACGCAGAGCTGGAGATCGTGGTCGAGGGCCAGGCGGGCGGTGGCCTCGAGCTCCGCCGCGGGGGTGGTGCGCAGGCCGGTCGAGGACGGCAGGTCGCTGTAGGGGGCGAGCAGCCAGGCGCCGTGGGAGCCCAGGGCGCCGTCCATGTAGCGCTTGATGCCGCCCACGGCGAAGTAGGGGTGAGGCTCCCACGCCTTGACCCGCGGCAGCTCGCGGGCGAGCACCTCGCTCGAGTCCGAGAGCATCAGCCACAGCCGGACCGGCAGCTTGCCCGCGAGCGCCTGGTCCCGCAGCAGCTCGGCGACTTGCACCGAGGAGCCGGCGTCCTGGAAGCTGGTGATGCCCTTCTCCAAGCATTCCCTGCCGGCCAGCTCGATGGCGCGCTGGAGCTCGGTCGAGCTCTCGGGGGTCTTGCGGGCGACCAGATCGGCCGCCGTCTCACGGAACAGGCCGGTCGGCTCTCCGGCGGCATCGCGCAGGATCTCACCGCCGGCCGGAGGCCGAGTCTCCCGGGTCACCCCCGCGAGGGCCATGGCCTTGGCGTTGGCGAAGGTGGCGTGGCCACTGGCGTGCTCGAGCAGGACCGGGTTGTCAGGGGAGACCGCCGACAGGCTCTGGTGGAAGGGAATGCCCTCGACGTTCGGCTCCGGCATCCGCTGCCACTTCTCCTGGTGCCAGCCCCGGCCGAGGATCCACTCGCCCGGCTGGGCTTTGGCCACGGCGGCCGCCACCATCGCCACGACGTCGTCCCAGCTCTGCGCGCTCCTGAGGTCGAGCTGCATGCGGGAGAAGCCCAGCCCGAGGAAATGCCCGTGACCCTCGATGAAGCCGGGCATGACCATCCGGCCCGCCAGCTCGATGACCCGGGTCTTCCTGCCCACCAGGGGGGCGATCTCCTGCTCCGAGCCCACAGCGACGATCCGCTCACCCCGTACGGCCAGAGCGCGGACCTCCGGCTGAGTGGGGCTCATGGTGACGATGCGCCCGCCACGGATCACCAGGTCGGCAGGCTCGGGACGGGCGGCGCGGGCGGGAGGGGAGGGGAGCAGGGCGAGGGCGAAGAGCAGGGCGAGGACAGTGGGTCGGGGCGACATCGGGTTCGATCTCCTTGCCGCCAGCCTACCTCGCCTCAGCCGGGGTGGGCCCAGAGCCAGGAGGAAATCCTCGCCGCGGCGGCGAAGCTCCCCCAGGCGAGCACGCCCACGAGGTCGGCGTCCGCCGGGTGGTGCCGGCGGAAGGCACCGATCTGCGCCGGCGAGATGCGGTAGGGAGCGCGGGCGGCGAGCAGCGCCAGCCGCGCCGCAGCATCCTCGGGGACCGTGCCGATGCCCTCGTCGAGCCACGATGAGCCGAACGGAGCGTCCTCACCCTCCCAGCCCTCCAGGTGGACGCGCAGCCGAGCCCGGGTCTGCTCGCCGAGGGAGCGTGCCCCGGCCCGTTCAACCGCACCGGCCAGGCCGCGAAAGGCCGCATGGATGGTGGGACGAGACGCGGCCCAGCCGAGGTGGGGAGGGTCGAAGGAATCGCCCAGGAAGCCCAGGGCTGCGCCAGGCATGTGCGGGTGCGCGAGGGCTCGCCGGAAAGGCCCCACCACCATGCGCATCACCAGCTCTTTGGCGAAGCGGACGGCAGGTGGCACGGGACTGTCCCGAAGAAGCGGTTGGACTACACGGTTTATATAATGGAAACAAAGCACCGTGCCGATTGCTTCGCACCGCTGGTCCGGCGAGAAGGGAGGAGGAGCTGCCAGAGCGAGCTCTCGCCGCCGGCTGGCACGCGCCCAGGCCACGAACCGAGCGCTCTCGGCGTCGCCGGGAAGCCCGCCGCGGCGGATCGCCCGCGCGGCCCCGTGGGCGCCCAGGGCGTAGAGCATGACGCCGTGGGCATCCACGCAGTAAGGGCAGCGATTGGCCTGCGAGACCGCCAGGGCGATCGATTCCTTGGTCGCCCTGGGCAGCTGCCCGGGCACGATCACGGTCTCGTAGAGGGCCGCCCAGGCCCCGGCCAGCAGGTCCGGATCGGCGGTGTGCAAGGTCAGAGGCTCGGCGAGGGTGCCGAAGGCCGTGCGCATGTGGTCGAACAGAGCCCGCAGCCGGGGATCCCGGCCGGGATGGGGAGGATGGAGGTGACGGACCATCGGCTTGGAGGTGCCGGAAGAGATGCTAGCAGAGGGCGGCGTGCGATCTGGTCGAGCCGGTGGATGTCCCCGCTGAGTTCCCGGCGTCGTACCTCGCGTGTAACGAGATCGAGCCCAAGGGAGTCGAAACAGTGGTTTCTGGCCATGAGCCCATTGGCTTGGCGATGGGGACGGGTTAGACTAAGTGGCCTTGATGCATTCCATTTAGGGTTGTCAGCGAAGAGGAGTCAGGAATGGGTCGTCTCGCTCGGTCCCTCTTCGGGATCTCTGCGCGCGAAGTTTCCTTCGACGTCCGCGGCTTCCACGGTGAGGGGGCTGCCCGCCATCACCTCGAGACCGTCGGCGGTGCCTTCGTCGCCGGCTACAACCACGGCCTCGAAGCGCGAGACCTGGCCGACCTCGAGGCTCGCCTCGGCAGCGTGCCGCGCGAGCGCCTCGGCTTCGCCTACGAGGGAGCGGCGATGGCCGTCGCCCTCCTCGACGCCGTCCAGCCCTGGCGCCGCGCCCAGCTGCCTGCCTTCCTCGCCGGTCCGAGCGCCCCTCACGTCTACCTCGCCTACGTCGGCATCGGCTGGGCGATCGCCCGCTTGCCGCTTGGACGGGAGCGGCGCTTGCTCGCCCTCGATCCCGTGCTGCGCTGGCTGGCGATCGACGGTTGGGGCTTCCACGAGGCCTTCTTCCACCCCCAGCGGGCGGTCTACCGCCAGGCCGTGCCGTCCCGCTTCCAGGGCTACGCCCGCCGCGCCTTCGACCACGGCGTGGGGCGCAGCCTGTGGTTCGTGGAAGGAGCGGGAGCCGAGCGCATCGCCGCCACCATCGGCCGCTTCGCTCCAGAGCGCCACTCCGACCTGTGGAGCGGCGTGGGCCTGGCGAGCGCCTACGCCGGCGGCGTGCCCCGCACCGAGCTGGAGCGCCTGCGCAGCCTGGCCGGAGCTCATCTGCCCGCCCTGGCCCAGGGCGTGGTCTTCGCCAACAAGGCACGCATGGTGGCCGACAACGTGACGCCTGAGACGGCCCTGGCGTGCGACGTTTTCTGTGGCCTCGATCCCGAGGCCGTCCTGGAGCTCAACGACGAGCTGGGCGAGAGCTTGCCGCCCGACGCCGAGATACCGGCCTACGAGGTCTGGCGCCGGCGCATCCAGGAGGCATTCACTCAGCCCGAAGGAGTCGAACGATGGACTCGCGTCCGAGCTTTGTCCGCCGCCACGCGCTGAAGCTGGCCGCCTTGGCGGCGATCGTGGCGGCCTACGGTTTCGCCCGCCTGCCCGTGCTCTCGGAGCGCGAGGAAGCGGCCCTGGCCGGCCGCTTCGCCTTCACACGCTTCGATCTGCCCTTCGCCCCGGTTTCGGACCCACGCAAGACGATCCGCGCCGTGCACCCCCAGCTGGCGCGGATCTCGGCCTGGATCTCGAGCGTCGGGGCCGGCGTGGCCACCCACGACCTCGACGGCGACGGGCTCGCCAACGACCTCTGCTCGATCGACAACGGCACGGATCGGGTGGTGGTGATGCCGGCCCCCGGCACCGGCGAGCGCTATCCGAGCTTCGTGCTCGAGGCCACGGGGCTGCCCTACGACCGGGCGACCACAGCGCCCATGGGCTGCCTGCCGGGCGACTACAACGAGGACGGCCTGGCCGACGTCGCGGTCTACTACTGGGGCCGTTCGCCGGTGCTCTTCCTGGCCCGGAGCGGCTCGCCGGCTCCCTTGGCGGCCGAGCGCTACCGCCCGAGGGAGCTGGTCACGCCGGCCGAGGACTGGTACAGCAACGCCGCGACCCGCGCCGACTTCGACGGTGACGGCCACATCGACCTGGTGATCGGCAACTACTTCCCGGAAGACTCGCGCATCATCGACGAGCGCGCCACCAACCGCGCCTACATGCAGCGCTCGATGTCGCGCGCCGCCAACGGCGGCAAGGATCGCCTGCTGCTGTGGCGGTCCGGGCGCGCCGGGAGCGAGCCCGAGGCGCAGTTCCAGGACGTCCCCGGGGCCCTGCCCGGCCGTGCCGAAGTCGGCTGGACGCTGGCCATGGGCGCCGCGGACCTGGACGGCGACCTGCTTCCCGAGCTCTACATCGGCAACGACTTCGGCCCCGACGTGCTGCTCCACAACCGCTCCCGCCCGGGGGCGGTCTCGCTGGTCGCGGTCGAGGGCAGGAAGGGCTTCACCACCCCCGCCTCCAAGGTGCTCGGCCACGACTCGTTCAAGGGGATGGGCGTCGATTTCGCTGATCTCAATGAGGACGGTTTCCTCGACGTGTACGTCAGCAACATCGCCGCCGAGTACTCCCTCGAGGAGAGCCACTTCGTGTGGACCTCGACCGGCCGCCCAGCGGACTTCCGGTCCGGGAGGGCGCCCTACGTCGATCGCTCCGAGCCCCTCGGTCTCGCGCGCAGCGGCTGGGGCTGGGATTGCCGCTTCGCCGACTTCGACAACGACGGAGTGGTCGAGGCGGTACAGGCCACCGGCTTCCTGCGCGGCGAGAAAAGCCGTTGGCCGGAGCTGCACGAGATCGCCATGGGCAACGACCAGCTGCTCCACCACCCGGGTGCCTGGCCCCAGATCCAGGCCGGGGACGATCTCTCCGGCCACCAGCACAACCCCTTCTTCGTGCGCGCTCCCTCCGGCCGCTACTTCGACCTCGCGAGCGCCCTCGGCATGGCCGATCCCATGGTCAGCCGGGGCATTGCCGTCGCCGACGTCGATGGCGACGCCGACCTCGACTTCGTGGTCGCCAACCAGTGGGAGCACTCCTACCTCTACCGCAACGACGCCCCCCGGGCCGGCAAGGGCTTGGTGCTCGACCTGCGGCTGCCGGTGGCCGACGGCAGCGGCAGCGTCGCCGCCGTCGGCGCCCAGGCCCGGGTGCGACTGCCGGACGGCCGGACCCTGCTCGGTGAGGTCGACGGCGGCAGCGGTCACTCCGGCAAGCGCAGCCCCGAAGTGCACTTCGGTCTCGGCGCTGTCGCCGGGCCCGTCGCCGTCGAGGTCACGTTTCGTGGCTTTGACGGCACCGTGAGGACACAGACCTTCACGCTCGAGGCCGGCCGCCACACGCTGCTGCTCGGGGTGAGCGTCCTTGGGGCGACCGCCAAGGAGAGCTGAGCCATATGTCGACCGCCGTGTCTCCGATCCAGACCCCCGATCTGCGCTTGGCCGCCCTGCGGCGCTTCGCCGTCGCCATCTCGGTGCTCAACCTCCTCGGCCACTTCTACCTGGGTTTCGAGCAGTCCTGGGCGCAGCCCCTCGCCGCACTGGGTACCGCCTACACCTTGGAGCTGCTGCTCGAGGTGATCGACTCGAAGCTCGCCGGCCGCCGCCCCCGCTTCCTCGGCGGGCCGGTCAAGGTCATCGACTTCCTGCTCTCGGCCCACATCAGCGGCCTCGCCGTCTCCATGCTGCTCTACGCCAACGAGACGCTGGGGCCGATCATGTTCGCTGCGGCGGTGGCCATCGGCTCGAAGTACATCCTGCGCGCCCCGCTGCCCGGCGGCCGGGGCAGCCGTCACTATTTCAACCCTTCGAACCTGGGCATCACCGCCACCCTCCTGGCCTTTCCCTGGGTGGGTATCGCGGCGCCTTACATGTTCACCGAGAACCTGCTGTCCTGGGGGGACTGGGTCTTCCCGGTCGTCATCATCACCCTCGGCAGCTTCTTGAACACGGTGTTCACCAAGCGGGTGCCCCTGATCCTGACCTGGCTCTCGACCTTCGCCCTCCAGGCCCTGATCCGCGGCCTGATCCTCGACAAGCCACTGGTCGCCGGCCTGCTGCCGATGACCGGCCTCGCCTTCCTGCTGTTCACCTTCTACATGGTGACCGATCCGGCGACCACGCCTTCCTCGACCCGCGGCCAGATCTGGTTCGGGGCCTCGACGGCCGTGGTCTACAGCCTGCTGGTCGCCAACCACATCGTCTTCGACCTCTTCTTTGCCTTGACCATCGTCTGCGTGGGCCGTGGGGTCTCGATGTGGGTGGGTGCCTGGCTCGCCGAGCGACAGAGCCAGCGGGCGGCGTTGCCGGCAGAGAGTGGAGTCGAGCAGGTCCGGGCATGAGCCCAGGTCCGGGTATGAGCCACGGCATCGCCATCGTCGGCATCGCCTGCCGCTATCCCGACGCCCGCAACCCGGGCGAGCTGTGGGAGAACGTGCTGGCGATGCGCCAGGCCTTCCGCCGCATCCCCCCCGAGCGCCTGCGGCTCGAGGACTACCACTCGGCGGACCGGAGCTCGGCCGATCACACCTACGGCAGCGAGGCGGCTCTGCTCGAGGGCTGGGAGTTCGACCGCCTGCGCTTCAAGGTGGTCGGCAGCACCTTCCGCTCGGCGGACCTCGCGCACTGGCTGGCGCTCGAGGTGGCGGCCGGGGCCCTGGCCGATGCCGGCTTCCCCGACGGCGAGGGCCTGCCCGCGGATACCACGGGCGTGGTGGTGGGCAACTCTCTCACGGGTGAGTTCTCTCGCGCCAACTTGATGCGCCTGCGCTGGCCCTACGTGCGCCGGGTGGTGGCCGCGGAGCTGCTGGCCGAGGGACGCGGGGAGGAGGAAGTCGGCCGCTTCCTCGCCCGGTTGGAGGCCACCTACAAGCGGCCCTACCCGGAGATGACCGAGGAGTCGCTAGCGGGCGGCCTGGCCAACACCATCGCCGGCCGCATCGCCAACCACTTCGACCTGGGCGGTGGCGGCTTCACCGTGGACGGTGCCTGCGCCTCGTCGCTGCTCGCCGTCTGCCAGAGCTGCTCGGCGCTGGCCGCCGGGGATGTCGACGTCGGTCTCGCCGGCGGCGTGGACCTCTCCCTCGATCCCTTCGAGCTGGTGGGCTTCTCCCGCGCCGGGGCCCTCGCGGCGGGCGACATGAAGGTCTACGACCGGCGCTCTCAGGGTTTCATTCCCGGCGAGGGATGTGGCTTCGTGGTGCTGATGCGCCGCGCAGACGCCCTCGCCCAGGGCCGGCGCATTTACGCCACGATCTACGGCTGGGGCATCTCCTCGGACGGCTCGGGGGGGATCACCCGGCCGGAGGTGGACGGCCAGCTCCTGGCCTTCGAGCGGGCCTATCGCCGCGCCGGCTTCGGCCCGGAGCGGGTGGGCCTCTTCGAGGGCCACGGCACCGGCACCGCGGTGGGCGACCAGACCGAGCTCTCGGTGCTCACCGAGGCGCGCCGTCGGGCCAGCGAGGAGCTGGGTGAGCCGCTGCCGCGGGTGGCCGTGGGCTCGATCAAGGCCAACATCGGCCACACCAAAGCGGCCGCCGGGGTGGCGGCCCTGCTCAAGGCGACCCTGGCCGTCTCCGAGCGCATGCTGCCACCGGCGACCGGCTGCGAGGATCCCCATCCGCTGGTCGGGGCCGAGGGGGCCCTGCTCCAGGTGCTGGACCGCCCCGAGCCTTGGCCTGCCACTCTGCCCGCCGTGGCCGGGGTCTCGGCCATGGGCTTCGGCGGCATCAACACCCACCTGGTGATCGAGGGGGAAGAAGGGCCAGCGCGGCGGGCCTCGCGCTCCCACGCCCACGCGCCGGGCCGCACGTCGCAGGGTGTGGAGGTCTTCCTGCTCGCCGCCTCGGACCTCGGGACCCTCGCCGCCCGGGTCGACAAGGTGGCGGCGCGCTCGGCCCAGCTGTCGCGCGCCGAGCTCACCGACCTCGCCGCCCGTCTGGCCCGGGAGGCCGGCCCGGAGCGGCTCCGGGCGGCGGTGGTGGCGTCCTCGGCCCGGGAGCTCGCCGAGCGCCTGGCCCTGCTCGCCGGCTGGCTCGAGGAAGGCATCACCGCGCGCCTCGACGCCAAGCGCGGTGTATTCCTCGGCCACGGCGCCTCGGGTCGCGCCGGCGGCGCGCCGCGGGTGGGCTTCCTGTTCCCCGGGCAGGGCTCTCCCAGCTACCTCGATGGCGGCGTCTGGGCTCGTCGCTTCCCGGCGGTCGCCGAGCGCTACCACATCAGCAAGCTGCCGAGAACCGACGACGTGGTGGCGACCGCCGTGGCCCAGCCGGCGATCGTGACCGCCTCTCTGGCCGCCCTCGCCTTGCTCTCGGAGGTGGGAATCGAGGCCGAGGCGGCGGTGGGGCACAGCCTGGGCGAGGTCGTCGCCCTCTGCTGGGCCGGCGCCTTCGACGAGGCAACCGCCCTCGGTATCGCCCGCGTCCGCGGCCGGGCCATGAGCGAGCTGGGAGCGGCCACCGGGGCGATGGCGGGGATCGGCGCCGCCGCGCCCCAGGTCGAGTCCCTGCTGGCCGGTCTCGAAGCCTCGATCGCCGGTCTCAACTCGCCCCGGCAGACGGTGATCTCGGGCGAGGCCACGGCGATCGAGGCGGCGATCGGCCGCGCCAAGGCCCTCGGCCTCGAGGCCACGCGGCTCAAGGTCTCACATGCCTTCCACTCGCCGCTGGTGGCGGCGGCCACCCCGCGCCTGGCCGAGCATCTGGCGAGGATCGAGAGCGCGCCGCTGCGCGCGACGGTCGCCTCGACGGTCACCGGCGCCGTTCTCGAGCCCAAGGCGGACCTGCGAGCCCTCTTGAGCCGGCAGGTGACCTCGCCGGTGCGCTTCCTCGACGCCGTCAGCGCCGTGGGCGAGCGCATCGATCTGTGGATCGAGGTCGGCCCCGGCCAGGTGCTGTCGGGCCTCGCCGCGGACCTCGGCGTGGCGCCGGCGATCGCCCTCGACGCCGGCTCCTCGTCCCTGGTGGGCCTCGCCAACGCCGTGGCGGCGGCCTTCGTCCTGGGCGTGCCGCTGTCCCCGACGGCCCTCTTCGAGGACCGCTTCACCCGTCCCTTCGACCTCGACCGCGAGCCCCGCTTCCTGATCAGTCCCTGTGAGCTCGCCCCCCTGCCCGGGGTGCGCGAGGCCCCCAGCGAGCCTCTGGAGGCGCCGGCCGCCCACGCCGCCGCGCCGGTGGTGGCGGGGTCCGAGCGCTCGCCCGTGGCGGTGGTGCGAGCCCTGGTGGCGGCGCGGGCGGAGCTGCCCGAGAGCGCCATCGGGGAGGGCAGCCGCCTGCTGTCGGACCTGCACCTCAACTCGATCTCGGTGGGCCAGCTGGTCGCGGAGGCTGCCCGCCAGCTGGGCTTGGCCGCTCCCGCCTCGCCCACCGACTTCGCCAACGCCACGGTGGCCGAGGTGGCCGGCTTCCTCGCCGAGCAGCTGGCCCTGGGCCCCGCCGCTGCACCGCGCGAGGAGCGCGTGCCGCTGGGGGTGGACTCCTGGGTGCGGCCGTTCACCGTCGAGCTGGTGGAGAAAGCCCTCGGCGCACCGCGGCCGGCGGCCGCAGGCACCGGCGAGTGGCGGATCTTCGCCCCGCCCGAGCACCCGCTCTCATCGCTCCTGGCGCAGGCCCTCGCCGACCTTCCCGGCCGGGGTGCCGTGCTCTGCCTGCCCGCCGAGCCGGATTTCGAGCAGGTGGGGCGGATGCTCTCGGCGGCCCGCGCGGGCATCGCCGCGGGTCGCTTCGTGGTGGTGCAGCAGGGCGGTGGCGGGGGTGGGCTGGCCCGCACCCTCCACCGCGAGCACCGCGAGGTGACCACCCTGGTGGTCGACCTGCCCTTCGACGACCCGCGGGCGACTTCGTGGGTGAGGGCGGAGATCGCCGCCGCGGGCGAGTACGTGGAGGCCCACTACGACGATCAGGGCACCCGCCGCGAGCCTCAGCTGGCGGTGGCCGCGGAGCTGGCTTGCTGCGAGAGCGGCTCCGGGCCGCTGTGCTCGGCCGCCGACGTGCTGCTGGTCACCGGCGGCGGCAAGGGCATCGGCGCCGAGTGCGCGCTGACCCTGGCCCGCTCCACGGGTGTGCGCCTGCTGCTGTTGGGCCGCTCGCGGCCCGAGGACGACGCCGAGCTGGCCGCCAACCTGGCCCGCATGGAGGCCGAAGGCGCCCAGGTGCTCTACCTGGTGGCCGACGTGGCCGACGGCCCGGCGGTGGCTGCCGCCCTCGCGCAGGGCCAGGCCCAGCTCGGTCCCGTCACCGGGGTGATGCACAGCGCTGGCCGCAACGTGCCCAAGCTGCTCATGAGCCTCACCGAGGAGGACTTCCGCGCCACCCTGGCTCCCAAGCTGGACGGCCTGGCCAACGTGCTGGCGGCGATCGACCCCGCCCGGCTGCGCCGACTGGTGGTCTTCGGCTCGATCATCGCCCGCATCGGGATGCAGGGCGAGGCCGACTACGCCACCGCCAACGAGTGGCTGCGCATGGCCGCCGAGCGCTTCGCCGCCCAGCACCCCCAGGTGCAGACCCTGGTACTCGAGTGGTCGGTGTGGGCGGGTGTGGGCATGGGTGAGCGTCTCGGCCGCATCGAGGCCCTGCTGCGCGAGGGGGTCACCCCGATCCCTCCCGACCTCGGCGTGGAGCTGCTCTCGCGCTACGTCAACGGGCCCCTGCCGCGCTCGGCGCTGGTGGTCTCCGGCCGCTTCGGTGAGGTGCCCACGCTGAAGCTGCCGGCGCAGAACCTGCCCTTCCTGCGTTTCCTCGATCGCCCGCGGGTCTTCTACCCCGGCGTCGAGCTGGTGGTGGACGTGGAGGTCTCCGGGGACAGCGATCCCTACCTGGCCGACCACGTCTTCCGCGGCGAGCGGCTGTTCCCGGCAGTGATGGGACTCGAGGCCATGGGCCAGCTGGCCATGGCCTTGACCGGCAAAAGCGAGCTGCCGGTGTTCGAGAACGTCCAGCTGACCCGGCCGGTGGTGGTGCCCGAGGGCAGCCGGACCACCCTGCGCCTTGCCGCCCTGGCTCAGGCGCCCGACCGCGTGGACGTGGTGTTGCGCACCAGCGCCAACGACTTCCAGGGTGATTGCTTCCGCTGCGTGTGTCGCTTTGGACTGCCGCGGCCGGCCGGCGAGTTGGCGCGAGAGCTGCCGAACGGCGCCCGTGCCTTGCCCCTCGCTCCGCAGCAGGACCTCTATGGCGGCGTGCTCTTCCAGCAGGGCCGCTTCCGCCGCCTCACGGGCTACCGGCATCTGCGGGCCACCGAGTGCCGCGCCGAGATCGGCCCCGACGGCGCGACCTCCTGGTTCAACCGCTACCTGCCCGCCGAGCTCATCCTGGGCGACCCGGCAGCCCGCGACGCCGCCATCCACGGCATCCAGCCCTGCATCCCGCACACGACCATCCTGCCCACGGGCGTGGAGCGCATCTGGGCCGGGCACATTCCTGCCGACCAGCCGTGCGCGATCGTGGCACGCGAGCGCTACCGCAAGGGTAACGAGTTCGTCTACGACCTCGAGATTCTCGCCGCCAGCGGCGAGCTGATCGAGCGTTGGGAGGGCCTCACCCTGCGCGCCGTGCAGCGCCTGCCCGAGCCGGCGGCCTGGCGGGCCTCCCTGCTCGGGCCCTACGTCGAGCGCCGCCTGCAGGAGCTGCTGCTCGGGCCGGCGCCGCGAGTCTGGGTGGAGACCGATCCGGCAGAGGGCCCCGGCCGCAGCGACCGTGCGGTGGCTCACCTGCTGGCCGAGGACCACGTCCGCCTCGCCCGCCGCCCGGACGGCAAGCCCGAGCTGGTGGGCCGCAACGGCCCGCGGCCGCGAGTGTCGGTGTCCCACGCCGGCGAGCTGGTGGTTGCGGTGTCCGGCCCGGGGGCGGTGGGTTGCGATGTCGAGCCGATCGAGGCACGCTCGGCCGAGGTCTGGGCCGACCTGCTCGGCATCGAGCGCACTCGGCTGGCCGAGGTGATCGCCGCCGAGCGCCGCGAAGTGCGAGACGTGGCCGCCTCCCGGGTGTGGGCCGCGGGCGAATGCCTGAAGAAGGCCGCCGCCCACCACGACGCCCCCCTGGTGCTCGAGGCGCCGCGGGTGGACGAGGCTCAGGACGGCTGGGTGGTGCTGCGCTCCGGGGCGTTCTCGGTGGCCACCTTCGTGGGCCCGGTGGCCGAGCTGGGCGGCCGGGTGGCACTGGCGGTGGCGGTCAAGGGGGCCTAGCTCTCCCCTGCGGGGATCCGGCCGGGTACACTTTTTTGGTGCGAGCGATGGGGGCCGCCTACTACCCGTACCGTCACGTCGTCGGCTTCGAGGAGACCAACCTCGTCGGCAACGTCTATTACGTGAACTTCCTGCGCTGGCAGGGCCGCTGCCGCGAGATGTTCCTCCAAGAGCGCGCGCCCTCGATCCTCGACGACCTGAAGAACGGCCTCGCTCTCGCCACGGTGCGTTGCGCCTGCGACTACTTCCTCGAGCTGGAGGCCTTCGACGTGGTCGAAGTGCGCATGCGCCTGGGCCACACTCGCCAGAACCGCGTGCTGATGCTTTTCGAGTACTGGCGGGTGAAAGACGGCCGCGAGGAGCTCGCGGCCCGCGGCGAGCAAGAGGTCGCCTGCATGCGCCGAGAAGGCGACCGCACCCTCCCCACCCCGATCCCGGCGGCCCTGCTGGCAGCGCTCGAAGAGTACCGGTAGGCATTGACCTCGCCCTCGTTCCCACGCTCTGCGTGGGGACCCAAGTCCGGCCGCTCCGCGGCCTCTTCGCCTCCTCGGTGATCACGAGTGACTGAAGTCACTCGCTACCCATGAAAGTCCCTGGCGGGACGGGTGAAAAGGCCCTCCCGCCGTCATTCCCGCGCAGGCGGGAATCCATCCGGGCTTTTCCCCCCGCTGCCGGCCGCGGGGGCGATGTACCCGCGTGGTGCCACGCCCGAGGAGCAGATCTTCGACCTCGCCGGCACCGTCTGGGAGTCGATGGCGGGGCAGCTGTAGATTCGTTCGCGCCGTGGACGGATTTGCAGGCAATTCGTCCACGACGCGGTCAGATCTACAGGTCGAGGCTCCCGTGCCATATAAGGATCCGCCGGAGCGCCTGTTCGGAAGCCTGCTACGGGCAGGTCGAGCCGAAGAAGGCGAAGATCTCGTCATGGACTCCGGCACAGATCAACGAGCCCGGGGTGGTGGTCAGCACGGCCCCACCAGCGAGCTGGGTGCCGGCGACCCCAACTCGGCCCATTGCGGTCGTGTTGGCGACCGTGTGGATGCCGCCGGCGATCGCCCCTCCCTCGATCCGCACCGTGGCCTGAGAGGTTCCGGAGAGCCACAGGCCCGTGGAGCCGAGAGCGGGGGCCTCGACGGCGGTTTCGAGCAGCCTCACCATCCCTTGACCTGAAAGCACGAGCACGCCAACGTCCCCCGCTGTGCCCCCGCTGGCGAGGAAGCGTGAGCCCTTGATCCTCACCTCACCCGGGACCGCAGTCGGGGGCATCTGGATCTCCAGGGCGTGGTTCTCGGTGCCTCCCAGCGCCGAGCCGGTGACGTTGGTCAGGCTCGGCAACACCGACGGTGGATTGTCGAACTGGAGCGCCACGGCCCGGTTGATCTGGGAGGCGCCGGTCGCCAGGAAGGACGCCCGGTCCACCCGCACGTCGCCTCCGGGGGCCGAGAGGATCAGCACAGAAAGGCCAAAGGTGAGCTCGCCGCCCTGGGCCTCGGCCTCGACGTCCCGCAGCTCGAAGTCGCTCGCGCTCAGCAACAGGATGGCCTCGTTGTTCTGGGTGCCGTTCTTCGCCACCGCGTGCACGTTGACGACCCGAGAGCTCGTCGATCCCGGTGCCCAGATCGCCACCGCCGCGGGGGCGCGGCCGGCGCCGTTGGCGACCACGGTGAGGTCCCGCAGCTCACAGTTGCTGGCCATCTCGACCACGCCCCCGAAGATGCTGGGCTGGCCGTCGCCGACGATGCGGGTCAGCCCCGAGCCCTCGACGTCCACCCAGGCCCGCATGAGGAGGGGGGTGCCGGCGAGGTCATAGATACCGGGCTCGACCTTGACGACCCAGCGGTTCGAGTTGGAGGGACTCGGAATGCCGCTGACGGCCGCCAGCAGGGCCGCCCCGCTCGCCGCTGGGTTGCCCGGCACCGGGGAAACCAGCACCGTGCGGATGCCCTGGGAGTGAACGGTGGACGCCGTAGCGAGCAGCAAGACGCAGCTCGCCAGGATCGAGCGCCCTGGATGGGAGGGGTGAGGTCGAAGGACTTTCATTTCGAAGCCTCCTTGAAGAAGGGGAATCGTCCCTCAGCAAGGATGTAGCTTTCGCTCTTCGCGGCAGCCATGTCGGAGGGTAGGAGGACCCTCCTTCGAGAGAGGGCGAGGGGATCAGCCGGCCATCCGCCCCAGCTGCCTCTCCAGAAACGCCCGTTCCGTCTCGTGCGTGGCCAGCTCGAGGGCCTCGCGGTAGGCGGTGCGGGCTTCTTCCTCTCGACCGAGCTGCGCCAAGAGCTCTGCCCGGGCGGCGGGGAGGAGGTGGTAGCCGGCGAGCTGGCCGGAGCTTTCGAGCCCGTCGAGGATCGCGAGGGCAGCCTCCGGGCCTTCGACCATGGCCACCGCCACGGCGCGGTTGAGCTCCACCACCGGGGAGGGGTGCCGCTCGAGCAAGAGATCGTAGAGGGCGAGGATCTGGGGCCAGTCGGTCTCGGCGGCGGTGGTGGCCTCGGCGTGGAGGGCGGCGATGGCGGCCTCGAGGCCGAAGCGGCTGGCTCCGGCCCGGGGCAGGGCGCGCTCGACCAGGGCCAGCCCCTCGGCGATGCGACTGCGGTCCCAGCGGGCGCGGTCCTGCTCGTCGAGGCGCACCAGGCCGCCGTTCGGCCCCAGGCGAGCGGGGCGGCGGGCGTCGTGCAGCAGCATCAGGGCGAGCAGGGCCTCGACGTCCGGGTGGGCCGGCAGCAGCTCGGCGAGCAGGCGGGCGAGGCGGATGGCCTCCTCCACCAGGTCGGCCCGCAGGTAGCTCGGCCCGGCGGTGGCGGCGTAGCCCTCGTTGAAGATCAGATAGACCACGGCCAGCACGGCGCCCAGGCGCTCGGGCAGCTCGGCCTCCCCGGGCACGCGGTAGGGGATGCCGGCGTCGCGGATCTTCTTCTTGGCCCGCACCAGCCGTTGGGCCAGGGTGGGCACCGGCACCAGGAAGGCGCGGGCGATCTCCTCGGTGCCGAGGCCGCAAAGGGTACGCAGGGTCAAGGCCACTTGAGCCTCGGCGGCGAGGGCCGGGTGGCAGCAGGTGAAGATCAGCCGCAGGCGATCGTCCTCGATCGGCGGCCGGTCGGTGGGCTCGGGGGGTAGCTCGACGCGAGGACGCTCGGCGGCGATGCGCCCCTCGTGCTCGTCCCACCACGTCCGCCGGCGCAGGCGGTCGAGGGCGCGGTTGCGGCCGGTGGTCACCAGCCAGGCGGCGGGGTTCTCCGGCAGGCCGGTGGCGCCCCAGCGCTCGACGGCGGTCAGGAAGGCGTCCTGGAGCACCTCCTCGGCGAGGTCGAAGTCGCCGAGGAGGCGGATCAGGGTGGCCAGGGCTTTGGGCCGCTCGTCGCGGAAGATCCGCTCGAGGGGATCGGGGGTCACGGGCGGCTCAGCCGGGGATCTCGAGGATCGGCCGTACCTCGATTGAGGCCATGCCGTGGCGGGCCGAGGGGATGTCGGCGGCGAAGGAGAGGGCCTGGTCGAGGTCGGCCGCTTCCACCAAGTAGTAGCCGCCCAGCTGCTCGCGGGTCTCGGCGTAGGGGCCGTCGGTCGCGAGGGTCTTCCCGCCTTCGACCCGCACGACCGTCGCGGTCGAGCTGGGCTGCAAGGGGTTGCCGCCCAGGTAGTGGCCGCCGGCCTTCAGCCTCTCGGTGAAGGCCATGTACTCACCGAAGATCTCACCCTGCTCGGCCTCGCTCATTCCCGCCCACTCGGCTTCCCGCTCGTAGATCATCAAGAGGTATCTCATCGCTCGATCTCCTGGTCGTCGTTGGGTTCAGCCTATCGACGAATGGGACCAGGCCAGATCGACAGGAGAATCACACCGCCGAGCGCCGCCAGGTGGAGAGCAGGGGCAGGGCGGCGACGGCGAGCAGGCCGAGGCCGAAGGCCACCTGCACCGGCGTCGGCGATCCGAGAGAAGCCGCCGTGGGCTCGCCGAGAGTGAGGACGACTTGGCGCAGGCCGGCGAGGAGAGCCACCCCCGCGGCCACGCCGACCAGCCGCGTCCACCACTCGAGAGGGCGCAGGGAGCGTTCGGCCTCCGCGCGGCGGGCCGCGAGGCGGCCGCGCAGCAGCACGGTGTGGGGCGAAGGCAGGTCCGCCTGGCCGGCGAGGGCCTGGGCCGTCGACCGCAAGGCCTCGTCCACCGCGACCAGGGCGGCGCAGTCCGGGCAGGTTTCGAGGTGCCGGGCCAGCGTCTCGGCAAGGGCGCCGGATCGCGAGGCGGCGAGGAGCTCGGTCTCAGGGGGGCAGCTTCTGGGGGTCATGGGCTCGGGCTCCTTTCGGGCTCACGGTCGAGCAAGGCGGCCAAGCGGCGGCGAGCCCGGAAGAGCAGAACTCGGATGCTGGTGGGCCGCTTGCCCAGGGCTTCGCCGATCGCCTGGTGGTCCATCTCCTCGACGTGCGCCAGCCAGAGGATCTGGCGGTCGGCGGGCTTCAGGGCGTCGAGGGCACGGGTCAAGTCCCGGCGCAGGCCCACCGGCGCCGGCCCGATCGCCGGCTCGTGGTCCTCGATCGGCACCAGGGAGGCTCTGCCGGCGACCCGGCCGCGGTCGTGGACGAGGTTCAGCGCGGCCTTGAACAGGTAGCGGGTCAGGTGCTCGTCGCTCTCCGGCTCGAAGCGGGAGGCGAGCACCCGGGTGAAGGCTTCCTGGGTCAGGTCGTCGGCCACCGAGCGGTCCCGGGTGTGTTGAAAGAGATAGGCCCACAGCCGCGGCGCCACCCGCGAGTAGAAGGCCGCGAACGCCGCCTCGCCGATACGCTCGGCGAGGGGCATCCGGGCTTCTCCCGCGGGGCGGGTGAGTGCTGCGGCGAAGGCGGGCGCGGCGCTCATCCTGGTTCGGAGGTCGAGTCGTTGGCAGCCTTGGGCAGCAGGCCCCACTGGCGCATCAGGAACCACGAGACCGCCGCCGAGCACAGGAAGCCGACGCCCAGCAGGATGGCGATCAGGCCGAAGGTGCGGAAGACGTCCGCGACCTGGCGGTCGGCGACGCCCGAGGTGGCGAGCATACCGGCGCCGCCCAGCACGATCAGCAGACCCAGGTGCACGGAGTCGAGGATGCGGGCGTGGGGCCGCTGGCTCAGCGCAGGGGCCTCGAGCAGGGCCTTGCCCTGAGTGCTCTCGAGGTAGCGGATCACTTCCTCGGCCGAGCCGAACTTGTCGATGAGCTTGGCTTGGAGGTCCGCCTGGGCGCGGGCGTTCTCGCGCAGGCGGCGGTTGATGATGCTGCTACGGATGGTGGCGCCGATCACCAGCATGGTGGTGATGGCGATGGCCATGGGGGCGATGAACTCCATGGGTGTCTCCTTGGTTCGAGAGGCCCCCTCTCCGGGGGCCTTCGACCAGGACAACGGCGGCTCGGGGGGTAGGTTAACAGCCTACCGGGCTCAATCGCGGCGGATGAGCACGCCCAGGATCGCGCCCCCCAGCAGGCTGTTGATCAGGTGGATGCCGCCCCAGCACCAGCCCAGGTAGTAGGGGAAGCCGTCGATCACCAGGGGATGGTAGAAGCTGATGAAGAAGCCGGCCAGGCCGAGGTAGAAGCCGAAGGTCAGGCCGCCCTTCCAGCCGGCCTCCCAGGTCTGGCGGGTCTTGGCGAAGAGAACCGCCGCGGCGGTGGCGATGGCGACCGAGACGAGGAAGAACCAGGCGGGATTCGTCTCGGTCTGGGTGAACACCTGGTTGTAGCGCTTGTAGGTGTCCGCCAGCATGATCCCGTGCATGACGAAACCACCCAGGAAGGTCACGAAGCCGGCCGACACACCGCCGGCCAGGACGCGAGTCCAGTTCATGGCGTCTCCTCTTCGCCCCGGAGGGGCAGGACTGGAAATGTGGGGAGAGGATAGCGCAGTGGGGAGGGGAAGAGCGATGCCGGCTGGTGTCGGCCCGCTCCGCTCCCACCCCTCCGGGTAGGCCCACCCCACCCGGGCTGGCGATCCGCTGCTCGTGGTGTTTCAGAAAAAATCCACCCGGCACACCAGCGTGATGGAATGACGGCGTGAAGCGGATCTCCCCAGGCGGGCAAGCCGGCCTTCAAAGGACGACCCGGCAGGATCTGCTCCAGCTGCGCTGGGCCGCCGTGGCCGCGGGTGCCCTCTTTCTGGCCGCCCTGGAGGTGGGCCGTTTGTTGATTGCACCTGCTTTCACCGTCGGCGTGACGGCCCTGGTCTTCTATGGCGCCGCCCTGGTCGGCTTGGTGGTCTTCTCGGGCGCCCTCTTCCGCATCGTGGCCGATGTCCGCGAGAGTCTGGCGCGGCGGCACCAGGAGCTTCTGGCCCTCCATCATGCCGGCCTCGCGATCACGTCCGAGCTGTCGGTCGAGGCGGTGCTCCAGAAAGTCGTGGACACCGCTCGCGACCTCGTCGAGGCCCGCTACGGCGCCCTCGCCGTCTATCGCGACGACGGCACCATCGACCAGTTCATCACCTCGGGAGTTTCTCCCGAGATCCGGGCGGCGATCGGCTCTCCACCGGTGGGCAAGGGCCTTCTGGGCCTGGTCCTCAAGCAAGGAGAACGGCTGAGGCTGGGGCACATGAACCGCCATCCGGCCACGGTCGGCTTCCCCCCCGACCATCCCGCCATGGAGAGCTTGCTGGCCGTGCCGGTGACCGGCCACGGTCCCTACCGCGGCAACCTCTACCTGTCTGAGAAGCAGGGCTCGTCGGCCTTCACGGCGGAGGACGAGGAGACCCTGGTGCGCTTCGCCACTCAGGCGGCGATCGCCGTGGACAATGCCTACCTCCACCAGCAGGTGCGCAACCTCGCCGTGGCCGAGGAGCGCCTGCGCATCGCCCATGAGATGCACGACGGCCTCGCCCAGGTGCTCGCCTACGTCAACACCAAGGCCCAGGCGGTCAAGGAGTTCCTGAAGCGGGAGAAGGCGGCGGAGGCCACCGAGCAGCTCGACCAGCTGGCCAGCGCGGCGCGGGACATCTACGGCGACGTGCGGGAGGCGATCCTCGGCCTGCGGGTCACCTCGGTGCCCCAGCAGCCCTTCGCCGACACCCTCCAGGTCTACATCGACAACTGGGCCGCCGCCACCGGCCTGGACGTCCGCTTCGAGCTCGACCAGCCTCTCGAGGTGCCCGAGCCCCTCGAGATTCCGGTGCTGCGGGTGGTCCAGGAGGCCCTGGGCAACGTCCGCAAGCACGCCCGGGCGACCTGGGTCAAGGTCGAGGTCCGCCGCTTCGGACAGGGCATCCGGGTGGTCGTCGAGGACGACGGCAAGGGCTTCGACCCTGCCGCCCCCCGGCGCTCGGAGTTCCCGCAGTTCGGTCTTTCCACAATGCGTGAGAGAGCGGTGAGCGTAGGAGGTAGAATGGAGGTCCATAGCCGTCCCGGAGAGGGTACTCGCGTAGTGTTGTGGTTCCCCGACCGCGGTGGCGCCTCCATGGCCAGAGCCCGGAGCACGGATCTTGCGCATCCTGATCGCTGACGACCATGCATTGTTTCGGGAGAGCCTAGGGAGCCTCCTGGCCGCCCGCGGCTTCGAGGTCGTGGGCGAAGCCGCCAACGGCCGCGAGGCCATTGAGAAGGCCCGCATCTACAAGCCGGACGTGATCCTGATGGATCTGGCGATGCCGATGCTCGACGGCCTCTCGGCCACTCGGGCCATCGCCGCCGAGCTGCCGCAGATCAAGGTCGTGATCCTGACCGCCTCCGAGCAGGACAGCACCCTCTTCGACGCCATCAAGGCCGGGGCGCAGGGTTATCTGCTCAAGAACCTGGAGGCGGACCGCTTCTTCAGTCTGCTCGAGCGCGTCGCCGAGGGGGAGCCCGCCCTGACCCCTTTGCTCGCCCGCAGGCTGCTCCAGGAGCTGGCACGTCCGGGCAAGGCCTCGCGCAACAGCAGTGACCAGGAGGCGTTGACCGGCCGGGAGCAGGAAGTGCTCGAGCTGATGGTCGCCGGGGTGGTCTCCAACCGCAACCTCGCTCACCGGCTCGGGGTCTCCGAGAACACGGTCAAGTTCCACGTCCGCAACATCCTCGACAAGCTCCACCTGGCCAACCGTGCCGAAGCCGTGAGCTACGCGGTGCGCCACAAGATGGTCGACCTCGAGAGCGGTGAGCCCTCCGGGAAGTAGCCGGCCTGCCCTCGAATGAGCTCTGCCGCCCTCCCGGGCCTCCTCACCTCGACGGCTGACGTGGCCCATCTGGCCGCGAGCCTCGCGGGCTCGGGCCGCTTCGCCCTCGATCTCGAGTTTCTCTCGGCCGACCGCCTGGTGCCGGACCTCGCCTTGGTGCAGCTCGCCTGGGGAGCGGCCGAGGCCCCGGAGGTGGCGGCCGTCGATCCCCTGGCGGTCGCGATCGACCCCCTGGTCGAGCTGGTGGCCAGCCCCGCGGTCGAGAAGATCCTCCACGCCGCCCAGGGGGACCTCTCCCTGCTCGCCACTCTCTACGGCGTCGAGGCCAAGAGCGTGGTCGACACCCAGCTGGCAGCGGCTTTCGCCGGCCTCGGGGAGTCCTTGGGCTACGCCAAGCTGGTCGCCGAGCTGCTCGGTGTGGAGCTCGACAAGGGCCTCCAGTTCACCAACTGGCGGGAGCGGCCCCTGCCGGAGGACAAGCTCCGCTATGCCCTCGACGACGTGCGGCACCTGCCGGCGGTCTGGCAGCTGCTCGAGGCTCGGCTCGCTACTCTGGGCCGCCTCGAGTGGCTGCGCGAGGACTCGGCCCGTCTCGCCGCCGCTGCGGCCCGGCGCTATCCGCCCTCCGAAGCCTACCGTCGATTCGGTCTCTGGCAACGCCTCCCTCCTCGCCAGCTGGGAGTGCTCGCCGTCCTCGCCGAGTGGCGGGAAGAGCAGGCCGTGGCGGCGAACCGTCCCCTGTTCTGGATCATCAAGGACCGCGCGATGCTCGAGATGGCCCGGCGCCAACCGGGCACTCTCGAGGAGCTCAAGGCCGTCTCGGACCTGCCCGAGGGCGTGGTTGCCCGCCGTGGCCGGGAGCTGCTGGCCTTGATCCGGCGTGGCCGCTCCCAGCCCGTCCCGGCGCCAGGTGCTCCGCAGCCGCCCAAGGAGCTGCGCCAGCAGCTCGGCACGATCGTCGAGAAGGTCGCGGAGAGCCTCGGCCTCGCCAGCTATCGCGTCGCCCCCAAGGGGGAGATCGACGCCCTCTACGCCTGGGCGAGAAACGGCGCCCCGGCCGAAGAGCCCCCGCTCGCCCTGCTCAACGGCTGGCGGCGGGCCTTCGTGGGGGAGGCGTTGATGGAGGTGCTGGGCGTTTCGGATCGAGCATAGAATCGCCACTTCCCATGAACAAGACCGCTCGCCGTCTCGCCCTCGCCTGCTCACTCCTGGCCTTCGCCACCGCGACGATCTCTACCCTCCCCGCCTGCCGCCCTCCCGCCTCCCGCGTGGCCCCCGGGGGGCCGAAGCTGATCCTCTTCCTGGCCGTGGACCAGATGCGCGCCGACTACCTCGAGCGCTTCCGGCCCCTGTGGACGGGCGGCTTCAAGCGGCTGCTCGAGGACGGTGCCGTGTTCACCGAGGCGCGGCACGAGCACGCCTTGACGGAGACCTCTCCCGGCCATGCCACCCTGGTCTCCGGCCTGACGCCTCGCCATCACGGCATCGTCGAGAACTACTGGTACGACCGCGAGCGAGGAGCGACGGTCTACTCGGTGGACGACGAGCGGCATGGCTCGTCACCGGCGAACCTCCTCGGCTCGACGCTCGGCGACTGGCTCAAGCGGGCCGACCCCTTCTCTCGAGTGTGGTCCGTGGCGGGCAAGGACCGGGCCGCCGTGCTCATGGGGGGGGAGCGGGCGGATGGCGCCTTCTGGTACGACCGGCGCAAGGGCAAGATGACCACCAGCACCTACTACCGCCGCGGCAAGCCGGCCTGGCTGGACGACAAGGAGCTGACGGGCTTCACACGGCGGCTCTTCGGCGCCGAGTGGCAGCCCTCACCGCGGACCGCGGCCGTGCTCGCGGACCCGCAAGCGCGGGCTCGGTTCGGCATCCTCGAGGCCGAGCAGGGGGACTTCCCGGACCGCTTCCCCCACGTCGGGGGTGATCTCACGCCGGTTGCGGACGCGAGCTTCTACGGCTCGATCTACGGCTCACCCTTCCTGGACGAGCTGGTGGGCCTGGCTGCCGCCCGGCTCCTGGTGGCCGAGAAGCTGGGGAAGGACGAGCACCCCGACGTGCTCTTCGTCTCGTTCTCCGCCCCCGACACGGTGGGCCATACCTTCGGCCCCGCGAGCCCCGAGCTGCTCGACACTCTGCTGCGGCTCGACGAGGTTCTGGGGCGCTTCCTGGCCACGGCGGAGCAGGAGGTGGGCCGGGACAACCTACTGATCTCGCTGTCGGCGGACCATGGGGTGCTGCCACTGCCGGAGGTGGACGCTCACTTGGGAGGCAACGCCCGTCGCATCGACAGTGCCGGGCTGCTCTGCTATCAGACCATCGGCCGGCAACTCTCCTGCCCCGAGTGCATCTCCGCCTACTGGACCCTCGACGACGCGACGCTGCGGGCCCGCGGGCTGGAGCGCGGGGCCTTCGAGCGAGAGGTGGCCCGCCTGGTGGCGGGCTGTGCGGAGGTCGAGAAGGTCTGGACTCGCTCGGAGCTCGAGCCGGGGGACGGCCCGGCGGATGCGATGGGCCGGCTTTACGCGGCCAGCTTCTATCCGGATCGCAGCCCCGACCTCCTGATCCAGTGGCGAGAGGGCTACCTGCCGACCCGCAGCATCGGCACCACTCACGGCACCCCCTGGGATTACGACCGGCACGTGCCGTGGATCGTGGTCTCGCCCGGCGGCAAAGCGGGTCAGGTTGTCGAGAGGGTGGCGACCGTCGACGTGGCGCCGACCCTGGCCAAGCTCGCCGGCATCCCCGTGCCGGGCGACCGCGATGGCCGGGACCGGAGCGGTCTGATCCAGCCGTAGGGGCAGGCCCCTGTGCCTGCCCTCCCCGCCGGGCGGCCACAGGGGGCCGCCCCTACGGTTTCAAGGCGCGCTCCCCCAGCCAGCGCACGATCACCTCCAGGGCCTCCGGCCGGATCTCGTGGGCCATCGGAAACTCTCGATAGGTCAGCGCGACGTTGAAGGGCCGCAGGGCCTCGCGGGACTCTCGGGCTCGCTCGATCGGCACCAAGGGGTCCTCGGTGCCGTGGACGACCAGCACCGGCATCCCCTCGTGGGCCGGAGTGGGTGGCCAGGCCTCGGTGAGAGCGGGCGGCAGCCAGGCGGAGAGGGCGGCCAAACCCGAGTAGAGGTCGGGTCGCGACAGGGCCAGCTGATAGGCCATCATCCCCCCTTGGGAGAAGCCCACCAGGGCGCGCCGCTCAGGGTCCACGGGGTAGCGGCGCGAGGCCTCCTCGACGAAGGCCGCCAGTTCGGCCGCGGCGGCGAGGGCCTCAGCGACGTCCGGCACGATGCCGCCGCGCAGGGGAAACCAGCCCCAGCCCTTCATCCCCGGGCCGATTGGCACCTCCACCCGGCCCTGGGGGCAGAGGACCAGAGCCTGGCCGCCCAGGAAGTAGGGCGCGAGTCCGAGCAGGTCGTGGGCCGAGGCGCCCCAGCCGTGGATGGCGATGACAGTGGGGAAGGGGCCTTCCCCGGCGGGCACGTGGGCGGTGTAGAGGAGGGTCATGTCGTGGCCTCGGCAGAGGGGCGAGCGTGCCGGCTCACCCGGCGCCAGGCTTCTACCACAGGTTGGCTGGGGATCGCGGAGATGTCGTGGCGCTGCCACCACTCGACGGCATCGGGCGGCCACTCTCCGGGGGGCCAGAGGGTGACCACCCGGGCTCGCTCGGGCGGCCCGAAGGGCCGGTTGCGGCGGGGGTCGGCCCGGCCCGCGATCACCACCACCGGGCAGCCCAGGGCGGCGGCGGCATGCGCCGGCCCGGTATCGAGGCTGACCAACGAGTGGCTCATGCTGAGCAAGGCGAAGAGGCGGCGCAGGGGCAGCTCACCCGCGGCGTCATCGACCCGTGGATCGGCGCAGGCCCGGGAGATGGCGCGTGTCGTCTGCTGCTCGTCGCCGGTGCCGCAGAGCACCACCCGCGCCGCCGGCAGCTCTTCGCGGATCGCTCGGAGAGTCTCCTGCCAGCGCGCGAGAGGCCAGCGCCCCCTCTTCGCGCGGCGGGCCGTGGGCTGGGCCAGCACCAAAGGCTCGCCGGCCCAGCCGCGCCGGTCGAGCCAGCGCCGGCAGTCCTCCAGCTCCTCCTGGCCGAGCGCCAGGCGGGGCATCGAGGCCGTGAGAGCTGCCGCTCGGGCTCCGGCATAGGCGAGGGGAACCTGCCGTCCCAGCCGCAGGAGATAGTCGACCACGTGCTCGAGGGGCTCCCTCGTGAGCGAGCGCATGGTCGCCCGATGCTCGGGCCCCAGGCCGCCGCGCTCGAGCAACCAGTCCACCTTGCCGCCGTCACGCTCCTCGGCGACCCAGGCCGGCGACGGGCCCCGCCGCCGCAACCAACGGACCAGGCGTTGCTGCTCGAAAGAAAGCAGGTAGGGCGTGCGCCGGCTGTGCAGAGTGAAGACCTCGCCAACGAAGGGCAGCCGGTCGAGGACCCGGGCCGGAGAGCCGGCCACCGTCACCACGTCACAGGGAGCCCCACAGCTCTCAGCGAGGCCGGCGGCCAGCGCCGTGGCATTGATCATGTCGCCCACGGCGCCGAAGCGGACGAGGAGGGGGCGGAGGGGATAGGGGGGGGAATAGGATTCCATCTCGGAGCCCCGATCCTAGCAGCGGCGCCGGAGGCGACCCGCAGCCTGGGAGCAGGCTCTTCGGTCGTCGTTGCACAAAGCTCAAGTCCGGCTTAATGTTTGTGCGCGATGACCAAGACCGCCACGACCTCCATTGGTGCCCCCGATTGGGACGCCCTGTTCGAGGTTGCGCAGGCGCAGGCCGGCTACTTCACGACCCGGCAGGCCGCCGCAGCAGGCTAGTCGTCGCAGCTCGAACTCTTCTTGCAGGCGCTCGACGCGGTCGACTTCGCGCATCGGCGGCTGGTCGTTCATCGCGACCTCAAACCGGGCAACGTCTATATCGCTGGGCATCATGCTCTACGAGGTGCTCGCCGGTTGCCGGCCGGCGCCGGCCACTTCGACGGGGTGCGCATCGAGTTCGCAGGGCGAAGTCCCTGAGCCCTCGCGGTCCCCGTGCCGCCCGGCCAGGAAGAGCTTGGCTAGTGCGCCTCTTTCTCGTTTATAATTTCTCAAGCTCTTGCAAGGTCGCGCGGCCACCGTGTGGGGAGAAGCTCCGCCCGGTCGGGCGGCATCCAAGGTGCCAGACAACGTCGGAGGGAACACCATGAAGCTGCACCACAGACTCCCGCGGGCCGCCGTCTCGGCCCTCGTCGCCGCCTGTTGGACCCTGATTGGGCCTCCGGCCGCCAGCCAGATCGCCTCCCTGACGCGCGACATCGTGCCGCCGGGGCTCACCAACGGTAGCTCCTACCCGAGTCAGTTTGTCGCCCTCGGCTCTCGCGCCGTCTTCCTCGCTGGGGTCCCCGGGCTCGGCGTCGAGCTGTGGGCGAGCGACGGCACCTCCCTCGGCACCGAGCTGCTGCTCGACTCACATTCCAGCTCTACGAGCACGAGCCTGGCGCCCAAGCTCGTGGGAGTGAGCGACGGTCTGTTGTACTTCACGGTCTTCCGCTTCGTCGACGCTTCCACCGGCCATCTCGAGCTGTGGTCGACCCACGGTACCCGTGAGGGGACCGTTCGCCTGCTGGACGGCTCCGACGGCGTCACCTTCGTTGGCCCTACCTTCGACCACTTGATCTCCCCGGCTCCGGGCGGGTTCTTCTTCGTGGCCGCCACCGCCGAGACCTCCAACGAGCTCTGGCACACCGACGGAACCCCCGACGGTACCCGCCTGGTCAAGGACATCCACCCGACTTCCGCCAGCCAGCCTCACGACCCGGCCTTGCTCGGTGGGAAGCTCTACTTCTTCGCGGACGACGGCACCAACGGGACCTCGTTGTGGGTGAGTGACGGCACCGGGGCGGGCACGGCCCTGGTCAGGAGTTTTGCCGGCCGGGGGCAGCCCGACGGCCTGCAAGCCTACGGCAACCGGCTGGCCTTCTTCCTCCGCGGCAGCGGCTTCGACGAGCTGTGGACGAGTGGCGGCACCGCGAGCAGCACCGTCGCGCTGCGCAGCTTCCCCATGTCCCCATTCCCGTTCCGAAACCGGCCGTCGATCCTCGGCGCCTCGCCCCGGCGGCTCTACTTCGTGGTCGACGACGGCCATGGCGAGCAGCTCTGGCGCACGGATGGGACGCGCAACGGCACGGCGGCCGTGACCGCCTTCGAACCCAGCGACGAAGGTGACCCGTTTCGCGTCCAGGACCTGGCCGTCATCCCGGGTCAGGGCTCGAATCCCGTGGATACTCTCGTGTTCATCGTCGACTTCTCGGGGCTCCAGGGGGTCCAGCTCTGGCGCTCGCAGGGTACCCCCCAGAGCAACCGCCTGGTCAAGCACCTTCTCGATTACGTCCCGGCGGTGGTGGGCGTGGGCGATCGAGTGTTGCTCAGAGACGACGGGCCATCCTGTGTGAAGCTGAGGAGCGTCGAGGCCGCGTCTTCGAGCCCTCTGCCGCTGCTCAGCGATTGCGCGGTAGGGGGAGAAACCAGGATCGATTTCGGCCCGGAGATCGACGGCGAGCGCATCGTCTATCAGGACTTGGAGGACGGCGAAGGCCTGGAGAGACGCGTATGGCGGATCAGCGGAGCCTCGGCGCCCGCCCGCCTCCTCGCCACCTTCAGGGGCACGGCCGCCATCGGGGGAGGCTTCTCGTTGGCAGCCGGGAGCATCACGAAAGCTGGGGACACGTATTTCTTGAATGGCTTCGACGACGCCCACAGCTCCGAGCCTTGGGTCTCGCAGGGCACGCCGGCTACCACCAGGCTGCTCGTCGACCTCGACGCGGCCTCCGGCGGCTCCGGCCCCTACCTGCTCGGCACTGCGGGCGACCGCGCCTACTTCGGCCTCGCCGAAGGGCCGGATTTCGAGGTCTGGCGCAGCGACGGCGACCCGGAGACCACCCAGCCGGCGACCGACCTCGCGCCGCGGGGCTGCTTCCGGCCCACGGCACGGGACGCGCGCACCGCCAACGGGCTGCTCTTCGGGCTGACCCAATGCAGCGCCGGCCACGAGCTGTGGAGGACCGACGGCACGCCCGGAGGCATGGTGCGGCTGACCCGGGCCGATGGTGCCGACGCGCTGGAACTGGTCCCCGGCGTGCTGGCGGCCCGAGGGGACCGGGTGCTGTTCGCGGTACGGGGGGAAGGCACCGCCCTCTGGGAGTCCGACGGCACCCCGGCGGGCACCCGGGAGCTTGTGACCGTCGACCCGGAAGCTACAGCTGTCCGCCACTTGACGGTCCTGGAGGACGAGCTCTACTTCGTGGCGACGGTCGGGATCTTCGGCGAGCAGAGCGCCTGGCGGAGCGACGGCACCGGGACCGGCACCCGCAGAATCACCGCCCCGAACCTCTTCCTGCGCTTTGAACCGACCTTTGGGCAGGGGCCCCAGTTCACCCGCGCCGGGAACCACGTCTACTTCGTGGCCGAGCACAGCTCGACCGGCGCCGAGCTCTGGGTGACCGACGGCACGCCCGAGGGCACGGATCTGCTCCAGGATCTCTATCCCGGTACGATCGGCGCCAATCCAGTCGCCGTCACCGCCTTCCAGGGCTCGGTCTACTTCATCGCCATCGAGGACGGCCACTTCCACCGCGCGCTGCGCCGCCAGACCGGCACCGCCCGGAGCCTCCCCTTGGTCAACCTTGAGTTCGGCAACCCCGACTGGCTGGAGGCCACGCAGAGCGCCCTCTTCTTCGCCCGCCGCACCGCCGAGCATGGGACCGAGCTGTGGGCCACGGATGGCACGCCGGCCGGCACCCGCCTGGTGAAAGACATCTGGCCCGGGAGCGGCTCGATTCCCATCGTGCACGCGCGCACGATCGGCGACCGGCTGCTGTTCGCGGCCTCGGAAGGCGTCCTGGGACAGGAGCTGTGGGTCAGTGACGGCACAGCCACAGGCACCCACATCGTGCACGACATCGCGCCGGGTCCGGCCTCATCGAGCCCCGAACAGCTGACCGTGGCGGGCTCCTCCCTCTACTTCTCGGCCGACGACGGGCTCTCCGGCCGCGAGCTCTGGCGCCTACCGCTGACAGCCGCGGAGGCTGGCTGCCGCCCTGGCCCGCGGGCTCTCTGCCTCCAGGAGGGCCGCTTCCGGGTCGAAGCCCAGTGGCGTACGCCGCAGGGCACGAGCGGTACGGGCCAGGCGATGCCCCTGACCGCGGACACCGGCTACTTCTGGTTCTTCGACCAGGCCAACGTCGAGGCGGTGCTCAAGGTGCTCGACGGCCGGGGACTGAACGGCCACCACTGGGTGTTCTACGGCGCGCTGTCGGACGTCGACTACGCCATCACCGTGACCGACGCGGCCACCGGCGCGACCCGCCGCTACTTGAACCCGGTCGGCCAGCTCGCCAGCGTGGGCGACACCGATGCCTTCGGGCCACGAGGCGCCTCGACCTCCGCTTACTCGCTCCCCCCGGACTCGCTATTCCGGGTTCAGGAGCCGCAGCTCGCCGAACGGAGCAAGGTCGAAGCGGCGGGCGCTTGCGTACCCAGCGAAGCCCGCCTGTGCGTCAACCAGGGACGCTTCGCGGTGGAGGCGAGCTGGCGCACCCCCGACGGTACGACCGGCGTCGGCCACGCTGTGGCCCTGGCCGCAGACACAGGCTACTTTTGGTTCTTCCGCGACACCAACTTGGAGGTGGTGCTCAAGGTGCTGGACGGCAGGCCGGTCAATAGCCACTTCTGGGTCTTCTACGGCGCGCTCTCGAACGTCGAGTACACTCTGACCGTGACCGACACTGAGACCGGCGCGGTCAGAACCTACCGCAACCCGGCCGGCCGCTTCTCCAGCCTGGCTGACACCGCGGCGTTCTGATCAGTAGACCGTGAGAAGAGGCGCAGGTTGGTGACGCCGTCCCAGGGGTAGGGGGCGATGGGGAGGGGTTGACTGCTTGGAGCCCTGCACGAAGCCGGCCAAGGTTCTCGTGATCCGGCCCTCCGGGTCGGTGGAGCTCTCCTGGGCCTTGTCCGGTGGCACGCCGAGGTCGCGCTGGAGATCCTTCTCGCCCCGAGGGCTCGTGCTTGGTCGATCCTCGCGAAGACGCGGCTCTGCAGGTAGCTCGTCGCCCTGCTGCTCGTGTCCAGGCCACGGTGCCGCCTCCATCGCGAGTGGCGATCGTCAGCAGCGTCCTTGAGACGGCATGAGATCTCGCCGGCAGGGGAAGCGACCTGAGGAGGCTCGAACACGCTGAGCCCGATGAGGCGCCGCGAGTTGCCAGTTCGAACTCCAGCGCCGGCCCGGCTGCTAGAAGCGCGAGTGCTCGTAGCTGTGTGAGATCGAATTGGTGGAGCAGAAGGGATTCGAACCCTCGACCCCCACGTTGCGAACGTGGTGCTCTCCCAGCTGAGCTACTGCCCCACGGAAGTGGGAGGCGTCATTGTACCCACCGGACCTGGGGTGGGCAAGGGTGCTCAGGGGCCGGGTGGTTCCGCGCCCTCGAAGACCCGTCCCACCTCGGTGAGGGCCTTCTCGAGCGTTTCCGGGGCCGCGATGGGAGTGGCGAGGGCACCATTGTCGGCGTAGATCACGGCGAGCACCCCGTCCCCTCCGGGCACCGGCAGGAGCACGCCCTCGGGCCGGCGCGGTCGGCCGATCCGGGCGGCGAGCACGGGGGGAAGGTCGCCGCTGTCGAAATGAGTGAGCCGCATCCTGCCCTCGTGCAGCACGCTGCGGAAGCAGGGGGCCGCCGCGGTGGGCAGGACCAGGCGCCGCGTGGCCAGGGCGAGCCCGAGGCCGCTGGGCGCGGCGAAGCCGAAGGCGCCGAGGGCGACCAGGTGGTCGTCGTGGGCGAGGAAGATCACCGCCCGCTCGGCCGACTCCGAGACCAGGGTCAGGGCCGCGAGCGACGGAGTGATGGAGAAATGCCCGGAACGCAGGTCATCGACCACCCCCCGCCAACGCTTCAGCAAGGGGTCGTCAACCTCGGCGGAGATCTCGAGCAGCGCAGAGCCGGTCATGACCAGGTCGAGGCCGAGCCGCCGTCCAGCTTGCCCAGGCAGCACGGGGCCTCCGGGAAACAAGGTTTCCGCTGGAGGTCGAGAAGGGGACAGCTCGCTAGTCGGGCAGGAGGCGCTGGACCTTGGTCAGCAGCTCTTCGCCGTTGATCGGCTTGGTGATGACGTCGCTCGGGGCGCAGGCGGTGGGCTCGGTGAGCAGCACCTCCTGGCCCCGAGGAGTGACGAACAGGATGGGCACGTTGCGGGTGGCGTCGAGGGCGCGCAGGTGGCGGCAGGTCTCCAGGCCATCCATCTCGGGCATCACCAAGTCGAGGAGGATCAGGTCGGGGCGTTCCGACTCGGCCTGGCTCAGGGCTTCCTGGCCGCTGGTGGCCTTGACCACCCGGTACTTCCCGACCAGCAGCATCTCCTCCAGGAAGAGAGTGGTCCTGGCGTCGTCGACCAGCAGGATCTTCTTGGTCCGCAACAGCTCTCCTCCCGAGCCGGCGAGCCGGGCGGGCCACGGCTCTGCCGAGAGGCTAAGCGGCGGTTCTTAAGAGTCGAATTACGGAACTCGGCTCACCAGGGCATGCGGGTGCCGATGGTCGGCAGCTCCGGCCGCGGGAAGCCCAGCTCGGTCAGGGAGGCGGCCAGGGCCTTGCGAGCTGGATCCTCGCCGTGGTTGAGGAAGACTCGCCCGGGCACCCCGGGCAAAGCCCGGCTCCAGCGCAGCAGCTCGTCCCGGTCGGCGTGGGCCGAAAGGCCGTGGAGGGCGTGAATCTCGGCCCGCACGGCAACTTCGCGCCCGTGGATGCCGACGAACGAGGCGCCCTCGAGCAGGGCCCGGCCGCGGGTGCCGGACGCCTGGTAACCGGTGAAGACGACCGAGCTGTTGCGGTCGGGTAGCCGGTGGAGGAGGTGATGGACCACGCGCCCGGCCTCGGCCATGCCGCTCGCGGCGACGATCACGGCCGGCTCGCGGCGGGAGTTCAGAGCCTTCGAGTCCTCCATCCGCCGGCAGCGCCGGAAC
Source organism: Thermoanaerobaculia bacterium (assembly GCA_036274895.1). GTDB lineage: Bacteria > Acidobacteriota > Thermoanaerobaculia > Multivoradales > SZUA-115 > CALMKX01. The sequence continues at coordinate 116,893 of DASUEU010000018.1, read as the reverse complement.
AGGCCGGTCGCGAGGGGAGAGTCACCGCTCGCCACCAGCTCGGCCAGCTCCTCGTCGTGCTCGCTGCCGGCCTGCTGGTAGAGGGCGGTGGCGTCGATGGCCATGGGGCTGTCGAGGAAGACGTCGGATGGGTCGATGACGCCCCGTTCGGCGAGGTTCGCCAGGTCGTAGAGCACCTCCTGGGTGCGCCCGAGGGCGAAGGCGGGGATGATCACCATGCCACCCCGCGAGAAGGTGTTGCGGATGATCTCCTCGAGCTTCGCCGCGGAGTCCTCCCGGGTATGCAGCCGGTCGCCGTAGGTGGACTCGAGGACCAGGGTGTCGGGGGGATCCAGGGGGGGCTGAGGGTCCTTCAGGATCGGCACGTCGTAGCGACCGACGTCGCCCGAGAAGCACCAGCGCCGGCGTTCGCCGTCGGCCCCCTTGGCCGCGATCTCGAGCGACGCGGCGCCGAGCAGATGTCCGGCCCGGCGCAGGCGCAGGTGGATGCCCGGCAGGATCTCGCGGCTCTCGTCGAAGGGCAGGGCCTGCAACATCTTGATCGTCTCGGCGGCGTCGGCCACGGTGTAGAGGGGCTTGGGGTCGCCGTGCCGGCTGTAGCCCTTGCGGCGAGCGTAGCGCGCCTGCTCCTCCTGGATCTCGGCGGAGTCCTCGAGGATCAGCGCCACCAGGGCCCGGCTGGCCTTGGAGACGTAGATCGGGCCGCGATAGCCCGCCGCCACCAGCTTGGGCAGCAGCCCCGTGTGATCGAGGTGAGCGTGGGTGACGACGACGGCGTCGAGATCGGACGGCCGGAAGTCGAACGGCGCGTGGTTGCGCTGCTGGAGCTCCTCCTCGCCCTGGAACATCCCGCAATCGACCAGCAGCCGGGTCGCTCCGAACTCGAGCAGCATCGAGCTGCCGGTCACGCAACCGGCCGCCCCGAGAAAGGTGACGTGAGCCATGGCGCGAGTGTAACAGGAGCGACGGGGCCTTCAGTGAGGAGCCTGCTACCATCACTGTCATGGTTGTCCAGACAGCACGCTCGAGAACCAGGGTGGTTTTTCCTCCTGAAGCGATCGAGGAAACCCTCCGCGAGGTCCTCGCGCACCAGACCCGCCACGACCTCGCCGCCGCGTAGCTTTTCGGCAGCCTGGCGCGGGGCGGGTTCGGGCCGCAGAGCGACGTGGATGTAGCCGTGCTGTTTCGGCAGGATCCGCCTCTGACTCTCGCGGGCCTGGCCCTCGACCTCGAGCCCCACCTGCTCCGCTACCGCAGACTCGAGAAGCGACCGCCCCCGACGTGCGGTTGACCTCCCCTCCGCCCCTCTGCTAGCCTCTCGGCCTCGCGGTTGCCGCGCAAGTTCAGGCCCGTAGCTCAGTTGGTTAGAGCGCTACGTTGACATCGTAGAGGTCAGCGGTTCAAGTCCGCTCGGGCCTACCATCCGAGCCCTCTGCCGGGTTCGGTTCGAAGGATGCTGGAGATGTCCAGGCGCTTAGCTCAGTTGGTTAGAGCGCTACCTTCACACGGTAGAGGTCAGCGGTTCAAGTCCGCTAGCGCCTACCACGCTCCGGCTCTCCCCTCCACTTCCCTCACTACCTAGTTCCGACAGAGGTCCCCATGGCCGATCTCCTCGAGCCTCTCAGGCTTGCTCTGCCCGATGGATCCATTCGCGAGGTCCCGCCGGGGACGACTCCGCTCGAGGTGGCCGCGTCGATCGGCCCCCGCCTGGCCAAGGACGCGGTGGGCGCGGAGCTGGATGGCAAGCCCGTTGACCTGCGCCTGCCGCTCGCGCGGGGCGGCAGCTTTCGCCTCTTCACCGCCAAGAGCCCCGAGGCCGGGGACTTCGTTCGCCACTCCGCCGAGCACGTCCTGGCCGATGCCGTCCGGCGCCTCTGGCCCGAGGCCGAGTACGACGCCGGCCGCCAGGACCACTCCGAGAAGTTCCAGTACGACTTCCGCTTTCCCCGCGCCTTCACTCCCGAGGACCTCGAGCGGATCGAGGCGAAGATGCGCGAGATCCTCGCCGAGGACAGCCCCTTCGAGCGCGTCGAGGTCTCGCGCGAGGAGGCCGCGCGGATCTTCCGCGACCTGGGCTTCACCTTGAAGCTCGAGCGTTTGAAGGACATTCCGGAAGGCGAGACGATCACCCTCTACCGCCACGGCGCCTTCACCGACCTCTGCCGGGGCCCCCACGTCCAGCGAGCGTCCCAGATCGGCGCCGTCAGGCTGCTCGAAGCCTCGGGTGTCTATTTCAAGGGGGACGAGGCCGGCGAGAAGCTCCAGCGCATCTACGGCACGGCCTTCGTCAGCAAAGCCGAGCTCGACGCCTACCTCGAGCGCATCGAGCAGGCTCGCCTGCGCGACCATCGCCGGCTCGGTCCCGAGCTCGACCTGTTCAGCTTCAGTCCGCTGGCCCCGGCCTCGCCCTTCTTCCATCCCAAGGGCGCGGTGATCTACAACGGCCTGATCGGCTACGTCCGTCAGCTCAACGCAGCGAACGGCTACGGCGAGGTGGTGACGCCCCAGATCCTCGACGTCGAGCTGTGGCACACCTCCGGCCACTGGGCGAACTACCGCGAGAACATGTTCTTCTCCGAGGTCGACGAGCGGCAGTACGCGGTCAAGCCGATGAACTGCCCGACCCATTGCCTGATCTACCAGGTCGGCAAGCACTCCTACCGGGACCTGCCCATCCGCTACGCCGACTTCGGCCGCCTCCACCGCTACGAGAGGTCGGGAGTCACCTCGGGCTTGACGCGAGTGCGCTCCTTCGCGCAGGACGACGCCCACGTCTTCTGCACCGACGAACAGGTCGAGGCCGAGGTGCTGCGGGCGGTCGGCATCATCCTCGACATCTACGAGACCTTCGCTTTCTCGGACGTCCAGATCTGCATCGGCACCCGGCCGGAGAAGCGGGTGGGCAGCGACGAGCAGTGGGACGTGGCCGAGGCGGGTCTGCGGCGGGCTCTCGAAGGTCGCGGTCTGCCCTACACCTTGAACGAAGGGGACGGCGCCTTTTACGGTCCCAAGGTGGACTTCCTGGTCCGTGACGCCCTCGGCCGCCAGTGGCAGCTGGGCACCGTCCAGCTCGACTACCAGCTGCCCCAGCGCTTCGACCTCGAGTACGTCGCCGCGGACGGCTCGGCCCGCCGGCCGGTGATGATCCACCGCGCCATGCTGGGCTCGGTGGAGCGCTTCCTGGGCATCCTGATCGAGCACACGGCCGGCGCCTTCCCGCCCTGGTTGGCGCCGGTGCAGGCCGTGGTGCTGCCGGTCTCCGAGCGCTTCCTCGGCTACGGCGAGACGGTCCGTGCTCACCTCGCCGAGGCCGGGGTGAGGGCGGAGCTCGACGCGCGCAACGAGAAGCTGGGCTACAAGATCCGCGAGGCGCAGCTGCAGAAGGTCCCTTACATGCTGGTGGTAGGTGCCCGCGAGGAGGAGACCGGTACCGTGGCCCTGCGCCTGAGGAGCGGCGAGGACCAGGGCTCTCTCGAGCTCGCCGGCTTCATCGCCCGCCTGGGCGAGAGGGTGAGCAGTCGGTCGCCGGAGTTGTAATGCCGAAGTGCTTCGCCTAGAATCTCCGCTCTTGTCCCGGGGCAGGGCCTCTGTGGCCTCGCTCCCGTCCCCAAGGAGTCATCCCGTGCCGAAGCAGAAGACGCACAAGGGCGCCGCCAAGCGCTTCAAGATCACGGGCAGTGGCAAGGTGTCGCGCCACCATGCGACCAAGGGCCACATGCTCACCAAGAAGACCGCGAAGCAGAAGCGCGGCCTGCGCCACGACACCCTGGTGAAGGGAGCCTTCGAGAAGACCATCAAGGGGCTCCTGCACACCGACGTCTAAGCCGGGGCGCCGCCCGCGGCGCCCTTCGAAGCTCTCACCGGCGGGTCGAACCTGTCCGCCGGGAGACCCACCCGCCGGCGGTCCCCAAGATGGCGAGCTCGCCACACCGCCGGAACCGGAAAGCGGGCCCTCTGGGCCCCAACGAGGTTCGCAGTCATGCGAGTAAAGCGCGGAAACAAGCGAGCGGACAAACGCCGCAAGGTCTTGAAGCTGGCCAAGGGCTACTACGGCCAGAAGTCCACCAGTTATCGGATCGCCAAGCAGGCCGTCGACAAGGCCCTCAACTATGCCTACCGCGACCGGCGCCAGAAGAAGCGGTACTTCCGCAGCCTCTGGATCGCCCGGATCAACGCCGCGGCGCGCCTTTCGGACATCTCCTACAGCCGGCTGATGGCGGGCCTGAAGGCCGCGGGCGCTCTCCTGGACCGCAAGGTTCTGGCCGATCTCGCGGTCAGCGACCCACCGGGGTTTGCGCGGCTGGCCGAGACCGCCAAGGCGGCCCTGGCCTCGGCCGAAGCCTGAGCAGCACCTCCATCGTTCCGACCCCTCACCAGGACCCTCTCCTCGCCATGAGGGGAGAGGGGGGAGCCCCGCCATGTCCGACGTCCAACACCTGACGGAGCGCTTCGAGCGGGAAGCGGCCGCCGTCACCGATCGCGCCGGCTGGGAGGCCCTCCGCGTCACCTGGGCGGGCCGCAAGCAGGGGCTGGTTCGGGACCTCGAAGCCGGGATCAAGAACGTCGCTCCGGAGGGCCGCCGGGCCTTCGGCCAGGCCGTCAACGAGCTCAAGAACCTGGTCGAGGCCCGCCTCGCCGCCCTCGACGAGGAGCTGTCGCAGCTTGAGCGTGAGGCGACGGCCCGTCGCGCGCGGATCGACGTCACCTTGCCCGGCCGGCGGCCCCAGCTGGGTGCCCTCCACCCCATCACCGTGGTCAGCCAGGAGATCGAGGCGATCTTCGCCGAGCTGGGTTTCTCGGTCGCCGAAGGCCCCGAGATCGAGGACGACGCCTACAACTTCGCGGCCTTGAACTTCCCCGACGAGCACCCGGCCCGCGACACCCAGGACACGTTGTTCCTCACCAATGGCTTGCTGCTGCGCACCCATACGTCACCCGTACAGATCCGCACCATGCTGGCGCGCCAGACGCCGCCGATCCGGGTGATCTGCCCGGGCCGCGTCTATCGCAACGACAACGACCTGCGCCACTCACCGATGTTCCACCAGATCGAAGGGCTGGTGGTGGGCGAGGGAGTGACGGTGGGCGATCTCAAGGGCACCCTCGAGGCGTTCATCGAGCGGCTCTTCTCCCCCGAGACCAAGGTGCGCCTGCGGCCGAGCTTCTTTCCCTTCACCGAGCCCTCGGCCGAGGTGGACCTGACCTGCTCGACCTGCCGGGGCGCGGGCTGCGCGGTGTGCTCGGGAACGGGCTGGATGGAGATCCTGGGCTCCGGCATGGTCGACCCGCGGGTGCTCGCCGGCTGCGGTATCGACCCGGACCGCTACACTGGCTTCGCCTTCGGCCTCGGCCTCGACCGCGTGGCCATGATCCGTTACGGCATCGGCAACATCCGGACCCTGTTCGAGAACGACGAGCGCCTGCTGCGCCAGGTGGACCTGCCATGAAGTATTCCTGCGCCTGGCTTTCCGACTACGTTGACCTTCCCCCGACGGCCAACGAGCTGGCCGCGCGGCTCACCGCCGCCGGCTTCTCGGTCGAGCACCAGGAGACGGTCGGCACCGACACGGTGCTCGACATTGAGGTCACCACCAACCGTGTCGATGCCATGTGTCATTTCGGGCTGGCCCGCGAGGTGGCCACCCTCTACGATCGGCCCCTGCGATCCCCGGCAGCTTCCCTCACCGAGGATCCCGAGCCCACGGCGGGAGCGATCACCCTCCATCTCGACCACCCGGACGGCGCCCGCTACGCGGCGCGCATCATCCGCGGGGTGACCGTGGCCCCCAGCCCGGCCTGGCTGGTCGAGCGGCTGGCCGCCCTCGGCCTGCGCTCGATCAACAACGTCGTCGACGTCACCAACTACGTGCTCTGGGAGCTGGGCCAGCCCCTCCATGCCTTCGACCTCGCCACCCTCGGCGGCGCCACCATCCGGGTGCGGCGAGCAAGGGCTGGCGAAGAGTTGGTCACCCTCGACGGCCAGAAGCGGGCCCTGGACCCCGACGTGCTGGTGATCGCCGATGCCGAACGGCCGATCGGCTTGGCCGGAGTGATGGGGGGCCTCGAGACCGAGGTCACCGCCACCACCCGCGACGTGCTCCTCGAGAGCGCCCACTTCAATCCCAAAGCCGTGCGCCGGGGAGCCAGGAAGCTCGGCATGCACACGGACGCGTCCCACCGCTTCGAGCGGGGGGCTGATCCGGGTGCCTGCGCGGCGGCCCTCGACCGGGCTGCGCACCTACTCCAGGAGCTCGCCGGCGGGCGAGTGCTCGCCGGCGTGGCGGACGCTCGGTTCGTGCCGGAGCAGAGCTGGCTGCTCCATGGCACCCTCGACCTCGCCCGGCTGGTGCGCTTCCTGGGCGTGGACGTGGCGGCGCAGCAGGTCGAGTGCTGGTTGGCCGGCCTGGGCTTCGAGCTGACGCCGGCCGGCGAGGGTCGCTACACGGTCACGGTGCCGACCTGGCGCTACTACGACTGCCACCCCCTGCGACCTTCGGGCGAGGTGTGGGAGGCGGACCTCTTCGAAGAGGTGGCGCGCCTGCACGGCCTGGACGCCATCCCCTCGACCTTGCCGCGGCTGGTCGGCGCCGAGCCCCCGGCCTCGGTGGCCGTCCGCCGGCGCCGGGTGGTCAAGAGTTACCTCGCGGCCTCGGGCTTCGCCGAGGCAATCAACTTCGCCTTCCACGACCCGGAATCCGCCCAGGCCCTACCCTGCCTGCGGCCGGGCTCGCCGCCGCTCGCCCTCGCCAACCCGGTCTCCGACCGCTACTCGGTGATGCGGCGGTCGCTTTCCGTCGGCCTGGTCGAGAACGGGCGCTTCAACCAACGCCGCGGCGCCGGCTCGGTCCGACTCTTCGAGGTCGGGGCCGTCTTCGTCGAGCGCCCCGGGGAGCGCTTCCCGCAAGAGATCGAGACCGTCGGCCTGATCGCCGGGGGCGTCGTCGGCTCGCCCTGGCAGGGCGGGCGCTCGCTCGACTTCCACGACGTCAAGGGCGTGCTCGAGACCCTCGCCGAGCGATTCGGGCGCCGGCTCGAGGCGCGGCCGGCGGTGCTGCCGGGCCTGCTCGAGGGAGCGACCGCGGAGCTGAGCCTCGACGGCCGAAGCGCCGGCTACCTCGGGCGCCTGGCCGAGGAGGGCTCCTTCGCCCTCTTCCTCGCCGAGCTGGAGCTCGAGGCGCTGGGTGAGCCGCCGGCGGCCCAGCGGGTCACCACACCCTCACGCTATCCGGCCATCGAGGCCGACCTGACCCTGAATCACCCCCTGGAGGTCAGCTGGGCGCAGCTCGAGGTGGCCATCCGCGAAGGGGCCTCGCCTCTGCTCGTCGCCTTCGAGCTCAAGGATCGCTACCAGGGCCCCGGCCTGCGGCCGGGGACTGTCAACTCGACCCTCTCCTTCCGCTACGTGGCCGAAGATCGGTCGCTGACTCAGGAGGAGGTCAACCACAACCAGGAGGCCCTCGCGGCCCGTCTGGCGGAGACGCTCGGGGCGACTCGCAGCTGACCACGAGGAGGAGACATCGATGGCCAAGGACGCGCTCGCAACCCTCGAGGAGAAGGTCCACCAGGCTGCCCAGAAGCTGGGGGAGCTGAAGTCGGAGAACCTGGTCTTGAGCGACAAGGTCGCCGAGCTGGAGGAGCGCCTGGCGGCCTCGGCGGAGGGTGGAGACGACGCCTGGGCGAGCGAGCGCGAGGAGGTTCGCGAGCGGGTCGAGGCCCTCGTCGCCACCCTGGAGCGCCTGCTCGAGGAGTGAAAGTCGGTCCGGGGCCTTGTGGTATAGTGCCTCGGTCAAGTCCTTGGTAGCTCTGGTTTTGCAGGATTTGGTGTGGCTGAACGATGAACAACGAGCCCTCTTCGACGCTGGAAGTCGAGATCTTTGGAGGGGTCTATCATCTGCGCGGCCACGAGGATGGCGAGTACCTGAGGGAGCTGGCCGGTTACGTGGATCGCAAGATGCGCGAGCTGGCCGGGCGGGTGGAGTCGGTGGATCCGGCGCGGCTCGCGGTTCTGACGGCGCTCAACTTGTCCGACGAACTTTTCCAGTGCCGAAGAGGCCAGGAAGGGGAGAGGGCTCGAATCGAGGAGAAGGCTGCCGAGCTGGTCACCAAGCTCACGGGTGCTCTCAATGGATAGCTGCTCGGTACAGTCCGGACTCTTGAAGCGGAATATGAAAGTTGCATCCCCTGCGCGGTTGGTGATGGGTCAACCCATTGTAGAACCAACATTTACACTCCGGGAGTCTTTTACCCGCGTGGCCTGTGCCAGCCCCGCTCGTACGGGGACGCTAACGGCTCGTGGAGCGGACACCCACCTGGCGCGTTTCAGGTTCTAAGCGCGGAGGCCCACACGGCTGGGCGGGGGATGCGCTTTAGTTCTTCCGGCCTCGGGCCGGGAGCTCCATTCCGAACACCTCCTTCTTTCCTCCACCGGTCCTCGGTCCTGGAGTAGAGGGGGAGCTCGTGAACCCGATCATCCTTGTCGCAATAGAGATCCTGATCGGCGTTCTGGCGATCGGTGGCGCCCTCTGGATCGCCCATCGCCGCACCCAGGAGGGCCTGGCCCGCGTCGAGCAGGAGCGCCAGCGCAAGCTCCAGGAGGCCGAGCGGGAGTCCCAGGCCAAGCTTCGCGAGGCCGAGCTGGCCGCCAAGGAGAAGCTGCTCCAGGCGCGCGGGGAGTTCGAGACCTTCTCCCGCAAGCACCGCGGTGAGCTCGAGGCGGTGGAGCGGCGGCTCCAGCAAAAAGAGGACAGCCTCGAAAAGAGGTCCGGTGAGCTGGCTCGTAAGGAGCAAGAGGTCGCCGGTCAAGAGAAGGGTCTCGCGGCTCGCGACAGGAGCCTCGCCGAGCGCGAGACCGAGCTCGCCCGGCTGATCGAGGAGGAGCGCACCAAAGTCGAGCAGATCGCCGGCTTGACCGCCCAGCAGGCCAAGGAAGAGCTGGTGCGGCTGATGGAGAGCGACGCGCGCATCGAGGCCGCGCACCTGATCAAGCGGCTCGAGGACGAAGCGCGGGAACAGGCCGGCCGCCAGGCTCAGCGGATCATGGGTATGGCGATCCAGCGCGCAGCTTCGGACTACGTCTCCGAGGCCACGGTCTCGGTGGTGATCCTGCCCAACGACGAGATGAAGGGGCGCATCATCGGCCGCGAAGGGCGCAATATCCGCACCCTCGAGATGGCCACCGGCGTAGACCTGATCGTCGACGACACCCCCGAGGCGGTGATCCTGTCCGGCTTCGATCCCTATCGTCGAGAGATCGCCCGTGTGGCTTTGGAGCGCCTGATCTCCGACGGCCGCATCCACCCCGCGCGCATCGAGGAGTTGGTCGAGAAGGTCAAGGCCGAGTTCGACGACCGCATCCGCCAGGAAGGCGAGTCGGCCTTGCTAGAGCTGAACATCGGCGACGTCCATCCCGAGCTGGTCAAGCTCCTGGGCCGGCTCCGTTACCGCTTCTCCTACGGCCAGAACGCCCTCCACCACTCGAAGGAGGTCGCCTTCCTGGCCGGCACCATGGCTGCCGAGCTCAAAGCCAAGATCCCTATCGCCAAGCGGGCTGGCCTCTTCCACGACATCGGCAAGGCCGTCGACCGCGAGATGGAGGGCACCCACCTCGAGATCGGCATCGATCTGCTGCGCAAGTACGGCGAGAGCGAGGAGGTCGTGCACGCCATGGCCTGCCACCACGGCGACTACGACCCGGAGACGGTGGAGGCCGAGCTGGTCACGGCTGCCGACGCCCTGTCCGCGGCCCGGCCCGGTGCCCGCCGCGAGATCCTCGAGACCTACGTCAAGCGCCTGGAGAAGCTCGAGGAGATCGCCTCCTCGTTCAAGGGCGTGCAGAAGACCTACGCCATCCAGGCCGGCCGTGAGGTGCGCATCATCGTCGACTCGGGCAAGATCTCCGACGACCAGTCCCTCTGGCTGTCGAAGGACATCGCGAGGAAGATCGAGAGCGAGCTGACCTACCCCGGCCAGATCAAGGTGACGGTGATCCGCGAGACCCGCTCGATCGAGTACGCCCGATGAAGCTGCTGTTCGTGGGGGACGTCATCGGCCAGCCCGGCCGACGCGCCTTGCTCGCCCTGCTGCCCGGCCTGGTCGAAGGCCACCGCGTGGACTTCACGGTGGTCAACGTCGAGAACATGGCCGGCGGCTTCGGCATCACCCCGGACTCCATGGCCGAGATCGAGCAGCTACCGATCGACTGTTTCACCTCTGGCAACCACATCTGGGACAAGAAGGAAGGGCTACCCCTGCTGGAGTCGGATCCGCGCATCCTGCGGCCGGCGAACTACCCGCCCGGCAACCCCGGCACCGGCGTCTACGTCGGCAACTCCGGCGGCGGAGTGCCGGTGGCGGTGATCAACCTCGAAGGCCGGGTGTTCATGAGCGACCTCGACTCCCCGTTCGAGACCGCCGACCGCCTGCTCGCCGAGCTGCCGGAGCGGGTGAAGGTTCGCTTCATCGACTTCCACGCCGAGGCCACCAGCGAGAAGCAGGCCCTGGGCTTCCACCTCGATGGTCGGATCTCCGCCCTGGTGGGCACCCACACCCACGTACCCACGGCGGACGAGCGCATCCTGCCCAAGGGCACGGCGTACCTGACCGACGCCGGCATGACCGGGCCTTACGAGTCGGTGATCGGCATGAAGGTGGAGAAGTCCCTGCGCCGCTTCTTCCTCCAGACCCCTGGGGCCCTGGAGGTTGCCAAGCACGACATCCGCCTCGCCGCCGTCCTGGTCGACATCGACGAAGGGACCGGCCGCGCCCGCTCGATCGAGCGGATGCTGGTGCCGTACTCGCCCTAGGGTGCCGCGGGCACCTCGACCTTCTTGCTCATCAGCACGTACCCATCCCGCAGGTCCGCACCGCGGGCGACCTCGGTCATCGGCAGCTCGAAGGGGAGCGCGTCGAGGTCGTCGTGCTCGATGAAGAGCCAGCGGGGGCCGGGGCCGGTGGCCCAGGTGCGCAGCTCCTCGGGGCTCTTGGGCCACTCGGCAAAGCGCTTGGTGTAGAAGAGCACCGGGGCGTCCAGGCGTGGGTAGACGGCGTAGGGCTCCTCGGCGGTCGAACGAGCCAGAAACTCGTCCACCACGGGCCGGGCGGACTTCCAGGGGTTGAGCAGCGGCAGCACGCCGAGGATCAGGCCGAGGCCGCTGGCTGCCATCCCGCCGGCCAGGAGGCCGAGGCCCAACCCGCCACGCCGCCGGCCGGCCAGCCACACCGCCAACCAAGCCCCGAGGGCCGCGAGCGAGAGCCACAGGGCTACCGTCTGGGGCAGGTCGGCGGGCAGGTGGGGCAGCTCGGGAACCTTCTTCAGCCAGCGTTCGGCCTGGGGGCCCCCGGCTGCGAGCTCGCTCTCGAGCCAGAGGGGAGCCGCCGCCAGGGCGGTCAACAGCGCGGCGAGTGGGATCAAGGGCGCGAGCAGCCAGCGGCGCAGGGCGCGTCGCTCCGCCGAGCCGGCCGGGCAGGCGTCGAGGGCCGCCAGCAGGCGGTCGAGGCCCGCGCCCACGACCAGCGCGAGGCCCGGAAACATGGTCAGCACGTAGACCGTGCGCTTGGCGGGCGAGAGGCTGAAGAAGAGGATCGTCACCACCACCCAGCAGACGGCGAAGAGGAAGCCCCGCCCGGCCCAGCCCTCCTCGGTGCCCGCGGCGAGCCGGGCACGCAGGCCCCTGAGCGAGCCCACCAGCCGCCGCCAGCCGATCACCAGCGCCGAAGGAAGCAAGAAGGACCAGGGAAAGAAGTCCGCGGGCACCACGGTCAGGTAGTAGTACCAGGGCTGATGGTGATGCCAGGGGTCAGCGTAGCGCTGGAGGTTCTGCTTGAAGAGGATCGGCTCGAGGTACTCCCTCCCGGCGATGAGCCCGGCCGGCGCGAGCCAGAGCAGCACCACGCCCGCCCAGAGCAGCAGGCCCCGCCCCACCTTCAGCCGGCGCAGCGCCGCGCGGTCCCGCAGCAGCCCCACCCAGGCGAGGATCGACAGCAGCGGCGGCAGCAGGCCGACCGGCCCCTTTGCCACGGTGGCCAGTCCGGCGGTGACGAAGAACAGGCGTCCGAGCCCCGGCCGCCCTTCGGTCTCCGAGCGCAGCCACCACCACACGGCGAAAGTCACCAGCGCCACCAGCAGCATGTCGATCTGGCCCACCCGACCCTGCCACATCAACTTGATGCCGGTCGCGAACGAGGCGGCGGCCAGCCCGGCGGCCCGGCGGCCGAACAGCCGCCGGCCGATCAGGAAGGTCAGGGTCACGGCGGCGACAGCGGCGAGGCCGGAGGGCAGCCGCGCCGCCGTCTCGTTCATGCCGCCGACGAAGGGGGAGCTGGCCGCCATCAGCCAGAAGAGCAAGGGCGGCTTCTGCGAGTACAGCTCGCCGTTCAGATGGGGCACGAAGTACTGGCCGCTCTCGAGCATCTCCCGGGCGACCACGGCGTAGCGGGGCTCGTCCGGGTTCCACAAGTCCCGCGAGGCCATGCCGGGAAGGAACAGCAGGGCCGCCAACAGGGCGACGCCCCACCCCTCCCAGCGCTGGCGTCGCTCCACCGTCAAGGCCGCTCGACCTCGGGAGGCGGGGTCAGCTCTCGCTCGAGCCGCGGGTCGATCCAGCGCTTCTTCAGCCAGGCCACGCCTCCGAGGTCAGCCAGGCCCCGCCACAGCCGGTTGCCGATGCCATACTTGGCGACGCCGAAGCGTCGCGGCCGGTGGTTGACCGGCAGCTCGCGCAACCGCCCTCCCTGCATCAAGACCAGCGCTGGCAAGAAGCGGTGCATGCCCTTGAACTCGGGCAGGTGGCGGAGATACTCGGTGCGATAGGCCTTGAGCGAGCACCCCACGTCGGTGACCCCATCCTCGAGCACCCACGAACGCACCCGGTTGGCGACCCGGGAGGACCAGCGCCGCACCCAAGAGTCCCGGCGGGTCACCCGCACTCCCGAGACCAGATCATGGCCTTCGAGGGCAGCGAGCAGGGAAGGGATGTCGCGAGGGTCGTTCTGGAGATCGGAATCGAGAGTCACCGTCACCGCGCCCCGGGTGCGCCGGAACCCGGCCGCCAGCGCCGCCGACTGGCCCTGGTTCTTCATCAGGCGTACCAGCCGGTGGCGGCGGTCGCCGGCGCACAGGCGCTCGAGGCTCGCGCCGCTGCCGTCCGTCGAGCCGTCGTCCACCCAGATCACCTCGAAGGTGTGGGCCGAGCCGGCGAGCGCGACGTGGATCTCCTCGGCGAGGACGGGGAGGTTCTCGACCTCGTTGTAGACCGGGATGACCAGGGAGAGGTCGGGGAGCGTCACGGGCGGCGGGTCTCCGGGCGGACAGTAGCACGCGCCCTCGCGGCGAGGAATGCCCGGGGCGTTCTGTGCGTTGTAGAGCCCGATTTTCGTGCCGGAGGTCCGGCGGCGGCGTATTGATCGGGGAGGTTGTCATGCCGCGGGTCTTGATCTGCTTGATGTTGGGCTGGCTCGCCGTGCCAGCTTTTGGTGGGGGGAGAGTGGAGGAGCCGGTGATCTCCTGGACCCTGAGAGCCGGGTCCTTCAACACCGAGGACGACCTGCCGGTCGCTTTCGAGGCGGGGTTCGAAGTGGCCTTGCCTGCCCGGCGCTTCCGCTGGCTGCCCGAGTGGGTCCAGCTGCGTCCCATCGTGGGCCTGGCCGGCAACGACAGAGAGGGGTTCTGGGGCCACGAGGGCATCCGCTGGGACTTCCGGGTCCATGGCCGCTGGTGGCTCCAGCCGAGCTTCTCGGTGGTGTTCTACGAGAAGGGGAAAGGCAAGGACCTCGGCAGCACCGTGCATTTTCGATCAGCCTTCGAGGTCGCCTACGAGCTCGCCAACGGCCGCCGGATCGGCCTGGGGGTCTACCACCTCTCGAACGCCAACCTCTACCCGAGGAACCCCGGCGAGGAATCGGTCGTGCTTTCGTATACCTGGCACAGCCACACGAGCGACTGAGATAGCATCCCCTCCGATCTTCGGCGAAGAACGCTGGGCCTGGCGGGTCGGTGCAGGGCCGCGATGACCGGCCTGCACCACAAGCGGTAGCGCAGCGTCGTCGCCACTGTCGAAAGGTCCATGAAGAAGGCCCCCGCATCGACCAGCGTTCGCGAGGTCGACACCCGCATCGGCTCTGCCGCCTGGCAGGGCGGCGCTCGTGTGCAGGTGCCGGGATTGACCATCCTGTGGCATCCCAACCCTCGGCGGGTGGGGGAGCGGGTTCCGTTGCCGGATCTGATCAGTGGCCGGCCGGTCGCCCTCTCGCGCCTGGAGCCGGCCTTCTCACCCATCCAGGAAGGCCGGCCACGGGCTCTCGAGGACGTCTATCTCTCCCGCAGTCCGATCCGTATCGAGCCGGACCCCTCGGGCGGGGTACGGTTGGTGCCGTCGGCCTCCCGCACGCGGGTGCTGGTGGAGGGCCGCCCCTTAGTCGAGCCCCACACCGTCGGCTGGGAGGCCCTGGGCCGAGGCGCCGTGGTGGTGCTCGCGGATCGAGTGGTGCTGCTGCTGCACCTCTTGCCCCCTTTCTCGGCCGGCGAGCCGCCCTCCTTCGGCCTGGTCGGGGAGAGCCCGGCCATGATCACCCTCCGGGAGGCTATCCGGCAGGTCGCCGATCTGCCGATCCCCGTCCTGCTGCGAGGTGAGACCGGTACCGGCAAGGAGCTGGTGGCCCATGCCCTCCACCGGGCCAGCCCGCGACACTCGCGACCCTTCATCGCCGTGAACCTGGGCGCCCTGCCGCCCACCCTGGCCGCCGCCGAGCTGTTCGGGGCCGCCGAGGGCTCCTACACCGGGGCGGTGCGCCGGCGCGACGGCCTCTTCGTGCGCGCGGAAGGCGGCACCCTCTTCCTGGATGAGATCGGCGAGGCCTCGGCCGAGGTGCAGGTGCTGCTGCTGCGCGCCCTCGAGAACGGCGAGATCCATCCTCTGGGCAGCGACCGCCCCCGCCGGGTCGAGGTGCGAGTGCTCGCCGCCACCGATGCTGACCTCGAGAAGGCCGCTGCCGAGGGTCGCTTCCGATCCCCCCTCTTGCACCGGCTCTCCGGCTGGGAGATCCGCCTGCCGGCCCTGGCCGAGCGACGCGACGACCTCGGGCGCCTGCTGCTGCACTTCCTGGGCGAGGAGCTGGCGTCCTTCGGCGAGCCCGGGCGCCTCGCCGAAGGAGAAGTGACCGCCTGGCTGCCGGCACCGCTGGTCGCACAGCTCGCCGGGCTCACCTGGCCGGGCAACGTCCGTCAGCTCCGCAACGTCGCTCGTCGCCTCGCGGTGCTCTGCCGGGGTGGCCGTGCCATCGGCCCCGAGGTCACGGCCGAGAGCCTCGCCGGGGCCGCCGAGGAGCGTCCGCCGGAAGCAGCGACCGTCGAGGCGGTGTCCGAGGCACCGGCGCGCAAGCGCTTCCGGGCGCCCTCCGAGGTGGTGGAGGCCGAGCTGCTCGAGGCCCTGGCGGCCTGCGAGTACCGCCTGAAGCCGACCGCGGAGCGCTTGGGGGTTTCCCGCACCTCGCTGTACTCCTTGATCGAGCGCCACCCCACACTGTCCACCGCCGCCCGGCTGGGGCAGCCCGAGATCGAGGCCGCCCTCGCCGCGGCCGGCGGCGACGAGGCCGGTGCCGCCCGTGCCATGGGCGTGTCGCGGGAGGCCCTGGCCCTGCGCCGCAAGAGCCTCGAGCCCCGAGATGGCTGATCTCGAGGCGCGGCCCCCGGGCGGCGATCCGGACGCTGCGCGGACCATCGGTCCCTACCAGCTCAGAGGGGAGCTCGGCTCGGGGGGGATGGGCACGGTCTACCGGGCCTACGACTCCCGCCTCGAGCGCTGGGTGGCGGTCAAGCGGATCCACGCCGAGGCCGCCGCCGAGGACAAGGCCCGCGAGCGCTTCCGCCGCGAGGCCAAAGCCGCCGCGCGCCTGCGCCATCCCTCGGTGGTGCAGGTCTATGACCTGATCGAGGACGAGGAGGGCCTCGCCCTGGTGATGGAGCTGGTCGATGGTGTCCCTTTGTCGATCTGGCGCCGGGCGGGGGAGCGCAGCCTGCCCCAGCGGCTGGCCGTGGGCCGGCAGGTGGCCGAGGCCCTGGCCGCGGCCCACGACGCCGGTATCGTCCACCGCGACCTCAAGGCCGAGAACGTCCTGATCACCGCCGAAGGCCAAGCCCGCGTGCTCGACTTCGGTCTGGCCAAGCTGCTGGGTGAGCGGCCCCTGGGCGAGCCTGCCTTGACCGCCGCCCACACGGTCGTCGGCACCCTGCGCTCCATGGCGCCGGAGCAGGCCGTCGGGGGCGACGTGGACGAGCGCGCCGACCTCTTCTCGTTGGGGGTGCTGCTCTACGAGCTGGCGACCGGGGAGAGCCCCTTCGAGGGGGCGGACGCGGTGGAGACCCTGACCCGGGTGTGCTCCCACCGCCAGCCTCCCGCGGTCGAGTTGGCGCCCGAGCTATCGGGCGAGGTCTCGCTCCTGATCGACCGCCTGCTGGAGAAAGACCGCAACCGCCGTCCCGGCAACTCCCACGAGGCGGTAGCGGTGCTGTCGGCAGCGTTGGGCGGCGAGGTCTCGGTCCACTCGCTGGCCCGTTCCGCCGCCACCTTCGGCCAGGCCACCCAGGTCGAGGTGCCGATGGCGATCTCGTCTGGCCTGCCGCGGCCACGCCGCCGGCTCGGCCGCCGCGGCTGGATGGCCCTGACGACCCTCGGTGTGGTCGGTGCGGGTCTCGCCGGATGGCTGCTGCGGCCGCAGCCTGAGCTGCACGTGGTGGTGCCCGAGGTCGAGGTCGTGGCCGAGCCGCCGGATCCCCGTCTCGCCCTGCTCACGGCTTCGGTGCGCTCGGGGGTGGTGCGCGGTCTGACCGCCCTCACCGGGGTGGTGCCGGTGGTGCTCGAAGGTCCCGACGCCCCGAGCGGACCGTCGAGCACGGTGGCCGCCGCCGAGGCCGCCGACGAGCTGGTGCGCTCCCGCCTGGACTGTGCCGGTGGGGTCTGCCGGGCCACCCTGATGCGGGTGCGGGGCGGCGACGGCGGGCTGCTCTGGACCCGCTCCTTCGAGGTACCCACGGACGACCTCTTTGCCGCCACCAGCGCCGCCGAGGCCCAGCTTCGCCAGGCTTATCGCGAGCGCGGGATGCGCCCCGGCGCGTCGCTGCGGCTGGACGTCGATGGCGCGGACTACCAGAGTTTCCTCGCCATCCGGAGCCGCTTCTACGGCGACCGGCGGCGTGCCCCGTTGGCCGAGCTGGCCCGAGAGCTCGAGGCGGTGCGGGCCTCCTCCCCCCGCTTCCTGGACGCCCACCTGCTGGCCGCCGACCTCGCTCGCTTCCGCTACGCCGAGTCCCTTGCCGAAGGGGACCTCGCCACCGCCACCGCGGCCGTGGCCGAGGCTCGGCGGCTGGCCCCGGAGGATCCGGCGCCCCTGTTCACGGCGGTCGACGTGGCCTTGGCCGGCGGTCGACTGGCCGAGGCCGAGGCTGCTCTGGCCGAGCTGGGTCGCCGCGAGCCCGGAGACAGCCGCTTGCTGGCTCAGCGGGCCCTCCTGGTCGAGCGCATGGGCCAGCCGGGGGAGTCCCTGACCCTGATGCGCCGCGCCGCCGAGCGCCACCCCTCCTGGCGCAACCTCTACCAACTGGCCAACCTGGAGATCCGCCAGGGCGAGACTTCGGCGGCCCGCGAGCACCTGCTGGCTCTGCTGGAGCGCTTCCCGGCGAGCCACCTGGGGCGAACCCTGCTGGCGCAGCTGGAGCTGCTCAACGGCAGCCCCGAGCGAGCGGCGGAGCTTTATGAGGCGCTGGTGGAAGAGGCGCCGGGTGTGGTGCCCCTTTCGAACCTCGGGCTGGCTCATTTCCTCCTGGGGCGCTACGCCGAGGCGGCGGCGAGCTTCGAGAAGGTGACGCAGCTCGAGCCCGGTAACCCGATCTACCTGCTCAACTTGGCCGACGCCACCTTCCTGCTGGGCCGCACCGACGCAGCGCACTCCTTCTACGAGCAGGTGCTGGCTTTTGCGCCGGCCACCACCGGCGACTGGCAGCAGCTCACCGTGCGGGCCCAGGCCCTGGCGCACCTGGGCCGCACCGCGGAGGCGATCGCCACCATCCAGGAAGGGCTCAAGGTCGCGGGCCAGAACCCCCAGGCCTACTACGAGGCGAGCCTGGTCTACACCCTCGCCGGGGAGCTGGGCTCGGCCTCGGTCAACGCCAGCCTCGCTCTCAAGGGCGGCGTCGAGCGGCGCTGGTTCTCCTTCCCCTGGTTCGCGCCCCTGCGCAACCGGCCGGAGCTGGCGGGCCGGATCTGACCCTTATGCGCGATCGACCGCGCCCCGCTGGGCGGCAGGTTGACGATCGAGGGGTCCGGTGAGGTGAAGACCTGGAGACCGTACACCACGTTGACCTCGAGCCCATAGGTGATCAGCATCGGCGCAGCGTTGGCGTCGTAAATCACGATCCTGGTGTCGCCGTCGTGGAAGTCGGGAGGGGTGAAGCTGCCTGGCTCGGGAACCGGCTGGCCATCCTCGAACCAGAGCAGCGGCAGGGAGCGGTTGAACACGGCCTTCATCCCGTCGCCGTTGACCGTGGTCAGCAGGAACTCGATCTTCTGCAGCCCCTGGGGGATCTCGAGCGTCTCGGGCACGATGGTGAACGGGTCCTGGCCGGGCTTGGTCTGGCCGGCGTCGAAGGTGATCTCGAACTTGAAGCTGTCCTGGGCTGCCATGACGACCTCCTGCGAAGAGCGGGGTTATTGGGGGTGCCTTCGACGGCATCCTACGAGCAACCCGGGTGCCAGCCTCGGGGTGGCGAGCGCCGGGCCTCGGAGAGCCGTGGCCGGGTGTCCGGAGGTGTCCGAGCGATGTCCGACAGGGGTGTCCGAGCGCGTTGGGGCACTCGGGCGGCGCGTGCTAACCTCTCGCCCGGAGGGCTCCATGGCGGTCGATCCCGAGTTGCTCAGCATTCTGGTCTGTCCGAAGAGCCGCGGCCGGCTCGAGCTCGTGACCTTGCCCGAAGGCGTGGCCCGCTCCCTGGTCGAGAAGTACCGCGAGAGCTTCCGTGACGAGGAGCCGGTGGTCGAGCAAGGTCTCTACTGCCAGGATTCCCACCTGGTCTACCCGATCGTCTCCGACATCCCCATCCTGCTGGTCGAGGACGCTCTGCCGGCCGAGGCGATCGGCCGGAGCTGATCGGCCACCGCCCGGTGCCCCACCAAGATCTGCCGCGCCGTGTCGGCCTCGCGCTCTTCGCCGGCCATCTGCTGACCGTCTTCAGCCTCGGCATCTCCAACGGCCTGCTGGGCCTGGCGGTGCTCGCCGCGCCCTGGGCCCTGCGTGGGCGCCTCGGTCGAGCTGCCGGCTACCGGCCGATCTTGATCGCCCTCGGCGCCTACACGATCTGGCTGCTGGGTGCCATCGTCGCTTCCTCCGAGCCTCTGCGCAGCCTGCGCGCCGTGAGCGAGCTGTTCAGCCTCTCCACCCTGGTGCTGGGCCTCTTCCTGATCGAGGACGAGCAGGAGGCCCGCCGGCTGGTGGACGGCGTCTGCCTGGTCGCCGCCGCCATCGCCCTCGCCGGGCTGACCCAGTTCTTCCTCGGCTACGGCGACATCGACCGCCGCATCCGGGGCCCGCTGTCCCATTACATGACCTTCTCCGGCGTGCTGTTGGTGGCGGATCTGTTGCTCGCCGCCCGCCTCACCCACCCCGGAGGCTGGAAGAGCCCGTGGCGCTGGGCAGCCTTTGTGGTGATCAATGCCGCCGTGCTGGGTAGCCTCACCCGCAGCGCCTGGGTGGCACTGGCGGTCGGCCTCCTCGCCCTGATCTCGCTGCGGGCGCCACGCTTCCTGCTTCTGGTGCCAGGTGCCGCGCTGATCTTCTACCTGCTCGCGCCGGTGCCGCTGCTGTCGCGTTTCGGCTCGATCTTCGACCTGACCGACGAGTCGAACTACGACCGGGTGTGCATGGCGCAGGCCGGGGTGGAGATGGTGCGCGAGCGGCCCCTTTTCGGCATCGGGCCGGACCTGGTGAAGGAGCGCTACCCGCTCTACCGGGAGCCGACGGCGCCCCGCTTCACCGTACCGCACCTGCACAACAGCTTCCTCCAGCTGGCCGCCGAGCGGGGCCTGCCGGCCCTGGCCGCCTACCTGGCCCTGATGGCCGCCAGCCTCACCGTGGCCCTGCGCCAGGCGCGCAGAGAAGGGGGCTGGAGAGGACCGCGGGGCGACCTCTGGCTCGGCATCGTCCTCGCCCTGGCGGCGGCCAACGTGGCGGGGCTGTTCGAGAACAACTGGGGGGACACCGAAGTGCAGCGGCTGGTGCTCTTCGTACTGGCGTTGCCGTTTGTGTTGGCGGGGAGCCATCGGCCGACCGGGGAGCGCCTCTACGAGTCAGACTGACGAGGAAGCCGCGGCCGAGCATGAGGCCACTGTAGGTTCGCCACACCCGCGCACCTGTCATTCCGAGCGGAGCGAGGAATCTCCCCCCGGCACGGTGGTCCGAAGAGATCCCTCACTTCTTTCGGGATGACAGCAGTTCGTTTGAGATGACAACGGGGCAGTGGGGCCGAACGTCCCGCTGTCATCCCGACCGGAGCCCGCGCAGCGGAGGGATCTCCCCCTCTCCCCCGTCCCGCCAGGGACGTGTTTAGGTAGCGAGGGATTTCAATCCCTCGCGCGGGCTGGCGGCGGAGCTGGGTTACGGCTGGCGCCTAACCCAGCCTACGTTCCTCATCGCACGGCACCAACTCCACCGCAAGGCCAGCTGACCCTCCCATCCCCCGGGCTATACTGACCCGGCCGTCGAAACCACCCGGCGGGCCTGACGCCGCCGGCCCCCGGGCTCTTCGCTTCGAGGGCCGAGCCACGAGCCGATGAGCCTGCTCTCCGACGTCCACGCCCCCCGCGACCTCCGGCGGTTAGCCCCTGCCCAGCTGCCGAAGCTGGCCGAGGAGCTGCGCGAGGAGGTGCTGGCGATCGTCGCCCGGACCGGCGGCTACCTCTCCTCCAACCTGGGCGTGGTCGAGCTGACCGTGGCCCTGCACTACGCCTTCGAGACCCCCCACGATCGCCTGGTCTGGGACGTCGGCCACCAGACCTACTCGCACAAGATCTTGACCGGCCGCCGCGAGCGGATGGAGACCCTGCGCGCCTACGGCGGCCTCTCGGGCTTCCTCTCCCGCAGCGAGAGCGAGTACGACGTGGTCGAGGCCGGCCACGCCTCGACCTCGATCTCGGCCGCCTTGGGCCTCGCCATCGCCCGCGATCTCAAGGGCGAGACGCACCACGTGGTGGCCGTGATCGGCGACGGCGCCATGACCGCCGGCATGGCCTTCGAGGCCATGAACCAGGCCGGCCACCTGGGCAAGCGGCTGATCGTGGTGTTGAACGACAACTCCATGGCCACCACCCCCAGCGTCGGCGCCCTCACCCGTTACCTGAAAGAGGTGATGGCCGGCCGCCACTACGCCAAGCTCAAGGACGACATCCGCCGCATCCTGCTGCGCCTGCCCGGCGTGGGCGAGCAGGTGCTGGAGGTGGCCAAGGGCTTCGAGGAGGGGGTACGCCAAGCCTTCACCCCGGGCAGCCTCTTCGAAGAGCTGGGCTTCCGCTTCCTGGGCCCGGTCAACGGCCACGCCATGCCGGCCTTGCTCGCGGCCTTCGAAGAAGCCAAGGGCATCGACGGCCCGGTGCTGATCCACGTGGTCACCCAGGCCGGCAAGGGCTACCGGCCGGCCGAGGATCGCCCGGTGGCCTACCACGGCACCGTTCCTTTCGAGCCCAAGGACGGCGTGCGCCGGGCCGCCGGCACCGCCGTCACCTACACCGAGATCTTTGGCAAGACCGCCCTGCGCCTGGCCGAGCGGGACTCCCGCCTGGTCGCCATCACCGCCGCCATGCCCGAGGGCACCGGCCTCGCCGCCTTCGCCGAGCGGTATCCGAAGCGCTTCTTGAACACCGGCATCGCCGAGCAGCACAGCGTCACCCTCGCCGCCGGCCTCGCCCTCGAAGGCCAGCGGCCGCTGGTGGCGGTGTACTCCACCTACCTCCAGCGCGGCTTCGACCAGATCTTCCACGACGTCTGCCTGATGGACCTGCCGGTGGTCTTCGCCCTCGACCGCTCCGGGCTGATCGATGCCGACGCCCCCAGCCACCACGGCCTCTTCGACATCACCTACCTGCGGGCCCTGCCCAACATGGTGGTGATGGCGCCGATGGACGAGAACGAGCTCCAGCACATGCTCGCCACGGCCTGCGAGCTGCCGCATCCGGCGGCGGTCCGGTTCCCGGGGGGCAGCGTGCTGGGCGTGCCCCTCGACGCCGACCTGCGGGTGCTGCCGGTGGGCAAGGCCGAGGTGCTGCGCCGGGGGCGCGACGGCGTGGTCTGGGCCCTGGGTGCCACGGTGCGCCCCACGCTCACCGCCGTCGAGCGCCTGGCCCGCGACGGCGCCGAGCTGACGGTGGTCAACGCCCGCTTCGCCAAGCCCCTCGACCGCGACCTGCTGGCCGGACAGCTCGCCGAGGGGGGGCGCATCGCCACGGTCGAGGAGCACGCTCTCGCCGGAGGCTTCGGCAGCGCCGTGCTCGAGGCCGTGACCGAGATGGGACTCGAGGGGGTGGAGGCCCTCTGCCTGGGCATCCCCGACCGCTTCGTCCCCCACGGCTCCCAGCGGGTGCTGCGCCGCGCCCTGGGCCTCGACGCCGAGGGCATCTACTTCCGGCTGCGGCAGTTCTTCTCCACCGGCGCCCTCCAGGCCCGCGGCGGCGGCAAGCGAGGCTGACGGCGTGCGTCTCGATCAGCTGCTGGTGGAGAAGGGCTGGTTCCCCAGCCGGGAGCAGGCCCAGCGCGTGGTGATGGCGGGCGGCGTCGAGGTGGACGGCCGCCGCGTCGACAAGCCGGGCACCCAGGTGCCGGCCGCGGCCGACGTCACCGTCAAGGCCCGGCCGGAGCCCTTCGTCTCCCGGGCCGGGCGCAAGCTGTCCGACGCCCTCGACACCTTCTCCGCCCAGGTGCCGGAGCTCGACCCGGCCGGCCGGGTCTGCCTGGACGTCGGCGCCTCGACCGGCGGCTTCACCGACTGCCTGCTCCAGCGGGGGGCGGCTCGGGTCTACGCCATCGACGTCGGCTACGGTCAGTTGGATGCCCGGCTGCGCGACGATCCCCGAGTGGTGGTCATGGAGCGGGTGAACGCCCGTCATCTCAGCCCAGGCGACCTGCCCGAGAGGGCCGGCCTCGCCACCGTGGACGTGAGCTTCATCTCCCTGACCAAGGTGGTGCCGGCTTTGCTGCCCTTGCTCCGAGAGGGGGCCTTCCTGCTCACCTTGGTCAAGCCGCAGTTCGAGGCCGGGCGGGGAGCGGTGGGCAAGCACGGAGTGGTGAAGAACGAGGATCTGCGCCGTGAGGCGATCGCGGCCACCGTGGCGGCGCTCGCGGGCCTGGGGCTCGCGCCCCTCGGCGTGGTGGACTGCGAGGTGCGGGGCGCGCGCGGCAATCGCGAGGCCTTCGCCCTCTTTCGCCAGGGATCTCTCCCGGAGGTCGCGTCTTGAGCCACTTCTCCCGCATCGGTGTGGTGTCGCGGGTGGACAGCCCGGAGGCTGTGCGTACGGCGGTGGAGCTGGTCGACTGGCTGGGACGCCGGGGCTGCACCGCCGCCCTGGACGAGGAGACCGCCCTGGCCGGCGGCCACCCGCCGCCCTACTTCGTGCCCGAGGAAGGCTGGGACCTGGTGATCGCCTTGGGCGGCGACGGCACCCTGCTCGCCGCCGCGCGGGGCCTGGGCGGGGGGGCGCCGATCCTGGGCGTCAACCTGGGCCGCCTCGGCTTCCTGACCGAGGTCTCGCGCAGCGAGCTCTACCCGGTGCTGGTGCGGATCCTGGACGGGGAGTACTCGCTCGAGGAGCGCTCCCTGCTCGCCGTCACCTTGACCCGTGCCGAGGGCGGCAGCACCAGCCACCGGGTGCTCAACGACGCGGTGGTGGGCAAGAGCGTGCTGTCGCGCATCATCGACCTCGCGGTGTCGACCGCCGGCGGGCCCCTCGCTCGCTTCCGCGCCGACGGCCTGATCGTCTCCACCCCCACCGGCTCGACCGCCTACAACCTCTCGGCCGGGGGGCCGATCCTCGACCCCAGCTTGCCGGTGATGGTGCTCACCCCGATCTGCCCCCACACCCTCACCCTGCGCCCCCTGGTGGTGCCGGACACCACCTGGATCGAGGTGCGCCTGGAGTCGCGGGCCGATGAGGTCTTCCTGACCTTCGACGGCCGCGAGGGCACCCAGCTCGCCCAGCACGACCGCGTGCGCATCGAGCGCGCCCCGGAGCGGGTGCGACTGGTGCGGGTGCGGCGGCGCAGCTTCTTCGACAACCTGCGGGAGAAGCTGCGCTGGGGGGGGCTGGAAGATGGCAAAGGGAGGCTCGTTTGAGCCGGGAGGACGAACCGGCACTGGCCCCGTCGCCCCGGCGTCGCCCCGGGCGCTTCCGGCGCCTGGTGCTGCGGCCCTTCGTCTGGGGCTTCGTCGTCCTCGCCGCAGCAGCGCTGGCCCTGTCCCTCTACCTCGACAGCGATGCCTTCCGCTCCCGCGCCCGGGGCTTCCTGGTCGCCCAGCTCTCCGAGGCCCTGGGCCGCCCGGTGACCGTGGCGTCCGCCTCGGTGGAGCTTTTTCCCCTCGCCCTCGAGATCAGCGACCTGGTGATCCCCGGGCCGACTCCGGAGTCGCCGCCGGTGGCGGTGGTGCCCTTCCTGCGCATCGAGGCGGAGGTCACGGGCTTTCTCGACCCCGGGATCTCCCTCGAGCGGATCTGGGTGCGCCGCCCCCAGCTCTACCTGGCGGTCGACGAGAACGGGCGCACCAACCTGCCCCAGCCGCCCGCGAGCAAGGGAGGGCGCCAGGGGCTCGAGATCGAGGTGGGCACGCTGCTGGTCGAGGATGGCTCGTTCCGGCTCGATGAGCGGGAGGTCCCCCTTGAGGTGCTGGCTACCGACGTCCACTCCACCTGGTCGCGGGTGGCGGAGGGGCGCTACCAGGGCCACCTCTCCGCGGGCACGGTCGGCGTGCTGCTGCCGGCCGGGCAGCCCTACCCGGTGGGGCTCTCCCTGGATCTCACCTGGGCCGCCGGCAAGCTGTCGATCGCCGAAGGACGGATCGCGGGCCAGTCCCTGGAGCTCGCCGTGGACGGCAGCTTCGAGACCGGGGCGGACGGCGATCGGCTGGATCTCGCCTTCCGCGGCACCTCGGCCTTCGAGCTGCTCACCGAGTTGGGCTACCTCGACGGCGAGGTCGTGGGGCCGGTCGAGGTCGAGGGAGCGGTTGCCTGGAGCGCGGGGCAGCCCTGGCGGCTCACGGGAACCGCGCGGGCGCCGGCGGTCGACGCCCGGTCCTGGCAGGCGGCCGACCTCGCGGTGTCGGTGGACGGCGGCCCCCGGCGGCTCGACCTCACGGTCGAGAGCCTGGCCTTCCTGGGCGGCAGCGTCGGTGGCACGGCCTGGGTGGACCTCGCGGACCGCCAGAACCCGGTCACCCTCGAGTTCGAGGTCGAGGGGGCCGAGGTGCGGCGAGTCTTCGCCGGCCTCGGGGTGGAGATCCCCGGGCTCGCGGGCCGGGTGTCGGGCCCCGTGCGCTACCGGCTCCTGCCCGCGGCCCTGCTCGGCGGCGACGGGCTCCTCGACCTCAAGCTCGAGCCGGACGCCACCGACCGCGAGGCCGTGGCCTTCGCCGGCCGGGTGCCCCTGCGTCTGGCCGGGGGTCGCTTGCTGGCCGACCGCCTGGAGCTGGCGAGCCCGGCCCAGCAGGCCACCATCGCCGGCCTCTCGGTGGGGCTGGCGGACGGCGCCGGAGGCTTCGCCTTCCGGGTGGACACGGCCGACGCCGGCGAGCTGGCGGCGCAGATTCCCGTCGGGGAGGGCGAGCCGCCCGCCTGGCTGCCCACCTCCGGAGAGGGGACGGTCTCCGGCCGCCTGGACTTCGGGCCCTCGGGGATCACCGCCAAGCTCGACCTCGACCTGGCCCCGGTGGCCACGCCGGCCTTCACGGCGGAGGAGGCTTTCGGTTCCCTGCTGCTCTCGGGCGATGCCCTCGAGCAGATGTCGCTCGAGATCCGCGACCATGGCGCCGGGGCCAGCGTCTCCGGCCGCGTGCCCTTCGCCGCGGCCGAGCCGCTGGAGCTGGCCGTGCGCCTCAACGGCTGGCCCTATCGAGACCTCGAAGCCTTCGTCCCGGTCGAGCTGCCCCTCGAAGGGCCGGTCTCGGGGCTGCTGAACCTGGTGGGCACGGCGGACGCTCTCCGCGGGAACCTCGAAGCCAGCATGGCGCCGGTCGAAGTCGCCGGTCTCGCGGCCCGCCGGTTGGCCCTCACCCTGGCCTTCGACGCCGACGAGGTGCGGCTCCGGACGGCGCGGCTGGAGCTGCCGGCCGGCCCGATCGAGGCCCGCGGCTCCATCGGCCTGGGCGCCGGGACGCCGCTCGACCTCGCCGTCTCGGCGCCCGAGCTGGTCCTGGGGCAGGCCCCTCTCGACTTGCTCGGCACCGCCGGCAACGGCCGGCTCGCCCTGGCGGGCCGGCTCTCCGGGAGCCTCGAGAAGCCGGAGGGGGAGCTGACCGTGGTCTCCTCCGGGCTCTCGGCCGGGGGCAACGAGATCCCCTCCGCCCGCCTGGCCGGCAGTTGGGACGGGAAGCGGCTTGCCCTCGACGGCTCCCTCCTGGGCCTCGTCGAGGTCTCCGGAGGAGGCCGTCTCGACGCCGAGCAGGCTGACCTCTCCTTCAGGGTGAGCTCGCAGCGGCTCGACACCTTCGCGGCACTCGCCGGGCTCGACGCCCCGCCCGGCTCGGGGGGCTCCTTCGCCGGCCAGCTGGCCGTCCGCGGCCGCACCCGGGAGCCCGAGGTCGCCCTCGAGCTCGACCCGATCGCGCTCTCCTGGGGCACCTACCAGCTGGCCAACCTGGAGCCGGCGAGGGCTCGCTTCGCCGCCGAGTCGGTGCGCATCGACTCTCTCTACCTCGGCGCCCCGAGCCAGCAGGCGGAGGTCTTCCTCGGTGGCAGCATCGGCTTCTCCGGCCGCCAGCCGCTCAATCTCCACCTCCAGGCCACGGCACCGGCCGGCTGGCTCCCCCTCGAGATCCCCGGCGTGGCCCTGGAGGGCACGGTCAGCGCCCTGGGCACCGTCACCGGCACTCTCAGCGAGCCGGCCCTCTCGGGCCAGGCGGACGTGGCCGGCGGTGAGCTGAGGCTGGCGGATTTCCCCCACTCGATCACCGATGCCAGTGCAGTGGTGCTGATCTACCCCCGCCAGGCCGTGCTCGACCGGCTGGAAGGGCGCTTCGCCGGGGGACAGGTGCAGGGCTCGGGCACCGTCGAGCTGCCCGGGCTGGACTACCGCTTCCAGGCTTCCCTGGTGGATGCCCACCTGCTCTATCCCGAGGGCTGGGTGATCGACGCCGACGCCGAACTCTCCCTCACCCCCACTCCCGGGGGCCGCATCGTGCGCGGCAACGTTCGGCTGGCGCGGGCTCTCTTCGTCCAGGACGTCCGGCTCGGCCTGACCGACCTGCTGGGGGACTTCCTGCGCCGCCGGCGCCTCACCGTGGGCTTGCCGGACCCCGCCCTGGCCACCACCCAGCTCAACGTCGTGGTCTCGGGGCCGGGGGCGCTGGTGATCCGCAACAACCTGGCCGAGCTGGTGGCGGATGCCGACCTCGTCGTGCGTGGTTCCCTGGCCCGGCCGATCCTGGTCGGCCAGGTACAGGCCCGCCCGGGGGGCACGCTGGTCTACAACGAGACCAGCTACGAGATCGACCGCGGCCTCCTGACCTTCGCCAGCCTCGACCAGCTCGACCCGGTGATCGATCTCGTGGCCACCGCCGAGGTGCGTTCCTACGAGGTGCGCTTGACCCTCTCCGGTACCCTCGAGCGGCTGACCACGAGCTTCTCCTCGAACCCGCCCCTGCCCAACCTGGACGTTCTGGCCCTGCTCACGTCGGGCGGCCGGGTGGACGAGATCCGTGCCGGCCAGCCCCCGGGCCCGACGACCCCCGGCGAGGAGCGCTACGCCGAGCGCCTGCTCGGCCAGGCGGCCCAGACCGCCCTGACCACCCGGGTCAAGAGCCTGTTCGGCTTCGACAAGCTGCGCATCGACCCGACCTTCTCCTCCTCCGGCTCGCTCTCGGCGGCGCGGGTGATCGCCGGCAAGCAGATCAACCGCGACCTCTTCGTCACCTACCAGTACGACGCCTCGACCAACCGCGAGAGCCTGGTGGAGGTGGAGTGGCGGGTCGCTCCCGAGCTGACGGTGGTGCTGTCGTCGATCGACGCCGAGCAGTACGCCGTCGATCTGCGCTGGGAGAAGCGCTTCTGATGGCCGCTCCCGGGGCCCTCGTCGCCTGGCTGGCCCTCACCCTGGCGGGTGCTGCGCCACCGCCTTGCCCGCCGCCGGTTGCCACGTTGGCGGGGGAGGGGCCGCCCGTGACGGCGATCGAGATCCGCAGCGACATCCCCCGCCTCGACCGCGACGAGGTCGCCCAGCTCCTGGCGCTGGCACCCGGGCAGCCCCTGACCGAAGAAGCCCTGCGGCGCACCGTGGTCAACCTCTACGCCACCGGCGTGCCCGGGCAGGTGGAGGTGCTGTCGCGGCCGGAGGGGGAGGGGGTGCGGGTGGTGGTGGCGCTGTGGGCCGGCGTGGTGATCGAGGAGGTCGAGCTGGAGGCTGAGCCCGGCACCGAGCTGGGTAGCGCCCGCCGGCTGATCGCCGGCTGGCAAGGGCGGCCGTTCTTCGAGGACCGGGTGGTGCGGGGCGTCTACGCCCTCCAGGACCACTACCGCGAGCGCGGTCATCTCGATGCTCAGGTGCGCCTGCGGGTGAGCTATCTCGACCCGGCACAGACCCGGGCACGGGTGATCTACCGCATCGCGAGCGGCCCCCAGGCGCGGATCTCGACCGTGCGCTTCGAGGGCGATGCCGGCAGCGTGGGGCGCGAGGTCTTGCTGAACAAGCTCGCGATGGCGCCCGGCGCCGTCTACCGGCCGGCGGCGGCGGCCGAGGCGGCCCGCCAGCTGCGGCGCTGGCTGGTGCGGCAGGGCCATGGTCTGGCGCGGGTCGAGGCCCCCTCGGAGGTCATCGACACGGCGTCCGGGCGCGTCGAGCTGGTCTATCCCCTGGCCGTCGGGCCGAAAGTCGAGCTGGAGGTGGTCGGGGCCGATCGCCGGGACCTCGAGAAGAGGGGCTTCCTGCCCTTCCTGGGCGATGACGGCTACGAGGAGGCCCTGCTGCTCCAGAGCGCGCGGCGGATCCGCCGCTTCTATCAGGAGAAGGGCTTTTACCGGGCGAAGGTGACTCCCGCCAGTGAGCGGCGGGGAGACCAGCTGGCCCTGCGGCTGACCATCGAGCCCGGCCCCGAGGCGCGGGTGACGGCGGTCGACTTCGAAGGCAATGGCGAGATCCCCGACGACGAGCTGGCCCGCTTCCTCACCACCTCGGCGCGGCGGCTGATCGCGCTGGGCAGCGGCCGGCTGGTCGACGAGGAGCTGGCGGCCGACCTCGACAACCTGCGCACCTTCTACGTGCAGCAGGGCTTCGAGGGTACCCGGATCGGCCCGGCCCGGATCGAAGAGTCCGAGCCCGGCGAGCTCTCCGTGGTGGTGCCGGTCGTGGAGGGGCGCCGGCGCCGGCTGGGCCGGCTGACCTGGAAGGGGGTGACCCAGCTCGACCTCGGAGCCCTGGAAGAGCAACTGGCTCGGGATCAGCTGCTGCGCCCGGGGGGGCCCTTCCATCCGTTCTTGCTCGAAGAGACCCGGAGCTTCGTCGCCGGGCTCTACGAGATCGCCGGCTTCGACTCCGCCCGGGTGACCTCGGCCGTCACCTGGGACCAGACGGGGGACGTGGCCGACGTCGAGATCGAGGTGGTCGAAGGGCAGGTCACCTGCGTGGGCCAGGTGATCGTTCGGGGCCAGCGCACCACCGATCCGCAGGTCATCCGCCGGGCCTTGGGCCTGGGCTCGCGCCAACCGGTGTCCCGAGCCCGCCTGCTCGAGGCGCAGCGCAACCTCTACCAGCTGGGGGCCTTCTCGGAGGTCGAGGTCTTCCTGGCACCGGCCCAGCCGGGCTCGCGGGACCGGGACCTGATCGTGCGGGTGGAAGAAGGCAAGACCCGGCGTACGGTCTACGGCCTCGGCTACGACACCGAGGACGGCCTGCGCGGCCAGCTGGGCTTCTCCCACGGCAACCTCTTCGGCCGGGGCTTCCGGCTCGGCGCCCTGTTGCGGGCCTCGGAGCGGGACCAGCTCGGCCGTCTCACCCTCGAGCAGCCGTACGTCGGTCGCTTCGACCTGCCCCTGACCTGGACCCTGTTCTACTCGGACGAGACTCGCGAGGCTTTCCGGGCGGAGAAGTGGGGAGGGCGGGTGGAGGCGGTCTACCCCCTCTTCGACCGCGCCCGGGCCAACCTGGTCTACGACTACCGCATCGTCGAGACGGTGCGCGACCCCCTGGGGCCGCCCGACGACGAGCAGCCTGATCGCGCCGACGAGCCGGTGCGCATCTCGAGCCTGATCACCGGCCTGACGGTCGATCACCGCGACGACGCCATCGACCCCACCCGCGGCGGCAGCGCCTTCGTACAGCTGCAGTACGCCTTCCCCTTGCTGTCGGCGGACGAGGAGTTCGTGAAGCTGGTGGTGCAGGGCACCGGCTACTGGTCCCTGGGGCGCCTGGGGGTGCTCGCCGGCTCGCTCAAAGCCGGCGGCATCGAGCCCGTCGGCACTCGCCAGCCGGACCCGAGCCTGCCCCGCGAGCTGCCCAACCGGCTGGTGGCGATCTCGGAGCGCTTCTTCGGCGGCGGCATCAACTCCCACCGCGCCTTCGAGCTCGACGAGCTGGGGGTGCCGGGGGAAACCGCCTTCGACGGCACCGCGGTGGGCGGCAACGGCCTGCTGCTCGGCAACCTGGAGCTGCGCTTCCCGGTCGTCGGTGCCGTGGGAGGAGTGGTGTTCGTCGATGCCGGCAACGTCTGGGCGGACTGGCAGGCCGTGGATCTCGCCGAGGCCCGGCTGGGGGCGGGCCTCGGCGTGCGCTACCTGTCGCCCATCGGCCCCTTCCGCCTCGAGCTGGGCTGGAAGCTCGACCGCGAGCACGGCGAGAGCCCCTATGAGATCCACTTCTGGCTGGGCAACCCGTTCTAGGAGAGGGTCGACACGTTACTCGGCGCCTACGGGGATCTCGGCTTCCGGTCGTAGGGGCGGCCCCCCGTGGCCGCCCTCCTGGGCTTTGGTTGTTGACCACCCCGGAGACCCGCCGTTACACTGACCGCCTACCCGCGGGCCGGCGAGGCTGGCCGCCACGAACCCCCGATGAGCGCACGCCCTTCCGTCTTCGTCCCCGTCGAAGCAGCCATCGCCCGCTTCGCCCGCGGCGAGGTGGTGATCCTGGTCGACGACGAGGACCGCGAGAACGAGGGGGACTTGGCCGTCGCCGCCGAGAAGATCACCCCCGAGGTGGTCAACTTCATGGCCCGCCACGGCCGCGGGCTGATCTGCCTCTCCCTGACCCCCGAGCGCTGCGACGCCCTGCGTTTGCCCCTGATGGTGGCGGAGAACACCTCGACCTTCGGCACGGCGTTCACCGTGTCGATCGAGGCGCGAGGGCTGACCACCACCGGCATCTCCGCCGCCGACCGGGCGGCCACCATCCTCGCCGCCGTCGACCCCGCCACCCGTGCCGAAGATCTGCTGCGCCCCGGTCACGTGTTTCCCCTGCGCGCTCGGCGCGGCGGCGTGCTCGAGCGGCCCGGCCAGACCGAGGCCTCAGTCGACCTGGCCCGCCTCGCCGGGCTCCTCCCCGCCGGGGTGATCTGCGAGGTGATGCGCGAGGATGGTTCCATGGCCCGGCTGCCGGAGCTGGCCCGCTTCGCCGAGGAGCACGGCCTCGCGGTGCTCAAGGTGGCCGATCTGATCCGCCACCGCCTGGCCACCGAGCGGGTGGTGGCCGAGGTGGCAGCTCCCGAGCTGCCCACGGTGTGGGGCACCTTCACCCTCCACGGCTTCCGCCAGATCTACACCGGCGAGGAGAACCTGGCCTTCGCCCTGGGTGACCTCTCCGGCGACGAGCCGGTGCTGGTGCGAGTCCACAGCCAGTGCCTGACCGGCGACCTCTTCGGCTCCCTGCGCTGCGACTGTGGCCACCAGCTGGAGATGGCGATGGCGCGCATCGCCGAGGAGGGCCGGGGCGTGCTGGTCTACCTGCTCCAGGAGGGCCGCGGCATCGGCCTATTGAATAAGTTGCGGGCCTACGAGCTGCAGCAGCAGGGCCACGACACGGTGGAGGCCAACGAACGACTGGGCTTTGCCGCCGACGGCCGGGACTACGGCATGGCGGCGCAGATCCTCTCCGCCCTGGGGGTCCGGCGGGTGCGGCTGATGACCAACAACCCGAAGAAGTCCGAGGCCCTGGCCGGCTACGGGGTCGAGGTCGTCGAGCGCCTGCCCATC
The DNA here is from genome assembly GCA_036274895.1 of Thermoanaerobaculia bacterium. GTDB lineage: Bacteria > Acidobacteriota > Thermoanaerobaculia > Multivoradales > SZUA-115 > CALMKX01. The sequence goes on along the minus strand of DASUEU010000018.1, from coordinate 84,482 downwards.
GAAGTGCCGCCCACCGACGGCACCCGCCGCTATCTCGAAGCCAAGCGCCAAAAGCTCGGCCACCTGCTGACGATGGTCTAGTCCCGGCGGAGGCGCTGCCCCTGCGCATCCTCTTCGTCGCCTCCCGCTACCCCTGGCCGCCCCGCCGCGGGGACCAGGTCCGGGTCGCACAGCTGCTGCCGCTGCTGGCGGAGGGTCACGAGGTGACGGCCCTCGTCCCGATGCCAGGAGATGCGGCGCTCCCTGCCGGGGCTCCGCCGGGGATCGAGCTGGTGCCGTACCGGCTGGAGGGTACCGCTGGGCGGATCGCCGCCGTGGGCCGGGTGCTCCTCAGCGGCCAGCCCTTCCAGAACGCCCTCTTCGCCAGCCGGGACCTGGCCGGCAAGCTCGCCCTGCTCGCCCCCCGCCACGACCTGGTCTGGCTCCAGTTGGTGCGTCTCGCTCCCTTCGCGGCGGCAGCCGGGGCGACGCCGGCGGTGGTGGACCTGATCGACAGCCTGGCCCTGAACTTCGAGCGGCGGGCCGCCCGCGATCGGTCCTGGCTGTGCCCCCTGTGGCGATGGGAGGCGAAGCGCCTGGCCCGCGCCGAAGCGAGTGCGGTGGCCTCCGCCCGGGCGGCGCTGGTGGTCTGCGAGCGGGACCGGAGGCATCTCGCGGCGCGGCTGCCTCCCGAGCTGGCCGGTCGAGTGCAGGTTCTGCCGCTCATCCAGGCTCCGGCCCCCGCTCCGGCCGCCACTTCGGACCACGAACCCGGCCGGCTGATCTTCACCGGCAACCTGGGCTACTTCCCCAACGCCGATGCGGCCCGGTGTCTCCTGATCGACCTCTGGCCGGCGATCCAACGGGCCTCCCCGTCGGCCCGGCTCACCCTGGCTGGGGATCGTCCCGGCCGCGCCCTGCGCCGGCTCGCCACCACCGCCGGCGCCGAGCTCGAAGCCTCGCCCGCCGATCTCGCCGCGCGGCTGGCCCGGGCCGCGATCTCTCTGGCGCCCCTCCGGGCCGGCTCGGGCACGCCCATCAAGGTGCTCGAAGCCTGGGCCGCCGGGGTGCCGGTGGTCGCTTCCCCGTGGGCCGCCGCCGGCACCACCGCCGAGCCCGGCCGAGACCTCCTGGTCGCCGAGACCCCTGCCGAATGGGCCGAGGCCGTCCGCCGCTTGCTCGAAGATCCGGCCCTGGCAAACCGCCTCGCCGAAGCCGGCCGCGAGCACCTCCGGGCGGACTACGGCGCGGGGGTGGTGCGAGGGCGGCTGGCCGAGATCCTCCGGTAAGGGCGGGGTCTCCCCGGCCCGCCGCTCGGCTGTTGTAGACCACCACCTGGGAGGTCGGGTCCTTCTGCACCGCGATGTCGATCGGGGTGCCGTCGGCCAGGGTGCCGGTCAGGCGGCCGTTGGCGAGGGTGAGACCGGTGCCGAGAACAGTGATGGTGAAGTGATCCGGAGCTCTCCAGCTGCCGTGAAAACTCCCTCCGGTGACCACCACCGCCGCTCTTTGGTAGAGGAAGAGGGAAGACCCGCCGGTCGTTGCGAACGCGCCGCCCGAGATGGAGACCGTGGACTGGCGTCAGCGGGTAAATGGGGCGAGGGGGTCCACGATCGCACCCCTGCTATCCTTCACCCCTTTCAGGAACCAACCCATGAAAAGCCTCGACATCCGCCGCTCCTTCCTCGATTTCTTCGCCGCGCGGGGCCACCGCATCGTGGCCAGCGCGCCGCTGGTGCCCCACGGGGACCCGACTCTCCTGTTCACCAACGCCGGCATGGTGCCGTTCAAGGGCTTCTTCCTCGGCACGGAGACGCCGCCCGGCAAGCGGGCCGTGTCGGTGCAGAAGTGCCTGCGCGTCTCGGGCAAGCACAACGACCTCGAGAACGTCGGCCCCTCGCCGCGTCATCACACCTTCTTCGAGATGCTCGGCAACTTCTCCTTCGGCGACTACTTCAAGCGCGACGCCGTGGCCATGGCCTGGGAGCTGGTGACCGGCCCCTGGGGCCTGCCGCCGGAGCGCCTCTTCGCCACCGTGTTCACCGACGACGACGAGGCCGAGGCCCTGTGGCGGGAGTTGTCGAGCTTGCCGCCCGAGCGCATCCTGCGCTGCGGCGCCGAGGACAACTTCTGGGCCATGGGCGACACCGGCCCCTGCGGCCCCTGCTCGGAGATCTTCGTCGACCGCGAGCCGCACCTCCCCGCCGTGCCGTTCGCCGAGGGCTCGGCCTCGGGCCGCTACATGGAGATCTGGAACCTGGTCTTCATGCAGTACGAGCGGGCCGCGGACGGTACCCTCACCCCCCTGCCCAACCCCTCGATCGACACCGGCGCCGGCCTCGAGCGGGTGGCGGCAGTGCTCCAGGGCGTGGGCTCGAACTACGACACCGACCTCTTCCAGCCCTTGATCGAGGGCGCCGTGCGGCTGGCCGGCACGAGCTACGGCGGCACCATGGCCGAGGGCGACGTGGCGGCCCGGGTGATCGCCGACCACCTGCGGGCGAGCGCCTTCCTGCTCGCCGACGGCGTGATCCCCGGCAACGAGGGCCGCGGCTACGTGCTGCGCCGTCTGCTGCGCCGGGCTCTGCGCCACGGCCTGCGGCTGGGCTTCGAGGAGCCTTTCCTCCACCGGTTGCTGCCCGTGGTGGGGGAGATCTTCGCCGGCGCCTACCCGGAGCTGGACGCCACCCGTGAGGCCTCTGCGGCGACCATCGCCAGCGAGGAGGAGAAGTTCCTGACCACGCTGGCGGTGGGGGCGAGGGCGATCCAGGACGAGATCGAGACCCTGCGCGCTCGCGGCGAGAGCCTGCTTCCGGGGGCCCTGGCCTTCCGCCTCTACGACACCCACGGCCTGCCCCTGGAGCTGGTGCGGGAGATCGCCGAGGAAGAGCGCTTCACGGTCGACCAGGAAGGCTTCGAGGCCGAGCTGGAGCGCCAGCGGGAGCGCTCCCGCCAGGCCACCGGCTCCGGCCAGAAGCGCCGCGAGCTACTGGCCCAGACCCTGCGCAGCGAGGCCGGGCCCACGCCCTTCGAGGGCTATGGATCGCACCGCGCCGAGGGCGTCGAGGTGCTGCGTCTGGCCGCGGAGGACGGCTCGGCCGTGACCAGCCTGCCCGCCGGCGCGAGCGGCGCCGCGAGCCTGGCGCGCACGGTGTTCTACGCCGAGGGGGGCGGCGAGGTGGGGGATACCGGAACGCTCCGCTGGCCCGGGGGTCGGGCGCGGGTGACCGACACCCAGAAGGAGGCGGCCGGCACGTTCTTGCACTTCGTGACGGTGGAGGAGGGCAGGCTCGAGGCCGGTGCCCGGATCGATCTGGAGGTGGACGCCGACCGCCGCCGGGCCATCGAGCGCCACCACACCGCCACCCACCTGCTGCACGCCGCCCTGCGCGGGGTGCTGGGGGAAGGCGCGAGGCAGGCCGGCTCCCTGGTGGCGCCGGACCGGCTGCGCTTCGACTTCACCTTCCATCGCCCGGTCACGGCCGGCGAGCTGGCCGAGATCGAGGCGCGGGTGAACCGCGCCACCCTCGAAGCCGTGGGCACCCGCATCGCCGAGCGCTCGCACGCCGAGGCCCTCGCCGCCGGGGCCATGGCCCTGTTCGGCGAGAAGTACGGCGACCGCGTGCGCACGGTCGAAGTGCCGGGGGTCTCGCTCGAGCTGTGCGGCGGCTGCCACGTGGCCAACACCGGGGAGATCGGCCTGTTCGTCATCCTGTCGGAGAAGGGCATCGCCTCCGGCGTGCGCCGCATCGAGGCCGTGGCGGGCGAGGCGGCTCGCGGCTGGGTGGAGGAGCGGCGGCGCCTGCTGGCGGCGATCGAGGCGAGCCTCGGAGCAGGTGCCGAGCGGGCGCCTGAGGAGATCGCCCGCCTGCGCCGGGAGGCCAAGCAGAAGGAAGAGGAGCTGGCGAAGCTGCGGCTCGAGAGGGTCACCCGGGCGGCGGCGCCGGCCGCGGGCGGGGCCGGGGAGGGCGTGGTCGAGGTGGCCGGGGTCAAGGTGCTGCTCCAGGAGGTGCCGCCGGCGCCGGCTCAGCAGCTGCGAGACATGGCCGACGCCCTGCGCTCCAAGCTCGGCTCCGGGGTGGTCTTCCTCGCCGCCCGCGAGGGGGACAAGGTGAGCTTGGTGGCCGCGGCGAGCAAGGACCTGATGGGCCGGGTGCACGCCGGCGAGCTGGTCAAGGCCGCGGCGGCGGCGGTGGGAGGGGGCGGAGGCGGCCGGCCGGACTTCGCCCAGGCCGGCGGCAAGGAGCCGGACAAGCTCCCCGAGGCCCTCGCCGCCGCCGAGCGCCGGGTGCGCGAACAGCTGGGGGTGGGGTAAAGGAGGGGCGCACGGCCGTGCGCCCCTACCAAGAGGGCCGACACAGGGGTCGGCCCCTACGGGGACGAGGCCGAACGCGGCCTGTAGGGGCAGGCCCCCGTGCCTGCCCTCCGCGCCCCGGGGGGCTCGGTTGTGCGGCCTGCGGCCTCGTTGCGGTAAACTCGCTGACCGCCCGACTTCCACCGAGCCATGAAGCGAACCGTCCTCGCCCTGCTCGCCCTGGCGCTGGCCCTGCCGGCCGCGGCGCAGGTGCGCATCGTCACGCGGGCGGACGGCACCACCCTGATCTACAACGAGACGCCGGTGCAGAAGGCCAGCCGCACGGCCTGGAGCCTGCGGCCGGTGCCGGTGGCCGCGTGGGTGCCACTGATCGAGCGCCACGCCGAGGGGCAGCGGCTCTCCCCGCGCCTGGTCCAGGCGGTGATCCAGGCCGAGTCCGGCTACAACTCCCGGGCGGTGTCGAACAAGGGCTGCATCGGCCTGATGCAGCTCAAGCCCTCGACGGCCAAGGAGCTGGCGGTCTCGGATCCCTACGACCCCGACCAGAACGTGCGCGGCGGCACGGCCTACCTGCGCCAGATGCTCGACCGCTTCGGCAACCGCGTCGAGCTGGCGCTGGCCGCCTACAACGCCGGCCCGGGCGCCGTGCAGCGCCACGGCGGCGTGCCGCCTTACCAGGAGACCCGTGAGTACATCCGCCGGGTGATGCGCCTCTACCAGGGCACCGACCCGAACCTCGACAGCACCCAGCTGGAAGGCCGCCGCCCCCACGTCCTGCGCAAGGACGGCAAGATCGTCATCACGACGGATCCGTGAGGGGGCGCCGGCTATACTGCCGGTCTGGAAGAGGAGATCTGGCGATGAGCGTGCTCACCCTCGAAGGCTTGGTGGAAAACGGTCAGATTCGACTCCTCGAAGAAACCCCGCTGCCTGAGAAGGCTCGTGTCTACGTCGTGGTTCCGGTCGGGCGCGACCCCGAGCCGCGAATCTGGAGCCCCCGCCTCGCCGATCCGCTTCAAGCCTCCCAGTTCGTCATGGAGGTGACGAAGTCTGACGCCCGAGCGACCGATGACGAGGTATGACGACCTACGGTTTGCGCCGCCGGCCCCTGTTGCCTATGTGACGCTGCGCAAGCTGGATGGGAGCAGCTCCGTCGAAGGGGTGCCCATGCTGCTCGATACAGGGGCCGATGTCTCGCTCCTGCCCCGAAGCGGCGTCGAGAGGCTGGGCGTCCGCGCGGCTTCCGACGAGGGCGTTACTCTCGTCGGTTTTGATGGTTCGAGGACGGTCTCCGCATCGGTCGAAGTGGCACTACTGCTGAGCGGGCGGACTTTCCGCGGCCGGTTCCTGCTGTTGGATCAGGATTGGGGGATCCTCGGCCGCAACATCCTCAACCATCTGCCCCTTCAGCTGGACGGTCCTCGTCTGAGCTGGCAGATCGTTCGTTAGAAAAGCAGGTTGCGGCGAACTGCGGTAAGCTCGCGAACCGCGAAACAACGCCATGCAAGATCTCCGCATTCTCTTCGAGCCCGCGGCGGACGTGGGCTATCGCGCGCAGCTCGCGGATGCCCGGGGCCGCCGGCTGGGGGTCGAGGTTTCGTTCACACCGTTTCTCACCGAGGACGACTACGAGGATCTGCGCTGGTATCTGGAGGAGTACATGGACCTCCCTGACGGCGGGGCGGTCCTGCGGGCCCAGCGCATCGAGCGGAATCTGGAAGAGTGGGGCCGCCGGCTCTACGGGGCCCTGTTCACGGCCCCGGACAACCGCGAGTTTCTGCGCGAGCTGCTCGACGACCCGGGACCGCGCCGGCTGACCATCGCCACCCGGGAGTCGGCCCTGCTGCGGTTGCCTTGGGAGCTGATGGCCGACGAGGCGGGGAGCCTGGCGCAGCGGCTGTCCGTACGCCGGCAGCTGGAGGAGCCGGAGGAGACCGCGCTGCGGCCGGTGCGGCTGCCGCTGCGCATCCTCTACATCGTGAGCCGGCCGGCGGACGCCGGCTTCATCGATCCGAGGATGACCGCGAAGGCCCTCTTCGATGCCCTCGATCCCCTCGGCGCCAACGTGCGGGTGGACTTCTGCCGGCCGCCCACCCTGGCGCGCATGGACGAGATGCTGCGGGACGGGCAGCGAGCCGGCGATCCCTACGGCCTCGTGCACTTCGACGGCCACGGTACTTTCCTGCCGGAATCGCAGATCGGTGCTTTGTATTTCGAGCAGGCCGACGACGGCAGCGGTGCCTCGAAGGGCGACCTGGTCGCCGCCGACCGTCTCGGCGATCTGCTGGCGAGCTACGCCGTCCCGCTCGTCGTGCTCGAAGCCTGCCGCAGCGCCACGGTGGGCAAGACGGCGGTGTTCCGCTCGGTGGCGCCCCGGCTGATCCAGGCCGGCGTCGGCAGCGTGCTCTCCATGGGCCATGCCGTCCACGTCGAGGCCGCGAAGCTGCTGCTCGACCGCTTCTATCGCGAGCTGGTGCGCGGCACTACCATCGGCCAGGCCGTGGCCGAGGCGCGCAAGGCGCTGTTGGCGACACCCGGGCGCTGGCTGGAGTGGGGCCCCGGGGGCCGCAGCATCGAGCTGACCGACTGGTTCCTGCCGCACCTCTACCAGCGCGCGGCGGATGACACGCTGATTCCGCCCGATGCCATCGGGAACGAGCCGGTACGGCAGTTCGACCTGTTCCTGAGCCACCAGCACAACGACGCCGCCCGCGTCGAGGCCCTGGCCCGGCAGTTGACCGAGAAGCACGGCCTGCGGGTGTGGCTCGACAGGTGGGAGATCCTGTCGGGGACGCTCCAGTCGCAGTGCGAGGTCGGCATCCGCGCCAGTCGCTTCACCGTGGTCGCCGTGTCGGCGGCGGCGCTCCAGTCCGAGTGGGTGCAGTGGGAGATCGACCAGCACGGCAAGCTCAACCCCGAGGGCGACCGGCTGATCCCGCTGCGCTTCGAGCCGATGAAGGTCCCCGCGGACTTGAACGCCCTGCTCTGGGTGGACTTCGCCGACCCCGCGACCGACGAGGCGAGCGCCGCGCAGCTCGCCAGCCTCATCCGCAGCGCCGACGCCGAGGACGCCCGCCGGCGCCGGGGGTTCCGCAGCCCGGCCGGCCGTGGGGAGCCCGGCCCCTTCCCGCCTTCGCCGCAGTACGGCTTCCACGGCCGGGCGCGGGAGCTGTACGAGCTGGAGTGCCTGTTCCGCTCCCATCGCGGCCTCGTGCTCCACGCCATGGGCGGCATGGGCAAGACGGCGCTGGCCACCGAGGCCGCCCATTGGTGGACGCGCAGCGGCTTGTTCCGCGATGGCGCGTGCTTTCTGAGCTTCGAACAGTTCATGAGCGCCGAGCGGGTCGTGCAGGCGCTCGGCACCTACCTGGCCGGGCCGAAGTTCGAGCAGCTCCCCGGCGTGGAGCAGCGCCGCCGCGCCATCGAGCTGTTCGGGCAGAAGGAAGTGCTCCTGGTCTGGGACAACTTCGAGAGCGCCTTGGCCCAGTTCAATGACGGCGCTGCTGACCACGGCAGCCCCTACACCGAGGACGAGCGCCACCGCTTGGCCGAGCTGTTCCGGGACCTCACGGCGGGCCAAGGGAGAGGCTGCCTGCTCGTCACCTGCCGGCCCGGGGACACCGGCCTGCCCGGCGCGCAGCGCTACGAGCTCGCGGGCCTGGCCCGTGCGGATAGCCTCTGGCTGCTGGCGAGCATCCTGCGCCGCGACGGCCTGACCCTGGCGGACCCCCGCCTGAGCCGGGACCGGCTCGACCCGCTGCTGCGCGACCTGGCCGACCACCCCCTCTCCCTGGAGCTGGTCGGCCCCCATCTGCGCACCTTGACGCCCGAGGCGATCCGCGCGGACTTCGGCCAGCTCCTCGCCCGGTTCCAGCAGGAGGCCCCCGAGGGCCGGAACCAATCCCTGCTCGCCTCCCTGGAATTCTCCCGCCGGCACCTCAGCCCCGCCGCCCGCGAGGCCCTGCCCTGGCTCGGCCTGTTCAGTGGCGGGGTGTTCGAGATCCTCCTGCTCGACGTGAGCCAGATCGCCCCGGAGTCCTGGGCACCCATCCGGCGCGAGCTGGAAGGCATCGCCCTCCTGCGCGTGGAAAGCGACCTCCAGATCGCCGACCGCCCCTTCCTGCGCTTCCACCCCACCCTCGCTGCCGCCGCGGCCGATCCCGCCCTGGCGCAGGACCCGGAGGTCCGGCAGCGCTTCGTGGGCGTCTATCTCGTCCTCATGCAGGCGCTGGACGAGGCGCTCCGGGGCTCGCAGTCGCGCGCCGCCCTGGAAGTGCTGAACCGCGAGGAGGCGAGCTACCGCAGGGCCGTCCAGTGGGCCTTGGCCGATGGGCAGCTCTCGGCCGCCGCGCGGCTGGGGGACACGTTTCGCGACTATCTGGAAAGATCAGGCCGCCTCCGCGAACACGCTGTTTGGGTGGAGTGGCTGAAAGGCGCGGTTGGTAAGAAGGGCTTCACGGAAGAAGCCGCCGAGTATGACCGGCAGCACGCCTGGACGCGCTTCACCCAGGGCGATCCTCAGGGCGCGGTGGAACAGCTTCAGACTCTCATCGAGAGCCTGCGCCATGCCACCGAGTTTGAACCAACGTTTCAGATGGCGCTGGTGACCAGCATGCTGGGCCGGGTGCTATATCACTCAGGCGCCTCCGCGAAGGCCATTCCCATCCTGCGGCAGGCCGTCGCTCAATGGGAGGCGTTGGTGGAGGCAGCCACTGGACAGCCTTGGGAGGAGCTTCTGAATTCTCGAGGCCACTTGGAGGTTGCGCCCGACCTGCGCAATCTTTCGACCACGATGGGCGATCTGGCCAATGCTCTGAGCAACGCTGGGCAACACAATGCGGCACTGGGCATGGCGGAAGCAGCGCTGTCGATCGCCAAACGGAGGGGTCTCAACCACGATGCTGCTGTCGGACACGGTCAATGCGCCAAGATCCTGATGGAAGCGGGGCGCTATACCGAGGCCGATGACCGTTACGCCGTTGCCCTCGCGGCGGCTCGCCAGGTTGGGGGCAAGGACTTGTACGGCGTCTTCCTCCAGAATCAGGGAATCCTCGCGCGGCAGTGCTTCCAACTCGATCGTGCCACTCTTCTCTATCAGCAGGCGCTTCGGTGCTTCGAGGAGGCGGGTGATCAGCGTTCGATGATGCAGACCTACAGCCTCCTGGGCGTGGTCGACCATACAGCTGGCCGGCTGGCCGAGGCGCGAGCCTGGTACGCGAAATCCCGCGAGCTGGCTTTGAACTTGAAGGATCAGGTCTGCCTCGGTCAAGCCGCGCAGAACATTGGTGTCGCCTGGCAACACGAAGGCGAAGCTGCACGAAACCGCAGCGTCGCTGCTGCCCGGCGTCACTTCGAGGAAGCCCGTCGCTCTGTTGAGGAAAGCCTGCGGGTCTGGCAGACCCAGAAGGACAAGCCACACGAAGCCGACTCATGGGGCCAGCTCGCACAGATTCACCTCCGCCTCGGCGATCTCCTTGCTGCCGAGCGCCATGCCCAGGAGGCGCGCCAGATCTACGACTCACTCGGTCTCAAGGACGCTTGGAAGGTCTACCACACCCTCTGCGCGATCGCCCAGGCCCGCGGCGACCTGGCCGCTGCCGCCGAGTGGGCCAAGAAGCGCGATGACCTGCTCGCCGAGCTGAAGCGCCGCGCTGGCGGGCATGGCGGGTAGTCCTCACCCCCTCGATCCCCCTCTCCCGCCTTCCACCCACCGCACCGGGAGAGGGGGAAGCCGGAGCAGAGCCACCTTGCTTGCGGGGCGGGCGGTGGCGCCCCTCTCCCGGACGGTCGGGGGTGCGGCGGGAGAGGGGACGGGGGTGAGGACTCCTCCGCCCTCGCCGCCGCCGAGCGCCGCGCCGGTGGGCATGGCGGGTAGTCCTCACCCCCTCGATCCCCCTCTCCCGCCTTCCACCCACCTCACCGGGAGAGGGGGAAGCCGGAGCAGAGCGTCGTTGTTTCCGGGGCGTGCGGCGGGAGAGGGGACGGGGGTGAGGACTCCTCCGCTACACTCCCGTCCAATGTCCCGGGAAGCCGCACCGTTCCAACTGGTTCTGCGGGCGCGCGAGCTGCGCAAACAGCAGACGCTCGCCGAGCATGCGATGTGGGAGCTGCTGCGGGACCGCCGCTGGCTCGGCCTCAAGTTCCGGCGGCAGGTGCCGCTGCACGGCTACATCGCCGACTTCTTCTGCGAGCCCCGGCGGCTGGTCATCGAGATCGACGGCGGCGTGCATGGGACGACATCGCAGCAGAGCCGGGACGAGAACCGGGATGCCGACCTCGCAGCGCACGGCTACACCGTCGTCCGCTTCACCAACCGGCAAGTTCTGAAGGCACCCGAGAGCGTCCTGAGCTCGTTGGAGAGCCGAATTCGGCGCTGAGCAGGGGCGGGCGAGAGCGGCGCCGGCCGTTCCGGGCCGCTTGCCGGTCTGTACCGAGGATGGCGAGCGCCCCCTCCCAGCTTCCCCCGCCGCCCCCGTCGCGCTATCGTTCCGGCGGTGTTGAACCTGCCGAACCTCCTGACCCTCTTCCGCATCCTCCTGGTGCCGATCCTGGTGGTGGTGTTGCTCACCAAGTTCGACGGCCGGGAGTGGTGGGGCCTGGGGCTGTTCCTGCTCGCGGCCTTGACCGACGTGCTGGACGGCTACATCGCCCGGCGGCGCCAGCAGGTCACCCGCTTCGGCAAGCTGCTGGACCCGGCGGCGGACAAGATCCTGATGTCGGCGGCCTACATCTCCCTGGTGGAGATCAACCCCCAGGTGGTGCCGGCCTGGATCGTGGTGGCGATCATCGCCCGCGAGTTCGCCGTCTCGGCCCTGCGCAGCTTCGCGGCCAGCGAGGGCGTGGTGGTGCCGGCGGGCTTTTCCGGCAAGCTCAAGACCGTGCTCCAGGTGATCTCGGTCTCCCTCGTCATCATCCACGAGAAGCTCGGTGAGTTCGGCCACCTGACCCCGGTCTCACTGTGGCTGGCCCTGGCGGTGACGGTCTACTCGGGGATCGAGTACTTCTTTCACTTCGGCCGCTTCATCCGGCGCGGCCCGACGCCTGGAGGACCCCCCGCGTGATCCGCACCCTTCTCGAGCGGCTGACGGTCTTCGCCCGGCGGCGCTACCGCTGGGTCTTCGCCGGCACCTTCGTCTTGCTGGCCCTGTCGGGCTGGCTGATCTCGCGGCTGAAGCTCGACGGCGACGTCCTGAACCTGGTGCCGCGCAAGGACCCGGTGATCGCGGCCTACCTCGACACCCTCCAGGAGTTCGGCACCTTCGACTATTTGATGGTGGTGCTCGAGATCCCCGAGGGGGGCGCCATCGACCCCTACCAGGCCTATGCCGACCGGCTGGCGGCCCGCCTGGGCGAGATCCCCGAGCTGGTCGAAGTGGAGTACCGCATCGAGGAGCCGGAGAAGCTGCTCGAGCAACTCTTCCCCCAAGCCGTGCTGTTTCTCGACGCGGCGGGGCGGGAGGAGCTGGCCAGGAGGCTCACCCCCGAGGGCATCCGGGAGCGGGTCGGGGAGCTGCGGCGCCGGCTCTCCACGCCCCAGTCCCTGGTGCTCCGGGACCTCGCCCGCCTGGATCCCCTGGGCATCGCCGAGGTGCTCCTCGGCCGCCTCCAGTCCAGCCGCGGCGGCATGTCGGTGGATTGGATGAGCGGCTACTTCCTGTCCCAGGACCAGCGCCTGCTGCTGCTGATCGCCAAGCCCTCGCGCCCGCCCCAGGACATCGACCACGGCAAGCGCATGCTCGCCGCCATTCGCCAGGCCGTCACCGGCGCCAACGCCGACTTCCAGACCGAGATGGGCCCCGAGCCGCCGCCCCTGCCTCGGGTGCGGTTGGGGGGGGCGCACGTCTCGGCGGTGGAGGATGCCAGCGCGATCCAGGGGGACATGACCCTCAACTCCAGCAGCTCGATGCTGCTGGTGCTGATCCTCTTCCTCTTCGCCTTCCGGCGCCTCTCGACGCTCGGCTACGCCTTCGTGCCCCTGGCGGTCGGGATGGTGCTCACCTTCGGCTTCGCTTCGCTGGTCTTCGGCACCGTCAGCTCGGCCACCAGCGGCACCGCCGCCTTGCTCGCGGGGGTGGGCGTCGACTTCGTGGTCGTGCTCTACGGCCGATTCGTCGAGGAGGGCCGGGCCGGCAAGGACTTCGACGCCTCGCTGTTGAGCTCCATGGGCACGGCCGGCCCGGCGGTGGTGGCCGGCGCCTTCACCACGGCGGCCACCTTCTACGCCTTCACCTTCACCGACTTCCGCGGCTTGCGCCAGATGGGGGTGCTGACCGGCACGGGCATCCTCTTCTGCCTGGTGGCCGTGGTGCTGCTGCTCCCCGCCATGCTCGCCTGGAGCGAGGAGCACCACCGCCGGCGGGAGTCCCGGCCGCGTCTCTACCTCCACAGCTTCGGCGGCGACTGGGTGGCGAAAGTCTCCTACCGACATCCCGTCCCGGTGCTGGTGGCGACGGCCGCGCTCACCGTCGTGCTCGGCTTCTACGCCCTGCGGCTGCCCTTCGAGGACAGCTGGAAGTCGATGCGGCCGGCGGGCAGCGAGGGGGGGGCGGTGGAGAAGCTGGTCGCCGAGCGCTTCGGGTCCGACTTCGACTTCATGATGTTGATCCTGCGCGGCGAGAAGGTCGGCCCGCTGCTCGATCGCACCGAGGAGGTGGTCCTGGAGGCCCAATCGCTGGTGCGGGACGGCGTGATCAAGGGCATCTCGAGCGTCACCTCGGTCATCCCGTCGCCCCGCAGGCAGGGGGAGGCCCTCGCCTGGCTGGCCGAGAGGCGAGCCCAGGGGGACCTCGACCCAGCGCGAGTGCGCGGCGACCTCGAGGCCGCGCTCACCGCGGAGGGCTTTCGGGCGACGGCGTTCGCCAAGGGCTTGAGCCTGCTCGAGCGAGCGCTGTCGCCCACCGAGCCGATGGGGGTCGAGGATCTGCCGACCGAGGGCCAGGCGCACCGCCTGCTGGACCGCGTGCTCCACCCCCACGGTCAGGGCTGGCAGAGCGTGATCTACCTCTATCCGCCGGCCGGGGAGTGGAACCGCGAGGCCCCACCCCAGGCCCTGGCGCTGGCCGAGAAGCTGGGGCCGGACACGGTGCTGACCGGCGCCAACGTGATCAACAAGTACATGCGGGAGCGCGTGCGACGGGACGCCTGGATCGCCCTGGCGCTGGGCACCGGGCTGGTCCTGCTGATCCTGATCTACGACTTCCGGCGGGTGGTGCCGGCGATCGCGACGCTCGTGCCTCTCGCCCTGGGCATGGTCTGGATGCTCGGCTCGATGACCCTGCTCGGCCTGCCGATGAACTTCATGAACATCTTCGTCACCACCATGATCGTGGGCCTGGGCAGCGACTACGGCATCCACATGGTGCATCGCTACCTGGAGAAGGAGCAGGAGCGGCCGGAGAAAGGCATCGCCGAGACCTCGAACGCCATCCTGATCGCCGCCCTGACCACGGTGGTGGGCTTCGGCAGCCTGGCGACCTCGAGCTTCCCCGGCATGCGTTCCACCGGCTACGTCGCCTCAATCGGCGCCATGACCACGGTGGTCACGGCGATGACCGTGCTGCCGGCCCTGATCGGGCTGCGCCATCGGCGGAGAGCAAAACCATGAGCCCTCGCTTTTTCCTGCTGGCCGTCGCCGGCCTGCTCGGTGCCGTGACCTGGCTTTCGAGCCGGGCCGAGACGCCGGCCGCCGGCCCGCGCATCCTCGTCCTCGGTACCGCCCAGGACGGCGGCTTCCCCCAGACCGGCTGCGCCTGCACCCGCTGCTCGGCGGCCCGGCGGGATCCGGCGCGCTCGCGCGCCGTGGCCTCGTTGGCCTTGATCCTGCCGGAGACCAACGAGCGCTATCTGTTCGACGCCACCCCCGATCTACCGGCCCAGATCGAGAAGCTGCGGCCGTACCGCAGCGGTGCCCCGGAGCGCATCGACCGCGGGCTGATCTCGGGCGTGTTCCTGACCCACGCCCACATGGGCCACTACACCGGCTTGGCGCACCTGGGCTACGAGTCGATGCACACCAAGGGCATCCCGGCCTGGGGGACGCAGCGGATGGTGGACTTCCTGGCCAAGAACGCCCCCTGGGACCAGCTGGTGCGTCTGGGCAACGTCCAGCCCAGGGCCCTCGAGTCCGGCCAGGCCGTGGCGCTCGGCCAGGGGGTGACGGTCACGCCCCTCAGCGTGCCGCACCGGGCCGAGTACACCGACACCTTCGGCTACAAGGTCAAGGGGCCGCGCCGGACCCTGCTCTACATCCCGGACACCGATCCCTGGCGCAAGTGGTCGCCCTCGATCCTCGAGGCCCTGGTCGGCGTGGACGTCGCCCTGCTCGACGCTACCTTCTACTCTGGCGACGAGCTACCGGACCGCAACTTGGCCGAGATCGGCCATCCCCTGATCGTGGACTCGATGGAGACCCTGGGGCCGTTGGTGGCGGCGGGCAAGCTCGAGGTCTTCTTCACCCACCTGAACCACTCGAACCCGGCCCTGGACGGCGACTCCGAGGCGCGCAGGAACATCGAGAAGCGCGGCTTCCACGTCCTGGCCGACGGCCAGGTGATCGAGATCTAGATCCCGATCTTGACCACCGCGTACTTCGGCGGGCAGAGGAAACGGATCGGCAGCCAGGACATGCCCACCCCCGAGTTGATGTAGAGCCGGGTGGAGCCGCGGGGGTTGGCTCGGGGCAGGTCGAAGACACCGCGGTCGAAGGAACGGCCGAGGGGGGTCCGGGTGACGAGGGCGAAGCCCGGCATCCGCACCTGCCCGCCGTGGGTGTGGCCGGCGAGCATGGCGTCGATCCCCCGCTCGGCCGCTTCGAGGATCGGGTCGGGCACGTGGGTCAGCACCAGGGTCGGCGTGCCGGCGGGAACGGCCGGAGAGCGGGCCAGAGCGAGCTCGAGCCGGGTGCCCCGCGGCCCGTTGCGAAAACCCCGGGGCGGCTCGGGCCCGGCCAGCGGGTCCGCGAGCAGCACGGTGCCGTCCGCCGCCGTGACCCTCAGGTCGCGATAGGCGACAGCTCCCTCCCGCGCCCAGAAGCCGACCGTTCCGGCCGGCAGCCGCTCGGGCGTGCGGTCCACCCCCCAGGCCTGCCAGCCCTCCGGCTCGGGCTCGCCGGCGGCCCAGACCCTGGCCTCGACGCGCACCGCCTCCGGGCTGGTCCGGGTGCGCACCCGCAGCCGATACCAGCGGCCGGGCTCCGGCTCGATGCCGGTGTCGAAGGAGCCCTCGCTCATTCCCGTGCCATGGCCGAAGAGCAGGAAGCTCGAAGAGCTGCCGTCGTCGGGGCTCGAGCGACCGAAGGTGAGCATGCGGTCCTCGCCCAGGGGGTAGCGGCTGTGCAGGGTCAAGGCCCCTTCGGAGTCCCGGTCGGCGAAGCGCAGCTCGCAGGAGACCTCGTAGCCGCTCCAGGCGTAAGGAGCCGGCTCGTCCGTCAAGCTCGCCGGGTCGGGGTCGTAGTGGCTGTAATGGTTGGGCTTGCCGGAGAGGGCCCGGCCGTAGGCGCCGCGGCCGTCCACGGTGAGCGGGGCCAAGGGAGGCTCGGGCTCCGAGACCAGCTCGTCGCGGCCCACCTGTTGGTTGAGGCCCAGCAGGAGCACGGGCTGCGCTCCGCCCACCAGGCGGCCTTCATTGGACAGCCAGGTCAGGCCGCTGGCCCCCAGCTGGGCCACCACCCAACCGTGGTACTCGCTGTGGCCCTGGACGGCGTAGAGGGGGGCGATCGCCGCCAGCTCGCGCAGCACCGCGAGCGCCGCCCGGGTGTGGGCCATCACCTTGGTGCCGGACTTTGAGTCGGAGATCAGGTCGCCGGAGAGCAGGATCAGGTCCGGCTGCTCGGCCGCCACCCGCCGGAGCAGGCGGCGCTCGACGATCGACTCGCTCGCGATGTGGAGGTCGGAGAGGTGGATCACCGAGAGGGGCGAGGCGGCCAGCGGCAGCCGCACCTCCTCGCGCACCAGCAGCCGGTAGGGCTCGAGCCAGCAGGCATCGGCCACCCCGAGCGAGGCGACCACGCCGAGGGCCGCCAGCCGGCCACGGGTGAAGAAGCTGCGAAGGCGCACGGGCTCAGCGGCCGAAGCGGTGGACGCGCATCAGGTTGGTCATCGGCCGGTCGCGGATCGGGTCGCCCATCAGCAGCACGATCGACTCGCCCGGGCGCGCGAGCTTCTCCTCGCGCAGGCGGCGGTCCACCACCTGGACCACCTGGTCGAGGTGGTCCACGTCGCGGTTCATCAGCAAGGGGCGCACTCCCCAGATCAGCTGCACCCGGCGAGCCACGGCTTCGTCCCAGGTGAAGATGCGGATCGGCGCCTGGGGCCGGTAGCGGGCCATCGAGCGGGCGGTGAAGCCGCCTTGGGAGAAGGCCACGATCATCGACACGCCCAGCCGCGAGGCGGCGTGGGCCGCCGAGGCGCAGACCACGTCGGCGATCGCCAGGCCGGGGTTGTCGGCCAGGTGGCCCGGCAAGGTCGGGTGGGAGACCACCTCGGGCACGTCACGCCGATACTCTTCGGCGGTGGCGATCACCCGCGCCATGGTCTCGACCGCCTCGACCGGATAGCGGCCGGCCGCGGTCTCGCCGGAGAGCATCAGCGCGTCGGCACCCTCGAGCACGGCGTTGGCCACGTCGGTGACCTCGGCGCGGGTGGGCCGGGGCCTCTCCATCATCGACTCGAGCATCTGGGTGGCGACGATCACCGGCGTGGCGGTGGCCCGGCCGGCGAGCACGATGCGCTTCTGCAGCACCGGCACCTGGTCGATCGGTACCTCGACCCCGAGGTCGCCCCGGGCCACCATCACGGCGTCCGCCGCGGTGACCAGCTTTTCCATGTGGGCGATCGCCGAGGCGCGCTCGATCTTGGCCACCAGGGGGATCGTTCCGCCATGGCTCTGGACGACCTCGCGCAGGGCGGTCAAGTCCCTGGGCGAGGCGACGTAGCTCGCAGCCAGGTAGTCGGCTCCCTCGGCGACCGCGAAGGCGATGTCGCTTCGGTCCTTCTCCGAGATCGAGAACCCCAGCTCGCTGTCGGGCAGGTTGATGCCCTTGCGGGTCGAGACCGGTCCGCCGGTCGCCACCCGGGCGACCACCACTTTGCCCTTCTTGCTCTCGGCCTCGAGCTCGACCAGACCGTTGTCGATCAGGATGCGCTCGCCGACCTTGACGTGGGCGAGCAGGTCGGGGTCGTCGACCGGCAGATCGGCGCCCCGCTCCGCAGGGCCCAGGCGGACGGTCTGGCCGCGCTTGAGCATCCGCGGCCCGTCCGCGATCTCGGCCAGGCGATAGCGAGGTCCCATCAGGTCGAGGAGCACGGGCACGAAGCGGCCCAGGGTCGCGGCCTCCTGGCGCACCGCGGCGATGCGCTGCGCGTGGTCGGTGTGGGTGCCGTGCGACAGGTTCAGGCGGAAGACGTCCACGCCCGCGCGCAGCAGGCGGGCGATCATCCGAGGCTGGGAGGAGGCGGGACCGAGGGTGGCGACGATCTTGGCGCGACGTTCCATGGCGGCGGGAGTATACGAGGTGGAGGGGTGTATCCTGGCGACCGTGAAGCGCCTCGTCATCCTCTCGCTGCTCGCCCTCGCGATCCCGTGGGCGGCTCCTGCGGCCACGCCCGGCTGGCAGCGCTGGTCGATCCCGGAGACCGGGGTCTACGCCCTGCGCTACCTGCCGGCCACCCTCGATCAGACCCAGCCGGTGCCGGTGATCGTCTTCCTGCACGGCTCTGGCTCCTCTCCCGAAGCGTGGCAGGGCCTGCTCCAAGGGGAGGCGGACGCCGCCGGCTGCGTGCTGGTGATGACCAAGGCCACCTCCAACCTGGGCTTCGGCGTGGGGGCCGACGATCGCACCATCGCGCTCGCCCTCGACCGCCTGCGCGCGGAGTTGCCGGTGGACGAGGCGCGCATCTCGATTGCCGGGCACTCGGCTGGGGGGGCCTATGCCGCCGTGCTCGCGTACGCGGCGCGCACTCGCTTCGCCGGGGTCTTCATCCTGGGGGCGCCCTACCGCACGGTCCTGGCCCTGGCCGATCCGGACTACGTGGCTCCTCTCCTTATGTATTACGGCACGACCGACCCGAATTTCACCGGCGCGAGCTACAGCGCCCTGGTCGGGCAGTGGCAGCGGCTGGGCGTACCCTGGCAGGAAGAGATCGCCCCCGGCTTCGGACACAGCGGCTGGCCACCGACCACTCTGGCGGACGGCTTCACGTTCCTCCTCGCCCAGCGCTACGGCACGGCAGGAGGCTGTGTGCCGACTCCGACCCGGCTCTGCCTGGGGGACGGACGCTTCGCTGTGACCGCATCCTTCCGCACAGCCGGGGGCGCGACCGGCGCCGCGCGCGTGGCCGAAGAGCGCACCCGGGACTCGGGCCTGTTCTGGTTCTTCCAGGCCGACAATTGGGAGCTCCAGGTCAAAGTGCTCGACGCCTGCGTCATCAACGACCGCTTTTGGGTCTTCGCCGCGGGCACCACGGACGTCGAGGTGGAGCTCGAGGTCGAGGATCTCCAGGCCGGTGTCACGTACTCGCACTTGCAGCCGGGGGGAGCATCGGCCCCGGCGCTGACCGACACCGGCGCGCTGGCGACGTGTCCGTGAGGAGCCCCCACCCCTGCCCCTCTCCCGGCCCGCCCACACCGACCTCCGGGAGAGGGGGACCGAGGGGGTGAGGGCTCCGGCACAGCCCTTGCTCCCGTAATTTCTTTCTTCCGGATGGGGTGGGTCGCTGTCGAGGTGGTACCATAGCGCGCCTTTTGGCGCGGGTTGATCCGGCCGAGGGCGGAGCAAGGATGTTCGAAGGCCTCCAGGGCAAACTCCAACAAGTCTTCAAGCGCCTCCGGGGCGAGGGCCGGATCAACGCCGAGGTCCTCGAGGCAGCTCTGCGCGAGATCCGACTCGCCCTCCTCGAGGCCGACGTCCACGTCCGCGTCGTCAAGCCCTTCATCGAGCGCATCCGGGAGAAGGCCCTGGGCCAGGAGGTCCTGGGCAGCCTCACCGGGGACCAGCAGGTCGTCAAGATCGTCCGCGACGAGCTCGTCGAGCTGCTGGGCGAGGCGGGAGGCGAGCTTCGGCTCGACCGCCGGCCCGCCGTGATCCTGCTCGTCGGTCTCCAGGGCTCGGGCAAGACCACCACCGCCGGCAAGCTCGCGCAGTTCCTCTCCGGGCGGGGCCGCTACCCGATGCTGGTGGCCGCGGACCTGCGCCGGGCCGCGGCCGTCGAGCAGCTGGTCCAGGTGGGTGCGGGGGTGGGGGTGCAGGTGGTCACGCCCCAGCCCGGGGACACCGTGCTCTCCCTGGCGCCCCGCGCCCTCAAGGAGGCCCGTGACCGCGGCTTCGACGTGGTGATCGTCGACTCGGCCGGCCGTCTCCACGTCGACGCCGAGCTGATGGCCGAGGTGGTGGCCCTCGCCAAGGCGCTGGAGCCCTCGGAGACTCTCTTCGTCGCCGACGCCATGACCGGCCAGGACGCCGTCAAGAGCGCTTCAGAGTTCGCAGCGGCCCTGCCCCTCTCCGGCGCCATCCTGACCAAGCTCGACGGCGACACCCGCGGCGGCGCAGCTCTCTCCATCCGTACCGTCGCCCAGGTGCCGATCCGTTTCGTCGGCGTGGGCGAGAAATCGGCCGACCTCGAGCCCTTCCGCCCCGACCGCATGGCCTCGCGCATGCTCGGCATGGGCGACGTGCTGGCCCTGATCGAGAAGGCCGAGCACGGCCTCGACGCGGCCGAGACGGAGCGCTTGGCGAAGCGCCTGGTGACCAAGGAGTTCACCCTCGAGGACCTGCGCGACCAGCTGCGCCAGATCTCGCGCATGGGCCCACTCGGCCAGCTGCTCGAACTTTTTCCCAAGATGGGTCCACTTCGGGACCTCGACGTGTCCAAAGTCGACGAGAAGCAGTTCCGGCGGGTCGAGGCCATCATCAACTCCATGACCCCTCTCGAGCGCCGGCGGCCGGACGTCCTGAACGGCTCGCGCAAGCTTCGAGTCGCCCGCGGATCGGGCACAACGGTGCAGGAGATCAACCGTTTGCTCAAGCAGTTCAAGGGGATGCAGAAGATGATGAAAGGCGTTAAAGGGAGCTGGCTCAAGCGAGCGTTGGGGGGTAGCAGGTGATTGACTTCTTGCCGGTCTTCTGGGGTAGGATGCCCGGGTTCTCAAACGACCCAGGCGGGCCCGCGGCCCCGGAGGGGCTACTCAGGCGCGGTCGAAGCCGAACGGTTCGGACCACTTCTCTTACGACGGCGGAATCCCCTATGCGAAGCTCCCGAAAGCCCCTCTTGCTGCTGTTGCCGCTTGCCCTCGTGCTCGCCTCCGGGTGCGGCAGGTTGCAGGCGCGGATCGAGCTGAAGGAAGGCAACCGTCTCTACGAGGCCGAGGACTACAAAAAGGCGCTGGACCAGTTCCAGAAGGGTCTTCAGCTCGACCCGGGCTTCAAGCCGGCGTGGCGCAGTGTGGGGCTCTCGGCCATGGCGCTCTACCGCCCCGGTGACAAGTCGGCAGAGAACCTCAAGTTCGCCACCACCGCGATCGATGCCTTCGAGAAGTACCTCGCCGCGTTTCCGAAAGACGAGAAGGTCCGCGAGTACCTGCTGACCACCCTGCTCAACACCGAGCGCTATGACGAGGCTCTCGCCAGACTGACGAGCATCCTGCGCGAGAAGCCGGGTGACCCGGACGCCACCAAGGCCTACGCCACCATCCTGATGAAGGCCGGCCGCCTCACCGAATCCCTCCAGTACATCCGCCGTCAGCCCAAGCCCGACGCCGAGCTCTTCCACGGCATCGCCGCCATCTGCTGGGACAAGGCCTATCGGGATCCGAAGCTGACCCCGGAGCAGCGCGCAGAAGCCGTGGCGATGGGGCTCGCGGCCGAGGCGGACGCGCTCAAGATCAAGCCCGACTACTTCGAGGCCAACGTCTACTACGGCCTGCTCCTGCGCGTGAAGGCGAACATGGAGCCGGACCTGGAGAAGGCGGCGCTGATCGTCGAAGAAGCCAAGGTATACCAGGAGAAGGCCAAGGCGATCCGCCAGGCTCAGCTGGAAAAGGAAAAGAAGGAACGAGAGGCGGCGGAGAAGGCAGCAGCGCAGGCACCGGCCGCTCGCTGAGCCGCACCTCCCCCGAGCTCGCCCAGGAGAGACCAGGAATGTTCGAGAACTCCCTCGTTGAGACGATCAAGAGGCCCCGGCCGAAGTGGCGTTACTGGGCGATGCTGATCTCCCTCGGCGTCAACGCCATGTGGATGGCGGGCGCGGTGTTCGCCCAGGTGTGGAACGTGCCGCCGGTCGCCGAGCCGCCGATCCGGGTGAGCTTCTTCCAGGCTGCGGCCCCTCCGCCTCCGCCCCCACCTCCGCCTCCACCGGCACCGAAGCCAAAGATCGAGACGCCCAAGCCGGAGGTCATCGTCCCCAAGGAGCCGGTGCAGCCGGTGGAGATCCCCCAGGAGATCCCCAAGCAAACCGAAGTGGTCGAGGACACCGGCGTCGACTACGGCGTCGAGGGCGGCGTCGAGGGTGGTGTCGAGGGCGGCGTCCTCGGTGGCACCGTGGGCGGAGTGGTCGGGGCGGTCGAGCCCGTGCCGGAGAAGGAAGAGATCCTCCGAGTCGGCGGCAACATCTCCAAGCCGGAGGCCATCACCAAGGTCAATCCGGTCTATCCCGAAGCCGCGCGACGCGCGCGGATCCAGGGCATCGTGATCGTCGAGGCGGTCATCGACGCCAGCGGCAACGTGACCAACGTCAAGGTCTTGAAGCCTCTTCCCTTGGGTCTCGACCAGGCAGCCGTCGAGGCGGTGAAGAAGTGGAAGTTCAGGCCTGCGATGCTCAATAACCGACCGGTCGCCGTGTACTTCACGCTGACCGTCAACTTCACCCTGCAGTAAGGCCCGCCGGGCTTTGAGAAGGAGGAGCTGTCAGTCATGGACATGTCACTCGGTCACATGTGGGAGCAGTCGGGCTTCATCGCCCGGACTGTGATCATCATCCTCTTGGCGATGTTGGTCTGGTCCTTCTACGTCATCTTCGAGCGCTTCTACTTCTTCCGGAAGGCCAAGCAGCAGTCGCTGATCTTCGCCAAGCAGGCGACCCAGGCGCTGGCTGCTGACAAGGTTCAGGACGCGATCGAGTCGGCCCGCAAGTTCCCGGCCAGTCACCTGGCGCGCGTGACCAGAGCGGGGCTGATCCAGTTCCTGCATGAGAAACAGCAAGCCGGCCTCAACGAAGAAGAGACCATCGAGGCAGCTCGCCGGGCCATCGAGCGCGAGACCCTGGTCACCTACTCCGACTTCAAGAAGGGCACCGCCGGCTTGGCGACGATCGCCTCGACGGCGCCGTTCGTCGGTCTGTTCGGTACCGTGTTCGGCATCATCAACGCCTTCACCGGCATGGCCCAGAGCGGCTCGGGTGGTATCGCGGCGGTGTCCGCCGGTATCGCCGAAGCGCTGATCACCACCGGTCTCGGCATCGGCGTGGCAATCCCGGCCGCCTGGCTCTTCAACCACTTCACGACGATTCTCGAGCGCTTCCAGGTGGAGATGTCGAACTCTGCCTCCGAGCTGATCGACTTCTTCATCAAGAAGCACCAGGGGTCTGGCCATGGCGCTGGCGCCCAAAGGTAAGATCGACGGCGCCGAGGACGTCCGGAGTGACATCAACGTCACTCCTCTGGTGGACGTGATGCTCGTGCTCCTGATCATCTTCATGGTGGTCACGCCGTTGCTCCAGAAGGGCATCGACGTGAACCTGCCGCTGACGGCCGATCCGCCGAAGATGCCGGAGAGCCCGCGTCAGCTGGACGTGGCGATCAAGCGAGACGGCAGCATCTACATCGCCCAGACGCGAGTCGCCAAGGAGGCCGTCCTGACCGAGCTGCGGCGTTACGCGGAGCAGAACTCCGAGCGGGACGTCGTGCTCAAGGCGGACAAGACCTTGCCCTACAAGCAGGTCCGCGAGCTGATGAAGCTGATCAACGAGGCTGGCTTCGCCGACGTGGGCCTCGTCACCCAGAAGAAGCAGAGCGGCTAGAGCGGCCCGCATCGAGAAGAGAGAGGACGAGCCATGGGAATGCAAGTAGGCGGCGGCCGGGGTGGGGTCCGCAATGAGATCAACATCACACCGCTCATCGACGTCCTTCTGGTGCTGCTGATCATCTTCATGGTGATCACGCCCCTTCTGCAGATGGGGTACGAGACCAACCTGCCGCCGAAGATCGAGGGGCCCACGCCGCCGGCGGTCAACCCCGACCAGCTGATCGTCCGGATGGATGGCAACGGGCAGATGTACATCAACAAGGAGCTGGTGCCCGCTGCTTCCTTCGGCTCGAAGCTCTCCGACACTTTGAGAGGGCGGGAGCGCAAGCTGGTCTTCTTCGCCGCCGACGGCGATCTGCCGTATGAGCGAGTTGCCGAGTTTCTCGAGACCGTGCGTGCCGCCGGAGCCGAGAACCTCGGCATGGTGTTCGACGACCTCAAGCCGGCCAGCTGAGGCTGGTTTTGCCCCGCCCCGGTGCCGCGCGAGGCGCTGGGGCGGTCTGACGACCCACCGGCTCGGACCTGGCGCTTCGGCGCCGGCGCCCGGGCCTCTGCATTTCTACACCCTTGGAGGGAATCACGGTGTTTGGTAAACCCACGTGTGCCTTGCCGGTGCTCCTGGCGCTGGTGCTCTCGGTGGTCGCCGCCATGCCCGCCGCCGCGAGCGAGGCGGAGCTGGTGCTGCCGGATCTGTCGGCTGTCCAGTTCCTGGGACTCCCCGGTTCGACCCTGCTCCTGGGCGGGTTGTTCGTCTGTCTGCTCGGGCTGGGCTTCGGTCTGGTGATGTACCGGCAACTCAAGAACCTGCCGGTTCACAAGTCGATGCGGGAGATCTCGGAGCTGATCTACGAGACCTGCAAGACCTACCTCGTCACCCAGGGCAAGTTCATCCTCCTGCTCTGGGGCTTCATCGCCGCCATCATCGTGGTCTACTTCGCCTGGCTGCGTCACTTCAGTTTGGACAAGGTGGCGCTGATCATCCTCTTCAGCTTGATCGGTATCGGTGGTTCCTACGGCGTGGCGTGGTTCGGCATCCGGATCAACACCTTCGCCAACTCCCGTTCCGCCTTCGCCGCGCTGCGCGGCAAGCCGTTCCCGACCTACGCCATCCCGCTCAAGGCCGGCATGTCGATCGGCATGCTGCTGATCTCGGTCGAGCTGGTGATGATGCTCGCCATCTTGCTCTTCGTTCCCGGCTCCTACGCCGGCCCCTGCTTCATCGGCTTCGCCATCGGTGAGTCGCTCGGCGCGGCGGCTCTGCGCATCGCCGGCGGCATTTTCACCAAGATCGCGGACATCGGCTCCGACTTGATGAAGATCGTCTTCAATATCAAGGAGGACGATGCGCGCAATCCCGGCGTGATCGCCGACTGCACGGGTGACAATGCCGGTGACTCGGTGGGCCCCACGGCCGACGGATTCGAGACCTACGGCGTGACGGGTGTGGCTCTCATCACCTTCATCCTGCTCGCGGTCAACCAGGCAACGGCGGGAGCCGGCTTCCAGGCGATTCAGGTCAAGCTGCTGGTGTGGATCTTCGTCATGAGGATCCTGATGATCGGTACCTCGGCGGTCTCCTACTGGATCAACGAGGCGATCGCCAAGGCCAAGTATCAGCACGTCGACAAGATGAACTTCGAGGCGCCGCTCACCTCGCTGGTGTGGCTCACCTCGCTGGTCTCGGTGGCCGTGACCTACGTCGCTTCCTACCTGCTCATCCCGGAGCTCAACGGCGACACCACCCTGTGGTGGAAGCTCTCCACCATCATCACTTGCGGCACACTCGCGGGCGCGATCATCCCCGAGCTGGTGAAGGTCTTCACCTCGACCGAGTCCGCCCACGTCAAGGAGGTGGTCACTGCCTCTCGCGAAGGCGGTGCCTCGCTCAACATCCTGGCGGGCCTCATCGCCGGCAACTTCTCGGCCTACTGGATGGGCCTCGCCATCGTGCTGCTGATGGGCATCGCCGCCTGGATCTCGACCATGGGCCTCGCCGCGCTGATGATCGCACCGGCGATCTTCGCCTTCGGGCTCGTCGCCTTCGGCTTCCTGGGTATGGGTCCGGTGACCATCGCCGTCGATTCCTACGGTCCGGTGACCGACAATGCACAGTCGGTCTACGAGCTGTCGACGATCGAGACCACTCCGGGCATCGCCGCCGAGCTCGAGAAGGACTTCGGCTTCGCTCCGCAGTTCGAGAAGGCCAAGGACCATCTCGAGGCCAACGACGGCGCCGGCAACACTTTCAAGGCCACCGCCAAGCCGGTGCTGATCGGCACCGCCGTGGTGGGCGCCACCACCATGATCTTCTCGATCATCGTGATGTTGACGCAGGGCCTGACGGTCGACATGGAGAAGCTGTCCCTGATGCATCCCCAGTTCCTGCTCGGCCTGGTGATCGGCGGCGCGGTGATCTACTGGTTCACCGGCGCCTCGATGCAGGCGGTGTCGACCGGCGCCTACCGGGCCGTGGAGTTCATCAAGCGCAACATCCGCCTCGATGTGGGCGCGGAGAAGGCCTCGGTCGAAGACTCGAAGAAGGTCGTCGAGATCTGCACCCAGTATGCCCAGAAGGGCATGTTCAACATCTTCCTGGTGGTGTTCTTCTCGACCCTGGCCTTCGCCTGCTTCGAGCCCTTCTTCTTCATCGGCTACTTGATCTCGATCGCCCTCTTCGGCCTCTACCAGGCGATCTTCATGGCCAATGCTGGCGGTGCCTGGGACAACGCCAAGAAGATCGTGGAGGTCGAGCTCAAGGAAAAGGGCACGCCCCTCCATGCCGCGACCGTGGTGGGCGACACCGTGGGCGATCCGTTCAAGGACACCTCGTCGGTGGCGATGAACCCGGTGATCAAGTTCACCACCCTGTTCGGCCTGCTGGCCGTGGAGCTCGCCGTCGAGATGACCGCGGCCGGCCAGGGCACCCTGACCCGTGTCCTCTCGGCGGTGTTCTTCGCCGTGTCGCTGGTCTTCGTGTGGCGTTCCTTCTACGGCATGCGGATCGAGACCAAAGCCGCCCACTGACGAGGACGGCTCCGTCCGCCGTTTCACCGAGCCACCGGCCCTCACGGGTCGGTGGCTCTTCGTTTTGGCGGGTGCGGGACTTGCTTCCCGGCGTCAGCAAGAGGAGAGGTCTTGATAAGCTAGGCCCAAACCAGGACCTACCTGGACAGCAAGTCTCGGAGCCGCCCGGCGGGCGGTGGAAAGGAGCGATATGTCTGCGTCTGACCCGCAGAGCTTCAAACCCTACGTGCCCGCTTCGGAGAGCCCGGCTGAGTTCACCCTCCGGGCGATCGTCATGGGCGCCGTGTTCGGCCTCCTCTTCGGCGCCTCGACGGTGTACCTGGCCCTCAAGGCCGGGTTGACCGTCGCGGCCTCGATCCCCATCGCCGTGATGGCGATCTTCCTGTTCAAGCTGATGGGCGGGGGGACGATCCTCGAGAAGAACATCGTCCAGACCATCGGCTCGGCCGGCGAGTCGATCGCTGCCGGCGTGGCCTTCACCATCCCGGCGCTGATCTTCCTCTCCGGGGGCGAAAGCTACTTCACCTACTTCAACATCTTCGCTCTGGCCCTGGTCGGCGGCACCCTCGGGGTGCTGATGATGGTGCCCCTGCGCCGGGCGCTGATCGTCAAGGAGCACGGCTCCCTGCTCTACCCGGAAGGCACGGCCTGCGCCGAGGTGCTGATCGCCGGGGAGAAGGGCGGCAACCTGGCCAAGAAGGTCTTCGTCGGCCTGGGGGTCGCCGCCGTCTACACCGCGGCGATGAAGATCTTGGGCCTGTGGAAGGAGCAGCCGGCCTTCATCACCGGCCGCGACGCCGCCCTGCCACGGGCCAACGTCAACTGCGACGTGACCACCGAGTACCTCGGGGTCGGCTACATCATCGGGCCGAAGATCGCCGGCGTTCTGGTGGCCGGCGGCATCCTCTCGCAGCTGGTGCTGGTACCCCTGGTGGCGGTGATCGGCGACGCTCTGCCGGTGGCCTTGAAGCCGGGTGTCGGCGACAAGCTGATCTCGGCCATGTCGCCGGGCGAGATCCGGGTTGGCTACGTGCGCTTCCTGGGCGCCGGCGCGGTGGCCGCAGCGGGCCTGATCACCTTGATCAAGACCCTGCCCACCATCGCCTCGGCCTTCCGCGAGGCGTTCAAGAGCATGCGCGACCTCAAGTCCGGCCAGGTCCCCAGCCGGACCGAGCGGGACATCCCGATCAGCTTCGTGGTCATCGGCTCGCTGATCCTGGTTGGCGTCGTGGCCTTGCTGCCCCAGTTGCCGGGTACCGGCCTCGGTAAGCTGCTGATGGGTGTGCTGGTGGTGGTCTTCGGCTTCTTCTTCGTCACTGTCTCCTCCCGGGTGGTGGGGATCATCGGCTCGTCGTCGAACCCGATCTCGGGCATGACCATCGCCACCCTGATGGCCACCTGCCTGATCTTCGTGGCCCTCGGCTGGACGGGGGATGCCTACCAGGCCCTGGCGATCTGCGTCGGCGGCATGGTGTGCATCGCGGCGGCCAACGCCGGCAACACCTCCCAGGATCTGAAGACCGGCTACATCGTGGGGGCGACGCCCCTCTACCAGCAGCTCGGCCTGATCATCGGCGTGCTCGCCTCGGTGTTCGCCATCGGCTTCACCCTGAACCTGGTCGACGGCGCCAAGGCGCTCAACCCCACGGTGCCCGGCCACGCCATCGGCTCGGACTACTTCCCGGCCCCGCAGGCGACCCTGATGGCGACCATCATCAAGGGCCTCCTGGCTCAGGATCTGCCCTGGGGTCTGGTCTTCGCGGGTATGGCGATCGCCGTCGTGGTGGAGCTGTGCGGCGTGCGCTCCCTGTCCTTCGCGGTGGGCCTCTATCTGCCTCTTTCGACCACGCTGCCGATCTTCATCGGTGGCGCCCTGCGCGGCCTGGTCGATCGTGCCAGCGGCGAGGGCGCCCATGGCGAGTCAGAGCTCTCCTCGGGGATGCTCTATGCCAGCGGGCTGGTGGCGGGAGGCACGCTCACCGGGCTGGTCACGGCCGCCCTCCAGGGCTGGGTGACCGGCACTCGCGCGGACGGCACCGAGATCTTCATGTACGACACGATCCGGCACGCCGTCGGCATCGAGGGCTTCGAGCAGATCCTCGGCACTCCCGGCGCCGATCTGATCGGCATCGGCATGTTCGCGCTGCTGGCCTTCCTGCTGGTGAAGGCGGCCCGCGAGAAGCTGGCGTAGAGCAAGAGGGCGGCCACGGGGGGCCGCCCCTACGCCCCCTCTCGCCGTTGTCGGCGGTGGCGGATCACCTCCACCACCGCCGGCAGCAGCGAGATGGCGATGATCGCCAGGATCACCAATGAGAAGTTGTCCTTGACCACCGGCAGGTTGCCGAAGAAGTAGCCGGCGACCGTGCAGATCACCACCCAGCCGATTCCTCCGACGACGTTGTAGGCCATGAACTTGCCGTACGTCATGCGGCCGAGGCCAGCGACGAAGGGTGCGAAGGTGCGCACGATCGGCACGAAGCGGGCGATGACGATGGTCTTCGCGCCGTAGCGCTCGTAGAACTCATGGGTCTTGTCGATGTGCTTCTGCTTGACCAAGCGGGTGCCCACCAGCCGCTTGCCGAGGGCAGCTCCCACCCAGTAGTTGACCGAGTCCCCGAGGATCGCTGCCGCGGCGAGAAGGGTCATCACCAGCCACAGGTTGAGGCTGCCGGTCGCGGCGAAAGCGCCGCAGGCGAAGAGCAGGGAATCGCCCGGCAAGAAGGGGGTGACCACCAGGCCGGTCTCGCAGAAGACGATCAGGAAGAGGATCGCGTAGGTCGAAGTGCCGTACTGCGCGATCAGCTCCTGGAGGTGCTTGTCCAGGTGCAGGAAGAAGTCGAGGGCTTGTTGGAGGAGCTCCATGGCGGGGGGCGCCGAAATCGGCCGGCGGATGCTAGCACAGGGCCTCGCGGGCGCTGCGGGAACACGGCCGGCGGGCTATGATGAGCCCCGAACCCACATCGCTCCATCGAGGAGGCAACGTGCCCAGCCCTCTCCCCGTCGGCCCCTTCCAGATGCTCGACCTCGGCGATGGCGCCCGAGCCCCCTGGTACATGATCCCCTTCGACAAGGAGGGGCGCTGCCTCGGCCCCAAGACCCGGGCTCACCTCGTCGAGGCTGCCGCCCAGGGCGGCTTCACCCACGTCTTTCTCTTCTCCCACGGCTGGAACAACGACTGGCCGACCGCGATCAAGCGCTACCAGGGCTTCTTCGAGGTCTTCGGACGGGTGCGCCGGGAGGAAGGGCTCACGGGGGACTACCGCCCCCTGCTGGTCGGCATCTCCTGGCCCTCGACGGCCTTGGTGCTGCCCTGGGAGAAGGGACCGAAGATCGCCGCCGCGCCCGAGGAGGCGGCGAACGAGGCCGCCGGGGAAGCTCTCGAGGAGATCGCCGAAGTGGCCACGCTGGTGCCTCCGAACCAGCGCGAGCGCTTCTACGAGCTGGCCGCCGCCGAGAGCTGGAGCGAGGCGGAGGCCACCGAGTTGGCCGGCATCCTGGCCCCGGTGCTGGCCCAGGGCAGCGACGAGGAGGGCGGTGGCGTGGCCCCCTCGGCCGCGGCCTTGTTGGACGCCTGGCGGGCCCTGCCCAAGGGACCGGCACCCGTGGATGACGACGAGGAGGACGACTTCGGCCTGGTGGGCGGTGGTGGCGCCACGCCCGAGGCCGCCGCTCTTTCCCTGCCCGATCCCCGCGGGGCGATCCGTGCCTTCACCGTGTGGCAGATGAAGGACCGCGCCGGGCGGGTAGGGGCGGCCGGCGTCGGCCCCCTGGTGCGCGACCTGGTGGCCGCGGCGCCGGGAGCCCGCTTTCATCTGGTCGGCCACTCCTACGGTGCCAAGGTGGTGCTCTCGGCCCTGGCCGCGCAGCCCACCCTGCCAGCCGGCAGCATCGAGTCCCTGCTGCTCCTCCAGCCGGCGATCAACGGCTGGGCCTTCGCGGCGGACGTGGCGGGGGAGGGCTTCCCCGGCGGCTACCGCAAGGTGCTGCCGATCGTCCGCCAGCCGATCTTCACCACCTTCACCCGCCACGACGTGCCCCTGACCAGGATGTTCCACCTCGCCGTGCGCCGCACCAAGGATCTGGGCGAGGTGAAGGTGGCGGCCGGGGCTCCCAGCCGCTTCGCGGCCCTCGGCGGCTTCGGCCCCCAGGGCGGCACGGCTCCCGAAGTTCAGGAGGTCGTCATGCCGGCCCGTGGAGGGGCCTATCCCGCCACTCCCGGCGCCAAGGTGGTGGCCCTGGCGGCCCACGACCGCATCGACGGCCACGGGGGAGTGGTCAACGAAGCCACCGCCTGGGCCCTGCTCAACCAGGTGCGGGCTGCCGGAGGGCCCTGATGGTCGGTCCAGAGGAGGGCGGCGACCTCAAGGTCCTGCGGCTGCGCATCCGGCCGTCCGGCGCGAGCGTCGCCGTGGTCTTCGAGCTGGCCGTGGGCGGGGAGTCCCTAGGCACGGTCGAGTGCCAGCTAGAGGAGCTGGGTTGGCCGGAGTCCTCCCGTGGCTACGAGGCGCAGGACCCCGCGGCCACCTTCCACCTGCCGGCCTGGCTGGTCGCCTCCCTCGAGGGATTGATCCGACCGGTGCTCAGCGAGGGTGAGATCCTCTGGCTCCGCTTCAGCCGGCCCAGCGGCGGCCTGGGGCTCCTGCCGTGGGAGCGGCGGCTAGCGCCTCTCTTTGACTGTCCCGTGGTGCGCTGGCCCTACTTCGACCTCGCCTCGGCCAAGGTAGGTCGCACCATCGAGGTCGGCGTCTGCGCCACCATGCCCCAGGCAAAACACCCGTTTGCCCTGCCGGCCCTGCTCCAGCCCATCGTCGAGGAGCTGATGCACTCGGCCTTGCCGGCCACGTTCCACGTCTTCGTGGACGGCGCCTTCGAGTCTGCCGTGCGGACCTCCCTTGCCCCGGCCATCTCCGATGGTCGTGTCCGCATCATTCCGCCGGAGTCGGCAGAGCGCTTCGGGGCGGCGCCTCGCCTCTACGATCTCGAGACCGATCGGCCGGAGATCGAGAGCCCCTGGCTGCGCTGGATGTTGGCCGAGGGACCCGGCCGGCTGGACCTTGTGCTCTTCCTCACCCACGGCTTCCTCTCGGACGCCAAGGGCGCCTTGGCTTTTTCGGAGTCCCCGCTCCAAAACCGTGACCGCGAGTGGGCTCGCTTCGTCGGCAGCCACCAGCTGCGACAGTTCCTCGATGGCTGCGGCGCCGCCATGCTGGCCCTAGTCTCACCGCCGGACAACCACAGTCTCTCGGGCCTCCTCGGCCTGGCTGACGAGGTAGCCCGGGACCGCCCCGGGCCGGTGTTGGTTCACGATC
Source organism: Thermoanaerobaculia bacterium (assembly GCA_036274895.1). GTDB lineage: Bacteria > Acidobacteriota > Thermoanaerobaculia > Multivoradales > SZUA-115 > CALMKX01. The sequence goes on along the minus strand of DASUEU010000018.1, from coordinate 52,843 downwards.
TGGGCGAGGGAGACCCGGAGCGTTTGGGTCCCACTCTCTCGTTGCTTCTCGGCAAGGGTACGGGACCCCTGCTGCCCACTTCGGCACGAGCTCTCTACGCCCTGCCGGAACAGGTGGGGGCCGCGCTGGCGCGTCGGGGCCGGCCCGGTGGCTTCTCGACCCCGATCTACGATGTGCTCAAGACTGCGCCAGAAGACTCTGGTGAGGCAAGCCGCAGGGCCTTGTCGACCTTTACGGTGGCCTCGGAAGCGGGCGTCGTCGAGGCAGCGGGGATAGGGTGGCAAGTGCCTGTTGTCACGGGAACCGGCCGAGGCACGGGGGACGGACCCCGGGGGATCGACTTCGAGCCCACGGACGATCAGGAGCCGCACGCCCCAGAACCGCAGGTCCCAAAGGCGCAACTCGAGGAACCGGAAGCCCCGAAACAGCGACACCCAGAGCCGCAAGACCAGGAGGCCCTGCTCGCCACCAGTCAGCGGATCCTCGAGCGCCTCTCGGGCGATCTCCTCCGGATGGGCGAGCCCACAACGGAAGCCGGACGAGCCCGCGTCAAGGGCCGAGCCGAGGCCCTGAAATACGTCGCCGATCTCTTCAAGAAAGTACCGGGAACCGGCATCGGAGGCTCGGGGTGAGCAGCCCGCGAACCGTTCTCACCATCGAGAAGGTCTTCCAGGGTGGCGGCCAGGTGCGTCTTACCGAGGCGCTAGCGCAACACCCCCTGGACGGCGTGGAGCCGCTGCCCCTGAGCGTGGGCCCGGACGACCCCCAGGTCCAGGGCTTCCGCTCGGACCTGGAAGGGGCGAGCCTGACCCGCACGGTCGGCCAGACACTCTACACCGCCCTGGTCGCCCATCCGGAGCTGAAGGCTGAGCTCCGGCAGGCTCTGCTCAGCCAGGGCACGATTTTGATCGACGACCAGTTCTCCTTCGCCCAGTCCCTGCCCTGGGAGGCCCTCTTCGACGATCAAGTCGGCTTCCTCGCCCTGGTCGACCAGGTGCGGCTGGGCCGTGCCGTGATGAAGACCGGCGCCCCGCCGGTGGAGCGGCGCCTGGACCAGAGCCTGCGGGTGCTCGCCGTCCTGGCCGCCGCCGGAGGCGACACCCAGGCCACAGCAGAAGCGGAATGGAAGGGCCTCACCCAGGGGCTCAAGGCGGCGAAGCTCCCTTGGCGGCTCCAGATCCTGGGCAGCGACGAGGTCGTGAAGGAGAAGGTGGAGGCGGCGGCTGACCCCGCCGTGAAGTTCGAGTTCCTGGCTTCTCGCGAGTCCATCCGCAACGCCGTCGAGTCCTTCAAGCCCCACGTGCTCCACTTCTTTTGCCACGGCTTCAACGAGCCGAGCCCCATTCTGGAGCTGGCCACCCGCTCCGATCAGGAGCTGGCCAAGCCGCGCGGTAGCGTGGCGCTCGAAGAAGCGGACTTCTCCGAGCTGCGCCAGGCTTGTCCGGAAGTCTGGCTGGTGGTGCTCAACTGCTGCCTGGGTGCCGCGGCCGGTGGCCAGTCCCAGCCCCTGGCTCGCCTGCTGGTACGCCAGGGCTATCCCGCCGTGGTCGGGATGCAGGAGCCGATCGACCGACGAGACGCTCACTGCTTCGCGGCCGTGTTCTACGAGGGCCTGGCCCGCTACCTGCGCAAGGCGATCAAATCCCCTCCCCCGGTGCCGATCGACTGGCCCTTGCTGATGGTGGAGCCCCGCAAGAGGCTCTGCCGCCAGCACCGGCCGACCCTCAGCCAGGCGCACCTGACCAAGCCGTGGACCCTGCCGGTGCTCTACGTCAGCCGCGAGCCGTTCCAGCTGAGCGAGGTGAACGTCAAGTCCCAGGAACCTCTGGAAGGGGCTTCGTTGGAGGTCCAGTCCCAGATCGAGGGACTCCAGCTGGCCCGGGCAGCGCTGGCAGCCCAACCAGGCACCGAGCCCCTGCTGGCGGACATCGACGCCCGCATCGCGGAGCTGAAGCAGCAGCACGAAGAAGGAGGGCCCTGAGCCGTGCCGAGCACCGTCCGAGTCAACGCCTGGACAGGTGAAGCTGGCGCCCCCACCGGTAGCTTCCATCCCCAGTTCCGCAAGTGGGCCCTGGGCGAGGCCGGCCGCCCGGTGCCCGACCTCCTGGGCATTCCGGCCGAGATCGACCTCAAGAACTGGCGAGACCCGCGCGTGGGCTGGGGCGTGGTGCTCCCTTTCCGATCGGGTCTCTCGTCAGCGGATTTGGCGGCGGCGGTAGATGGTCCCCAGGCGCTCCGCGACCTGGTCGCCCAGCGCTCGGCGGAGATCGGCAAGCCCGTCCCGGTCCTGCGCTTCCAGCCGGAGCTCGGCGAGTTGCGCTTGAGAAGGCCGTCCGCCGAGAAGGACCGGGACGTCAACGTCACCGCGAGGATGGGTATGGAGGTCGACCAGCTGCCCCGCTACCTGCTGTTGGTGGGAAGCCCAGCCGAGATCCCCTGGCGGCTCCAATACGTGCTGGCCTCCCAGCACGCCGTGGGCCGGCTGGATCTCGACGAGGAGGGCCTTAGCCGCTACCTGAAGGCGCTGGCCGGGGGCTTCACGGGCGCGAGCGCGGATCCCCACAAGGCGCTGGTCTGGTCCGTGGTCCACGGCCCGGACGACATCACCCAGACCCTGCGAGCCCAGGTCGGCCGCAAGGTGCACCAGGCCCTGGCAGGCGGCATCGGCGCCGGCGCCCGCTTCCTCGATGGCAAGGCGGATGAGACTGCGGCCACCCGCGGCGCCCTCGCCGCAGCCCTGGCGGCCGAAAAGCCGGCCCTGGTGGTCACCACCAGCCACGGCCAGACCGGACCCCTCAGCGACCCGGCGGCCATGGCCGCAGCCCTCGGCCTGCCGGTGGACCAGAGCTTCAAGACCCTCTCGCCTGACGACCTGCTGGCGGCATGGCAACCGGACGGCGCCATCTGGTACGCCCACGCCTGCTGCTCCGCCGGCTCGGCGGGGGAGTCCTACTTCGCCGGGCTCTTTGAGCCGGGCAGTGACCTCGAGAAGCTGCTGTCGGCCGTCGCCGCCCTGGGTAGCCTCACGGCCCCGCTGCCGCGGTGCCTGCTCGGCTGTGACAAGCCTCTGCGAGCCTTCATTGGCCACGTGGAGCCGACCTTCGACTGGACCCTGAGGGACCCCGAGACCGGCCAGCCCCTCTCATCAAGGCTCTGCGATGCGCTCTTCCCCGAGCTCTACCAACTGAAGCCAGTGGGCCTGGCTTTCGACGGCTGGCAGCGCCAGGTAGACGCCTTCCACCGCGCGGCCGAGGCCCTGCACATCCGTTTCGACCACGGCGAGTCCATCGGCGAGAAAGACCTCTTCCCCCGCCTGGCCGCCCGCGACGTCGAGTCGACCGTCATCCTCGGCGATCCCACGGCCGTGCTGCCGGCCTTGTGACCAACTGGTTGCCGAGAGCCGCGCCCTTCTGCCAGGATCTCCTCATGCGCATGACCCTCGATCTCCCGCGTGAGCTGCTCGAGCGTGCCAAAGCACAGGCGGAGCACGACGGTACGCCGCTCCAGGATCTGCTCGCTCGGGTGCTGGACCAGGGTCTGAGTCGGCTGATCAAGCCGCAGGTTCAGCAGCCCCTGCGCCGGCGCAGCGAGCTACCCGTTGCGAGACCGTCCACCGGTCGCCCTTTGCCGGCGCTCACCAATGCCGAGCTTCATCGCCTGCTCGACGAGGAAGACCTCCTGAGTGGCCGGCAGAGTTGAGCCCGCGGGTGTCGACCTCCCAGATGTCAACGTCTGGCTCGCCTTGAGCGTGCCCGACCATGTCCACCACGCGAGGGCACGCCGCTACTGGTTCGAGGAGGCGGCTGCCACAGTGGCCTTCTGCCGTGCGACCGCTCTGTCTTTCCTGCGGCTTTCCACCCTGCCCGCAGCCATGGCTGGTGAGCCGCTCACGGTAGCCCAAGCGTGGCAGACCTATCGGCAGTTCTTAGAGCTCCCCGACGTGATCTTGGCCGTCGAGCCCCGAGACTGCGACGCATACTTCGGAGCGTGGGCGAACCGGAGCGATGCCCGCCCGAAGCTGTGGACCGATGCCTACCTGGCAGCCTTCGCCCGGGCAGCCGCCTTTCGGCTGGTGTCCTTCGACAAGGACTTCACTTCCTTCGAGCACCCCGACCTCTTGCGACTCGAAGTCTGATACGCCCCTCCGTCTGCTCCCCCAGACGGCCCGTCGAGAAGCCTCGACGCCGGGCCGGTCCTCGGGTCTGGGAACCCTTCCCCTCCGTCTGACGTACTTCCTTTCGAATCAGCAGTTTGTGAGCTTCTGCCGGCGGCTGTTCCAGCTGGCAGAGGGGTTGCTCCCCGGGGCGGGCGTCGCAAAGGAAAGGGGGACGCGATGATCGACCAGCAGAAAGGAGCCCGGCGAGCCAGTTGCCTCGCCGTGGCCTTGTGCATCCTCGCCACGGGGGCCGCAGCGGCCCAGGCGCCGCAGTTCGTGATCGAGACCATCGAAGTGACCGGCCTGCCGCGGCCTGCCGCCCAGGGCATCGTGCTCGCGGAGAGCCGGCTCGTGACGGGCCAGAGCTACTCCGAAAGCCAGCTCGCCGAGGCCGTGTACCGGGTGCGGCGGCTGCCCTTCGTGCTCGATGCCCAGTTCGCCTTGAAGAAGGGCACCGAGCGCGGTGCCTATGTGCTCGTCATCACCATCGAGCCCACCCGGCCGGTCTTCTACGAGGTCGGCCACAGCAGCCTCATCGGCGCCAATGGCGAGCTCGAGATCGAAGGCAGCACCGGGGCCTCCTTCGGCGCGCGACAGTTCGTGGGGCGCCACGGCCTCTTGTTCGGCAGCGTGCTCAAGGGCGAGGGGCTCGACGAGATACCGCTGGAGCTCGGCTACACCCACTACGACGTCTTCGGCACCGGCAGCTTCGTCACCGTCATCGCCGCGGGCGCCGTGGGGTCGGACGAGCGGGACACCTACTCACTGCAAGCTGAAATCGGTGTGCCCCTCGACCTGCGCCAGTCCCTGCGCGGCCAGCTGGCCTGGAGCGAGGCAGACCTCGACGAGCGCCGCTTCGGCGGCGACCCGGGCAGCTTCAACCGGCGCTCGAGCGAGGCCCTGTCGGCTGCCCTGTCGTGGGTCTACGACACCACCGACGACCCCTTCTTTCCTACCCGGGGAACCCGCGGCGTTGTCGGTACCAGTATCGGCCGGTCCCGAACCAGCGGCTCCCTAGTCTTTCTCGACCAGCGCTTCGATGAGGATAGAGAACAGACCCTGTGGCGGGTAGCGGCCGAGGGCCTCCGGCACTACCGTGTCTCGCCCCGGCAGACCCTCTCCGCTGGCGCGGGGGCGGTGTGGTTTCGCAGCGAGGTCGAGGGCAACGCGCCGGCCCCGTTGGCCGATTTCAGCTTCGACCGGGAGTCCTACAGCGCCCAGGTCAGCCTGGGGTATGCCCTCGACGTCCTGCCAGCGGCCCGGCCGATCGAGTGGGGGGACCTGCGCTGGGAGACCCGTCTGGCCTTGGGCTTCGTGGATCCGGACGATGCCTTCGCGGTCTCCTCGACCTCGGCGACCCTGTCGACCAGCGTCGTCTTCCGCCACGCCTGGGGCTTGAGCCGGCTCACTCTGACCTACCTGGAGGCCCTGTGAGAAGGGCGCGGTGTTGGGGCTGGGTCCTCGTCGCCATGGCGCTCGCGGCCCTGGAGGTTGGGGCCGTGGAGGCTCCCGAGGTGGTCCTGCGCTCCGATGGGGTGGTGGTGGTACGGCGACTGCCGTCGGTCCTGAGCCTGCAGGAGGTCCGGCCCCACCTCGACTCCGGGCTGACCACGACCTTCCAGATCGAGGCCGGCCTGGCGCCACGGCAGGGATCGAAGAAACCCGGCGCGGCCCGCGTGGAGGTGCGCTTCGAACCCTGGGACGAGGTCTACCTGGCCTCGGTGATGGGCGGGACCGGGGAGCGCAGCGAAGCCAGGCTGGCCAGCCTGGGAGAGCTCGAGACCTGGTGGCGGGAGCTCGAGGTGCCCCTCGCCCGGGGCTCCTTCCCGCCGGCCTCGGGGCCGTGGACGGCCAAGGTCGAGCTGGCCGTGGTCCCCTTCTCCTATGCCGAGCAGCAGGACACCCAGCGCTGGCTGTCGCGCTCCCTGGCCGAGCCGCGAGAAGCCCCGACGGGCACTGCCGCCGAGCCCGAGACGACGGCCAGCCCGGTGCTCGACATCTTGCTCGCCACCTCGATCCGCCGGCCCCGGGTGGTGGCCTGGCAATGGAGCGTGCCCCTTGCAGCCCGCTAGGATGGGGGCGATGGACCCGAGACCGGCGAACCCATGACCAGCCCGCGCACGCTCGCTGCCGCCTTCGGCCTTTTTGTGGGAGGGGCAGCGCTCCTGTTCTGGCTCTTCGAGCGCCAGTTGTCGCGCACCTGGCTGGCGTTCGGGCTCCATCCTGAAATCGTCAGGTCGATCGACCGCAGCCTGGAAGACCAGAAGACCCTGGCCCGGCTGGACTCCGAGCAGGCCGCCGGCCACCGCGCCCGCTTCGAGGAGCTCCGGGCCTTGAAGGCCCGGCTCCAGGTGCTGGCGCACAACCGCGAGGCCCTCGCCCGGCGCTTCGACTTCGCCCTGGTCGGACTCTTCGTGGCCTCGGCGGCCGGGGCGGTGGGGGCCTCGCTGTGGCGCCAGGGCCGGCAGGAGCGCCGGCTGGCCCGGCTCGAGTCCGGCGTGGCGGCCCTGGCGGCGGGGGAGAGCGATCTCGACCTTGGCCTGCCCCGGCGAGACTTGATCGGCCGCATCGCGGCCATGATCGAGCGAACCTCCCGCTCGGTGGCCCGGGACCGCCGCCGCCTCGCCTCTCTCGAGCACCTCTCGGCCTGGCAGGAGGCCGCGCGCCGCCAGGCCCATGAGCTGCGCACGCCCCTCACCGCCGCCCGCCTGGAGCTCGATCGCCTCCGCGGCCTGGTCGCCGACGAGCAGGACCCGGCCCGCGGTGAGGAGCTTGGCCGCTTCGAGGAGGGCCTGCGCCACGAGGTGGAGCGGCTCGCCGCCTTCGCCTCGAGCTTCGCCTCCTTCGGCCGGCTGCCCCGTCCCGAGCTGCGGGGTGCCGACCTGGTCGAGCTGGCCCGTGGCTTCACGGAGCGCTTCGCCGCGGCCTGGCCAGGGCTCACCCTGGCCTTCGAGCCCGGGGAGCTGACCCCTCTGCCCGTGGAGGTCGACCCGGACCTGATCCAGCAGGTGCTGGTCAACCTCTGTGAGAACGCCGCCCGGGCCGTGGCCCCACGGGGATCCGGGAGAGTGACCTTCCGCACTGGCGCCACCGGGCGCTTCGTCGCTCTCGAGGTCGGGGACGACGGTCCGGGGGTGCCGCCTGAGCTGGCCCCTCGCCTGTTCCAGCCCTACGTCGGCTCGCGGGTGGGCGGCGGCATGGGTCTCGGCCTCGCCATCTCGCGCAAGATCTTGCTCGATCACGGTGGGGATCTGGAGCTGGCGGCCACCTCGGCGGCCGGTGCCACCTTCCGCTTGCTTCTGCCTGCCGCCGGGGGGGACGCCGCATGAGCCGTCTGTTGCTGGTCGAAGACGACGCCCGGGTGCGGGCCAGCCTCACCTACCAGCTCGAGGCGGACGGTCATGCCCTGACCGCTGCCGCGAGCGCTGAAGAGGCGCTGGCCGGGCCCCTCTCGGCGTCGCGACCGGCGCCGGACCTCCTGCTGCTCGACGTGCGCCTGCCGGGGGAGAGCGGGGTGGAGCTGGTGCGGCGCCTGGCGGGGGAGGGGCGGCTGCCGCCGACCATCATCCTCTCGGGGGAGGCCTCGATCACCGAGACGGTCGAAGCCCTGCGCCTGGGCGTTCACGACTTCCTGGAGAAGCCCTTCAGCCGGGAGAGGCTGCTCCAGGCGGTGCGCAACGCCCTCGAGAGCGAGGCCCTCAAGCGGCGGGTGGCGGCCCTCGAGTCGCGGCTCGAGGAGGCGCGGCCCCTGCTCGGTCGTTCCCCGGCCATGGATCGCCTGCGCCGGGCCATCGAGCAGGCGGCGCCCACCGACGGCCGGGTGCTCGTCGCCGGCGAAAGCGGCAGCGGCAAGGAGCTGGTGGCCGCCGCCCTCCACCGCGGCAGCCGCCGGGCGGCCGGCCCCTTCGTCAAGCTCAACTGTGCCGCCATCCCCGAGCACCTGATCGAGGACGAGCTCTTCGGCCACGCCCGCGGCGCTTTCACCGATGCCAAAGCCAGCAAGGCCGGCCTCTTCGAAGAGGCGGACGGCGGTACGTTGTTTCTCGATGAGATCGGCGACATGGGCCTCGCCCTCCAGGCCCGGCTCCTGCGGGTGCTGGAGGATGGGGAGGTGCGGCGGCTGGGGGACACCAAGGGCCGCAAGGTCGACGTGAGGGTGATCGCCGCCACCCACCGCGACCTCGAAGCCGAGGTGGCGGCCGGGCGGTTCCGGGCCGACCTCTACTTTCGTCTCGCTCACCTCCCCGTCGAGGTGCCGGCGCTGCGCGAGCGGCGCGAGGACATCGCCTTCCTGCTGGATCACTTCCTCGATGCCTTCGCCGCGTCCTATCGCCTGCGGCGCAAGCGCGTGGATCCGGCCCTCCTGCCGCCCCTGGAGAGCTACCGTTGGCCGGGCAACGTCCGCGAGCTGGCGAGCTTGGCCGAGCGGCTGACCGTCTTCGGCAGCGACCCGCTCACCCCGGACCAGCTACCCACGGCCTTCTTCCGCCCCGCTCCGGAGGGTGAGACCGGCCTGCTGCGGGTCACCGAGGGCCTCCGGCTGCTGCCCTGGAAAGAGTTCAAGGCGGCGAGCGAGCGCGACTACCTCGAAGCCGTGCTCCAGCGCACCGGCTGGAACCTCGCCGCCGCCGCCCGCCTGCTCGGCCTCCAGCGCACCTACCTGCACCAGAAGCTGGGGGCCTTGGGGCTGGAAAGGCCGCGGCCGGGCGGGCAGTGAGTTCGCCCCCCCTTCACCCTCCCACCGGCAGGATCAGCCGATCCAGCAGCAACCCCTGCACGTCCACGCCCGGGTTGGTCTGGTTGGCGTCGATGGCGCCTTGGCAGCAGTTCTCGGCGTACTGCCAGAGGAGGATGGGGAAGGGCAGGGAGACCGCCGGCATCACGATGGTGTCGTTCCAGTCGGCCAGCTCGCAGGTGCCCGGGTCGTAGCGGGCCACCCAGGCGCCGGCGCAAGTTGCTCCCTGGCCGAGCGCGGAGACCAGCACGTTCCAGGTGGCGCTGTCCCCTTGGCGGGCGTAGACGCAGGGCAGGATCGTCGCGGCGCCGCCGGTCAGGGCCTGGCTCTGGGCAACCAGCGTCTCGGCCCAGCCCAGGTAGTAGTCGAGGGAGAGTGACGGGCTGCCCGAGGACGGCACACCTTCCACGTCGAGAAACATCAGGAACTGGCCGCCGAGCGAGGAGAGGTAGGAAGCGCCGAAGCTGTCGACCACGTCCACCACGTTGCCCTGGGCGTCGGCAACCCCCTGGTCCTTCGAGCCGCCCACGTTCTCGGTCTGGCGGGCGATGGGTAGCAGGCGGATGCCGTACTGGGCCAGCACGGAACTCTCCGTCGCGTGGTGGTATTCCACGGTGCCCGAGGTCGTGGCGCTGGTGAAGTACCGCCCCCAGAGCACCGGGGTCCGGCCGAAGAGCTGCGTTGCGGCTTCTACCACCTGCATGGTGACGGGTTGGGAGCTGTCGGCTCCCGGGAGCCCCTGGGCCATGGTCCCCTCCTCCGCGGTTCGCCTGCGATCGCTGGATCGGGAGATTAGCCCCGACCCGGGAGCTGGGCAAGCGGGTCCTTCGCGAGCCCCTGACTCGTGCTATCCTTCCCGACTCTTCACGGCGGGCGGAGCCTCGCCGATCCGATCAGCAAACCGAGAGGTTGGAACGATGCTCAAGATTCGTCTGCGGCGCATGGGAAACCGGAACCGGGCCTACTACCGCCTGGTGGTCTCCGACGGGCGCCGAGTCCCCACCGCCTCCTCCGTAGAAGAGGTCGGGCAGTACGACCCGACCCAGAACCCTGCCCTCGTCAAGATCGACCGGGAGCGCGTCCAGTACTGGGTGGACCGCGGGGCGCAGCTCTCCGACACGGTGAAGAGCCTCCTCGCCCGTGCCTGAGAGCCGTCAGGTCGCTGCCGACCTCGCCCAGGTCCTTGCGCTCCTCGTCGACCAACCCGAGCAGTTGGACGTGCGCTCCGTGCCGATGCGGCGCGCCACCGTCTTCGAGGTCGAAACGGCCGCCGAGGACGTCGGCCAGGTGATCGGGCGCCGGGGGCGCACGATCCGCGCCCTGCGCACCCTGCTCGACTGCCGCGGCGAGGTGGACCGTGCGCAGTACGGGCTCGAAGTCCTCGACGAGTAGCCGAGCGCCCGAGACCGTGCTGGTTGGGCGCATCCGCCGCGCCCACGGCATCCGGGGCGAGGTGGTCATCGAGGTTCTCTCGGACGTGCCCGGGCGCTTCGCGCCGGGCAGCCGCCTGCTGGCCAGCCGCCCGGGCCAGCCGCCCAGGTCCCTCACCGTGCTGCGCTGCCGTCCCCACCAGGGAGTGGTCCTGGTCACCTTCGAGGGGGTCGAGGATCGCACCGGGGCCGAGGCCCTGGCTGGTCGTGAGCTGGCAGTGGCGGCGAGCGAGGTTCCGCCGGCCGCCGAAGGGGAGTACTTCTACTTCCAGCTGATCGGCTGCCGCTGCTCGGACCGGGGGGCCGGCGAGCTGGGCGAGGTGGTGGACGTGCTGGAGGATGGCGGCGGGCTTTTGTTGATCGTGGAGGGGCCCGAGGGCACGTTGCCCATCCCCTTCGTCCGCAGCTTCTTGAAGCGGGTCGACGTCGAAGAAGGAGTCATCGAGCTCGAGCTGCCGCCCGGTCTCGTCGAAACATGCGCATCGAGGTCGTCACCATCTTCCCCGAGCTCTTCTCGACCTTCCTGACCACCAGCCTGGTGGGCCGGGCGATCGAGAAGGGCCTCCTCGAGGTCGGGGTCCACGACCTGCGGGACTTCACCGAGGACCGGCACAAGAGCGTCGACGACGAGCCTTACGGCGGCGGCGGCGGCATGGTGATGACGGCGCCGCCCTGGCTCCGCGCCGTGCGCTCGCTCACCGCCGAGGCGCCCGCCCTGCGGGTGATGCTGTCGCCCCAGGGGCGGCGCCTGGACGACGCCAAGGTCCGTGAGCTCGCCGGCCACTCCCGGCTCTTGCTGCTGTGCGGCCGCTACGAAGGAGTGGACGAGAGGGTGATGGAGCTGGTGGTGGACGAGGAGGTCTCGATCGGCGACTACGTGCTCTCCGGCGGAGAGCTGGCGGCCATGGTGGTGATCGAGACGGTGTCGCGGCAGGTACCGGGGGTGGTCCAGCAGGCCGGCTCGGTCGAGCAAGACAGCTTCCGCGACGGCCTGCTCGACCACCCTCACTTCACCCGTCCGCCGGAAGTGGAAGGGCGGCGGGTTCCCGAGGTCCTGCTCTCGGGAGACCACGCCGCCATCGTCCGTTGGCGGCGCCGCGAGGCCCTGCTGGCGACCCGGAGAAAGCGCCCGGACCTGCTCGCGGGCGTGCAGCTCTCGGCCGAGGAGCGCCGCTTCCTGGCCGAGGTCGAAGAGGCAGAAGCCCTTGCCAAGGCCGCCTCAGTTGAGAAATGATCAGCGGTCCGCTGTCCTGAAGGGGATTTGAGTCATGAACAAGCTTGGACTGGTCGAAGCACCCTATCTGCGCACCGACACCCCCGAGTTCCGCCCGGGCGACACGGTGCGCGTGCACGTGCGTGTGGTCGAGGGCAACAAGGAGCGTATCCAGGTCTTCCAGGGGGTGATCATCGCCCGCCGCGGCGGTGGCACCCGCGAGACCTTCACCGTGCGCAAGATCTCGGCCGGCGTCGGGGTCGAGCGCATCTTTCCGCTCCACTCTCCCATCATCGAGAAGATCGAGGTCGTCCGTCGCGGCAAGGTCCGCCGGGCGAAGCTCTACTACCTGCGCAATCTGCGCGGACGTGCTGCTCGCATCGAGGAGCGGCAGGCCGACCGCAGCAAGACCTCGCTCGCCGCCGAGCTGGAAGCCTAGGCCCTCCTTCCGAGCGAGGTGATCGAGCTCTTCGCGGAAGCGTACCGGCTGAGGCTGCTACGCAGTCTGGAGGAAGAGCTCGGCCCGTTCGGCTACCGCGCCATCGCCGGAGTCGACGAGGCCGGCCGGGGAGCCCTGGCCGGCCCGGTGGTGGCCGCCGCGGTGATCCCGCGGCCGGGTCGTCTGGTGCCCGGCGTCGACGACAGCAAGCGCCTCAGCCCCGACCAGCGGGAGCGGCTGGCGCCGCGAGTCCGCGAGGCCTCCATCGCCTGGGGCGTGGCGGCGGTGACAGCGGGCGACATCGACGCCGTCAACATCCTCGAGGCCACTCGCCTGGCGATGCAGCGGGCCATCGCCGCGCTCGCCCCCCAGCCCGACCTGCTTCTTCTCGACGCGCTGCGTCTGCCCGGGGTGAGCCTTCCCCAGCTGGGGGTGGTGCGGGGCGACTCGGTGTGCTATTCGGTGGCCTGCGCCTCCATCCTCGCCAAGGTCCATCGTGACCAAATCATGTGCAACCTCGACCTGCGGTATCCTCACTACGGCTTCGCCGCGCACAAGGGTTACGGAGCGCCGGAGCATCTGGCGGCCCTGGCCGCCTACGGCCCGTCGCCGGAGCATCGCCTGACGTTCCGATCGGTGTTGCCCCGGCCACGAGAGGCTGGAGGGGTTGGCTGATGGCAGTGGCTCGAGAGAAGGTCATCCAGGCCGCGGAGCGGCTGGTGTCGCGGGGTAAGGTCGACGCGGCCATCCGCGAGTACCGTAAGGTGTTGGCGGACAACCCGCGCGACACCAACACCCTGAACCGGGTCGGAGACCTCTACGCCCGCCTCGAGCGCATCGAGGATGCCGTCGGCCTGTTCACCCGCATCGCCGAGCAGTACACGGAGGATGGTTTCTTCGTCAAGGCGATCGCGATCTACAAGAAGATCATCAAGCTCGACCCCACCCGTCTCGAGATCTATGAGCGCTTGGCCGAGCTCTACCACCGCCAAGGCCTGGTCAACGAGGCGCGCACCCAGTACCAGGTCCTGATCGACTACTACCAGAAGCACCGGCAGCCTGAACAAGCGATCGCCATCTGCCAGCGCATGCTGGTGCTGGAGCCGACCAATCCCTCCCATCGCGCCCGCATCGCCGACCTGCTCGAGCAGGAGGGCCGCATTCCCGAGGCGATCTCCGAGTACCGCCGGATCGCCGAGCAGATGCTCGGAGCGGGGCAGATCGAGGGCGCGGTGCGCGTCTACGACAAGGCGGTCGAGATCGCGAGCGATGACCTCTTGCTGGTCGAGGAGGCCGTCGAGCAGTTGCGGCGAGCCGGGGCGGAGTCGGCGGCCGCGAAGCTGCTGGCCACGGCCAGCCGGCGCAACCCCGCGGCCGGCGCCCTCGCCCGGGCTCCCCGTGAAGCCCCCGCACCGCCCGTCCAGCCGCCGGCGAGCCCGGTGGAAGAGGCGACGGCGAGCACCGACGAGGTGCTCGGCTGGGCCAAGGAGCCCGCCCTCGACGAGACCGGCACCTCCTGGCGCTCCGGCCCTCTGGGCAAGGCCGAGCTTTTCGTCGAGGAAGTCGAGCTGCCGGCCGAGCTCACGGAAGTCGGCGGCGAGGTCTTCACTCTCGATCTCGACAGCGACGACGAGCCGGCGAGCCTGGTCAAGCCGCCGCCCGATCTGGTGGCGCCCCCAGCCTTCGTCGCGGAGGCCCTGGCGGCGGCGGACCTCGAGCTCGAGGTCCCCCTGGAGCTGCCGCCCTTCGGCGACGAGACGGTGCGGACCTCGGCTCCCTTCGCGCCGGCCGAAGACTTCGAGGAGGCGGTCGATCTCTACATCGACGAGGAGGCCCTCGAGAAGACCGCGGCCGAGCTCGAGCCCCGGCGGCAGGACCACGAGGACGACCTGGTCGCCGAGGCCGAGGTGCTGGCCAAGTACGGGCTCAGGACCCGCGCCCTGGAACGGCTGGACGAGGTCTTTCGCGGCAACCCGCGTCACCTCGGCGCCTACTCATTGCAGATCCAGCTGCACCTGGAAGAGGGCCGCTACGACCGGGTGACCATCCTCGCCAATGAGATGGCCTCGATCGCCGCCGACACGGGCCGTGCCGAGGATTGGCTGCCGACGCGCGAGCGGCTGCTCGCCGCGGGCTTCGAGATGCAGGGGGCGCGCAAGGTGCTGGCTCCCGCGGCGGCGCCCATGGAAGCCGGCGGGGCGGCCCACGAGGTCGGCAGCTCCCTGGCGGAGATCGGCGAGCTCGACCTGCATGTGGATCTCGAGCTGCCCGCGGATCTCGATTTGGCTGGGGAGCTCGAAGGGCCGGCGACGCCCGGGCCGGCAGTCGCGGATGCCATCGCCAGGGAGGCAGAGCCGCCGGCTCCCGTGCCCCGTCTGGCCGCCGAGGCCTGGTTGGAGCTGGAGATCGAGGAGCTCGACTTGCCGGTGCCCTCGCTCGAGATCGAGCTCGAAGCGACGCCGGAGCTCGCCGAACCCGTGGCGCAGGTCGCCGAGCCGGCCGCCGAGGCGGTGGCGCCTGCCCTGACCCCCTTCGAGGCCGAAGGGGAGTCCTGGGCCCTGCCGGAGGAGCGGCCGGTGGCTCCTCCCCGCGCCGCGCGGAAGAACCTGGACCTAGATCTGGACGCCACCATGGCGCAGATCTCCGCCGTGCTCGAGGACACCCGCTCCGGCCGCAAGCCGCGGCGCAAGCCCGCCTCCGAGCCGGTCGCGGCGGCCCCGCCCCCCGCGCCGGCCGCTGCCGAGCCGGCGGCCGAGCTGCGCCTCGAGCCGCCCGAGGTCGAGACCCCGGCGCCGGCCGCCCTCGATCCCCCGGCGGCCGCCGCTGCGCCCGCGCCTCCCGCGCCGGTCTTGAAGGTCCCTCTCTTCACCGAGGAGGACCTCGCGGACTTCGAGGTCTACGACCTCGGCCCCATGCCGGCGGCGAAGCCGGCCCGGCCGCCCAAGGCTGCCGCCCCGCCGCCCCCCGCGGCCAAGAAGCCGGCACCGCCCAACTGGCTCGACGAGGTCGGCTCCGAGGCGGCGAGCCCGGTTTCCGAAGCCGATCAGCTCTTCGACGACGAGCAGGAGTTCTTCGACCTGGCGGCCGAGCTCGAGCAGGAGCTGCGCAAGGAAGAGGAGCAGCGGGGTGACGAGGGCGTCTTCGGCTCGCCCCACGAGCAGACCCTCGAGGAGATCGTCGAGGGCTTCAAGCGAGGGGTGGCCGAGCACCTCTCCCCCGAGGACTTCGAGACCCACTTCAACCTCGGCATCGCCTATCGCGAGATGGGGTTGCTCGACGAGGCGATCGGCGAGTTCCAGCTCGCCGCCAAGGATTCCGGCAAGCTGGTGGACTGCTGCTCCCTGCTGGGGATGTGCTTCCTCGAGAAGGGACTGCCCGGTCTCGCGATCAAGTGGTACCGCCGTGGGCTCGATCGCCCCGGGCTGACCGAGGACGAGTCCCTGTCGCTGCTCTACGACCTGGGCAACGCCTACGCCATCGCCGGCGACAACGACAACGCCTACAAGACCTTCGTCGACATCTACGGCACCAACAGCCACTACCGCGACGTCGTAGCGAGGCTCGAAGAACTGGCGCCGTGATACCTTTCCGCCGCCATGACGAACGCCAGTTTTTCCGCCCGTCCCACCGTCACCCTGCTCGCCGGTGACGGCATCGGCCCGGAGGTCGCCGAAGCCACCCTGACTGCCCTCGATGCCGCCGGCGCCAGCATCGAATGGGAGCGCCACCTCGCCGGCGCCGAAGCCGTGGAGCGCTTCGGCGAGCCCCTGCCCAGCAACGTCCTCGACTCGATCGTGCGCAACCGGGTGGCCTTGAAGGGTCCGGTCACCACGCCCGTGGGCAAGGGCTTCACCTCGGTCAACGTCCAGCTGCGCCAGGCCCTCACCCTCTACGCCAACCTGCGGCCGGTGCTCACCTTCCCGGGTATCCGCACGCGCTTCGACAAGGTCGACTTGATCATCGTGCGGGAGAACACCGAGGGGCTCTACCGCGGCCTCGAGCACGAGGTGGTGCCCGGGGTGGTGGAGAGCATCAAGGTGATCACCGCCGAGGCCTCGACGCGCATCGCCAAGTTCGCCTTCGAGCTCGCCCGTCGCGATGGTCGCAAGCGCATCACGGCCGTGCACAAGGCGAACATCATGAAGAAGACCGACGGCCTGTTCCTGTCCTGCTTCCAGGAGGTGGCCAAGGGCTACCCGGAGATCGTGGCCGACGACCGCATCATCGACAACCTCTGCATGCAGCTGGTGATGCGCCCCGAGACCTACGACGTGCTGCTGCTCGAGAACCTCTACGGCGACATCGTCTCGGACCTCGCGGCCGGCCTGGTGGGGGGGCTGGGGGTGGTGCCCGGCGCCAACCTGGGGGACGATGCCGCGGTCTTCGAGGCCGTGCACGGCAGCGCCCCGGACATCGCCGGCCAGAACAAGGCCAACCCCCTCGCCCTGATGCAGACCGCGGTGCTGATGCTCCAGTACCTCGGCCAGCACGAAGCCGCCAAGCGCCTGCGCGGCGGCCTCTACGAGACCATCGCCGTCCAGGGCATCAAGACCCCGGACCTCGGCGGCACCACCGGCACCCGCGAGTTCACCCAGACCGTGGTGAAGTCGATCGAGGCCGGCGCGGTTTGGCCGGGGTAGGGGTCCTTCCCCCCTCCGAACCCTCATTCAACAAACTTGAATAGCGGCCACCGTTGTTCGAGTTTGGCTCAAGTTTGAATAGCGGGACCGGCCGGGCGAGGCGAGTTGCTGTCCGCGGCGAGCCCGGCCCGGGGGTTTGACTCGCCAGCTCAGGGTCCGTAGTCTCAACCACAACACCAAGGGACTGGAAACAGCGGGGCCGGGTGCTCGGCGGCGGCGGGCAGCGGGCTGGCGCCGTAGTCCGTTCCATTAAAAGGAGGTCACGCGATGAAATGCCAATTCCCGTGCTTCGCCATGCTTGCCGTGCTGCTGGGTGGGGTCACCCCCCGGCTCGCGGCTGAAGAACCCGCGGACCGAGGCCCCGAGGCGGGCAGCCTGATCTCCCTGGCCTCGGGAGCCATCGACACCCGCCGCACCGTGCCCGAGCCCGCAGAGTCGCTGCGCGCTCGACCGGCCGAGCCGGGTGAGGACGAGGTCCTCCTGGTCAAGTTCCCGGGGCCGGTGACAGCCCGTCAGGCCAAGGCCCTGCGTGCCGCCAGCCGGCGGATCTACACCTACCTGCCCCACTACGCCTATCTGCTGACGATGCCCGGGGACGGTAGGGCGGCCGACCGGCTTGCCGACCTGGGCGCTTCCTGGAGCGGTGCCTACCATCCGGCCTACAAAATCTCGCCCGCCATCGCCGCGATCGAGGCCGAGGCACCGGGGGAGGCTATCTCCCGGCCCGCCTACCTGCCGGTGATGGTCCACGTCTTCCCCGACGCCGACCTCGCCGAGGTGCTGCGGGCGATCGAAGGGCTGGGGGCCAAAAACATCGTGGGGGCTCGCCGCGCCCCCTTCTTCTCCCGCGTGCGTCTGCTCTTGACTGCGCAGGGGATTGCCGCGCTGCGCGCGCCGCTGGCGGCCCTGCGCGAGGTCTTCTGGATCGAGCTCGAGGGACGCAAGACCCTGCTCAACGACACCACCATCTGGGTCTGCCAGTCGGGCCTCTCGGGGGGCCAGACCACGCCGATCTTCAACCAGGGGATCTTCGGCGAAGGGCAGACCGTGGGCATCATCGACACCGGCATCGATCCCGACATGTGCTTCTTCCGCGACACCGCCTTGGGCTTGCCCCCGACCAACGTCTGTAACGGCGGGACGGTGGTCAACACGGCGCAGCGCAAGGTCGTGGCCGTGGACTTCCTGGCCGCCACCGAGTGCGCCGGCGGCATCTCCGGCAGCGAGTGGGACACCCAGGACCACGGCACCCACGTGGCCGGCATCGTGGCCGGCGACAACTTCGCCAACCCGCTCACCCACGACACCGCCGACGGCATGGCCCCGGGCGCCAAGCTGGTGATCCAAGACGCCGGCTATGCCGTCGACAACTGCGGCGACCTGCCGGGTATCGGCTGCCCGGTGGTGGACATGAACCCCCTCTTCCAGCAGGCCTACGACCAGGGTGCACGGCTGCACACCAACTCCTACGGCGACAACGAGAACGGCGCGGTGCAGAACAACTACACCGCCGCCAGCCAGGACGTCGACGAGTTCATGTGGAACCACAAGGACTTCCTGGTCTTCTTCGCCGCCGGCAACTCCGGCCCGGGCGCCGGCTCGGTGGGCAGCCCGTCGACCAACAAGAACGGCGTCTCCGTGGGGGCCACGCTGCGCGGCACCAGCGCCGAGTCCATGGCCTCGTTCAGCAGCTGCGGTCCGACCAGCGACGGCCGCATCAAGCCCGACCTCACCGTGCCCGGCTCGTCGATCGTCTCGGCCAACAACGACCTGTCGATCACCACCAACAACTGCGGCACCCTCTCCCTCTCCGGCACCAGCATGGCGAGCCCGGGGGCAGCCGGCCTGTCCGCCCTCGTCCGGCAGTACTACACCGACGGTTGGTACCCCACGGGCAGCGAGGTCTCGACCGACGGCTTCACCCCTTCGGCGGCCCTGCTCAAGGCCACCCTGGTCAATTCCGCCGTCAGCATGACCGGCACTACCGCCATCCCCGCCAACTGCCAGGGCTGGGGCCGGGTGCTGCTGGAGAATGCCCTCTTCTTCACCGGGCAGTCCCGCAAGCTGTGGGTCGAAGACGACGGCACCCCCTTCGGCACCGGCTCCACCAACGAGGACCGCGCCTACCCCTTCACCGTCACCACCAGCGCCGAGCCGCTGAAGGTGACCCTCGCCTGGACCGATTTCCCGTCGACTCCGGCGGCCAGCCCTCACCTCAACAACGATCTCGACCTGATCGTCAGCGGGCCGGGCGGCACCTTCCTGGGCAACGTCTTCTCGGCTGGCGTCTCGGCGACGGGCGGCACCGCCGACCGCCGCAACACCTTGGAACAGGTGCTGCTCGCCAGCCCCGCCACCGGCGCCTACACCGTCACCGTGCGCTCCTTCAACGTGCCCAACGGGCCGCAGCCCTTCGCCCTGGTGGTGACCGGGGGCCTCGCCGCCGGCTGCAGCATCGACCCGGACTGCAACGATGGCCTGTTCTGCAATGGCGTCGAGACCTGCAGCGCCGGGCTCTGCCAGGCGGGCAGCGATCCCTGCAGCCCCCTGGCCTGCAACGAGAGCACCGATACCTGCGGCGCGGTGCCCACCGAGGTGACCTTCACCTCCGTCGCCTCCCAGGACGGCTACGTGCTGGAGTCGGGCGAGACCACCAACGTCGGCGGCTCGGGCAGCTCTACCTCCTCCACCACCAGTGCCCTGCGCGCGGGCGACAACAACCAGGATCGCCAGTACAAGGCCGTGGTCTCCTTCGACACCTCGTCCATCCCGGACGGCGCCACGATCCTCTCTGCCACGCTACGGCTGCGTCGCGGCACGGTCTCGGGCACCAACCCCTTCGGCACCCATGGCACCTGCCGCGCCGACGTCCAGACCGGCGGCTTCTCCGGCTCGACGGCGCTCCAGACCGGTGACTTCCAGGCCGCGGCCACCGCCGTCCAGGCCGCGAGCCTGAGCAATGCCGCGAGCAATGGTGCCTGGTCGGAAGGGAGCCTCTCCGCCGCCGGCCTGGCAGCCGTCAACAAGACCGGGACCACACAGCTGCGGGTCTACTTCAGCCTCGACGACAACGACGACGGCGGCACCGATTACATTGGCTACTACTCCGGCGACAACGCCACGGCGGCCAACCGGCCGCAGCTGGTGGTGACCTATCAGTAGAGGGAGAGCGCTCCGGCGAGCGAAAAGGCCCGGAGCCCATCGCACGCGATGGACTCCGGGAGGAGCGCCGCCTCGGCGGCGCCGCGCGTCAGTTGGTGTGGCTGCTCGGCACGTTGAAGGCGGCGTGGCAGACGCCGATCTGGGCGTGGTTGCAGGCGGCCTTGGCCGAGCCCTTGAGGCCGGCGCACTTCTGCGCCTTGAGGGTGCTGATGCACTCGCCGACCGTGTCGAACGGCGGGTTGACGTTGAGGTTCACCGTCACCGAGCCGCAGGTGAGGCTGACCGGGGCGGCCACCGCGTTGACTCGGAACAGGAGGAAGTCGCCGAACTCGCAAAGAGCCAGGACGCCTTCCGGCCCATCGTCGGGATTGCAGCTGGTGGTGGTGCCGTCGGTGCACACGTAGCCGTTGCCGAAGTCCTCCCACGAGGGCCCGAGGGCGAGGAGGGTGAAGCTGTCGAACGCCTCGAAGTCAGAGTTGAAGGGGGGGGCCGGGAGGAGCCCCTCGTTGAAGGCGGCACCGATGTCGAGGGTGCCGTTGCCGATCTGGATGGCGATGGCCCCGACCGTGCCGTTGGCAACGCTCTGGATCTCCACCCCGCCCGCCGTGAAAGCGGGACGATCGAGGGAGACGCCCAGGCCGTAGAGGATCGGCAGCGATCCCTCGAAGCCCACGTTGGTGGCTTCACTGGGAGCCTCGTTGATGCACTCGGCCAGCGGGCCAGGAGGGTTGCAGCCCGCATTGTCACAGAAGACGAAGAAGCTGCCTTGGTCCGACGTGCACACCGCGCCGGGCGCACTGTCGAAGAGGCCGGCCGAGATGTTGCTGCCGGTGGTCACCACCGTCAGGTCGTCGTAGGGGCTGGTGAGGACGGTCTGGATGGTGTTCCAGGGAGAGGCAGCGGGAAGGCCGATCGAAGTGGTGGCGCCGTTGCAGCCGACCATCACGACACCGGCCACGAGGGCGAGCGCCAGCAAGAGCGATCGACCTCCCAGGATTCTGAAATGTGACAGCACGTTCATGTCCTTCGTCCTTTCTCCAGAGTGGATGAGTTTCACCGGGACAGAGCCCGACGCCGCCGATCCCGTGAGCAGTTGGGCGATTCTCGTGGATCGGTTGCCAAGAGCGTAGAAAAGTGGATGCGGAAAGAGAATCGTCTCGTGGGTGGAGGAGGAGCCGCGGGGGTCCTCCCTAGAGACGAGGCGGCGCGGCCCCGGGATCCTCCCTAGAGACGATACCCAGGGGTCGGAGCGGTAGCTATGCTCTCCTTTAAACAGGAGAATCTGCCGTGAAGGCCAAGCTTTTCCAAGCTGGTGTGTGGAGTCTTTGGCTCATCCTCTCGGGCTCGCCGGCCTGGGCTCATCCCGAGGGCGCTGGTGTGGTCGAGAGCTATCTCGCCGGTCTGGTCGAGGATGGCGCCATCTCCGACGTGCAGCACGAAGTGATCGAGAGGCTCTGGTCGCAGGGCCATCTGATCCAGCTCGACCATTGGTTGGAGGCTCAGGAGACCGCCGGGCAGCTCACGAATGACACCCATCTCTACCTGAACGCACTGCTCGAGATCGGCGCTCCGGAAACCCTCCTCGCGGCGGTGTCGGCCGACTACACCGGCAACGGCAACGTCACCAAGCTGGGCCAGCTCAACGCGCAGCCCCCGAACCCCTACTACGGCGACAACTCCTCGACCGGCACCCTCTACAACGGCATCTGGGGCTACGCTGCCGGGGCACGGGAGTACGCTCTGCAGTGCAACAGCTTCGGCTTGCACATCATCGATGTCACCGACCCGGCGGCGCCGTTCCGGGTCCAGTACATCGACATGTCGGGTGGAGTGAGCCCACCGAAGGGCCGGATCTGGCGGGACGTCGACATCCACCAGGACCCGATCTCCGGCAAGACCTACGCCTACGTGGGTGCGCAGTCGAGCGGCAACCTGTGGATCGTCGACCTGTCCTATCTATCCTCTTCGACGCCGCAGGGCGTCGACTCCAACCCGATCCCGCCGGCCGGCATCGCCGACCGTGGCCGCACCAACTACGGCCACACCGTGTTCGTCAACGACGGTCTCGGCCTGCTTTTCATGAACTCGGCCAACAACGCTTCGACGCTCGGTTGTCAGGTCTTCGACCTGCTGCAAAATCCTTTTGATCCGCCGGTGATCGCCGGCTGGAGCGGCAGCGGGCATGACTGCCATGATTCCTACGCGCGGGCGAACGTACCGGGCTCGGGCGGCAAAGACTTGCTCTACGTGGCGGACGGCTACGCAACCCGCTACCGCGTCGTCGATATCACCAACGTCCGCACCAGCGGCACGACGGCGTTGCTCGGCGAATCCGCTGCCGTCACCGGCATTTACAGTCACAGCAACTGGCTGGACGATGACTCGAGGTATCTCTACGCCTTCGACGAGTTCAACGTCCGCGACATCGGGGTCTACGACGTCTCGAATCCGGCGAGCCCGACCCAGGTGGCAACGTTCCAGTACTCGGGCGACGCCACCGGCAACTCGCGCATTCACAACGGCCAAGTTCGGGGGAAGTACTTGCTGACGGCCTACTACGAGGCGGGCCTGCGGGTGTTCGACATCTCGAACCCGGTCAATCCGGTCGAGGTCGGAAAATACGAAACCTGGCGCGATCCCGACGGCGACGGCAACTTCGACAAGACGATCACCGGGAATTACAACGGTGCCTGGAACCTCCACGTCTTCCTGCCCTCCGGCAACGTGATCCTCTCCGACATGAGATCGGGGACGTTCATCTTCCGGGTCGACCCGGTGAGCCCGCCGGGCCTCGCGAGCGGCCTCGCCGCCGCGGCCGGCGACGGGCAGGTCAGCCTGACCTGGACGGCGGCGAGCGGTGCCACCGGCACCAGCGTCCACCGCGCCACGGTGAGCGGTGGGCCCTACACGACCATCCAGACCAACGTCACCGGCACGAGCTACACCGACACCGGCCTGACCAACGGCTCGACCTATCACTACGTGGTGACCGGCACCAACGCCGAGGGCGAGGGCGGCAATTCGAACCAGGCATCGGCCACGCCGGCAGCCACCCCGACTCCGGCCACCGTGACCTTCACCTCGGTCGGCGCCCAGGACGGCTACGTGCTGGAGTCCGGAGAGAGCACCAACGTCGGCGGTTCGGTCAACAGCAGCGCGAGCACCACCAGCGCCCTGCGAGTGGGCGACAACAACCAGGACCGGCAGTACAAGTCGGTCGTCTCCTTCGACACCTCGTCGATCCCCGACGGCGCGACCATCGTCTCGGCCACGGTGCGGCTGCTGCGCGGCACGCTCTCCGGCACCAACCCCTTCGGCACCCACGGAACCTGCTGGGTGGACGTGCAGACCGGCGGCTTCTCGGGCTCGACGACGCTGGCGACCGGTGACTTCCAGGCCGCGGCCACCGCGGCACAGGCGGCGAGCCTGAGCAACGCTGCCAGCAACGGGATCTGGTCGGAAGGCAGCTTGAACGCCGCCGGCCTCGCGGCCTTGAACAAGACCGGGACGACCCAGTTGCGGGTCTATTTCAATCTCGACGACAACGACGACACCGGTAACGATTACCTGGGCTACTACTCGGGCGAGAGCTCCACCTCCGGCAACCGCCCGCAGTTGGTGGTGACCTATCAGTAGCCCGGCGGGTGAAAGGAGAGCGACTTTGAGAACCAGACGATCTCGCCACCACCTGGCCTTGCTGGAGCTGACGCTCGTCCTGCTGTTCGGACTGGGCTCTGCTGCGGCCGCCGCCGCGCAGCCCGCCAAAGAGACCGAGACCTACCGAATCTTCGAGGTCTTCGACGCCCGCACCCGTTCCACCATCGCCGCCACCGGTGCGGACGTCTTCGAGGTCGGTCATGACTACGTCCTCGTCGAAGCCACCCCGGCCGAGGCCGAAGTCCTCGCGCGGCTCGGCTTCAAGCTCGAGCGATTCACCACCCAGGAAGCGTTTCAGGAAGCTTTTCCACCCGCCGACTCGGCCTACCACGACTACTCCGAGATGGTGGCCGAGCTCGAGCAGGCTGCCTTCGATCATCCGGCGATCTTCTCGCTGTTCAGCACCGGTCTCACCCACGAGGGGCGCACGATCTGGGCCGGCAAGATCTCGGACAACGTCGGCGTCGACGAGGAGGAGCCCGAGGTGCTGTTCACCCACCACCAGCACGCCCGCGAGCACCTGACCGTCGAGATGGCGCTCTACACCCTGCACATGCTCACCGACGAGTACGGCACGGATCCGCAGATCACCAGCCTGGTGGACAATCGCGAGATCTGGCTGGTCTTCGACGTGAACCCGGACGGTGGTGAGTACGACATCGCGACCGGTAGCTACGTTTCCTGGCGCAAGAACCGCCAGCCCAACGCCGGCTCGAGCTACATCGGCACAGATCTCAACCGCAACTGGGACTATCGCTGGGGTTGTTGCGGCGGTAGCAGCGGCTCGCCCTCCAGCACGACCTACCGCGGGGCGTCCCCCTTCTCAGCCCCCGAGACCGCAGTCGTGCGCGACTTCGTCGACAGCCGGGTGATCGGTGGCCGGCAGCAGATCACCGCCCACATCGATTTCCACACCTACGGTGAGCTGATCCTCTGGGCTTACGGCTACACCTACACCGACGTGCCGGCCGACATGACCCAGGACGATCACGACACTTTCGTGACCATGGGGCAGGCCATGGCGGCCACCAACGGCTACACGCCGCAGCAGGCGAGCGAACTGTACATCACCGATGGCACGATCAATGACTGGCTCTACGGCGTCCATCGCATCTTCAGCTACACCTTCGAGATGTATCCGGTCAGCTCGTCGCCCGGCTTCTATCCACCCGACGAGGTGATCCCGGCCGAGACCGCTCGCAACCGTGAGGCGATCCTCTACCTGCTCGATCAGGCGGATTGCCCGTATGCCGCCATCGGCAAGGAGGTCGAGTACTGCCAGGGGCCGCCGGGCGCGCCGAGCAACCTCACGGCAACGCCGGGCGACGCCCAGGTCGGCCTCACCTGGACAGCTGCGAGCGGCGCCACCGGCACCAGCGTCCACCGCGGCACGGCGACCGGCGGGCCCTACACGACGATCGCGACCAACCTCGCGGGCACTGCCTTCGTGGACACCGGCTTGACCAACGGGACCACCTACTTCTACGTCGTGACCGGCACCAACGCGGCGGGCGAGGGACCGAACTCGAACGAGGCCTCTGCCACGCCGGTGGTGCTGTCGACCGTCGTCACCTTCACCTCGATCGCTGCCCAGGACGGCTGGGTGCTGGAGTCGGGCGAGACCACCAACGTCGGCGGCTCGATCAGCAGTACCGCCAGCACCACCAGCGCCCTACGGCTGGGCGACAGCAACCAAGACCGGCAGTACAAGAGCGTAGTCTCCTTCGATACCTCGTCGATCCCCGACGGCGCGACGATCCTCTCGGCGACGCTGCGCCTGCGCCGCGGCACCTCCTCCGGCACCAACCCCTTCACCACTCACGGCACCTGCTGGGTGGACGTGCAGAACGGTAGCGGCTTCTCCGGGTCGACCGCCCTTCAAACCGGTGATTTCCAGGCCGCGGCAACGGCGGCGCAGGCGGCGAGTCTGAGCGACGCCACGTCAAACGGCAGCTGGTCCGAAGGCAGCTTGAACGCCGCCGGCCTCGCGGCCTTGAACAAGACCGGGACGACCCAGTTGCGGGTCTACTTCAATCTCGACGACAACGACGACGGCGGCAACGATTACCTCGGCTACTACTCGGGCGACAACGGCACGGCGGCCAACCGGCCGCAGCTGGTGGTGAGGTACCAGTGAGCCGAGAAAGGAGAGCCCCGTGATGAAGACTAGACTCGTCCACGCCCTGCTTTTCGTCGGCCTGCTCGGCGCTTGGCCCGCTTCCCTCACGGCCCGCGGCTTCTCGGGGAATTGCTCCGGGACCTATCTGATGGCCGAGGCCGGTGGCGCCACGTCGCTGTGGACGCTGGAGGCCGATGGCGCATTCTTCGCCACCAGCTCGCTCCAGCCGCTCTTGAGCTTCTCCGACCAACAGGGGAGCTGGGAGCGGCACGGCCACCACGGCCTCAAGGGGGTCGTCCTCGCCCTGGTGTTCGACGAGAACAGCGAGCTGTTGAACGTCAGCCGCGTGGACATCTCCCTGCACACGGTGGGCACCGGCTGCGACAACATCGCCGGCTCGTTGGAGGTGCGCGAGTTCACCGGCGATGAAGACCCGCTCGACCCCGCAACCGATACCGGTGAACCCATCGCCACCGACACCGTCACTGGTCGGCGCGTGAAGGCGCGCGGGTAGGGGCGTCGAGTGCACGCCGTTGTGGCCCGCACATGAATGGCCAAAAGGAGAACGTCGAATGAAGCTGTCACACTTGCTTTCGATTCCGGTCCTGCTCACCTTCGGAGCGACCTTGGCCGCCGAGCCGTCCGACCACGGCGGCGACTATGCGGGTACCTACATCGCGACACTTCCCGAGCGAGCGGAGATCCTCCAGCTCCACGCGGACGGCACCGCCGACATGACCCTCTCGGATCAGGTCACCTCGGGCGCCGGGGGGTTCACCTTCAGCGACAGCCTCGGCTCCTGGAAGCGCACCGGGCCGAGGCGCCTCGCCGCCCGCTTCGTCAACCTCAACTTCGACGTCACCGCGCCGGCAGCCACCTACTCGGGCGCCGCGGTGGTGGACTACGTGTTGGAGTTCGCGCCCAATCGGCGCACCTTCGCCGCCAGCTGCCAGGGCAGGATCTTCCCGCCGGGAGAAGACCCGTTCGACCCAGCTTCAACGCCCGTCACCACCTTCGACTGCGCCTACTTGGATGGGTACCTCTACCGGCGCGTGCCGCTGCCGTAGAGCTGCGCCACGCTCGGCGGCCGAAGGACTGCTGATCTGCGGGTCTCTCGGTGCTGTAGGTCCAGGGTCGGAACGGCAGCCTACCTGTGGGCCGAGCTCTGCTCGAGCGCGGCGACCGCCCGCACGCGCATGGGGTGATCGGGCTCGAGCGTTCGCTCGCAGATCGCCGCGGCTCGCTCGAAGAGTTGTCGGGCAGTCTCCCGGTGGCCGAGGTCGGAGTGAGCCAGGCCCAGGTTCAGCAAGGTTTTTGCGACTTCCGGGTGGTTGCTGCCGTAGACCTTCTCGAAGGTCGCCGCGAGCGGCTCGAGGAGCCGGATCGCTTCGAGGGGCCGGTCTTGCTCCAGGCGCAGGAGCGCCAGCGCCTCGCGACTACCGGCGAGCTCGAGGTCGTCGGCGGGCAGCGCGGCCTCGCGGATCTCCAGCGCCCGTTCGAGCAGTCGCTCGGCCTCTTCGATCCGCTGGCGGTAGTAGGCGATGCCCGAGAGGTTGTGCAGGGTCTTCGCCACCCGCGGGTCATGCCCGCCGAAGAGCCTCTCTTGCAGCAGCAGGCAGCGCTGGAGGGTGGCCTCGGCCTGGTCGAAGCGGCCCTTGGCGGCGAGGCTCGCTCCCAGCCGATTGAGCAGCTCTGCCACCTCGGGATGCTCCGGGCCGTTTCGGGTCTCGACGATTGCGAGGGCCTGGCTGAAGAAAGTGACGGCGTCGCCTCGGCCGGAAAGGTGGGCGAGCGAGCCCAACTGGTCCAGGGTATCCGCGACCTCGGCGTGCTGGCGGCCGAGCAGCCGTTGCCGGACCTCGAGGGCTCGCTCCAGGAGCGGCTTCGCCTCGTCGAACAACCCGAGCCGGGTATGGAGCTCTCCCAGGGTGTCGGCCAGCCTCGCCTCGAGCAGAGGTTCGTCCGCGAGCTCGGTCTGGAGCCGTTCGGCACCCCGGCGCAGCAGCTCGCGGGCATCGGGCGTCTGGCCCCGGGCCTGGCGGGGATCCGAGGTCCGGAACAGGCCCTCGAGGAACTGCACCGTCCGCTCTGCTCGCCGTGCTTCCTGGGCGGTACGCCTGGCCTGGAGGAGGGTCGCCGCCAGGCCCCCGGCGAGGGCGAGGACGATCGCCGCCAGGGCCGCCACCAAGCCGCGATGGCGGCGCAGCACTAGGCCCAGCAGGCTGCCCGGGCCACCCTGCACCGGCAGAGGCACCGTGACCTCGACCTCGGTGCCGGCGCCGGGTTGCGAGGCGATCCTGCAAGTTCCCCCGAGCAGCCCGGCTCGCTCCTCGATGGTGGCGAGCCCGAGCCCACCGGCGCGGCCGGGAATCCTGGCATCAAAGCCGGCGCCGTCGTCGGAGACGATGACGCGCGCACTGCCCGCCAGGACCGTCAAGCTGACCCGCGCCCGCCGGGCGCCGGCGTGGCGCACGACGTTGGCGAGGGCTTCCTGGGTGATGCGGAAGAGGCCCAGGGCGGTCTCCGGAGGGATGGGCCTTTCGCCGGAGGGCAGGTCGAGCTCCACGGGCAGTCCGTGCCGTGCCTCCACCTCACTGCAATGGTCGCGCAGGGCTTCTGCCAGGCCGCGGCGCTCCAAGGCCGCCGGGTGCAGGTCGTGGCTCAGGTGGCGCAGATCCTTGCCCAGCTCTGCCATGCGGCCGCTCAGCGTGTCGAGCTCGATGCGGCAGGGGTGCTCCTCCGGCAGCTCCTTGCGCACCGACCGCAGGGCCAGGGCGAGCCCCGCCAGGCGCTGGCTGAAGTCGTCGTGGATCTGGCGGGCGATCCGGCGGCGCGCTGCCTCGGTCGCCGCGACTCGTACGCCGGCACTCCAACGCCCTTCCAGGCGGTCTGCTGTGGGCACGTCCCCTGCCTTCACGCATCTGCGCCGGCGGGCTGCGCGGCGAGCAGCGCGAGCTCCACCCGGCTGGCCATGCCGAGCTTGTCGTAAACGCTGTGTAGATGGGTCCGCACCGTCGTCACCGAGACGCCGAGACGGTGGGCGATGTCCTTGTTGCACAGCCCCTTGGCCAGCAGATGGACGATGTCGCATTCCCTGGGAGTGAGGGCATCGGCATAGGGCGAGGGCCGGTCGGCAGGCTCGCGGCCCTCGCCGTGAGCTTGCGCCAAGGGGAAGATCGCGGCTCGGGCCACCGCCGGACTGACGTAGAAGCGACCGGCCAGCACTTCCCGGACGGCGATCTCGATCTCGTCGGGAGCGGAGGACTTGGTCAAGTATCCCCAGGCTCCGGCCTGGAAGGCCGCCTGCACCGACGAAGGTTCGGTGTGAACGCTCAGGACCAGGACTCGGATCTCGGGAGCCACCAGCCGGAGCTGCCGGGTGGCCTCGATGCCGTCGATCCCCGGCATCGTGAGGTCGGTGATCACAAGATCGGGCCGGCAGCGCTGCGCGACCTCCACCAGGGAGCGTCCATTCTGGACGGCTCCAATCACCACGAAGTCCTTCTCAAGCAGCTTGCGCAGCCCCTCGACGATCAGGGGATGGTCATCAGCCAGAAGCACTGTTTGCATGTCTAAATAGCTCTCTAGTCTATATTGTTTATCAGTATCATGGAAAATGACTGTTACGGCACAGATTACGCTGAGAGCCAGCTGCTCTGGTCTCGCGAAGCTCACTCTGGGCGCGTGGCGGAGATCCTGGCCCTGGAGGAGGTCGGGGCCTTGCTGCAGTGGTACCCTCCCCGGAGTGAAACCCACGGAGATCCTGGACCGGGCGAAGGCTCCCGACGGCGCGTCGCTGGTGCTGTCGCGACGGGACGGGGAGTACCTGCTCGCCCTCGACGGCCAGACCTTGATGGCCAGCCGCCAGCGCGGCTCGGAGCAGGTGCTGGCGCGCCGGGCCGCCTCGGCCCTCGCGGGGCGGGCGTCGCCGCGGGTGCTGGTGGGCGGGCTGGGCTTCGGCTACACCCTGCGCGCGGCCCTCGATGCCCTGCCGGCAGGTGCGCGGCTGGTGCTCTGCGAGCTTTTCGCCTTCCTCCTCGAGGCCCACCGGGGCGAGGTGGGGAACCTCGCCGGCCGGCCTCTCGAGGATCCCCGGGTCGAGGCTGTGAACGCCGACGTCGCCACCCTGCTCGGCGGGCCGGAGCGCTTCGACGCCATCTTGCTCGACGTCGACAACGGCCCCTGGGCCTTCACCATGCCGGCCAACGAAAAGCTCTACTCCCCGGCGGGCCTGGCCCGAATCAGCCGCAGCCTCGCGCCGGGGGGCCTGCTCGCCGTGTGGTCGGCCGAACCCTCGCCGGAGTTCGAGAAGCGGCTTCGTAAGGCCGGCTTCCGCGTCAAGAGCGAGCGCGTCGAGGCCCGCTCCGGCGCTCCCGGCGGCCGCCACACGCTGTTCTTCGCCACGCCGTCGCGGCCCCCCCTGGGTACATGAGACCGGCGTTCGCCGTTGCGACTCTCCTGCTGCTCGCCTGCCTCACCGGCTGCGTGCCGGGGCCAACCGGCCCCACCCCCGCACCGGTTGGCCCCGAGCCGGCCCCAGCGGCCTCGCCGCCCCCCCTGTCGCAAGCTGCTCGCGAGTGGATCGACACCACCCTGGCCGGGATGACCCTCGAGCAGAAGGCGGCCCAGCTGGTGATGGTGCGGGCCTCGGGCACCTTCGAGAACCGCCGCTCGGCCGAGGCGCGGCGGGTCCTTTCCTGGGTGCGCGAGCTGGGGGTGGGAGGCGTGGTGCTCTTCGCCTCGGAAGTGGAGACCCTGCCGCGCTGGACCAACGAGCTCCAGGCCGCGGCGGCCCTGCCCCTGCTGGTGGCCGCGGACCTCGAGCGCAGCCTGGCTTTTCGCATCGAGAGGGGCACCGTGCCCCTGCCCTACGCCATGGCCGTGGGGGCGACCCGCTCGACGGAGGCGGCCCGTATCAGCGGCGAGATCACCGCCCGCGAAGCCCGCGCCCTGGGGCTCAACTGGGCCCTGGCGCCGGTGGCCGACGTCAACTCCAACCCGGACAACCCGGTGATCAACATCCGCTCCTACGGTGAGGACGCCGAGCTCGTGGCGAAGATGAACGCCGCCTTCATCGCCGGCGCCCGCCAGGGGGGCGTGCTCACCACGGCCAAGCACTTCCCCGGCCACGGCGACACGGCGACCGACAGCCATCTCGCCCTGCCCGTCCTCGGGGCGAACCGCGAGCGCCTCGACGCCGTGGAATGGGTGCCCTTCCGGCGGGCCATCGCGGCGGGAGTGGACGCCGTGATGCTCGGCCACATCGCCGTGCCGGCCCTGGACCCGGCGGGCACTCCCGCCACCTTGTCGCCGGCCTTGTCCGGACGCCTGCTGCGCGAGGAGATGGGCTTTGCCGGGTTGATCGTCACCGACGCCCTCGAGATGGCCGGCATGCGCCCCGCCTGGACCGGCGAGGCCACCGTGGGCGCGGTGCTGGCCGGGGCGGACGTGCTGCTGCTGCCCCAGGATCCACGGGTGGCGGTGCAATCCCTGGTGCGGGCCGTGGGCGAGGGCAAGCTCAGCGAGGCCCGGCTGGAGGAATCCGTGCGCCGCTTGCTCGAGGCCAAGGCTCGCCTCGGTCTGTTCGAGGGGCGCCTCGTCGATCGCACCGCGGCGCCCTCCCAGGTGGGGCGGCCGGAGGATCTGGAGCAGGCCGCGGCGATCGCCCGGGCGGCCGTGACCGTGGTCAAGAACGAGGGTGGCGTGCTGCCCCTCGCTGCCGAGGGGTCCCTGGACCTGCTGCATCTGGTGCTCTCGAGCGATGCCACCGACCGCGGCATCCGCGGCCTACCGGAGGAGGAGCTGGCGGCGCGAGGGATCCCGGTCGAGACCCGGCAGCTGGGGCCGGACTTCTCGACGGCGACGGTCGACGAGATCGTCGCCGCCGCGGCCGGCCGCTCTCACGTACTGGTCTCGGCCTTCGTGCGGGTAGCCTCGTTCAAGGGCACGGCCGCCATGCGGCCCCGGCAGGCCGAGCTGCTGCGGCGCCTCGCCGCCACCGGTGTGCCCGTGATCGTGGTCTCCTTCGGCAGCCCCTATCTGCTGCTACAGTTCCCCGAGGTTCCCGTCTACCTCTGCGCCTACGGTTGGGCCGAGTCGAGCCAGCGCGCGGCGGTGGCGGCCTTGTTCGGAGAGACCGCGGTGACGGGCAAGCTGCCGGTGACCCTGCCCGGGCTCTTCCCCTACGGCCACGGCCTCGAGATCCCCCGCCGCGCGATGACCCTCACTCCCGCCCAGCCCGAAGAGGTCGGCTTCCGCCCCGGCGCCATGGCCGAGGTGGATGCTGTGATCGAGCGAGCCCTCGCCGAGCACGCTTTCCCCGGCGCCGTGGTGGCCGTGGGCCGCCGGGGCAAACTGGTCCACCTCGCGGCCTTCGGCCGCCAAACCTACGAGCCGGAGGCTCCCGCCGTCACCCCCGACACGATCTACGACCTGGCCAGCCTGACCAAGGTGATCGCCACCACCACGATGGCCATGATGCTGGTGGACGAGGGGCGCCTCAGCCTCGACAAGCGGGTGGTGGACTTCCTGCCCCGCTTCCGCGGGCCGGGCAAGGAGGGCATCCGCGTTCGCGACCTGTTGACGCACTCGTCGGGGCTGCCCGGCCACGCGCCCCTCTACCTGCAGGCGAGCGGGCGGGAAGCGATCCTGGCCCTGATCGAGAGCGTGGACCTGGCCTACCCTCTGGGCAGCCGCTCGGAGTACAGCGACGTCGGCTTCGTGCTGCTGGGCGAGATCCTCGAGCGAGTCGCGGGCCGCTCGCTCGAGGGCTTCGTCCGCGAACGAGTGCTCGAGCCCCTGGGGATGAGGGACACCCTCTACTGCCCGGGGCCCGACCTGTTGCCACGGATCGCCCCCACCGAGGTGGACGCCTGGCGGGGCCGGCTGATCCACGGCGAGGTGCACGACGAGAACGCCTTCGCGCTCGGCGGCGTGGCGGCACACGCCGGCCTCTTCGGCACCGCGGGGGACGTCGCCCGCTTCGCCCAGATGATGCTGTGGAACGGCGTCTTCGATCACCGCCGCCTGGTGTCGCCCGCCACCGTCGCCGCTTTCACCCGGCGCTCGGAGGTGCCGAGCTCTTCCCGCGCCCTGGGCTGGGACACCCGCTCCGCCACCGGCTCCTCGGCTGGCTCTCTGTTCTCCGACCGCGCCTACGGGCACACCGGCTTCACCGGCACCTCGCTGTGGATCGATCCCGAGCGGGAGCTGTTCCTCATCCTGTTGACCAATCGGGTCCACCCCAACCGCGAGAACCTCGCCATCCGCCAGGTGCGCCCGGCCCTGGCCGACGCCGTGGTGCGGGGTCTCGAGGACTTCGTGCCGGCGCCCGCCGTGCGCGTGGGGCTCGAGAGGCTGGGGGAGGAAGGGGTGCCGTCGCTGGCTGGCAAGAGGGTGGGCCTGGTGGCTCACGGGGCTTCGGTGACGGCCGCCGGGAGGAGCGCACTCGAGGTCTTGCGCGCGCACGGAGCGCAGGTCGTGCGCCTGTTCTCTCCGGAGCACGGCCTCGCCGGCCAGGCGGGGGCGGGGGAAGCGGTGGCGAGCGGCCGGGACGGGGCAACGGGCCTGCCCGTGGTGAGCCTCTACGGCGAGAAGCGCGCGCCTTCGGCGGCGGACCTGGACGGTCTCGATGCCCTGGTCTTCGACCTCCAGGACGCCGGCGTGCGCTTCTACACCTACGCCAGTACTCTCTTGCTCTGCCTCATGGCCACGGCCGAGGTGGACCTCGAGTTGGTGGTGTTGGACCGGCCCAATCCCCTCGGGGGAGAGAGGGTCGAAGGGCCGGTCTCGGCGCCCCGGGAGGTCGTGCCGGCGAGCTTCGTCAACCTGGCCCCGGGGCCCCTGGTGCACGGCCTGACCCTGGGCGAGCTGGCACGCCACGCCAACGCCCTGCGGCCCCGGCCGGCGCGGCTGACCGTGGTGCCGATGAGCGGCTGGCGGCGGGCGATGACCTGGAGCCAGACCGGCCGGCCCTGGGTGGCACCGTCCCCGAACCTGAGGAGCGCCGAGGCCGCGCTGGCCTATCCGGGAGTGGCCCTGCTCGAGGCGACCAACGTCTCGGAGGGGCGCGGCACGGCCTCCCCCTTCCTGCTCTTCGGTGCTCCCTGGCTCGAGCCCTCAGGGCTGGCCCTGTCGGTTCCCGGCTTCGGCTTCCAGCCCCTGCGTTTCGTGCCGCGAACCTCGCCGGCTGCTCCGGCCCCCAAGCACCGGGACCGGGAGTGCCGGGGCTTCTCGGTGCAGGTGGAGGCTCCGGCTGCCGCCCAACCCTACCGGCTAGGGCTCGCGCTGCTGGCGGCCCTGTCACGCCAGGAGGGATTCGAGTGGCGAGAAGACGGGGCGGCGCTCACCCGGTTGCTGGGCACGCCCAAGGTGCTCGCGGCCCTGCGGGCCGGCACGCCGGTCGAGGAGATCCTCGCCGCCGACGAGGCCGACCACCTCGCGTGGCGAGAGGCGCGGCGCCCGGCGCTGCTCTACGAGTAGCTCAGCGCCCGCCTTCCGGCCCGAGGGTGTGCCAGAGGTCGTTGATGCTGGTGCCGCCGATGTTGTGGCTCCAGCCGGCCAGGACCCAGAGCTGATCGCGGAAGACGGCGGCGGTGTGGCCGTTCCTGGGCAGCCAGGAGGCACGGCTGGTGACCGGACCCCAGGCGAGCCCGTCCGCCGTGGACCACACGTCGTTGACGTTGCCTTCGAGCACCTGACCACTGCCGCCCCCGCGGTCCGCCCAGCCCCCCAGCAGCCACAGCCGGTCCCGGAACACCGTGGCGGTGTGGCCGTTGCGGGGGGCCCAGGCCGGCTGGCCGGCGGCTGCCTGCCAGGTGGCGCCGTCGGTGGAGGACCAGGCATCGCCCAGGTTGCCCTCGCGGCCGTCGCTGCGCAGACCCCAGCCGCCAAGCACCCAAAGACGGCCGCGAAAGCTCGCCGCGGCCAGGCTGTTGCGGCCCGCCCAGGGGGCCTCGGCCACCTCTCGGCGCCAGGCTTTGCCGTCGGCGGAGGACCAGACATCGCAACGGTTGCCGCCGCTCCAGCCACCCAGAAGGAAGAGGCGGTCGCGGTAGACCACCACGGCGTGCTCGTTGCGGGGCCCCCAGGGTGCCTGGGCGGTGATCCGCTCCCAGCTGCGGCCGTCCGGGGAGGCCCACACGTCCCCCGCCTGATCGGCCCCCAGCGAGCCGCCGAAGATCCACATCTTGCCGGCGAAGACGGCGGCCGCGTGACCCCGGCGGGCCGGCCAGGGCGCCTCCCGGAGCTCCTCCCGCCACTCGAGGCCGTCAGCGGACGACCAGACGTCGGCGAGGGGGCCGGTGCCCCAACCACCCAGCAGCCACAGCCGGTCCTCGAAGACCACCGCCGCGTGGCCGTCCCGAGGGGGAAACTGGGTGCGGGTCAAGGCTCGCTCCCAGGCGGCGCCGAGCACCCTTCGGGCCGGTACCGGGCCGACGCCGTCGGTGCCCCCCGAGAGCGCGGGAGGGCCGGCCGGCAGCGGCTCGCTGGGGCTCACCCGGGCGCAGGCCAGGGCCAGCCCAGAGAGGGCGAGGAAGCCGAGAGCCAGACGACCGTGGCACATGGGGGCACCCTTCAGAATGAGCCGTTGGCCGCGAGGGCGCCTGCGGCCGGGGTGCTGAAGTAGTTGTTCGCCCCGCCCTGCCACATCACCGAGCCGCCCTGCTTCTTGAGGCACTTCCACTCGACCCAGGTCGAGGCCGGCAGGCCGTCGACGATGGCGCTCCAGGACGGGTAGTTGACCGGCGAGAGCTTGATCGCCTGGGCCGGGTTCCAGGAGCCGAGCTCGGGGATGCTGCCGACCACGTAGACGTCCTGGCCGGTGACGGTGGTGCCGTTGGCGCAGTTGAAGTACACCGAGACCTGGTTGGCGGCCACCGGATCCTGCACCCATACCGAGACCGAGCCGGCGTTGACCGCGAACTCGCCCCAGCCCCATTCGTTGGTGATGACTCGCTCGCCGCGGTTGCCGGTCAGGTCGGAGAAGGTGGCGTTCGCCTTGCCGACCTCCATCCACTTCTTGCCGCCGGCGCCGTCGGAGAGGATCACCGCCATCGCCCGCGGATGTTGCGCGTTGCCGAGGCGGGTCCAACCGATCACGTCCCAGTGATCGAGATAGCTGTACTGCGGGCCCCACGCGAAGTTCCGCCGCGCCTCGAGAAGCTGGTCGAGGATCGTCCGGTGGGAGACCATGTTGATGG
Organism: Thermoanaerobaculia bacterium; assembly: GCA_036274895.1. Lineage (GTDB taxonomy): Bacteria > Acidobacteriota > Thermoanaerobaculia > Multivoradales > SZUA-115 > CALMKX01. The sequence continues at coordinate 17,090 of DASUEU010000018.1, read as the reverse complement.
TGTGGTAGTTGCCGTCTCGCCCGCGGTCGGTGTAGGTCGCACCGTAGTAATCAGCGTGGAAGACGCACGGATACCCTTCTTCGCGCAGCAGGATGAAGGCGTAGGCGAGGGGCTTGAACCAGTCCGCGACCGGTGACTCGAGGGCCTGGAGGGGCTGGGTGTCGTGGTTGTCGACCAGGGTGACGGCCTTGGCCGGTTGATCTTTCATCAACGTACCGTTCATCAGTGTGCGCAGGTCGAAGCCGCCGCCGCTCACCGACGCGTGGTAGAAGCTCAGGTGCAGCGGAGCGTCGAAGAGGGAGAGGCGACCGCCGGTCTTGGTCAAGAAGTTGTGCAGCTTGCCGACGTCGTAGCTCCACAGCTCGCCGACCGTGAACAGGGGTTTGCCGGTGGTGTTGCGCACGTGATCGAGCCAGTCGTTCCAGAAGGTGAAGCGGATGTGCTTGAGGGCGTCCAGACGGAAGCCGTCGAGGTTCGCGGTGTTGGTGTACCACACGCCCCAGCTCTCGAGCTCGGTTTGCACCTCGGGGTGATCCATGTCGAGGTCGGCGAACATCAAGTAGTCGTAGTTGCCGTTCTCGCCGTCGACCTCCCAGTCCCAGGCCTTGCCGAGGCCCCGGAACTTGTAGATGCGGCCCGTCTCCTGGAGGTTTTGTGCCCAATCGACGCCGTCGAAGTGGTACCAGCGCCACTTGAAGGGGGAGTAGGTGGTGCCGCGGCCGGGGAAGTCGAACCTCGTCCAGGCGTCGATCCAGACGTTGCCGCCGACCTCCTGGTTGCGATTGCCGCTCTCGACCCGCACCGCCTCCACCCATTCGGTCGAGTCGGCGCCGCCCTTGTGGTTGAAGACCACGTCGGCGTAGACCGCGAGGCCGGCGGCGTGGGCGGCGGCGATGGCATCGAGGTAGTCCTGGCGAGTGCCATACTTGGTGGCGACCGAGCCCTTCTGGTTGAACTCGCCCAAGTCGTAGAGGTCGTAGGCGCCGTAGCCGACGTCGCTGCCGCTGGTGCCCTTGTAGGCGGGGGGAAGCCACAGCGCGGTGAAGCCGGCGTCCGCCAGTTGCTGGGCTTCGAGCTCCAGGGTCTGCCACAGGGGCTCGCTGCCGTCGAGGTACCAGTGGAAGGTCTGCATCATCACGCCGTTGGACTGGGCGCGAGCGGGTGAGAGTGCCAGGAGGTAGGCGAGGGTGAGCAGGGTGACGAGCGGACCGCAACGGTGGGGCGGAGCAGGGCGGCTGGTCATGGCTTGTCCTCGGCCGATCGTTGGCGTGTTGTGGTGAGTGTCGGCCCTAGACGGAATCGTAGCAGAGTACATTTTATTATTCTTCGATAAAAGCTGTGCCTGAGCTCTGGCATCCCATCCCCTCCTCGCGCCGTTCGTGAAATACTGCGCGCCTCGAACCACTCCTGGAGGAGCCCTGGATGTCGACCGCCGAGGTCCCCGCCGTTTCGCCCGCACCAGCCGAGAAGGAAGGCCCGAACCTCTTCCGCACCGTCCTCACCGTCGCCTGGGGCGCGATCCTGATCGCCCTGGTGCTGGAGATCTTCCTGCTCTTCGTGCCTTTGATCGCCGGCACGCCGTTGAAAAGCCTCGGTCAGCTGGTCGCGGACCTGGCCCAGAAGATCTCCTGGTCGTTCCTGGTCTGCGTCGGTGTGGCCTTGGGGACGGCGATCCGTCGCGCCCAGCCGGCGGCGATGGGGGCCCTGGGCCTGATCTCGGCGCCGCTGGCCTTCACCGCGGCGAAGGGGGTGCACAAGGGGGTCAGCGAGGCCCTGGGCCTTTCCGCCGTGGCCCTCGCGGCCTCGCCGTTGGTGATCGCCGGTTTGAAGGCCCTCGAGTACTGCGTGCTCGGCTTCGTGCTCGGCAAGCTGGCCAAGAAGGGCCTCGGGCTCAAGGGCTACCTGGGAGTGGGCGCCCTCGCGGGGCTCTCCTTCGGCACTCTGATCGTGATCGTGCTCAACCGCGCCTCACCACCTCCGGTGGCGGCGGCCACGGTGGTCACCCGCGGCATCAACGAGATGCTCTTCCCGATCGGCTGCTCGCTGGTGATCTACGCCGCCGAGGTCCTGGCCAAGCGGATCAAGACCTGAGGCCGACCGCCCGGGCTCCTCAGCGGTGGGGCGGCGGTGGGGCCGTGTCCTTGCGCTCGGCCTCGGCCTTGACGCGCTGGCCGGCGGCCTCCTGCTCCTTGTAGGCCGTGACCAGGGCCACCAACCGTTCGCCGAGGAGGCCACCCCAGTTACCGCTGTTCGCCATCGTCTCCTGGGCGACGGAGCCCTGCTTCTTGACGATGCTCTGGCCCACCGGAGTGGCGTAGAGGGCGATCAGGGCGTCCAGCTCCTCGGTCGTGAAGAGGCTCGCGTAGGCGATGACCAGCCGCTCGGTCAGCTCGTTGGGGTCGACCTGGGCGCGGAACTTCTCGAACAGCTCGCCCGGAACGTCCTTGCGCTTGGACTTCATCTCGTCGATCACCGAGTCGCGGATCCGGGGAGCGAGCTGGTCGACGCCGGAGAGCTCGATCAGCCTACGCGCTCGGGCCGCGTTCTCGGAGGAAGCGGTTGGGGTCGGGGCAGCTGCCGGCTCCTGAGCACGGAGAGCACCGGCCGCGAGGGAGAGGAGAATCGTCAGGGTCGGGATCCACTTCGTCTTCATCTGGGGAAATCTATCGTAGGAAGGCGGGATCAGGCGCCGGCATCGACCTTCTCGAGCCGCTCGAGGATCCGGCCGGCCAGGGTGATGGCCCGCTCCTTGAGCCACTTCTCGTCCCCCACCTGGACGGTGACCAGCAGCCGGCGCCGGCCGGCCAGGACGTGGAGCTGGCGCACCTGGCCGCCGGCCCAGAGGGCGCCGTCGGCCAGGCCGGCAACGTCCTCAAGGTCCCCCGCAGTCATCCGCTTGAGCGCGCGCCGGGCGGAGTGCTGGGCGTCGCGAGCCTGCTCGAGGGAGCCAAACGCGCGCACCTCCAGGGCCACCACCCGCACCAGGTCCCCGGGCGGGGTGCCGTAGGTGCACTTGGTGAGGTCCTTGCCGAGCTCGTCTTCGGCCAGGCTGCTCATGGAGTAGAGCCGCTGCCCCGTAGCCTGCTCCACGTCCTCGGAGAGCAGGAGCTGGCAGGCGACGACCGGGGGTGGTGGCGGGGAGGTGGGAGGCGGGCTGCCACAAGCCCCGGCCAGCAGGGCGAGCGGAAACGCTACGGCACGGACTCGGTAGCTCATCTCATGATCTCGGTGGGGACGTCGAAGGATTGTATCCGAGCCCGGGCGCCGTCCTCCCCAAGTTAAGATGGCGCCCTTCCGAGCTTCGGGTGACCAGAATGCCGCCGACTCCCACCTATGACGCGTCCGCCATCGAAGTGCTAACCGGCCTCGAGCCGGTGCGCCGCCGGCCGGGGATGTACACCACTACCGAGCGGCCCAACCACCTCGCCCAGGAGGTCATCGACAACGCGGTCGACGAGGCCATCGCCGGCCACTGCGACAAGATCGACGTCACCCTCCACGCCGACGGCTCCCTCGCCGTGCAGGACAACGGCCGCGGCATGCCCGTGGACCGCCACAAGGACGAGGGGGTCTCGGGCGTCGAGGTCATCCTCACCCGTCTCCATGCCGGTGCCAAGTTCTCGGACAAGAGCTACCGCTTCTCGGGCGGCCTCCACGGTGTCGGGGTCTCGGTGGTCAACGCCCTGTCCTCGAAGCTCGAGGTCTGGGTGCGGCGGGGCGGCAAAGAGCATTACATGAGCTTTGCCGGCGGGGAGAAGGTCGGCGACCTCAAGGTGATCGCCGAGGTCGGGCAGAGGAACACCGGCTCGACGGTGCGCTTCTGGCCGGACGAGCGCTACTTCGACACCCCCAAGTTCAGCGTCTCGCGCCTCAAGCGGGCCTTGAAGGCCAAGGCGGTGCTCTGCCCCGGCCTCCACGTCCGCTTCACCGACGAAGCCAGCCCGGACGAGAGCGAGGAGTGGTACTACGAGGAGGGGCTGACCGATTACCTGCTGGACGAGCTCGAGGAGGTGGCCTTGGCGCCGGAGAAGCCCTTCGTCGCCCACTTCAAGGGCGCCGACGAGGAGGTGGATTGGGCGGTGGCGTGGATCCTCGACGACGCCGAGCTGGTGACCGAGAGCTACGTCAACCTCATCCCCACGGTCCAAGGCGGCACCCACGTCAACGGCTTCCGCACCGGCCTGACCGAGGCCATCCGGGAGCTGTGCGAGTTCCGCGGTCTGCTGCCCCGGGGGGTGAAGCTAGCCCCGGAGGACGTCTGGGCCCGCTGCACCTACGTGCTGTCCATGCGCATGAAGGACCCGCTCTTCACCGGCCAGACCAAGGAGAGGCTGGCCTCGCGCGAGGCTTCGGCCTTCGTCGCCGGGGTGGCCAAGGACTCCTTCAGCCTGTGGGCCAACGAGCACGTGGCCGACGCCGAGAAGATCGCCCACCTGGCGATCGACAGCGCTCTCGCCCGCCAGAAGGCCGCCAAGCAGGTGCAGCGCAAGAAGGTCACGGCCGGCCCGGCCCTGCCCGGCAAGCTCGCCGACTGCACCAGCCAGAACTTCGACGAGACCGAGCTCTTCCTGGTCGAGGGGGACTCGGCCGGCGGCTCGGCCAAGCAGGCGCGGAGCAAGGAGTTCCAGGCCATCCTGCCGCTGCGGGGCAAGATCCTGAACACCTGGGAGGTCTCGGCGGCCGAGGTGCTGGGCTCCCAGGAGGTCCACGACATCGCCGTCGCCCTGGGGGTCGATCCCGGCTCTCCCGACCTCACCGGCCTGCGCTACGGCAAGGTCTGCATCCTGGCCGATGCGGACTCCGACGGCTCACACATCGCCTCGTTGCTCACCGCCCTGTTCTTGAAGCACTTCCGGCCCCTGGTGGCGCAGGGGAGGGTGCACGTGGCGATGCCTCCCCTCTACCGTATCGACGTCGGCAAGCAGGTCTACTACGCCCTCGACGAGGAGGAGAAGCGGGGGATCCTGGCCCGCATCGAGGCCGAGGGCCAGCGCGGCAAGGTCAACGTCCAGCGCTTCAAGGGCCTGGGCGAGATGAACCCGATCCAGCTGCGGGAGACCACCATGGCCCCCGAGACCCGTCGCCTGGTCCAGCTGGTGCTCGACGCCGAGGCCCCTCCCGACGCCCTCCTCGACATGCTCCTCGGCAAGGCCCGCGCCACCGACCGCAAGGCCTGGCTGTCCGAGAAGGGGAATTTGGCGGAGGTGTGAGGGGAGAGGCCGGCTTCGGCCCTCCCTCCGTCCACATGGCTGGCGGGTGACTTGCCCGGCGGTCCCTCGGCTAGAATTCGCGGTACCCCAATCTCTCGGAGGAATCGACCATGACCCGTTTGCTCCGCTCGCTCGCCGTCGCTGCCGCCCTGGCTGCCCTGGCCCTGCCCCTCCACGCCGGCACCGTCGACAAGACCGTCAACTTCGCCCTCGACCAGTGGATCGAGCTCAACGCCACCGACGGCCCGGTGACCCTCCACCGCCTCATGATCGCCAAGCAGGGCGGCATCACCAAGTCGAAGCTCCTGCGCCCGAGCAACAGCGAATACCTGACCGACGTGCAGATCGTCCTCGAGTTCTCGAACGACGCCTCGAAGGACTGGGAGGCCGCCCTCGAGATCGAGTGGGTGGACGCCAACGGCCAGGCGATCGACGGCTACAACGACACCGAGAGCCTCGACAGTGAGTCCCACCAAGACGACACCACCGTCACCCTCTCGACCCTGAAGTACGGCCTCGAGAGGGCCAAGAAGCTCAAGGTGAAGATCGACTTCTATCGGGACTGAGGCCGGCCCTGGCCGGATTTGACCGAGACGAGCCGGGAGTCTAGGATCGTCGAAACTGGGGCGGAAGAGACACCCGCACCCGAGGTAGAAAACCAGGGGCGCCCGCCGCGAGTGCTCCTGTCACCTCGATCGGAGGGACTCCTTCACCGTGCAGAGTGCCGTCGCCGCGCAGTTCCGGCCGCTCCTCGAGAGCTGCGGTTACCGCCGTCCTCTGCTGCTCGCCGACTTTCCCCTGGGGGTGGACGACCACGCCCTCGAAGTACCTCTCGCAGCGTTCGCCCATGAGCCGGCTGATGCCGGCTCCGCCTGCATCGCCGTGATCGCGGCGCAGGATGAGCCCAGCACCGTGGTGCCTCGATATCGGAGCCTGGGCGCCCCGGTAGTGTTCACGACCTACCGAGAAGCTTGCCAATGGTGGGTGCAGGGCGCTGAGGCGCCGAGGTATCTCGAAACCATCGCCCTTCGTGACCTGCAACGGTTCTTCGAGGTTCAGCGCGCGAGGCTGGCGCCGGAATCCGTCTACCGGGCCAAGACCAGGGGACGTTTCGAATCCGGTTATCAACTCGACTTCGTCGACGTCGGCTTGATGCCTCTCGTCGAAGCGGAGATGGGCAGGAAGCTCGGTGAGCTCGTCGAGCGGGCGATCGTGGCAGCACGTGACCAACTGGGAACGAAGCTCACTGGTGAGCTCTCGCCATGGCTGATGCAGTCGGTCTTCTGGCTGCTGGCCGCCAAGACTCTTGCGGACAAGGCGGTGCCGGGCTTCGAGAACCTCGACCTTGCGGACGTGGACGGAGTCCTCGGGAGGGTAGGCGGGCACTATGGCGAGGCAGCCCATGGCCCCAAGTTGAAGTCGTCATCACAGCGGAGAGCCCTGGAGGTCGCGGCAGAGGTCTTCCGGAGATTCGCACCGCTGGCTCACGCAACACCTGAAGCCCTGGCATCGGTTTACGAAACCAGCCTGGTCTCCAAGGAGATGCGGGCAGAACTTGGCATCCACAGCACACCTGCGTTCCTCGCGCGCTACGTGGTTTGGCGCCTCGCAGCTTGGATCGAGGAAATCCCCGTCGAACAGCGCCACGTGTTCGAGCCCACTTGCGGACAGGGATCCTTCCTCATCGCGGCCATGCGAGTCCTCCGCGACTTGCTTCCGCAGTCAATGAGCCGGCAAGCTCGCAAAGCGTACCTCCGCGGGCACTTGCACGGCCTCGACATCGATCCCTTCGCAGTGGAGCTGGCTCGCTTGTCCCTTACGATCGCCGACATACCCAACCCGGACGGCTGGGATCTTCAGAGTGGCAACGTCTTTGTTGAGCCCCGGGTCGCGGTGGAGGCTCGAAGAGCAGCTGTCCTCCTGGCCAACCCACCATTCGAGAGCTTCCAAGCCGCCCAGCGCGAGGAACTTGCCCGGCGTGGCGTGGAGGTGGCCACCGGGAGCAAGGCTGCTGAAGTATTGAGGCGCACTCTTCACTGTCTGCGACCAGGGGCAGTCTTCGGGCTGATTGTGCCCAGGCGGCTGCTCCATGCGAGCAGCGCCCAAGATATCCGGGCTTTGCTGATAGAGCACTTCGAGCTCGCCGAGATCACCCAGCTTCCCGACAAGCTGTTCTCGTTTTCCGACGCCGAATCTGCGGTTCTCCTTGGCAGGCGATTGCCAAAGCAGCACACGCAGCAAGTGGCCGTGCGCTACTCACGAGTAGAAGAGCAGGGGCTTGAGTTGTTCCGGAACTATTACTCTGCCGGGACAACGCGTCTCCTGGACAAGCATCGCTTCTCGATAGATCCAGGCAAGAGCCTGTTGGTACCCGAGCTGGAAGAGGTCTGGGAGTACTGCAAGGCACTTCCAACGATCGAAACGGTAGCGCTCGTCGGAAAGGGTCTGGAGTTCAAGAGTGACCTACCGTCAGGAGCCATCGTTTGCGCAGAGGAGCCGTTCGACGGGGCAACGCCCGGATTCTCCAGGCTGACGCGCGAAGTCCGAATTGACCAGTTACCACAGCTGGTGTGGTTGAACCTCGATCCAAAGGTGATCCGGCGGCCCGGCGCGGGCGCGGATGTCGGTCTACCGCAGATCATTGTCAACCATGCCCGAGTGACACGGGGACCCTGGCGCCTCAAGGCGATGCTGGACAATGAGGGTCACCCCGTCACGTCGAGCTTCTTGACCGTCCGCCCGTTGGGTCCTCGCACCCCTCTGCTGCTGCTCTGGGCCCTCTTGAACGGCCCCTTTGCGCAGGCTTATTGTTCCTCGTTCTCCACTGAACGCCACAATCTCAAGAGAACGCTAGACTTACTGCCCGTGCCCAGGTTTTCGCAAGTCGATGCAGATCGAATTGCCCAGGCATCCAAGGGCTACTTGGAGCGCTTATCCGCAGAAGGGACTTTCAGGCTCGATCTTCCGCCGCAGCCATCGCGTAGCCGTGAGCTGCTGCTGGAATTGGATGCAGAGGTACTGCGGCTGTACGACCTGCCGGCGAGGCTCGAGCGCCAGCTCCTGGACTACTTCGCTGGCTGGCCGCGACCGGGTGTGCCATTTGTGTTCGACCGCTACTTCCCAGCCGACTTCGAGCCCTGGATCCCGTTGCACCTCTACCTCTCCGAGGACTTCCAGCGCTCCACTTCTGGGAGGTTGATCAACCGAACCGGTCCTGTCGCAGAGGTTGTAAAGAGTGCTCTCGGAGCGGCCGTCCGGGCCTTCGAGGACTGACCCGGTGGCGACCGGCTATCTGCTCGACACCAACGTCCTGAGGTACTGGTTCGATGATGGTCGGCCGGAACATGATGCCGTGACTCGGAGGATCGCCTCGCTCCCAGAGGCATCGCCCTTGGCGATCTCAGCGATCACCTTGGGGGAGGTCGAGTACGGTCACAGGGCACTTGGCAGCTACGGTGATCCGGCAGAAGAGGCACAGTTCAACGACTTCATCTCAAGTCGCCTGCCAACCGTGCTGAATGTCGGCAAGCATACCCGGGGCCCTTACGGTCTTCTGCGGGCGCTTCTCTTCGAGCGGTTCGCACCGAAGGATCGTCGCAAGAAAGGCCTGCGCCCGGAGGAGCTTCTCGACCCGACGAGCGGGAAGGAGCTGGGCATTCAGGAGAACGACCTCTGGATCGCTGCTCAGGCGCTGGAACTCAATCTCGTCCTCGTGACGAACGACAAGATGCAGCGCCTTCGCGAGGTCGGGACGGAGCTACGTATCGAAAGCTGGGCCACCCCTACCCGAACCGCCCGGTGATGTAGTCCTCGGTCTGTTTTCTGATCGGCTTGAAGAAGAGCTTGTCGGTCAGGCCGTACTCGATCAGCTCACCCAGGTAGAGGAAGGCCGTGTAGTCCGAGACGCGGGCGGCCTGCTGCATGTTGTGGGTGACGATGACCTGGGTGTAGTCCTTCTTGAGATCCTGCATCAGCTCCTCGATCTTGGCCGTGGCCACCGGGTCGAGGGCTGAGCAGGGCTCGTCGAAGAGGATCACCTCCGGCTCGACGGCGATCGCCCGGGCGATGCACAGGCGCTGTTGCTGGCCGCCCGAGAGGGCGAGGGCGCTCTCGGCCAGGCGGTCCTTCACTTCCTCCCACAGGGCCGCGCCCCGCAGGCTCTTCTCGACGATCTCGTCGAGCACGCTCTTGCGGCTCATCCCCTGGATGCGGCAGCCGTAAGCGACGTTCTCGTAGATCGACTTCGGGAACGGGTTCGACTTCTGGAACACCATGCCGATGCGCTTGCGCAGCAGGTTCACGTCCATGTCCGGGCGGTAGATGCTCTCGCCCTCGAAGCGGATGTCGCCCTCGATGCGGACGCCGTCGACCAGGTCGTTGAGGCGGTCGATGCAGCGCAGCAGGGTCGACTTGCCGCAGCCCGAGGGGCCGATGAAGGCGGTGATTCTCTTCTCGGGGATGCTGAGGCTGATTTCCTTGAGCGCCTTGGTCTGGCCGTACCAGAGCGAGAGCCGGTCGATCTCGAGGATCGGGTCCTCGACCGGCGGGTGGGTCGCCGGGTCGAGAGCCGGGGCGGGGCCCACCGGCGGCAGCGAGATCGGGCTCGTTTCGGTGTTCTCCATGCTCTCCATGTCCTTCTTCCCTCTCTCGGAGCCTAGACGGCGCTGCCCTGGTACTTCTTGCGCAGTCGATTGCGGATCGCCACCGCGACCAGGTTCATCGAGGTCACCACCACGATCAGCAGCAGGGCCGTGGCGAAGACCAGCGGCGTGGTGGCCTCGACGTTGGGGCTCTGGAAGCCCACGTCGTAGATGTGGAAGCCCAGGTGCATGAACTTGCGCTCGAGGTGGAGGAACGGCGAGTGATGATCCACCGGCAGGGCCGGCGCCAGCTTGACCATGCCGACGATCATCAGCGGCGCCACCTCGCCGGCCGCCCGGGCCATGGCCAGGATCATGCCGGTCAAGATGCCCGGCGCCGCCGCCGGCACCACCACCCGGAAGGTGGTCTCGAACTTGGTGGCCCCGAGGGCGAGCGAGCCCTCGCGCACGATGCGCGGCACCGCGGCCAGGCCCTCCTCGGCGGCGACGATCACCACCGGCACGGTGAGCAGGGCCAGGGTCAGGCTGGCCCACAGGATGCCGCCGGTGCCGAAGGTGGGGGTGGGCAGGGCCTCGGGATAGAACAGCTGGTCGATGCTGCCACCGATCAGGTAGACGAAGAAGCCCAAGCCGAAGACGCCGAAGACGATCGAAGGCACGCCGGCCAGGTTGTTGACGGCGATGCGCACGATGCGCACCAGCAGCCCCTGCTTGGCGTACTCCCGCAGGTAGAGGGCGGCGAGCACGCCGAAGGGGGTGACCACCAGGGCCATGATCAGCACCATCATCACGGTACCGAAGATGGCCGGGAAGATGCCGCCCTCGGTGTTCGACTCGCGGGGGTCGCCGGAGATGAACTCCCACACTCGTCCGAGGTAGAGGCCGGTCTTCTGGAACGTCGACAGGGTGTTGGCCGGGATGGCGTGGACGATGTTGCCGACGGCGATCTCCTTGGTCTCGCCGGCGGCGGTGCGCATCACCACCGTCTCGCGCTGCAGCTCGTCCCGGGCGGTGAAGAGCTCCTCGGCCAAGCGGTTGTACTCCGCCTGTTTGGCCTCGAGGGCGCGGGAGATCTCGGCCCGCTTCGCCTCGGCCTCGGCCGGGGGCAGCTGGGCGAGGCCGAGCTTGCGCTCGGCCAGCCGGAGCCTCTCGATCTCGACGTTGACGTCGCCGATGGCGCCCTTCTCGAGCCTGCGGATCGCCTCTCGACGCTCCGTCTTCTGGTCGATCAGGGGCTCGAGAGCCCGCCAGGTCGCCTCTTCACCCGACGCGAGGATCTCCGAGCCGCGGCGCAGCTCCTGGGGGAAGCCGTAGAAGTTGCCCCACTCGAGGCGCTCGAGGAGCAGGGCCCGGGTCGGGCGGGTACGGGCGGCGACGGCGTCCTCGTCCACCCACACGAAGTCGCTGCCGGTTACGTCCCGGTTGCCCACCTTGAGGCGGATGCGGTAGAGGGGCTCATCCGGGTTGGTCCAGTCGGTCGCGGGCCGCTCCTGGCGCAGGTTGACCTCGCCGAGCAAAGGAGCGCCGTCGGTGAGCTCCAGCTGCACCAGCTCCTGCTGCCAGAAGAAGCCCAGGCCGCGGACGGCGATCAAGGCCAGCAGCCCGAGGGTCAAGAGCAGGTTCAGGGCGAGGGCGCCGCCGCACAGCGCGGTCATCGAGCGGCCAAAGCTCTCGGCGCGGTCGCGCCGCTTCGCTTCCTTGCGATCGAGTTGGTCGAGGGTGCTCACGGGATCTCCCTCACAGCTGCGAGTAGCGCTGCCGCAACCGTTGGCGCACGACCTCGGCCACGGTGTTGACCACGAAGGTCAGGGCGAAGAGCAGCAGCGCGGCCAGGAAGAGGGCGCGGTAGAGGGTGCCGCCGATCGGCGCCTCGGGGATCTCGACGGCGATGTTGGCCGAGAGGGTACGAAAGCCGTTGAACGGGCTCCAGTCCATGATCGGCGTGTTGCCGGTGGCCATCAGCACGATCATGGTCTCGCCGACGGCCCGGCCGAAGCCGACCATGATCGCCGAGAAGATCCCGGGGCTGGCCGTCGGCAGCACCACCCGAGTAACCGTCTGCCAGCGGTTGGCACCCAGGGCGAGTGAGCCCGAGACCAGGTTGCGGGGCACGTTCGAGAAGGCGTCCTCGGAGATGGCGAAGATGATCGGGATCACCGCGAAACCCATGGCCAGGCCGACCACCACGGCGTTTCTCTGGTCGTAGGTCAGGCCGGTCGTCTCGAGCACCCAGCGCGGGAAGCTGCCGCCGAAAAGGGCCAGCTCGAGAGGCTCCGACAGCGCGACGCAAAGCCACATAGTGAGGGCGAGCACCCCGACGTAGAACAGGGCCTCGACGCCCGAGAGGAAGCGGTCGTGCACCCGGCGCGGCAGGCGGTGCCACAGCCAGCCGGCTGTGAGCACCGAGAGGGGGACGGCAACCACCATCAGCAGCAGGGCCGGGAAGTACTGCTCCAGCCGCGGTGCCAGCCACAGCCCGGCCAGGAAGCCGAGCACCACGGTGGGCAGGGCGGCCATGATCTCGACCGTGGGCTTGACCCAGCGCTGGTAGGCCGGGTGCAGGAACTGGGAGGTGAACATGGCCCCCAGCACCCCCAGGGGGATGGCCAGCAGCAGGGAGTAGAAGGTGCCCTTCAAGGTACCGATCAGGAGAGGCGTGAGGGAGAACTTGGGCTCGAAGTCGTCGCTGCCGCCGGTGGACTGCCAGACGTACTCGGGCTTCTCGTAGCCCTCGTACCAGACCTTGCCGAACAGAGCTTTCCAGGTGGTCTCCGGGTGGGGGTTGTCGATCGCCAGGGTGGCCAGCCGGCCGGCCTCGGCGAAGAAGGCGCCGTCCGCCCGCGGGGCCAGGGTCAGGGCCGTCGGTCGGGCGAAGGGAGGCGGTCCGGTCCACATCACGCGGTGGGCGGTCGAGTGGTAGAGCCCCACCCGGCCGCCGCCGATGGCGAGGAAGCCCTTGTTGCGCAGCGAGGGCGCCACCAGCTCGATGGCGCCGGGGTGGGCTGGAAACTCGCGGATGCGGGTCAGGCGGAAGGCGTCGTCGGCCCCGCGCACCTGAAACCACACCGACAGGCCACCGCTCGCTTGCCCCACCACCAGGGAGCGGTCACCGATCAGGAGGGCGAGGGCGGTGACCGCTCCGCTCAGCGTGGCCACCTCCTGGGGCGGCGTCCCCTCCTCGGCGGCGAGGTCCCACCACAGCACCTTGCCCGAGGCCGTGCCGCCGTAGACGTTGCGCAGGTCGCGGTCGATGAGCAGGCGACTGGGGCGCTCGGGCGTGGCGAGAAAGTGCGACTCGAAGCTCTCGGTCACGGCGCCGGTCATGAAGTTGGTCTGGACCTCGCGCCGCATCAGGGCAATGCGGCCGTCGGCCAGCAGGGCCACGGCCCCGCCGCGGCCGTCCTCGTCGACCTCGACGCTCGCGGTTTCGATCGGCCGGCCCTCGGGGTCGAGGGGGAAGACCACCGGAGTCAGGGCCTCGGCGCCGACCCGGCGCTCGGTGCCCTCGAAGGTGACCTGCCAGGCCAGGGGCCAGCTGACGACCCGGCCGTCGGTGGTAGCGGCCGCGAGGTGGGTGCCGTCCTCCGAAGCGGCGATCGCCGCGATGCCGAACGGCGCCGGACCGGCCCCCTGCCCGGGGGCGGGGGGGGGCAGGGCGGCATCGAGCCGCCGTTCGAGCACCACCTCGCCGTCGGCGGCCCGCAGCACCACCAGCCGGCCGTCGCGGGTGAGGCCGGCGAGGAGCTCGCGGTACTCATCGGTGATCAGGGCGCCGAAATCGAGCCCCCGCAAGTTGATCTCGGGCCTCGAGGCGACCCGGGCCGCGCGGGTCAGTGGCCAGACCTCGACGACGATGAAGACCAGGATCGAGAGGATACTCGCGATGATGCCCAGGCCGCCGGCGGTGACCAGCCAGCGCGCCACGCGGTCGGCCACGAAGCGCCGTCGCGCCGTCCGGCTTGGCCTCGCCGCTGTCGACATCAGAGTACCTCCCTGTTGATGGCAGTGGATGAAAGGCCCGGCACCGAGAGATCGGAGCCGGGCCTCGGAACGAGAGCTCGGGCTCGAGGAGCCGGAGCGAGCCTACTGAATCTTGGCGAGCTCGGCCTGGCAGAGGGCCGTGGTCAGCGGCAGGTAGCCGTCCTTGACCACGACTTCCTGGCCATCCTTCGAGCAGATGTACTTCACGAACTCGCGCACCAGGGGATCGGGCTGGCCGTTGGGGGCCTTGTTGAGGTAGACGAAGAGGAAGCGGGACAGCGGGTAGGAGCCGGAGTTGACCTCTTCCTGGCTGGTGCCGTAGGCCCGGTCGCCGGCCTTCTTGGCCAGGCGCACCGGCTTGACGCCGGAGGTGCGGTAGCCGATGCCGCTGTAGCCGATGCCGGCGAGATCCTCGGTGACGCCCTGCACCACCGAGGCCGAGCCCGGCTGCTCTTTGACGGTGTCGCGGTAGTCGCCGCCGCAGAGGGCGTTGTCCTTGAAGAAACCGTAGGTGCCGGAGGCCGAGTTACGACCATAGAGGCTGATCGGCTTGCTGCCCCAGGCGCCGGCCTTGACCCCGGCCTGGCCCCAGGTGGTGGCGTTGGCGCCGCCGCAGCGCCGGGTCTTCGAGAAGATGCCGTCGACCTGCGCCACCGTCAGCTCCTCGATCGGGTTGTCCTTGTTGACGTAGACGGCGAGGGCGTCCAGGGCAACCTTGATCTCGGTCGGCTTGTAGCCGTACTTCTTCTCGAACTGGTCGATCTCGGCGGCCTTCATGGACCGGCTCATGGGACCGAGCTGCGCCGTGCCGGAGATCAGGGCCGGAGGCGCGGTCGAGGAGCCCTTGCCCTCGATCTGGATGCGGACGTTGGGGTACTGCTTCTGGAAGCCCTCGGCCCACAGGGTCATGAGGTTGTTCAGCGTGTCCGAGCCGATGGAGCTCAAGTTGCCCGAGATCCCGCTCACCTTCTGGTAGGGCTTGTAGGCCGGGTCGAGCTGGATCTGCTGGCCGGAGACCGCCCCGGCGAAGAAGGCCAGCGCCAAAGTGGTCATGGCCCCCCGCTGCATAGGCTTCATGTGACTCTCCTCTACTTGGGTGACTGGGTTGGATCCGCAGAGGCTCCCGAGCCGCGCTCCGGCACCTCGCCGAATTCGGGCAAAGACTGGCAGCCCGGTTTGTCAGCGGACCCGCCGAGCTGTGACGGCGGTGTGACAAGGGTCCGCCGTCAGGGCGGCGAGAAGAGGCGGTGACGGAGCCTGCCGAGGAGGACGTTGATGCGGTTGTTGCGCGAGAGGAACGGCAGCACCGGGCTCCGGCGGACGCCCAGCTCGCGGGCGAGCAGCACCAGGCTGCGGTTCTTGCGGTCTCTCGCGAGGCCCTGGTGGATCGCCTTCACCGCCGCCGCGCGATGGCCGCCCAGCAGGTAGACCTGGGCCAGGTTGTAGTAGTTCTCGCCGCGGTAGAACTCGAGCCGGATGGCGTGCTGGCAGAGGGAGAGCCCCTCCTTGCGCCGGCCCTGGACCCGGGCCATCGCGTGGCCGAGGTAGGAGTAGAAGCGGGCGGGAAGCTCGACCGGGAGGTCCTCGGTGCGGGTCACTGCGGCGAGGTGGCCGAGACCAGCCTGCCAGTCACCACGCCGGCAGGCCTCGACGCCCTCGTCGACCAGCTTCAAGATCTGCTCCTGCGTGCTCACCGGCGCCACGTTAATACACGGATGGCCACCTCGACAAATACCCCCCTGAGGTGACGCCCTGTCGAAGCCCGAATACGGCCCCGGAGTGCGCATGGCTTCCCCATCTGCCGCGCCTTGCGCGCCCGTGGACGCTACCGGCAGAAGCGAGTTCCGGACTCGCCCCAAGACCTCAGAAGAGTGACAGAGGTCCGAACTGCGACCGAATGGGCATCCAAGCCAAGGAGGGCATCACGATCTCGATAGGCGCAGCACGGACGCAGTGGGACCGAGATATCCTCCCGGCCTGGTGAGCTGGTTCTCATGGACAGCTGTCAAGTCCCTCTGTGTCAGTAATGGTCACAAAGGTCTGACCGAGTGGATTGGAGTAGAGCTTCACATTGTCCGGCTGAAGTGTGTCGGTAACTACGATATCCACGCCTTGGTCCGTCAGCCCCGCCACAAACACCCAGTACCGGCTGTTCAGGCCACAGGCATTCAGAACCTTGACGACTGCCTCCACGTTGTCAGCGTCGAAGAACCAAAGGTAGCCAGTATCGTCGGTTAGAGTGACCGCCTGAGCTGCACCGCTGGTCGATGCGGTGTGGTACGTAGCCTCGACTCTGAAGCGACCGTTATTGAGGCAGAGTGAGTGAGAGTCAGGAACACATGAGGGGGGTGGAGGTGGGGGAGCGTCGTTCTCTGCAATCCGGTAGCGGAGGCCGATCCCTTTCATCGTCACAGGCCCTTGCGGTCCGCTGCCTACAGGTGGGCGCTGGGAACCAACGGAGATATCGAAAGTCTGGCCCGAGGAAGTGGTAGGAATACCTGCGAAGATGTTGTCCGCATCGAAGAGGTTGAAACTGGAGGAGATCCGAAACTCTCCGGGCAGCACGGTAGCGTCGAGATTGAAGAGCGAGTGGCACGAGGCTTGTTGTGGCTGGAAACTTGTCGAGAATGTAATGGCCTGAATTGTTGTAGACCCTTGAATGACAGATGCCGTTGCCCTGAACTGGCGGCTAAAGAGTGACTCGTTGTAGAGGCACACTGTGATTCCAGAGATACGGCCGCCGTTGGTGGTCGTCGAGTAGCCACTTCCAGTTATCGAGGTCGATGCACCCCCCGGCTGCCAGTACCAGTTCAAGGTGCCTGTGTAGAACGAACGCTCGACAGGAGCGCCCTCGGTCGCAATGATCACAGGTTGCGGGATCGCAAACCCCGTCATCGCTTCGTCTTCCGCCTGCGCGAAGAGCCGCTCTGCTACGCCAAGCATCAGCACGAAGCTCAAGGCCATTCTCTTTCCCATACTCCACCTCCAACGGGGATCGCATAGCACGGGCTCTGTGCGGACTCGAATCATTCGCGTTCCCTACTCCAACCCATTGGCACGGCTGATTCGCCGTCTTGACTGCCCGGCTCGATAAGCAGTTGGAGCAGCAATGGACTCGCAGCCTGGCCAGGAGAGGCAAGGCGGCAGTCATCCGCAAGTGATCAGCGACAATTAGAACTGCGGGTTGACGACAACTAGAACTGCGGGGTCTGGTTCCTCGTAACCGTCTGTCCTCTAAGCTCTTAGCCGTCTCATGACGGGAGGCTGATGGTCACGGACAGGCAGGTGAGGAGATTGA
>DASUEU010000017.1:0-2691 GCA_036274895.1 Thermoanaerobaculia bacterium | reverse complement strand
GTGGAGCTACTCCGGCCTCGACGCCTGGACCGAAGCCTGGGCACGGGAGCTGGCCTCGGCGGGGGTGGGGCCGGAGGTGCGGGTGGGAGTGGCCTTCGAGCGCTCGGTCGCGATGGTGGCGGCCCTGCTGGCGGTGTGGCGCGCGGGCGGGGCCTACGTGCCGATCGAGCCGGGCCTGCCGGAGGAGCGGCGGCGCTGGCTCCTCGCCGACGCCGGCTGCCGGCTGGTGGTGACCGCGCCGGGCGGTGGCCGGGACCTGCCGGAGGGCACGGCCGTCATCGAGCTGGGGGTGCCGGCCGCGGGTCCGAGGGCGAGTGAGCGTGGGGTCTCCGGGCCGGGATGGACCAAGGGCCGGCAGCCTGCCGAGATCCTCCCCGAGGGGCTGGCCTACGTGCTCTACACCTCGGGCTCGACGGGTCGGCCGAAGGGGGTGGCGGTGCCGCACCGTGCGGTGGCGCGGCTGGTGGCGGGCTCGAGCTTCGCCCGGCTGGGCCCCGAAGAGACCTGGCTGCAGCTGGCGCCGGTGGCCTTCGACGCCTCGACGCTGGAGCTGTGGGGTCCCCTCGCCACCGGCGGCCGCTTGGTGGTGAGCGCCACGGGCCGGCGGCCTTCCCTCGCCGAGCTGGGGGCGGAGGTGGCCCGCGAGCGGGTGACCTCGCTGTGGCTGACGGCCGGTCTCTTCCACCAGATGGTCGAGGAGGAGCTGGCCTCGCTCTCCGGCCTCTCCCTGCTGCTCGCCGGGGGTGACGTGCTCTCGCCGCCGCACGTCGAGCGGGCCCTGGCAGGGCTGGCGGGCACACGGCTGGTGAATGGCTACGGCCCGACCGAGAACACCACCTTCAGCTGCTGCCACCGGGTGCGGGAAGCCCCCGAGCGGGGAGCGTCGGTGCCCATCGGCCGGCCGATCGGCGACAGCGGCGGCCTGGTGCTGGACCGCCACGGCCAGCTGGCCCCCCTCGGTACGGTCGGCGAGCTGGCGGTCTCGGGGCGGGGCCTGGCGCGGGGCTACCAGGGCCGGCCGGGGCTGACCGCCGAGCGCTTCGTGCCCCATCCCTTCGCCTGCGGCGAGCGGGTCTACCGCACCGGCGACCGGGTGCGATGGCGGGCGGACGGGCTGCTGGAGTTTCTGGGCCGCGCGGATGCCCAGGTCAAGATCCGCGGCTTCCGGGTGGAGCCGGGGGAGGTGGAGGCCGTGCTCGGCGAGCTGGCCGGCGTGCGTGCGGCGGCGGTCAAGGTGTGGACCCGGGCCGCGGGGGACAAGCAGCTGGTGGCCTACGCGGTGGGGGAGGGGCTTTCGGGCTCTGCCCTGCGCGAGGAGCTGGCCCGGCGCCTGCCCGAGCCCCTGGTGCCGGCCTCGGTGGTGGTGCTCGAGGCGCTGCCCCTGACCGCCAACGGCAAGGTGGACCGGGCTGCCCTGCCCGAGCCGGGGGGCGAGGAGAGGGCCCCCTCCGAGCCGCCGCGGGGACCCCTCGAGCAGCTGCTGGCCCGGATGTGGGAGGAGCTGCTGGGGGTCGAGAGCCCCGGCCGGGAGGAGAGCTTCTTCGAGCTGGGGGGCCACTCGCTCTTGGCCACGCGCCTGGTCTCCCGCCTGCGCGAGGAGCTGGGGGTGGAGCTGCCCCTGGCCGCGGTCTTCGAGCGCCAGAGCCTGGCCGGCGTAGCCGAGGAGGTGGCGGCCCTCCAGGGTGTGCCGCCGGGCGAGGGAGAAGGGGCCCTGCCGCCGATCGAGCACTCGGCGGCGGCCGGCGCCTCCGAGCTCTCCTTCGGCCAGGAGCGGCTGTGGTTCCTCGACCAGCTGGCGCCGGGCAGCCCCCTCTACCACATCGCCGCGGCCATCGGCTGCCAGGGCCAGCTGTCGCTGCCGGCGCTGGGCAGGGCGCTGGGGCGCATCGTCCTCCGCCACGAGCCCCTGCGCAGCCGCCTCTTCGCCGTCGACGGCGTGCCCCGGCAGGAGCCCACGGCGTGGAGGGGCGGTCCCTGGCCGGTGGTGGACCTCGCGGCCCTGACACCCGGCGTCCGGGCGAGGACCCTCGACGCCCTCGGCCGGGCGGAGGCCGGCCGGCCCTTCGACCTCGGCGCGGGGCGGCTGCTGCGCCTGGTGGTGGTGCGCTCGGCTGCGCTCGAGCACGTGCTGCTGCTGACCCTGCACCACCTGGCCGGGGACGGCTGGTCCCTCGGGGTGCTCGAACGCGAGCTGGCGGCCTTCTACCAGGCCGAGGTCTCCGGCACGCCCGCCGAGTTGCCGCCCTTGCCCATCCGCTACACCGACTTCGCCCGCTGGCAGCGGCGCCTGCTCGCCGGCGAGCGCCTGGCCGCCGAGACCGCCTGGTGGCGAGACGAGCTGTCCGGCGCCCCGGCCCTGCTCGAGCTGCCCACCGACCGGCCTCGGCCTGCCGTCCAGGGCTTCGCCGGCGGCCTGCGGCGGATCAGCCTGCCGCCTTTGCAGGTGGTGGCGCTCGAGACCCTGTCCCGGCGCCAGGGTGCCACTCTCTTCATGAGCCTGCTCGCCGCCTGGGCCGCCTTGCTCGGGCGCTGGAGCGGCCAGGAGGAGGTGGTGGTGGGCTCGCCGGTGGCCAACCGCCGAAGGGGCGAGACCGAAGGGCTGATCGGCCTCTTCATCAACACCCTCGCCCTGCGCACCCGCCTCGACGGCGACCCCAGCTTCACCGAGCTGCTGGCCCGAGTGCGGGAGAC
>DASUEU010000016.1:0-3222 GCA_036274895.1 Thermoanaerobaculia bacterium | reverse complement strand
CCCCCTGAGCCTCGCCGGCGCCGTGGACTGCCTCACCCGCGAGTCCGCCCCCGCCGTCTACACCGACCTCTGGGAGCTGGCCACCGCCTGCGACGCCGAGCCCTACGGCCGCACCCTCGACCCCGAGGCCCTGTGGCGGCGCTGGGAGGGGCGAGGGGAAGCAGCACCCGGGGCCACCCGGCTGCGTTCCGAGCGGGTGCAGGAGCCGCAGAGCGCCGAGGCCCCGGCGCCGGTGCTCGAGGAGACCTGGGAGCAGCCGCGCCCATGACCGCCTCGGACCTGGCCGAGCTGCTCGACCAGCTGCTCGAGGGTGAGCGCCCGGTGGGGCGCCTGCCCCAGCTGCGAAGCCTGGTCGAGAGGCTGGAGCAAGCCCGCGAGCGCCTGCACGGCTCGGGCGAGCCGGTGCTGGGCCTGGTCGGCCCGGTGCTCCAGGAGGTCTGGTCCCTGGAGGAGACGCTCGTGCCACCCGCCCTGGCGGCCGACCTGGCCGCCGAGACCCTGGCCCTGCTGGCCGAGGCGGCCCTGTACCGGGGCTGCGAGCGCAGCGGCGAGCTGGCCCTCGCCCTGGCCCGGCTCGCTGCCGACGCCGGCACCGGGGACCCCTTCGTGGCGGCCCAGGTCTTCGGCACCGGGGTGCTCTTCCAGTTGAACCGGGGCCGCTTCGACGAGGCCGACGAGGTCGTCCACCACCTCACCCAGGCCGTCGAAGCCGGACGCGACCTGCGGCTGCGCGAGGAGGCCAACCTGTGGTTCGAGCTACTCGAGATCGAGCGCGGAAACCATGCCCGGGTGGCGGCGGGCCGCCGCATCCTGGGCGATCGCCTGCCGCAGGAAGAGGTCGCGGCCCTGCGCGTCCGGCTGGAGCGGCGGTTGCGCTTCGCCGATGGGGGTGCGCCGGTCCTCCCGGCTGCTGAAGCGATCGGACGACCGAGACCGGGCAGACCCGGGCCTACTCGAGCCTGCCCGGGGTGATCGCGGCCAGCGCGGACGTGGAGGCGTTTCGGGGCTGAAGCTGCCAGCCCCTCGACCACGAGGGCCAACGCGAAAGGACACGCCATGAGGCACCGATCCCACTTGTCCAACCACACCCTCACCGGGCTTGGCCTCCCTGTGCTCCTCTTGCTTGCGCCCTTTGGCTGCGCCCCCCCGACCCCGGACGAGAGGCCGTTGCACCAGCTCGGCCTCGCCTCCGAGGTCACCATCGCCCCCTCGCCCAAGACCCCTGGCGCCGTCGTCTGCCGGGCGGCCCTCGTGGACCTTGCGACCGGCGAGCCGGTGACCGCTCCATCGAGCCCTCGTTCCGAGGGACTCGCTCCGGGCGGTAGCAGCCCAGCCGCCACGAGCCTGGAAAGCTGCCAGGCTTTCGCGATCCCGCCGGAGCATCAGCCCACCTGGCTGACCTCGGCCGTGTGGTGGCAAGTGGGCGGCAGGATCCTGGCGGTGGACTGCATGAGGCGCCGGGTGCTGGCCTTCCACCCCGATGGCCGGCCGGCAGGGCCCCTGTTCGCCCTCGGGCCAGAGGCCGAGCAGGCCCGCCCCACTCGGCTGCGAGCGACCGAGCGAGGTTTCCTCTTGTCGTTCATGAGCCTGCAGCTGATCGAGTTTGGCAAGCGCTTCGAGCTGTTGCGCTCTTTCAGCTTGCAGGGAGGACCGACGGCCAGCGGTCTTGCTGCCGTCAACCAGTGGATCCCGGCCGGCGAGCAGCTCTTCGGCCAGGGCCACGTCGAGGACCGAGCCGCACCCTTGCCGGGACAGCTTCTACCGCGGCCGTTCTATCGCAGCGGCTTCTTCCTCGCCGACCTCGACGGCACCGTCCGGTCGGCGAGGATCGTGCTTCCCTTCGAAAGCTCCGCGCCCTACCTCTTGGACATCGAGACCATGGTCCGGCTCCAGGACACCATCTACTTCGTCGAGCCCACGGAGAAGCCCCAGCTTCGAGCCGTAGAGCCCAGCACGGGCGCCGTCACCACGGTCGCCGGGATGCCCCCAGGTTTCGAGAGCCGCTCCCCTCTCTCCGTTCGCAGCAGCGGTCCCGTCACCCTCGTCCAGTTCCTGCGTGAGGTCCAGGCCGGGTCCCTGGTCACCGGGCTGTATGCGATCGGGTCCCGGCTCTTCGTCCTGACGCGGGAGCCCGACTCAGCGCTCGGCGGCACGCGCTGGCTTCTCCATGCCCTCGACCCCGAGACGGGGCGCTACACCAAGGCGCTCCGGCTCCCTACCACCGCCCCCTTCCTCACCCTCGTGCCGGCCGGTCGCTGGCTGTTCCTGTTCGAGCGAGGACCCGTCGAGGAGTACGGTCACCAGCCCGTCGAGACGCTGATCCGCATCCCCGCTTCGTGGTTCGAGCAGCCCCTGTCTTCTCCGCTTCGCGTGCCCGGAGCCTCGGTCCTCTCCTGCGACCGATAGGGCGGGTCGGCCCGGCCGGGATGGAGCTGTTCTTGACCGCCGGGATCTTCTCCCAACCGAAGGATGAAGCGGGCGGCGGGGACGAGAAACGTGACCGGAGAGTGATCGATCCGGAGAGCCTCTGCGAGGGACCGAGGTCCCACGCTCCGTAGACACGTCCCTGCCGGGACGGAGAGGCTCCTCGCCTTCGCTCGGAGCGACAACCGGTACGTTCCTGAAACCTTTCGGAGGTCATCCCGACCGAAGCCTGCGCAGCAGGCGTAGCGGCGGGATCTCTGCGTCCCGACAGGGACGTTTGTAGGGAGCGAGTGATTTCAATCACTCGCGAGCGGATTTCCACGCCAACGCGAAGAGGCCACGCGACCTGGTGAACCGATCGCAAGACCCCGCAGGGCCTTCGACCGATCTCCACATCAGTGACTGCTTGTGGATGTGGCCAATTGATAGCGTGTCGCAATACCCCGCAGGGCCTTCGACCGATTTCCACAATAGCGTGCGTGTGGGCGGGAAGTACGTCGTCTTCGTGTCGCAATACCCCGCAGGGCCTTCGACCGATTTCCACGAAGGATCGGCGTAAGTCTCTGCATCACCAACCTCGGTTGTCGCAATACCCCGCAGGGCCTTCGACCGATTTCCACGAATGGCTAAAGCAAGCCGGAAGACCGGGGGCATGAAGTCGGTCACGGTAGGGACGGCCCTTCGCCTTTCGGTTCGGGCCGCCCCCCGCACAGAACCCAGCGTGCGCTGCTAACGCACTGGGCTCCTCCCCGAGGCTCTGGCGGCGAACCGCTCGTCGGGCCAGGGATGCAGGATTCG
>DASUEU010000015.1:0-4902 GCA_036274895.1 Thermoanaerobaculia bacterium | reverse complement strand
CCCCCTGAGCCTCGCCGGCGCCGTGGACTGCCTCACCCGCGAGTCCGCCCCCGCCGTCTACACCGACCTCTGGGAGCTGGCCACCGCCTGCGACGCCGAGCCCTACGGCCGCACCCTCGACCCCGAGGCCCTGTGGCGGCGGTGGGAGGGCGAGCCCGGCTCGAAGACCCGGCTGCGCTCCGAGCGGGTGCAGGAGCCCGGGAACGCGGAAGGAGCTGCTCCCGACCCGGCGCTCGAGGACACCTGGGAGCAGCCGCTGCCGGTGCCCCGGGGCGAGGCGGCGCTCAAGCCCTGAACCGAGAGACTCCCGCTCCTGGCACCGAGGCAAGGGGATTCGGAGCCGGGAGGCGCTCGAGGAGGCCGCCTGGCGGCCGGGAAATCTTCACGCTCACTGCATCGATGTATGTTGCACTAGCGTCAGTTCTGTGTTACTGACGCTCTCAGGTCCCGACAAGGGCACAACCCGCGAAAACGGGCGCCGCAAAGCCACGGGTCCTCGCCTCCTTCCAGGAAGGACCGCAAGACCGCCGGGCTGCCGAAGGGTCAGAGAAGTGGGATTCCCCCGCTCCTCTCGACGCTCCCAGCAAGGAGGCTTGCGATGTCCCCCACTCCCGGCCCGTCCCTCCGGCTCCTGGCCCTTTGCCTCGCAGGCGCGTCCTGGTCCCCCAGCTCGGCCTGGGCCCTCGACGATCACCTGCTCCTCTGTGAAGCGGCTCTCACCCCGACCGCCGCCGAATTCATCGAGATCTGGAACCCCACCGATGCCCCGGTCAACCTCGGTGACTACTACCTCGCCGACGACGAGGACTACGCCCTCCTGCCCGGGTACTTTGGCGCCGGGCCGGCCCCGGCGCTCGTCAGCTCCGACTTCGTGGTCCAGTTCCCGCCAGGGGCCTCGATCCCCCCATGCGGGGTCATAGTCGTGGCCCTGAACAGCGTTGGCTTCCACGCCGCCTTCGGCTTCCCGGCCGACTTCGCGGTCCTGGGCGACGATCCCGAGACGCCGAACATGCTGACCCCCCTCGGGCCGCGGCCGGGCGCCGGGCTCACGGACGCGGGCGAAGGCTTGGTGCTCTTCACCTGGGACGGCGCCTCGGACCTGGTTCGAGACGTGGACCTGGTGAACGCCGGCATCCCCTCCGACACCAACGACATCGGCAACAAGACCGGCGTCAGCGTGGATGGGCCGGACGTCGGGACGATCGCCACGACCTACCAGCCCGATGCCGCCACCATGCCGGACCAGACGGCCTTCCCGGGAGCCACCGTGTCCACCAAGCGAGCCACCATCGAGGGCGCCATGGAGTCGAGCGGCGGCAACGGGCTGACCGGAGACGACGAGACGAGCGAGGACATCCTGGTCACTTGGGACAGCCAGTATCGCTTCACGCGACCCAATCCGGGCTCTTGTGCCCTGACCAACGAGTGCTACTACGCGGGGATCGCCACCCCCTTTCCGGTGGCCCTGCGCGCCGCCCTCCACGAGCGGATCCGTGACCACGAGCGCTTCCCCTACGACTCGACGGTGATCGGCACCTGGAAGATCCTCGAGCTCGCCGACGAGGATCCCGGGGACAGCAGCCGCATTCTGGACATCTACCAGAACTCCCTGCTGCCGAAGTCCGACGCCCATACCGGCTATCAGCGCGAGCACAGCTGGCCCAAGTCGTTCGGCTTCCCGGACCAGACGGACATCCCCTACACCGACTGCCACGCCTTGTTCCTGGCGGCCGAGGACTACAACAACAATCGCAGCAACCACCCGTACCGCGCCTGCACGGACCCGCTGTGCGTGGAGTACCCCACGCACCTCAACTACGGCCAGGGCGGCCCCGGGCACTCCAACTGGGAGATCGGCTCCCTCCACACCGGCACCTGGGAGACCTGGGACGGCCGCCGCGGCGACGTGGCCCGCGCCCAGTTCTACATGCAGGTGCGCTACGACGGCGGCGTGCACTTCACGGGCGAGCCGGAGCCGGACCTACAGCTCACCGATGACCCCTCGCTCATCGTGCCCACAGACCCCAACCCGGCCGTGGGCCACATGGGAATCTTCTCCGAGCTGCTGGCGTGGCATCAGCAAGATCCCGTCGACGACCTCGAGCGCGCGCGCAACGAGGTGGTCTTCCTCTTCCAGCGCAACCGGAACCCGTTCATCGATCACCCCGAGTGGGTCGCCACGGCCTTCGCCGGCTTGAGGCCGATCTTCTCGGACGGCTTCGAGTCGGGGGATACCTCGGCCTGGAGCGTGGTGGTTCCGTAGCTCCTCGTCCGCCTCGCCACCCGCAGCAAACCATCGTCAAGATTGATCGCTCTTGGCTCCGGGCCTGCGGCCTGGAGTCATGAGTGATCGATCCCTTTTCTCCGTTCAGAGGCTCCCGGCTGCCTTTCGCCTCATCGGAGATGAGGAGGCGGATAAGCCACGCGATCTGTCGCAATTTCCCGAGGGGCCTTCGGCCGGATGCCACCGCCCGCTTGGCGTCGCCAACCAGGTCCGCGCTGACTAGTCTCAATCCCCCGCGGGGCCTCCGACCGATTTCCACACCCTCAGTCTCTCAAACCCTCAGACCCTCTGAAATCGTGTCTCAATCCCCCGCAGGGCCTTCGAGCGATTTCCGCGCGTCCAAAGGCAATACCCCCCTTGCCCACTCCAGCGTGTCTCAATACCCCGCAGGGCCTTCGAGCGATTTCCGCATCGTGCTCCGGGAGATCGTTCCCGGCTCGACGTACAAGTCTCAGTACCCCGCAGGGCCTTCGAGCGATTTCCCCCTGATCAGAAAGGACCGTCATGTCCACCAAGAAGCCCGTGTCTCAATACCCCGCAGGGCCTTCGAGCGATTTCCGCACGTGGGCGTGGACGGAACGGGGCGCAGGCACGAGGTGTCTCAATACCCCGCAGGGCCTTCGAGCGATTTCCGCCCGGGCATTTTTCATGTCCGGAACACCAGAGCTGGTGTATGTCTCAATACCCCGCAGGGCCTTCGAGCGATTTCCGCGGAGGTATACCATGAAGGACCATCGTGTAAGGAATGGTGTCTCAATACCCCGCAGGGCCTTCGAGCGATTTCCGCAACGACCCCGGACTCAGGCTCCTTCTGATGCGTGTCGTGTCTCAATACCCCGCAGGGCCTTCGAGCGATTTCCGCCTGAATCAGGGACTCACTCCTGATGATCCGCGTCGCTTGTCTCAATACCCCGCAGGGCCTTCGAGCGATTTCCGCGTACTTTTCCTATCAGGTGGAAATCTCGGGGGATCCGTGTCTCAATACCCCGCAGGGCCTTCGAGCGATTTCCGCGTTGGTTCCGGGTGAGTGGAAGTGCTACCATCTGCAGTGTCTCAATACCCCGCAGGGCCTTCGAGCGATTTCCGCCGACGGGGAGGCGGCGTAAGTCCTCCCCTAATCCACAATGTCTCAATACCCCGCAGGGCCTTCGAGCGATTTCCGCCTCGGCCTCACCCCCCTCGCCCCGGCTCCCGGCAACTATGTCTCAATACCCCGCAGGGCCTTCGAGCGATTTCCGCACTGTTTTGACGAGAAAGGAGTCGGGCAGTTCTTTGATGTCTCAATACCCCGCAGGGCCTTCGAGCGATTTCCGCGCGTCGAGAACGCGGGTCCTGCTTTACGTGAGCATGTGTCTCAATACCCCGCAGGGCCTTCGAGCGATTTCCGCAAGAAAGGCTCTTAGGTATCTGTCTGGGTTTGAGTTAGTCTCAATACCCCGCAGGGCCTTCGACCGATTTCCACAGTGGCGCCGGCAAGTGGCCTGTTTGCAGCACTTTGGGAGGCCGTTTTGCGGGACCCCCTCTCGACGCTCTCCAAGATCTGCATAGTGGCGCTGACCGTCGGCCGGTCTTGTCGGTCTAACTTGCTCATTCTAAGCCATTTCGGCGATTCCTGCCGTTTCCGCTAACCTCCCCCCCTTTTCGAGCCTCCAGGAGGTTCGGCGGAGGCTCTCTTCCCCTCCTACCTAGATAGAGACGGACGCGCGGGAAAAGTTCGCTCCCCCCACCCAGCCAGCTCTCGCCCCGAGCTGACGGAGGTGCTGGCGCACCTCCCTTGGCCGGGCCGGAGGGCCCAGGAGGTGGCGGTGGAGAGGAAGACGTTGACGGTGGAGCCGCTGGGGACGAAGAAGCGGCGGGGCAAGAGCCGGGCGTTCTCGGTTGCGTCCCTGGGGTGGCTGGCGGCGCCGGGGCTGTGGGAGGCGCCGGGGGCGGAGGGAGTGACCGTGCCGGTGTGGCTGGCCTACTTTGGCTCGGAGGCCGAGACGCGGGCCTTCACGGCCAACGTGCGGGCCGGCCGCAAGGTCAAGGAGGGCGGCTCGACGGTGCTCCAGCTGCCCAAGAAGGTGCGCTACGCCCTGACCTGGCAGCGGGTGCCGGGTGGGCGCATCACCACCTTCTACCTGCCCGAGCTGTTCGACTTGGAGCCGGCGGTGCCGATCGAGGAGAAGGTGCGTTTCATCCTGGCGCCGTCGTCGGCCTGGCTCGAGCGCGAGGCGGCGACGCTCCCCAGCGAGTTCCGGGCGAACAGTCTGGAGGCCACGGAGGCCGCGCTCTTCACCGCCTACCTGGACCGCCGCCTGGGCCTGCCGCTGGTGGCGGACCTCGCCTTCCAGCTGCGGCTGTTCCGGGCCGCGCTCGAGGAGGAGTGGACGGCCTGGCCCAACGGCGAGTGGCGCCGGGCCTTCGCCGCCAGCACGCCGCCACCCGCGGGCCTCGAGCGAGCCCTGGCCGTCTCGAGCACGGTCGAGGCGCTCGAAGCCTTCGTCACCCGCATCACCCGCGACCACTTCGAGGAGGAGATCCGCCATGGCGAGACCCGAGTCCCAGCAGATTGCCGGCTACTTCCCGACGCCCCCGCACCTGATCCCCAGCTTCGCCTCGACCTTGCGGTGGCCTCT
>DASUEU010000014.1:0-96858 GCA_036274895.1 Thermoanaerobaculia bacterium | reverse complement strand
GCCCCTGATATGGAACGACCGTTTGTCAAGTGCGCTGGTTGGGGGCTCTCCCGCCTTGGGGCGGGTGGGTCCCTTCCAGCTAGAGAGGGCCAGCCTGGCCCGGTGCAGGAGCCCGGCCGCTTCGACGACGAGTCACTCTGATATACGCGGGTTACGCCCGCTGGCGGGCGCAGAGCCGCAGGACCGTTCTTCGTCGGCAGGAGTCGCTGTCTACGATCGCGCGTCAAGAGCTGGAGGGCTGCTTTGCGCATAGGGGCGCCGCGCATCCTGCAGATCGTGCCAGAGCTCCCACACCGGGTCAGGCTGGAGACCTTGTTCATGCTTTGCGAGACCTCGCCGGCCCCCGTCCCTCAGGCGGACGGGGCCAGCCGGAGAACCGCCCAAAGAAAGCCGGCCAGCTCGCGAGCCACCGCCACGGCCACCGTGGTGGGCGGTTTGCCCCGGCCGATCACGAGCCGGTAGTAGCGCGCCGAGAGCCGTTGCTGAGCCCGGTCGGCGAGGGCGATCACCGCCGCCGGTTGGCCTTCTCGGCGCTTCTTCAGCGCTTCGCTGATCACCGGCCGCAGTCGGGCGTGCCAGGCGGCCTCGATCAGCAGTCGACGCACGTGCCGGTTGCCGGCCTTGGTGATGCCGCCACGACGGTGCTTCTCGCCGCTGGAGTGTTCGCCCGGCACCAGGCCGAGGTAGGACATCAGCTTGCGAGGGCTGCCAAACCGCTCGAAGCCGTGCAACTCGGCCAGCACGCCGATGGCCGTCAACGTGGCGATCCCTCGGAAGCAACGCAGCCACGCCACCCGCTCGGCATGCGGAGCCTGCTGGGCCACCTCCTCTAGCTGATGATCCAGCTGCTTGAGCCTCGCCTCTGCCTGATCCATCGCCAGTAGGTAGCTCTCAAACGCCCTTTGCTCGGCCAGGTGCTCGAAGACCATCGTGCGCAGCCAGCGATGATGGGCCTGGGTCCAGCGACTGCGGCCCGGAGCCGCAAGTCCTCGGCGCAACAGCATCTTGCTCAGCCGGTGACGACACCGCAGAAGATCCTCCCGCGCCGTTTCCCGACAACGCACCAGGTCCCGCAGTGCCTCTTCGGCCGGCGTCGGCGGATGCACCTCCGTCAACGTGTCCGCCCGCAGCGACTCGGCCAGCTTCACCGCGTCGCGACGATCCGTCTTGATCCGCGCCCCCGGCTTGACCGGCACCAGCGAAGGCGCCACCACCCGGCAGGCCACCCCCTCCTGGATCAGCCGCCGCTGCAGCGCATAGCCGCAACAGCCCGCCTCATAGGCACACTCCACCCGCCCCGGAGCGGCGCGCAACAGCTTGCGCGCCAACCGACGCACTCCTGCCTCCTCATGCGCCATCTCCCACACCTCGGCCTGGCTCGAACCCGGACGAAACACCGCCACCGCGATCGAAGCCTTGTGCACATCCAAGCCCACGTACGTGGTGCTATCGTGGCTCACGACCGGTCCTCCTTCGCATGCGGCTCTGCCGCCGTCAGGTGGTAACCCGCGACCGAAAGGGGCACTCCCCCTCTCATCCGCGGCCCCGCAAAGGGCCTACGATCCTGCGATCGTAGGGCCGGTCGTTCCATAGGGTCTACTCCCGGAACTGCAGATCGTAAAGACGCTTGTAGGTGCCGCCGGCGCGCAGCAGCTCTTCGTGACTGCCTTCCTGGACGATCCGCCCGCCCTCGACGACCACGATGCGGTCTGCCTTGGTCACCGTCGACAGGCGATGGGCGATGACCAGCGTGGTGCGCCCTTCCATCAGGTTGTAGAGCGCTTTCTGGACCAAGGATTCGGACTCGGTGTCCAGCTGCGAGGTGGCCTCGTCGAGGATCAGGATCGGCGCGTTCTTGAGCAGGGCACGGGCGATCGCCAGCCGCTGCCGCTGGCCGCCGGAGAGCCGGATACCGGCCTCCCCGACCTTCGTGTCGTAGCCCCTCGGCAGCTTCTGGATGAACTCGTCGGCATAGGCCGCGAGCGCTGCCGCCCGTACCTGCTCGAGGGGCAGATCGGCCCGGCCGTAGGCGATGTTGTTGCGGATGGTGTCGTCGAAGAGGATCGTCTCCTGGGTGACGATACCGATCATCGAGCGCAGGTTGGCGAGGGGCAGCTCGCGGATGTCCCGGTCGTCGAGGGTGATCCGGCCCTGGTCCGGGTCGAAGAAGCGAGGCAGCAGATTGACCAGCGTCGTCTTGCCGCCTCCGGACGGGCCGACCAGGGCCACGATCTCACCGCGGCCCACGTCCAGGCTCAAGCGGTCGAGCACCGGTTCCTGGTCCTGCTCGTAGCGGAAGGTGACCTGGTCGAAGGCGATGCCCCGGGTGATCGCCGCGAGCGGCGTCGCGCCCGGCCGGTCCTCAATCTCCGTCTCGAGGGAGAGCATGCCCGCCACCCGCTGGGCCCCGGCCATCGCCTGCTGCAGGATCAGGTTCACCTTGTTGAGCTTGCGGATCGGGTCGTACATGATGAACAGGTTCATCAGGAAGGTGACCAGCTCCGGCGCCGTCAGGGTGCCCCTGCGCACGGCGAGCCCCGAGTAGATCAACAGGGCCGCGGCTCCCACCACCCCCAGCGACTCGACCACCGGCCCGGAGAGATGGGCCAGCATCTGCGAGCGCAGGGATACCTTGAGGTGGCGCTCGCTCGCGACGGTGAAGCGCCCGATCTCGAACTCCTCCATGCCGAAGGCCTTGACCACCCGGTGCCCGCGCACCGCCTCGGCCAGCAGAGCGGTCAGGTCAGCCAGCCGCTCCTGGATGCGATGGCTGGTCTTGCGCATGCTCTTGCCGAAGCGGACGATCGGTGTCACCAGGAGGGGGGCCGCGATCAGGCAGACCAGGGCGAGCTTGAAGTGCGAGGAGATCAGCAGCGCCAGCAGCAGCAGCAGGGTGAAGGCCTGCTGGAAGAGGTCGAGCAGACGGTTGGACACCGCGTTCTGCATCAGCGCGACGTCGTTGATCACCCGCGCCACCAGCTCGCCCGAGGGATGGGCCGCGTGGAAACGGCTGGACTGGCCGAGCACCGAGCGGTAGAGGTCGACGCGGATGTCCGTGGTCAGACCGAAGCCGATGCGCTGGAAGGCGTAGCCGGAGACGAAGTCGGCGGCGCTGCGCAGCAGAAAGACGAGCACGAAGAGCAGGGGGACGAAGACGACCACCTGATCGGGCCGGACCCCCAGGCGCCGCTTGAGGCTCTCGTAGCTGCCCAGAAGCTGGTCTTTGAGGTTGAGCTTCTCGAGCCGCTGCTTCCAGTCTGGCTTGGGCGCCTCCGTCTTCTCCTCTCCTGCGCCCGTCAGCAGCCGCAGCTCGGAGGGAGCCTCGTCCCCGGCGAGCAGGACCTCGCCGAAGATCGGCTGCATCAAGACTACGGTGGCCGTGGTGGCGAGGCCGTAGACCACGATCGACACCAAGGCCAACGTGGCCCAGTGGAGATAGCGGCGTGCGTAGCGGCCGATGAGCGCCGTCGGGGTCACCGCGACAGCTCCTCGACCAGCTGCGCAGCCGCCCGCTCCGCCGCTCCCGACGCCCCGAGCCGCGGACGCAGTTCGGCGAGGCTGCGCCGCATCTCGGCGATCCGGGCCGGGTCGAGCAGCAGCTCACGGGCCGCGCCGGCCAGCCGCTCGGGCGTCGCCTCGGCTTGCAGCAGCTCGGGCACCGCGTGCCGGCCCAGCACCAGGTTCACCAGGCTGATCCTCGGCACCTCCAGCAGGAGCTTGGCCAGCAACGCCGTGAACCGCCCCACCCGGTAGGTGACGATCAGAGGAGCGCCGAGCAGCCCCAGCTCGAGGGTGGCAGTGCCGGAGGCGCAGAACGTGAGATGGGCTCGCGAGAGGTGGTCGAAGCGGTTGTCGCTCACCACCTCGACGCGCACACCGGCAGCGGCCATGCCCTCCTCGAGCCGCGACATCGGAACCGTCGGCGCGCGCACGAGAAAGGGCCGGATCGGCAGCTCGCGTCCGAGCAACTCCACGGACCGCAGCAAGGTCGGCAGCAGGGCGTCGATCTCGCTGCCGCGCGAGCCGGGCAGGAGGGCCACCGAATAGGGCTCCCCGGCCGGCGGCGGCCCTTGATCCCAGACCTGCGGCAGCACCGGCACCTCGTCGACCAGGGGATGGCCGACCCACACCGCTTCGATGCCCGAGCCCCGATAGAACTCGACCTCGAAGGGAAACAGCACCCACATGCGGTCGACCCGCCGCGCAATCGTCCGTACCCGGCTCTTGCGCCAGGCCCAGATCTGCGGGCTGATGTAGTAGCAGACCCGGACGCCTCGAGCGTGAAGCTCCTTGGCGAGGCGCAGGTTGAACTCGGGCGAATCGATCAGCACGGCCGCCTTAGGGCGGCGGCGCTCGACCTCGTCGAGCAACTGGCGGAAAATCTGCCGCGCACGGCCCAGCACCTTCAGGACCTCGGTGATGCCGACGACAGCGATCTCCGAGCTGTGAGCGACGGCATCGAAGCCGGCCGCCGCCAGCTCATCTCCGCCCAGCCCGAACGCCTCGATCTCGGGCATCGTGCGGCGTGCCGCCGCCAGCAGTCGTGCGCCGTGGAGGTCTCCCGAAGCCTCGCCGGCGACGATCAACAACGAGGTCATGGGAAAGGAGCCGGCGGCCCCGAGGGGAAGGGATACATCAGCCAAGCCATCGCCAGACCGCCCAGGACCATCCCCAGGAAAACCTGGAGGAAGAGGCGGATGCGTCCCTTCTTTTCGCTTTGCCAGAGTAGGGACAGGAAGAGCGCAACCAGCGAGGAGTAGACGATCATCAAGGGAAAGTGACCGATCATCCCCTACTCCTTGCGACCTACGGCGCGGTCGTAGACGTCGAGCAAGAGC
The DNA here is from genome assembly GCA_036274895.1 of Thermoanaerobaculia bacterium. Classification (GTDB taxonomy): domain Bacteria; phylum Acidobacteriota; class Thermoanaerobaculia; order Multivoradales; family SZUA-115; genus CALMKX01. Next base: position 92,020 of record DASUEU010000014.1, on the reverse strand, counting down.
AAGATGTTCATCAGACCTGCCGTGAGCAGGAACGCGGTGCCGTAGGAGTAGCCCACCTCGCGGATCTTGCCCTCGTAGCGCAAGCCGAGCTCGAGCACGAGATAGGGCACCCCCAGGCTCGCCTCTGCCAACGCTCCCAGCTTCGAGAGCCGATCCGGACTGTCGAACGCATAGAGCTCACCGGCGAGACCTACACCGAGAGCGATCATGATCGCGACGATGGTGAGGAAGGCCAGGCCCAGCCGCCGCCTGCCCAGGAGGAAATGCCCAGCCCCGGGAATCAACCAACCGGCCACCAAGGCCAGGGCGATCTCGGCCGGCTGCCGCCGGTCCCGCGTAGCCTCTTTCACCGGACGAGACCTCAGCCTTCGCCGTTGAGCAGGTCGCGCAGCTCTTTGCCCGGCTTGAAGTAAGGAATCCGCTTGGGCGGCACCGCGACCTGGTCTCCCGTCTTCGGATTCCGCCCGAGGCGAGAGCCGCGTTGACGGATGCGGAAGCTGCCGAAGCCGCGAAGCTCGATCTTCTCCCCGGCTTTGAGTGATATGACGATACTGTCGAAGACGGTATTGACAATGATTTCGGCGTGTTTCTTCGTCAGCTGGGTCGAACGAGCGACCTCGTCGACGAGCTCGGCCTTGGTCATGCCATCTTTGATCGACACCGTGACCCCCGACGTCATCCCTGCTTGATCGAAATAACCGCTGTCGGCGACTGGCTCTCCGGCCGCCGACAGCAGCTCGCTCCAGCGGATCAACCCTCGGTCTCTTGCTCCAGACCGAGCTCGGCCACTGCCTCTGCGGCGGCACGCTCCCGCTCTTCCATGGCCTTCCTGACCTGCTCCTCGAGCTCGGCGATCTCTTCGGCCGAAGGCTGCAGGACGCCGCGCATCGACAGGCCCACCTTCTTCTCTTCGCCCTCGATGCGCAGGATCTTCGCCGTCACCCACTGTCCGACTGCGAAGTGATCATCGAGCTTGCCGGCGACCTCGATTTCGCTGACGTGCGCCAAGCCCTCGAGCCCCTGATAGATGTCGATGAAGAGCCCGAAATCGGTGATGTTGACGATGCGGCCGGTGACCTCGTCGCCGACCTTGAACTGTGACACGAAGTCATCCCACTCGTTGGGCATGAACTCCTTGATCGAGAGGGAAACGCGCTGGTTCTCGACGTCGATGTTGGTGATCCGCGCGCGCACCAGCTCGCCCTTCTTGAGCACCTCGGCGGGATGCTTGACGCGCTTGGTCCAGCTCATGTCGGAGACGTGGATCAGGCCGTCGATGCCCTCGAGGATCTCGACGAAAGCGCCGAAATCCGTGAGGTTGCGCACCCGACCCTCGATGATGCTGCCCACCGGGAAGTGATCGGAGAGCTCCTCCCAGGGATTGCGCTCGGTCTGACGCAACGACAGGCTGATGCGACGCTGCTCCATGTCGAGCTCGGAGACGATCGCCTCGACCACGTCGCCCACGGTGAGGATCTTCGCCGGGTTGACGACCTTCTTGGTCCACGACATCTCGCTGACGTGGATCAGGCCCTCGACGCCCTCTTCGATCTCCACGAAGGCGCCGTAATCGACCAGGCTGACCACCGTGCCGCGCACGCGCGAGCCCGGCGGGTACTTCTTGTCGACCAGGGTCCAGGGATCCTCGGACTTCTGCTTGTAGCCGAGAGAGACCCGCTCGGTGTCGGGGTCGAACTTGAGGACCACCACCTCGGCCTCGTCGCCCACCGAGAAATGATCGCTCGGCTTGTTGACGCGGCCCCAGGAGATGTCGGTGATGTGCAGCAGACCGTCGATGCCGCCGAGGTCGATGAACACGCCGTAGTCGGTGATGTTCTTGACCACGCCGGTCAGGCGCGCGCCGGTCTCGAGTCGCTTCAAGGTCTCCGCCTTCTTCTTGGCGAATTCCTTCTCGAGCACGGCCTTTCGGGACAGCACGATGTTGTTGCGACGACGGTCGATGGAGATGACTTTGAACTCGAGCTCCTGACCCTTCAGGGACTCGAGGTTCTTGACCGGCTTGATGTCGACCAGGGAGCCCGGCAGGAAGGCGCGCAAACCGACGTCGACGGTGAGGCCCCCCTTGATGCGGTCGATGACGCGGCCGGTGACGATGGTGCCGTCCCGGAACGCCGTCTCGATATCGGTCCAGCGCTTGAGGCGCTCGGCCTTCTGGCGGGAGAGCAATACGTGACCTTCCTGATCCTCGGTCTTCTCGAGGAGGACGTCCACCTCGTCCCCGACTGCGACCTTCAGGTTGCCGTCACGGTCCAGGAACTCGGCCTTAGGCACCAGACCTTCGGACTTGTAGCCGACGTCGATGATGACGTCGTTCTCGGTGACACCGATCACCCGACCGATGACAATCTCACCTTCGTTCAGGTTGCGCATGCTGTCGTCGTACATGGCAACCAGCTTCTGGTATTCAGGGTGATCCTTGGGATCCGCGAAGAGGGCGTCTTCGTCCTCGTCGAGGGCGCGGCTGGCCGCGTCCTCCCGCGTGCGGCTCTTCACGGCGCCAGCCTCTGGGGCTGTGGGAGCTGCTTCGAGCTCCGGCGTAACCTCGGCCCCGGGGATGGGCGCGGACTCCGCCTCGCGATGCTCTTCGGTGGACTGCATGGAAAAGTAAGACCTCCTTGTTAATGGGATTCAGGCGCGCTGCGCCTGCTCATCCGAGTGTCGGCGCGGGGTGGATCCGCTAAACCTTTGAGAACTCGGGGATTGGGAGTATAGGGGCGGCCGGCGGAGGTGTCAACCGCGCCCGCGCCTCGCCAAGCTCGGCGCGCACGGACGGCTCCCCCTCCCGCTCGAGCGCCCCGACGAGGACACGCAGAGCCTCGGGTCCACCGATCCTCCCCAACGCCCAGGCCGCATGCTCGCGCACCACGGGATCCTGGTCCTCGAGCGCCCGCTCGAGGGCGGGGACGTAGCGAGGGTCGCCGCGGTTGCCCATGACCACGGCGGCATTGCGCTTGAGGCCGCTGAGCTTGGCCCGCTTGAGGGGCGAGCCCCGGAAGCTCTCGACGTAGTCTTCGCGGCCCAGGCCCAGGAGGCCGGCCAGGTCCAACTCGGCCCGCGCGCTCGGCAGCTGGAACGCTTCGTCGGCCGTGTCCCGGCGGCGGGGGCCGCGGTTCCAGGGACAGACCTCCTGGCAGACGTCGCAGCCGAAGACCCACTCTCCCAGCATCTCCCGCGCCTCCTCGGGCAGGGAACCGCGATGCTCGATCGTCCAGTAGCTGATGCAGCGCCGGCTGTCGAGCCGGTAGGGCTCCGGCAGGGCGCCGGTCGGGCAGGCGTCGAGGCAGAGCCGGCAGCGGCCGCAAAGATCGGTCAGGGGCTCGCCAGGATCGAGATCCAGCGTGGTGAACAGCTCACCGAGGAGGAACCACGAGCCACCCTCCGGGTTGAGCAACAGGCTGTGCTTGCCCACCGCTCCCAGGCCCGCTCGCGCCGCCAGCTCGCGCTCGAGCACCGGGCCGGTGTCCACGTAGAAGCGGCTCTCGGTGCCCGGGAAGGCCTCGCGCAGGCGGTCGCCGAGGGCCGCGAGGCGCTCCCCCATCACGTTGTGGTAGTCGAGGCCGCGGGCGTAGCGGGCGACGCGGGGCCAAAGGTCGCCGGCGGGCTCCGCTGCGCCCTCGGGAGGGTGGTATTGCAGGGCGACGCAGATTGCCACCCTCGCTCCGGGAAGGGCCTGCGAGGGATCGAGGCGTGCTTCGAGCCGGCGGCCCATCCACTCCATCCCGGCTTGGTCACCCCGCTCGAGCCAGGCGAGCAGGGCCGGACCGTGCGGCAGGGGGTCGAGCCGGGCGATGCCCACCCGGTCGAAACCCTGCTCCAGGGCCCACGCGCGGACGAGGGCGGTACGTCGAGTTGAGTTCATTCTTCTGAATTGTACGGCCGGCGCAAGGCCGTGGCGGCTCGGATCCGCCCTTGGCGTGGGCTTCGACCGAGGGACCGCCTCAGGTATGGAATTTGCTGAACAACTCGCCAAACGTTCATCTGCGGCCTCCAACCGTCCTCCCGGAGGGACTCGACCATGAAGCGATGGCTCCCCGTCACGGGCCTCGCCCTTCTCGGACTGTCGCCCGCCTTGGCCGCGGAGTCGCCCCTGCCGGCCCCCCCGGGCTTCGGCGAGACCCTCGAAGTCCAGCTGCTCAACGTCCCCTTCTTCGCGTTCGACCAGCGCGACCGGCCGATCCTCGACCTGCGCGAGGAAGAGGTCGAGCTGCTGATCGACGGCGCGCCGGTGAGCGTCGACTCCTTCGACGGCACCGCCCATCGGCCCAGCGCCGGCACCGCTCCCTCCCTGGACGAAGTCCGCTTCGCACCGCCCCCTCGCCATCTGGTCCTGCTAATCGATCAGGCCTTCCAGTCGCCCGGCAGCCTGCGCACCACCCGCAAGACGATCGCGACCCTACTCGCAGGGGCCGCCCCCACCGATCAGCTGCACCTCCTCGTCTTCGATGCCGGCAGCGGCCTCAGGACCCTGGTGACCGGCGTGCCGGCCGCCAGGGCCGAGACGGTTCTGTTGCAGCTCGAGACGATCGAGGCCTCGAACCTGCTCACCTTGAACGCCGGCAGCGGCATCGAGAACTCCCCAGCGGGCAGCAGCTCGGCGGGCGGCCGCGGTGCGCTGGGAGTACCGTCGGAACAGATCCACTTCGACATGGACGTCATCCGTGCCTCCGGCCTGGGCCAGTACCGCGGCGCGGCGGAGAGCCTGGCCTCGGCGTTCGACGCCCTCGCCGGGCACCTCGGCTCGATGCCGGGCACCAAGCTGCTCGCCTTTTTCTCCGACGGCCCGAGCTCCGAGCTCTTCTTCGGCGGTGACGACGGCCTGATGGCCGGCAGCGGTCCCGGCCTCTACCACGTCAGGGCCCGCTACCAGACGCCGTTGCTGGACACCTTCGAAAGGCCCCTCGCGCGGCTGGCGGAGGCCGGCATCGTGACCCTGTTCATCAACCCCCTGGGGGCCAGCTCGGGCGGCCGGGACTCCCTGCGCCACTTCGGCGAGGCCGCCGGCGGCCTCTATGCCGAGGGGCCGGACGCCAACTTCCTCGGCCGACGTCTCCAGGCCGTGACCGCCGCCTACTACGAGGTGGGCACCTACCACGACAAGGCGCGGCCGGCACCCGCCTTGGCCGCGATCGAGATCCGCATCCGGCGACCCGGAGTGCGTGCTCAGGTGCTGGCGGCACCCCACGACCGGCGTGGCCCGCGCAGCCACCCCGAGCTGGGCGGTAAGGACTGGGTCGCTGCCCTGGTCCATCGTGGACCGGAGGCCCTGCCGCCTGCCCGGCAGGCTTCCGGCCTTCAACAGATCCCCGGCCGGGTGGCGGGTCGCCGCCTCGAGCAGGGCACCGGGCTGGTCTTCGAGCCGACCTGGACCGAGCTGGCGACCGCCGGCACCCTCGAGGTCTACGACGTGCTGCTGGCGGTCCGGCCGGGGCAGAGCCGGCCCGAGGTTCGCCATTTCCAGCGCATCGAAGCCGGGGACAACGACCGCCCCGGGCGCTTCGAGACCACCCTGCCCGGGGATGGTGCCGCGATCTGGGGCATCGTGGCGGTCGAGACCGCCACCGGCCGAACCTGGTACCGTCGCCTCCTGCTCGAAGTGCCGAAGCCCGCTACCCAAGGAGAGCAACCCCGATGAGACCGACGCCGATCGCCCTGATGCTCTTGCTCATCGCCGGCACCGCCGGCGGCCAGGAGCCGGCCCTCGAGTCCGAGCGCTACTCCGAGACGGTCCAGGTGGAGCTGCTGACCGTGCCCTTCTACGCCGTGGACGCCAACGAGGACCCGGTCTTCGACCTCGAAGCCCGCGAGCTCGAGCTGTGGGTGGACGGGCGGAGGGTCGAGGTCGCGGCCTTCGACCGCTACGGCGCCCCCGTTGCTCCGCAGCGGGTCGAGGGCAGCGGCGCGGCGGCCGAACGCCTCCTGCCCCCGACCACCCGCCGCCACGTGCTGATGCTCTTCGACCTCGCCTTCTCCACCCCCCGCGGGGTGCTCAACAGCCGGCAGGCCGCGGAGAAGCTGCTCGCCCAGCTTCCCGACACGGATTGGATCTATCTGCTGACCTACCACAGCCAGCGCGGCTTCGAGCAGAAGCTCGGGCCGGTGCCGGCGGACGGCGCTGGCCGGGCCCGGGTGCTCGAGCTGGTCGGCGAGCTGCGGCCCAACATCGAGCGCCTGCGCCTGCGCGCCGACCTGCCCACCATCCCCGAGGGCAGCGGCAAGAACGCCCAGGTGCTGGACAACGTCTACGACGCCTACATCGAGTCCCACGCCGTCGAACAGACCCAATACGCCACCGAGGCGCGGGCCCAGGCCGACGCCCTCCAGGTCTTCGCCACCTTCGTGCGCCAGCTGCACGGTCCCAAGCTGCTGCTCTACTTCTCCCAGGGCCTCGACAGCGGTATCTACAACGAGGGAGTCCAGTTCCGGGACCGCCATGCTCCGGTTCGCGGGTACTACGAGCCCGCGCTCCAGGCCCTGGCCCAGAGCGGTGCCATGCCTCTCTTCGTCAACACCGACCTGCTCACCGACGCCGGCATCGACGAGAGCACCCAGTTCCAGATCGAAGGCGACGCCAACGCCTACGTGAACTCGATCTCGCGCGGGGAGAGCACACTCCAGCAGATGGCCGAAGTCAGCGGCGGCAAGGTGCTCGCCCACGTCAACACCGAGGTGCTCGCCGACCGGGTGGTGGACTGGACCTCGGCCTACTATGAGCTGGGCTACTACCCCTCGAGCCCCGGTGCCGCCGAAGCCGTGGAGGTGCGGGTCAAACGGCCCGGCGTTTCGGTGTGGACGCCCAAGGGCGGACCCGGTCGCCGCCCCTTCGAGGAGCTCACGGTCCAGGAGCGGCGTTTCTTGATCACCGACCTGGTCTTCCGTGGGCCCCAGGGCGAGGCTCGCCGCACCCTCCTCGAGCCCCGCTTCCTGCGCCTCGAAGGTGAGTTCGCGGCCAACATCACCGCCGGCCAGCGCAAGCTGCGCTTCGAGCCGGTCTGGCCCCGCGAGACCCTGGCCAAGTCTCTCGAGCTCTACAGCGTGGTGATCGAGGTCACCCCGGGAGCGCCACAGCCCAGGCTGCTCAAGCTCGACCGCTTCTTTCACGCCCCGGTCCGCAGCGGCCCGACCTTGACCGCCGAGGCGCCAGCGGGCTCCTCGATCGTCTGGGGGGTGGTGGGCGTCGAGGCCGCGACCGGCAGCCTCTACGTCCGACGCATCCATCTCCAGCCCGAGGCAGAGCCCGCGACCCTGCCGGCTTCCACGACCTCCCCGCCCCGCGCCTCACCACCCAACTCCGGGCGGTAGCTGGCTCTCGCCGCGGCTCGTCTTGGCGGGCCGCGGTCGATCCGCTATGCTCGCGCGGCTGGCCCGGCCGCCGGCAGCCATCCCGTAGAACAGTCCCTGACCCTGTGCCCGTCACCGTCGGAGCGAGGTGTGAAGAACGCATGGACCTTTTTGAGCAGGTAGCAGACACCGGCCACGAGAGCTTGCTCTTCTGCAACAAGCCCGAGGTCGGTCTCAAAGCCATCATCGCCATCCATTCGACGACCCTCGGCCCGGCGCTCGGCGGCTGCCGGATGTGGCCCTACGCCAGCCTGGACGACGCGGTCACCGACGTGCTGAGGCTCTCGCGCGGCATGACCTACAAGGCCGCCGCCGCCGGGCTCGACCTGGGTGGCGGCAAGGCCGTGATCCTCGGTGATCCCAAGTCGGAGAAGAGCGAGGAGCTGTTCCGGGCCTTCGGTCGCTTCGTCGACCTGCTCGGCGGGCGCTACATCACGGCCGAGGACGTCGGCACCTCGGTGCCCGACATGCACCACATCCAGGCCGAGACCCGTTGGGTCACCGGCGTGCCCGAGGACGTGGGCGGCAGCGGCGACCCCTCTCCGGTCACCGCCTTCGGCACCCTCCAGGGCCTCAAGGCGGCCGTACACAAGATCTACGGCAGCGCCAGCCTGAAGGGCCGCTCGGTGAGCGTCCAGGGCCTCGGCAACGTCGGCTACCACCTGGCCGGCTACCTCGCCAAGGAGGGAGCCAAGGTCTTCGGCTGCGACATCGACGCCGACCGCCGGCAGCGGGCCGCCGACGAGCACGGAGTCGAACTGGTGCCGGTCGAGTCGATCTTCGACATCTCCTGCGACGTCTTCGCTCCTTGCGCCCTGGGCGCCTCCCTCAACGACGAGACCATCCCCCGCCTGCGTTGTCGGGCGGTGGCCGGCGCGGCCAACAACCAGCTGGCCGAGGAGGAGCGCGACGGCCAGGCCCTGGCTGCCCGGGGAATCCTCTACGCCCCGGACTACGTGATCAACGCCGGCGGCCTGATCAACGTCTACAACGAGCTCTCCGAGCACGGCTACCACCGGCAGCGAGCCCTGCGCATGGCCGAAGCGATCTACGCCAACGTCTCCCGGGTCTTCCAGATCGCCGAGCGCGACGGGCTGCTGCCCGCCGCCGCCGCGGCCCGGCTGGCCGAGGAGCGCATCGCCCGGGTCCAGGCCTCCGGCAGCCGTCACTGGGGGCGCTCCGTCTCCCATCTCTTCCGATGAGAGCCCTGCTCGGCCTGGTCGTCTGGAGCCTGGCGAGCTCAGGGGCCGCCGGGGGCGGGGCCCTCTGCCCCGAGCCCAGGCCCCTCACCTTCTTCGGCGCCGACACCGCCGCCGGCAGCTTCTCCTACGCCCTCGAAGACCCGGCGGGCACCCTGGTCCTGATCACCGTCACAGAGCGCTCGGAGACGGCCCGCGCCCTCGACTTGCCGGCCCTCTTCGCCGGCTCGGTGGGTGCCGGCTCCCTCTTCGCCTGGCAACGCTGCGGCGAAGGCTGCGTTGAGGCCCTGCGGCTCGAGGGCGCGGCATGGCGGCCCTTGGGGCAGCCTCTGGCGGTAGCGAACGTGGCCAATCTCACCAGCCTCTACGATCGCTCGGGAAGCGCCTGGCTGGTGGTCCACAGCCCTGCCGAGGCGGGCTGGGTGGAGACCAGCGCTTGGCGCTTCGAAGCCGGGGCCTGGGTCGCGAAGGGCCAGCTGCCCGCCCTCGCCGTCGGCTCCCCCGCCGCCCTCCCCGCTCCCGAGGACCCGCAGGGCGTGGTCAGCGGCAGCGCCCGCTTCTCGGCCCAGGGTCCTCCCACCACCTGGGCCGTCGGCCTGCCACGGCTGCCCGAAGAGAAGGAAGGATCGCTCTACCCGCTGGGCCCCATCGGTGCCGTCTACGTGGCCGCCGACGGCGACCTCTACCTGAGCCCGGACCGGGGTGCCACCTGGCAGGGCTCGCGCTGGCGCCCCTGGGGCATCGAGAGGACCGAGATCTGGACCTTCGGCACCGAGTTCGACCTCGACGTGCCCAACGGCACCCTCGGGGCTCCCCTCGGGCTCGCCTGGTGGGATCGACGGCCGGGCAAGAAGCCGACCCTCTTCGTCAGCGAGATCGACGAGCAGGGTCGCTTCCGCCTGCTCGCGGAGGTACCTCTTGAGGTCGCTGCCGACACCGGCACCCTGGTCGAGCTGACCCAGCTCGCCCGCACCGGCTCAGGCCGCTGGCTGTTCCTTTCCGACTGCTTCTCGCCCCGCGGCTCGCCCGGCGTGGGCCTGCGGGCCGGCTCGGAAGGGGGCTTCGAGCCGGCGCGCTTCGTTCCTATCGAGCGTTGATCCGCGCCAGCATGGCCGACACCACTTCGGCGGGCTCGAGGTCGCTGGTGTCGAGGTAGATGGCGTCCGCGCTCGCCACCAGCGGCGACTCGGCGCGGCCTGCGTCCCGCCGGTCCCGCTCCTCCATCTCCGCCCGCATGGCCTCGGCCGAGACCGCCTTGCCCGAGCGCACCAGCTCCTGGTAGCGCCGCTCGAAGCGCACTTCGGGCCGGGCTCCGAGGAAAAACTTGAAGGGGGCATCGGGGAAGACCCGGGTGCCGATGTCGCGACCTTCGACTACGCCGCCCAGCCGGCGGGCGGCTTCCCGCTGCAGCTCCACCAGCCGCTCGCGCACTGCAGGGTAGGTGGCGATACGGGAGGTGGCGTCGGAGACCTCGGGGCTGCGCAGGCGGTCGCCCGGATCCCGCCCGCGCAAGAGGATGCGCAGCCCACCGCTGGCCTCCGGAGCCGCCTCGACCCGCAGGTCCACCGCGGCGGCGAAGCGCTCGACCGCCGCCCGATCGTCGAGATCGAGCCCGGCATCGAGGACCTCGAGAGCCACCGCCCGGTACATCGCGCCGGTGTTCAAGTAGGGCACCCCGAGGCGTCCGGCCAGCAGCCGTGCCGCGGTGCTCTTACCGACGCCGGCCGGGCCGTCGACGGCGACGATCAAGGGCGCGGCGCTCATCCGCGCGCAGGCAAGCCGAGCTCGGCCAAGGCGGCGAGGAGCTGGTCGTTCTCCTCGGGCAGGCCGACCGTGATGCGCAGGCTCTCGCGCAGAGCCGGGAAGCCCAGGGCCCGCACCAGCACACCTCGCTGCTCGAGCCCGGCCGCGAGCTCCTTCGCCGGTAACCCGACGTGGGCGAGGACGAAGTTGGCCACCGAGGGCGTGACCCGGACTCCCCGCCGCTCGAGCTCGGCGACCAGCCGGTCCATCTCGCGGCGATTGCGCTCCCGGCTCGCCAACACCCACTCCGGGTCGTCGAGGGCCAGGAGGGCCGCGCGCTGGCCGAGCACGCTGGTGTTGAACGGCGCCCGCACCCGGTCGAGGTCCTCGATCAGGGCCTGGGGGCCCAGGGCGTAGCCGATGCGCAGGCCGGCGAGGCCGTAGGCCTTCGAGAAGGTGCCGAGCACCATCACGTTGCGGCCTGCGCGCAGAGTGCGGACGGCATCCGGGTAGTCCGGCCGGTCGACGTACTCCTGGTAGGCCTGGTCGACCACGGTCAGGACGTCGTCCCCCACCAGGTCGAAGTAGCGGGCCAGCTGCTCGGCCGTGAGGTAGGTGCCGGTCGGGTTGTTGGGGTTGGCGAGGAAGACCACCCGGGCTCCGGCCGCGGCCCGCGCGAAGCTCTCGGGATCGTCCGAGAGGTCGGCGCGCACGGGTGCCTCGATCAGCTGGCCCTGCTGGAGCCGGGTCGAGAGCGAGTACTGGATGAAGTGCAGGCCGGAGACCACAACCCGGTCGCCGGGGGCGAGGAAGGCCCGGCAGATGAGGTCGATCACCTCGCCCGAGCCCTGGCCGAGGGTCACCTGCGAGGGATCCACCCCGCGCAGGTCCGCGAGCCGCCGACGAAGCTCGGTGCCGCCGCCGTCGGGATAGAAGCCCAGACCGGTCCCTTCACGGGCCAGGCCCGCGATCACTCGTGGCGAGGGACCGGCGGTGTTCTCGTTGGAGGCCAGCTGGCAGATCCGCACCACCCCGGGCAGCCGGGCCAGTTGCTCGACCGGCGGGCCACCCGAGTAAGGCTGGATGCGGCGGACGTGCTCAGGGGCACCGAAGGAGCTCATGGCCGCCTCCGCCCACCGGGACGCGACGCCCCCGACCTGCCGGCCGGGCGGGGCGTCCCAGGCTTGCCGCCCGAGGGTCGCGGTCCGCTCCGCCGGGGCCCACCCGCGGCCGGTGGCCGGGCCGAGGCACGGGGAGAAGTGGCCTTGCGGGGACCCCGGACCGAGGTGCCAGCCTTTTCGGGAGAGGCCTTGCGAGGGCCCCGAACCGAGGTGCCAGCCTTTTCGGGACCGGCCTTGCGAGGGCTCCGAACCGAGGTGCCAGCCTTCTCGGAAGCGGCCTTGCGAGGGCCCCGGACCGAGGTGCCAGCCTTTTCGGGACCGGCCTTGCGAGGGCTCCGAGCCGAGGTGCCAGCCTTCTCGGGAGCGGCCTTGCGAGGGCCCCGAACCGAGGTGCCAGCCTTTTCGGGACCGGCCTTGCGAGGGCTCCGAACCGAGGTGCCAGCCTTTTCGGGAGCGGGCCGCCTGGTCCCTTCGCGCTCCACCCGTGGCCGCCGCTTGGGCCGCGGCGGAGTCGGGTCGGTTCGCAGCTTCTCCACCTCCTCGGGCGTCAGCTCGCGGACGGCACCCAGGGGCAGGTCGGGGTCGATCAGCGAGCCGACGCCGACCCGCCGCAGCCGCAGCACCGAGTTGCCGATGCGCGAGAACATTTCGCGGATCTGGCGGGTGCGTCCCTGGTAGAGCTCCACCCGCCACCAGGAGTTCTCCTCCGCCGAACGGGGTCCGGCCGCCCGGTGCTCCTCGATCCGGCAGGGGGCCGTGCGCTTGCCCTCGAGCACGATGCCGCCGCGCAGCCGGTCGAGCTGGCTCTCCTCGGGGCGACCGCTCACCTTGACCTCGTACACCTTGGCGCAGCCGTGACGAGGGTGGCTGACTTTCTGGGCGAACTCGCCATCGGTGGTCATCAGCAGCAGACCCTCGGTCATGAAGTCCAGGCGTCCCACCGGCACCAGGCCCTTGCGCAAGCCGGCCGGCACCAGCTCCATGACAGTGCGGCGGCCTTGGGGATCCGAGACGGTCGACATCACCGCCTTGGGCTTGTTGAGGACCAGATAGACCTCGGCACGCTTGCGCAGGTCGATGCGCCGGCCGTCCACCTTCACAGCATCGCGCTCCGGGTCAGCCTTGTCCCCCAGGCCGGCTGGAGCGCCGTTGACGGTCACCCGACCCTCGCGGATCAGCTCTTCGACGTGGCGCCGCGAGGCCACGCCGGCACGGGCCAGCAGCTTCTGCAGGCGCTCTTCGCTCACGGTTCCACCTCCACTGCGTTCTCTTCTCGTTCGGTCATCCGCTCTTCGAGGGCCAGCGCCTCGCGCAGCACGGCCTCTTCGCTATCCTCGGGCATCCCTTCCCGGGCGCCGATCTCGCCCGAGCTTCCACCCAGGTCCATGCCGGCCTCGTCCGCGGCGAGGCCCAGGGCCTCCTCCAGCTCCTCGAGGGGCGGCAGTTCCTTGAGATTCTGCAGGCCGAAGTGAACGAGGAACTCCTTGGTGGTGCGATAGAGCATCGGATTGCCCACCACCGGCTTGCGCCCGGCGATCTTGATCAGCCGGCGCTCGAGCAGGGTCCGGAGCACCCCCGACGGGTTGACGTTGCGCAGCTCCTGGATCTCCGGAGCCGTGATCGGCTGGCGGTAGGCGACGATGGCCAGCGTCTCGAGGGCGGCCATGGACAGCTTGGCCGAGCCCCGCACCTCGTAAAAGCGACGCAGCCAGGGGCCCAGGTCCGGGCGGGTGGCCAGGCGCAGCCCTCCCGCCACCTCTTCGGCGAGCACGCCGCGGCCCTCGTCGGCCTGGTAGCGGGCGATCACGGCGGCCAGGGCCTCTGCGGCCTCGGCTCTCTCGTCGGCCTCGAAGATCTCGAGCAGGCGCTCCTTCGGGATCGGCTCGGCGGAGACGAAGAGAATCGCCTCGAGGGCGGCTTCCATGTCGGTGCGCGGCGTCATGCCTGGACCGTCTCCCGGTCCTCGGCGGACAGCTCACGGGTGGTGCGGTGCAACAGGATGTCGCCCGCTTCGGTGGCGTGCAGGCGAACCAGCTGGAGCCGCGCGAGCTCGAGCACGGCGAGGAAGGTGGCGATCGCCTCGGCCCGGCAGGAGCGGGTGCGCAGGTCATCGACCAGGTTGAACGGCCGGCCGGGAGAGAGCAGGGCGATCAGGCGGTCGAGCTCGTGGCGCACCGAGTAGACCTCCGCCCGCACGTGCATCGGCGGCGGATGCTCGCGGTCGTAGCGATCGAGGGCCAGCCGGAAGGCACCCAGCAGATCGAACAGGGAGACCTCCGAGAGGTCGAGCTCCGGCTCCTCGCCTTCGATCGGCACGGGCTTCCTGGTCCACATGCCCGAGCGCAGGTGCTGGACCTCGGCCAGCGACTGCGCCGCCTCCTTGAGCCGCCGGTACTCGAGGAGCCGCTTGACCAGCTCCTCGCGGGGATCCTCCTCCTCGCCGGAGTCGCTCTTTGGTCGCGGCAGCAGCAGTCGGGACTTGAGGTGGATCAGGAGCGCCGCCTCGTAGACGAACTCGGCGGCGACGTCCAGGTTGAGGTTCTCCATCAGGGCCAGGTAGTCGTGGAACTGGTCGCAGATCTGGGCCACCGGGATGTCGGTGATCTCCACCTTGCTGACCTTGATCAGGTGCAGGAGCAGATCGAGGGGGCCTTCGAAGATCGGCAGGTGGACCCGCCACGCCTCGGGAAGCAGGCTGCCCGGCGTGGCTCGCGTCGAGAGGGTCATGGTCGTCGGGCGAGGCGAGCGTAGTCCAGGCCCATGGCCCCGTGCACGGCGTCCATGGTCTCCCGGGCCCGTTCCCGGGCCTTGGCCGAGCCCTCGTGGAGGATGTCGAGCAGGGTGTCAGTATGCGCCATCAGGTCCTCCCGGCGCTCCCGGATCGGCGTCAGGAAGTCGATGATGCGCTCGGCGAGCAGCTTCTTGTCATCGACGCAGCCGATCTCGGCGGCCCGGCAGCGGCGCTCGACGTCCTCGCGCAGCTCCGGCGGCGAGACCAGCTGGTGGAAGGCGAAGAGGTTGCAGATCTCCGGGCGCCCGGGATCCGAGCGGCGCAGGCGCTGCGGGTCGGTGAACATCTCCCTGCACTTCTGGCGGATCACCTCGGGTGAGTCGGCGAGGTAGATGGCGTTACCGTAGGACTTCGACATCTTGCGTCCATCCAGGCCCGGCACCCGCGCGGAGGGAGTGAGCAGGGGCTTGGGCTCGGGGAAGACCGCTCCATAGTATCCGTTGAAGCGCCGGGTGATCTCCCGGGACAGCTCGAGGTGGCTGACCTGATCCTCCCCCACCGGCACGAGGTCGGCCCGGTACATCAGGATGTCCGCGGTCTGCAGCACGGGGTAGCCGAGGAAGCCGTAGTTGGTCAGGTCACGGTTCTCGAGCTGGCCGATCTGCTCCTTGTAGGTGGGTACTCGCTCGAGCCAGCCCAGCGGCGTGAGCATCGACAAGAGCAGGTGCAGCTCGGCGTGCTCGGGCACCATCGATTGCACGAAGATCACCGACTTCTCGGGATCGAGGCCCGAGGCCAGCCAGTCGGCCGTGGCTTCGAGCGTGTTCATCGCCACCTGGGAGGTGTCGGCGTACTCGCTGGTGAGGGCATGCCAATCCGCGGCGAAGTAATAGCAGCGATAGCGGTCCTGGAGGTCCACCCAGTTGCGGATGGCACCGAAGTAGTTGCCGAGGTGCAACGGCCCGGTGGACCGCATCCCGGAGAGGACGATGCTTTCTTTCATGGTCAAAGGCTCCCGCAGCCGGTGGCCTGGCCCCCGGCTGGAAGGCGAGAGGATAGCATCAGGCGCCCTGGCCGACGGCCTGGGCGAGGGCCCGATCGAGGGCCCGCAGACGGCGCCGAGACAGCGCGAGGGCCAGCGCCTGGAGGCCCAGGCTGACCCAGAAGGCGGCGCCGTGCCAGGCGCCGAGAGGCGAGTGGCCGAAGGCCGCACCGCCGAGACCGAAGCTCGCCAGGGCGCTCGCGATCACCGCCAGGGGTAGTGCCACGTCCGTCCAGACGCTGCCGGTTCCATCCCCCCGCACCTCGCGGCCGGCGAGCCGCAGGTAGAGGATGCCCCACACCTGGGTGAACGCCAGCACCAGGGTCGAGGCCAGGGCCGCGAACAGGTGCCCGGTCTCGAAGCCACCGCCGCGCATGCCCATCACGGCCGTCGCCACGAAGCCCAGGCTCGCCAGGCAGGACACTGCCCACATCGCTCTGCCGTACATGCCGCGCAGTCTACCCACCTCCGAAGCGGGCCTGCCAGCCCGGCTCGTCCGGCTCGACCCGACGGCGCAAGGCGGCGAGGTCCGGGTCCAGCCAACGAGCGATCAGGTGGGCTGCTTCGTCGCGGGCCGCCTCCAGCCAGACGCGATCGGCGACCAGATCGGCGACGGCCAGGCGCGGCAGCCCGGCCTGGCGGGTGCCGAGCAGGTCCCCGGGGCCGCGCAGGTCGAGATCGGCCTCGGCGATAGCGAAACCGTCGGTGGAGCCGGCGAAGACTTCCAGTCGCCGCCGCGCCTGGGGCGAGAGCTTGCCGTGGAGGGCCACGCAGCGGGAGGCCGCACTGCCTCGCCCCACCCGGCCCCGCAGCTGGTGGAGCTGCGAAAGGCCGAAGCGCTCGGCGCTCTCGACCACCATCCAGGTCGCCTCGGGCACGTCGATGCCGACCTCGATCACGGTGGTGGCGAGCAGCACCGAGATCTCACCGCGAGCGAATGCCGCGAGGGCGGCCTCCCGCTCGGCCGGGGGCAGCTGGCCATGGATCAGGGCGGCGGGATGGGGGGCGAGGAAGGCGCGCACCTTCTCGCCCAGGCTGGTCAGGGCCTCGGCCTCGACCAGATCGCTCTCCTCGATCAGGGGGAAGACCACGTAGGCCCGCTCGCCGGCATCGAGCCCGGCCCTCACCTCGCGATAGACCTCCCGCCGCTTGCCGGCCGGGGCCACGCGGGTGGCGATGGGCTGGCGGCCGGGTGGCAGCTCGTCGATCACCGAGAGGGCGAGGTCACCATAGAGGGTGAGGGCGAGGGAGCGGGGGATCGGCGTGGCGGTCATCACCAGCAGGTCGGGGCGGTCCCCCTTCTGCTCCAGAAGCTGGCGCTGCATCACCCCGAAGCGATGCTGCTCGTCGATCACCGCCAGCCCCAGGCGCGCGAAGCGTACCCGCTCCTCGATCAGGGCGTGGGTGCCCACGGCGACCTGGATCTCCCCCGTCGCGAGGGCCTCCCGGGCGGCCTCGGCGGCGCCCGAGCGGTCGGCCGAGCCGGTCAGCAGGGCGACCCGGTAGCGGCGGCCGAGCAGCCGCTCGAGGGTGCGGAACTGCTGCTCGGCGAGCAGCTCGGTGGGGGCCATGAAGGCCGCCTGCAGGCCGCTCTCGACGGCGACCACGATGGCCAGGGCAGCGACCACGGTCTTGCCGCTGCCCACGTCCCCCTGGAGCAGCCGCAGCATCGGCCGCGGCGCCAGGAGGTCGTCGACGATCTCCCGCGCGGCTTGCTTCTGAGCCCTGGTGAGGCGGAACGGCAAGACCTCACGAGCCGCCGCCCGGACCTCATCGTCCACCCGGTAGGCGTGGCCCTTCGGTCCGCCGAGCTCGCGCTCCCGCAGGCGGGCCAGGGCCAGCTGGAGCTCCAGCAGCTCGCCGAAGATCAGCCGGGCCAGGCCGGGGTCCCGCCGCTCGTTCAGGGCCACGACGTCGGCCTCCTCACCCGGCGCGTGCAGCCGGGCCAGGGCCTCGCCCAGGGCCGGCAGGCCGCGGCGGTGCAGCAGGTCGATGGGCAGGGGCTCGGGGACCGAGGAGAAGTCCACCCGCGGCCAGAGGCCGGCGAAGATCCGCCGCAGGAGGGCCGGCCCCAACGCGCCGAGCTGGGGATAGACCGGCACCACCCGCGCGCCGTGCACCGCCTCGTCGGAGCGCTCACAGCTGGGGTTGACCAGCTCGAAACGCTCCCGGGTCACGGCCTTGAGCTCGCCGTAGAGCAGGTACTCAGCGCCCTGATCGATCCAGCCGGGCAAGTAGGGCCGGTTGAACCAGACCACCCCGAGGCTGCCGGTGCCGTCCTCGAAGCGCCCGCGGACGAGGGAAAGACCGCGCCGCCGCACCCGGACCGCCTTGAGCTCGTGGAGCCGCCCGCGCAGGGCGACGGCGCCCGGAGCCGCGAGTTCGCGCACCGTCAGCACCCGGCGGCGGTCCTCCCAGCGATGGGGCAGATGGAGCAGCAGTTGTCCGACGGTCGTGAGGCCCGCCGCCGCGAGGTCGCGAGCCCGGGCCGGACCGATGCCCCGGGCGAGGGAGAGCGGGGTGTCGAAGCGCAGCTCGGCGAAGCGATCGACCCGCTCAGTCAAAGTGGAAGGTGGTGACGACCATGCCGAAGCGCAGCTCATCACCCGGCTTGATCTCGATCGGCACGCCGGTCTCCAGCCGCTGGGCATTGCGGAAGGTGCCGTTCATGGTGCCGATCTCTTCGGAGAGGAAGTACTTGCCGCCGCGACGGTAGATCTTGGCGTGGCGACGGCTGATCGAGCGCTGGCCGTCGACCGGAGTGAGGTCGATGTCCGGGTAGATGCCGGTCACCGGGTCCTTGCGGCCGATGGTGGTCTCCGACCCGCGCGAGAAGGGGAATTCCATCTTCGACTTGTCGTGGATCAGCCGCTCGGTGACGGGCTCTTCGGCCGCCGCCTCGGGGATCCGGTCGGGGGCGGGGATCTCCGGCTGGGCCTCGGCCGGCGGCGCGCCGAAGCGGGAGAAGGCATCTTGCAGCTGCCGATCGGCCTCGCGCAGCCGCCGAGACAGCTTGCGCATCATGCGCACAGCGATCTCGGGGTTGTCGCGCAGCATCTGGGAGAAGGTCGTGCTGTTGATCTGCAACAGCTTGCAGTCGGCCAGGACCCGGGCCGAGGCGGTGCGCGGCAGGTCCTCGAGGATCGACATCTCACCGAAGAAGTCGCCCTTCTCCAGCACGGCGAGCACCTTGTCCTCGCCGCCGACCTTCTGGAGGATCTCCACCTTGCCTTCGTGGAGGATGTACATCTCGGTGCCCAGCTCCCCCTCGCGGAAGACGTACTCTCCGCTCGAGATGGAGATCGAGAACTCCCCCAGCGGTTTCTTGGCGGAGCTGGTGCTCTTGAAGACGGGCGGTGACATGGTTCACTAGCCTACAACAGCCAGCACTGGCTCTCGACCCTCGAGCCGCAGGCAGGCGCCCACCGGCAGAGTGAGGTTGGGGCTCGAATGGCCGCAGGGGAGGCCCCACGCGATGGGGATCGCGCCGAGGGGGGCGAGGCGGTCGAGCACCAGGCCGAGAAGCTCCGGGTCGTCGGGCGGCAGGGGATCGAAGCGGCCCAGCGCGACCCCTGAAACACCCTCGAGGAGGCCGGCTCCGAGCAGCTGGGTGAGCATCCGGTCGATGCGGTAGAGCGGCTCGTTGGTGTCCTCCAGGAACAGCATCCGGCCGGCCAGCCGGGGAGCGAAGGGAGTGCCCGCCGTCGCCGCCAGCAGGGAGAGGCAGCCACCTGCCAGGGGACCCTCCGCGCGGCCGGAGCGTACCCAGCCACCCAGGGACAGGGGTGGTGCGGGCTCGCCGGCCAGGGCCGCGGCGAGGGCTGCCGCCTCCGCCGCGGTGAGGCCCCGAGCCAGATCCGCGGCCGCCATCGCACCGTGGAAGGCCACCATCCCCAGGTGATGGACCACCTGCTCCAGGAAGGGGGTGAGGTCCGAGTAGCCGAAGTAGGGCCGGGGGTGCGCAGCCAGGAGGCCCCAGTCGATGCGCTCGAGCAGGCGGGTGAGGCCGTAGCCACCGCGGGCGAAGAAGATCGCCCGGATCGAGGGATCGCCGGCGAGGCGATGGAAGGCAGAGAGGCGCTCGTCGTCGCTGCCGGCGAGGTAGCCCCGGCGGCTGGCGAGGTTGTCCGCCGCCACCACCTGGTAGCCCATTGCCGCCAGGGCGGCGACGCCGGCCTCCAGGCGCCCCGGGTCGACCGGGCCGGAGAGGGCGGCCACACCCACCCTCTCCCCGACCCGCACCGGGGGTGGATAGAAAGCGGCGTTGGGCATGAGCGAAGGGCCGGAGGGGTCCGTAAGCCGAATTCTGTCACCGGGCTGGCGCCCGGCTGACGGTCATTCCTCTAGGACCGGCGTTGCCGCCGGTCTCCAGCAACCTACCCGGAAACGGTCCAGCCGCCGGAGCGGCCGGAGCGGGACGGGCGGCCCGCAGATCCGTTCCCCTATTTGGTCTTGCTCCGCATGGGGTTTACCGTGCCTCGCGCCGTCGCCGGCCGAGCGGTGCGCTCTTACCGCACCCTTTCACCCTTACCTCGAGAAGCCCGGCCAGGCCGGTCTCCCCGGGGCGGTTTGCTTTCTGTTGCACTTTCCGTCGCGTCGCCGCGCCTCGCCGTTGGCGAGCATGCTGCCCGTGGGAGTTCGGACTTTCCTCTCCCCCGGCGAACCGGGGCAGCGACCGTCCGGAACCCTCCGGCCCGTCGATTGTAGGTCAGTTCTTGTCGCGACCGAAGAGGCGGGGCAGCAGACCCTTCTTCTTGGTCTTCGACGGCGCCGGCGGGCGAGGCACCGAGCGGGGAGCCCCCAGCCGCTTCAGGCCGGCGAGGGCCTCCGGGCTGTCCGGGGTGCGCACCAGGATGCTGCGGTAGGTGGCCACCGCCCGCTGGGCATCGCCCATCTTCTCGAAAAGCGCCGCCAGCTCCAGCCGCAAGGCCATGTTCTGGGGATCGAGGAGCACCGCCTCGCGCAGGCTGTCGGCGGCGTGATGCAGCCATTTGGGGTTCTTCTGCTGCACCTCGGCGAGCAGGCTGAAGTACTCGGGGCGACGGTCGGCCTCCACGGCCCGCCGCAGCAGCTCGTAGGCGTAGTGGTACTCCTCCCGGGCGAGCATCTCCCGCGCCTGCTCGAAGAGACGCTGGGCCTGCTCCCGGCTCTTCTCGGGGGTCAGCTCGCTCCGAGGCTTCGACACCACGGCTGGGGCCGGCACCTCCTGGTGGTAGCGGGAGCGACGGTCCGGGTCCGAGAGCACGAGGTAGGCCTCGGTGGCGCGTTCGAAGAGCACGCTCAGAGCCTCTTCGCGGCCGACCAGGCCCAGGCGCTCGGCGTGTGACGGGTGCACCAGGCGGGCCAGCTCGGCATAGGCCGAGTGGATCTCAGCCGGGTCCGCCGTGCCGCCGACCCCGAGCAGCTCGTAGTAGCTGATCTGCCCGAGCCGGCCGAGCAGGCCGGCCACCTTCTCGCGGTGGGTCGCGCGGTCCAAGGACACCGGCCGGTCCTCGAGCTCGGCTCCCACTCGCTCGAGGAAGCGCCGGCGCAGCTCCGGGGTCACCAGCGAGTCGTCCGCCGCCTGGCTCTGGTGGCGGTGGATCAGGCCGATCGCCTCCAGACGGCAGAGGCGGGTCAGGGTCTGGCGGCGATCCGGCTCGGTGGCGAGCAGGGTGCCGATGGGGATCGGCTCCAGCAGCCGGTCGAGCAGGCCGGCTTCCCCGGGCTGGAGCCGGACGGAGGGCAGCTCGACCCCGCGGGAGAGCGACCACTCGGCGCCCTCTCCGCCGAGTCGCTCGAGCAGCTCAGCGTCCGGCTCGTCGATCACCGCACCGGCCAGCACCAGCTCCACCGTGGGCAGAGGCCCCACGGCCTCGGGGGGCACGGCCGCGCGGCCCGGGTCGAAGGTGAAGAAGCCGTCCTGCCAGCGGTGGAGCACCGCCGCCATCCGGACCATGAGCTCGGAGACCCGCGCCTCGCCGCCGGGCTGACGCAGTTGGCCCATGAGCTGACCGGCCAGGGGGTTGGTGGGTGGGAGGTAGAGCTGGCCGTCCAGGAAGAACAGGCGGCGCTTGCCCTCCTCCACCGTCACCTCGAGCACCCCGCTCTCGCGCTCCAGGAGGAGCGAGCGGACGATGTCCCGCAAGTCGACGACGGCCAGCTCGCCTGCCAGACGTTCCATAGACGACGGAGTCTACTCTACGGGAATCGCCGGAGACGCGCGCAGGAAGCGGTGCAGGCGCGCGGCGAGGACCGGTCCGACCAGCGCGGCGAGGTCCGCTTCGCTCGCCTCGCGGATCGCCTCCAGGCTGCCGAAGCGGGTGAGCAACCGGCGGCGCCGGCTCGGGCCGATGCCCGGCATCTCCTCGAGTCGGCTCTGGAGCGTGGCCTTGGAGCGGCGCCGGCGGTGGCGCCCGACGGCGAAGCGATGGGCCTCGTCGCGGATCCGCTGCAAGAGCTGCAAGCCGTGGTCGTCCCGCCGCAGGGCCAGGGGCTCGGGGCGATCCGGGAGATAGAGCTCCTCCTCGCGCTTGGCCAGGCCGACGATCGGGGTCTCCTCCACACCCAGGTCGGCGAGGGCCGCGAGGGCGGCGTTGAGCTGGCCCCGGCCGCCGTCGATCAGGATCAGGTCCGGCATGTCGCCGAGCTCGTCGAGCCGCCGCTGGTAGCGGCGCAGCACTGCCTGGCGCATCGACAGGAAGTCGTCCGGGCGGTCCAATCCCTCGATGTTGAAGCTGCGGTAGTCGCCCTTCTTCATCTTGCCTTCTTCCCAGACCACCAGGGAGGCGACCGTCTGGGCGCCCTGGAAGTTGGAGATGTCGAAGCCCTCGATCCGCCGCGGCGGGTCAGCCAGACCGAGGTGGCGCACCAGGGATTCCACCGCCGCGGCGTGAGGCGACACTCCGCGAAAGCGCCGGCGGTGGGCCAGCTCGGCGTTGTGCATGGCCAGGGCCACCCGCTCGGCCTTGGGCCCGCGCACCGGCATGCGCAGATAGACCCTCTCCCCTTTCTTCTCGGAGAGCCACTCGGCCAGGGCCTCGTCGCCCTCGATCGGCATCGGCAGGTGGACTTCTTTCGGCACGAAGGAGGTGCGGTCGTAGACCTGGGGTGTCACCTCGGAGAGCAGGCGGTGCGGATCGATGTCGCCGACGCCTTCCCAGAACAGCTCCCGGCGGTCCAGCACCTGGCCGCCGCGCATGATGAGGATGGCGACGGCGGCGTGCCCGCCCGCCACCTTGACGCCGAAGACGTCCAGATCCTCGTCCTCGACGCTCGACAGCTTGCGCCGCTGGGCCGTGGCCTCGACCTCGCCCAAGGTGTCGCGCAGCTGGGCCGCCCGCTCGAACTCCAGGGCCTCGGCCGCCTCGAGCATCTCGCGGCGCAGGCGCTTGGCCAACGCTTCCGTGCGGCCGGAGAGGAAGAGCTTGGCCTGCTCCACGGCCTCGGCGTAGGCCTCCGGCGTGGTCAGGCCGGCGACGCAGGGCCCTAGGCAGCGGTGCATGCCGTGGTAGAGGCAGGGCCGGGGCAGGGAGCCGTCGATCTCGATGCGGCAGACCCGGATGCCGAAGAGCTTCTGCACCAGCTTGATCGCCTTCCTGGCCAGCCCCCCGGGCAGGTAAGGCCCGAAGTAGTCGGCGCCGTCCGCGCGGATGCGACGGGTGAAGACGATGCGCGGCCAGGGCTCGGCGGTGAGCTTCAGGTAGGGGTAGGTCTTGTCGTCGCGCAGCAGCACGTTGTAGCGAGGGCGCCGGCGCTTGATCCAGTTGTTCTCGAGCAGCAGGGCCTCGGCCTCGGTGTCGGTGGCCACGAACTCGAGGTCCGCGGCGTCCTCGAGCATCAGCTCGAGCCGGGCCTCGTGGTCCCGCGCCAGATAGCTCGCCCCCCGCTTGCGCAGGGACTTCGCCTTGCCAACGTAAAGGGCCTTGCCGGCCCCGTCCTTGAAGACGTAGATCCCCGGCTGATCGGGCAGCTCGCGGATGCGGGAGATGACGGCTTCGGCGGGCATTGCGCCCCCCCTACCCCGAATAGATCTGCAGCTCCCGCAGCTCGCGGAGCTTGTCCCGCAGCACGGCGGCTTGCTCGAACTCCAGGGCCTTGGCCGCGGCTTTCATTTCCTTCTCGAGGCGGGCGATGCGTTCGGCCAAGGGGATCTCGAGGTTCTCGGCGACCTCCATGGCCAGGCCCGGCCGCGCTGAATAGAGGTCGAGGTTGCTCATCGCCACCAGCGGGCTGTGGATGTCGCGCAGGATCGACCGCGGCTCGATGCCGTGCTCGAGGTTGTAGGCCTCCTGGTTGGCACGGCGGCGGGCGGTCTCGTCCATCGCCCGGCGCATCGAGTCGGTGACCCGGTCGGCGTAGAAGATCACCCGGCCGTCGAGGTTGCGGGCGGCCCTTCCCGCGGTCTGGATCAGCGAGGTCTCGCTGCGCAGAAAGCCTTCCTTGTCGGCATCGAGGATGCCCACAAGGGCCACCTCGGGGATGTCCAACCCCTCGCGCAGCAGGTTGATCCCCACCAGCACGTCGAACTCGCCGCGGCGCAAGGCGATCAGGATCTCCACCCGCTCCAGGGTCTCCACGTCGCTGTGCATGTAGCGCACGCGGATGGCGATCTCCCCCAGGTACTGCGTCAACTCCTCGGCCATGCGCTTGGTCAGGGTGGTCACCAGCACCCGTTGACGGCGGGCCACCACCTTGCGGATCTCCCCCACCAGGTCGTCGATCTGCCCCTGGGCCGGACGCACCTCGATCGGCGGATCGATCAGCCCGGTGGGCCGGATCAGCTGCTCGACCACCACCCCGCCGGTGCGCTCCAGCTCCCAGGGGGCCGGGGTGGCCGAGACGTAGATCCGCTGGCCGACGCGAGCGTCGAACTCGTCGAAGGTCAAGGGCCGGTTGTCCACCGCGCTGGGCAGGCGGAAGCCGTACTCCACCAGGGTCTGCTTGCGCGAGCGGTCGCCGTGGTACATCCCCCGCACCTGGGGCAGGGTCTGGTGGCTCTCGTCGACCACCAGCAGGAAGTCGGAGGGGAAGTAGTCGAGCAGGGTCGGCGGCGCTTCGCCGGCGGCCCGCCCCGAGAGGTGCCGGGAGTAGTTCTCGATACCGTGGCAGTAGCCCACCTCGCGCAGCATCTCGAGGTCGAAGAGGGTGCGCTGCTCGAGCCGCTGGGCCTCGAGCAGCTTGCCCTGGTCGGTCAGCTCGGCCAGGCGCTCGGCGAGCTCGAGGGTGATGCCCTCGATCGCCCTCTCGAGGCGTTCCTTCGGGGTCACGTAGTGGGTCTTGGGGAAGATGCCGATGCGCGCAACCTCTTCGAGGACGTCGCCGCGCAGGGGGTCGAAACGCACCACCCGCTCGACCTCATCGCCGAAGTACTCCACCCGCACGCCGATGTCGTCATAGGCCGGCAGGATCTCGAGCACGTCGCCGCGCACCCGGAAGTTGCCGTGGGCCAGGTCCAGCTGGGTGCGCTGGTACTGCATGTCCACCAGCTTGCGCAGAGCCCGGTCCATGCCCTCGTGCGAGCCGCGCTCGAAAAAATGCAGCATGCCGAAGAAAGCCTCCGGCGAGCCCAGGCCGTAGATGCACGACACCGAGGCCACGATCAGCACGTCCCGCCGCTCGAACAGGGCCTTGGTGGCCCGCAGGCGGAGGCGGTCGATCTCCTCGTTGATCGAAGTCTCTTTCTCGATGTAGGTGTCGCTCTGGGGGACGTAGGCTTCGGGCTGGTAGTAGTCGTAGTAGGAGACGAAGTACTCGACGGCGTTGTGCGGGAAGAAGCTCTTGAACTCCTGGTAGAGCTGGGCGGCCAGGGTCTTGTTGTGGGAGAGCACCAGCACCGGCCGGTTGACCTCCTCCACCACGCGGGCGATCGAGAAGGTCTTGCCCGAGCCGGTGACGCCCAGGAGCACCTGCTCCTTGGCCTCACGGCGCAGGCCCTCGATCAGCTGGCGGATCGCCTCCGGCTGGTCGCCCTGGGCGGTGAAGGGGGAGATGAGCTGGAAGTCTGCCATCTGCCTCAGGAAGTCGGCGAGGAGACCGGCGGCGCGGAGACCGGCGGCTCCTCGGGCCCTGCCGGTCCGCCCTCCGGCGGCATCTCCGGGGCTGGCTGCGGCTGGCCCGCGAAGGTCTCGAGCATCGCGGCGAGGTCGAGAACGTCCTGGCGCGAGACGGTGCTCTTGCCGGCGAGGTCGAGGAAGCGACGCTGGAGCCGCTGCAGCTGGGCCAGGTCAGCCTGGCCGGCCGCGGCCTTCTCCCCTGCCGCGGCGAAGGCGGCCTGCAGGCGGGCCTTGTCCTCCGCCGTGACCTCCTTGTCAGCCCGGGAAACCAGCGGCGCTTCCATGGCCTTGATGGTCCAGCGCAGGATGCCGTTTTGTTGGGTGACCAGGATGGTGACGGCCGCGGCCAGGAGCACCAGGAGCAGGGTGCAGCCGATGGCCACCGGCTTGCCGCAGCCCGGGGGGAGGGCGGCTCCCACCTTGTCCGGCTGGAAGGGCGTGGGGGCCGGAGGAGGCGGAACCGGCGGCTCGCTCATGGCCCCCTTCCTATCATCCGGACCGTCCGATCGCCAAGGGCCGGGACTGCTACACTTGCCCCGTGGTCAGCGATCCCGCCGCGCGCCCCGCCT
The DNA here is from genome assembly GCA_036274895.1 of Thermoanaerobaculia bacterium. GTDB lineage: Bacteria > Acidobacteriota > Thermoanaerobaculia > Multivoradales > SZUA-115 > CALMKX01. The sequence continues at coordinate 66,222 of DASUEU010000014.1, read as the reverse complement.
CTTCGCCTCCCCCTCGCCGCCCCGCCACTGCCCCGCCGCCGCGCCGGAAGTCTCCGCTGCGTCGCTGGCTCGTCCCCCTGGTCGTGACCGCGACCGTGGGCGCCGCGGTGGGAGTGACGGTGGGTGCCGTGATCGACATGCCACGGGTCGACGCCCTGGCCGACTTCCGCCCCGCCCGGATCACCCAGCTCTACGACCGCGGCGGGCGCAGCTTCTCCTCCTATGCCCGCCAGCGCCGCATCCCCCTCGCCCCCCACGAGATCCCCGAACAGGTGAAGCAGGCGGTGATCGCCGTCGAGGACCGCAACTTCTACCGCCATGGCGGCCTCGACCTCTGGGGCATCCTGCGCGCCGCGGTCACCAACTTCCGCAGCGGCCGCACCGTGGAGGGGGCCTCCACCCTCACCATGCAGCTGACCCGGCAGCTCTTCTTGACTCCCGAGAAGACCTTCCGGCGCAAGGTCGAGGAGGCGCTGCTGGCGGTCGAGATCGAGAAGAACTACACCAAGGACCAGATCCTCGCCCTCTACCTCAACCACGGCTTCCTCGGCCACAACCAGTACGGCATCGAGGCCGCCTCCCGCTTCTTCTTCGGCAAGCCCTCGGCCAGCCTCTCGGTCGCCGAGGCCGCGACCCTGGTGGGGATCTTCCAGCGCCCCGGCCGCCTGTCGCCCTACAACGCACCGGACGCCGTCAAGGCCCGGCGCAATCACGTGCTCGGGCGCATGCTCGACGAGGGCTTCCTCGACCGCGAGCAGCACCGGGCCGCCGTGGCCCAGCCGCTGGTGGTGGTCGAGCACGGCCCCCGCGAGGAGAGCGGCGCCTACTTCGCGGAGGACATCCGCCGCCACCTGGAGAGCCGCCAGGGCTCCGCCGCCCTGCTCGAGGGGGGGTTGCAGGTCCAGACCACCCTCGACCTCGACATCCAGCGCTCGGTGGACAAGGGCCTGCGCGCCGGCCTCGCCGCCCTCGACCGGCGCCGCGGCTTCCGGGGGCCGCACCTGCGCCTGCCCTTGCGCATCGACGACGCCGAGCTGCCCTCCTGGAGCAGCGGCCGGGCGGTGGCGGATGGCTGGTTCGAGGGAGTGGTGCTCGAGAGCGGGCCGTCCACCGCGCGCATCAAGCACCAGGACGAGGTCTACACCCTGACCCCCGAGGGTATGGCCTGGACCGGCAAGAAGTCCCCCAGCCAGATCCTCACCCGCGGCGACGTGGCCTGGTTCCGCATCGGCGCGCCGGACGAGAGGTCCTCGCCCATCCTCTTGCTCGAGCAGGAGCCGCTGCTCCAGGCCGCCGCCATCGTCCTGGAGTCCTCGAGCGGCGCCATCCGCGCCATGGCCGGCGGATGGGACTTCGGCCGCAGCCAGTACAACCGGGCCACCCAGGCGCGGCGGCAGACCGGCTCGGCGTTCAAGCTCTTCGTCTACGGCGCGGCCCTGGACGCCGGCTTCACCCCGGCCGACACCATCCTCGACGCCCCGGTGGCCTTCCGCGGGCAGGACAACCAGCTCTCCTACAGCCCCCGCAACTACTACAACCAGTACTACGGCATCGTCACCCTGACCCGGGCCCTGGAGCAGTCGTTCAACGTCACCGCGGTCAAGCTGATGGACGTGGTGGGCATCGACAAGGTCATCCACTTCGCCCGCCAGGCCGGTGTCGAGTCCGATCTGCCGCCCTACCCCAGCCTGGCCCTGGGCGCGGCGGACCTGATCCCCATCGAGCTGGCCGCCGCCTATGCCTCGATCGCCAACCAGGGGGTGTGGATCCAGCCCTACCTGATCGAGAAGGTGGAGACGCCCGAGGGGGCCGTGCTCGAGAAGCGGGTGCCGCGCACCCGCAAGGTCACCAGCCCGGCCACCGCGACCGTGCTGCGCCGGATGCTCGAAGGGGTGGTCGACCGTGGCACGGCCCGTTCCCTCTCCGACCTCGACCTCGACATCGCCGGCAAGACCGGCACCACCAATGACTACTCGAACGCCTGGTTCGCGGGGTTCACGCCCCGCTACACGATCTGTGTCTGGGTGGGTTACGACCAGCCGAGGAGCATGGGCCGCGGCATGGCCGGCGACAAGGTCGCGGTGCCGATCTGGCGGCGGATCGCCGAGGATGGGCTGGCCACCGGCTGGCTGACCGCCGGCGAGCGTTTCCCGCCGCCTTCGGGCGTGGTGCCGGTGTGGATCGACCGCGGCTCGGGGCACCGGGCCTCGGCCGAGACGGCCGGAGCGATCGAGATGCTCTTCCTCCCCGGCACCGAGCCCGAGGCGACCGCCTCCGGCCGCTGGGCCACCATCCTCTCCCTCCCCTGGTACCAGCAGAAAGCCTTCTACCGCCCCAAGCCCCGAGAGCGGATGCCGGCCACCGTCACCGAGCTGGACGCCGGCGTCGTCGAGGACAGCGGGGAGGGCGGCGAGGCGCCGGGCGAGGAGGAAGCGCCGCCGCCATGAGGCGGGCGTGGGGCCCCGTCGATTCCCTCTACCCCCGCCCCGGCTTCTCCGCCACCACTGCGTAGTCCTGGAAGCCGAACAGCAGATCATCGAGGCGGTCGCGGATCTCGTTGACGCGGTGGGCGAGGAGGCGGCTGCTTTCAGGTAGCTCTTCTAGGGAGATCTCCGGCAGGCGCTCGGTGGCTGGGAAGGGTCTGAGGTCCAGGCGCTCGACGGGCTCGAGGCCGGCCAGGCGGCAGCTGAGGATCAGGCTCTCGGGGTGAATCGGCCGGCGGTGGGTGGGGTCGAGCCAGAAGTTGCGGGCGGCCACCACCACGGAGAGGGGATTGGGGGTCTCGAGGATCAGCACGCCGCCCGGGGCCAGGGCTCGGGCCGCCAGGCGCACCAGGCGGTCCACTTCGTCGGCGGGGAGGTGCTCGATGACGTGGAAGGAGACCACGCCGCCGAGGCTTTCTGGTTCCGCCACGGCGAGGGTACCGAAGGCGTCCCCCACCTCGGCATCGAGACCCCGTTCCCGGCAGCGGGCGACCATGCTGGCGGAGAGATCGACGCCGCGGGCCGGGATGCCGTGGCGGCCGAAGAGGGCCAGGCTCTCCCCCCGGCCGCAGCCCAGGTCGAGCACCGTGCCGCGGCCGGCGAGGCGGGGCAGATACACGGCAAGACGCTCGGCGATCTCCTCTTCCGTGCCGCGGTAACGGCGCTCCAGCTCGAGGTATGACGCCTCTTCCTGAGCCCGCACCAGCGGGGCCAAACGGGCTGCTGCGGGCTGCGACTCCACCGCCGCCAGGGCGCCCGAAAGCACGGCGGACAGCTCCGTGGTGCCGTGGCGGTAGCGGTCGAGCTTCTGGTCGAGGCGAGCGTAGAGGGCGTCGTTGTGGCGCAGGATCTCGGCGGTGCGCTCGGGCAGGGCCCCTTCGAGGATGCCCAGGCGCTCGGCCAGCCGCTCACCATCCCGGGCGGCCAGCCACTCGAGCAGGATCAGGTTGAAGACGCGCTGCCGCTCCCAGAGGTCGTTCTGGGGCAGCCGGACGAAGGGACGGAGGAGACGGCGGAAGGCGACGAGGAGACGGCCCAGGAACGGGCGATCACTGCGAATGGGAAACGCGTGATCGCCCTCCCAGAGCCAACGCCAGCGGACGGGATCCCGAGTGGGCTCGCCGAGGAACTCTTCGATCCTGGGCTGGTCCCCGCCCGCCGGCATCAAGACCTACTCTTCCGGCACCACCGTGACGGTCACATCGGCCTTGACCTCGGCATGGAGGTCGATGGTCACCGTGTGATCGCCGAGGGTCTTGATGCCGTGCTCCGGCAAGTCGATCTTGCGCCGGTCGACCGTGACGCCCTTGGCCGCCAGCAGCTCGGCGACCTCGGTGGCGGTCACCGAGCCGTAGAGAGTCTGGGTCTCGCCCACTCGCTTGGCGACGGTGAGCTTGAGGCCCGCGAGCTGGCTCGCCACCACCTGGGCGGCGTCGCGCTCCTTGGCGTGGACGGCGTCGAACTTCTTGCGCTGGGCAGCCACCTGCTTGAGGTTGGCCGCGGTGACCGCCAGAGCGAGGCCCTGAGGCAGCAGGAAATTGCGAGCGTAACCCGGCTTGACCTTGACGACTTCGCCACGGCGGCCGAGGTTGCGCTGATCGGAAAGCAGAATGACCTCCACGAAAGCCTCCTCTTAGTCGCTGGTGAAGGCGATCAGGGCCAGGTGGCGAGCCCGCTTGATCGCCTGCTGGAGCAGCCGCTGGTGCTTGGCGCAGGTGCCGGAGATCCGGCGAGGCAGGATCTTCGAGCGCTCCGGCACGAACTGCTGGAGCAGGCGAACGTCCTTGTAGTCGATGTAGTCGACGCGGTCGACGCAGAACTTGCAGACCTTGCGACGACGGAAGAAAACCTTCTTGGGGCGGGTGCTCATGTCAGATCTCTTCATCGTCATCCAGCATCGGGGCTGGCTCCGGGGTATCGGACAACAGGATCGGTGTCAGGGTGACCTCGCGGTCGGTCCGGACGGTGAGGTAGCGCAGGATCTTGTCGTTCTGCCGCATGCGCAGCTCGACCTCGGAGAGGGGATTGAGGTCGTCCGACTTGACGTGCATCAGCACGTAGCGGCCCTCGGTCAGCTTCTCGATGGGATAGGCGAGCCGGCGCTTGCCCCAGCTCTCGACCTGGATCACCTCGCCGCCGGCGTGGGTGGCCATGTCCTTGTAGGTGTCGGACAGCGCCACCGTCTCCTCGTCGGAGAGGCGGGGATCGACGATGAACGTCAACTCGTAATGACGGATTGCCAAGTGCTTCCTCCCTGTGGCCTAGGGGTCCCGGTCTCATCCGGGACAGAGAGGGTTGAAAGGACGGCCCGCTTCCGGCAGGCCGCGACGAAAGGCGGAGTATACGACAAGGAGTCTCGCTCCGCCTCAACCGTTGTGCTTCTGCATCGCCGCCTCCACCCCACCCTCGAGCCAGGCTTCGCAGGCGTCCGCCGCCCGGCGGATCATCTCCTCGGCCACCGGCCTCTCCTCGGCGCCGAAGGGCGAGAGGACGAACTCCGGCAGCTCCTCGCCCCGGGGCATGGCCTCGGCACCGACGCCCAGCCGCAACCTGGCCACCTCGTCGGTCTGCAGGGCCTCGAGGATCGACTCGAGGCCGCGATGACCGGCGGGGCTGCCCTTCGGCCGGAGGCGAAGCCGCCCGAGGGGCAGATGGATCTCGTCGTAGACCACGAGCAGGTCGTCCGACGCCAGGTCGCGGTGATCCACCAGACAGCGCACGGCGTGGCCGCTGCGGTTCATGTAGGTCAACGGCTCGGCCAGCAGCAATCCCGGCGCCTCGGCGACCAGGGCCCGGCAAACCTGCTTGGAAAAACGCAGGGAGCGCCGGGCGGCGAGCTCCTCGACCACCCGAAAACCGACGTTGTGCCGCGTCCCCTCGTAGTCGGGCCCCGGGTTGCCGAGGCCCACGATGAGCTTGGTACCCAGCCGCTACTCCTCGGCTTCCTTCTTGCCGCGGCTGATGACCTCGGGCTCCGCCCGCTCCCCCTCGGCCGCCACCTCGGTCTCCACGCGGGCGTGGCCGAGGGACACGATCACCCGCTCCGGCTCGGTGACCAGCTTGACCCCCATCGGCAGGTCGAGCTCCCGGGCCTCGACGTGCTGGCCCACGTGCAGCGGGGTGACGTCGAGGGTGAGGTGGTTGGGGATGTTGGCCGGTAAGCACTCGACCTCGACCTCGCGGCAGACGAAGTCGACGATGCCGCCCTCGTTCTTCACGCCCAGGGCCAGACCCGTCAGCTCGATGTGCACCTTCACCTGCACGCGCTCGGTCATCAGCACGCGCTGGAAGTCGACGTGCAGGACTCGCTGGGTCACCGGGTCGATCTGGATGTCACGGATCATCGCGTGCCGCTGCTGGCCGGTGTCCGCCATCTGGAGCAGGAAGAGGCTGTTCTCGCCGGCACCGTGGCGCAGGATATCGATCAGCTTCTTGCGCTCAAGCTCGATCGCCACCGGTTCCTTGCCACCGCCGTAGACCACCGCGGGAACGCTACCCGCCCCGCGCAGCTTTCGGTTGGCGCTCTTGCCGATGCCTTCGCGCTTCTTGACTTCAATTTGGAGCTCGCTCATGGACCTATCCTTTCGGGCGCCGTCAAACGAACAACGAGCTGACGGAGCTGTTCTCGTGAATCCTCCGGATCGCCTCACCGAGCAGATCGGCAACGGAGAGCGCCTCGAGCTTCGGGAGCCGCTCGACCTTCTCGGCGACAGGAGTGGTATTGGTGATGAGGACCTTCTCGACGCAGGAGACGTCGAGCCGGTCCATGGCAGGACCGGAAAGCACGCCGTGGACTCCGGCGGCGAGAATACGGTTGGCACCCTTGGCCTTGAGCGCGTTGACCGTCTTGGTCAGGGTACCGGCGGTATCGATGATGTCGTCGAGCACCAGGGTGTTGCGTCCTTCGACCTCGCCGATCAGGTGCATCACCTCGGCCTCGTTGGCCGCGAAGCGACGCTTGTCGACGATCGCCAGATCCGCCCCCACGCGCTTGGCGATGGCGCGCGCCCGCTCGACACCGCCGGCGTCGGGGGCCACGATCACCAGATCGGGAATGGCGAGCTTGCGCAGGGCATCGAGCAGCACGGGCGCGGCGAAGAGGTGATCGACCGGGACGTCGAAGAAACCCTGGATCTGGCCGGCGTGGAGGTCGAGGGCGAGCACCCGATCGGCGCCCGCTCGAGAGATCAAGTCGGCGGCCAGCTTGGCGGTGATCGGTACCCGCGGCCGGTCCTTGCGATCCTGGCGTGCATAGCCGTAATAGGGCACCACCGCCGTCACCCGCGACGCCGAGGATCGCTTGAAAGCGTCGAGCAGGATCAGCAACTCCACCAGGTTCTCGTTGACCGGCGGGCAAGTGGGCTGGACGATGAAGACGTCGGAGCCGCGGACGTTCTCATCGATCTGGACGAAGATCTCACCGTCGGAGAAATTGAAGATCGTGAGGTTGCCGGGCGCCAGGTTGAGAGCGGCACAGATCTCGTCCGTCAGCGCCGGGTGCGCTCGCCCACCGAATATTTTCAGCTCGCCGTACATCGCCGCCCGTTTCGTTTCCTGCGGGAGAGTGCTTCGTCGTGATAAATCAGATTCTGGTCAATGTGATGGTTGGGGCGGTAGGATTCGAACCCACGTATGCCGGAGCCAAAGTCCGGTGCCTTACCGCTTGGCGACGCCCCACTGTTGCAGATTCCCGTCCGGCCGGAACCCCTCCTCAAGTCACCGACCAGAACGAGTCCCGCAGATGCAGCTCCTCGATCTCTTCGAGAGTTCGGCCCTCGGTTGCGCGCTCCGCGACCACCGCCGGTGGCGGCTCGGGGGCCCGCGCCGGGGCCTCGGCCGGTTCGGAGGCGGGCAACGGCCGCGCGGTCACGCCGGCAGCGCTCTCGCCTACGGCGTGCTCATACTCGGCTAGAACCCGGGTTTCGATCATTCTACGCGTCTCGTTGTTGAGGGGATGGGCCACATCCTTGAACTCGCCGTTCTTCTTCTTCCGGCTGGGCATGCTGATGAACAGACCATCGCGGCCCTGGATCACCTTGATGTCATTGACCATGAAACAACCGTCGAAGACCACGGACACGAAGGCTTTGAGCTTGTCCTCCTGGATCGGGAAAACCTTCACCTCGGTAATCTGCATCGTCCATTCCCCCACGAGAGGTCTTGCGACCCGAAAGGACAATGGGGACCCTGACGAGCCCCCGCCACCAAAATAAGAAAGGAAGCGCCCGAAACCGCTCCGCTCGATCCCCGTCCTCGCGTCCAAGCGCTAAACTCGGAATCCTAAAGAAGTTGCCGGCCCCTGTCAACGACGCCGGCCTGCCCTGGCGCCCCGAAAAGGGCTGTCCGGGGCCGTCCAAGGGACGCGGAGGGGCATGCTACGCTGGCGGGCGGCTCCCCCCGAGAACGCCGGACGGATTGCATCGAAGGTCCTGACCAGGAGGCCGTCATGAAATGGCTGTGGCTTTTGGCGATGGTCGTACCGGGGCTGGTGCTGCTGGCGCTGGCTCTCGGAGGACGATGGCCCGGCAGCCGGCCCAGGCGGATCGTCCGGCTGATCCTGGGGGTGCTGGGTCTGATGGCCGTGGTCCTGGTCGTCTGGGGGGCCAGGGCGCTCACGGCGCGGCAGCTGGGGCGAGCGGCGGCCCAGCAGCTCGAGGGCCAGTGGCAGGTCTTCAACAACGCCGAGCCGGCGCTGCTCGCGGACTGGAGCTTCGAGAGGACCCCCGCAGCGGGCCCGCAGGTTCGGGGCGAGATCTACCGGGTCGAAGACCTGTCACGCGCGGGAGATCCAGATCGAGCGGCCTGGAAGGGCCGCTTCGGGCCCTCGACCCTCGCCATCCAGCGCCCTGGCGGTCCCCTCGCCTTCTCCTATGGCACGAGCCTCGGCGCCGGCGCCTGCAATCTAGCCCCCATCCCGGCCTTCCTCGGCACCTACCGCGACGACCGCGCCGAGACCCCGAACGAGGAACGGGACGAGGGGCGCATCTCGCTCAGCCTCCTGGAGGAGGATCCCGGCCACTGGTGGCTGCGGGCCGACGACCGCGCCCGCCGCCTCACCGGTCTGACCGCGCTCGGGGTGGGCGTCTTGCTGTTCCTGAGCCTCTACCGGCGGCCGTGGAAGGCGAGATCCGGCCTCGCCTGGAGCGCGGGGCTGACGGCCTGGGCTCTCATCAGCCTCGTCGCCCCTTCCCTCTTCGCCCGGCTCACTCCCCCCGGCCCGCCGGCTCAGCCGAGCCAGCTCGCGGGCACCTGGTTCCTCGACTACCTGGAGGATCGCACCCGCTTCGGTGAGATCACCGTCGCCTCTACCGGCGAGGGCCTCGAGGCAAAGGGAGAGCTCAACCAGAGGCGCCCCGGCGGCGGTCCGGTGAAACGCGCGCCCCTGAAGATCTTCGACTTCCGATACAACAGCGCGACTGGCACTCTCAGCTTCCGTTACCGCTCCGCCGTGGGCACCGGAACAGCCACCTTCGCCTGGGTTCCGGCCTTCCAAGCCAGGTTCTTCGACGACCGTTCCACTTCCTCGGCCGCGGTCGCCAATGCCGGCTTCTTGGTGGGCCTGCGCACAGGTAAAACCTCCGGTCCGGCAGAGGCCGGCCTCGCCGGTCTGACGGCGGAGGCTTCTCCCCACACCTCGGTCGCTCCCACACCCAGCGCCGGTCCGGCACCGGGTGAAGGCCCCCCGGGGGAGGCGGCGACGGCCGCGAGCCCCCTAACCAGCGAGCCGATGCGGGTCCTGCGAGTTGGGTACACCACCTTCGAGAGCCCTTCGCGACTCCGCCGGGAGCAGGAAGCCTCCCTCTCGGCCGTTGAGCGGCTCCTCGGCTGGTGGGTAAGAACGCGGAAGCCCGGCAGCAGGATCCCACCCGAGGTGGATCTGGTCGTCGGCAACTACTACCAGATCTTCACCTGGCTCCAGCAAGGCCAGCTCGACGCCGCCGTGGTCTCGCCCCTCACCGCCGCCCTGCTGGCCGAGAATCGCCAGGCCGTGCCCCTTCTCGAGCTGATGCGCCGCCCCCCCGGCTCCGAGAAGGCGGCCACTCGGGACGCGTGGTGCCCAGGCTCTGAGGCTCCCGGCAGCTCGGAGGGCCACTGGCCGATCGTCGCGGCCAAGCGACCCGGTGGACCCAGCCCTCATCCCCGCGAGGACTTCCAGCACTTCGTCGACGAGCTTTTCCAAGACACCCTGGCGGACGAGAAGGACCTCGCCGTGACGAGCGGCCAGTACCGGGCCCTCCTGGTCTCCCACCTCTCGACCACGGGGTTTCTCGCGCCATTGACCGCCGCGGCCCGGGGCTTGGCGGCTCAGCTCGACATGGTGGAGCTGAGCCGCCTGAGGAAGAAGCGAGGTGAACGTTTCTGGGACCTCTTCTTCGAGCGTGCCCACTTCGTATTCGACCACAACGATCCAGCGAGCCTCGGAGAAGACGGCAAGACCCTGCTGCGCTTCTCCTACAGCGATCGCAATACGGCGACGCCCGCGGATGGCTTCGGCTGCTGGGAGCCGCTCTTCGACGACGCTCTGGCTCCCCAGCCCATACCCAACGACTTCCTCGTGCTCTCCAGCCGCTCGGAGAGGAGGCTCCAGCCCGATCTCTCCCACCTGCTCGCCGGCCTCCCCGCATCCGGCCTGCCGATCGGTGAGCCTGGTGGCTACCAGGTGGCACGCTCGGCCTACACCCCGCCCGGCGGCCTGCGCCCAGCCGGCGCCGAGGCTCTCGAGGTCTTTCGCGCCACTTACCTCGCTCCACTTCTGCGGGCCAAGGCCGAGGACCTCGCTCGCTTTCCCCTCGTCCCCCGGCTCGTTGCCTGGTTCCAGGACGGCCGGTACGCTTTCAAGCCAGCCGACCTGATCCGTTTCCTGGCCAAGGACCGCGCCGCCGCCGGCGGAGAGCTGAGCGTCGTACTGCCAGGGGGTGGAGTCAAGGCCGCCTACCAGGCGCAGATCTTCGACAAGCTCTGGAATGGCAGGCTCATCCGGAGCGGCGGCGGGGCCACCGAGCCGCTCGCTCAGGGTGTCGGCTCGCCCATCCCCGTCACCAGCTACGTCGGCACCTCGGGAGGCGCCCTCATGGGCCTGCTCGCAGCCCAGCTCCCACCTGACCAGCCCACCATCAACCTGACCGAGCGCTTCCGGGGGCAGCTGACCAGCAGCCTCAAGGTCTTTCCCTTCTTCAACCAGCTACGCTGGGGCAGCCTCTGGGTATTGATCGCCCTCCTCTCCCTCTCCCTCTCGTATTCGGTGCGCAGCGAACGCTCAAGGCTCGTGCCCGGAGCTACGCTTCGCCTGGGCCCGCCACCCCGCAAGTGGATCGGCATCAACCTCATGCTGCCGATCCTCCTGGCGCCGCTTCTCATGGCCCTGGTGATGCGGCGCGAGAACCACGTGGGGCTGGGCCTGCCTGGCCTTGTCTACCTGCTGATCGTGCTGGTGGCCCACGTCGGCTCCTGCTGCACCGTCTGCAAGGGCCAGGGAGATGCCGCTTCGCGCTTCTCGCCTCGGGTCCTGTCCTGGCTGCCGGCCATACTCCTCGTCGGCGCGGCCTCGGTCGCCGCGTTCTGGGTGCCCACGGCCTGGCACGGAGCGCGACGCATCGCCGCCTCGATCGTTCCAGGACTTCCCTCGGTCGCCGCCGACCAGGGAGCGGGCTTGCCGTCGGCCACCCTGGCCGCCCTGGTCGGGCTGTCGTTCTGGCTGGTCCAGCTGGGGGTCTTCCTCGACTCCTGCCGCAGGCGAGAGATTGAACTGGCCGACCTGCCCCGCCAGGGCCGGGCCCTGGCCGCCGTCGTCCTCCACCTCGTCCTCACCCATCTTCTTGTCGGCATGCTGGTGCTCAGCCACCAAGCCAGCTGGCTCGAGGTGACCGGCGGTTTCTGGCTCTGGCTCCTGCTCTGTGGCGGCCTGGTTGCAGCGGCGCTCGCCTGGTGGGGCTCCCGGAACGAAGGGCCCTGGACCCGGCGCTGGCTCTTCGACGGCTTCGAGTTCCTGATCCAGGAGCGCTCCCGCGGTTGGCTGCGCACCACGCCACGGCGTAACCTCCTCGGCCTCCTGGCCACGGCCCTCGCCCTCTGGGGGCTCTTCCTCGGCAACGCCCTGTACAACACCGGCAAGGCCTTCGAGCTGGTGGCGGAGACCGCCAGCGTGCGCTCGGGTGACGGCCGCCGCTTACCACCCCTCTACGCCACGCTGGTGGTGACGGCTTCCGCCCTGGAACCGTCCAACGTCGAGGGCCAGGGCACCTGGTACCCGGCCGGAGCCTCCTACTTCTGCATGCCGGCCCAGGGCGCCTGTAAAGCGGTGGGCCTGCCGCGGTGGCACGTTGTGAGCCCCGATGCCCTGGACCCCGCGGCCCGGCTGCGCCAGGTTCTGGACCCGGTCTTCGCCTCGGCCTCGCCGTTCCCGGTCTTCCCACCCCACCTGGTCGAGCTCCCGGGGCCCGGCGGACGCCAGACCGCCGTCGCCTTCGTGGACGGCGGCTTCGCGCATCTCGAGCCCCTGGAAGCGGCCCGCTTGCTCGAGTCCCGCCAGGTGCTGGTGCTGCGCTCACGACCGGACCCGGCAGCCTTCGTCCAGGCCAGCCGGTTCGAGCTTTTCCCCATCCCCAGCCGGCTGAGCCGCGGCCTGGTCAAGCTGGTGCCCTTTCTCTTCGAGCAGAGCCAGCAGCTCGACCGGAGCATCGCGCAGTCGATGGTGGTGGCGGTGATCGAGCCGAGCGCCGATGATGGCGCCTTCCCCTCCCTGACAGATTTCCGGCCGCAGGTCGTGGAGCGGATGATTCGCTTGGCCAACCGCGACTGGCATCGCCTGGTCGGCAAGGTGGAGAGCTGGGGCCTACCCGTGGTCTTCGAGCGCTTGCACCCCCCGGCCGGAGACGCGGCGGAGCGTGGCGGTCTCAGGGCACCTGAGCCGGGTCCGAGGCCGTCTCGCAACCCTCTCGAAATGTCGCGGGAGGAGTGAGCGGAGCCAGCTCGGGAGCGATGGCCTCGCGCAGCACCTCGCGCCAGCGCAGCTGGGCCGCCCGGCGGCGCTCGGAGAGCAGGGCCTCCTCGCCCTGACGGCTCCACCAGACCACCGGCTCACCCTCCTGCCACAGGGTCCAGGACGCCACGCCACCCTCGGGCGACAGCAGGGCCGTCCAGCGCCTGCCCTCGGTGTCGAGGTAGTCGAGGCGGTCTTCCTTTCCCTCCTCCGGGGGCTCGATCGTGCCCGCCGGTGCCACCGGCATCCGCCCGAGCAAGAGGGCCGGCAGCGACGGCAGCCCGAAAGGCGACAGGGCCAGGACCTCCGGGGCGAGCCGGCCGCGGAAGCGGCAGAAGCGCTCCTGGCGGTGGTCCAGCCAGAGTCCCTCCTCGCCTTCGACCGAGAGGCTCCAGACCAGCCGGCCCACGGCGTCGACGGCGGTGGCCCGGTAGCGGTCCGCGGCCAGCAGACGCAGGGTGAGGCGGAAGCTCCCCTCCCCTTCCGGGCCGTCGTAGTGCAGCCGGAAGAGCCGCTGGGTGGCGAGGTCTTCGGCTGCCAGGGCCCAGGGCGGCGGCGCCTGGGCCTCGGCAGCGACAACGAGAACTAACCCGAGCAGCAGGAGAGGCCGGCGCATGGGGCAGTGCGAGGCCGGAGCTCAGCCCGGCGGCCGGGCCTCGAGCCCCGCCAGCTTGCCCTCGACCTGCGCCTTCTTCGCGGGATCGAGGTCGATGGTCCGCCGGTAGAGGTTGCGGGCGAGCTCTCGTTCCCCCATGGCACGGTAGACGTCGCCGAGGTGCTCGGCCACCGTCGCATCCTCCGGCAGCAGGCGCGCCGCCTTCTCGAGGAAGCGGCGGGCCTCGTCCAGGCGACCCAGCTGGAAGTGAGCCCAGCCCAGCGAGTCGACGAAGGCGCCGTTCTCCGGATCGAGGGAGACGGCGCGCTCGGTCAGGGCCAGGGCCTGCTCCAGGTTCTCGCCCTTCTCGGCCCACATGTAGCCCAGGAAGTTGAGGGCCGGCGCGAAGTCCGGCGCGCGATGGACCAGGTTCTGGAAGGTGGTGACCGAGCGCTCCCGCTCGCCGGTGCGCTCGAAGGCCACGCCGAGGAAGTAGGCCCCCTCGATCGAGCCGCCGTCCAGGCTCAGCAGCCGCTCGAGCACGGGGATCGCTTCGGCGAAGCGCTCCAGCCGCTGGAGCACCCGCGCCGCCTGCAACACCAGGAGCGGCTCCGAGGCCCCGGCCAGCTCGCGCAGAGCCGTCGCCGCTTCCTCGGCCCGGCCCGTGCGGTGGAGGATCTCCACCCGCTTGGCCACCAGCACCGAGCGCTGGGTGCGCTCCTCGGTGCCGGTGCCCAGCTCGGAGGGCAGGCTGGCGAGCGCTCCGTCGGCGCGGCCCAGCCGGAAGAGGGCCTCGGCCCAGAGCACCTTCCAGCCGTCGCCCAGGGCTCCCTTGCCGCCGCTCGCGGCCAGCGGCGCGAGCACCGCCTCGGCGACCTTCCACGCCTGGTCGGCCACCGCCAGCTCGGCCCTCTCGATCCGCAGGGCCGCCTCGGCTTCCTCGGTCAACTCGCCGGCCAGGCGGTTCACCAGACCGTCGGCCAGCTGCCCGGCCGCCGCGGTGTGGCCGTGCGTGGACAGGGCCCGGACCAGGGAGATCGCGACCTGCGACGCGGCGCGGTCGCCCTGCACCAGCTGGGCGACCTCGCCGACCGCCGGCTCGATCTGGAGCCGCGCCGCGAGGAGCAGGATGCGCAGGCTGCGCAGGGCCTCGGGATCCGGGCTGGACAGCCGGTCGATGGCCCGGGCGGCCGCTTCGAGGTCGCCCGAGAGGTAGAGCTCCCAGACCCAGCGCTGGCGCAGCTCCGGGCGCATCAGGTCCGGCTCGATGGCTCCCAGCAGGGAGGCCGCCTCGGTGTGCCGGCCCCGCCGACTCGCCACCTCGGCGAGATTGGCCCGCACCTCGACGTTGTCCGGATCCAGGCCGAAGGCTTCGCTGAGCAGGGCCTCGCGCTCGGCACCCTTGCCCTCCCGATCCCGGGCCTCGGCCAGCTCGCTCAAGGAACGCACCAGCAGGGATTTGGCCCAGGGCGCCCCGGCGGTCTTGCGCTCGGCCAGACGGAAGGTCTCGACCGCCCGCGGCAGGTCGCCGTTGGCGCGGTAGATCTGACCGAGCGGCAGCAGCACCTCGGGATCCTCACCGCGGATCTCACGCGCCGCTTCCAGGGCCTCCTGCGCGGCGGGGATGACCTCGTTGCGATCGCGGGCCAGCTCGAGGTAGAGCAGACCGGCCTCCTTGAGCACCTGGAAGTCCCCGCCGGCGAGCTGCCGGGCGGCACGCAGCTGTTCGAGGGCGACGTCCAGACGACGGCCGCGATCCGCTTGAGAGCGGGACTGGAGGGCCGCCCGGCCGGCCAGCCGAGCGTATTCCAGGCGGACGAATGGTTCGGTGGGGAGGGTCTGGACAGCGCGGCCGTAGGAGACCAGGGCCGCCTCGATCTCGCCCTCTGACTCGGCCAGGCGGGCGTCGAGGAAGTGGAGGGCGGCCTCGCGGTCGGCGCGCGCCGGCTTCTTGGCGGCGAGGGCCGGAGCAGCGGCCAGGACGCCGGCCAGCACGCAGCCGGTGATCGCTTTTCCAATGCTCACGAAGGCAGGATAACAGCGGGCGCGCCCCCGGACAAGCCGCCGCGAGACCCTCGACGGCCCGGAGATCGGGAGCTAACCTCCCGCGAATCTTTGCCTTACGTTGACAGCTCCGGAGCCCGTTGCTAGATTGCCTGCGCAATCGGGATCGAGGACGCCATGATCAAAGCGGATATCGTGAATCGCGTTTCCGAGGAGTCCGACGTGCCGCGGGGCAAGGCCGCCCAGGCCGTGGACACCATCATCGACGCCATGAAGGACGCCCTGACGACCGGCAAGCGCATCGAGCTGCGCGGCTTCGGGGTCTTCCAGGTGCGGGAGCGCAAGAAGGGAGTCGGCCGCAATCCCAAGACCGGCGTCGAGGTCGCGATCTCCCCGGGCAAGACCGTGCGGTTCAAGCCAGGCAAGGAGCTCAAGAACCTCTGACCGGTCCGCCCCCACCCCCTCCTCCACCTCCTTGAGCGACCCCTCTCCTCCGCCCCTTTCCGGGGCTCCCGGCTCCCCTCCCCACGTCATCGACCTCACCCGCGACGCCCTCGGTATCCACGGGCGAGGGCGGGAGCGCTCGCGCTGGCCGCTGGCCGGCCTCCTGCTGACCCTCACCTTCCTGACCACCACCACCCTGGGCGCCCACTGGGCGATCACCTTCCGCACCGACCAGCTCTCGACCCTCGCCGGGCCCCTGGGCATCCCTTTCCTGACCCCGCGCCTGATCGCCGCGGTGTGGCGCGATCCGGCCCTGCTCGCCACCGGCCTGACCCTGTCTCTGCCCCTGCTCTTGATCTTGCTCACCCATGAGCTGGGCCACTTCCTCCAGTGCCGGCGCTATCGGGTGGCCGCGACGCCACCCTTCTTCCTCCCCGTGCCCCTGGGCTTCGGCACTCTCGGGGCGTTCATCCGCGTGCGCGCGCCGATCCGCACCAAGCGCGCCCTCTTCGACATCGGCATCGCGGGGCCGATCGCCGGCTTCGTGATGCTGTTGCCCTTCCTGCTCGTCGGCGTAGCCCGCTCCGAACCGGTGGCGATCCCGCCCACCACCTTCGAGGACACCCCCTACGCCCTGATGGTGCCAGGGCATTCCCTGGCCCTGCGCCTGGCGACGACCTGGTTCCACGGTCCTCTGCCCGAGGGTACGGTGCTCAACCTCCACCCCTTCGCCCTCGCCGCCTGGTTCGGCCTGCTCGCCACCTCGCTCAACCTCCTGCCCCTGGGCCAGCTCGATGGCGGGCACATCCTCTACGCCGTCGCCGGCCGCAAGCAGCGCCAGCTCTCCCAGGCGCTGTGGTTGGGCGTGGCCTTGATGGGCTTCTACTGGGAGGGCTGGTGGGTGTGGTGCGGGGTGGTCCTGCTGCTCGGCCTGCGTCACCCACCGGTGTTCGACGAAGCCGAGCCCCTCGATCCGCTCCGGCGTTGGCTGGCCGTCGGGGCGGTCTTGATCCTGCTGCTCTCCTTCATGCCCATACCGTTCTCGGAGATCCCGGTGCCAGCACCCGAGGGCCTCGCCCTTCCCGATCCTTCGCCGTGAGCTCGAGCTGGAACCTTTCGCAACGACAGTCGTAGTCACGACTGGAACGCGGAGGAAGAACTGATGAAGAGCTCCAGCTCCCTGGTGCAGGATTTGCGCTTCGCCCTCTCCCACCTGCTGGCCAAGCCCGGCTCAGCGCTGGTCGCCGTGCTCTCCCTGGGACTTGGCATCGGCGCCAACACCGCCCTCTTCAGCGTCGTCGACGCCGTCCTCTTCGCCCCCCTGCCCTACCGCGAGCCGGACCGGCTGGTGCGGGTGTGGGAGACCTTCGCCCACCCCGGCGGCGTCGGCACCGGCTCGGTCTCGGTCCCCAACCTGCGCGACTGGCAGGCACAGAACCGCTCGTTCGAGGCCCTCGGTGCCTGGAGCCCGGAGAGCTTCCAGCTTGGCGGCGAGGAGCCCTTGCAGATCGAAGGCGCCTCGCTCACCCACGAGTTGATCGCCTCGCTCGGCGTCAAGCCTGCCCTGGGCAGCCTGCCCGCCGCTGGGGCCTTCGAGCCCGGAGCCCCGGTCGCCCTGCTCGGCCACGGACTGTGGCAGCGGCGGTTCGGGGGGGATCCCGGGATCGTCGGCCGGAAGGTCGAGATCGACGGCGTCGGCCACCAGGTTCTCGCTGTGATGCCGGCTGGCTTCGCGGTCCCCGCGCGCTCCGAGGCCGAGCTGTGGGTGCCCTTGCGGGGCCTCGAGAGGCTGGCTGACGAGCGGGGCATCCATTGGCTGGGGGTGATCGGCCGGCTGCGCCCGGAGGCCACCCTGGCCACCGCCCGAGAGGATATGGAGGCGATCGCCCGGCGCATCGCCGAGCTCGACCCGAGCGAGCAGGGGGATCGCGGCGTGCGCCTGCTGCCCGTGGCTCAGGCCGGCCTGCAGTCCCTGCGGCCGACTCTGCTGGCCCTGTGGGCCGCCGTCGGGCTGGTGTTGCTGATCGCCTGCGGCAACGTCACTCACCTCCTGCTCGCCCGCTCGGCCGATCGCGAGCGAGAGCTGGCCGTGCGCGCCGCCCTCGGCGCCAGCCGCTGGCGGCTGATCCGGCTGGTGCTCGCGGGCAGCTTCTGGCTGGCCCTGGCCGGCGGCCTGCTCGGCCTGGGTATTGGCGCCTGGGCCGTCGACCAGCTCACGGCCCTGCCGGGCAACCCCCTGCCCCCCGGTACGTCGGTGGCGCTCGACGGCCGCGCCCTCGCCGTCTGCGCCGGCCTCTGCCTGCTGGTCGCCGTCGTGAGCGGCCTCGCCCCGGCCCTGCGCGCAGGCAAGACCGACGTCCAGGCGACGATGAAGAACGGCCTCGGCACGGTTTCCCCCGGCAAGGACCGGCTGCGCTCCCTGCTGGTGGCAGCCGAGATCGCCCTCGCCCTGGTGGTGCTGGTGGGCGCCACCCTGCTCGGCAAGAGCTTCCTGCGCTTGGCCGCCGTGGACCCCGGCTTCGAGCCCGACGGGGTGCTGAGCTTCCGGCTCTCGCTGCCTGCGGCCCGCTACCCCGACGAGGCCGCCTCGACCGCCTTCTACGAGCGGCTCGTGAGCCGGCTGGAGGCTCTGCCCGGGGTCGCCTCAGTGGGGCTCATCAGCCACCTTCCCTGCTATGAGTGGGGGGCCAACGGCGGCTTCCAAATCGAGGGCCAGGCCGAAGAGGCCGGCGGCACCCAGCGCTTCGCCGAGTTCCGCGTCACCAGCCCCGGCTACTTCGGCACCGTCGGCGTCCCCTTGCTGTCCGGCCGGACCTTCGCCTCAACCGACCGCAGCGGAGCACCGGCGGTGGTGATGATCAACCGCACCTTCGCCGAGCGCTACTTCTCCGGTGTCGTCCCCCTGGGCCGGCGCATCGGCTGGGCCCCAGACCGCTTCATGACCATCGTCGGCGTGGTCGGCGACGTGCGCAGCACCGGCCTGGAGCGCGAGCCCCAGGCCGAGCTCTACCTGCCCGTGACGCAGGAGCCCTGGCGGGGCATGAGCGTGGTGATCCGCAGCCCGCAGCCCCTCTCCGCGCTGCTGCCGGCGGTCCGCCAGGCGATCGCCGAAGTGGATCCCAGCCAGCCGATCTTCGAGGCGGCGCCGCTGTCCCGGGTGTTGGCCAACTCGATCGGCCGCCAGCGCTTCTCTGCCACGCTGTTCTCCCTCTTCGCCTTGGTGGCCCTGGCGATGAGCGTGGCCGGGGTCTTCGGCATGGTGGCCTATCACGTGGCCCGGCGGCGGGACGAGATCGGGCTCCGCCTGGCCCTGGGTGCCACCCGCGGTGACGTGATGCGCGGCGTGCTCGGGCGCACCGCCGTGCTGGTGGGGGCCGGCTCGGTCGTCGGGGTCGCCGCGGCCTTCGCCCTCGCCCGCCTGCTCGCGAGCCAGCTCTACGGCGTCGAGCCCGGCGATCCGGGAGTCTTCGCTGTCTCGGCCGCTCTGCTCGGCACCGTCGCCCTGACCGCGGCCTGGGCCCCGGCCCGGCGGACCCTCGAGGTGGACCCGGCCCGCGCGCTGCGTCAGGCTTGAGGCTGGGTCAGGTCGAGGACGAAGGTCACCGGGCCGTCGTTGACCAGCTCCACCGCCATGCGCGCCCGGAAGCGGCCGGTTTCGACCGGCAAATCCCGGCCGCGCAGGGCCTCGACCAGCCCCTCGACCAGGGGCTCGGCCTCGGCGGGGGGAGCGGCGCGGTCGAAGGAGGGCCGCCGGCCGCGGTCGAGGGAGCCCGCGAGGGTGAACTGGGAAACCACCAGGAAGGCGGCGCCGGCCTCGGCCGGACCGAGGTTCATCCGGCCTTGGCCGTCCTCGAAGAGGCGCAAGCCGGCGAGCTTGGCCGCCGCCGCTTCGACCTCGCGCAGGCCGTCCCCCTTCTCGATGCCCACCAACACGAGCATGCCGCGAGCGATGGCGCCGACCACTTCGCCATCGACCACCACCCGGGCTCGCGAGACCCGCTGGACGACCAGCCGCACGTTTTACGTCTACTCCCAGTAGGGGGGCTTGCTCATCGCGTGAGAGCCTACCGCGGGTCGGGCCGCGCGAAGCCCTGTGATACGTTCTCGACCTCGAGAGGAGCTTTCCGAATGCTCAACAAAGTCTTCTTGATCGGCAACCTCGGCCGCGATCCCGAGGTCCGCACGACCACTTCCGGGCAGCCCGTGGCGAGCTTCTCGGTGGCCACCAGCCGGCGCTGGAAGGATCGCGACGGCAACCGCCAGGAGCACACCGAGTGGCACAACGTGGTGTGCTGGGGCAAGCAGGCGGAGATCGCCGGCCAGTACCTGTCCAAGGGCAAGCAGGTGTTCATCGAGGGGCGTCTCCAGACCCGCTCCTGGGACGACAAGCAGAGCGGCGAGAAGAAGTACAAGACCGAGATCATCGTCGAGAACTTCAACATGCTCGGCGGCCGGTCCGGAGCCGGCGGTGGTGGCGGGGATTTCGACGCGCCCGAGCCGCCTCCCGGTCACTCCTTCGGCGGCGGGGGCGGGGGCGGTGCCAGCCGCGGCGCCGGCTTCGACGCCGAGCCGGACGACGACGACATCCCCTTCTGAGCTACTCCCCCGCCGCGCGGCGCACGCGCTCGAGCCCTCGCCGGACCTGGTCGAGCGAGGGCACGGGCGCTGCCGCGGCCAGGCGGCGCACCCGCGCCCGCCAGGTCTCGATCCGCCCCAACGCCTCGGTCAGCCGGCCGGCCAGTCCGGGGGCCGAGAGCTTCTCGGCCATGGCCGGCGCTTCCTGTGGCGACCAGCAGACGAAGATGGCGTCGCAGCCGGCCGCGAAGCTCGCCGCGGCCCGCTCCGGCAGATCACCCCAGGGCTCGAGGGCTTTCATGTCGAGGTCGTCCGAGAACAGCAGGCCGCGGAAGTCCAGCCGCCCCCGCAGCAGCCCGGTGGCGATCGGCGGCGAGAGGGTGGCCGGGCGGCCCTCGGGGTCGAGGGCGGGATAGGCGGCGTGGCTGGCCATGATGGCGCCCGCGGCCTGCCCCAGCCTGGCGAAGGGGGCGAGGTCCCGCTCCAGCCGCCGCGCCGAGAGGGGCACCACCGAGCCCTCGTAGTGGGTGTCCTGCCCGGCCGCTCCGAGGCCGGGGAAGTGCTTCAGGCAGCCACTCGTTCCGGCCCCGTGCAGGCCATCCAGGAACGCCCCGGCCCGGGCCACCACCGCGCGGGGATGGGCGCCGAGATAGCGGCGATCGAGGGCGTTGTCGGCCTGGCCGTGGTCGATGTCCACCACCGGGGCGAGGTCGACGTCGAAGCCGAAGCAGCGCAGCGCGGCGCCGACCCAACGGCCGGCCGTGCGTGCCACGCGGGGCGGCGAAGCCGCCAGGGCCGCCCCCGACGGCGCCGGGCCGACCAGACTTCGCAGCCGGTCCACCCGCCCTCCTTCGGCATCGAGGTAGAGCAGGGCCCCAGGCACGGCCCGGCGCACGGCCGCCACCAGCTCGCGCAGCTGCCCTTCGCTCTCGACGTTGCGGGGCAGCAGGATCACCCCGCCCGGCTGAAGGTCGGCGAGCAGCCTCGCCATCTCGTCGTCGAGCTCCTGGCCCGGGATCCCCACACAGAGCGCCTTGGCAGCTTCCTCTCTCATCTCAACCTCGAGCGCAGGCTCGCCAGCAGGTTGAGCGCGGCCACCGGCGTCAGCTGATCGACGTCGGTGCCGCGCAGGATGTCCGCCACCACCTGCTCGGGGGGCGTGAACAGGGTCATCTGCGCCTCGGCCACGGCCGGCACGGCCTTGCCCCGCGCCCGCCGGGGCCGGCCGGCGAAGTCATACTCCTCGGCCTCGAGATTGGCCAGGATCTCCCCCGCCCGGCCGATCACCGACGCCGGCAGGCCAGCGAGCCGCGCCACCTGGAGGCCGTAGGACTTGTCCGCGCTGCCCGGCACCACCCGGCGCAGGAAGACGATGCGGTCCTGCCACTCCTTGACCGCCATCTTGCGGTTGACCACCCGCGGCAAGAGGGCGGCGAGCTCGGTGAGCTCGTGGTAGTGGGTGGCGAAGAGGGTCTTGGGCCGCTTGGTCTCGTGCAAATGCTCGACGATCGCCCAGGCCAGGGAGAGGCCGTCGAAGGTCGCGGTGCCCCGTCCCACCTCGTCGAGGATCACCAGGCTCTGGTCGGTGGCCTGGTGGAGGATGTTGGCGGTCTCGATCATCTCGACCATGAAGGTCGACTCGCCCCGGGCGAGGTCGTCCGAAGCCCCCACCCGGCTGAAGATGCGATCGACCACGCCGATGGTCGCTGCTTCCGCCGGCACGAAGGAGCCCAGCTGAGCGAGCAGGACGAGCAGCGCCACCTGGCGCAGATAGGTGGACTTGCCGCCCATGTTGGGGCCGGTCAGGAGCACGATCTGGGCGCTCTCGGCGTCGAGCTCGGCGTCGTTGGGCACGAAGGCCTCGCGGCTGGCCGCCTCGACCACCGGGTGCCGGCCCTCGCGCACGCGGATCGGGGCGCCCGGGGGTCCGATCTCGGGCCTCACCCAGCGCCCGCGGGCCGCCACCTCGGCCAGGGCGGCGAGCACGTCGAGCTGGGCCAGGGCCTCGGCCAGGCGCGAGAGACGCTCCCCCTCGCGGGCGATGGCGCCCAGCAACGCGCTGTAGTGGCGCTGCTCGAGGGCAAGCTGGCGCTCCTCGGCGGAGAGGATCTTCTCTTCCAGCTCCTTGATCTCGGGGGTGACGTAGCGCTCGGCGTTGACCAGGGTCTGCTTGCGGATGTAGTCCGGCGGCACCTTGCCCTGGTGGGCGTGGCTGACCTCCAGGTAGTAGCCGAAGACCTTGTTGTAGCGGATCTTGAGCGTGGGGATGCCGGTGCGGGTGCGCTCCGCAGCCTCGAGCGAGAGGATGTGCTGCTTGGAGCCCTGGGCCAGGGAACGGCAGAGGTCGAGGTCGGGGTCCACCCCTGGGGCGATCACATCGCCGTCCTGGACCGAGGCGGAGGGGGACTCCGTGAGCACCCGCGCCAACTCGGCCGCGAGATCGGCCAGGGGGTCGACCGCGGCGATGGCGCAAAGCAGCCCGGATGTCGCCCCGAGCGAAGCCGAGGGGCCTCCCGGGCGGCTGCTCCGGAGAGGAGATCCCTCCGCTTCGCCTCCGTCGCTGCGCTCCTCTGGCTCCGGTCGGGATGACAACGGAGCATCGGTGCCTTGCTCCGGCTCCGGTCGGGATGACCACGGGGGCGCGAGCGCCGCGAGCAGCTCCGGCACCCGGGCCAGGGAGTCGCGCAGGGCGGCGGCCTCCCGCGGCGGCAGGGTGCCGAGCACGGCCCGGGCGAGCAGGCGCTCGCCGTCCGCCACCTCGGCCAGCAGGCCCCGCAGGCGCTCGCGCCGCGGCGCGTCCGCGACCAGCTCGGCGACCGCGTCCAGGCGCTCTTCGATCGCCTCCGGCCGCCGCAGGGGCCGGCGCAGCCACGCTTTCAGCAGCCGGCCGCCAGGGGCGGTGACGGTGCGGTCGAGCACCGAGAGCAGGGTGCCCCTCTTGGCCCCCTCGCGCAGGGTACGGAAGATCTCGAGATTGGCCAGGGTGGTGGGGTCGAGCACCAGGCCCTCGTCCCGCACCTCGACCAGGAGGGTGCGGACGTGGGCGAGCTCGCTCTTCTGGGTGTCCTGGACGTAGGCCAGGGCCGCCGCCGCGGCCAGCACCGCCGGCTCCCCCTCGCCGAGGCCGAAGCCACGCAGGGTGGCGACGCCGAAATGCCGCTCGAGGCTTTCCGCGGCCCGCCGGAGGTCGAGCAGACGGTCGCCGTCGAAGGGCGTGAGGCAGACCGCCCGGCGCTCGACCCAGGCGGTGAGAGCTGCCGGTAACGAGTCCGAGACCTGCAGCAGCTCCCGGGGCCGCAGGATCTCCAATTCGTCCGCGGCCTGCTCGGGGCTCCCCCACCGCCGCACCCCGAAGTGGCCGGTCGAGACCTCGAGCAGGGCTCCCGCGCCCTCCTCCCCCCGCCAGACCACGGCGGCGAGCAGGTTTTCCTCCTTGCCCTCGAGCAGCGCGGGGTCCGACACCGTACCCGGGGTGACGATGCGGGTGACCTCCCGCCGCACCAGCCCCTTGGCTTCCTTGGGGTCCTCGACCTGGTCGCAGATCACGACCCTGAGGCCCGCCGCGAGCAGCTTGCCGATGTAGCCCTCCACGGCGTGGTGGGGCACGCCGCACATCGGCGCCTCGTTGTCGGTGCCCTTCTGCCGGGCCGTCAGCGCCACCTCCAGGATCGGCGCGGCGCGCACGGCATCGTCGAAGAAGAGCTCGAAGAAGTCCCCCATCCGGTACATCAGGATGGCGTCCGGATGGGCCGCCTTGACCTCCAGGTAATGCCGCAGCATCGGCGTCAAAGCCGCCGAAGCGCGCAGGTCGGCGGGGGCGGGAGAAGCGGTGGTCACGAGGGCGGGAGTATAGCGGCGAGGGGGCGGCGGGATGGCGGAAAGAGTCCGCCCGGCGGCTTTGGACTGCGGCGACGCGTCGCCGCTTTGCAGCGCTCGAAAGCGGCGACACGTCGCCGCACTCCACAGGGCTTCCTCACCCCGGCAGCGGCCCGGCTTCCCCTTCGGCCCCTTCTCCAAGCTTGGCAGAGCGCTCTCCTTCCGCTATTTTCTCGCACCGGAGATCCTTCACCAATGAACGACGAAAGGCCGATCGCCCGGCTGGTCGTGCTCTCCGACCTGCACCTCGGGCCACCGGGCGCGCTCGCGGGCTTCCGGGCCGGCGAGGAGTTGGTCGCCCTGGTGTCGGGGCTCGAGCCGGCCGGGACGCTGCTGCTCTGGAACGGCGACCTCTTCGACACCCTCCAAGTGCCTGGCCGCCCCGAGGTGTTGGACCTCGAAGGGGCACCGCGCTTGCTGCGGCAGCTCTGCCGCGACCTTGCCGAGACCCCCTGGGGCACCCGCTTCTTCGCCGCCCTGGGCGCGTTCGTGGCCGGCGGCGGCCGTTCCGTGGTGATCCCCGGCAACCACGACCCCGAGCTCTACCACCCCGAGGCCGACGCGGTGCTGCGGGCAGCCTGTGGGCTGTCGCCGGAGGACCCGCGGCTCTCGATCCATCGGCAGGCCGAACCCTTCTCCGTCCAGGTCAGCAGCCGGGAGGTGCTGGCCGGCCACGGGCACCTCGGGGATAGCTGGAACCGCATCGAGCCCGGAGCGATCCACCGGGCGCTCGAACGCGGCGCCCGTTCGCTGCCTCTGCCGCCCGGCTCGCTGCTGGTGCTGGCCACCGTGAACGTGTTCAAGCGGGCCTGCGATCCCTTCACCGGCCGGCCCCGCTTCCCGTTCGTCGAGCAGCTCCACCCCAGCGGCCCCTGGGTGCCTCTGCTGCTGCTGGCCCTGGACCCCCTGCTCGCCCTGCCCCACCTGCCCGCCTTCCTGGTTCGGTTCGACGAGGTGGTGGTCGCCGAGCTGCGGCACCGCCTGACCCGGGGGCCGAGCCTCGGGACGCGGGGCGAGGCCGCGCCTTCCGAGGCCGAGGAGCTGTCCCGGGCCATCGAGGCCGCGCTCGACGAGGGAGACCGCCAGGCCCCCGCCGCCATGGCGCGAGCCCTGGAGCTTCATTTCGCCGGGGCGCAGGCGGCCACGCGCGGCTCGCTGGGCGTTCCCGGGGCCGGCGCCCGGCTGTTGCTCAAGGCGGCCCGCCGGCTCTTCCACGACGGCGGCGACTTCTTCTCGCCGGAGGCCTTGAGCGGGTTCGACCGAAGTCTCGTCGACACGCAGCTGCCCGCCTCGGCCGCCGGCCGGGTGGTGCTGGCCGGGCACACGCACGCGGCCCGGGAGGCCCGGCTGGACGGGGATCGGGTCTATCTCAACACCGGCACCTGGCTGGACCTGCTGCGGCTGCCCGCGGCGACCGAGGAGCCGGACCTGCTGGCCTGGGCCGAGCGGCTGCGAGCCGGCGCGATCGAGCCGCTAGCTCGCCGGACTTATGCCGAGGTGGACGGGCAGGGTGCTCGGCTCGCGACCTGGCCGACGGTGTCGGTGGCACCGGGAGGACCCCAATGAGCGTCGGCCAGCCTTCGCCCTATCGCGTGTACCTGAGCTTGCGCCCCCGCGGCGAGCCGGACGCCGGCCGGGAGCTTTATGACCTGACCCTGGCGGACCAGAGCGCGATGCGGGTGGACACCGTGGCCGGAGTGGCCAACCTGAGCGTTGCCGACTCGGCGGGAGCGGGGAACGGAACCTCTCAGGCCACGTTCCTGGCACGGTTTCTTGAGGATCGTCCAACCTCGCTGGAGGCCGCCCTCGGGTTCGGGCGCTGGCTGCTCGGCCGTTTGTTCGAGGATGCGCCGCTGGCCGCGGCGTGGGAGCGGATCGAGAAGAGCCGCTCTGCGAGTCGCCGCCCCCTGCGCCTCTTGCTGGTGTTGCCGGCGGGGTCCCTCGGCCGGGTCGCGGACCTGCCCTTCGAGCTGCTGGCCGATGACAAGGGCTTTCTCTTCCAGCGCTTCGGGGCTGCTCTCGTACGCTCGGTCGAGGGCGTCGCGGCGGCGGAGCTTCGGCTGGAAAAGGACGAGCGAGCCGGCATCGCCTGGGCCAATCCCGTCGTGGACGGTGAAGGTGGACGCCTGCCGGAAGCAGTGTTCCACCGTCACGAGGAGGCTCTGCAGCGTCTCGCCGGCAGCTTCCAGTTGCGGGCCGTGCCTCCCTTGCGGCAAGCGAGCCTGCCCATGCTCGAGGGTCTGCTCGACGGCGGACAGGCCATCTCCCTGCTCAGCGTGATCGCCCACGGGGACGCCCTGGGGGGCTCCCTGTTGCTCCATCAGGCCGGTCATCCGGACTATCCGGGTGACCCCGGCGAGCCGGTCGACGCCGACGCCGTGGCCCGGCTGTGTGCCCGGGCGGGGACCAAGGTGGTGCTGCTGTGGAGCTGCTACGGTGGGCGCCGGCATCGCCTGCTGGGCGCTTTGGCCGAGCGCTTGCTCGATCCCGAGCAGGGCAACGCCACGGTGGTGCTGACGTCTCATGCCTCTCTCGACGCCCAGGCCACGACGAAGTTCTCGCAGCGGCTGGTCGAGAGCCTCGCCGGGGTGGCTGCCGGCAACCTGGAGCAGGCGGTGGCGGAGGCTCGCTTCGCCCTGCCCGAGGAGGATCCCCACTGGGCCGCCCTCGCCTACTACGCCCGCTCCTGGGAGCCGATTCGCCTCGGCGCCCCTCTACCCGAGGCACCTGCCTCCGAGGCAGCGGCCGGGGTGATCGGGGAGCTGGAAGAGGCTCCCGCGGCCCCGGCGCATTTCCGAGGCCGGGAAGAGGAGATCGAGCGGGGTGTCGCCCTGCTGCACCACCACCGGCTGGTGTCGTTCCAGGGCATGCCAGGCATCGGCAAGACCGAGCTGGCCCTGGCCGTGGCCCGCCAGGCCGTGACGGAAGGCTCGCTCGGCCTCGAGCGTGCGCTTTGGCTGCCCCTGCGCGGTCTCCATCAGGCCGCCTCCCTGCGCGGCCGGCTGGCGGCCCGCTGGGGCATGGAGCGCTGCGAGAGCGACGAGGAGTTGGCGCGGAAGGTGGGCGACACTGCAGCCCTGGTGGTGCTGGACAACTGCGAGGATCTGATCACCGCCGATCGGCCGGGGCTGCGAGCGTTGCTGGAGACACTGCTGCTGGGCTGCCGGCGACTGCGGCTGCTGCTGTCCAGCCGCAAGCCGCTGGGGCCGCTCGGCGGGCTGGAGGAGCAGATGCTACGGCCCGGGCCCCTGGCGGCGCCCGTGGACCGGGAGGTGTTCCTCGCCGCGGCGGGGCCGCGGGTCGCGCCGGAGGAAGCGACCTCGCCCGACCTGGATCGGCTGCTCGAGCTATTGGCCGGGCACCCGTTGTCGATCTGCCTGGTCGCCGGTCAGACCGGGCTGGGCCTGAGCTTCGTCCAGCTGACCGACCGGATCCGGCGGGATCCCGGCAAGATCCAGGGGTTGGAGCTCTTCGACGAAGAGCTACGGGACGACCAGGCGAATCAGCTGCGCGATCGCAGCCTCCGGGCCTCCATCCAGGTCTCCGTCGAGCCTTTGAGGCGGGCGAACCCCGCGGCGGCAGAGCTGTTCGCCTGGCTGGGGCACTTCCCCGCCGGGCTGTCGGCGAGCTTGCTGCCGGGCATCTTCGGGGGCGACGCGGCGGAGCGCATGGCCGCCCTCGAGAGGGCTTACCTGGCCGAGCGCTACGGCCGGGACGAGCGCCTGCGCCTGCTGGAGCCGATCCGCCTGCTCGCCCGCCAGGAGGCGTCGAAGCTGTCCCCGGAGCGCCGGGAACAGCTCCTCACGGCTTCCTGGCAGGCGCTCGCAGCCTGGCTCAGCGGCACCTACCAGCACCAGCTCGGTACGACCGCCACGGCCCGCGCCGTGGCCCGCGCCCTCACCGAACAGCCCAATCTCGAGGCGTTGCTCGAGGAGCTACGAAACGCCGGCGAAGGCGTAGCGGCAGTGCTGGCCTGCGCCGAGACGGTGGCGCCCTGGAGTCGGATCCTGAGCTTCGCCGGCGGCGCCGGGACGGCCAAGAACCTACTCGACGCGACCCACCAAATGGCCGGCGCGCTCGCCTCCGGCTCGCGCGCAGAAGCAACCACCGCCCAAGCCCTCGGAGACCTCTACGTACGCACCGCTCGACTCCGAGAAGCCGAAGACGCCTACCAAACCGCCCTGCCCATCTACCAAGAAATCCAGGATCGACTCGGAGAGGCCAACACTCGACAGGCCCTCGGAGACCTCTACGTACGCACCGATCGACTCCGAGAAGCCGAACACGCCTACCAAACCGCCCTGCCCATCTACCAAGAAATCCAGGCTCGACTCGGAGAGGCCAACACGCTTTCAGGTCTGGGGCGGCTTCGCCAAGCTCAGGGGGACGCGGCCGAAGCGTTCGCGCTCTTCCGCCAGGCGCTGGTTCTCCATCGAGCCATCGAGAACCGTCTGGGGGAAGCCGCTGCGTACGGCTACATGGCCCGCGTGGCCCTCGCCGCAGGGCGGGCGGATCGGGCTGTCGTGCTGGCAGGGGTGACTCTCGCCACCCTCTGGGAGATCGAGGATCGCTTCGGTCAGCGCCTGGCTCTCGATATCTTGGCCCAGGCCTTCGCGGCACTCGAGGAGCACCCCGGCTTCCTGGCTGCCTGGCACCTTGCCTGGATGCGCGCCATGGAGTTGGAGGACCCCTCGGCCGGCGCACGCGTTGACGCGCTCAAGCAGATGTGGCCGGCCTTCGACCCGGCGGCGCCGGTGACCGAGGAGGACGTGCAGGGGGCGCTCGGCGCGGTGCTGCAGGCAGTGCGGGCCCAGGCCGAGGCGATGGAGAAGAGGGGGGAGGATCCGCTCGGGCCGTTGGAGCCGGGAGCCGAGACCGGCTGATCCCTCGCCCGGGCCGGCCCCCCTCACCCTGCCCTCTCCCCCCTGGCGGGGGGAGAGGGGATCGGAGGGGACCACCTGCCCTGGCACCAGAGCGCCGAGTGTCTGAAAACGAGAGCCAGGCTATCCCGAGCTGCAGAATGGACCCTAGCGGCCTACGATGCGATCCAGGTCGCGAGCGTGGTGAACGATCCTCTTCACCGCGATCCCGCCCCCGTCGTCCCGGTAGAAGACCCGGTGAGACTGGTAGGTCGAGACCCGCAGGGATCCTCCACGCCGGTACAGCGGAGCGGACCGCGGGAACTGCTCCAGCAGCTCCAG
This sequence comes from Thermoanaerobaculia bacterium, assembly GCA_036274895.1. Lineage (GTDB taxonomy): Bacteria > Acidobacteriota > Thermoanaerobaculia > Multivoradales > SZUA-115 > CALMKX01. Next base: position 37,065 of record DASUEU010000014.1, on the reverse strand, counting down.
GTGATGCCTCAGCCCCTCGAGATAGCGCTGTTCCTGGACCGGTCCGAACTCCCTGAGGGTGTGTGCCCGGATGTCCTCGAGATCGCGAACCGAAGCGCGCGAGAAGCGGATGGCCATCAGCCGCGGCCCGGCTTCCAGCCGGGAGGCACTGCGAGACTGTCGGGCGAGATCGGGCGCACGGGGCCGGTGGTCAGCTCCCTCCACATCGCCTCGGTCAGCTCGACTTCGGCAGGGAGATCCTCCATCAGCGCCACCTGTTGGTCCCAGTAGGCCTGGTTGGCAGCGAGGAGATCTGGGGAGGCAGTGAGGCGGTCGTACTCCTGAACCGAGAGCACGACGGCCACTGGGCGGCCATCTGCTTCCACGAAGAGAGGTTCGTCTTGAGCGCGCCGAATCGCCTCGGCGAGCTCTCCCGGATCCTTTGCGAGCGTCATGGCAGCCATCGGTCGGGTCTCCTGGCGCAACTCTAGTCCCTGCCGAAGGCTCGGCGCTACTCCCCGACCACCACCCCCCACCCGGACGTATCCCCGCTCTCGAAGCCGTCCGCGAAGATCGGTGCGTAAAGCCGGGTCGAGAACAGACGGTCCACCCTCGTCACGTTACCCTGCTGATCCTCGATCGAGACCCTTACTTGCCGGCGCCAGACCGGGGGCAGGGTGCCCGCGAGGTCGAGGGTGTAGAGGCCGTCTCCGGCCGGGGTCACCAGGTCGGCCAGCTCGGCGTTCGCGGGCCGGCCGCGGAGGGGGAAGTCCGCCTTCACCGAGAGCGTGCCGAGGTCGATGCCGCTGTGGGCGTCCGCCAGGCCGATGCGGAACTGGGTCAGGGGCGCCGGGTCATAGCCTGGCCGAGGCAGGCTCACGGTCAAGGTCGGCTTGAGGTCGTCCAGGAACCAGCCGTAGCCCGCATGCGAAGTGCCGGTGGCGGTGTCGATCGGGCAGCCGAGGTCGATCCAGCGGGCGATGGTGCGCTTCTCGTCCTCGGAGAGGGGAGGCGCGGGGCTGCCGGGGGGCGGCATGCGGGTGCCGGTGAAGTCCAGGTCCGCCTCGTTGGGGTCGGCGCCGGGGGGCAGCGTGGCCGGGTTGCCGGGCACGCTCTCGGTGGGGTGGGCCGCGTTGCTCCAGCCGTCCAGGCGCTGGCCGAACACCTTCCACACCAGCAGGCTGCGCCGGCTCTGGAACTTCCTCACGTAGCGGCTGACGTTGGTCTGCCGCCACGTGCCGTTGACGATCACCGGCGGATTGCCCCACTGGGCCCCTTCGTCCGCGGCCAGCCGGCGGTAGTCCCCGGGCAGCCCTTCGCCGTTCAGGGCGAGGTCGTCGAGCACCAGGTCGCCGGGAGGCGTGGGGTTGGTGGCCGTGTGGCAGGAGACGCAGCTTCTCTGCAGCAGGGGCCGAACGTCGCGGTAGAACTCCACGTCCACCAGCGGCACGTGGGAGACGACGAGCGTGGGCTGGCCCTGGGCGTCGGCCGAGATCAGCGGAGTGTCCAGCGACAGGTCGAAGACGCTGTAGCCCGGCTGCGCCGCGGCGGTCTGCTCAAAGGCCAGGGGCTGCTGGCTGTGGGCGTGGCAGCCACCGCAGTTGGCGCGCAGCTCCCCGGGCCGCACCTGGTGCCAGGTCTGGGCCATGTTGAGGGCGAGGCCGCGGCTGTCCAGGGTCTGGAAAGTGATCGGAGTGTCCGCCGGGATCTTGGCCAGGAAGCTGGTGTCCGGGTTGCCCTCGGGGTCGAGCAGGGGCTGGCCTTGGGCGTTGGTCTTGCGCAGGGGGATTTCGCCCAGGATGCGCAACCGCTCGCTGGCGTGGCTTCGAAAGTGGCGGCCCTCGTGGGGGCCGTAGCTGCGGTGGGAGTTGGGCTCCATGGCCAAAACGCGCACGGCCCAGATCTCGCTATTCGCATACTTGCCGGCGTCGCTCCCCTGCCAGTCCCAGTTGCTACTCTGGCCGTTCTCCGAAGTGTTGAAGGCGTCCAGGCCGTCGAAGCTGTCGGCCCAGGGGGTCACCCAGCCGGGGAAGCTCTCCCGCTTGTAGAAGGAGCTGGTGCCGATCAGCCCGAAGGGAGTGCCCGCGGGCAGCAGGGCGTGGGCGGCGCCGTCGTTGGGCAGCCAGGGCAGCTCGGCCGGAGCGGGAATGCCATGGACCGCCGCGTAGGGCACCAGGGCCCGGGGCCAGGCCTCGTTGTAGAGGGGGCTGTTCTTGATCGGTACCAACTGGCCGGGGCCGGAGATCGGGTTGCCCCCGGGCAGCAGGTAGAGGCCGCTGTCGTAGCGCGGCAGGGGCGTCGGGCGGTCGAGGTCGTTGGCCGGGCCGGGGGTCCAGGCCACCAGCAGGTTGCCTCCGGGCGCGCCCGAGGGGTGGGTGAGCTTGCCCACCCGCACGCCGTTGCCGCCCGCGGGCGCGGCCTCGTCGTCGCCGTGGGTGAAGGGGGTGATCGAGTGGAGGCCCCGGGGGGTGAAGGCCATCTGGAAGGGGTAGGAGAAGCCGGCGCCCACCGTGCGCTCGATGGCCGGGTTCTGGTCCGGGAAGGCGCTGTGGAAGGGGGGCTGGCCGGGGGGCAGCGCCAGCGGCAGGCGGTAGAGGGCGCCGAAGCCGTTGTTGTTCAAGTTGTAGTAGTCCTCCACCACCAGGTCGCCGCCCGACAGCTGGGTCATGAAGTGGAAGGCCTGGCCGCTCCGGAAGGCGCTGACCACCGGCGCCCAATGCCGGCCGTCCGGCCAGATCGACCAGATCCCCCACAGCCGGGTGTCCCGCAGACCCTGGTCCTCGTGCGAGCTGAAGATCAGCCGGCCATCCGTCAGGACCGTCGGGTGGAGGGCGCTCGAGATGGTCATCGGGGCGATCGGCGTGACGTTGCCGCCGTCCTCGTCCATCACGAAGAGCTGCAGCGTGGGGTTGGTGAAGCCCTTGGGCGGGTCGAAGCCGTTGCGGTTGCTGACGAAGGCCACCTTGCCGCCGGGCAGGGGGCAGGGGCCCAGGTTCAAGATCCCGTAGCCCAGGCGGTTGAAGCCCGCGGGAGGATCGACCGGGTTGGACTCGTCCCAGGTTCCGGCGCCGGTGTTGGGGGTGAACTCGCCGAAGGTCAGCCGCTCGACGCGGCGGCTCGCGACGTGGAGGCGGTAGACGTCCGCCCCGGCGTGGGGCAGGTAGCCCCGCTGGGAGTTGAGGCTCTGGGGCCGCAGGTCCGGGAAGTAGCTGTAGTAGACCCACGCCCCGTCGAAGGACACGAAGGGGTCGGTGACGCCGCCGTTGCCCCCGGCCACGAGCACCTCCTCACTACCGTCCGGGTGCAGCAGCATCAGGTCGGCCCCCGGGTCGAGCCGGCCGGGATGGAAGACCTCGGGCCAGATGGTCTCGTCGAGGTCGCCGTAGCGGGGCTGGCGGACGTAGACCAGGTCGTAGTCGAGGGCGAGGACGGGAAGGGCGGCCGAGGCCACCGGGAGGAGGACGGCCCACCACAAGGCTCGAGGGCAACGCATGGCAGGGACTCCAGGAAAATATGAATCTATGGCGAAGTCTAGATCATTCCTCCGGACACGGCGAGCGGCACCGACATCAGCAAGGCGTCGACCCCTCCCGGGTAGTAGCCACTCCGGCGGCCGACGACCCGGAAGCTGAAACGATCGTAGAGAGCGATGGCCGGGACGTTGTCCGCCCGCACCTCGAGATGGCAGACCTCGGCCTCCTGCTCTCGCAGGTAGCCGAGGCCGGCCTCGAGCAGGGCCGCGGCGAGACCGCGCCGGCGCTCCCCCGGCACCACCGCCAGGCGCAGCAGCTCCCCTTCCGGGCCGGTCCAGCGGAAGCCGGCATAGCCCGCCGACGGCGCGCCCGGGGAGCCGCCCAACCAGACGCGGGCGCAGGCATGTTGCAGCTCGGTGGCGAGCACGGCCGCCGACCACGGGTCTGCGAAGGCCTCCCGCTCGATCTCGGCCAGCAGGGGCAGGTCCTCCCAGACCGCCCGCCGGATCTCGAAACTGGGTTGGCCGTTCACGGCTGAGAGCGTGCCGTGGTTCGAGTGACCGGGGCCAGGGTGACCTGGGGCTCGCGCAGGTAGAGGGGGCGGGTCAGGAGCAGGGAATCCCAGACCTGCGGCGCCGCAAAGGCCAGGCGCAGGGCCACGGGAGCGAGCGACCCCGGCTCGAGCACCCGGCCGGCACGCCCTGCGAGCAGGGCCGGCAAGCCGAAGCCGACGAACCGCTCGGCGGCCATGGCCTCGAGCGCGGCGGCGCTCACCCGCTCCGGCGGCCCCTGCTCGGCCGGCCCCTCGCCGGCCGAGCAGGGGCCTGCCGCGAAGGGCTGGACGAACCACTCTCCCCGCAGGGCGTCCACCGCGGCGAGCACCCGCTCCCCGGGCCGGGCGGGCGCGGCGGCGGCCAGGGCCTGGAGGGTCGGCACGGTGGTCGCCGGGCAGCCCAGAGCCTCGGCCAGGCCGAGGGCCGTGGCCAGGCCGACGCGCAGGCCGGTGAAGCTCCCCGGCCCGGCCAGGGCGACGATGCCGTCGACCTCCCGCACCGAGGCGCCCAGCTCGCAGAGCACCTCGTCGATCAGCAGCGTCAGGGACCGCGAAGCCTGCTGCGCGCCGGAGCGCACGGCGGCCGTCTCGCCCCGCACGGCCGCGGCCACCGAGAGCCGCGGTGAGCCGGTGTCCAGGGCGAGCAACAGCCGGCCGGCAAAGAGAGTGGGCTCGGTGCTCACGACCGGCGAGTATAGGCCGGGGCCGCCGCCGCCATCTGGCCCCCAGGCCCGCTCTCTCCACCCCCTACCGCATGGCCGGATGCGCGCCGTCGGCCTTGGCGGTCAGGGCGATGAAGCGGGGGTCCTGGTGGAGCCTGGCGAAGCCGGCATCCTCGCGGGCCTCCTGCATCTCCATGGCACGGACCGCGTCGTAGCGCTCGTACTCGTAGAAGTGCCGCTTCAAGAGCGCCAGGGCCTTCTCGTTGTCGCCGCTCAAGCTGTGGATCACCGCCAGGTTGTAGGAGGCCTCGAGCAGGTTCTCGTGGGCGTGGGCCGCGGCGAGGGCCTCCTCTCGCCGGCCGGCGTCGGCGGCGAAAACCGCGAGGAAGACCTGGTTGTAGGGATCGTCCGGCCCCAGGGCCAGAGCCTGTTGGGCGTAGTCCAGGGCCTTGCCTTGGGCCCCTTCCGAGAACCAGTACACCGCCAGGTTGCGATAGGCGATGGGCAGGGGGAAGGTGGCCACGGACTCCTCGAGCATCGCCAGTCCCTCGGGGAAGCGGTCGGCGTGGAGGGTCATCTTGCCCAGTCCGTGGAGGGCCACGGCGCGGGAGATCGGGTCCGCCGGCCGCGACAGCAGGGCACGGAAGTGGCCTTCCGCGGCCCGCCACTCGCCGGTGTGGTGGCGCTCCAGCTCTGCCAGGTAGCGCAAGGGCACGGGGTCGGCCGGGTCCAGCTCGTGGGCCCGCTGGTAGAGGCGCTGTGCCTGGTCGTATTGGGCCGCGTTCTCGGCCGCCACGCCCGCATCCATCACCCGCTCCAGCTCGGCGCTGCGCCGCCCGTCTAAGGAGGGCACCCGCTCGAGCCGGGCGGACTCCTTCTCGTCGACCGGCTGGCCCAGCTTCTTGAGCGCCTTGGCGGCCTTCTTGCCGGCCGAGGGCACCAGGCATCGCTGCGCCCACACCTCTCGATAGAGACTGATCGCGCCGGCCGAGTCACCGGCCTTCTCCTTGGCCTTGGCGGCGTCGAGCTGGCCTTCGAGAGCTTCTTCCCGAGCCTCCAGCTGGTTGGTGACGAGCTTCTCGACGGTGGCGACCCCGGGCTCCTTGCCGGCACCGGCCACGCGGCCCAGCTCGACCCCGTCGGCGCCGGTCAACACCACCAGGGGTGTCTGGCCCGTGGCCGAGAAGCGCGCGTAGAGCTCATGGTGATCGGCAGGCACCAGACCCATGCCGACGCAGCGGGCCGAGGCCAGGGTGAGGGCACGGGACTTCTGGAGCGCCGAGGCGCGGGCCTCCTCGGGGGAAGCCGGGAACCAATAGAGGGTGAGCCGGGTGTCCGCCGGCACGGCCTTGCCGGTGGTGAGCACCGTCCACGGCACCTGGTAGACGTTGGCCTGTGCGGAGAGGCTGCTGCCCGCCCCCATGCCTCCCGTCCCCCCACCACCGCCGCCACCACAAGTGGCCCACACTGGTGTTGCGAGCAGGCTCACCACCAGGATCCACACACCGAGAACGCGCACACTCATGCCGGGCTCCTTGTCGGGGTCGTTGGCAGGAGTCCAGTGTAGCGCAGCCCCGGGCATCTAGTCGTCCCGGGATCGGATATCTCGAAGCCATCGATGGTGATATCCTGGCCGCCTCTCGAGGAGGTGAGTCTTGGCTGTGAGAAAGACCAGCGTCGAGATCGACGAGGATCTCCTCTCGAAGGCTCAGGAGATCCTGGCAACGTCGAGCATCAAAGACACCATCAACGAAGCGTTCCTGGCCCTGATCCGTCAGGAAGCCATCCGCGCCGAGATCGAAGCCCTCCGCAAGATGGAGGGGATGGACCTGGCTGATCCCGAGATCATGGCCGGTGCCTGGAGATGACCCGGCCTGGCTTCCTGATCGACAAGAGCGCCCTCTCCCGTTCCCACTTGCCGGGCGTTGCAGCCCGCCTGGAGCCGATCTTCGAGCAGGGATTGGCGGCGACCTGCCCGATCATCGATCTGGAGGTGCTGTTCAGCGCCCGCAACCTGGAGGAGTGGGACGACATCCGGTATCGCCGACGGTTCGCCTACACCTCGGTCGTCATCGATGGAGCCACCTTCGACAGGGCGCTGGCGGTGCAGCGGGAGCTAGCCCGAACCGGCCGACATCGCTTACCGATCCCCGATCTCCTCATCGCCGCAGCTGCCGAGCAGGCGGAGCTCGTTGTCCTGCACTACGACGCTGACTTCGACCGCATCGCCGAGATCACCGGTCAGCCGGTGGAGTGGGTGGCTCCGCGAGGTAGCCTCTAGCCCAACCGAACCCTTTCTCGATCGGGGGCCTCTCTCGAGGTAGGAAGAATGAGACCCCGATGAGCCGGCCCCTCGAACCCGACGACCGCGAATCCTGGTGGGTGCTGCGCGCCCAGGCCGGGGACCGCGAGGCCCTCGAGCGGCTTCTCGAGAGCATCGCGGGACCCCTCGGTGCCTATCTCGCTCGGCTGGCCGGGGAGGCGGCCTTGGGCGAGGACCTGTTGCAGGAAGCCCTGCTCCAGATCTACCGCAAGCTCGGCTGGCTCGAGGAGCCTCGACTGTTCCGGCCCTGGGCATTCCGCCTCGCCTCCCGGCTGGCCTGGAAGCGCCTGCGCCGAGAGCGCCGCCTCGCCGCGCCGCTCGAGGACAACGACTCCGCCCTCGAGCTGCTCGCGGCCCCCGACACCCCCGAACCCGGCTCCTCCGAAGTGCTCGCCGCGCTGCCCCGCCTGGTGGCGGAGCTCTCACCGGCGAGCCGCTCCGTACTCGCCCTCCACTTCCAGGAGGAGATGACTCTGACCGAGGTGGCCGGTGTCCTCGGCATTCCCGAGGGCACCGTCAAGTCCCGCCTCGCCTACGGCCTCGCCCGCTTGCGCCAGCAGCTCGGTCGAGGGCTTTCCGAAAGGAGCTCCGGATGATCGTCCGACGCCGTATCGAGATCGACTCCACACTCTTCAGTGGCATCAAGGGCTCGCCGCTGCTCCGCGGCGTGGTGATCGCCTTCGCCGTGATCGAGCTGCTGGTCCTGGTGCCCCTGATCCTGCGCATCCTGCGCTGATGCCCCGACCGAAACCCCTCTTCCTCACGGAGGAATGACCCCATGACCTCGATCCCCGACATCGACAAGGCCCTCGGCACCGCCCTCGACGAGATCGCCAAGAGCGAGCGCGGCTACAAGGCGGCAATCTTCGTCGCCGCCATCCTCGAAGCCGCGTTCCTGCTCGCCGTGCTCAAGTTCGCGGACTTCAGCGACCGCACCCACCTGCTGCTGGTGATCTCCAGCATCGCCACCTACAGCATCCTCGCCTTCGGCCTGATCGCCGTGGGCGCCCACGTCTCCCGCAACACCCTGCGCGTGCTCAAGGCCCTGGAGCTGCTGCGGCCCTGAGACCCGGACCCGGAGGGCGGACCGCTTGGTCCACCCCGCCCTCCGGGCTCCAGTAGGGGCCCACCGCTGTGTCGGTCCTCCCCTCTCACCTCGCTCAAGACCCGCGGATCTGCGCCGGAGACCATCCAGCCAGTTGAATCGCCCCCCGGCCGGTGGTAGTTTCGCGCCATCGATTCGTATGCGTTTCCTCACCTCCTCGTCACGCTCTCGGCTCACCCCATCGGGTGACCAGAGCAGGGCTCGCCGGAGGTGTGCCCGACCTGCTCGCTCCGGGTAGGTCGATCTCGAAGAGGAGAAGCGAAAGATGCGGAGTCTCGAAGCCCTCAGGGAGGAGTTGCTCGACAGCGACCAGGAGTTCCGCCGCCTCTACGACGAGCATCAGCAGTGCGAGAGGCGGCTGGGAGAGCTTCACCTGAAGTCACTGTTCTCCGAGCAGGACGAGGTCGAGGAGAAGCAGCTCAAGCTCCACAAGCTCGCCCTGAAGGACCGTATGGCGGCCCTGGCCCGCCAGCACGAGGAATCGCGGCTGGCCGTCGTTTGACGCCCCCCACCGGGCCACGGGCCGGCGGCCCGTGGCCCGCGCCCCCTGCTGCCCCCACAACCGGAAGCTTCCGGAAGGATAAGATCGCTGCGATGACCTTCGCGCGGGAGTGCTGGCCCTTCGTTTTGCCCTTCGCCCTGGGCGCCCTGATCCTCGCCCTCCTCGGCCGGCCCGCAGCCGCCGGGGTGGTCGCCGTCCTGGGGCTCGGCGTCTTGCTCTTCTTCCGCAATCCGAGCCGCAGCTACAGCGGTCCGGAGGAGATCCTCCTGGCTGCCGCGGACGGCGTCGTCACCCTGGTTGACGAGGTCGAGGATCCCGACGTGGCGCCCGGCCGGATGCGCCGGGTGGTCACCTTCCTCTCGGTCTTCGACGTCCACGTCCAGCGCGCCCCGACCTCCGGCCGAGTGGTCGCCAGCCGCCTCTTCCGCGGCGCCAAGGTCGCCGCCTTTCGCGAGGACGCCGGCAAGGTCAACGAGCAGCAGCTGACGGTCATCGAGCGTAACGACGGCGTCCGCGTGGGCGTGCGCCAGATCGCCGGGCTGCTGGCCCGGCGGGTGGTCGGTTACCTGCGCGAAGGCGATGAGCCCCGGCGTGGCGACCTGATGGGCGTGATCAAGTTCGGCTCCCGTGTCGACGTGGTGGTACCTCTCGGCTACGAGATCCTGGTCAAGAAGGGAGATCGCATGCGGTGCGGCGAGACCCCCATCGCCCGGCCGGCTGGAACGGCGGCCGCGCCGTGACCCCCTCTCTGCGCCCGGCCGCCATGGAACGACGCCTGCGCCGGGGCGCCTACCTGCTGCCCAGCCTGTTCACCACCGGCAACCTGCTGCTCGGCTTCGTGGCGATCGTGCGCGGCCTCGACGGCCACTTCGCCACCGCCGCCGTGCTGATCTTCATCGCCGGCATCCTCGACGCCTTCGACGGCCGCCTGGCCCGCATCACCAAGACCGAGAGCGACTTCGGCCGCGAGTACGACTCCCTCGCCGACTGCTTCACCTTCGGCGCCGCGCCGGCCCTGCTCGCCTATGGCTGGGGGCTCTCGGGCTTCGGCCGGGTCGGCTGGCTGATCCCCCTCTTCTACCTGGTGTGCGGTGCGGTGCGACTGGCCCGCTTCAACGTCCAGACCAAGGTCATCGACTCGCGCTACTTCGTGGGCCTGCCCATCCCGGCGGCGGCCGGCTCGATCTGCTCGATCCTCTTCCTCGCCGACCGCTTCCGCGAGCTGCGGGCCTCCAACCTGGTGCTCGCCCTCGCCCTGATCACCGTCGGCGTGCTGATGGTCTCGACCTTCCGCTACGTCAGCTTCAAGAAGATCGACCTGTCGCAGCGCAAGAGCTACCGCATGCTGCTGCCCCTGGCGGCGATCCTCTTCGTGATCGCCTACGACCCACCCCTGGTCTTCCTCACCATCGCCGTGCTCTACACCTCCTCCGGCCCCCTGGGCTGGCTGCTGGGCCGGCTCCGCCACCGGCCCGCCGACGGCTCCCCGGCCGAGGGGCGAGGAGAATGAGCTTGCGCCGCATCGCCATCGTCAATCCCACCAATCTGCTCGGCAAGGAGCTGCGGGAGGAGATCGAGCGCCGGCCGGGCCTCTTCGGCCATCTCGAGCTGCTCGCCACGGACGAGGACGAGATCGGCCGGCTGACCGAAAGCTACGGCTCGGCGGCGATGGTCCGGCGCCTGGAGCCCGGCGACCTCGATGACCTGGACACGGTGTTCCTGCTCGGCCCCGCCGCCACCTGGCGGCCTCTGCTGACCGAGCTGTCCACGGGGGTGACGGCGATCGTCGTCTCGCGAGAGGCGGAGGCGACCGACGGCCCCCCCGTGGTCGCCGGGGTCAACTCCTGGGCCGCGGCCGGCAGCAGCGTGCTGGTCTCACCCCATGCCGGGGTGGTGCTGCTGGCTCAGCTGATCGGCGCCCTGTCGCCGCTGCCCCTGCTCGCGGCGTCCGCCACCGTGATGCAGCCGGCCTCGGTCTTTGGCGAGGAGGGCATGGACGAGCTCTTCGAGCAGACCCGCGCCATCCTCACCTTCAGCCAGGAGCGCCCGGAGGCGGTCTTCGGCCGCCAGCTGGCCTTCAACCTCTACCCCGCCGAGCCCGCGGCCGATCTCAAGGGTGACCTGGCGGCGGTGCTGGGTGAGCACGCCCCTCAGCTCTCGGTGCTGCTGCTGCAGGGGGGGTTCTTCCACGGCGTCGCGGCCAGCGTCCATCTGACCTTCGCCAACGACCCGGGGCTGCCGGCCATCCGCGAGGCCCTCGGGCGGGCGCCACGGGTCGCCGTCGAGGATCGGGACGAGGTCGCCTCGCCGGTGGAGGCGGCCAACAGCGGCGAGATCCTGGTCGGGGCCTTGCGCGCCGAGGGCGGCGGGCGCTACTGGCTGTGGGCGGTGATGGACAACCTCACCCTGGGCACAGCCAAGAATGCCGCCGACCTCGCCGAGGGTCTAGGTAGCGCCGCCACGCATTGACCGCCTCGCCTCGAGCCACGCCTCGACCTCCTCGGGATGGAAGCCGAAGGGCCCGGGCTTGCCCTTGAAGGCGATCTTGCCGGTCTCGTCGATCACGTAGAGCCGCTCCGGCCAGCCGGCGTAGAGCTGGTCGGCCTGGTTGTCCATGCCGTCGACGGCCAGGGGCAGATCCCACGAGTGGCGGCTGGCGAAATCGTTGGCGATCGCCACCCGCTCGGCCAGGCTGCGCGGCTGGCGATAGCACACCCCCTCCTTCTCGTTGGAGGTCATCTGCCACTCGTCTTCGGGATGGGCTTCCTTGATGTAGATGGTGAAGAAGTCGGCCTCTGCCTGGTAGCGGTCCCGGATCTCCTTGAGGCGCTCGACCGAGCGCCGGAAGGGCGGTCAGGTGAAGCTGCCGAAGATCAGCACCAGGGGCTTGCCGCCGAGCCGGCTCGCGAGCCCCACCTGCGTCTGGCCGTCGAGGGCCGTGAGCACCACGTCCGGAGCCAGGTCGCCGACCACGAGGTCGCCCTCCCGGCGCTGGTCGTACAGCAGCATGCCGATGACGTTGCGCGGGCCGATCTTCGCCACCATCACCAGCGCCGCCACGAGGACGACGAGGACACCGCCGAGGATCACCTTCTTCATCCGCCCCTCCGTGGAATCAACTCACAGCGACGGCTGCAAGATCCTCTCCACCGGAGGGGCCAGAGCTGACGGCCACGAGAGCGTCGGCAGCGCCCGGAAACCCGCGCTCTGCTTACGAGCTCGCATAAAGATCACGGGCCCCCCGGCTCAGGTCTCCTCGCCACCGGCCGGGGCCGCCACACCCTGGCGGGCGAGGTAGTCCTCGACATGCAGCAGGCCCCCCTCACCGGCCCGGCGGACGATGGCGAGCAGGTCGCTCATGCTCGAGACCTCCTCGAGCTGCTCGGTGACGAACCAGTCGAGGAAGCGCTGGGCCACGTAGTGGTTGTCCTTGCGGGCGAGCTCCACCAGGCCGTAGATCTGCTCGGTGACCGTCTCCTCCCACTCGACGGAGAGGGCCACACACTCCTCGGCAGACTTGAAGTGACACTTGGGCGCCTTGATCGCCGGGATCTCCGGATAGGCGCCGGCGTCGAGCAGGAACTTGACGAACTTCATAGCGTGCTGCCGCTCTTCGTCCGCCTGGCGGTAGAAGAAGGCGGCGAGCCCGGGCAGGGTCTCGGCCGTAAAGTAGTTGCCGATGGCAACGTACTGCATCGAGGCCCCCATCTCGTTGCCGATCTGCTGGGTGAAGGCTTTGGTCAGCTTGTCGCTGGGCTTGAGCATGGTCGTGACTCTCCTCAACATTCGATCACGTTGGTCGCGAGCCCCCCGCGGGAGGTCTCCTTGTACTTGGTTTTCATGTCGGCGCCGGTCTCGCGCATGGTCTTGATCACCTTGTCGAGCGAGACCTTCTGCGAACCGTCGCTCCGGAAGGCGAGGCGGGCGGCGTTGATCGCTTTGACCGCGCCCATGGCGTTTCTCTCGATGCAGGGGATCTGCACCAGCCCCCCGACCGGGTCACAGGTCAGGCCGAGGTTGTGCTCCATGCCGATCTCCGCGGCGTTCTCCACCTGCACCGGTGTGCCGCCGAGGGCCGCCACCAGACCTCCCGCGGCCATCGAGCAAGCCACTCCCACCTCGCCCTGGCAGCCGACCTCGGCGCCCGAAATCGAGGCGTTCTGCTTGTAGAGGATGCCGATGGCGCCGGCCGTGAGCAGAAAGTCGAGCACGCCCTGCTCGGTTGGGCTGGCGGTCAGGCGCTGGTAGTAGTGCAGCACCGCCGGGACGATGCCCGCAGCGCCGTTGGTCGGGGCGGTCACCACCCGCCCACCGCTGGCGTTCTCCTCGTTGACCGCCAGGGCGTAGAGGTTGACCCAGTCGAGCACGGTCAGCGGGTCGCGGTGGGCCTGCTCGGGCTGGCCGGTGAGCTCCCGGTAGAGCCGCGGTGCCCGGCGGGTGACCTTGAGGCCGCCCGGTAGCACCCCTTCGGTGCGGCAGCCGCGGGCGACGCAGGCTTCCATCGCCCGCCAGATGGCGAGCAGGCCGTCGCGGATGGCCTCCTCGCTGCGCCACACCCGCTCGTTGTCCAGGGTGAGCCGGGCGATCGACTTGCCACTCTCCTCGGCCCGGCGCAGCAGCTCCTCGCCGGATCGGAAGGGGTGCGGCAGCTGGGAGTGATCCGGCACCAGCTCGTCGCGCCGGGCCTCGTCCTGGTTGACCACGAAGCCGCCCCCCACCGAATAGTAGGTGCGCTCGAAGAGTTGGGCGCCATCGTCCTCGAAGGAGGTGAAGAGCATGCCGTTGGGATGGAGAGGCAGGGTGCGACGACGGTCGAAGACCAGGTCGTCGGCGGGATCGAAGGGGATCTCGCGCTCGCCCAGGAGGCGCAAGCGCTTCCGGCTGCGGATCGTCGCCACCCGCCCCGGGACCACGTCTGGGTCGATTTCCTCCGGGGTCTCGCCCTCGAGCCCCATCAGCACCGCCACGTCCGTGCCGTGGCCCCGGCCGGTCAGGGCCAGGGAGCCGTAGAGGGTGGCCTGGATCCGGGCCACCCGCTCGAGCAGGCCCTCCTCGCGATGGCGATCGAGGAACCGGCGGGCGGCCCGCATCGGCCCCACGGTGTGCGAGCTCGAGGGCCCGATGCCGATCGTGAAGAGATCGAAAACACTGATGGCCATCCACCCCTCCTCCGGGGCCGGATTGTACACGCGGGCCCTGACGGCTCCCCGGGCGGGAAGGGTCGGGCGAGGAGCCGTTGTTATACTGCCTTGCCTTGCCTTCCGACGAGGAGATCCCCATCTTGAGCTCCGAGAACTCTGCTCCCACGCACCACCGCGTGATCATCCTGGGCTCGGGTCCGGCCGGCCTGACCGCTGCGCTCTACGCCGCCCGCGCCGAGCTCTCCCCCCTGGTGCTCGAGGGCAACCAGCCCGGGGGCCAGCTGACCATCACCACCGAGGTCGAGAACTACCCCGGCTTCCCCGAGGGCATCCTCGGCCCGGAGCTGGTCGACAAGATGCGCGAGCAAGCACGGCGCTTCGGCGCCCAGGTGCGCTTCGAACGCGCCGTCGAGCTGGACCTCGCCCAGCGCCCCTTCCGCCTCGCCACCGACGACGGCAACCACTTCGAGGCCGACGCCCTGATCGTCGCCACCGGCGCCTCGGCCAAGCTCCTCGACCTGCCTTCCGAGACCGAGCTGATGGGCTACGGCGTCTCGGCCTGCGCCACGTGCGACGGCTTCTTCTTCAAGGGCAAGGAAGTGGTGGTCGTGGGCGGTGGCGACACCGCCATGGAGGAGGCCACCTACCTCACCCGCTTCGCCACCAAGGTGACGGTGATCCACCGCCGCGCCGAGCTGCGCGCCTCGAAGATCATGCAGGAGCGGGCCACCAGGAACGAGAAGATCGCCTGGCTGTGGAACAGCGTGGTCACCGAGGTGCTGGGCAGCCGCGAGGGCGGGGTCACCGGCGTCCGGGTGAAGAACGTGGAAACCGGCGCAGAATCTGTCTACCCCACCCAGGGAGTGTTCATGGCCATCGGCCACAAGCCGAACACGGAAGTCTTCGACGGCAAGCTGGCGATGAACGAGGCCGGCTATCTCACGGTCCAGGAGCCCACCAGCCGCACCTCGGTCGAGGGAGTGTTCGCGGCGGGCGACGTGATGGACCCTTCGTACCGCCAGGCGGTGACCGCCGCCGGCACCGGCTGCCGGGCGGCGATCGACGCCGAGCGCTGGCTGGAGAGCCTCCACGGATGAGCCAGAGAATCCAAGGCATGCGACCCAAAACCCTCGGCGCCCTGCGCGCCACCGGCTACGTGCCCCGCTCGGTCAAGCGCGAGATCCGCGACAACCTCCGGCGCAAGCTGGCGACCGGCGAGACCCTCTTCCCCAGCGTCCTGGGCTACGACCGCACGGTGATCCCCGCGGTGGTCAACGCCCTCCTGGCGGAGCACGACTTCATCCTCCTCGGCCTGCGCGGCCAGGCCAAGACCCGCATCTTGCGCTTGCTGGTGGACCTGCTCGACCCCGAGATCCCGGTGCTCGCCGGCAGCGAGCTCAACGAGGACCCCCTGGCCCCGATCTCGGTGCCCGGCCAGCGCCTGGTGGCCGAAGCGGGGGACGACGCGCCGGTCTCCTGGCTCTCCCGGGAAGAGCGCTACAACGAGAAGCTGGCCACCCCGGACGTGTCGATCGCCGACCTCTTGGGCGACATCGACCCGATCAAGGCGGCGACCCGCAAGCTGACCTTCGCCGACCCCGAGGTGATCCACTTCGGCATCATCCCGCGCACCAACCGCGGCATCTTCGCCATCAACGAGCTGCCGGACCTGGCGCCCCGCATCCAGGTCGGCCTGTTCAACATCTTGGAAGAGAGGGACCTGCAGATCCGCGGCTTTCCCGTGCGCATCCCCCTCGATCTGCTGATGGTCTTCTCGGCCAACCCCGAGGACTACACCAACCGCGGCTCGATCATCACGCCGCTCAAGGACCGCATCGCCTCACAGATCCTCACCCACTACCCGCCGGACGTGGCCACCGCCGCCGCCGTCACCCGCCAGGAAGCCTGGACCGAGCGCGGCAACCCGGCGGTGGTGCTGCCCGAGGCCATGCGCCTGCTGATCGAGGAAGTGGCAATCGCGGCCCGCGAGAGCGACCTGGTGGACCAGAGCTCCGGCGTCTCGGCGCGGGTGGCGATCTCGGCCATCGAGCTGCTGGTCTCGAACCTCGAGCGCCGGGCCCTCTCTACCGGCGAGCGCCACGTCCACCCCCGCCTGACCGACCTCCAGATGGTGCTGCCGGCGATCACCGGCAAGGTCGAGATGGTCTACGAGGGGGAGCAGCAGGGGGCCGAGGTGGTGGCCCGACGGCTGATCGGCGAGGCGGCGAAGAGGATCTTCGAGGCGAAGTTCCCGGAGGTCGGCCGCGAGCTCGGCAGTGGCGGCGACGATGACCGCAGCCCCTACGCGGCGATGATCGCCTGGTTCGCCGACGGGAACTCGATCACCCTCGCCGACGACACCTCTTTCGCCGAGCACGAGGCCGAGCTCGCCCGCGTGCCCGGCCTGCTCGAGCTCGGCCTGCGCATGGGCCGCAAGCCCGAAGAACGGGCCCTGGGCGCCGAGATCGTGCTCGAAGGGTTGCACCAGCACCTGAAGATCGCCCGCCAGGACCTCGACAGCCAGATCAACTACAAGGAGCTGGTCAAGCTCCAGCTGGTCAAGAAGCGGCCGATGCGCGGAGGGAGCGGGGTGAACTGAGCCCATGCGCCACCGCTACTTCCATCTCGACCCCGAGCTGGTGCGGGCCCTGCTGGCCGGCATGGAGCTGCTGCGGCTGTGGAACCAGCTGGTGCTGGCCACCGGAGGCGACGTGGAGGAGGCCATGGACTGGATGCGCCAGCTCCAGGAGCAGGGCTACATCGACCCCTCGGTCGACCTCGAAGCCTTCTTCGCCAGCCTGGAGCGCGAGGGCCTGATCCAGCCCGACGGCGAGGGCGGCGCGGTGCTCACCGGCCCGGGGGAGCGCCGGCTGCGCCAGTCGGCCTTCGAGGAGCTCTTCGAGGGCATGAAGAAGGGGGGGCCGGGCTACCACCCGGTGCCGGCCAGCGGTGAGGGCATCGAGCGCCAGCCCGAGACCCGCCCCTTCGAGTTCGGCGACGACCTCCACCACCTGGACGCGCCCCGATCGCTACAGAACGCCCTGCGACGCACCCACGGCGACCTCCAGCTGGCCGAGGAGGATCTGCAGATCCACGAGACTGAGCACTTGACCGCCTGCGCCTCGGTGGTGGCCATCGACGTCAGCCACTCGATGATCCTCTACGGCGAGGACCGCATCACCCCGGCCAAGAAGGTCGCCCTGGCCCTGACCGAGCTGATCACCACGCGCTACCCCAAGGACCACCTGTCGGTGATCCTGTTCGGCGACCGTGCCGAGCAGGTGCCCCTGGCGGACCTGCCCTACGTCGAGGCCGGCCCTTTCCACACCAACACGCGGGAGGCGTTGCAGCTGGCCCGCGGTCTCTTGGCCCGGCAGAAGCAGCCGAACAAGCAGATCATCCTGATCACCGACGGCAAGCCCTCGGCGATCACGGAAGGGGGGCGGGTCTACAAGAACCCCTTCGGCCTCGACCTGCGCATCGTCAACGCCACGCTCGAGGAGGCGGACGTCTGCCGCCGCCAGAAGGTGGTGATCACCACCTTCATGCTGGCCACGGACTCGACGCTCACCGACTTCGTGGACAAGCTCACCCGTATCAACCGCGGCCGGGCCTACTACGCCTCGCCCTACAACCTGGGCGAGTTCCTCCTCGCGGACTACATCAAGAACCGGCGCAGCCGGGTGCGGTAGCCCGCTTGCCCGAGTCGGGAGGGTGACTCATAATGAGTCACTCGTGAGTCACACGGCTCGAGGAGGTGCCCCGTGATCGACCAGCTGACCATCCGCAAGCTCGGACCTGACCTCTCCGAGAAGATCGAGAACCTCGCCGAGCGCGAAGGGATCTCCCTCAACAAGGCCCTGCTCAAGCTCGCACGCCGCGGCGCCGGCCTCGAAGCGGCCGAGCCGAAGCGTGACGTGATCGGCAATTCCCTGGACTGGTTCATCGGCTCGGCGACCGAGGAAGATACTCGCGAGCTCGAAGAAGCCATGGCCTGGTTCGGTCAGATCGACGAAGAGATGTGGCGATGAGGGTCCTCTTGGACTCGAACGCCTACTCTCAGCTCGAGAGGGGCGATCTGGGCCTAGCCACACTCGTGAGAGGGGCGCGGGAGCTACCCTTCTCGAGTGTCGTTGCAGGCGAGGTTCTGGCCGGTCTGCGACTGGGAAGCCGGTTCGAACGGGGCCGTGCCAGCCTCCTCGCCTTTCTCGCCGACCCCCGGGTCTCGGTGGTTCCAATAAGCCTGGAGACCGCCGACCGCTACGGTCGCATCTACGCGGCTCTACAGAAGAAAGGCCGGCCGATTCCCACCAATGACATGTGGATCGCCGCCCACACCATGGAGACCGGCGCCGAGCTGCTCTCTTTCGATCGCCACTTCGAGGCCATCGACGGCCTGGTGTGGACCCGCCTCGAGCGCTGAAACCGCCCGAGCTATCATCGCGTACGGCAGCCAGACCCGGCCCCGGCGTGACCCGGGGCCTTCGTGCGCGGAGAGCCAGCCATGAAGCTCACCCTTTCGCTCCTTTCCCTCCTCCTCGTCTCGGCCGGCTCGGTTTCGGCCGCCGAGCCCAACCGCACCCTCGACACGGACGTTTCCCTCGGCAGCGCAACCTCGATCGAGGTGAAGGTGCCGGTGGGCGACCTGACCGTCACCGGCACCGGTGGCGAGCGCATCAAGGCCCGCCTGGAGATCTTCTGCGACGCCGACGCCGGCGCCTCCTGCCTGGAGGCGGCCAAGAAGCTCGCCGTCAACACCCGCAACCGCGGCAGCGAGCTGCTCGTCCAGGTCGAGGGCTACCCGCGGATCAGCCATCGAGGGCTCTCCGCCAACCTCAAGGTCGAAGTTCCCCGGGGGGTCCGCTTCGAGGCCGACGGTGGCGTCGGCGACGTCCGGATCTCCGGGATGAACGGCGACGTCGAGGTCGGCCAGGGTGTGGGGGACGTCTTCATCCAGGTCGACAAGGGCAAGGTCCACCGGGTCGAGCTCGACACCGGTGTCGGTGAGGCCGTCCTGGTCATCGACGGGGGTCGCATCGAGGGCAGCGGCCTGGTGAGCAAGGGCCTGGAGTGGACCGGCGGCAAAGGCGCGGCCCTGATCGAGGTCGACACCGGCGTCGGTGACATCACCGTCGAGCTCGACTGATCCCCCGAGGCCCTGGGTCCCCCGATGAGCGCGCCG
This sequence comes from Thermoanaerobaculia bacterium, assembly GCA_036274895.1. Taxonomy (GTDB): domain Bacteria; phylum Acidobacteriota; class Thermoanaerobaculia; order Multivoradales; family SZUA-115; genus CALMKX01. The sequence continues at coordinate 18,145 of DASUEU010000014.1, read as the reverse complement.
CCCACCGCCGAACATCGCTTCGTGGCGGTGGCCTTCATCGAGAACTTCCCGGAGAGGGAGCTGGCGGCGGCCTTCCCGGAGGGTAAGCCGGCGGTTGAAGGGCTGCGCCTCGACCTCGCCGGTGGCAGCGCCTGCTACCTCTTCCCCTTCGGCGCCGCCGTCTTCCAGGACACCGACCCCGAGCGAAGGCAGGAGGTCCTGCGGCGCCTCGCCAGCTCCGGCCTGGGCAAGAGCGCCGAGCGGGTGCGCGAGGATTTCGTGGTCCAGGAGGCCCCCGAATCCGCGATCGAGCTCCGGGCCGGCCGGTTGGTGCTCGACCGCCTCACCCCCGAGCGGGCCGGCGTGGTGGCCTTGACCGTGGCCCAGAGCGCGGCCATGGAGTGCTTCGAGAGCCTGGTCGAGGAGCTGTTCCGGCGCACCACCCGGCTGGTCGACGGACTCGAGCGGCAGGGCCGCGTGCCCCTTCACACCCGCCCCCTGGGCCGCTTCATCGGCGAGGCGATCAACACCAGGAGCGAGGTGCTGTCGACCCTCCACCTCCTCGACCGCCCGGACGCCATCTGGGACGATGCGGGGATGGACCGCATCTACACCGACCTCAAGGCCGAGTTCGACCTCAGCGATCGATTCGAGGCGCTCGAGATCAAGCTGAAGGCGGTCTACGAGGCCCTGGTGCTGCTGCTCGACCTCGGCCGCGACCGCCGCCTGGAGCTGCTCGAGGTCGCCATCGTGGCCCTGATCGTGGTGGAGCTGGCGCTTTCCCTGGTGGGCTTCTTCGGCGGCGGCCCCTGAGCGTGGCCCCGCCCCTCGCCCACGTCGTCCTGGTCGAGCCGGAGATCCACTGGAACACCGGCAACGCCGGCCGCACCTGCCTGGCCGCGGGGGCTCGGCTGCACTTGGTCGAGCCCCTCGGCTTCTCTCTCAACGAGAAGGAAGTGCGGCGGGCGGGCCTGGACTACTGGCCGAGGGTGGCTCCGCGGGTGTGGCCCGGCTGGGACGAGCTCGAGGCGGCCCTGCCCGAGCTGGGCGAGGCGTACTTCTTCTCGAGCGAGGGAGAGAGGGACTACTGGAGCCTCCCATACCCGCCCCATCCGGTCCTGGTTTTCGGCCGCGAGAGCGACGGGTTGCCTCAGGCCTTGCGCCACCGTTACCGCGACCGCCTGCTGCGCATCCCCATGGCCGATCCGGAGCTGCGCTCGTTGAACCTCTCCACCAGCGTTGCCCTGGTGCTCTACGAGGTGATGAGACAGGGGCGTGCCCGCCAATGACGATGATCTGCCCGAGAGATTCACCGAGTTAGTAGCATTAACATTAGAATGGACATTGACACGCCAGAATGTTTCTTGGATAATCTCGGAGCCCTCGAGCCCGTCCATCCAGAGGAGATTTCTCATGGCCCAGCGCGGATTTGCCTCGTTGGTCTCCCTTCTCGGTCTCAGCCTCCTGCTCGCTTCGACCCCCGCTTTGCTCGCCGAGGACGCCACCAGCCCCACTGCCTGCGGTGCTTCCACTCCCGCTCTTTGCAGCGACCTGCTGATCGCGCCTCCGGCTCAGAGCCCGGCGGAGCCGGGTGCCCAGCCGGCAGCCGTCTGCCCCTGTCTGGACGGCAACTCCACCTCTTGTTGGGGCAGCGGCACGTCCTGTAGCGCGGCCTACAGCGCCTTCGCGTCCGACTGCCATGCCCAGGCTTCGAACCTGTGCTACCCGGACGCCAAGTGCAAGGTCGTGATCCAGTCTTGGTCCTGCCAGGCAAGCGGCGGCGGCTACATCGTCGACGGCAGCGCGTCCTTCGGCTGTCGCTACTGCTTCTGATCCTCCGGCTTCCCAGCAGCAACCCACACCCAGACCGGCTCGAGGGCCCTCAGCCGGCAGCGTCAGTCATCCCCCATCCCCCGCCCCCCGGCGTCTCCAGCACCAGCCGGTCGCCGGCAGCGGCTTGGCGGCCATCGATGGCGGCCAGCTCTTCGCTCGTGCCGTCGGGATGGAGGAGCACCTGGCGGCCCGGAGCACCGGGCTCGCCTCCCGCGAGGCCGTAGGGGCCACGGACCCGATTCTGCGTGAGGAGCGAGAGGGTCACCGGCTCCAAGAAGGTCAACTCCCGCAAGACCCCATCCCCGCCCCGCCAGCGCCCCTCGCCGCCCGAGCCGCGGCGTACGGCGAAGCGCTCCAACCGCACCGGGTAGCGGTGCTCTAGGATCTCCGGATCGGTGATGCGGGTGTTGGTCATGTGGCTGTGCACGGCCGAGGCTCCCGCGAAGCCCGGCCCGGCGCCGCAGCCGCCGGCCACCGTCTCGTAGTAGCCGAAGCGATCGTTGCCGAAGATCAGGTTGTTCATCGTGCCCTGGCTGCCGGCGGCGAGCTCGAGGGCCTTGAGCAGCAGCCCCACCAGCCGCTGGCTGGTCTCGACGTTGCCGCCCACCACCGCCGGAGCCTCGGCCGGGTCGGCCGGGAACTCCGGCGCCAACAGGCCCCCAGGCAGCACCAGCTCGACCGGCCGCAGCAGGGCTTCGTTGAGCGGCAGGGGCTCGGCCACCAGCAGGCGCAGCACGTAGAGCACGGCGCTCTTGACCACCGCCAAGGGGGCGTTCAAGTTGCCGGGATGGACCGGGGAAGAGCCCGTGAAGTCGAAGCGGGCGCGGCCGTCCTCGACCGTCACCTGGACGGTGAGGGGCGACCCATCGTCCAGCAGCTCGGTGGCCCGGGCCTCGAGCGTCCCCAGCCGCCGCAGGGCCGCCTCGGCCCGCTCCGCGGCCTTGTCGGCCAGGGCCCGCATCATCCGCCGCACCGTCTCCGCCCCGTGCTCGGCGGCCAGGCGCTGGAGCACGGCGGCGCCCCGGTGGTTGGCCGCCACGGCGGCGGCGAGGTCCGCGAGGTTGTCGACGATCGCCCGTGATGGGTAAGGCGGGGCCGCCAGGGCGATCTCGATCTCCCGCCAACGCGGCTCTCCTCGCCGGAGCAGGTAGCTGGGCGGCAGCACTACGCCTTCCTCGATCAGCCGCCGGGCCCCCGGCGGCATGGAGCCCGGGGTGATGCCGCCGATCTCGGCGTGGTGGGCCCGGCTCGCCACGTGGCCGAGCAGCTCCGGGTGCTTCCCCGCCGTGAAGACCGGGGTGATCACCGTCACGTCCGGCAGGTGGGAGCCGCCCCAGGCCGGGTGGTTGGTGACCGCCACGTCCCCCGGCGCCAGGGCCAAGGTCTCGCGGACCCGGCGCACGCACAGGCCGAGGGCCCCCAGGTGCACCGGGATGTGGGGGGCGTTGACCACCAGTTTGCCGGCGGCATCGAGCAGGCCGCAGGAGAAGTCCAGGCGCTCCTTGACGTTGGTCGAGCGGGCGGTGCGCCGCAGCATCTCCCCCATCTCGCGCGCCACGGCCTCGAAACGGTGGGTGAAGAGCTCCAGCTCCACGGCCTCGGGCCGGCTACGCCGCGGCGCGGTCGAAGCCTCCTCCAGCCGGTGGCGCAGCACCAGGGCACCGGCCCCATCGACCTCCAGCTCCCAGCCCGGGGCGACCACGGTGGTGCCGTGGCTCTCGGCCACCAGGGCCGGCCCGGCCAGCCGGCTGCCGGGGGGCAGGGCCTCGCGGTCGAGGACCGGCACCTCGGCCCAGGCACCGCCGAGGAAGGCCCGCTGGCGGCGGCCGGGGGCGGTCCCCGAAGTGCCTGGCACCTCGGAAAGCGGCGACGCGTCGCCGCACTCCAAAGGACTCTCCTCGGCGACCGGGGCGACCGTCGAGACGATCACCCGCACAGACTCGACTTCCACGGCCCCTTCCGGTGCGTAGCCGTAGATCTCTCGGTAGGCCCGGGCGAAGGCGGCCTCGAGATCCTCGCCGGAAACGACCTCCACGGCCAACGCGCTCTCCTGCCCCACCAGGCGCAGGTGGGCGATCCGCCGCCGTACTTCGATCTCCACCCCTCCCCCGCTCTCCCCCGCTTCGGCCTCAAGCTTACGGCCGGCCTCCGCCGCCAGCCCGTCGAGCAGGGCCGGCAGCCCCGCCGCCACCGCCGCGAGCGGCGCCAGCACCTGCCTTTCCGCGAAGCGCTCCAGCACGGCCGCGCCCAGCCCGGCCGCGGAGAGCAGGCCGGCATCCGGCGGCACCAGGACGGTGGCGATCCCCAGCAGCTCGGCCACGGCGCAGGCGTGCTGGCCACCGGCGCCACCGAAGGCCAGCAGGGCGTAGCCGGCGGGGTCGTAGCCGCGGGCCACCGAGACCTGGCGGATCGCCTCGGCCATGCGCTCGTCGGCGATCTCCAGCAGGCCGGCGAGCAGCTCCTCCTCGGCGCCCCCCGCGGCCCGGGCCAGCTCCTCGAAGGCTAGTTGGGCGGCCCGGGGATCGAGGGGGATGGCGAAGCGCTCGGGCACCAGCCGGCCCAACAACAGGTTGACGTCGGTGACGGCGAGCGGCCCGCCGGCCCCGTAGGCGGCCGGGCCGGGGCTGGCGCCGGCGCTCTCCGGCCCCACCTTCAGCTGCTGGCCGTCGAAGCGGCAGATCGAGCCGCCGCCGGCCGCGACCGTCTCGATGGCCAGGGCGGGGGCCGCGAGCAGGGCGTCCCCCACTCGGTGGTCGAAGGCGTAGTCGAAGTCGCCGTCGAAGCGAGAGACGTCGGTCGAAGTACCGCCCATGTCGAAGGCGATGACCTTTGAGAAGCCCGAGCGGCGAGCGGCCCAGGCGGAGCCGACCACACCCCCGGCCGGACCGGAGAGCAGGCTGTCCTTGGCGTGGAAGCTCGGCGCCGGCACCAGGCCCCCGGCGCTGGTCATCGCCAAGAGGCGCCCTGAGCCGAGGGCCCCCCGCACCCGCTCGAGGTAGCCGCCGACGATCGGCGCCAGGTAGGCGTCCACCACCGCCGTCTCGGCCCGCGGCAGCAGCTTGATGCGCGGCGCCAGCTCGGCCGAGGCCGAAACGTGGCGCAAGCCCAGCTCCCGCAACCGGGCGGCGACCCTCCTCTCGTGCTCGGGGTTGCGAAAGGCGTGCAGCAGGGCCACGGCGGCGACCTCGATCCCCAGCGCCAGCAGCTCGCGGGCCGCCCTCTCCAGGGCGTCGAGGTCGAGCTCGCGCAGCACCGAACCGTCCGCGGCCAACCTCTCCTCCACCTCGACCACCGCCGCGGGCAGGGGCCGGCGCTTCTCCACCGCCAGGGCGAAGAGCTCCGGCCGCTGCTGGGTGCCGATCTCGAGCAAGTCGCCGAAGCCCCGGGTGACGAAGAAGGCCACCCGCGCCCCCTTGCGCTCGAGCAGAGCGTTGGTGCCCTTGGTGGTGGCCAGACGCAGCTCGAGGGGGGGCAGACTCTCCCCCGCCGGCGTGCCGGTGACCAGCCGAGCGGCGAGCAGGGGGGCCTCCTCGTCGAAGGTGATCTCGAAGCCCGAACCGGGAGCCGCATGCCCGCCAGCGAGCGGACCGGCCAGCTCGAGGATCGCGGCCGCGGCATCGAAGCCGGTGATCTCGAGGGTCTCCGCGCTGCCGAGGAGGCGAAAGCCGGCGCCCCGGAAGAAGCCGGCGGGCACCCGCCAGGGCGCATCGATCTCAAGCCGGAGAGGGGACAGCTGTGCTCGCAGGCGGCCGCGCAGGGCGCTCGTGGAGAGCACCTTGGCGCGGTGGAGCCTTCCCTCCGGGTCGAGGGCCAGGCAGTCGGTGAAAGTGCCGCCGGTATCGACCCAGATCCGCCAGGGGCCCACCACTAGGCCCGACTCCGCGTCCGGGCAATGGCCTCCCCCAGGCGCTTGACCCGCTCGTTGTCGGGGCCGACCTTCTGAGCCCGCTTGAGCCAGCGCTGCGCCGCCGCGAGCTTGCCCCGGGCCAGCTCCAGCTCGCCCAGGGCCGCGAGGGGCTCCGGTCGCTTGCGGTCGATCAGCAGGGCCTGGCGGTAGAAGCGCCGGGCCTCGTCCCGCCGGCCGCTGGCCAGGCTCCAGTCGCCCAGGGAGAGATAGGCGAAGGGGTTGTCGCTGCCGAGCTTCGCCACCAGGGCCAGCAGCTCCTCGGCCCTCTTGGTCTCGCCTCTCAGCTTCAATAGGGCGGCGAAGTTCTGGTAGGCCGAGACGTTGCGGGGGTCCTTCTCGAGCGCCGTCTCGTAAGCCGCCTCGGCGCCGGCGAGGTCGGCGGTGCGCCGCCGGGCCACGCCGAGGTTCACCCAGGCCGCGGCCTGGGCGGGGTCCAGGCGAACCGCCATCTCCAGCCACTCGACGGCGCGCGCCGGCTGTGCCGCTTGCAGGACCTCGACGCCGCGGTTCGAGTAGTAACGGGCGATCGCCTCGAGGTCCGTCAGCCGCCGCACCGAGCCGTAGGTGCGCCCCTCGCCGGCCGTGAAGTCGAGCAGCAGCATGCCCTCGCCCTCGCCGAAGCCGGCGGCGACGTGCTCGGCGATCACCACCAGGTCGCCGGTCTTGTCATAGATCGGCTTGTCCTCGATGGCCAGGAAGAAGGCCGGCACGCCCATCTCGCGCGCCAGGCCCACGAACAAGTTCATGAAGCCCAGGCAGTTGGCCGAGCGCTCGCGGAAGACCTCGGCGGCGGTGCCTGTGGTGTTGCGGTCGTAGGCCACGCCCAGGCCGTCCTCGGCCACGGTGAGCCGCTGGAGCAGCAAGTTGAGCCGCGCCTGGGCGCTGCCCTGCTCGGGAACGTTGGCGCGCAGCCAGGCCACCGCCTCGGCATCGACGGCGAAGGGCACGATCACCTGCTCGTCCTCGAGCCCGCGAGCCAGCAGCTCCTGCTCGAGGACGGCGCGGCCGGGCAGGGCCGGCTGGCCGGTCGAGGCGCAGCCGGCGAGGCAGACGAGAGCGAGGAGGCGGCTCGCCCTCACGACCCCTCAGGCGGTGGCCGCCGCGACGGTACGCCGGCTGCGCACCCAGCGCACGGCCAGGAGGAGCGCGACGGCGAGCAGGCCGAGGGCGAGCAGGGGCCCGAGGACGATGGTGGCGAGAGAGAGCAGGACCGCGGAGACCGCCTCCCCGGTCGAGACCACGAAGTTGCCGAGGCCGCCGGTGGTGACGGTGGAGACCCCGCGCACCAGGCTGGTGGCGCCGTGCACGGCTCCGGCGGCGCCGCCCCCGGCGATCACCGCCAGGGCCCACTTGAGCATGGGATCGACGCCGGTGAACACCGAGGCCGCGGCGATCACGCCGGCCACCACGGCGATCGGCGCGGCGGCGGCATCGAGGACGTGGTCGAGCCAGGGGATGTAGTAGGCGCCGATCTCGAGGACGGTGGCGGCGGCGAGGACGATCAAGGCGGGGGTCGAGGCGATCCAGCTGAACGATCCGGAGAGCTCCAGGTAATCCGCCCTGGCCGCCAGGTTCATCACCAGCAGGGGGACGAAGATCCGGAAGCCGCAGGCCGCGGCCAGGCCGACACCGAGGCAGAGGGAGAGGATCGTCTGTTCCATCGCGACTCCTATCCTAATTCGCTCCGACCCCCGTACGTGCCCTTCGCCGTCGCTATTCCTCGCAGAAGACCCGTAGGCTGGGTTAGCCGTCTGCGGCGTAACCCAGCATCGGCCCGGCCTTCGAAGCTGGGTTACGGCCCTGGCGGGCCTAACCCAGCCTACTTCTTCGCTCCCCGCAACCAGGCGCCGAGGCGAGACACTCCGAGCAGCCGCGCGAGGCCCAGGTAGACCCCGGCGTAGAGGGGCAGCGTCACCCCCGCCGTGACCACCAGCGGCGCCCCGCGCAGCAGCCACCAGGCCGGCGCCGCCAGGGCCAGGGCGGCGAGGCCGGCCGTGGCCATCCTCACCAGCTCACGCCCCGGCAGGCCGAAGGCCGGGCTGCGCGCGGCGAGGGCCCGGCCCAGGCGCAGCCGCTCGTACCAGGCGCCCACGGCCGAGCCCGCCGCGAGGCCCACGGCCCCGAGGTGCAGGTCCCCCTCTCCCCCCACCCAGGCCGCGAGGGGCACCCGATCGAGAGCCAGCATCAACGGTGCCCCCACGGCCGCGGCGAGCAGCACCCGCTGCGCCGCCACCCGCGCCGGCAGCTTGGTGTCGGCGAGGGCGTAGAAGGCGTTTTGCAGCAGCCGCGAGGTGGTCGAGGCGGGCAGGCCCAGGCTGTAGGCCGCGAGCACCAGGTAGACCAGCCAGGTCTCCTCGGGGCCGAAGCGGCCGGTCTGGAACAGCAAGGCGACGATCAGCCAGCCCAGGCCGAGGTAGCCGATCACCGTCGGCGTCACCAGAAAACCCACCTGGAGGGCCCCGGAGCGCACTCGCGCCACGAAAGCCTCCTGCTCCCCTCCGGCCTGCCGGCGGGCCAGCTCGGGCAGCTCCGCGGCCGCCACCGACATGCCGAATAGGCTCACTGGCAGGAGATAGAGGTACTGGCTGGAGCCCAGGGCGGCCACCGCCCCCGTGGCCAGGAACGAGGCCAGAAAGAGGTCGAAGTAGCCGCCGAGCTGCACCACCCCGCGACCGAGCAGGAGAGGCCAGAAGGCGGCGAGGGCCTCCTTCACGCCCCACACCCGCCGAGAGAAGGAGGGCCGCAGGCCCCCCAGCAGGGAGAGCACCGCCGGCAGCTGCACCAGGAACTGGAGGGCGCCACCGGCCAGGGCTCCCCAGCAGGCGGCGAAGAGGATCCGGTCGAGGTCGGCCGGCCCGTTGCGGCCGGCCGAGAGCAGGGCCGCGATGATCGCCAGGTTCCACGCCGCCGGGGCGGCGTAGGCGAGAAAGAATCGGCGGTGGCTGTTGAGGATCGCCAGGGCCCACACCGACAGCACCAGGCAGCCGGTCATCGGGAAGATGATACGCACGGCGCGCACGGTGAGGGCGAAACGGTCGACCGCCCCCGGGGTGGCCGCGTCGCGCAGAAAGCCGCTCGCCAGCACTGCCACCAGCGGCTCGGCGAGGACCATGCCGAGCAGCACCAAAGCAGCGGTGACGGCGGTCAACAGGCCGAAGAGGGCCCCGGCGAAGCGCCGGGCGTCATCCCGCCGGCCCTCTTCGAGCAGGCGGGCGTAAACCGGGATGATCGAGGCCGAGAGGGTGCCCTCCCCGAGCAGCACCTGGAGCACGTTGGGAGCACGCAGGGCCGCCCCCAGCACATCGGCATGAGGGCCGAGGCCGAGGGCGGCACCCACCACCCGCACGCGCAGGAAACCGAAGAGGCGCGACAGCAGGATGCCGGCGGCGACGGCGGTTGCCGGGCCGAGCCGCCGGCCTCGAGGGCTCTCTACTGCTGCCACGTCGGCGGCGCCGGCGGCGGCTCGGGCGGCATCGGCGTCACCGGCGGAGGGGCCGGCGGCATGGGCTGGCCCTTCTTGCCGAAGGCCGCCACGTAGATCAGGGCGCCGATCATGGCGAAGATCGAGAACAGCACGAGGGAGAAGGCGAGCCCGATCAGCACCCCGGCAACCGTGCCGGCGCCGCTCGACGCCATCATGTTGAGCACGCCCTTGAGCGCTTCGGGAACCTCGTCGCGGGACATCATCTGCTCGATCTGCTCCCGGCTGCGGGCGTTCATGCCCGACATCAGGAAGGTGAAGGGCAGTTGGACGATGGTCGAGATCACCGCCCCGAAGATGCCGGTCAGGGCGCCGAGCAGGGCTGCGTCACCGTAGGGCGGGGAGGCCGGGGCCGGCATATCTTTGAAGTAGAGGTAGGCCGCCAGCATGCCACCGGCGATCACCAGGGCGCAGCAGGCACAGTTCAGACAGTTCAGGAACGGGATGGCCGAGGCCACACCCAGGGCCGCGCCGCCGATCAGGGCCGGCCGCATCATCCTCTGATCAACCAGGCTCATAGCTCTCCTTCCGCCTCTCATGGAAGCGATGCCAGAGATCCGCCGCGGCCGCCCACACCAGGAGGGCGACGGGGAACCCGGCAGCAAAGCCGGTCGCGAACCGATCCCAGGGGCGGTTCATCACGACCAGCACGTCGACGAGCATTGGGGCCATGAAGGCCAGGACCCAGCGCGGGTTCTCGACCAGCCAGGACCGCAGTCGATGGAGATACGGCAAGACCACCAGGCCGGTGAAGAACCCTACGTAAAGCCCGAGGCAGCGGTGACAGACCGCCAGCGGATGGCCGGCACAGAAGAAGGAACGACCGGGGATCTGGTGGCAGACCGGGCGAAAGAAGCGATAGGCCCACTCCGCCACCGCCCAACCCTCGGCGCGGGCGATGGGAGCCAGCACTGTGGTGGCGATCCATAGACCGCTGCCCACGACCAGCAGCCAGTAGGCCAGGTTGCGTTCGAGCTTCATCGAAGTGGCCGCATGCTAGCAAACTGATCGCCCTCCTGGGAGCGCCGAGCCATCCCGCTGTCTCACTTCGGCCGCCGCGCGCACTCTTCAGGGCAGAGCCCACGACCCTGCGAGGTCGGTGGGCGAGGCTTTGACCTGGAGAGACCGATGAGCGAGCTACCGTACAAACTGGCGAAGGGCGAGCACAAGGTCGTGGTGGGCGCGGTGCGGGACAACCCGCTGACCGAGCTCAAGGCGGCCGTCGACCGCAACTACGTTCACGTGAAGTTCACCGAGACCCGCGGCGGCACCGAGCTGGGCTTCCGGCTGGATCCGGCCCATTCCGACCTGTCCAAGGCTGACTTCGCCAACGGCGCGGGGGAGATCCGTCTGGCCGGCAACCTCAAGCTCGACGGCGTGCCGGTGCGCTGCGTCGCCGACATCGACCTCGGCAAGATGGAAGGCTGGGGCCACCTCGAGATCCTCGAAGAAGCCACCCCCGCCGCGAACTAGCTCCGCCCCTTCGGCACGAACCGCACCTCGAAGACCTTGCTCCACCGCTTGCCGGTGAGGAGGAAGGTCTTCGTCTCCGGCCGCCAGGCGATGCCGTTCGCCACCTCCGCACCCCGGCCCAGATCGAGCCCCCGCAACAGCGAGGCGTCGACCGTGGCGGTCACTGCCCCCGTCTCGGGGTCGATGCGCACCACCTCGTCGGTGGTGTAGACGTTGGCCCAGATCACCCCCTCGACACACTCCAGCTCGTTCAAGAGGTCGAGGGGCCGGCCGCCCCGGGTCACCGCGATGCGGCCGGTCTCGGCGAAGGACTCGGCGTCGCGCAGGGTGAGGGTGGCCGAGCCGTCGCTCATCACCAGGCGGGCACCGTCCCAGCACAGCCCCCAGCCTTCGCCCGTGAAGCTGCGCTCCGCGGCCCGGCTGAGGTCCGCGAGGTGCCAGTAGAGGGCCTTGCCCTCCTGCCAGGTCAGCTGCACCAGCCTCTCCCCCACCCGGGCCAGACCCTCGCCGAACAGCTCCATCGGCAGCCTCACCTCGCGCAGCACCGTGCCGGTGGACAGCTCCACCTGGCGCAGGGTCGAGCGACCGTAGAGCCCGGTGCTCTCGTAGAGAGAGCCGCCGTGCCAGAGCAGACCCTGGGTGTAGGCCGTGACGTCGTGGGGGTACTCGGCGACCAGCTCGACCTCCCAGTCGCCGCCGCCGGCGAACGGCCGGGCCGCCGGCCGCCGGGGCGCCTCCTGCTTCGGCGCGGGTCGCGTCAGCAGGTAGACCATTCCGGCCACCGCCAGTCCCCCCAGCAGGATCCTCCCGGCACGGCTCACCACCCGGCCTCCTCCCAGGAACAGCCCGGATCCTCGCTGGCGAGGCTACCGATCGGCTGGCCCGGAGGCGCCGCGGCGGCGGCGGGAAGCACCACCGGCGCCCCGGTTCCGTGCTCGAAGAGGCGCTCGATCTCACGGCCCAGGGCCCGGTCGTGCACGGCCTGCTCGGTCTCGCCCGCCGCCCCCCGCAGCTGCGTGCCCAGGCGCTCCAGCCTCGCTCCGACCCTGGCCTTGACCGCCATGGGCGCCCGGGGGTCCAGCCACAGCTGGCCAAGCCGGCGCACCGTGGCGGCCTGGACGGCGCGGCTCACCTCGGCCAGGCGCGGCGAAACCGCCGCACCGGCTGCCGAGAAGACCCGCTCGCTCAGGCGATCCAGCACCTCGCCGAGGCCCGGCAGCTCGCCATCGCGGCGGCTCTGATCCACCAGCCGAGTGGCCCGGGCAGGCTCGAGCAGCACCGCCAGGGCGAGGTCGGCGGCCGTCGCCGCGGCGCCCAGGGCGTCGAAGGCCGGGCGGGTGGCGCCGCCGAACATCTCGCGGTTGGGCGGGTGCTCCGGCGGCCGCGGCAGCAGCAGGGCGAGGGCCCCCTCGGGCACGTCCAGACGCTCCGGCTCGAGGGCGGCGAGCACGGCGGCCAGGGCTCGTCGCTGCGCCGCGGCCGGCACCGGCCGCGCCGCGGCGTCGCCGTCCCCGGCCAGGGCATGGCGGTAGTCGAGCCCGGCGATCAGCTTGCCGGCCGCCTCCAGCTGGTAGCGGTGGTGCAGGTAGACCGTGGCGAAGACCTCCTCGAGCAGGGCCAGGGGCCGCCCGGCGGCGAGGTTGCCGGCGCCGAAGCGCGACAGGGCGATGCGCCGCACCTCGAGGGTGCGCAGCAACTCCTCGGCGGCGTCCTCGCCGTTGTCCCAGAGGTGCGCCAGGGGGTGGGCGGAGCCCAGGGGGCGGGCGTCCTCGTCGGTCAGGAAGTGGAGCCCCCGGGCCACCCCTTCGGAGGCGATCGCCGCCAGGGCCGCCGCCTCGTCGGTGCCAGGGGGAAACTCACCGTAGGCGTAGCGCACCGCGTGGCGGTCCCACTCCCCCACGCCCACCCCGTAGGCATCGGTGGGGTCGAGGTCGCCGGTGACGGTGACGCGGATCCACGGCGCCGGGTAGTCCATCACCGAAGCGCGTCCGCCCCAGGTCGAGGCGGCGAAGTTGTGGGCGAAGCCCAGGGCATGGCCCACCTCGTGGGCCGCGAGCTGGCGAATCCGTGCCAGCGACAGCTGGACCGGGTCCTCCGGAGCGCCGCTGCCGGTGCGCGCCGTGCCGAGCAGGCCCTCGAAGAGCAGGCGGTCCTGGCGCACCCGCAACGAGCCCAGGGTGACGTGGCCCTTGACCATCTCGCCGGTGCGCGGGTCGATCACTCCCCCGCCGTAGGACCAGCCGCGCGTGGCACGGTGCACCCACTGGATGACGTTGTAGCGCACATCCAGGGGATGGGCGCCCTCCGGCAGCAGCTCCACGCGGTAGGCGTCGAGGAAGCCCGCCTCCTCGAAAGCCCGCGCCCACCAGCGCGCTCCCTCGACCAGGGCCGAGCGCACCGGCTCCGGAGCACCCTGATCGACGTAGTAGACGATCGGCTTCTTGACCGCCGAGCGCGCCGCCGTAGGATCCACCTTCTGCAGCCGATGGCGCACCAGGTAGCGCCGCTCGATCGGCCGGTCGAGAGGCACGGCGTAGTCGGCGAAGGTCTCGGCGTAGGAGCCGGTGCGGGGGTCGAAGAGCCGCGGCGTGTAACCGGCGTCCGGCAAGCGGATCAGGGACTGATGCTGGACCACGGTGACGGACTGGGGCGCCGGCACCGTGGCCGCCAGTTCCGGGCCGGGCTCGTTGCCGGCGAAGGTCAGCAGGGCCTCCAGCTCGAGGTTGTCCGGAAAGGCCAGGCAGCCGCCGAGGTCGATGGCGCTGCGGCTGGGGTCGAGGCTGAAGCTGCCCTCCCCCGCCTGCTTGAGCGTGGCGACCACTCCATGGGCGTCCCGCAGCAGGAATCCCGACAGGTCGATCAAGATGCGGCCGTCCGGCTCCTCGGCGGCGATCTCCCCGGCCCACAGCACCGAGCCGGCGAAGGACTCGGCCATGGCCCGGCGCTCGGCCGGATTGTCGGAGACGGCCCGGTAGCGCAGGTTCTCCTGCTCGAAGAGGACGCGGGGCCCCAGCCGCCGCAGGGTCAGCACCCGGGCGGTGCCCAGCTGGCCGCGGTCCAGGCCGATGGGGTTCGAGCCCACGCCGCGCAGCAGGCCGTGGACGTAGAGGTAGGAGCCCACCACCCCATCCGGCCCCGGGGCCGGCAGCTCCAGCCAGAGCCGGCCGTGGCGGGGGTCGGGGTAGATAGTCAGCAGGCCCTTCTTCGCCGCGAGACCCTGGACCTTGGCGGCGATGCGCTCCTCGGCCCTTGCGACGGCCTTGCCGGGCGCCGTGGCGGCCGGCGCGGCCAGGAGGACCAGCACAGTCAGGGCCCGGCGGGTGCTTTGCGAAAGCACGAGCTTCATGTCTTCTCCTCTGCGTCCCGCACGAGGTGGACGTCGACCTGGGGGAAGGGAATGGCGATGCCTTCCTCGGCGAAGCGCTGCCCGACGCGCTCGATCAGGGCGCCCAGGAGGCGGGGGCGATCGTCGGCGTTGGCGACCCACACCCTCAGCTCGCACTGGATCGCGCTGTCGCCGAAGGAGAGGGGCACGGCCACCGGAGGGGGATCCGCCAGCACGCCCGGATGGGCGACCGCGACCTCCTCCAGCACCTCACGCACCCGCCCCAGGTCCGTACCGTAAGCCACGCCGACCGGGATCACCAGCCGGGCGCTGCGGCTGCTCAGGGTCCAGTTGGTGACCTTCTCCGAGATCAGCTGGCTGTTGGGCACCACGATCTCGGACCGGTCCACGGTCTCGAGCACCGTCGAGCGCAGGCCGATGCGGCGCACGGTGCCCAGGTCTCCCCCCACCTCCACCAGGTCACCCTGGCGCACGGGGCGCTCGAAGAGCAGGATCATGCCGCTGACGAAGTTGTTGAAGATGTTCTGGAGGCCAAAGCCGAGGCCGACCCCCAGGGCGCCGGCGAGGATGGTGACGTTGCGCAGGTCGACCCCGGCGAAAGACAGGGCGAGCAGGAAGCCGATGGTGATCAGGCCGTAGTGCAGCAGGGTCTTCGCCGACTCTCGCGCCCCGGGATCGAAGTCCCCGCGCTTGCCCACTGCCTCCTCGAGCGTGGTGCGCAGCAGCCAGGAAACGAGCAAGGCCGCGTAGAGGACGCCGGCGGCCAGGAGCAGATTGGCGAGGGTGAACCGGCTGCCGCCCGCCGTGAAGCCGAAGGAAGTCGCCCGCTCCCAGGCCTGGAGAGGGGAGTCGACCAGGTCCCAGAAGTCGGCCAGGGTCAGCAGGCCCAGCACCACCACCAGCACCTTGACGGCCCGGGTGGCCCGCCGCTCGAGCTCCGGGCCGAGGCTCGCCAGCAGGGGCCGGCTCTGGGCCGCCGGCGAGGCCAGGGCCAGGCGCAGCAGGGAGGCCACCAGCCGCACCAGGAAGTGGGCGACGAAGATCAGGATGAGGGTGCCGAGCAGGGACTTCCACAGCCAGCGCCCCAGGGCGTGGTAGCCCACCAGCTCCGCCACGGCCAGGGAGGCGAGGCCGACCGCCCCCAGGCGGGCCACGGCGAGAAACGGTGTCCGCCGGCCTTCGCTGCGCCGCACCTCTTTCCGCACCACCACCAGCACCAGGGGAAGGGCCAGGACCGCGAAGCCGAGAACCACCAGCCGATAGAGGGGCGCCGCCACGGCGAAGGCTTCGAGGCTCGCCTGGGCCAGCAGGCCGGCGGCCAGCAGGTAGACCGCCAGGCGCCGGTGCCAGCCGCGCTGGATGGAGGCCGCGAGCAGGGAGATGGCGGCGGCGAGCAGCACGGCGCGCAGCAGGTCCGGCCAGCCCGGGCCGAAGGGCCGGGCGGACACGGCGGTGATCACGGAGAGGAAGAAGGCCACCGCCCCCGGGTGGGCCAGCAGGCGGCGGGCCGGGTCCTCCGGTGCCGCCCAGCTGTGGAACCGCCGCAGCCCCCAAGCGACCGTCACCCCCAGCACCAGAGCGAGGAGCCAGCGCAGCCCCTCGCCCAGGGTCGGCCGGCCGACCTCGGCCGCGAATGCACCCGCCGGCGCGAAGCCGTCGCGAGAGGCCGCGGCCAGAGACTGGCCGAAGGCCGGCTGCCACATCGCCGGCTCACCGGCGCGCAGCAGGCTGCGCCGCCACTCCGAGCGCAGGCGCCGGACCTCGAGCAGCATGTCGTCGGCGTCCAGCATCAGGTCGCGCAGGTGCTGCTGCCGCCCGACCAGGGCCGGCACCGCCCTCTCCAGGTCGCCGAGCAGTTCCCCGATGTGGCGCCGCCCGGCCGTGAGGCGGCCCTGGATCGAGGGATAGGCGGGGTCGCTCGCCAGCCGGTCCTGCCAGCCGGCGAAGCGCTCCTTGCGCTCGCGCCAGCGCTCGATCATCTCGCCGAGGCTCGCCGCCCGGGAGCTGACCTGCTCGAGCAGGCTCTCGACCTCGGTGCGCTGCTCGTCGATGCGCCGCCGCAGCAAGAGAATCTCGTCGCCGCTCGAAGGGCCGCGCCGGGGCAGGGCCTCGAGCCCCCGGCGCAGCTCGCCGAGCCGCTCCTCCACCTCGGCGGCCTCCGCCTCGAACGAGCCGGCCCCCGTCACCCTCCCCAGCTGCTGCCGGGCCACCCGCGCCTCCTGCTCCAGCGCCAGCACCTGGGGCACGACCTCCAACACACTCGGCAGTGCAGGCTCGGGAACCGGAGCTGCCGGCGCCGCAGGGCCGGGGCTCGACTCCTGGCCGGCGAGGGCGCCGGCCGCCACGAGGGCGAGACCTGGCAGGAGGCCATGGCGGAGGAGCTTCATTGCGGGGCAGAGCCTATCGCGGCTGCCCTCGCGCCAAGGGACGGAGGCTCGGGTATCTTCGTGAGCCATCGCGACCCCCGGTGCATTGGCGATAGGACGACAAGCGGCGGGTGCCCACCAGCTCTGGGGAAAGTCCCGCCCCTCATCCGTCGAACCCGGTGAGGGATCCCTCGCACTCTCCTCGTCAACAGGATCAAGAGCGGACTGCCTCCGCTCACCCGGACATGGAGACCGCCCGCATGACACTCGCGCCTTTCCGCCTCGTCTTCCTCTCGACCTTGTTGGCCCTGGGATCGACCACCCCGGCGAGCGCCGGCGTCCTCATCCGCTGGGCCGGCTCGACGATCACGGTGGACCAGATGCCGCCCGGCAGCTCGGTGGCCCTGGTCGGCGCCGCCCGGGTGGAGCACGCCTACCATGGGGTCACCCACACCTTCCAAGGCGTGGCGATCGATGCCAACGAAGACGGCTCGGCCACCTGGGATGCGGGCTTCCCCCTGCCGTTCAAGACGGTAGTGGTCGGGGTGGTAGTGGGCTCGGGGGAGGGGGCTGTGGCCACCCTCGGCGGCTTCGAGGCGCCGGTGCGCAAGTTCCCGGCCGGCTCCTACACCGAAGGCCACGGTGAGCAGCTCTCCACGCTCACGGTGCCGCGACCCTGGGCACTGACCCTGATGGTTCGTCCCCAGGTGGGCGCCTGGGCGGTGGGCGTGCAGGAAGGGGCCGCCGGGTCCCCCGACCAGGGGGCGGACGGCCAGGCTCAGGTCGAGTGGACCGGCTGGACGACGCTCGCCGGTTCCACCCCCCTGCCGGGGTCGCTCGCGGCCGGGGACACGGTGCTGGCCCTCGCCCCGGAGTGGTTGGAGGTCTGGGAAGGGGTGATCCCGTGAGCCGCGCCGCCAACCTCCGCACCCCCGCGGCCTTCGCCCTTCTCGCCCTGCTGGCCTTACCCCTCGCGGCCCAGCAGCATCCCAACAAGGAGCACGGCTTCGCCCCGGAGAAGGCGTACCACCTGGGTGAGATCGACAGCGTCAACGCCTTCAACGGCGGCTTGATCGTCACCTTGCCCATCGGCCCCAGCCTGCCCCTGGCCGCCGACCTCTCCTTCGGCCTGACCCTGGTCTACAACTCCAACCTCTGGGAGTGGCGCATCCCGGTCTCACCCGGCATCGGCTACGCCGAACCCAACCCGACCTTCAACGCCGGCATTGGCTGGCGGCTCTCGCTCGGCGAGCTGGTGCCGGCCCATCACCCCAGCAATCACACCCAGTTCGTGGCCTACGTGGGTCCGGACGGGGCCCACCACCCCTTCGCTGACCAGGTGGGAGCTTTCCAGAGCCCCAACGGCCCCAGCACGCCCCTGCCCGCCGCTGGCAGCACCGTGGTGACCTACACCCTCGACGGCTCCTTCCTGCGACTGACCTGGACGCCCGGGGCCAGCCCGCCCTACCGGCTGGAGCACCCCGACGGCACGGTGGACTCCTTCGACGTGCTCGGCCGGCTGGTGCGGCGGGAGAACCGCTCGGGCGTGGGTCTCTCGCTTGCGCACACCGAGGACGGCTGGGTGGCCACCGATGCCCACGGCCGCCAGGTCGAGGTGATCTACGACCACCGCGTGGGCGTCACCCTCGGCAAGGTGGTGGCCGAGGTGAAGGTGCCGCAGTTCGACGGCACGCAAGCCTCCTACGCCTTCGAGTACGAGGACCGCGAGCTGCCCCGCGGCTGCCCCAACGACGACGGCT
>DASUEU010000013.1:0-17616 GCA_036274895.1 Thermoanaerobaculia bacterium | reverse complement strand
AGCTGCGTTACCACCAGGACTTCATCGCCAACTCGGGCGTCAACACGCCCGAGGCGCGTATCGAGGACGCGGAGCTCGTGTTCGTCGGCTACGGGATCGTGGCTCCCGAATACGGCTGGGACGACTTCAAGGGGATGGACTTGAAGGGCAAGGTCCTGGTGATGCTCAACAACGACCCCGAGGACGACCCGAAGCTCTTCGAAGGCAAGCGGCGGCTCTACTACGGCCGCTGGACCTACAAGTACGAGAGCGCGGCGCGCCACAAGGCCGCGGCGGCGATCATCCTCCACACCACCCCCTCGGCCGGCTATCCCTGGCAGGTGGTGCAGACCTCGTGGACCGGGCCGCAGTTCGAGCTGCCCGATGCCGGGGAGCCGCGAGTCAAGGTCAAGAGCTGGGCCACCGAGGACGCCGTGCGCCGGCTCCTGGCCGCCGCCGGCAAGGACCTCGACGCCCTGCTCGTCGCGGCGCGCAGCAAGGACTTCCGCCCGGTGCCTTTGGGGATCACCACCTCTCTCACTTTGACCAACCAGGTCGCCACGACCAAAACGGGCAACGTCCTCGGCCTGCTGCGCGGCTCGGACCCGCAGCTGGCCAAGGAAGTGGTGATCTTCACCGCCCACCACGACCACCTCGGCAAGGCCGAAAGCGACGACGGCAAGGACCACATCCACAACGGCGCGGTGGACAACGCCTCGGGCGTGGCCATGGTGCTGGCCATCGCCAAGGCCGCGGCGAGCCTGCCGCAGCGGCCCCGTCGCTCTTTGCTCTTCGCGTTGGTGGCGGCCGAGGAGCAGGGCCTGCTCGGCTCCCGCTACCTGGCCGACCACCCGCCGGTGCCCGCGGGGCGCATCGCCGCCAACGTCAACTTCGACAGCGGCAACATCTTCGGCCGCACCCGCGACGTCACCCTGATCGGCTACGGCAAGTCCGACCTCGACGCTCTGGCCGCGGAGCTGGCCCGCCGCCAGGGCCGCACCGTCACTGCCGACCAGTTCCCCGACCGTGGCCTGTACTACCGCTCCGACCAGTTCAGCCTGGCGCGCATCGGCGTACCGGCCCTCTACTTGAAGGGCGGCACCGACGTCGTCGGCAAGCCCCTGGGCTGGGGCAAGGAGCAGAGCGAGAAGTGGACCGGCGCCCACTACCATCAGCCGAGCGACCAGATCACCGCCGACTGGAACTTCGACGGCATGATCGAGGACGCCCAGCTGGGCTTCTACTGTGGCCTCGCCGTGGCCCAGGCCGACACCCTGCCGGCCTGGAAGCCCGGCGACGAGTTCGAGGCCGCGCGCAAAGCGGCCCTGGCCGCCGTGGCCGGGAAGTAGGAATCAGATCCGCGCGCCGCCCGGCAGCCAGCCGAGGGGCGCTCCCCGGCCGTCGTCGCCGGCCTGCTCACCGGGATCGCCAGGATCGCCGGTCCTCCAGGGTCGCTCGACGATCAGGTTGAGGAAGGCGTCGACCACCTGGGGGTCGAACTGCCGCCCCCTCTCCCCCGCCAGTCGGGCGGTCGCCTCCGGCGGGGAGAGGGCACGGCGATAGGGCCGATCCGAGGTCATGGCGTCGAAGGCGTCGACCACGGCGATGATGCGGGCGCCCAGGGGGATCTGCTCCCCGGCCAGGCCGGCGGGATAGCCGGGGTAGTCGCCGTCCCGGCTGCCGTCGAAGCGCTCCTGGTGGTGGAGCACCATCGCCGCCGCCTGCTCCAGCCCCTCCACCTCGGTGAGGATCCGGGCGCCGATCTCCGGATGGCGTTGCACGGAGGCCTGCTCGTCGGCGGTCAAGGGCCCGGGCTTCATCAGGATCCCCTCGGGGATGCCGATCTTGCCCACGTCGTGGAGCAAGCTGGCGATCTCGAGGTCCTCGAGATCGTTGCGGCCGAGGCCCAGGCGCTGGCCGAGCTCGAGAGCGTAGGTGGCGACGCGGGAGAGGTGGCCCTCGGTGTAGGCGTCCTTGGCGGCCACGGCGCTGCGCAGTGCCTGGACCGTGCGCCCCAGGTCCTGGCGCAGCCTCTGGTTGGCCTCCGCGAGCTCGTCGCGCAGCCGGGCTTCCCGCTCGCGGGCGCTGCCGGCCAGCGCGGCGATGGTGCAGTAGGCCAGGGTGGCGGCGTGATCGGCGAGCACCAGGCCCTCGGAGCCGGCCGGAAGCAGCCAGAAGTGGAGGGCCGCCACGGCCGAGGCCGCCACCAGGCCCCCGCGCAGGCCGTAGTCGAGGGTCACCCACAGCACCGGGATCAGCAGCGCCAGGTCCACCCAGCCGAAGCCGGGGCCGATCCGCGCGTCGAGGGCCCGCACACCGGCCGCGGTGCCCAGGGCCAGGAGCAGGGGCCCCAGCCAGGCCAGCTTGCGCCGCGGCACCAGACGCCAGGCGTGGGCTTCGCCGCCGGCAGGCTCCCGGCTCTGCACCGGCATCCAGCGCCGGAAGGGGCGGGGCTCGACCTCGAAGGGAATCCGGGTCCCGTAGCGCCGGAGCCCCGGGCCCAGGGTGACGAGCAACGGCGGCGCCAGCAAGGCCACGGAGCCGACCACCGCCGCCCAGGCCTGCCAAGTCAAGGCCGGGCCGCCGCCGAGATGGAGCAGGGCCAGCGGCACCGCGCCGAGGCCGGTGGCGACCAGCAAGGCGACTGCCGAACGCAGGTTCGGCAGCTGGCGCCCGACGCCGGGGGCCAAGCGGAAGACCACCATGGCGGCCACGGCCGGCAAGACCATGCAGGCGAGCACGACCAGGGAGACCGAGCCGAGCAAGGCGAAGCCGAGGTAGGAGCCGAGCACCGAGCCGACCAGACCCAGAGGGCCGAACCAGAGCGCGGCGGGAACGTGGAAAGCGGTGAGCGGCTCGAGGCCGCGGAAGGCGGGGATGCTGTGGACGAGCTGGGCGAGTCCGGCGGCGGCGCTTCCGAGGACCAACCCTCCGAAGCCATGGCCGAGCAAGGTCCGGGATCTCTCTCGCCACGCCATCGAGCCCGTGCCTCCGGCCGTTGCCGGAAGGGCCGAGACGGGCACCAAGGCGAAACCGCGCTCGGCACTCCAGGGAACGGCTTGTTGGGTAAAGACTTCTTGAACCGGGATCTTAGTACAAAGCGGGGCGGGCATGGGGGGGATCGAAGGGGTGAGGGAAGCTAGCGCCGCCGCCGGGCGAAGCGGCTGACGAGACGCTTCGGGCGGTGCCTTGGAGTCGGCGAGACGCCCGCCAGATCCTTCCCGGAGAGCTTCGCCTTGAGGTTGGCGAGAATCGGGTAGTACCAGCCGATCTCGGGGTCGTCCTTCCAGCTCGAGATGATCGCCCAGTCGGCCTCGTTCATGAGGTCCCAAACGGAGACTTGCTCCAGCTCGTTGTCAGCAGGGGATTCCGGGAACTCCACCATGAGCGCGGCGTAGCTCAAGTCCGGCGTGGTCCGGACCTTCTCCGCCGCCAGCTTGGCCCGGCCCAGCCGCGCATTGATCACGTCCGGCAGCAGGAAAAGCGCTTCCGGAGTGACCTGGAAGTAGACCCCGAAGTAGCGCGCAAAGCGCTCCCGATCTTGGAACGTGGCCGGCGAAACCGCGAAGCCCTCGACCTCGCCGATGTCCGTGCCGGTCTCTTCGAGCAGCTCCTGGGCCGCTCCGGCTGCCGGGTTGCTCGCTTCGAGCCTGCCGCCCGGCAGGGCGGGTAGGCCCCCCGCATTGAGCGGTTGTCCCCATCGGATGACGGATCCGCCGGAGCGCGAGCTGCTGTGGAAGAAATACCCCCGGCAGTTCTTCTGGGCGATCAGGAACTTGCCCGCACCATCGTGGACGACTGCATAGACCTGAGGCATCGCTCTCCTCCCTGCCGAAGGGGCACTACCGTCACGACCCGCTCTGGTACTTGAGGTAGGCCTGGACGCATCGTTGAAGACACTCCGCGAGCTGCTCAGGGTCGGTGCCCACGGATTGCTCACATTTTTCGATGCAGCTCTGGAACTGGGCCAGACAGCCCGAGCCGGGGGGAGCCAGGGACGTTGCGATCACCGGCAAACCCAGCTTCCCTGCTCTCGACGAGAGGTCCACGGCGCTCGGTGCGTACGTGTTGGCGTCGATCAGCGCAACCCCGATGCTGTCCCTCGTGCCATAGAGCACCGAGCTCCCGTTGTGCTCCGCCAGCTGCTCCAGCGAGGCATTCACCGGTACGCTGTAGGCGATGCCGATCACGTTTCTTGCCTCCAGGTAATCGACATCGAAGAGCTTGATCTTCTCGACGTCCGCCCCGATCCCGGCGAGCATCGCGCTCGGCGTGGCGTGCTGAGCGCTCTCCACCTTCATCTCGAAGGCGTAGATCAGGCCCTCTTTGTCCTGGACCGTCAGATCGAGATGCAGCCTCTGATGGGGCGACGGGTAAGGTACCTCGCGGGCCACGCCCAGTCCGCGAGCACGGAAAAGGCACGCGAGCTCCACTTGCATCCAGACCTCCCAGCCGGCACCCGTGCTGATCGCGGTGGCGATGCGAGGCGCATCGCCGAGGATGAAGCCGAGGACTTCGTGGGCGGTGATCATGACGTCTTCTCCTTGGTCAGCTCCTGTACCATCCCGAGCAGGTTCCGCTCGGTCTCGACCAGGGCCGTGCTCGCCGGCCCGTAGGCCTGGGCCAGCACCTTGAGCTGCTGCTCCAGCTGGACCCGCATCGCGGCGAGTCGGGTCGCTTGCCGTGGCGGGCTGCGCTTCTCCAGCTCGGCCAGCTTCTGGATGCGCAGGACCAGGCGCCGCGCCAGGCCCGCGAAGACCGTGCGCTGCTTCTTCGAGGCCAAGCCCACGACGGACGCGAGACGGGCGCGAACCAGCTCCTCTGCTCTCATGGCACCCTCCTCAGCTCGGCTGCGGATAACCGGACAGCACCGTGCCGGCGTCGGCGCCGATGGTCGCGAACACGCCGGCCGCGGTGCTCACCCAGCCGAGGGCGTCGGTGATGATCCCTGTCCAGGTCGAGGCATTGCTCGGGTTGGCCACGATCTGCGCCGCGGCGACGCCGCTGGTGACGGCGGCGATCATCTCGATGCTGCGCAGGAAGGTCGTGGCGTCCGCAACCGCCTGGCCGGTGGCCTGCGCCACCAGCTGATAGCCCAAGCCGGCTCCCGTGGCCTGCGGTGCCCCCGCCAGCGCCTTGCCTCGCAGCTCGGTGGCGCGGTTGACCAGGTTCAGGGCATGACCGAAGCCCATCGTGTGCGACGGTAGACGCTTCATGCAGAGGCTCCTCTCGGCTCAATCGAAGCTTCAAGTTGGGGCCTTGGGCCCCTGGGCGACGATCATCGCGCAGGAGGTCGAGACCAGGGCGACGGTGACCTGGGCCATGCCGTTCTGGATCGCCGTGGCGTTCTGCATCGCCAGGCCGACGGCGTCCGCTCCCAGCTGGAACAGCATGCCCATGGCCATGGCCGGCGAGGCGCCGACCACGTTCATGTCCACCGCGGTCACGGCATCGACGACTTGCGGGTTGACGGAGGTTCCGTTCGCCATCGCTCAGCTCCCGAGAAACGTGATCGTTCGCAACCGAGCCGGGGCCGGGGAGAGCGGCGTGGCGGACCCCACCGCTCTCCCGGCCGCGGCCTCACTGCACCGCTTCGAGGATCTCCGTGATGCCGTCGGCGGTCGAGGCGGTGTCGATGCCGTAGAGGGTGGTCACCCCCATCACCGTCGCCGCCTGCAGCACGGTGGCGCCGTTCTGCTGGATCGCCGTGGCGTTCTGGGCCGCCAGGGACAGGGCGTTGGCGGTGGCCTGGTAGAGGTTGTTGGTGGCCACTGCCGGGCCGTCGGCCACCACCTTGACGTTGGTCTGGGTCACGGCGTCGGTGATCTGGGGATTGACCGGGGGGTCGGGGTTTGCCATCTGCGTTCTCCCTTCGGTTGTGGTGGGTGGTCGAACCGGCTGAGCCGATCAGGCATCAGCCTGCTTTCAGGATCTTGGCGACGCCGCCGGCGGTGGACGAGGTGTCGAGGCCATAAAGCGTGGTCACTCCCATCACGGTGGTGGCCTGGAGCACCATCGAGCCGGCCTGCTGGAGGGCGGTGGCGTTCTGGGCCGCCAGGGCCAGGGCGTTGGCGATCGCCTGGTAGAGGTTGTTGGTGGCGATCGCCGGTCCGGCGGCCAGCACGGCGACGCCGCTCTGGGTGACGGCGTCGGTGATCTGGGGGTTCACCTGCAAGCTGGAAAGTCCCATCGCCTGGCTCCTCGTCCGGGGGTCCGGTGGTCGAGGAGCAAGCTATCGCCCCAGGGCGGGCGAGAGAATCGGAGAACCCCCGAATCGAGGCTCAGAGAATCTCTGAGCCCCTCACTCGCGGCGACGGTGGGGATGGCGCGAGGGCGACGGTGCGAGCGGCTGGCGGCCGATCCCCCGCGCCGTCACCCGGTCGTGGGGGCTGGCTTCGATCTCCTCCTGCCAGTCGGCCACCTTGAGCCGGTCGGCGCAGAAGAACAGATAGCCGGTGTGGAACCTCCGCGGTTTGAGCTCGATCAGCTGCTGGTAGGCCACCTTGGCCTGATCGAGGTCGAAGTCGCTCTTCACCAGCACGGCGATGGTCTCCTCCTCACTCGGGCCCTGGAGCCAGAGGTCGAGGATCAGGGGCGAGCCCGGGGCGCCCTCCGGGTAGGGCTGCTCGCTGAGCACCAGCCACTTCGCGGAGGGCTTGGCCGCCAACTGGCGTTGGATCAGGCCCGCGAGCACGGAGCGCACCGTGCCGCGCCGGAACCAGCCGGTGGCGGGATCCTGATAGCCACCGGGATCCAGCCGGCCTTGCCAGCCGTTGAGCAGCCGGGATGCCTCGTCGCACAGCCGGTCTTCGAGGAAGCGGTGGGCCAGCTTGGAGCTACTCATCGCCGGCCTCCGTGCTCTCGACCGGCTCGGCCGGCGGGAAGCGGCGCAGCACCTCGCCGGCCACCACGCCCACGGCTCGGAAAGTCTCCGCGGCGTGGTCGACCGCCTTCTGGGCCGCCTCGATCACCCCGGGCCAGGGCCCGGGGTGGCCTCCCTCCATCATGCGGGCGACCGCCGCGGCGATGGTCGTCGCGCCGACCAGGCTGACGTTGCGCAGGTAGTCGGTGGCGTCCTGGACGGCGAAGGCGGTGGTCTGGGCGACGACCTGATAGGCCATGCCGGCGCCCTGGTTCTGCACCACCTCGGGGCGCAGGATGCTCTCCTGGTTGAGGCGCAGGGCCTCCCGGATCTTGGGGTGGATGGCGAGCTCGCTCATGACTGCCTCGGAGTGAGTTCAGCGGTGGGCGGGGCCGGCGCCGGCAGAGCACCAGGGCCGGAGGAAAGGATGCGCGCGCAGGCCGCCGAGACGATGGCGGTGCCGATCTGCTGGCCGGCCTGCTGGGCCGAGGTGGCGTTCTGCATCGAAGCAGCCACGGTCGCCGCCACCATCTGGTAGAGCACCGCCATGGCCTGAGCCGGGGCCTGGCCCACTACCGCCACGGAGGTCAGGGCGACGGCGTCGGTGATCTGTGAGTTGACGGAGGTCTCGGCCATGGCACACGTTCCGATCTCGAGGTTTCACTCGGTCTCGCCGGGGCTGGGAGGACGCCCGCGAAAGGGCGCCGCCCCAGCCCCGGCGCTGGAGCCCTGCTCAGGGTCCTGCCGGCCGGGGACGCAGCCCGCTAGTCGTTGTTCGACGCGAGGATCTGCGCCACCCCCTCGACGGTGGTGGCGGTGTCGACGCCGTAGAGCAGGGCCACGCCCTGGGTGGTCGCCGCCTGGAGGATGATGTTGGCGTTCTGTTGGGTGAAGGTGGCGTTGTGCGCCGCGTTGGCGAGGGCCAGGCTGGCGGCCTGGTAGAGGTTGCCCATCGCCATCGCCGGCGCGTCGCCGAGGACTTTGACGTTGGCCTGGGTGACGCTGTCGGTGATCTGGGAGTTGACGGTGACGGGATCGGCCATGGTCGGTTCCTTTCCTGGAAAGAGGGCCTCCACACCCTGCGAAGGCCGCTGTTCGATGGCGCCCATTAGAGCGGCAGCGGGCGGCGAGGAACATCGGAGGAGGGCGGAAAGCGGGCTCGAGAATCTGCCCGCCTTCACCTCGGTGCAGGGGCGGCCGGGCGCTCAGGCGTTCTCTGAGCGTAGGCTCCGGCCCAAACGAAAGGAGTGGCCATGAAGGTGATCCCGCCTCAGCCCATGGACTTCCAGCTCTTCGCCGTGCCGGTCTCGTTCAACCCGGCCGCGGTGCCGCCGATCTCCTTCCCGGCCGGGAGCACGGTCGAGGTGACTTCGAGGATGGCGCTGATCGTCTTCTACCTCAATCCCCTCCCGGCAGGAGTCATCGCCGGCTTCAGCGCCACGCCGATCGACTGGCTGGACAGCGGCGGCCGGCCGATCTCGCGGCCCGCCTGCTTTCAGGTCGTGGCCAGCAGTCCCGATCGAGTGGCCCTGCTTGACATCAACGTCGCCAGCGCCGACGCCCCGTTCCACCTGGCCCTGAACCTCACCTACAACGGTCAGACCTACAGCTCCCCCGACCCGACGGTGTTGAACAAGGAGGATCCGATCGGGCTGTGAGGCGCCCCGGGGGACCGAGGTCCCTCGCTACCCAGAAACGTCCCTGCGGGACGGGGGAGATCCCTCGGCTCCGGGCCTGCGGCCCTGCGCTCGGGATGACATTGGGGCGGTTGGGCTTCTGGGACCGGATGTCATCCCGACCTGAGCCTGCACAGCAGGCGCAGCCGGAGGGATCTCTTCTCTCCCGTCCCGTCAGGGACGTTCATGGGTAGCGAGCGATGTCAATCGCTCGAGACTGCGCCGGCCAGCTCCTCGCGCAGTGGGTCGAACCAAGGCAGGGTCAGCCAGCGGGGCTCGAGGCCCTGGGCGAGGGCCCGTTCGGCCAGGGCCTGGGCGGCCACCCGGTCGCCGACCAGGGCGTGGACCAGGGCGGCCTCGAAGAGGGCCTGGGGATCGTTCGGCGCGCTCGCCACGGCGCCCTGGACGGCGCTCACCGCCTCGACGGCCCGGCCCAGGTGGGCCAGGGCCTGGCCGCGAGTGGTCTGGTGCTGCCAGGTGGTGGCGGCCGGGTCGGCGTCGAGCAGGGTGAGCACCTGGCCGTAGAGGGCCCGGGCGGCCTCCGCCTGCCCCGCCAGCTGGCGGGCATCGGCCAGGTTGAGGGCGATGAAGGCGTTCTTGGGCTCGCGCGCGAGCGCCTCGGCGAAGCGGGCGGCGGCGAGGTCGTAGCGGCGCCGCAGCAGGTCCACCAGGCCGAGGTTGGTCAGCTCGGTGACCTGCGGCGCGCGGGCCACCAGCTCCCCGTAGAGCTCGGCGGCGCGGTCGAGGCTGCCCCCGAGCAGCTCGATCTCGGCGAGCAGCGAGGTACCGGCGTAGTGGCCGGGGAAGCGCCGCAGCAGCTCGGCGAGACTGCGCCGGGCCGCGGCGGCATCACCCTGCCGCTTCTCCAGGCCGGCCAGGCGAAAGAGGTGAGCCCAGGACGGTTGGCGGCGGGCGGCCTGCCGGGCCAGGGCGAGGGCCTCGGCCGGCCGGCCCTGGCGCTCGAGCAGGCGCGAGCGCAGGGACAGCAGGGCCGGATCCCCCGGCTGGAGGCGCTCGAGCCCGGCCAAGGCCGCACCGGCCTCGTCCAGCCGGCCGGCCACCAGGGCCAGCTCGTGGCGGAGCTGGAAGGTGCGGGGATCCTGCGGAGCCAGCTCCCCCGCGCACCCGGCGAGAACGAGAGCGCGCTCGAGGTCGCGCGGGTCTCGGCCGGTCTGGAAACGCCGGCGCAGCACCTGGGCTTCGAGAAGGAAGGCTTCGAGGAAGCGCGGCGAGGTCGCGCGGATCGCCGCCAGCCGTGCCAGCACCTGGTCGTCGCTGCGCTTCTCGCCTTCCCGCGTGCCGGCCTCCCGGCGCAGGGCGAGCAGCTCGGCATAGTCCTCGGGCCGGGCCTCGAGCGCCGCGGCTCCCGGCCGCGCGGGATGGTCCGGGAAGGCGCCCGCCAGCTGGCCGGTGACGGCTTCGGCGGCGAGGTGGGGCCGGTCGAGGGGGACGGAGAAGCGCGCCGACCACAGCAGCGCGCCGTCCCGCCCCCGGATCCGCTGGAGCAGGACCTCACAGCCCTCGGCGTCGCAGTCGAGGCCGGCAGCGACCAACTCGTCGGCGGCCAGGGCTCGGGCGACCCCCAGCGGACCTCCCGCCACGGCGTCCACCTGCTCGGGGGCGCTCAGGGCGACTCCCTCGGCGAAGAGCAGCGCCCGTAAGAGAGAGGCGCGCACCGCCGAAGCGACCAGGTTGCTGCCGGGGGCAGCCCCGTCACGGCCGGCCGCCTCGGCGTGCACCTCCGGGGCGAGCACCGCCACGGTCAACCCTGGCGGGCCCTCGCCGCTGCCGAGCAGGTAGCCGGCCAGTCCCAGGGTCGCCAGCAGCACGGCCGCGGACCAGCTCCGGTGGATCCGCAACGGTGAGAAGCTGCTGGAGGAGGAGCCCGGCCGCGGGCCGGGAGCCGCGCGCCTCAGGGCTTCGACTCGCGGGGCCTCGTCTCGCGGAGCCTCGACTTCGGAACGAGTCGGCTCGTGGGCCCACTCGGCCCGCGCCGAGCTCGGAGTCGGCCCCTCCCCGGACATCTCCTCGGGACTCGCTGCCGCCCCCAGCGAGAGGGCCAGCTCCCGGGCCACCCGGGCGGCGCTCGCCGGCCGCCGGGCCGGCTCCTTCTCGAGCAGCCGATCGACCAGGCTGGACAGCTCGGTTCCGGCTCCAGGAACCAGCGCCTGGAGGGGCTCGTGGCAGTGGCTGCAGAGGCGGTTGAGCTGCTCCAGGGGAGCGCTCGCCGCGAAAGGATGGCGACCGGCGAGCATCTGATACAGCAGCAAGCCCAGGGCGAAGAGATCCGAGGCGGGCCCCACCTCGCCTCCCTGGGCCTGCTCGGGGGACATCGCGGAGACCGAGCCGACCAGGGCTCCGCTGGCCGACAGCGCCGACTCCTCGCCCTGGATCCAGCGGGCGAGGCCGAAGTCGAGGATCTTGGCGTGGCCCTCGTCGGTGACCATCACGTTGGCCGGCTTGAGATCACGATGGACGATGCCCCGGCGATGGGCGGCGGCCAGCCCCTCGGCGATCTCGAGGCCGAGCCGCAAGGCTCGCGGCTCCGGCAGCGGCCCCACGGCCAGGAGCTTGGCGAGCGTGGCCCCACGCACCAGCTCCATCACCAGCACGTCGCCCCGAGCGCTCTCCAGCACGTCGTGGATCTGCACCAGAGCCGGATGGGAGAGGCTGGCCGCGGCCCGGGCCTCGCGCCGGAAGCGGCGCCGGGCCCGGGGATCCCCGGCGCTCTCCGGCCGGATCACCTTGATCGCCACCTCGCGCTCGAGGCGCTCGTCGAGGGCCCGGTAGACCTCCCCCATGCCGCCCATCCCCAACTTCCCGAGCAGGCGGTAGGGACCGATCCGCTCGGCCGGATCACTCGCTGCGATCCTCATCCGTCTGCCCGCAGGCCGAGCTGGCGCATCCGCCGCTTGAGGCCGAAGCGCGAGACCTCGAGCCGGAGGGCCGCGGCGTGGAGGTCGCCCCCCGCGGCCTCGAGCCCGGCGAGGATCTCCCCGGCCGCGAGGTCCACGGCCTTGCGGAAGCGCCGGCTCTGACCGATGCGGTCGTAGAGGGAGGCCCGCGAGACACCCAGGGCCGCCGCCGCCCGCTTGAGGCGCCAACCCTCCCGCTGCAGCACCTCCAGCAGCTCGGGGTCCCCAACCTCGGCCGCCGGCCGCCAGGCCCGGCGCGACGGCGGCGAGGCGACCGGCTCGAGGCCGCTCGGGCCCGGCGCCGTCGCCAGCTCGGCGAGCAGCGCCTGCCAGCTGCGCTCGAGGTGCTCGGCATCCCCCTCCCGGGCGGCCAGCACCAGACGGCGGGCGACGTTGCCCAGCTCCCGCACGTTGCCCGGCCAGGGATGCTCGGCCAGGCGAGCCACCACCGGGGCCGGCAGCCAGGTGCCGGGGTCCGCGACCGTGCCGGGGCCGAGGGCAGCGACCTCCCGGCGCAGGAAGTGGGCCAGGAGCCGGCCGAAGTCCTCGCGCCGGCGCTCCAGGGGCGGCACCTCGACGACGCTGGCCGCCAGGCGGTGCAGCAGGGGGGCACGAAAGCGGCCGGCCGCAACCTGCGCCTCGAGATCGGCGTCGGTGGCGGCGATCAAGCGGACGTCGAGCCGGTGGGGAGCCCGGGCCCCCACCGGCTGGACCTCGCCGCTCTCGACCGCCCGCAGCAGGGGGACCTGCACCTCGGCGGGGGCCTCGCCGATCTCGTCGAGGAAGAGAGTGCCGCCTTGGGCTCGCTCGAAGTAGCCGGGGCGGCTGCGATCGGCGCCGGTGAAGGCCCCCTGGGCGGCCCCGAAGAGCTCGGCGGCGGCCAGACTGGGGGGCACGGCGCCAAGATTCACCGCCACGAAAGGGCGGCCGCGGCGCGGCCCGGCTTCGTGGAGGGCGCGGGCCACCAGCTCCTTGCCGCTGCCCGACGGACCTCGCAGGAGCACGGGTAGGGCGAGATCGGTCAGGCGGCGGATCGAGCGGCGCAGCTCCCAGAGGGCCGGGCTCTCCCCCACCAGCCCGTAGCGGGGCACCCCGGCCGGCGGATGGAGCTCGAGGTTCGACAGCAGGAGCACCACCCGGCCGCCCAGGGTCAGCACTGCGCCGCGTGCTACCTCTGCCGCCGAGAGGACGAGCCGGCCGGCGAGGCGAGCCCCGCCGAGGGCCACGGTCGTGGGGGTGGCGGCGGGATCGAGGGTGATGCCGCCCGGCTCCTCTCCCGGCTCGAAAAAGAGGGGCTGGCGCGAGAGGTGAGGGTCGGCCAGGGGCAGGGCGCGCACCCCGCCCGGTGGTCCGAAGTCGGGCGCGAGCCGCGACAGGGCCTGCCGCTGGCCTGCGGGCAGGGCAGCGAGCGAGGCCCGCTCGCCGATCCGCTCGAGCTCCGGGTGGAAGAGCAGGGTGAGCCCGGGCACGGCGCGCTGGACCAAGTCCAGGCCCGACTCGGGCTCGCTGCGCGTCGAGGTCTCGAGCTGACGACGAAGATCGTCGTTGCTCATCACGTCGATTGGGGAATTCAGGGTCAGAGCATAGCAGGGAGGGAAGCTTCACCGCACCGCTGGCCTTCCAGGCGGAAAGGAACCAACCGCTGTCCGTCATCTCCGCGAAGGCCGGGATCCATCCCGCCTTCGGCGGCGCGCAGAGGGTCGACCCCCGCTTTCGCGGGAATGAGGGCCGGGAGGGGTCATGCCGAAGCAAGTCGGCGGCGTTGCTCGACATCTGCGCGGCACTCCGCAGGCGATCGCGCCAGGTCGCGCTTCTGGCGAATCAAGTGTCTGTCTTCTCTCGGTTTAGCGGCGCGGCCGAGGGCAGGCGCCCGGCCGGCACCGGCCTTGCCCCGGCTCGGGGGTCGGGAGAACCGACCATGCTGCCCAGCGAAGCCGCTACCCGCCCCTTCCCTCGTCCCTTGGCCGTGCCGGCGCCGATCCGCGTCGCCCTGGTCGACAGCTTCCCCCTCCTCCACGTGGCCCTCTGTAACGTCCTCGGCGCCGAGCGGGACATCGAGGTGGTGGGCGAGGCCCAGGACGCCTGGAGCGCCCTCGACCTCCTGCGCCGAGTACCGGCCCAGGTCGCCCTGGTGGAAACGTCGCTCGTGGCCAAGGACCCGCTCGAGGCCACCCGCGAAATGCTCCAACTGGCCGAGGCCCCACGGGTCTTGGTGCTCGCTCACGAGGCGAACCCCCACTACGCCCTGCGCATGCTGCGCGCCGGGGCCCTGGGCTTCCTGCCCACCCAGACGGCGAGCGAGGAAGTGGTGCGGGCGGTGCGCTCCCTGGCCCAGAACCGCGTCTACCTGCCCCCGGGCCTGCACGAGATCTTGACCGACCGTTATCTGCGCCAGAGCCAGCCCCAGCTGCCCGAGGACCTACTCTCCGATCGCGAGTTCGAGGTGATGCGCCTGCTGGCCCTCGGCCACACCACCCGTGAGATCGCCGCCCGACTGTTTATCGGCATCAAGACGGTCGACACCCACCGCGCCAACCTCTTGCGCAAGCTCGACCTGCGCCACAACGTCGACGTCGCCCGTTTCGCCATCCAGAACGGCTTCGTCGCCTGTGCGCCCCTCGTTCGCCTCGATTGAGCCATGTGCAAACGCGATCCCCGTGCTAGACTACGGCGGCTTCCAAACCTAGTGAACTGAGGGGTGACGCATGCGTTTCCTTGGGGCTCTACTGTTGACCTTGGCGCTCGCCACGGGTGGCGCCACAGCACAGGTGGACAACGTCGTGACCGTTCCCGGCCTGACTCACTCCGGAGTGGTCTTCGGCGAGGGCGGTGGCTGCACGGGCAGCATCATCTACAACACCACCCACGCCTCCAACCAAGGCGCCGAGATCACCGCCGCGGCCAACGGCGCGGCGACCACGATGGCTGACTTGATCGTGCTCGCCGGCACCAACCGCAGCGTCTGCGAGGTGCAGATCGAGGCCTTCACCCTGGCCTCCACAGCCCCCTTCAGCCTGACCATGACCTTCTACACCGACTGCACGTCGAGCGGCGCTGCGGGCTCGGCCTGCGGCACCGGCGCAGGCGTGTTGATCCCCCTCTCTACGGTCACTGTCACGGGCATCACCCCGCCGGCTTTGGGGACGATCTTCACGGTGATCTTCCCCTACCCGAACGTCGACATCTCGAGCGAGGCGGACAACACCATCGCCGTGGCGGTCAACGCCAGCCGCAACGACGTGTTCTGGCGCATCAACGAGACCCCGGCGGTGGGCAGCCTGCCCCCGGGCGAGCCGGCCACCAGCTTCGTCCAGCGCTGCGGCAGCGTCGGCGCCAACAACGGCTGCATGCGCAACTTCGGCGTCAACAACAACTTCGCCATCCTGATCGAGGCCGAGCTGGGCCTGGCTCCGGCCGACGTCTCGCTCACCAAGACCGACGGTCTGACCTCGGTGGCCCCGGGCGGCACCGTGACCTACACCATCACGGCTTCGAACGCCGGGCCCAACGCGGCCAACAACTGCACGGTCACCGACACCTTCCCGGCCGGCCTCTCGGGCGTCACCTGGACCTGCGCCGGCGCGGGTGGCGGCACTTGCACGGCGGCCGGCGCCGGCAACATCAGCGACACAGTGAACCTGCCCAACGGCGGCTCGGTGACCTACACGGTGACCGGTACCGCCAGCGGTGCCCTGGGCTCGACGATCACCAACACCGCCAGCGTGGCCGTGGACGGCGCCACCACCAGTGACCCCAACACGGCCAACAACTCGGCCTCGGACGACACCCAGATCCTCTCCCCGGCGAGCGTCAGCTGCACCAAGACAGTAGCCGGCGAGCTGTTCGAGGGGGGCGCCATCACCTACACGGTGGTGTGCACCAACTCGAGCGCCACGGCGCAGCAGGACAACCCGGGCGACGAGTTCACCGACGTGCTACCGGCCTCCGTCACGGTGACCGGGGCCTCCGCCAGCTCCGGGACGGCGGGCTTCGCGGGCAACACGGTGACCTGGAATGGCTCGATCCCCGGCAACGGCTCGGTGACCATCACCATCAACGCCACGATCAACGCCGGCACCGTCGGCCAGACGATCTCCAACCAGGGGACCTTCAGCTACGACGCAGACGGCAACGGCACCAACGAGGCGTCCGGTTCGACCGACGACCCGGGACAGGGCGGCCAGGCTGATCCGACACAGTTCGTGGTCGGCCAGGCAGCGCTGGTACCGGGCATCCCGGCCCTCTCGACCGGCGGCCTGGTGCTGCTCGGGCTGGCGATCGCCGGCCTGGCCTTGTTCCTGCTGCGCCGCAAGGCGTAGGTCCGAACCCCCCTCTCACCCTGGCCCTCTCCCCCCTGGCGGGGGGAGAGGGGACCGGAGGGGAACGGGCGTTTGGCGCACTTGCTCCACCCACGCCTGCTTCTCCGCCTCCGGCAAGAACGACTGCTCCCACGCCGCTGCCACCAGCTCGGCGAGCTCTGCTTCCTGCCAGCCGAAGGTCTCGGCCAGGTCGAGCAGCTCGCCGGTCAAGGTGGTGCCGAAGAGGGGTGGGTCGTCGGAGCCCACGGAGAGAGGCACGCCGGCTTGGCGCAGGCGGGCGATGGGATGGGCAGCGAGGTCCGGATAGACCCCGAGGCGCAGGTTCGAGGTCGGGCAGACTTCCAGCGGCACCCGGCGCCGGGCCAGCTCGGCGACCAGGGCGGGATCCTCGATCGAGCGCACGCCGTGGCCGATACGCTCGGCGCCCAGCACGTCGAGGGCCCGCCACACCGAATCCGGGCCGGCGTGCTCGCCGGCGTGGGCCACCCGGCGGTAGCCCGCCACGGCCTCGAAGTGCGGCGCGAAGGGATCCGGCGGGAAGCCCGCTTCCATCCCCGCGAGGCCTAGGGCGAGCACGGCCCCGGTCGCCCCGGCCGAGGCGGGCCGGGAGGGTGGCGAGCCCAGAATCCACTCCACCGTCCAATCCGCCCGCTCGGCAGGGGCGTTGCGCACGATGTCCGGGATCAAGCCCAGGCGCACGCCCCAGCGCCGGGCCCCTTCCTCCGCCGCCGCGCTCAGGGCCTGACGGATCGCCTCGCCGTCGCCGCCATTGGCCAAGTGGGTGGAGATGGTGAAATGCACCTCGCTCCAGACGATGCGCTGGCGGGCCTGCTCGGCGAGGAAGTCGAGGCAGAGGGTGTGGAAGTCCTCGGGGTCGCGCAGGCAGCGCGAGCAGGTCAGGTAGACCTCGACGAAGTGGGGAAAGTCGCGGAAGCGGAACCACTCCGCGAGCCCCGCCTCGTCCCGGGCCGGCAGCTCGACGCCGTGGCGCCGGGCCAGGCGCAACAGGGTACCGGGGGCGATCGAGCCCTCGAGATGGACGTGCAGCTCGGCCTTGGGCAGCTCGGCCAGGAACGCGGCCAGCCGCCGGCGCCGGCTCGGCGCTTCGGCGGCAGCCCTCATCGCAGGCGCAGCCGCTCGCGCAGCCGCGCGATCACCAAGGGAGGGATCAGCCCTTCGAGGTTGCCGCCCAGACCGAAGACCTCCTTGACCAATCGGCTCGAGAGGTAGCTGAACTCCTGGCTCGGCATCATGAACACGGTCTCGACCTTGGGGTTCAAGCGCCGGTTCATCAGGGCCATCTGGAACTCGTACTCGAAGTCGGAGACGAAGCGGAGCCCGCGGATGATGATCCCGGCGCCGCGCTGGCGCGCGTAGGCGACCAGGAGTCCGGAGAAGGGCTCGACGGCGAGCCGCGTCTCTCCCTGCATCGATTCCTGGATCATGGCGACGCGCTCCTCCTGGCTGAAGAGGACGCCCTTCTCGGGACGCATCGCCACGGCGACCGTCAGACGGTCCACGACCCGGAGCGCGCGGCGCATGAGGTCGATGTGCCCGTTCGTGACGGGGTCGAAGGTTCCGGCAAAGACCGCGTGGTTCATGGAGCTCCTCGCCCGGCGGCGGCCTCGGGGCCGCCCGCCCGAAATAGGGACACCGTCGTTTCTCCGTACACGCGCTCGGTCGCGAGCGCGAGCCCCTCCGGCGCGGGACCGAGTGGGCCGCTCCGCCGCTCGTACACCACCAGGCCGCCGTCCTCGGGCCAGGGAAGCCGCCCGAGGACGCCGAGCCACGCCGCGCCCTCTCCCGTCGCGTAGGGCGGATCGAGGAAGACCACGTTCCACGGCCCCCCCAGGCCCCCCGCGTCG
>DASUEU010000012.1:0-1650 GCA_036274895.1 Thermoanaerobaculia bacterium | reverse complement strand
ACCTGGTACTCGTGCCAGTCCTCCTGCCCGATCAGGGTCGCCAGGTCCACGTAGTTGTACCGCGTGGCCGTCTCGAGCCTTCCCAGGCGCTTGTTGGTGCCTTGGTTGGCGGCGCCGTAGGTGAGCACCTTGAGCGGGCGGGTGGTGGTGGCGCCGGTCACCTCGTTGACCTCGATGAGACGTTCGGCCCCATCGTAGACGAAGTCGAGGGTCGCCGAGCCGTCCACCTTGCGGTGGGCCTTGCCGCGGGCGTCGAAGAGGGAGTAGGTGACGGTGCCATTGCCGGTGGCGCCTTTCTCGGGGTGCTGCTCGGAGGTGAGGAAGCCTCTGCCGTCGTAGGTGAAGGTGCGGGTCTGCACGTCCGTGCCGTCCTGCTGGGTGACGGTGCGCAGGCGTCCGGCGCAGTCGTAGCCGTAGCTCGTGGTGGTGCTGGCGCCGTTGGCCCCGGCCGGTTCGACGACCTGGACCAGGCGGCCCTGGCCGTCGTAGCGCTCGGTGGTGGTGACGGCCGTCTCCACCGGCTCGTTGGTGGTTGCGTTGCGGCCGGTGCCGACTGACACCGTGCGGGCGACCACCCGCGTTCCCGAGTAGTCGATCGTCACGTCGTGAGAGCGGTCAGCCGGGGTGCTGTCGGGCGGGTGGATCAGCTTCGGCCGGCCGAAGGGGTCGTAGTCCCGGTAGCCGGTGAAGACCAGGCCGGCCTCGCCGCCCCCGACCGCTCCCCACTCCGACTCGTCGGACTTCCAGCCGTTCCCGTTGAAGTCGGTGCGCTTGCGGGCCCAACCCTGGGGCATCAGGCGGCGCTCCTCGTAGATCCGGCCGAAGTCATCGATCCAGAATTCGCCGTCCGAGTAGGGAGTCTCGGGGTCGCCGCGGTAGACGCGGATCTTCCCGAGCGTGGCCGGCGGGTTGGGCTGGTGGTAGGTGAAGTGGATGGGCTGCTCGCCGTCGGGGGGCGTGGCTTTGGTCACCCGGCCCATGGAGTCGTACAGGTAGGTGGTCTCGAGACCGGAAACATCCCGGCTCGAAGAGATGAGGCCGGTGCCGGGGTGGATCGTCCGGTCCAGGCTCTTGAAGTTGGCGCCGGCGTGCTGGCTGGTGGCACGCACGCCCGCTTGCCAGGTGTGGAGGATGGTGGTCGACGGCGCATCGACGACGGAGCAGATCTCGGCCGTGCCCACCTCGTCGAGGTCGCCGCCGTGCCAGTTCTCCTGGATGGGGTTGCCGGCGGTGTCGTAGGCGTAGGTCACCACCACGTCGTGGACGTTGCGGCTGGTCGCGGAGAGTCTGCGCCGCTCGCAGCTGAGGCGACCGTTGGCATCGAAGGAGGACTCGGTGAGCACCGCCGAGGCTCCCTCCGTGGCCTGCTTCTCCGAGTAGACCTCGAGGAGCCAGGGCTCGGCGGGGCCAGGCGGGGTCCAGTTGGGCTCGCTGCCGCGGGTGGGGTTCCAGAAGGTGCGCTCGACGTGGGGCGAGCCGCCGAGCTGGAAGTCGTCCGTATGGGTGACTGTGCGGAAGTGCCCGAGACCGTCGAAGTCGGAGAAGGCCCGGTCCACGTACTTGCCGCCGTCGTCGTGGAAGACCGTGCGGGTGCCGGAGACCAGGTAGCCGGCTCCCGGCACGTCGAGGTCATAGGTCAGGTACTCGGAG
>DASUEU010000011.1:0-1650 GCA_036274895.1 Thermoanaerobaculia bacterium | reverse complement strand
ACCTGGTACTCGTGCCAGTCCTCCTGCCCGATCAGGGTCGCCAGGTCCACGTAGTTGTACCGCGTGGCCGTCTCGAGCCTTCCCAGGCGCTTGTTGGTGCCTTGGTTGGCGGCGCCGTAGGTGAGCACCTTGAGCGGGCGGCTGGTGGTGGCGCCGGTCACCTCGTTGACCTCGATGAGACGTTCGGCCCCATCGTAGACGAAGTCGAGGGTCGCCGAGCCGTCCTCCTTGCGGTGGGCCTTGCCGCGGGCGTCGAAGAGGGAGTAGGTGACGGTGCCGTTGCCGGTGACGCCCTTCTCGGGGTGAGTCTCTGAGGTGAGGAATCCGCGGCCGTCATAGCTGAAGGTGCGGGTTTGGGTGTCCGTGCCGTCCACTTGCGTCACGGTGCGGAGGCGTCCGGCGCAGTCGTAGCCGTAGCTGGTGGTGGTGCTGGCGCCGTTGGCTCCGGCCGGCTCGACGACCTGGACCAGGCGGCCTTGGCCGTCGTAGCGCTCGGTGGTGGTGACGGCCGTCTCCACCGGCTCGTTGGTGGTGCTGTTGCGGCCGGTGCCGACCGACACCGTGCGGGAGACCACGCGCGTGCCGGTGTAGGAGATCGTCACGTCGTGGGCCCGGTCGGCCGGGGTGCTGTCGGGCGGGTGGATCAGGGTGGGCCGGCCGAAGGGGTCGTAGTCGCGGTAGCCGGTGAAGACCAGGCCGGCCTCGCCGCCCCCGACCGCCCCCCACTCGGACTCGTCGGACTTCCAGCCGTTGTCGTTGAAGAAGGTGCGCTTGCGCGCCCAGCCCTGGGGCATCAGGCGGCGCTCCTCGTAAACCCTCCCGAAGTCATCGATCCAGAATTCGCCGTCCGAGTAGGGAGTCTCGGGGTCACCGCGGTAGACGCGGATCTTCCCGAGCGTGGCCGGCGGGTTGGGCTGGTGGTAGGTGAAGTGGATGGGCTGCTCGCCGTCGGGGGGCGTGGCCTTGGTCACCCGGCCCATGGAGTCGTACAGGTAGGTGGTCTCGGGACCGGAAACATCCCGGCTCGAAGAGACGAGGCCGGTGCCGGGGTGGATCGTGCGGTCCAGGCCCTTGAAGTTGGCGCCCGCGTGCTGGGTGGTGGCACGCACGCCCGCTTGCCAGGTGTGGAGGATGGTGGTCGACGGCGCATCGACGACGGAGCAGATCTCGGCCGTGCCCACCTCGTCGAGGTCGCCGCCGTGCCAGTTCTCCTGGATTGGGTTGCCGGCGGAGTCGTAGGTGTAGGTCACTACCACGTCGTGGAGGTTGCGGGCGGTGGGGGAAAGACGCCGGCGCTCGCAGGAGAGGCGGCCGTCAGCGTCGAAAGAGGACTCGGTGAGCACCGTGGAGGTGCCTTCCGTGGCCTGCTTCTCGGAATAGACCTCGAGGATCCACGGCTCGGTGGGGGTGGGCGGCGTCCAGTTGGGCTCGCTGCCGCGGGTGGGGTTCCAGAAGGTGCGCTCGACGTGGGGCGAGCCGCCGAGCTGGAAGTCGTCCGTATGGGTGACGGTGCGGAAGTGCCCGAGACCGTCGAAGTCGGAGAAGGCCCGGTCCACGTACTTGCCGCCGTCGTCGTGGAAGACCGTGCGGGTGCCGGAGACCAGGTAGCCGGCTCCCGGCACGTCGAGGTCATAGGTCAGGTACTCGGAG
>DASUEU010000010.1:0-2815 GCA_036274895.1 Thermoanaerobaculia bacterium | reverse complement strand
CGCCACACCGCCAGCAGGGCCGCCACCATCGCGACCGAGCGCTCGAAGGCCACTCCCACCCGCACCTCCGGCCCCACCCCCGCCGAGGCCAGCTCCCGTGCCCAGGCTTCGGTCCAGGCGTCGAGGCCGGAGTAGCTCCACCAGCCCCCGGCCCCCGACAGGGCCACCGCCTCCGGCCGCATCCCCACCTGCCGCTCGAACATCCCCACGGCCGTCCCGGGCGGCAGGCCCGAGGCGGTGTCGTTCCACTCGACCAGCAGCTGCTGCCGCTCCGCCTCACTCAGCCACGAGATGCGGGTGACCGGCGTCTCCGGGTCCGCCAGCGCCCCCTCGAGCAGCCGTGCCCAGGCCCGGCCCCAGCGCTCGATCGTCGTCGCGTCCCACACCCCCGTGCGGTGCTCCCACCAGGCCACCCAGCCCGACTCGGACACCTCGGCCAGCACCGTGGCGTCGAACTTGGCGCCGCCGTTCGACAGCGGCTCGCCGCGCACCGCGAGGCCGGGCAGGGCCAGACCCTCCCAGGTCTCGGCCTGGAGCCCGAAGACCGCCTGGAACAGCGGCGTCTGGCCCCGGCTGCGCCGTGGCGCCAGCTCCTCGACCAGCCGCTCGAGGGGCACGTCACCATGTGCCCAGGCCCCCAGCACCTCCTGCCGCACCCGCGACAGCAGCGCGCCGAAGCCCGGCTCCCCGGCCGCTGACAGGCGCAGCACCAGGGTGTTGACCAGGAAGGCCACCAAGCCCTCGCTCTCCGGCCGGCGGCGGTTGGCGAGCGGCGTGCCCACCATCACCTCCTCCTGCCCCGAGAGCCGCGACAGCAGGGCCGCGAAGGAGGCCAGCAGCACCAGGTAGGGCGTCGCCCCCCGCGAGCGGGCGAAGCTCTCGAGCCCCGGCAAGGGGCCCAGCGCCAGGCGCCGCCAGCCGCCCGCCTCGTCGAGCACCCCGCCCCGCGGCCGGTCGCCGGGAAGCTCCAGCACCTCCGGCGCTCCCGCCAGGTGGGGCCGCCACCAGCCCAGCTCGCCCGCGAGCAGCTCCCCGCCGAGCTGCTCGCGCTGCCAGACGGCGTGGTCGATCGACTGCACGGCCGGCGGCGCCAGCGGCGAGGGCTCCCCGGCCACGAAAGCCCGGTAGAGGGCTGAGACCTCCCGGGCCAGCACGGTCAGCGAGGCACCGTCCCCCGCGATGTGGTGCACCACCAGCACCAGGCCGTGATCCTGCGGGCTCAGCCGGGCCAGCGTCGCGCGCAGCAGCCGGCCCCCGGCGAGGTCGAAGGGACGCCGGGCCTCGGTCGAGCCCAGCCGGTGGAAGACCTCCCGCCGCTCTCCCTCCTCGAGCACCGAGAGGTCCACCACGGGCCAGGGGCCGCCTCGCCAGCCCGTGGGCTCCTGCCAAACCCCTGCACCGTGGGCCACGAAACGAGACCGCAGGGCCTGGTGCCGACAGACCACCTCGGAGAGGGCCGAGCACAGGGCCGCCACGTCCAGCTCTCCCGTCAAACGCAGCGACGCCGGCATGTTGTAGAGGGCGCTGCCCGGCGCCAGCTGGTCCAGGAACCACAGCCGCTCCTGGCCGAAGGAGGCCGGGCCAGCAGAGAGGCCCCGGCGCTCGATCGCCGGCAGCACGGCCTCGCCTCGCCGGCGCTCCACCTCCGCCACCTGCTCGGCCAGGGTGCGGTGGGCGAAGACCGAGGCCAGGGGCAGCTCCACCCCCAGCACCTCGCGCACCCGCGAGGCCAGCCGCACCGCCAGCAGCGAGTGGCCCCCCACCGCGAAGAAGTCCGACTCCCCACCCAGACCGCCCCGCCCCAGCAGCTCCCCCCAGATCCCCGACAGCAGCTGCGCCACCACCCCTTCGCCCGCCGCTGCCGAGCCCCCTCTCTCGCCCTCCTCCACGCTCGGCGCCGGCAGGCGAGCCCGGTCCAGCTTGCCGTTGGGCGTGCGCGGCAGCGCCGCCAGCTCCACCCACCGCCCCGGCACCAAGTGAGCCGGCAGCCGCTCGCGCAGGGCCGCCACCACCTCCGCCAGCGCGGTCCCCTCGGCCAGCACCACCCAGCCCGCCAGCTCCCGCTCCCCGCCCGGCGCACCCCAGGCCCCCACCGCGCCTTCTCGCACGCCCGCCAGCGCCGCGAGCGCCGCCTCCACCTCCCCCAACTCGATGCGGAAGCCCCGCACCTTGACCTGCTGGTCGCCCCGACCCAGGTACTCCAGCTCGCCGGCCACCAGCCAGCGCACCCGGTCCCCCGTGCGGTACACCCGCGCCCCCGACTCCCCGCTCCAGCCGTCCGCCACGAAGCGCTCCGCCGTCAACCCCGGCCGGCCCCAGTAGCCCCGGGCCAGGCCCGCACCCCCCAGGCACAGCTCCCCGGGCACCCCCACCCCCAGCAGCTCCCCCCGCGGGCCCAGCACCAGCGCGCGCGTCCCCGGCAACGGCCGGCCGATCGTCGGCTCTCGCTCGTCGCCCCGGTCCACCTCCACCCCGGTCGAGTACGTGGTGTCCTCGGATGGGCCGTAGAGATTGGCCACCCGCCGCACCCCCTTGGCGTGGAGGGCCCGCACCAGCTCCCCCCGCAGCACCTCGCCCGCCAGGTTGACCGTCTCGACCAAGGCCGGCAGCAGCCCCCCAGCCACCAGCGCCGAGGCCGCCGACGGCACCGTGTTGACCAGCCGCACGGCCGCGCTCGCTGGAAGCTCTCCCAGGGCTAAGGCGTCCGACACCAGCACCACCGTGCCCCCCGAGCACAGGGGACCGAACAGCTCGAACACCGACAGGTCGAAGCACACCGAGGTCGAGGCCAGCACGCCTGAGAGCTCTCCCTCGC
>DASUEU010000009.1:0-116166 GCA_036274895.1 Thermoanaerobaculia bacterium | reverse complement strand
AAGTCGTCATGGGCGGCGACGGCCAGGTATCGCTCGGCAACACCGTGATGAAAGGCAACGCCAAGAAGGTGCGCCGCCTGTACCACGGCCAGGTGCTGGCCGGCTTCGCCGGCGCCACCGCCGACGCCTTCACCCTGTTCGAGCGTTTCGAGGGCCAGTTGGAGAAGCATCAGGGTCACCTGGTGCGCGCCGCTGTCGAGCTGGCCAAGGACTGGCGCACCGACCGCTCGCTGAGCCGCCTGGAAGCCATGCTGGCGGTGGCCAACAAGGACGCCTCCTTGATCATCACCGGCAACGGCGACGTTGTGGAGCCCGAGCACGGCCTGATCGCCATGGGCTCCGGCGGCGGCTTCGCCCAGGCCGCGGCCATGGCCCTGCTGCAGAAGACCGAACTGTCCGCCCGCGAGATCACCGAGACCGCGCTGAACATCGCCGGCTCCATCTGCGTGTTCACCAACCAGAATCTGACCATCGAGGAAGAAGACTGCGCCGAATGAGCGCGTCTTCCGGAGCCCCATCCATGTCCATGACGCCCCGCGAGATCGTCCACGAACTCAACCGCCACATCGTCGGCCAGGAAGACGCCAAGCGCGCCGTCGCCATCGCCCTGCGCAACCGCTGGCGGCGCATGCAGCTGCCGGTCGAACTGCGCGCCGAGGTGACGCCGAAGAACATCCTGATGATCGGCCCGACCGGCGTCGGCAAGACCGAGATCGCCCGCCGCCTGGCCAAGCTGGCCAACGCGCCGTTCATCAAGGTCGAGGCGACCAAGTTCACCGAGGTCGGCTACGTCGGCCGCGACGTCGAGTCGATCATTCGCGACCTCGTCGACATCGCCTTCGGCATGCTGCGCGAGGAGCGGCGCGAGGCGGTACGCGAGGCCGCCTCCACCCGAGCCGAGGAACGCCTGCTGCAGCTGCTGGTGCCCTCCCCCGCCCTGCGTGGCTTCGACGAGGCGGAGGACCCGAGCATTGCCGAGACCCGCGAGAAGTTCCGCAAGAAGCTGCGCGACGGCAGCCTCGAGAAGCGGATGGTCGAGATCGAGGTGGAGGAGAACCAGTTCCCCAGCCTCGAGATGTACACCCCCCAGGGAGTCGAAGAGGTCGGCGTCAACCTGCGCGACATGATGCCGGGGCTCTTCGGGCGGCGCAAGAAGCAGACCGTCACCGTGGGCGATGCCCGGGAGATCCTCTGGCAACAGGAGGCGGAGAAGCTGATCGACCGCCAGCAAGTGGCCCGGGAGGCCCGCCACCGCGTCGAGCAGGCGGGGATGGTCTTCTTGGACGAGATCGACAAGATCGCCGGCCGGGAGGGGAGCCGCGGCCCCGACGTTTCCCGGGAGGGGGTGCAGCGCGACCTGCTGCCGATCGTCGAAGGCACCACGGTCAACACCAAGTACGGTCTGGTCAAGACCGACCACGTGCTGTTCATCGCCGCCGGTGCCTTCCACGTCTCGAAGCCCTCGGACCTGATCCCCGAGCTGCAAGGGCGCTTTCCCATCCGGGTCGAGCTCGACGCGCTGACCGAGGAGGACTTCGTCCGCATCCTGACCGAACCGAAAACGGCCCTGACCAAGCAGTACGCCGCCCTGCTCTCGACCGAAGGGGTCGAGGTCCATTTCGAGCCCGAGGCGATCGCCGAGATCGCCCGCCTGGCGGTGGAGGTCAACTCCAACACCGAGAACATCGGTGCCCGGCGCCTGGCCACTTTGATCGAACGGCTGCTCGACGAGGTATCCTTCGAAGCACCCGACATGACCGGTGTCAAGGTCGAAGTGGACGCGGCCTTCGTGCGCCGTACCCTCGCCGAGCTGGTCAAGGACCAGGATCTGTCGCGCTATGTCCTCTAAAGACTCTTCGCTCCGCCCACGCGCCGCCCTGCTCGCCTGCTTCGTCCTGCTCGCCGCGCTCGCCTGCGGCAAGAAGGGCGAGCCCCTGCCACCCCTGCGCTACACGCCGGTGGCAGCCTCGGACCTCGCCGTGAGGCAGCGGGGCGACCAGTTGGTGGTGCGGGTCTCCTACCCGCAGCTGACCACCGCCGGCCAGGCCCTGCCCGGCCTCCAGGCGGTCGAGGTGCTCCAGCTGCTGCGGCCGGCGACGGCGGCGGGTGCCCCGGCCCCGATCGACGCCCGCCAGTTCGTTCTCGGCGCCCGCAAGATCGCCGAGATCGGCGGCCCCGAGCTGACCACCGCCGCCCAAGGCCCCCATCTCGAGATGGTGCTCTCGGTGGCCGACCCGGCCGGCGTTCGCTCGCAGCATGCCTCGTACGGCGTGCGCTTCGTGGCCAAGGGCGGCGACGTCTCCGAGCTCTCCAACCTGGTCACCCTGCCGCCCCACCCGAGCACGCCGGGCGTGCCCACCGGGCTCAAAGCCGAGGGCACCCCGACCGGCGTGCTGCTCACCTGGACCACCGCCACCTCGGGGCCGGTGGCGGTCTACCGCCGGGGCGCCGCGGAGCGGTCCTTCGGCCTGCCGATCGCCAGCGTCGAGGCCGGTGCCACCACCTGGGTCGACCAGAGCGCGCGCCTGGGCGAGCGTTACGTCTACGCCGTCACCGGCCTTGCGGCGGAGAGCCCGCTGGTCGAGAGCGCGCTGGTGCGCACGGTCGAGGCTTTCTACCGTGACCAGTTCCCGCCACCGCCGCCCGTCGGTCTGGTCGCCCTCTCCGAGGGAGACCGAGCGCGCCTGGTCTGGGAGCCCGTCGCCGCGGCCGACCTGGCCGGCTACCACGTCTACCGCCGGGTCGTACCCGGGGGTGCGGAGGACCGCCTCACCGCCGCGCCGACCACCGAGACCTCGTTCCAGATCGAGGATCTGGGCAAGGGCCGCTCTTTCACCTTCC
Organism: Thermoanaerobaculia bacterium; assembly: GCA_036274895.1. Lineage (GTDB taxonomy): Bacteria > Acidobacteriota > Thermoanaerobaculia > Multivoradales > SZUA-115 > CALMKX01. Next base: position 113,325 of record DASUEU010000009.1, on the reverse strand, counting down.
GGGTGACGGCCCTCGACGCGAGCGGCAACGAGAGCACCTCGTCCGGTGAGGTGACGGTCCCCTGACGGACGCAACCGTGCGCGAGCTCTTCCACGTCTCTGGAGCTGGCAACGACTTCCTGGCCTTCCCCGGGCAGGTGCTGGACGCGGACGACGAAGGGCTGATTCGTGCCTGGTGCACCCGCGGCCTCTCCCTGGGGGCCGACGGCGTCTTCACCTTGGAGCGGGGCGAGGCGTCGGTGCGGATGGACTACTGGAACAGCGACGGCAGGCCCGCCGACCTCTGCCTCAACGGCACCCGCTGTGCCGCCCGGCTGGCCTTCCACCTCGGCTGGGCCGCGGAGGAAGTGGTCATCACCACCGCTGCCGGTGATCTCCTCTGCCGGCCGACCGGGCCGACGACGGTCGCCGTGGAGATCCCGCGCCTGACCACCCGCGGCTTCGCCAGCGCCCTGCGCGAAGCGACCTTCGAGGTCGAAGGCCGGCTGTGGGAAGGCTTCTTCGCGCTCGTCGGGGTGCCCCACTTCGTCCTCGCCGTGGACTCGGTGGTCGGGCTCGCGGTCGAGCAGCTCGCGCCGCCGTTGCGTCGCCACCCGGTCTTCGGGCCGGCCGGCGCCAACGTCGACTTCCTGCACGTCGTGGACTCCCACAACATCGAGGTCCGGACCTTCGAGCGGGGCGTGGAGGGGGAGACTCTCGCCTGTGGCACGGGAGTGCTGGCCGCAGTGGCCACGGGGCTGACCATCCGCCAGCTGGAGCTGCCCGTGACCGCCCGCACCCTCGGCGGCTTCGAGCTGACGGTCGATGGACAGGGAGAAGCCAACCCCCTGCCCGAGCGTTGGCTCCTGGCCGGCGAGGCGCGGATCCTGGCTCACGCTCGACTGACCGAGGAGGCCGGCGCCCTGCCCGTGCGGCCCGCCTGGTGAATGATGACCATTCTTCTCCTCACGCTCACTCTCGCCCTGGCCGGCGGACCCGCCGAGGTCGCCAGCCGCAACCTCAGGGTCTTCGACGCCGACGCCGTCGCAAGCGTGGCGGGCCTGAGCTCGGAACAGGCGGCCGCGGCCCTTGACGCCGCCGAGGCGGAGTTGCGAGAGATCGCCCGCGTCACCGACCCGTCGAGCACGGCGGAGGGTACCCTCGGAGCGCTGAACAAGGCTTCGGGAGTGGGTCCCCAACCCGTGGGGGAGAGCCTCTTCACCCTGCTCTCGCGGGCGCGGGACTTCTGCGACTGGACCGGTGGCATCACCGGGCCCCTCGGTTTCGAGCTCGCTCGCGTCTGGGGTCGCTGGGAGCCCCGGCCGACCGTGCCTGGGCCTGAGGAAGTGGCAGCGGCTACCCTCTCCGCAGGCTGCGACCGGCTCCGTCTCGATGACCAGCAGCGCACCGTGAACCTCGCCGAAGGCAGTCGCCTCGACCTCTCCCCCTTCGCCCGTGGCTTCGCGGTTGACGCCGCCATCGAGGCCCTGCGTCGCTCGGGGGCACCGAGCGGCTTCGTGCGCATCGCCGGGGTGGCGCGCGGCTTCGGCCGTGGCCCCGACAACGCCGGCTGGCTGGTCGAGCCACCGGCGGTGGCCGGCCTGCCCGCGCCGCTCGAGCCGATCCGCCTCGGCTCCGGTGCCTACGCCGCCGCGACCTCCGCCGATCCGGGCTTCACCGCCGGCAACCAGGTCCTTCCTCCCTACCTCGACCAGCGCAAAGGCCAGCCGGGCACGGGTGTGCTCGCCGTGCTGGCGGTCTCCGAGCTGGCCGTCGACGCCCAGGGCCTCGCGGCGACCCTCTACGCCACCGGCAGCCGGGACGGCCAGCGGCGGCTGGGCAGCCTCAAGCCCCGGCCGCACGTGCTGTGGGTGCTGGGAAGTGGGGAGGGTGAGCCCCTGCTGGTGGAGTACTTCTGGTCCACGCTACGGCGCGGCGGCTTCCTTCAAAAGTGACGATCTCCTGACATAGCGGCGTACCGATGAGGCCACCGGCCTGTGGTAGAACAGCTGCCGCGATGAGTGCCGCCTTGTTCGGAGGAGATTCCGGGGCCAAGCCACCGGGAAGGGTACGGCAAGCGGCGCGCAAGCTCCTGGGCCGGCGCCGCCGCTTCTTTCCCCTGCCCCTGCGCTTCCGGGTCGCACTCTTCCTGGCTGGCTGGACGTTGGTGCTGGTGGGAATCGCTGGCTTGATCCTGCCCGGCATCCAGGGAGTCCTCACCCTGCTCCTGGGCGCCGCCCTGCTCTCCCTCGGCTCCGAGTTCGTCTACCGCAAGCTCCACGGCCTCTTCGAGCGCTGGCCCAAGATCTGGCACCGCCTCGAAGGCATGCGCTTCCGCCTGCTGCGCCGGCTACGGCGGGGGCGGCGGGGCTGAAGCCCTACCGCTCGTCCAGGCTCGGCACCGGCCGGAGGGTGGGGCCGGTGTAGATCTGGCGAGGGCGGTTGATGCGGGTGGTCTTGTCGTCCGTCAGCTCACGCCACTGGGCGATCCAGCCCGGCAGGCGGCCGATGGCGAACATCACCGTGAACATGTTGGTGGGGATGCCCATGGCCCGGTAGAGGATGCCGCTGTAGAAGTCGACGTTGGGGTAAAGCTTGCGCTCGACGAAGTAGCCGTCTTCGAGGGCGATCTGCTCGAGCCCCTTGGCGATCTCGAGTAGCGGGTCCTGGACGCCCAGCTCGGCGAGCACCTGGTCCGCCGCCGTCTTGAGGATCCGCGAGCGGGGGTCGAAGTTCTTGTAGACCCGGTGGCCGAAGCCCATGAGCCGGAAGCCGGAATCCTTGTCCTTGGCGAGGTCGACGTATTTGCGGTAGTTGCCGCCGTCGGCGGCGATCGCCTCCAGCATCTCGATGACCTTCTGGTTGGCCCCGCCATGGAGGGGGCCCCAGAGGGCACAGATGCCGGCGGCGATCGAGGCGAAGAGGTTGGCACCGCTCGAGCCGACCATGCGCACCGTCGAGGTGGAGCAGTTCTGCTCGTGGTCGGCGTGCAGGATCAGCAGCAGGTTGAGGGCGTTCTCGAGCACCGGTGAGACCCGGTAATCCTCACTCGGCACCGCGAACATCATCTGCAGGAAGTTGCCGCAGTAGGAGAGGTCGTTCTGGGGATAGATGTAGGGCTGGCCGATCGATTTCTTGTAGGAGAAGGCCGCGATGGTCTTGATCTTCGCCAGCAGGCGGATGATGTTGAGGTCCGCGTCCTCCCCCTTCTCGCTCGAGGGGTAGAAGCTCGAGAGCGAGGCCACCATGGCCGCCAGGATTGCCATCGGGTGGGCCGTTGAGGGGTAGCCGTCGAGGAACTTCTTCATGTCCTCGTGCAGCAGGGTGTGGCGGGTCAGGTGGTCGCGGAAGCGGTTGCGCTCGTCGCGGTTGGGCAGGTGGCCGTAGATCAGGAGGTGGCAGACCTCGGGGAAGCTGCACTTCTCGGCGAGCTCTTCGATCGAGTAGCCACGGTAGCGCAGGATCCCCTTCTCGCCGTCGATGAAGGTGATCGCGCTCATGCACGAGCCGGTGTTGCCGTAGCCGGGGTCGTAGGTGATGGCCCCGGTCGCCGCTCGCAGGTTGCGGGTGTCGATCGCCAGCTCCCCTTCCGAGCCGCCGAAGACCGGGAGCTCATGCTCTTTGCCGTCGTAGATCAGCTTCGCGGTGCTCATCCCTCGATTCCCCCGTTGCGTTACCGGCCGATCTTATCCTCGAACGCCGCAGAGCGGCAGGATGGTCACGGGGGAAACTCACACCCCGCGGGTCTCGGCACCCCACAGCTGCTTGTGGAGCTGGAGCTGGAGCCGGACCGGCAGGCGGTCGGCGAGGATCCAGGCCGCGAGCTGGGCCGGGTCGAGGCGGCCAGTAACCGGCGAAAGATGCACCGGGCAGCGCTCGTGGAGCCGGTGCTGCCGCACCAGGTCGCGCGCGAAGCGGTAGTCCGCCTCGTCGAGGAGGACCAGCTTGAGCTCGTCGCGCGGGGTGAGGTGGTCGAGGTTGTCCCAGCGGTTGCCGCCGACCTCGCCGCTGCCCGGGCACTTGACGTCGACGATCCGCCGCACCCGCGGATCGACGTCCGAGATGTCGAGGCCGCCGCCGGTCTCGAGCAGCACCTCGTAACCGGCGTCGGCCAGCGCGGTGAGCAGGGGACGGGCACCGGGCTGGAGCAGCGGCTCGCCCCCGGTGAGCTCGACTAAGGGGCAGCCGAAGCGAGCGACCTCCGAGAGCACGTCCTCGAAGCTCAGCCACTGGCCCTCGTAGAAGCTGTGCTCGGAGTCGCACCACGAGCAACGCATCTGGCAGCCGGTCAAGCGAATGAGGACGCAGGGACGACCGGCGAAGGTGGACTCGCCCTGGAGCGAGTAGAAGATCTCGTTCACCTTCACCCGCCGGCCGCGGGGCAGGTCGGCCGCTGCAACCGTCTGACGCAGTGCGGCAACAGCGCTCAACGGCCATCCCCCCGGCGCTCGTAGATGGCGCTCGAGCGAGCGTTCTCCCAGACCTCGACCCGCGAGACCCGTAAGCGCTCGTCGTCCAGGCGGCGGGCCATCTCGTCGAAGACGAACTCGGCCAGCAGTTCGGCCGTGGTGTTGCGCACGTCGAAGGGCGGGATGTCGTTGATCACGCGGTGGTCGAAGGGGCCGAGGACCTCGGCCATGGTGGCCTTCAAGTCGGCGAAGTCGATGACCATGCCGAGGGCGTCGAGCCGCTCGGCCGAGACGTGGACCCGCACCCGGTAGTTGTGGCCGTGGAGATGCTGGCAGCCGCCGGTGTGGCCGCGGATGAAGTGGGCGGCGGCGAACTCGTAGTCTTTGAAGACCGTGAACATCCCGCTGATTCTAGTGCCTGCCCTCAGGTCTTCAAGAAATCGACCATCCCCGGCAGGGCCTCCGCCAGGGTCCGCGGCTGCCAGCCAAGCTCCTGGCGAGCGCGGGAGTCGTCAAAGGCCCAGTGGCGCTCGAGGGACGCGAGCTCGCCCGGGGCGACCGGCGGGCGCCGGCCACGGAGCCGGTAGAACGGCGCCGCCAGGCCGAGGCCGAAGCGGGCGAGCCCGAACGACAGGCGCAGTCGCGGCGGCGCGACGCCCGCCAGGCGGCAGAGCAGCGCCACCAGCTCGCCGGTGGTGACGACGTCGCCGGCGAGCAGGTAGCCCCGGCCGGGCGGCGCCCCGGCGAGGATGCGCACCAGCGCCTCGACGACGTCGTCGAGATGCACCCAGCTCGCCTTGCGGTCCGCTCCCACCAGGACCGGCACCCTGCCCTTGGCGATCCGGCGCAGGAGGTAGTTGGCCCCAGCCTTCTTGCCCGGCGGACCGTAGATCAAGCCGGGGTAGACCGTGTTGACCTTGAGGCCCCGGTGGGCCCACTCCTCGATGACCTTCTGGCCGGCGTGCTTGGTGGCGCTGTAGGGACTGGGGAAGGGCGAGCGGATCGGCGCGCTCTCGTCGGCGAGGGAGCCGTCGTCCGGGCTGCCGCCGAAGTAGACCACCGATGAGATCGACAGGAATCGGCCCACGCCCAACTTGTAGGCGAGGGAGGCGACGTTCTCCGAGCCGTCGACGTTGGCCCGCCTCATCGCCTCGCCATCACCGTCGATGGCGACCAGGGCGGCGGAGTGGACCACCCAGTCCGCGCCGGCCATTCCCTCGCGCAGGGAGTAGCGGTCCTCGATGTCGCCGCGGTGGAGCTGGACTCCCAGCTCGCCCAGGGGAGCGGCGCGCTCGATATCCCTCACCACGGCCGAAAGCTGGTGTCCTTCCGCCACCAGGCGGCGGGCGAGGGCACCACCCAGATAGCCGGTGGCGCCGGTCAGGAAGATGCGCATGTGGGTCTCCGAGTGAGCGTCTTGGGGCCTCGAAACTGGATAGCCGAACGGGAATCTTGAACTCAGCGGTGGTGTTCTACACAACACGGCGGGAACCGTGGGAGCTGACCCCGCCCTCGGAGAACGATCTCCGACCAATCTCCTTCGGCTCCCTCTCCTCCCCCCGTGCCGTCTCCCTCCACGGCACGGGGCTTTTTAAGACCCCCGAACAGGCACACCGCATGGCCGGCTAGCTCGCCAGCTGGCGCAGCACGTACTGCAGGATGCCGCCGTGGCGGTAGTACTCGATCTCCTGCGGGGTGTCGAGACGCACCCGGGCCGTGAAGGTGAGGCGGCTGCCATCCTCGCGCTCGGCCACGACGGTCAACGTCCGCCCCGCGGAAAAGCCGCTGGCCACTCCGGCCACGATGCCTTCGACCGAAATCACCTCCCGGCCGGCGAGCCCTAGGCTCGCGGCGCTCTCCCCCGGCAAGAGCTCGAGGGGCAGGATGCCCATCCCCACCAGGTTGCTGCGGTGGATGCGCTCGTAGCTCTCGGCGATCACCACCCGTACCCCTTGCAGCCTCGGCCCCTTGGCCGCCCAGTCGCGCGAGGAGCCGGAGCCGTACTCCTTGCCGGCAAAGATCACCAGCGGTACGCCCTCGGCCCGGTAACGCTCGGCGGCGTCGTAGATCGACAGCGGCTCGCCGCTCGGCAGGTGGAGGGTGAAGCCGCCCTCGATCTCCGGCACCATCTTGTTGCGCAGCCGGACGTTGGCGAAGGTGCCGCGGACCATCGTCTCGTGGTTGCCGCGGCGGGAGCCGTAGGAGTTGAAGTCCTTGGGGGCCACGCCGTGCTCGACCAAGTACTTGCCCGCCGGGCTCGACGGCTTGATCGAGCCGGCCGGAGAGATGTGGTCGGTGGTGATGGAGTCGCCGAGCACCGCCAGGACCCTGGCTCCGACGACGTCGGTCAGGGGCGCCGGCTCGATGCCCATCCCCTCGAAGTACGGCGGGTGGCGCACGTAGGTCGAGGCCGGATCCCAGGCGTAGGTGTCGCCCGCGGGCACCTCGAGGCTGTTCCAGTGCTCGTCCCCGGTGAAGACGTCCCGGTACTCCTGCTCGAACATCTCGGCCTTCAAGGCCGAGCGCACGGTGGCGTCGATCTCTTGCCGGCTGGGCCAGACGTCCCTCAAGTAGACCGGCCGGCCCTCGGCATCCTCGCCCAGGGGCTCGGTCGTCAGGTCGAGATCGATCCGCCCCGCCAGCGCGTAGGCCACCACCAGGGGCGGCGAGGCGAGGTAGTTGGCCCGCACCTCCGGGCTGATGCGGCCTTCGAAGTTGCGGTTGCCGGAGAGCACCGCCACTGCCACCAGCTGGCCCTGCTCGATCGCCTGCGAGACCGGGGGCGGCAGCGGGCCGCTGTTGCCGATGCAGGTGGTGCAGCCATAACCCACGACGTGGAAGCCGAGCTTCTCGAGCTCGGGCAGCAGGCCGGCTTCCTCGAGGTAGCGGGTGACCACCTTGGACCCGGGAGCGAGGCTGGTCTTGACCCAGGGGCGCGCCTTCAGGCCCCGAGCGGCGGCCTTCTTCGCCACCAGCCCGGCGGCGACCATCACCGACGGGTTCGAGGTGTTGGTGCAGCTGGTGATGGCGGCGATCACCACCGCGCCGTGGCCGAGCGTGCAGGTCTCGCCCTTGATGGTCGCCACGGCCGTTGCGGCGAGGTCCAGAACCGCCGTGCCTCCTTCGCTTTCCCAGCGGCCCAGATTGGCCGGCGCCGCCTTGGGCTTGGCCGCCGAGACCAGATTCGGCAGCTCCCGCGCGAAGGAGTCCTTGACGTCTGAAAGGCGAACTCGATCCTGGGGCCGGCGGGGGCCAGCGAGGCTGGGCTGCACCGTGCCGAGATCGAGATGGAGCACGTCGGAGTACTCAGCTTCCGGGGTGTCTGCGCTGTGGAAGAGGCCCTGCTCCTTGGCATAGGCCTCGACCAGGGCGACCGCGGCGGCACCGCGGTTGGAGAAACGCAGGTAGTCGAGGGACACGGCGTCGATGGGGAAGATGCCGCAGGTGGCGCCGTACTCCGGCGCCATGTTGGCGATGGTGGCGCGGTCCGCCAGGGGCAGGGAGGCGAGGCCCGGACCGAAGAACTCGACCAGCTTGCCCACCACGCCCCTGGTGCGCAGCATCTCGGTGACGGTGAGCACGAGATCGGTGGCGGTGGCCCCTTCAGGGAGGGAGCCCACCAGCCGGAAGCCGACGACCTGCGGCAGCAGCATCGAGACCGGCTGGCCGAGCATGGCCGCCTCGGCCTCGATGCCGCCCACCCCCCACCCTAAGACGCCCAGACCGTTGATCATGGTGGTGTGGGAGTCGGTACCGACGAGGGTGTCCGGGTAGGCGATGGCGCCTCCGGCCGCCGCCTCGTCGACCATCACCACCCTCGCCAGGTACTCGAGGTTCACCTGGTGGACGATGCCGGTATCCGGCGGCACGACGCGGAAGTTGGAGAAGGCGGTCTGACCCCAGCGCAAGAAGGCGTAGCGCTCCTTGTTGCGCTCGAACTCCAGCTCGGCATTGATCAGGAAAGCGGCGGCGCTGCCGTACTCGTCGACCTGGACGGAGTGATCGATCACCAGCTCGACGGGTTGTAAGGGGTTGATCTTCCGGGGGTCGCCGCCCAGCTTCACCATGGCGTCGCGCATGGCGGCGAGGTCGACCACGGCGGGCACGCCGGTGAAGTCCTGGAGCAGCACCCGCGCGGGCATGAAGGCGATCTCCCGCTCCGGGATCGCGTGGGGATCCCAGCTCGCCACCGCCGCCACATCCTCGGCGCGCACCGAGAGGCCGTCCTCCCGGCGTAGCAGGTTCTCGAGCAGGATCTTCATCGAATAGGGCAATCGAGCGAGGTTGAAGCCCTGTGGCTCGAGTGCCTGGAGGCGAGCGAGGCGCAGAGTGCGCCCATCCGCCGAGAAAGAACCGAGACTGCCGAAGCTGTCCGCCATGCCGGCAACGATAGCGCAGCCAGGCCCGGCAGGGCGAGGCGGAGACGCCAGGCTTTGACGGTAAGATGCGTTCATGGCCGATCAGGAGAGGCTGCAGGCGCCGCTCGTGCTGGTCTCGATGCCCCAGGTGCTGGACCCCTTCTTCCACAAGACGGTGATCCTGCTGGTGCACCACGACGAGGAAGGCAGCCTGGGCTTCATCTTGAACCGCCCGACACAGATCAAAGTCGGCGAGATCCTGGGCGGCATGGAGATCGGCTGGCAGGGAGACCCGGCTACGGTGGCATTCTTCGGCGGTCCGGTTCAACCCCAGCTCGGCAGCATCGTCTTCGGCAGCGACGAGGTCGCTACCGGACCCACCAACGCGAGCGCCCTGCTGCCGGGCCTCGCGATCAGCCAGCACGTTCACGACCTGGCCGAGCTCGCCGCCGAGCCCCCCGAGACCTTCCGACTCTTCCTGGGCTACGCCGGGTGGGGCGAGGGGCAGCTGCTCGAGGAGATCCTGCGTAACGACTGGCTGACGGCGCCGGTCGATCTCGCCCTCCTGCGCGAGGAACAGAACGACGAGACCTGGGAGCGGGTGCTGCGGTCCCTGGGTGTCGATCCCACGAACCTGCCCTCCTGGACCCCCGGCGAGGGCGGAGGACCCGCCAACTGAAGACCGAGCACGAGGTGTCCGCAGGGGGCGTGGTGACTCACCAAGGCCGGGTCCTGCTCATCGCCACCCAAGGGGGGAGGCGGTGGCAGCTGCCCAAGGGCCATCTCGAGCCCGGCGAGACCCCCGAGCAGACCGCCGAACGCGAGGTCCGCGAGGAGACCGGCGTCACCGGCCGGGTGGTCTCCCGCCTGCCCGACGTCGAGTACTGGTTCTTCGAGCGGGGAGCGCAGCGGGTCCACAAGCGGGTCTACTTCTTCCTGATGAGCTACGTCGGAGGGGATCCCTCGGGGTACGACCCGCAGGAGGTCTCGGCGGCGGCCTGGCTCGGTTGGGAGGAGGCCCTCACCCGCCTGAGCTTCGCCAACGAGCGGGAGGTGGTGGCCGCGGCCCGCAAGGCGATCGAGCCGCCGTCGTAGGGGCGCGGTCCCCGCGCCCCTACGCACCGGAAGCTCGTAGGCTGGGTTAGCCGTCTGCGGCGTAACCCAGCCCTCGCCGACGCCGCGGGAGCTGGGTTACGGCCCTGTCGGGCCTAACCCAGCCTACGAGGCTCGCCGCGGCGGCACGGCATTGCGTAGGGGCGCACGGCCGTGCGCCCTCCTCGTTCCGGAAGCGATAGAGTCTCCGCCATCATGCGCGCCGTCATCCAGGTCCTCGCCAACGCCGTGGGGCTGTTGCTCGCGGCGAAGATCCTCTCCGGCGTCCACTACCAAGGGGGCATCCTCTACCTTCTGCTCGCCGGGGTCGTCATCGGCCTGATCAATCTGCTGGTCAAGCCGGTGGTCAAGATCCTCTCCTGTCCCCTGATCGTGCTCACCCTCGGCCTCTTCTTCCTGGTCATCAACGGCCTGATGTTCTCGCTCGCCGCCTGGCTGCTCGACGGCCTCTCGGTGGATGGCTTCGGTTGGGCGGTCCTGGGCGGGCTGGTGCTCGCCGTGGTCAACTGGCTGGTCCGCGCCCTCGACCCGGAGGAGAAGCCGTGAGCGCAGGCCGCGTGGCGGTGATCACGGGCGCCAGCTCCGGGATCGGGGCCGCCGCGGCCCGGGCTCTGGCCGGGGCCGGCTTCGAGGTCGTCCTCGGGGCGCGTCGGGTCGAGCGCATCGAGGCCCTGGCCCGTGAGCTGGGAGGCCGCGCCGCCCTGCTCGACGTCGCCGACACCGAGAGCGTCCGCCGCTTCTGTGCCCCCTTAAGCGAGGTCGCCTTGCTGGTCAACAACGCCGGCGGGGCCCTCGGGCTCGAGCGCGTCGCCGAGGCCGACGAGGACCACTGGCGCACCATGATCGAGACCAACTTCCTGGGCGTGATGCGCATGACCCGGGAGCTGCTGCCGCGGCTGATCGCGAGCGGCGACGGCCACGTGCTCACCGTCGGCTCGATCGCCGGCTTCGAGACCTATGCCGGCGGCGGCGGCTACACCGCCGCCAAACACGCCGCCCGGGCCTTCTCCCGCTGTCTGCGGCTGGAGCTGCTGGGCTCGCCGGTGCGGGTCACCGAGGTGGCCCCGGGGCTGGTCGAGACCGAGTTCTCCCTGGTGCGCTTCGACGGCGATGCCGAGAGGGCGGCGGGCGTCTACCGGGGCATGACGCCACTGACGGCTGAGGACGTGGCCGAGTGCATCGTCTGGGCGGCCACGCGACCGCCGCACGTCAACATCGACGAGATCGTGGTCCGACCACGCGACCAGGCCACCGCCCATCACGTCCACCGGGCAACCGCCTAGAGAGGACCGCCGTGGACCCCCAGAAGATGAAGGATGCCTACGAGCGCATCCGCCTGCTCGACGAGCGCTACGCCGGCCGTTTCTCCCGTCATGGCGGGGGCAGCCTGATGCGCCCGGGCCTCGAGCAGCTCGAGGACCAGCTGCGCCACCTGACCCACTACACCGTCGAGCTCCGGGACATCGTCGAGGAGCTCTTCCTGGCCCTGGCGACCCGGCCCGGAGGCCCCCCGCCACCGCCCTCGCAGGATGTTTAAGGGCCAGGAAGAGGTGGTAAGATCGGCGCCATCCGGGTCACCCAGACGTAACGGACCTGAGTCTCTCTCGTCATCCGAGCTCCGTCACCGGCCTGACCGGTGCTGGTAACCTAGATTTCGAGCCCTAGCTCCGAGGTCGCGAATGGTGCGCGCAGCGTCCGTTCCGAGACTTCGCCCGTGAATCCTTTGAGAAGACCAATGGAGGTTCCTATGCACTTGCACCCCAAGCGGCTGCCGAGGAGGGTCCTCGCCTCGTTGGCGATGCTGCTCGCGTTCTGGGCGCCGTCGCTCCTGGCCCAGGGCACCACCACCGGCAGCCTGTCCGGCGTGGTGACCGATGAGGCGGGCGAGACCGCCCTGCCCGGCGCCGTGATCACTGCCGTCCACACCCCGACGGGCACCACCTACTCCGTGACCTCCGGAGGCGACGGCCGCTTCACCATCCAGAACGTGCGGGTCGGCGGCCCCTACACCGTCACCGTCGCGATGGAGAGCTTCAAGACCTCGGAGCAGACCGATGTCTTCGTCGGCCTCGGCGAGACCAAGGACCTGCGCTTCGGCCTGCCGCTGGCGCTCGAAGAGACGGTGACGGTGGTGGCCGAGTCCAACCGGATCATCAACCCGTCGCGCACCGGCGCCGCCTCGAACGTCTCCGTCGAGGCGATCACCTCGCTGCCCACGGTCTCCCGGGGCATCGAGGACTTCGCCCGTACGAACCCCTTCTTCTCCACCAACTCGGACAACGACGGCGCAGCCGCTCTGACGGTGGCCGGACGCAACAACCGCTACAACAACATCCAGATCGACGGCGCGGTCAACAACGACCTCTTCGGTCTCGCCGCCCAGGGCGTGCCCGGCGGCCAGGCGGAAGCCCAGCCGATCAGCCTCGACGCGATCCAGGAGCTGCAGCTGCTGGTGGCCCCCTACGACGTCCGCCAGGGCGGCTTCTCCGGTGGTGGCGTGAACGCGGTGACCAAGAGCGGCACCAATAGCTTATCGGGCGGCGTCTACTACTACACGCGCGACCAGGACCTGGTGGGTGACGGCGCCCAGGACCGCCCCCTCGGCACCTTCAGCGAGGACCAGTACGGCATCTCGCTCGGCGGGCCGATCTTGCGCAACAAGGCCTTCTTCTTCGTCAACGGCGAGATCTCCCGCCTCGACCGCCCCTCCGGCTTCTCGATCGGCGGCGGGAGCGGCCAGGACTTCGGCTCGCGCACCGAGGCCGAGCGGTTCCGCAGCATTCTCACCGGCCGCTACGGCTACGATCCGGGCGGCTTCGAGGAGGTCACCCGCACCACCGACAGCGACAAGGCCTTCCTGCGCCTGGACCTCAATCTCGGTGACAGCAACCAGCTGACCGCCCGCCACAACTACATCGATGCCAACAACGACATCCTCTTCCAGGGCAACGTGACCTACCGGTTCCCGGAGAACGTCTACCACTTCCTGGACGAGACGAACTCCTCGGTGCTGCAGCTCAACAGCGTCATCTCGGGCTCGCTGTTCAACGAGGCTCGGCTGACCTACCAGACGATCCGTGACCAGCGCGCCGGCGACGTGGCCTTCCCCTTCGTGCAAGTTCGCGGCATCTCGCCGGGCAACCGCACCTTCGAGGCCGGCACGGAGCGCTTCTCCACCGCCAACGCCCTCGACCAGGACATCCTCGAGATCACCGACGATCTGACCTGGATCACCGGCAACCACACGGTGACGATCGGCACCCACAACGAGTTCTTCAGCTTCGAGAACCTGTTCATCCGCGACAACTACGGCGCCTACGTGTTCAACAACCTGGACGACTTTGAGCGCGGCTGGGCTTCGCAGTTCGACTACAGCTTCTCGAACACCAGCAACCCGGACCAGGCCGCCAAGTTCGACGTCCAGCAGTTCGGCCTCTACGTCGGCGACCGCTGGACCGTGCGGCCGAACCTCACCCTCACCTTCGGCATCCGCGCTGACGTGCCGTTCTTCCCGGATGAGCCTTCGTACAACGCCACGATCGATCAGGTTTTCGGCTTTCGCACCGACGAGCTACCGGACGGCAACATCCTGCTCTCGCCCCGCATCGGCTTCAACTGGGACATTTCCGGCAGCGGCAAGCAGCAGCTGCGCGGCGGCATCGGCATCTTCGCCGGCCGCACGCCGTACGTCTGGCTGTCGAACCAGTACGGCAACACCGGCATCGAGTTCACGCGACTTTCAGCGCGCGTCGTTGCTACCCCCGAACGTCCGATCTCGGAAACCAACAGCATCCCGTTCAACTCGGATCCGTTCAACCAGCCCCGCTCGGTCGGTGGTGCGGTGACCAACGAAGTGGACGTTACGGATCCGGACTTCGAGTTCCCGCAGGTTCTGCGCACCAACCTCGGCTTCGATCAGGACCTCGGCATCTGGGGCCTGATCGCTTCGGCCGAGCTGATCTACTCGCAGAACGAGCAGGAGATCGCTTATCAGAACCTGAACTTCGTGCCGACGGGCAGCACTTTGGCTTTCGACGGTCGGCCGACGTTCCGCCGCAGGGACAGCCGCTTCAGTGACGTAATCTTGCTCACCAACACCGACAAGGGCGATCAGTTCACCGCGGCCTTCAAGCTCGAGCGGCCCTTCCGGGACGGCCTCGCGGCCAGCGTCTCCTACGCCTACGGTGAGGCCGAGTCGGTCAACGACGGCAACTCCAGCCAGGCGGTTTCGAACTGGCGCTTCGTCTACCACCCGGGCGACCCGAACAACCCGGCGCTGGCGACCTCGGACTACTCGATCGAGCACCGCTTCAACGCTTCGCTGTCCTGGGAGGCGCGGTTCTGGGAGCGGGCGCCGACCACCTTCGGCGTGTTCTACAACGCGCAGTCGGGCCGTCCGTACTCGACCACCTTCGCCAACGACGTCAACGGTGACACCAACGACAACGACCTGCTCTACGTGCCGGCCAGCGCCAGCGAGGTGCTGTTCTGCACCAGCACGGTGGCCGCGACCTGCGCCATGCAGACGCGCGACTCGGGGATCCAGGCCCAGCAGTGGGCGCTGTTCAACGCCTACGTCGAGTCGGACGAGGGCTTGCGCGGCGCCCGCGGCAGCATCATCGAGCGCAACGCCTCCCGCGCCCCCTGGTTCCACCAGCTCGACTTCCACGCCGAGCAGTCGATTCCGGTGAGCATCGCGCGGGTGAGCCTCATCCTCGACGTGCTCAACTTCGCCAACCTCTTCGACAGCGACACCGGCCAGGTGCGCTACGTGCAGTTCGACGAGAGCTCGCCGGTGTTCCTCGCCGGCATCGACGCGGCGACCGGCAAGCCGATCTACCGTCTCACGCTCCCCGCCCAGCGTTTCTCGACCGACGACCTGCGCTCCCGCTGGCAGGCCAAGCTCGGTCTGCGGGTGTCCTTCTAGGCGCAGGCCTTCAGGATGGAGGGGAAGGGGGCCGCGCGAGCGGCCCCTTTTCTTTTTCGGCCGACACTTCCACGGAGGCCACCATGAAGCTGGCGATCCTCTCCGACGCTCACGACAACATCTGGAAGCTGGCCGCCGCCCTCGAGAAGGCATGGAGCACCGACGCCCTGCTCTTCTGCGGCGACTTCTGCGCCCCGTTCACCCTCGACCAGATCGGCCAGGGTTTCCCCGGCCCCATCCACGCCGTCTTCGGCAACAACGACGGCGACCGCTTCCTCCTCGCCCAGGTCGCCGCCCGCCACCCCAGGGTCACCCTCCACGGCGAGCTCGCCCGCCTGGAGCTGGGCGGTCTGCGCGTGGGCATCAACCACTACCCGGAGATCGCCCGCGACCTCGCCCGCTCCGGCTCCTACGACCTCGTCTGCTACGGCCACGACCACCGCCTCCACGTCGGCAAGGAAGGAGCCACCGACCTGGTCAACCCCGGCGAGATCATGGGGCGACTGGGCAAGTCGACCTTCGTCGTCTACGACACCGCGGGGCGGGGGGTGGAGGTGGTGGGGGTTTGAGGGGGGTACGTCCTGGGCCCCAAGCGGACTGAGCTATCATCCCGTGCCAACCAAGGTGACTTCGATGACCACCGCCGCCCGCCGCCCGCCTGCTCCAGCCTGGGCTCCCTCAGAGCGGGCGGTAATCCTCCGGCTGGTCGCAGAGCACGGCGCGAGTGAACCGCGCGTCTTCGGCTCGGTGGCTCGGGGAGAGGCAGGGGAAGACAGCGATCTGGATCTCCTCGTCAAAGCAGGGCCGGACACCTCGGCATGGTTCCCCGCCGGCTTGATCCAGGATCTCGAGGCCCTCCTGGGCTGCCGGGTCGATGTGGTCACCGAGGGGGCGCTGCATTGGGCCCTGCGTGACCGGATCCTGCGCGAGGCTGTGCCGCTGTGAAGGACGAGCGGGTCTATGTCGACCGTCTCGACCAGCTGGTACTTGAAACCCCTGACGATGGCGCCGGGAGCCTTGGCCGACTCGCATCTCCTCCACTCTCAAGCCTGCAAAATCGCCCTCTGTCGGAACGGCCACTGCGGCATCGACCGGGCCAAATGCGGTGTCATACCTGAGACGGTAGGCCGGCCGATCTCGCCAGACCCTCCGAGTGAGACAAGCAGCGGGGGAAGGCGCGGCGACTTCGGTACGCCAATTCCAGCGATTGCGAGTTCAGAGCCAAACCAGGTATACTTCCAACTGTATCCACGACAGGGCCTAGCGACGCGGGGCCAGTCGCCCTTATCAGGCGGTGTCCGAACACGAACTGCGCATGCCTAGCCTTCCGTCGCTTGGTTTGCACTGAGCATAACTTCGGATTATCCCTTTGAAGGCAGCCACTGTTCCGCCCGCTGCTACAACGCCAAGCTCGCCGCCAATGGCGATTCTGGAGACGAGACCGGATTTCAGCCTGAAGAGAGGTGTCCGTTAAGTGGCCGGGCTCCTCGTAGCAACAGCACTCGTGGCAGCATTGCTGCTGGTGCATTTCTCGCTGCGCAGGCAGCCAATGCCTGCTGCACGGCCTCTCGACGTCGATTGTGGCCTACCACTTCCCGAAGTTGGCCAAGCCAGCACCGTATTCTCCCTCACCGCCCTGTTTGGTGCCTACCTCGGAATTCATCTCCTTCTCGGCCTACCTGCCCTGTTGGGACTTGCCGCTGGCACCGTCCTGTCGCTCCTCCGTATCCGGTCATGGATCGCCAAGACGGAGGCAACGTCATTTGACGGTTTTCTTTTCCAGTTCCTCGGCCCGAACCACGGGAACGCAACTGCCCTCGCAATCGGGCTCTCCGCTATCCAGTGCGCCTACGCAGCATCCGAACTCCTGATCCTCAAAGATATTCTTGATCTCTGCCTTGGCTTACGGTCAGACCATGCAACTTTGCTAGTCGTAGCGCTCGGCGTCATTGCATACTTCTACGTGCTGTTCGGCGGCTACATGGCCGTCTTCCGCACCGACGTCTTGCAGTTCGCTCTCGTTATGGGAATGGCTGCTCTTGCCTTCACCCTGGCTCTCAGCGATGGAACGCTTGCTTTCACGGCCTCCGGACTAGTTCCACGGTCCAGCTATTGGGAGCTGCCGTTTGCGGCAGGACGGTACTTGCTGTATCTCTATCACTTTGCGCTTGGTCTTGTGATGGGCTTCGGATTCCTCTTGGCGAGTCCGGACGCGTGGAAGCGGGTCTTCCTTGTGTCCGCCGCCCACCGGAAGCAACGAACTCGCTTTGTAATCTTCGCCGCCATAGGTGCCGCACCGTTCCTAGTTCTTGTGCCGCTTGCAGCATGGAGCGTGAGAATACCAGATGGTCAGCTCAGGATCGACCAGATGTGGAGCGGTACCCTCGCGAGTGACACGTTGTTCGTAGTTACCTCCCTCGCCCTAATAGCGAGCTTCCTCTCCGCCTTCAACGGTGCGATTCTGGCCAGTGTACATGTGGGTCTAGTTCTGCGTCGTCGCATCACCGAGGTGCCCTCCGAACTCTCACGGTTCCACTGGCTCATGGTTGTCACACTACTGACCGTCTTCTTCCTCTTTGCGGCGATGCGTTCAATGAGCAATCCTTACCTACTGGCCAATATCTTGATGGGCCCGTACGCTTCGGTCGGGGGGGTTCTGGTGGGCGCCAATGGGCGGGTGGAACTTCTTGCCGACCGCAGCCTGGTCTGGTTCCTAGTTGTGGGTTCCGTTGGATGGTTCATTTACTTGGTCGCCACCGTGGGCATACCAAGCCTGCCGACCACCTATCAGGTGAACACGGTACCCGGCGGCGTTCTGCTCTTCATAGTTTCGGCAGTGCTCTGCTGGGTGCACACTGCGACAGGAGCCCATCGTGCTAGACATCGCAACTCTTAAGGAACTCCTGTTGGGACGGTCTGCAGACGAACTCTCACGTATCACTGCCTACTTCCTCGCCCCAGCAGTGATCACTTGCCTTGCCGTCGGAAGTCTCTCTGGACCGGGCTTGGGCCTGGACCTAGCGAAGCCTGCGGCTGTCACGCGGCTCTCCACAGAGGTGGATGCTGAGGGACGCGTGAAGACGCGACAGGGTGTTGCACTCACAATCGAGCCTGTCGACTCCGAATACTCACTTCCCATAGCGAGCGCTAGCACAATGTGGCTCTCGCTGGAGCTCGACGTAGCCCTGGCGAATTCGCAACGCCTCGTACTGACACAACGCGGTCTGAGTGGCCGGTCACCCTTAGTTGGAGTGAGTGAGCCGGTCATCGTGGTGATTGAGGGTGAGCTCGGGAACGAAATGCTATTACCCGGGAGCACTGAGCGACTCGAGGACTGGCGAATGCAGTCGCGCCGTTCCCTATCCTTGGTTACGAGTACGCTCTGTGTCTGCGTTTTCGCTTTCGGCATGGCCCTTGCGGCTGGCTTCCCCTCGGCCCATCCTCAGAAGGAGGCTGGAAGTTAGGACGGTGCAGAGCCAGATGAAGACTAAGTCGTTAAGAGGCACAGAGTAGATGGTCAGGCCTGGGTGGGCTGGGTATCGCCACACACCCATCGCGATCGCGAAGAAGTCCCACGGATAGGCCAGTAATGTGACCAGGAGTCCTATTCTGGCTGCCAGGGCGCGCTCTGGCCAGCGTCGCTCCCCAGAGAGGACGAGGTAGGCAGTTGGAAGCACGAGCATGGCGAGGACTGCGTTGAAGGCGGTGTAGGCTGTCATCGTTGCCCCAAGGAGTACTGGCGCAAGAGGGCGAGGCACACCAGGGTGTGCAGGAGGAAGAGCAGGTACTCTTCAAGGGGCAAGCCGCAGAGCCGGAACCCGAGCGTGCCGCCCGCTGGGAATGTCCACAAGCCGAGCCGAAGGGCGATCTGATCGACGACGAACCAGAAGAGGGCTAGGCTAGTTGCCGTCAACGCTAGGCCTCGCCAACGAACGGCTCCGAGACGCAGGTGCTCCCAGCAGTAGCCAAGCAGGTAGGCGATGACGGCCAGCTCAAGGAAGAGGTAGGCGTTAGAGGGTGCGAACATGACCTCTAATCGGCAGATAATCCGAAGTTATGCTGACGCCTGGATCTGAGGAGGCCACCCATCGGAGGAAGGGGCCACGTCCTGGCCGGTCGCTCCGGTGCTGCGCGTTCGGGGCGAATGACACTCTCCCGGTGTCATCCGACAACGTCAGACCACTACCCCCGCACCCCCAACCCAGGCCGGCACCGCTCCAACGCCCGCACCAGGTGCGCTCGGGTGATGTGGGTGTAGCGCTGGGTGGTGGCGATGGAGGCGTGGCCTAGGAACTCTTGGACTACCCGGAGGTCCGCGCCGTTCTGGAGGAAGAGGGTGGCGGAGGTGTGGCGGAGCATGTGAGGGGTGAGGTGGCGGGTGATGCCGGCGCCTTGGGCGAAGTCGCGCAGGGCCGTGGCGACGGCGTGAGGGGAGAGGGGAGCTCCGCCGGTGTTGAGGAAGAGGGCGGTCTGCTCAGTGCTGAGGGCGGCGCGCCGGTGGTGATAGCTGGTGAGGGCTTCCAGGGCGTCGGTATCGGTCAAGAAGGCCAGGCGCTCCCTCGCACCCTTGCCGTGGATCAGCAGGATCCCCTCCGCCAGGTTCACGTCCTCCAGCCGCAGGGCCATGGCCTCCCCCACCCGGATGCCGGTGGCGAAGAGCAGCTCCAGGACAGCTCGGTTGCGCAGCGCGACGAAGGCTGGATCGATGGTGGCTGTAGAAGGGCAGCCGGAAGCCGGGGCGCGGCGCTTGGCCTCGGCGAGGAGACGCCTGATCTCATCCACGGTGAGGGTGCGGGTGAGTTGGCGGCTGCGGCCGATGTCGAGGCGGAGCTGCCAGAGGGGGGAGCGGGGGATGGCGTCGCGGCGGACCCAGTAGTTGAACAGGATCTTGGCGACGGCGAGCTTGCGGCGGATCGAGGCGGGGGCGAGGCCCGCGGCCTTCATCCCTCGGGCCCATGCCTCGATCTGCTCCGGGGTCACGGCCGCCAGGGGCGCGTCCGGGCCGAGCTGGAGCTTCAGTTGCTCGAGGTCGCTGGTGTAGGCCGCGATGGTCTTGGGGCTGCGCTCGCAGGTGGCGAAGTAGCCCTCCAGGAACAGCTGGACAGCTCGGCTGAGCAGCATGGTGCCCTCTCCTTGTGACGGGGATGGGATGGGGTGAGAGTTCTTCAGGTCAAGAGACGGAGAACTCTACTCAATTCGCCTGGAGAGGGAGATCCCTCCGCTCCGGGCCTTCGGCCCTGCGGTGGGGATGGCGGTGCGGGTCGAGGGGATGGATTCCAGCTTGCGCGGGGATGACGGACGGGAGAGGGTCTCTCTGCGTCCCGCCAGGGACGTTCATGGGTCGCGAGGGATTTCAATCCCTCGCGACGGCTCCGCTACGCCTGCTGCGCAGGCTGCGGTCGGGATGACGGTGAGGCGGCAGAAAAGCGGCGACGCGTCGCCGCACTCCAGATGGCTACGACTTACCCGTCGACCCAAACCCCCCGCCCCCCCTCTCTGTCTCGGACAGCTCCACGACTTCTTCGAGCACCACGGCCGGCACCGGGGCGAGGATGAGCTGGGCGATGCGGTCTGCTGGGTTGACGGTGACGGGCTCTTGGCCGAGGTTGATGAGGGCTACGGCGACCTCGCCGCGGTAGTCGCTGTCGATGGTGCCGGGGGCGTTGGCGACGGTGAGGCCGTGGCGGACGGCGAGGCCGCTTCTGGGGCGCACCTGGCCTTCCCAGCCGGGGGGGATCTCCCAGACGAAGCCGGTGGGCACCAGCCGGCGCTCGCCGGGGGCGAGGGTTACGGGCTCGGGCGTGGCGGCGCGCAGGTCGAAGCCGGCGCTGCCGGCCGAGGCCCGGGCCGGCACGGCCAGACCCTCCGCGTGGGCGAGCCGCTTGATGCGGACCTCGAGGGGGAGGGAGGGCACCTCACTCCTCTTCTTGGGTGGGCAGCTCGGGCTGGGCCGGTGGCGGGCCCTTGGGGGCACCGCCGGGGGGCTTGCTGCCGGGCGTGGCGCCCGGGAGGCCTCCGGGCTGGAGGCCGCTGCCCTGTTGCTGGCCGGGGACCCCTCCCGGCGGCACCAGGCCCGGCCGCAGGGGCCGGCCGATTTGGTCCCCCCGCTTGACGATCGAGAAGGTCGCGGGGTCCGCGCCCTGCACCCCGAAGGGCTGCTGGGTGGTGAGCATCTGGTAGGTGAACTGCCACTCGTCGTAACGGCTGCGGTCGAAGAAGAGCTGGAGCGACTCCTCCTTCGACTTCGAGCGCACCCCGGCGATGGGGCCGATAGTGACCGTCGGCCCGTCCAGGCCGCTACCGCCTCCCGGGTCGATCGGGACCTCCTGAAGGTCGCTCAGCCCCTGGCCCTGGAGGTTGGGTTGCTGCCGGACCGGCCGGCCGGAGGGATCGGTCGCATCTCCACCTTGGCCGGGCTGTTCGGGTCCCCCCTCGAAGATCAGGGCCCAGGAGCCATCCTCCGTCATCGGGTCCTTCCACAGCTGGCGGATCACGCGCGGCTCGGACTTGATCAGCTCTTCGAGGCGCACCGGCAGGCGGCCGTTCTTGTTGCGGAAGACGCGGATCGCCTCGGCGTATTGCAGGCCGCGGAAGATCAGCTCCTCTTCCTTCTCGCGCTTGACCTGCGTGCTCCAGTAGGGCAAAGCCATGGAGAGCAGGATGCTGAGCACGGCGATCATGACCGCCAGCACGGCGAGGGTGTAGCCCTGCTCGGCGCGGCGCGGGGGCATGGTCACCACTCGCTGTAGGGGGTGCCGGCGGTGGAGACGCCCTCCGAGCCCGAGTGCACGTCGATGATGCCCGGCGTGCCCTCCTCGGTCTTCTCGGTCTCGGCAGTGGGGTTGTCGGGATCCTCCTCCTCGTACTCCACCACCCAGGTGTCCGTGGCCCCGGTCATCGGGTCGAGGGGAAGCACCCGCAGGTAGCCGCTCTCGACCAGGATCTCGAGACTCTCGGGGTAGTGCCCCTTGTCGCCGTAGTACTGATCGATGACGTCGCGCAGGGCCATCAGGTTGTGGCGCAGCACGGCTTCCTTCGCCCGCTTCGGCCGCCCGGCGAGGTTGGGCACCACGATTCCGGCCAGGATCCCGATGATCGCCACCACCACGATCAGCTCGAGCAGGGTGAAGCCACGCTCGGGACGGCTGCGCAGACGGCGGACCAGCGACAGGATGCTCATCACCACTCCCGGTAGGGTACTCCGTTCAAGCCCACTCCCTCGGAAAGGGAGTAGACGTCGTAGACGTTCTCACCGCCCCAGCTGTCCGAGTCCGGCTCGTCCTGGTAGCTTCGCAGCCCCCACTCCGCCTCGCCGGTCATCGGATCGAGGGGGATGCGGCGCAGGAAGCGCACCCGGCGGTCGATCTGGCCGACCAGGTCGATGCCCTCCACCAGCACCTCCAGCTCCTTGGGATAGCCCTCGGTGCCGAGGTCGATGGGGATCAGCCCGGCGTCGCTGTAGCGCTTGTAGTCGTCGATGGCGAAGCGCATGCCGCGCAGGGCGTTGCGCAGCTCGGCCTCCTTGGTGCGCTTCAAGCCGAACTTGACCACCGGCAGGGTGATGGTGGCCAGGATGGCGAGGATCGCCGCCACCATCACCAGCTCGGCGAGGGTGAAGCCGCGGGCGCGGCCGCCCCCGACGAGACGCCGGGCCGTCCGGAACATGCTCAGCTCTCCACCTCGCGCTCGCGCGCCGGCCGCTCCCGCTCGGGCTGGTTGGTGATCCACACCGCGGCCGGCTCGCCGGTGACCGGGGACAGGGCTTCGAGGCTGGACGATAGGGCGTTGGCTTGCCGGAAGTCGATCCGCGCGTTGCCCGGCCGCAGGGCCTGGAGGCGCACCACGGCAACCACTCCCTTGCCGGTGATCCCGGGCCGCTCACCCAGCCGGCTGGCGCCGATCACCACCTCACCCGGGCGGGAAAGGTCCGAGAGCACCTGGGCCTCCTCCGCGCTGCCCAGAAAATCGCCCCGCCTCACCTCGAGGACGGCGAGAACCTCCGGATCGAAGGTGAGCTTGATCGGCAGGTGAGCGACCGGGCGGCCAGCCTCGACCATCACCGAGACCTCGAAGACGTCCTCCGGCGACACCGCCAGCTCGCGAGGGGCGAGCTTCAGGCGTACCGGGGCGTCGACCCGCGTGGCGAGGACCACGGCCGGCGGCGTGTGATCGAGGCGCAGAGCGGACGAGGCGGTGCCACCGCCGAAGGACGGGCCACGGCCACCGGAGCCGCCACCCACCGGGGTACCAAAGGGCGGCTCCTCTCCGGACTCGTCCTCCGGCACCGGCTGAGGTGGGGTACCGAAGGCGCCTCCCGTGCCGCCGCTCGGGGCGCCGCCCTGGGGCGGCGCGCCCGGCACCAGCTCGACGCCACGGGGCGGCTCCTTCACCTCTTCCTCGACGCCGGCACCAGCCTGGTCGCGCAGCTCGCGGGGCAGCTGCTGGATGCGACGCTGGATCAGCTCCTTGACCTCCTCGGAGCTTTCGGCCTCGCCGCCGGCGTCGAAGGGACCCTCGACCTCCGACTCCACCCGCGGACTGCCGCCCCGGAAGGTGATGTTCTGCTCGGTGCCGACCCAGATCGGCAGCAGGTCCTCCTCGGTGATGTCGGCAGCGCGGATGATGTGCGGCGTCAGCGTCAGGATGACGTCGGTGCGTTGGTTCTGGTTGCGGTTCTTCGAGAACAGCCGGCCGATCACCGGGATCTCGGAGAGCCCGGGCAGGCCGTTCTCCGACACCGTCTCGTCGGTGCGGATCAGACCCGCGAGGAAGTTGGTCTCACCGTCCTTCAAGCGGATCTTCGACTCGAACGACCGCGTGCCGATGATCGGCTGCGAGGAGCCGCCCGTGGTCACCTGGCCGGAGAGATTCGAGACCTCGACCGTGACCTTGAGCGTGACCTCCTTGTTGTGGTGCACCCGCGGCTCGAGATTGATTTTGATGCCGACGTCCTGGTACTGGAAGGAGGTGATCGGCACGATGTTGCCACCGACTGTGTTGGCGGTGTTGAAGCTGGTCACCGGGATGGGGATGCGATCGCCGATGGTCAGCGAGGCCTTCTCCCCTTCGCTGATGCGCAGCTGCGGCTTGGCCAGCAGCTGGGCGTCCGTGCTGGTCTTGACGAAATCGTAGGTGAAGCTCGGGATGGTCAGCGTCCAGTTGCTCTGGTTCAAGAACTGGAGGTCCGAGAGGCGCAGGGGGACGTTCTCGCCGCCGGTGTCGATGCGGGTCGTGATCGAGCTGGGCCAGGTCACACCGAGGTCGCGCAGCTTGGTGGTGTTGATCTGCAGCAGCTCGACGTCCACCACCACCTCGGCGCGGGCCTTGTCGTTGGCTTCGATGATCCGCTCGGCCACCCGCACCTTGTCGGCGGTGTCGCGCACGATGATCGCGTTCAACTGCTCGTTGGTGGCGATCTTCTTGGCATCAATCAAGCTGCGCAGCATGGTGACCACTTCCTTCACCTCGGCGTTCGAGAGGAAGAAGGTCTTGATCACCAGGTCCTCGTAGTTGCGACGGTTCTGGGGCGTGTCGGCGATGATGATGATCGACTGCTCGTCGAGCACCTTGTAGAAGTGACCGGCGGTGCGCATCAGGAACTCGAGAGCGTCCTGGGCGCGCACCTGCTTGAGCTCGACCGAGATGTCGGTGTCCTTCAAGTTGGGATCGAACATGATGTTGATCCCGAAGGCCCGGCCGAGGGCTCGGTAGACACTCATCATCGAGACCGGCTCGGGGAAGTAGAGGTCGATCGGCTCGTTCGAGCGCGGGTTCAAGACCGGCGGCTGGTTCTGCTCGCTGACCCGCTTCTTGAGATCCTCGATCGACTCCGATTTCCGGTTCTGCGAAGCGGCTTCGAGCTCTCGCCGAACCTTCTCGAGCTCCACCGCGGCGGACTGGTTCGAGGGGTCGAGCTGGACCGCTTGCTGGTAGTCGACGAAGGCACGCTCGAGCAGGCCGGTCTCGTAGTAGCGGCGGGCCTTGTTGAAGTGCTCCTGGGCGGCGCGGATCTTGGCCCGCAGCAGAGAGGCGCGGTAGGTGATGTTGTCGGGGTTCTTCTCCACCGCCTTCAGGTAGTAGAGAACGGCCTTGTCCCAGTCCTCGGCCGAGGCCGCCATCTGCGCCTGGCGGTAGCTACGGTAGCTGCTGCAGGAGGAGAGCAGGGCGAAGAGCACCAGCCAACACACCATCGGGGCAAACCGACGCATCGTCACACTCCCTCTTGGCCAACCGGCAGCTGCCGAGCAGGCAGGTCCGGAAAATCGACATATGCGAGCTCGACCGACTCGAAGCCGATCGACACCAGCCGGAACTTGCCCTCGATGACGTCGCCCACCAGGGCGTTGTAGAGGGTCTCACCGTTCGAGAACACGGCCACGCGACGGTTCGCCGGCCCGAAGCTGCCGATGTAGGTGACGTTGATCGCCGGCGGCACGGGCTTGGGCGGACCGGCGGCCGCCAGCGCCTCGGCCTGGCGGCGCGCCGCTTCCTCGGCCGCCCGGCGGGCCGCCGCGATCTCCTCGGGCGTCGGTCCCCGGGGCTTGGGCGGGGGAGGCGGCGGTGGAACGTAGAAGCTGAAAAGGTCCCGGCCGGTCGCATACGCCCCGCGCCCGGCCTCGAGCCGGGCGACGTCGAGATCGGCGACGGTGGTGACCAGCTCCTGCTGGCCACGCCGGGCCGCGCGGCCGCGGCGTGCCGAGGTCGCCACCGGGCGCTCCACCCCGTCCTCCGCGGCACCGGCCGCGGTACGGGCCGGCGGCCGAGTCACCGGCTTTGAGCCACCGAGCTTCACCCACAGCGCCAGGGCGACCGCCACTCCCAGCGCGCCGAGCAGCTTCTTGGTGCGCGGGGTCATGGCGCCACCTCCGCGACCGCTGGCCGGATAACCTCGTCGGCGAACAGGGTGGAGAGCTCCAGGTCCAGGGAGAGGATCCCCGGCGCCCGTTCGTTCTGGCTGACGCGGATCTGCTCCAGGGTGAGGAAGGCGGGTGACAGCTCGAGCAGATTGAGGAAGGTGCGCAGGGCGGCGTAGGTGCCCTGGACGTTGAAGTCGAAGCGGCGCTCGACCAGCCCGAAGTCTTCGATACGGGTCTCGGGGTAGCGCAGGGTGCGCGGGTCGAGCCCGGCGCGGCGGGCGAGGTCCTTGACCTCCTCGGTGACCTGCGTGAGGCGCTGGCGCCGGGTCGCGAAGCGGTCGCGGTAGAGCTCCTCGATGCGCGCATGGTTCGCCTGGCCCCGGTCCACGATCTCGCGCAGCCTCGCCGTCTCGGCCTGGAGCTTGGCGAGCTCGGCCTCGCGATCGGCCACCCTCTTCTCGAGCCCAGCCGACTGTCCCGCGTAGTTCATCTGGAAGAACACCAGGGCGCCAGCGAAGACCAGGAGGGCAGTGAGCGGCACCAGCCAGAGGGCCTTCTTCTCCTCGAAGGTCTCGAGCACGCTCATCTGGTCTCCTCCTCTGGCTCCCCGACCACGTCCGGGGCCCCTTCGACCACCCCCGGGGGCAGATCGGCGACCGCCTCGAGCGGCAGGAAGTCGACGGTCAAGCTGAAGCGGACCAGTCCTCCGTTGAGCTCCTCGCCGCTCAGGTTGGGCCGGGCGAAGGCGGGGTCGGAGAAGAGGGCATCGATCAGGGCCATCACCGACTCACTGCTCTTGGCCTCGCCATCGATCGACAGGGGGATACGCCGCGGGCCGGGCTCGACCTGGAGGCGGCGACTCTTCCTCGCGGTGGAAGGGTCGAGGGAGATCAGCCGAACGTCCGCCGGCACCAGGTCCGACAGGCGATGGAACAACGCGCTCCAGGAGAAGGAGCGCGCCTCGATCTTGCTGTTGAGAAAGGCCACCTGCTCGTTCTGCGCACCCAGGTCGAAGGCGGCGATCTGCGTGGTCAGGGCGGCGTTGGTCCGCCTGGCCTCGTCGATCTGCTGCGCGAGGTCCGTGAGCCGGCGCGAGCTCTGGCTGGTGCCGGTGAAGTACCGCCAGTAGAGCCAGGCATCGTAGGCGCCGAGACCGAGGGCCGCCAGACCGAGCAGCACCACCGTCCGCACCACCGGACGGATGTTGCGGAAGGGCTTCTGTGCCAGGTTGACGCGAATGCGGCTCATGCCACCTCCAGCGCGGCGGCACCCAGCATGGGCACCAGCTCGGTCAAGGGGCGGCCTTCCGCACCCGCGAGGCGCACCAGGTGGGCGCCGTGCAACGGCTGGGCGGGCGTCACCAGCTCCTCGGACAGCCAGCTCACCCAGCTCGCCTCCTGGCTCGGCGGTGCCAGCACGCAGACCTCCGCGAAGCCATCCTCCCCGCCGAACTGCTCTTCGAGGAAGGAGCGGGTCAGCCGCAGGTCGCGACGGATCAGGTCCTCGTCGCCCCGACCACCGCCGACACCGCTCTTGAAGCGGAAGAGGACCGGCTCACCGTCCTTGGCGAAGAGCATCGTGTGATCCCGCTCGCCCACCAGGGTCAGGCCGACCAGCCCCTTGCTCGGTAGTCGGGCCGCGGCGGCCAGGGCGGCGAGGCCGGTGGAGGTGATCTGTCCCAAGGTCACGCCGTGGGCGGCGAAGGCATCCTCGAGCTGGGCGAGCAGGGCTTCGAGGGCGAAGGCGAGCATTAGCCGTTGCTCGCTCGCGCCGGCAGGGGTCTCGAGCTCGCTGGCGCTGATGCGCAGCTCCTCCACGCGGTAGGGCACCAGGCGCTTGAGCTTCCAGCGCAGCACTTCGTCGCGGGCCGGCCCCGCCTTGGGCAGCTGGCCGCCCTCGGTGAAAGCGATGCGCAGCCAGGCGTCCGGCAGCACCAGAGAGGCGCTCTTGACCGTTCCCGCCGCGGTGCGCAGGAGCTCGCCCAGGCGCTCCGTGAACACCCGCGGCTCGCGGATCGGGCCGCCCAGCAGCCCCTCCTGGAAAGTCTCGGCCGCCAGGGCCACGGAACGCCAGTCGGTGAGCTGGAAGCCGCCGCCGGAGCGTTCGAAGCGGGCGTACGACAGCCGGCCCTCGTCGACGGCGAAGACGTGCGGCGGCACCGGCCGGGTGCTGAGCCCCAGCAGCCGCTCAATCCACGAAGGTAAACTTATTGATCTCACGCAGCGTGGTCACCCCTTGCAGAACCTTCTCCACCGCGGATTCGCGCAGGAAGGTCATCCCCTCTTCTTTGGCAGCGCGCTTGATCTCGGAGCCCGGCTTGCGCTCGAGGATCAGCTCGCGGATGCGATCGGAAAGGTCGAGCAGCTCGGAGACTGCCAGACGGCCGAGGAAACCCGTGCCGTTGCAGTCGATGCAGCCCGAGCCCTCGTAGAACGTCGAGTCGCGGTAGACCTCCGGGTCGAGGCCGCTCTCCTCGAGCAACTGGGCGCTCGCCTTGATCGGATGCCGGCAGTGCGGACAGATCTTGCGCACCAGGCGCTGGGCCAGGATGCAGTTCAAGGCCGACACGAAGTTGTAGAGGTCGACCTTCATGTTGAGGAAGCGGCCGAGCACGTCGACCACGTTGTTGGCGTGGACGGTGGTGAACACCAGGTGGCCGGTCAGGGCCGACTGGATGGCGATCTGCGCGGTGTCCTCGTCACGGATCTCACCGACCATGATCTTGTCCGGGTCGTGGCGCAGGATCGAGCGCAGGCCGCGAGCGAAGGTCAAGCCCTTCTTCTCGTTCACCGGGATCTGGGTGATCCCTTTGAGCTGGTACTCGACCGGATCCTCGATGGTGATGATCTTGTCCTCGGAGCTCTGGATCTCGGACAGGGCGGCGTAGAGCGTGGTGGTCTTGCCGGAGCCGGTGGGGCCGGTCACCAGCACCATCCCATAGGGCTCCCGGATCGCCTTGCGGAGCTTCTTCATGGTGTCGTCGTCGAAGCCCAGGATGTCGAGCCGGAGGTCCTTGAACTCTTTGTTCATCGACTCCTTGTCGAGGATTCGGATCACGCAGTCTTCACCGTGCACGGAGGGCATGATCGAGACACGGAAGTCGATGGTGCGGCCCTTGAGGCGCAGCTTGAAACGACCGTCCTGGGGCACGCGCTTCTCGGCGATGTCCAGCTCGGACATCACCTTGATGCGGCTGATGATGGTCTGGTGGTGCCGCTTGTCGATCGGCTCCATCGCCTGATAGAGCACGCCGTCGATGCGGTACTTGATGATCACTTCGTTGTCGCGCGTCTCGATGTGGATGTCGCTCGCGCGGCGCTGGATGGCGTTGAAGATCGTCGAGTCGACCAGCTTGATGATCGGGCTGGTGTCGGCGGTGATGCGGTCGAGGGAGAGGACTTCCTCGCCCTCCTCGTCCTCTTGCACCAGCTGGATGCGGAAGTCCTCGGTGGCCTCGTCGAGCACGCGCTGGGTGCCCTCGGACTTCTGGAGGATCTCCTCGATCGCCGAGCGCACGCCGACCTTGACCTCGACCGGTGTGCTGAGCAGCAGCTCGAGCTCGTCGATCTTCATCACGTCGGAGGGATCCGACATCACCACCGACAGCCGGCCGTTCTTGCGCGACTCGGGCAAGAAGCCGTAGCGCAGCATCACGTCGAAAGGAATGGTGCGGAACAGATCGTTCTCGATCCGGAAGTTCGCCATGTCGACGAACTCGAGGCCGTAGCGCGTGGCGAAGGACTTCGCCTCGGCGAGCTCACGGTCGAGGCGGTTCTTCGCCTCTTCCGGGGTTTCGAGCAGGGGAATCGCGAGATCGACCGCCATGGCTTGCGTTGCCTCAGATCGCCGACTTGGACAGCGAGGAGAACAAGGGGACGTAGATGGATACCAGGATCAAGCCGATGATCAAGGCGAGGAGCACCAGCATCAGGGGCTCGAGCAAAGCCAGCATGCGCTGGAGCTGCGTCTCGATCTCCTCGTCCAGGAAGTCCGACACGTTCGACAGCATCTCGTCGAGCGAGCCGGTGGCCTCGCCGACCTTGACCATGTCCACCGCGAGCGGCATGACCACTCCGCTCTGCTCGAGCGCGCTGTGGAAGGACCCGCCTTCGCGCACCAGTCTCAAGGTGGGCAGCAGCCGGTCGCGGACGTAGGTGTTGCCCACGGCCTCGCAGCTGATCTCGAACGAGGTCAGGAGCGGGATGCCGCCCGACAGCAGGGTCGCCAGCGAACGACAGAGCTCGGAGATCGCGAAGCCGTGGAGCACCGGGCCGAGGAGAGGAACGCGGATCTTCGCTCGGTCCAGGACGCGGCGCCCGTGGTCGGTGCGGCGCCAGCGCAGGAAGGCGATCACGGCGACCACCACGGTGATGGTGATCACTGTGAGATGGTCGACCAGGAAGAGCGAGAAGCCGAGGCTCAGCTTCGACAGCAGCGGCAGCTCGACGTTCATCGCCTTGAAAAACTCTTCGAACTTGGGCACCACGGCGATCGACAGCAGCAGCACCATGCCGATCGAGAGTCCGATCAGCACGGCGGGGTAGATCAGGGCCGAGACCACCTTCTTGCGGGCGTCGGTGACCAGCTTCAGATAGCGCACGAAGCGGCGCAGGACCTGCTCGAGCTCTCCGCTCTTCTCACCGGCCTTGAGGGCGGCCGGGTAGAGCCGGGGGAAAGCATCGCGATGGGCGGCGAACGCTTCGGACAGCTCCTCGCCCGTGCGCACGCGGATCCGGACGTCGTTCAAGATCTCCCGGAACTGGCCCGGCTTCATCCGCTCGAGCATCAGGTCGAGAGCCTGGAGCAGGGGCAGGCCGGCCTTGAGCAACGAAGCGAGCTCCTGGTTGAAGACCAGGAAGCGGGGGACCGGCACCTTCTTCACGCCGCCGCCCGGGCGTGGCAAGGCGAGCCGCGGCAAGCCGCGGGGCCTGGCTTCGAAGAGGTGGAGGCCCTCGCGGTCCAGCTCGGCCCGAAGGGTGTTCTCGTCCTGGGCCAGGCGGATCTCCTCCACCACCCGACCATCCGGCAATCCGAGGCGACAGGAGAACTGCATCGTCAGTCCGTGGTGGAGCGCGGGCCGAGTCCCGAGGTCAGCTCAGCGCCCCGCCCCCTGGGTGCCGTCATCGAGGCGAGGCGTGACGACGACCACCAGGGCACGCTCGCTCGACTCCGCGGGGGCGAGGGCGAGGGTGAAGGGCTTGTCCATCCGAAGGGCCAGGGTGCTGTGGAGCAGGGCCTTGTCCAGCGGGTCGCTGCCGGCGCGGGAGAGGCGGAAGTCGTAAAGCTTGAGCTGGCCGCCTTCGACCACGCTTCCCGGCCGAAAGCTGACCTGGAAGCCGTCCGACATCTCGTAGGTGATCGCCTGGCCTTCGCGCGAGCGCAGGGTGGTGCGGGCCATCACGGCATAGGAGCTGTAAGGCAGCATCTCGCGCAGGCGCCGGGCGAGCAGGTCCGGCAGGGCGTCGGCCGGCAGCACCGGCGAGAAGGAGGCGCGCTCGGCGCGCACCAGCAGCACCTCGATCAGCAGCGGGCGCGGTGGGTGATCGAACTGGCGCAGGGCCGGGCCCAGGCGGGCCAGCACGGCCTTGGTGTCGCGCACCACGAGGGTGTTCTCAGCGGGCCGCAGCTCGAGCGAACCGGCCTTGGACAGCAGGGGCTGGACCAGGGGCACGGCGTCCGCCACTCGCTGGTGGCGCAGGGTGTAGGCGTAGACCTGGAGCTTCTCGCCCTGGGCCATCGCCGGAGCGGCGAGGACGAGCACGACGAGGGCGAGGCCCACGGCCAGGGCGACCCCCCGAAGCAGGGGGATCGGACCGCGGGACCAGCAGGCGCGGGAGGTCAGAGGCATCGGCAAGGGGCTCACAGATTCAGGCTCGGGTCGACAATCATAACCAGCTGCAGCTCGTCCGCTGAGAGCTCGTAGACCCGTGCCTCGGGCAGGTCGAGGTCCTCGAGAGAGGCCGGGAGCACCCCCGGCGCGAAGCGGCGGCCGCCCGGCACGGGCGTGGCGGTGGCGATCCCGGTCGCCGGCGCGGAAGCTCCGGGAGCTCGGGCGAGCCGCTCGAGACCGGAGGGTGCCCAGGTGAGGGCGAGGAGCAGGCTAGCGGCGGCGAGCCCGCGCAGGAAGCCGGGCCTGACCCCGAAGCGGACCGCGCGCGCCGGCGGCGAGGCGGCTTCGGCCGTCTCGACCGCGTTCGCTCGACGCAGGGTAGCCACCGCCCGGCGCATGGCCTCGACGTCCGCCTCGCCGGCCTCGACCTTCGGCAGACGGCGGAACACCAGCAGGGGATCGGCGCGGTAGGCATCATCCCGGCAGGACCGGCAGGTCGCCAGGTGCGCCAGGGCCTGGCGCAGGGCCTCGCTCTCCCCGCCGGTGCGCTCCCGCTCGGCGAGCAGGGCCGGCCAGCTCGGGCAGCTCACGCTTCCTCCTGGGCAGAACGGCGACCCGCGTACTCGGGGTAGCGCTTGAGCAGCTCGGTGCGCAGCAGCTTGCGGGCGTTGAACAGGTGGTTGCGGACGGTGGACTCCTGGCAGCCGACGATCTCGGCGACCTCCTGGGACGGCAGGCCCTCGACCTCGCGCAGGAGGAAGACCAGGCGCTGTTTCTCGGTCAGCTCGGCCGCCAGCTCGCGGAAGATGCCCGCCACCTCGACCTCTGTCAGCCGGCCGATCTCACTGTTGGGGCGGGGGGAAGCCACCGCCCGCAGGTGGTGGCGCACCGGCTCGGCCACCCGCTCGCGGCTCTTTCTCGCGCGCAGCACGTCGATGGCGAGGTTGCTCGCGATGCGGTAGATCCAGGTGTTGGGACTGAAGCGGGGATCGAAGCGGCTGCGGTTCTCCCACATGCGCAGGAAGGTGACCTGGACGACGTCGCGAGCCTCTTCGGCGTCGCCCAAGATGCGCCCTGTGAGCTGGAGCAGGGGGCCGGTCTTGCGGCGGATGATCTCGTCCAAGGCGTCTTCGTCGCCACGGGCGAGGGCCGAGAGCAGCTCGTGGTCGCTCGACTCGACCCAGGCGGCTCGGCTTCTCTCGCGGCTGTAGACCAATTCGGGCATTCCGGCGCTCATCTCCATGGCTTACGGGCGAGGCATGGGAAACGTCTAGTCGCCCTCGCTCACCCCCTCGGGCGCGAGGGCGGTGGCGGCAAACGTCGGATTATACTGCCGCACTCGTGCGTCACCCGGTTGCCAGGCTGCTCTATCAGGTCGGTGTCGCCCTGACCCTGCTCGGGGCGGGGCCCTTCCTGCTCGCGAGCAAGGGCCGGCACTACCTCGCCACCCTCACCGGGCGCCTCGGCGGCGGCTCGGCCCCGGACCCGACCCCCCGGCTCTGGCTTCACGCCGTCTCGGTGGGAGAGGTGGCGGTGGCCGCCACCCTGGCTCGCGCCCTCCCGCCCGAGTTGCCCCTGCTGGTCACCACCGTCACTCCCACCGGCCAGGAGCGGGCGCGCGTTGCTTTTTCGCAACAGCGGGCGGCGATCGCCTACCTGCCCTTCGACCTCGGCTTCGCCCTGCGCCGCTTTCTCGGCCGCTTCCGGCCCACGGCCCTGGTGCTGGTCGAGGGGGACTACTGGCCGCTGCTGCTCGCGCGGCTCGCCGAGCGGGATTTGCCGATCGTGGTGGTCAACGGCCGGGTCAGCGACCGCAGCTTCGGCCGCCTCGCCGCCCTGGCCGGCCGCTGGCCGCGGCTCCTCGACGCCTTCTTCGCGCCGGTCGCGCGCTTCGGCATGCAGACCGGGGAGGACGCCCGCCGGCTCGAGGCCCTCGGCGTCCCGGCCGAGCGGGTGCGGGTGACCGGCAACCTGAAGTACGAGACGACTGCGCCGGCCGACCAGCCCGATCTGCTCTCCCTGGTGCGCCGCCTGGCCGCCGGCCGGCCGGTGCTGGTGGCCGGCTCGACCATGGCGGGGGAGGAAGAGGCCGTGCTCGGCGCCTTCCGCCGTGCCGGCGGCGGGGGGCGGGCCCTGCTGGTGCTCGCACCGCGCCACCCCGAGCGCTTCGCCGAGGTCGAGCGGCTGGTGGCCCGCTCAGGGCTGGCCGCCGCACGCCGCAGCGGCTCGCCGGCAGCGGCGGATCTCGAGGTGCTCCTGCTCGATACGCTGGGCGAGCTGGCGGCGCTCTACGCCCTGGCGGAGGTGGCCTTCATCGGCGGCACGCTGGTGCCCAAAGGAGGCCACAACCCGCTCGAGGCCGCCCGCTTCGGCGTGCCGGTGGTGGTCGGGCCGTCGATGGAGAACTTCCGGGAGATCGCCGACGCTTTCGACCACGCTCGCGCCTGGCGGCGGGTGGCCGACGCTGCCGAGCTGGCCACGGCCTTCGACCAGCTGCTCGGCGAGCCGGCGGCTGCCCGGGAGCTGGGTGCGCGAGGGGCAGGGCTGATCGAGGCCAACCGGGGAGCGTTGACCCGGACGCTGGAGATGCTCGGGCCTTGGCTGGCGACATGATCGAGGCCCCCTCCCCCCCCCGCTCGCCCTGGCAGCGCCTCTACGGCGCCGCTCACGCGCTACGGTGCGCCTGGTGGGCCGGCCGGGCTGCGAAGCTGCCGCGGCCGGTGATCTCCGTGGGCAACCTGCACTGGGGGGGTACCGGCAAGACGCCCCTGGTGGCCGCCCTGGCCGCTCACTTGCGCGACCAGGGCGCGAAGGTGGCGATCCTCTCGCGGGGCTACAAGAGTCGCGGCGAGGGGGTGCGGGTGGTGTCGGACTTCCACGGCGGACCCTACCTGGGACCGTTGGTGGCGGGCGATGAGCCGGTGCTGCTGGCCGGGCTGGTGCCGGGCGTGGCCGTGGTGGTGGCCCCGCAGCGGGCCGCGGCCGGGCGGGCGGCGCTGGAACGGCTGAGCCCTCCCCCCAACTTCTTCCTGCTCGACGACGGCTTCTCCCACCTGGCCCTGGCCCGGGACCTCGACCTGCTGGTCTTCCCGGCCGCCGACCCCTTCGCCGGCGGCCGGCTGCCGCCCGCGGGGCGCCTGCGCGAGCCGCTCGCCGCCGCCGCCCGCGCCCACGCCGCCCTGCTCACCGGCAGCGGCGTCACCGTCGCCAGCGCCCGGGAGGTTGGCCGGGCCCTGGAGCGCTTCGGCTTCCGGGGCGCGGCCTTCGCCGCCCCGACCGTGGTGGGTGCGGCGCGCGGGGCCGACCGACTGCCCTTGCCGGCGGGACAGCGCGTGCTCCTGGTCTCGGGGATCGCCCGCCCGGCGAGCTTGCGCGCCAGTGCCGAGGAAGCCGGCTTCGAGATCACCGGGGAGCTCACCTTCCCGGACCACCACGACTACCCGGAGCCGAGCCTGGCCCGCCTGCGGCGAGCGTTCGCCACCGCGGGTGCCGAGGCCGTGCTGACCACCGCCAAGGATCTGGTGAAGCTGCGCGGCCGGCTCAAGCTGCCTGTGGCCGAGCTGCCCATCGAGTCCCACCCGGAGCCGGCCTTTTTCACCTGGCTCGACCAACGCCTGGCCGCAGTGGATGCCGACGAGGGCCGATGAAGAACGCCCCCGTCCTCCACCGTCTGGAGCACACTGCCTATCTCGGCGTCCGGGCGGCCCTGCGCACCCTGCCGCACGAGGCCGCCCGGCCGCTCGGCCGACGGCTGGGCGAGCTCGCCTGGCTGGTCTCGGCCCGCCGGCGCCGGATCACCAACAAGAACCTCGCCCTGGCCCTGCCGGAGCGCTCGCGGGCCGAGCGCGCCGGCATCGCCCTCGGCTGCTTCCGCCACCTCGGCTCGTCGATCGCCGACACCCTCTCGGCCACCCGCTTCGACCTGGTCGAGCTGTGCAAGCGGGTGTCGTTCGAGGGCTTCGAGCACCTCGCCGAGGCGCGGCGGCGCGGGGGCGGGACGTTCGTGCTCTCGGCCCACCTGGGAGTTTGGGAGGTCTGCGCCCACGTCGCCGGGGCCTGGGCCGGACCCCTCCACGTGGTGGGCCGGCCCCTCGACAACCCCCACCTCGACCGCGAGCTGACCCGGGTGCGGCTGCGCTTCGGCAACCACATGATGGCCAAGCGGGGCGCCGCTCGGGGGATGTTGCGCACTCTCGGGGAAGGCGGGGTGGTGGGCATCCTGATCGACCAGCGGGTGCGACCCAAGGAGGGCATCGAGGTGCCCTTCTTCGGCCACCTCTCTTGGAGCTCGCCGGTGCTGGCGCGGATGTCGCTGCGCACCGGCGCGCCGGTGGTGCCGATCTTCTGCTTCCCCGAGCCGCGGGGTCGCTATCGCTTCGTGGCCCGGGAGGCGATCGAGCCCCCCGCCGGGGCCGCAGGGGAAGAGGCCGTCTCCGCCCTCACTCGCCGCTACCTCGAAGCCACCGAAAGCGAGATCCTCCGCCATCCCGAGCAGTGGATGTGGATGCACGATCGGTGGAAGTGAGAGGGGGGCTTGACCTCAGGTCGAGATTCTGCGCAGACTCGTCCGACTTTCACGAGACACCTTCGGCCCTTACCATGCGCACCGTATCGGTCAGGTTGCACCACGCCACGCTGTCCGAGCTCTCGGTGAGGGCAGCAGAGCTGCAGATCTCTCGCGCTGAGCTCATACGCAGTGCGCTGGAAGACTACCTGCCTCGGCTGGAGTCGCGTCAGGGACGCTCAGCACTGGCCCTGGCAGGCGACCTCATCGGATGCGTGAGTGGCCCGCCAGACCTGGCGACGAGCCCGGTATTCCTGGAAGATCTTGGCCTTCCCAGCCGGTGACTCCGCCCTCACGGCGTTCCCGAGATCAACCCCGCACCCACCACTGCCGCGGGTCCCTGCGGCCACAGAAGCAGGCGAAGACCACCACCAAATCGCCCTCGATCCAATAGAGCAGAGAGTTACGGAAAGCGACGCAGAACCAAGCGGCGGGTGCGGCCGCGGATCACTGGATACCGGTGCGGGTTGTCTTCGATGGCCTGGAGGCCCCTGCGAACCTCGGCGAGGAAGGCATCGCCGAGGCCGGCGCTTCGCTCGTCATACCAAGCAACGGCTGCGCTGATCTCGTCCTGGGCTTCCTCGCGCAAGAGGAGCCGCTGACTCATCCTCTCGTTCGCCCCAGCTCGTCAAGAAACTCGCGCCAAGGCCGGCCAGGGTTCTTGTCTCGCTCGTAGGCGGCAATTCGGCGATCGAGCTCGGCAGCCTGCGCCTCGGTGAGCGCCAGACGCTGCGGCTCGGCGGAGACGCTGTCCCAGAGCTGCTCGGCCAACTCGATCCGCTCTTCGACGGTCATCTGCTCGAAGTCAAGAACTGGCACGGGCATCGGTGGCTCCTCTGTGGCCCTTGCAAAGGGCCGGTGAACGCGTCAACGCAGTCTACTCCCCTCCTTACTCCTCCCGCTCCCGCTCCCGTTTCCCCCGGCCGCTCATCTGCACCAGCACGCCGATGCTGGCGAGGAGGATGAAGGCGGGGACCTCGATGGTGTGGGCGAAGGCGGTGGCCTGGAGCAGCAGGAGGGCCCCCGCACAGGCCGTGACCAGGGCGATGGACCATTCGAAGAAGGCGAGGGCGAGGATCACGGCGAGGACGCCGCCCAAGGCGAAAACCAGCCAGTCGGAGAGGCCGGCGGAGCGATCGGTGGCCTCGATGGCCCAGCGGGCGATCCAGCCGCCCACGACGAAGGCGCCGAAGGCGATCGCCAGGCGCTGGACGAAGAACGCCAAGCCGGCCGCCACGATGCCGCAGGCGAAACCCACCCCGATCACCAAGGGCCCCGGCGCCCCTTCGAGCACACGGATGGCGAAGCTCATCCCGGCGAGGAAGCCGAGGGCCGCGACCGCCAGCCAAAGCACCCGGCGCCCGAAGAGCAGGAGCACCACTCCGGCGGCGCCCAGAGCCAGCCGGGCGAGAGGCAGGGCGTTGAGGGTCTCGGTGAGCTCGTTCACGGCGTGGACGGGGCGGGGGAGTCACCGATCTCGAACAGCGGGTCGCCACCCTCGACGGCCTGGCCGGCGACCACGAAAAGCCGCTTGACCACGCCGTCCCGCTCGGCGCGGATCTCGTTTTCCATCTTCATCGCCTCGAGCACCACGATGCCCTGGCCGGCGCGCACCTCCGCTCCCTCCTCGGCGAGCACCGCCACGGCGCGCCCGGGCATCAGGGCCTTGACCAGCCCCTGGCCCTGGCCCCGGCTGCCCCCCCGGCTCTCGCGGGCCAGGTGGGTGAGCGGGTCCGCCACCTCGGCCGTGCTCTGCCGGCCACGGGTGCTGAT
This sequence comes from Thermoanaerobaculia bacterium, assembly GCA_036274895.1. Lineage (GTDB taxonomy): Bacteria > Acidobacteriota > Thermoanaerobaculia > Multivoradales > SZUA-115 > CALMKX01. Next base: position 75,517 of record DASUEU010000009.1, on the reverse strand, counting down.
CGAGAAGGCCCCCTCGCCATGGCTGCGCACGGCCACTTCCCAGTGCTGGCCGTCATAGAGCAGAGAGCGCAGCAGGCCACCGGCCCGGCTGGCTTGCACCCCCACCCGGCGGCCCTCGATCTCGAGCTCGTAGCCGCCGTCCCTGCGCTCGATCTTGATCCGGCGACTTTGCCCGCCGGTGGTGACGATCAGCTCCATCCGCCCCTCCGCAGCGACTCCCGGCGGGCCGCCGCGGCCCAGCGCGAGCGGCGCCCGCCGCCGGCCGCGGGCACCCGTGCGGCCCCGATCCGGCTGGTCTCGAGGTGCTCGATGGCCGCGGCCACGGTGACCACTTCGTCGAGCTCCGGCAGCGGCAAGGGCGCGAGCTCGCCGGCGGCGAGCTTGCGATCCAGCCAGGCGATATCGAACTTGCCGGCGCGAAAGTCCGGCTCGGACAGCAGGCGGGCGAACAGGGGCACGCTGGTCTTGATCCCCTCAATCCGCAGCTCGGAGAGGGCACGGCCGAGCCGGCCGAGGGCCTGCTCGCGGTCCGCGCCCCAGACGATCAGCTTGGCGAGCATCGGATCGTAGTGAATCGACACCTCCGAGCCCTCGTAGACCCCGCAGTCGTTGCGCACGCCCGGCCCCTCGGGCAGCCGCAGCAGCTCGATGCGCCCGGGCGAGGGCGCGAAGCCCTGGTAGGGGTCCTCGGCGTAGAGGCGCACCTCGATGGCGTGGCCCTGGGGCTCCCGCCAGCCGACGTTGTCGGGCAGCGGCTCCCCCTCTGCGATGGCGATCTGGAGGGCCACCAGGTCGAGGCCGGTGACCGCCTCGGTGACCGGGTGCTCGACCTGGAGGCGGGTGTTCATCTCCAGGAAGTAGAAACGCTGCTCCTCGTCGACCAAGAACTCGCAGGTGCCGGCGTTGGCGTAGCCCACGGTCGCGGCGGCCGCCACCGCGGCCTCGCCCATGCGCCGCCGCAGCTCCGGCGTCACCACCGGCGAGGGGGCTTCCTCCACCACCTTCTGGTGGCGGCGCTGGAGGGAGCACTCCCGCTCCCCCAGGGAGACCACCCGGCCGTGCTCGTCCCCGAGCACCTGGATCTCGATGTGGCGGGGGCGGTCGATGAACTTCTCGAGGTAGACGGCGTCGTCCCCGAAGCTCGCCAGGGCCTCCGAACGGGCGGAGCGGAAGGCCCCCGGCAGGTCTGCGGCGCTGGCCACCCGCCGCATGCCCTTGCCGCCGCCTCCCGCGGCGGCTTTGAGCATCACCGGATAGCCGATGCGGTCGGCCATCTCGAGGGCGGCGTCGACATCGGGCAAGGGGTCCCGCCCTCCCGGCACCACCGGCACGCCGGCATCGATCATCCGCCGCCGGCTCTCCACCTTCGAGCCCATGGCCGACATCGCCTCGGGGGAAGGGCCGATGAAGACGATGCCCGCCTCGCGGCAGAGCCGGGCGAAGCCGGCGTTCTCGGAGAGGAAGCCGTAGCCGGGATGGATGGCGTCCGCCCCGATCTCGCGGGCGAGCGCCACGATGGCCTCGCCCTTCAGGTAGCTGTCGCGGGAGGGGGCCGGGCCGATGCGGTAGGCCTCGTCGGCGAGCAAGACCGGCAGGCCGGTGCGGTCGGGATCCGAGTAGATCACCGCCGAGCGCCGGCCGAGGTCACGCAGGGCGCGGATCACCCGCACCGCGATCTCGCCGCGGTTGGCGATCAGGACCTTCTGGAGCTTGCGGCGGGGGGCCATGGACGGCGCGGAAGCATAGCAGCGCGGCGGGTAAGATACCGGCCATGCTCCCCCTCCTCTCCGCGCTGCGGCCGGCCCAGTGGGTGAAGAACGTCTTCGTGCTGGCGCCGCTGGTCTTCGCCCACCAGCTGGGGCCGAACCGTGCCACCCTGCTCGCCCTGGCCGCGTTCGCTGTCTTTTGCTGCGCGGCGAGCGCGGTGTACCTGACCAACGACCTGCGCGACCGCGAGGCCGACCGCAAGCACCCCGGCAAGAGCCGGCGGCCGATCGCCTCGGGCGCGGTGTCGCCGGCGCTGGCGACGGCGGTGGCCGCGCTGCTCGCCGGCATCGCCTTGACCGGCGCGGCGTTGTTCGGCCTCGGTTTCTCGCTCCTGCTCGGCGCTTACCTCGCCATCAACCTGGCCTACTCCTGGGGCGTCAAGCACGTCGTCATCCTCGACGTCATGGCCGTCGCCTCGGGCTTCGTGCTGCGGGTGCTCGCCGGCGCCGCCGCCACGAAGGTTCCGGTGTCCTCGTGGCTGGTGCTCTGCACCACCTTTCTCGCCCTCTTCCTCGCCTTCTCGAAGCGCCGCCATGAGCTGGTGCTGCTCGCGGAGGGCGCGGCGGAGCAGCGCCGCGTGCTGTCGCAGTACAGCCCGGCCTTTCTCGACCAGATGATCAACGTGGTGACGGCCTCGGCGGTGATCGCCTACGCCCTCTACGCGGTGGCGCCCGAGACCGTGGCCAAGTACGGCGGTGAGGGCCTGCTCTACACCGTGCCCATGGTCTTGTTCGGGATCTTCCGCTATCTCTACCTGATGTACCAGAAGCCCCAGGCCCGGAACCCGACCGAGGCGATCCTCACCGACCTGCCCTTTCTCGCCAACGTCGGCCTCTGGAGTGGCGCGGTGCTCTGGATCGTCTACTTCCGGCGCTGAGAGAAGAAGCGAGGCTGCGGCAGCTCGGGGCAGGTCAGGAGGCCCGGCGCGTAGCGCCGCGCGGGGGCTCCCTCCTCGCCCGTGTAGTAGTCGAGCTGGGCGGCGCGCTGGGAAAGCACCAGCGACAACAGCCTGGCGTGGGCTTCCGGGTTGTCGTCCTCGACGCGGTCGACGTCCTCGGCCACCGGGACGCCATCGAGGAAGCGCAGCTTCGCCTCCCCGCTGCTCCAGTCGATCACCAGCTTCCAGGGCTCGCAGACCACTCCGTAGAGGCTCTGGAGGCTCTGCAGGGCCATGAACTGGGCCGGCCGCCGCGCGGCATGGACTTGGGGGTCACGGAAGCTCGTGCCCTGGAAGCCCGGGTGGGGAGGTAGCTCGAGTAGGTCGAGGACGGTGGGCAGAACGTCGAGGGTCGACACCGGCGTCTCGATGACTCGCGGCTGGAGGCGGCCGGGCCAGACCAGTAGCAGGGGCACGCGCAGCACTCCTGCGGCCAGGTTCTTGCCGTGAGTCACGGCGCCGCCCTCGCCGAGGAGCTCACCGTGATCGGCCACCACCACCACCAGCGTGCTCTCGGCCCGCTCTGTCGCTTCGAGGTGCTCGAGGATGCGGCCGATCTGGCGGTCGACGTATTCGACGGCGTTGTCGTAGCGGTTGACCACGATCGGGACCTCCTCTTCCGGGTAGTCGAGGAAGTTGAAGGTCTCGTAGGTGGGGTCCGAGGGCTGGTAAGGGCCGCTGAAGCCCGGGGGCATCTCGTAGGGGAAGTGGGTGCGCTGGAAGTTGAGGTAGGCGGCCCAGGGTCGGCCCGGCTCGGTGCGCTCGAGCCACTCGAAGAAGTGGTCGACGGTCAAGTGGTCGGGCAGCTTGCGCTCGGCACCCCGGCCCAGGTGCGGCCCGGGGTGCGACAGGGAGTGGAAGAAGTAGACCGGCTTGCCGGTGAGCAGAAAGCGGCTCATGCCCTGCCAGTTCTCGTTCTGGCTGGAGATGATCGCCGTCTGGTAGCCGAGGTCAGCGAGCAGATCGTGGAAGAGCACCCGCGGGTAGTCGATCCGCGCGTAGGTCTCGAGCTGGCGGTGACGCATGGGCAGCTGGGAGGACAGGATGGCGGTCTGAGCGTAGTTCGACTGCGAGCCAGCGCTCCAGGCGTTTCGGGCCCGCCAGCCGACGGCGGCGAGGCGATCGAGGTGGGGAGAGACCGGCCGAGGGTAGCCGGCGTGGCCGAGGTGGTGGGCCGGCAGAGACTCGAGCATGACCAGGAGCACGTTCGGTCGTGGCCCGCGCTCGCTGCGGGCCGCCGCCAGCCACTGCGCGCCCGCCTCGAGCGGCGCCCCGGGCGCCGGCTGGAGTCGCTCATAGGGCATCGACTGGAAGACCGAGCGCTGAGCCGCCACCGTGGTCAGCCAGCGCAGCTCGGGGGTGGCTCGCTTGAGGATCAGCAAGGTCTCGGTCGAGGGTTGGGTGACGGCGAGCAGGAACAGGCCCGCGGCACCGGCGAAGGAGGACAGGCCGTAAGCCAGCAGAGGCACTGGCGCCGGGGGCGCTCGCCGCAGCAGACGATAGAGCAGCAGGCCAAGGGCCACCGCGGTGCCCAGCAACACCGCCACCCGCCACTCCTGCCCCTGGAGACCGGCATGAAGGAACTGGGAGGGGCTGGCCCAGAGCATCAGGACGGGGGCGAGGGTGGGATAGACCCCGGTCAGCCAGTAGACCCAAAGCCCCAGGAGGTTCAGGAAGGACATCAGGGCCAGGCCGGCGGCCCAGGCGGCTGCCCCGAGCCGCCGCAAGCCCATGGCGAGAACGGGCCAGGCCAGCAAGGCGAAGAGAGTGGCGAGGAGAGCGTAGATCACTCCGCTGACCACCGCCCCCAGGAGCCCGACCGAGATCGGCACCTTGCCATCCCGGGCGTTGACGGTGAGGACGTCGAGGAGCCCGAGACCGAGGCCGAGGCCGAAGCCCACTCGTAGCTGGAGGGGCCACCAGGCGGCCAGGCTGTCACGGGAGGGACCTGTCGAAGCCAATTGGGGACCTCCAGGGGGCTGTTCGGGCAGCAAGAAGCGTGCTCGGCCCCCTTCGCGATCCTGCCTATACTCCGCCAAATGTCCTCCTCCTCGGCCGTGCCCTCTCGCCCCGGTGAGCACGGCTCATGGCGCGCGCGCCGGCTCGCCCTCGCAGCCTTGGGCTCTCTGGCGACGTGCGCGCTGGTGGTGGCGATCTTCTTCGACCACCACTGGTGGCCGGCGGATGATGGCAGCTACGCCCACATCGCCGAGCGCCTCCTGGACGGCGAGGTGCTGCACCGGGACGTCCAGGACATCCACGTCGGCGCCATCGACTTCGTGAACGCGGCGGCCCTGGCGCTCTTCGGCCGCTCCCTGCTCGCCCTGCGCTACCCCCTGGCCGCCGCGGCGCTGCTCCAGGCGGCGGCGGTCTTTCTGCTCCTGCGCCGGCGGGGGCCCTGGCTGGCCGCGCTCGGAGCCCTGACCGCCACCGCCTTCGGCGCCATCCAGTTTCTCAATCCCACGGCCCACTGGTACTGCCAGGCTCTCTTCTGGGGTGTGGTGCTGGTGCTCGCCCGGGGCGAGCCCGAGCGGAGGGGAAGGTTGGAGCTGGTGGGCTTGCTGGTGGGCACCCTGTTCGCCTTCCGGCAGCTGACCGGGGTGCTGGCGGCGATGGGCACCGTGACCTGGCTGCTCGCCCAGCCCGCGCCGGATGGCCGGCGCCGCGGCGCGCCCTGGCTCGCGCGCGGCGTGCTTGCCGTCGAGGCCGTGGGGCTCGTTGCCTACCTCTTGCGTGCCACGGACGGCAGCGGTTGGGTCCTCTTCGGCGTCTGGGCCTTGGTGGTCCTCGGCGCCGCCCTGCGCGACACCCGCCTCGACAACCGCGCCACCGCCCGCACCCTCGGCCGGCTGCTGCTGGGCGCCGTGCTGCCCTTGCTGCCGCTCCTCGCCTACCACCTGGCCCACGGCTCGGTCGGGTTCTGGTGGGCCGACGTGGTGGCCACCGCCGCCTCGGTGCCGCAGCTGCCGTTCATCCGCGAGCTCAACTACGCCCGGGACGGCATCCAGAGCGGCCTGGCCGTGATTACGGCGGCGGCCTCGCTCGCCGAGGCGGTCAATGGGCTCTACTGGCTGCTGCTGCCGCTGTCCGCGAGCCTGGTGGGGTTGCTGCTGGCCCGGCGCCTCCGGCCTGGCGGGTCCGGCTTCACCAGCCCGCTGCCCACGGCCGCCGTGTTCTACGCCCTGGTTTCGGTCCACTACCAGAACCCCACCTACCTCTACTTCTCGGTCGGGGTCTCGCTGGTCGCCCTGCTCGAGCTCGCCGCGGGTGGCGCGACGCGCATCGCCCGCCTGGCCCCCCTCCACGTGGCGGGTCTCGGCGTGGTGGCCCTGGGCTGGCACGCCGGGCAACCCTCGGAGCGGGACTGGGATCAGTTGCTCGCCGGCAACCGCCTGCCGGTGGTCTCGACGGCCGAGAGTCTGCCTCGGCTCGCTCTGAAGATCGGACCGCGGGAAGCCGCCTTCTACCCGCGCCTGATCGAGTGGATCCGGCGCCAGGTACCACCTGAGGAGGCGATCTTCGTCCTGCCCACCAACGCCGAGCTCTACTTCCTCTCCGAGCGGCGCAACCCGACCCGCTTCTACAATCTGGTCTTCGGGGTGAGGGACGAGGCGGAAGCACTGGCGCTGATCGAGGGCCTCCGCCGCGAGCCGCCCCGGCTGATCCTCTGGAACGCCGCCGACAAGTACAACACGCCGCTGGCGCAGCAGGTCGTCGGGGCGGTGGCCGACGGCTACGAGGACCTCGGCCGCGCCGGGCCGTTCCGAGTGCTGCGGCGGCTCCCGGCGTCTAGTGGAAGAACTCTCGAACCGCCGCCACCACCCGATCCACTTCCTCGTTGGTGAGCTCCGGGAAGATCGGCAGGCACAACACTTCGCGGGCCGCCGCCTCGGCGTGCGGCAGCGAGGGCGGCTCGCCCAGCTGGGCCAGGGCCGGTTGCAGGTGGAGCGCCGACGGGTAGTGCACCGAGGCGAGGATCTCGCGTTGGGTGAGGTGGGCCAGCAACTCGTCGCGCCGGGCGGTGCGCACGGTGTACTGGTGGTACACGCAGCGCGAGCCGGGCGGATCCTCGGGGAAGGAGAGGTCCCCCACGCCCCCGAGGCCGCCGTGGTAGCGCTGGGCGATCTCGCGCCGGCGGTCGTTGTCGGCTGCAAGGAAGGGCAGCCGGCAGTTGAGCACGGCCGCCTGGAGGCTGTCGAGGCGGCTGTTGGTGCCGACTTCGAGGTGATGGTAGCGGCCGGCCTGGCCGTGATTGGCCAGCCGCCGGACGCGGGCCAGCAGCTCGGCGTCCGGGCCGGTGACGGCGCCACCGTCGCCGAAGCAGCCCAGGTTCTTGGTCGGGTAGAAGCTCCACCCCGCGAGCTGGCCGATGGTGCCCACGCTCTGGCCGTTCGCCGTGGCGCCGTGCGCCTGGGCTGCGTCCTCGACCAGCCAGAGGCCACGGCGCTCGGCGAGGGCCTTGAGGCCGTCGACGTCGAAGGGCCGGCCGTAGAGGTGGACGCCGATGATGCCGACCGTGGCCGCCGTCACCCTGGCCGCGGCATCCGCCGCATCGAGGTTGAGGGTGCGGGGGTCGACGTCGCAGAACACCGGCCGGGCCCCGGCGAGCACCACCACCTCGGCGGTGGCGAAGAAGGAGAAGGCCGGCACCAGCACCTCGTCGCCCGGGCGGATGTCGAGGGCCCGCAGGGCGATGAGCAGGGCGTCGGTACCGTTGGCTACCGCCACGCAACCGGCTGCGCCGGTGGCTTCGGCGAAGCCTCGCTCGAGCTCCCCGACCTCGGGGCCGAGGACGAAGGCGGTAGATTCCAGGATCCGGCGCCAGCGGTCGGCGAGGGCCGATTCGATGCGCCGGTGGGCACGGCCGAGGTCGATGGGGGGGATGCGCACGGCCGAGCATTCTACTCCGGGGCGCTTCTGAGATAATCCCGTCCCGCCGTGATCGGCCCCACCGCCCGCTCCAAGAGCCCCCTCGAAAAGCGGATCCAACGCGCTGCGCGCATCGCTCTCTACGGCAGCCTGGCGGTGACCCTCGTGCTCCTGGCAGCCGGCCTCGGCTACCTCCAGAGCCTGCGCCCCGCCACTCCGGAGGAGGACTTCGCGTGGCAGGAGGTGGACTGGCAGGGAGTCCAGGAAGTTCAGCTGCTCCGTCGCTATCTCCAGATCAACACCAGCCAGCCCAACGCCAACGAGCTCGCCGGCGCCCAGTTCCTCGCCTCGGTGCTGGCCCAGAACGGCATCCACTCCGAGATCGAGGTCCTGGGCGGCCACCATGCCAATCTCTGGGCCGTGCTGCCGGGCGCGGATCCTCGCCCGCTGGTGCTGCACAGCCACATCGACACCGATCCGGTCACCAATCCCGAGGAATGGCATTACCCGCCTTGGGGCGGTGTCATCGAAGGGCCCTACCTCTACGGGCGTGGGGCCTTCGACATGAAGAGCATCGCCATCGCCCAGCTGATGGCCTTTCTGGACCTGGCGAAGAGCGGCAAGCCCCTGAAGCGCACGGTGGTCTTCCTCGCCACCGGTGCCGAAGAGGTCGGCAGCGACCTCGGCACCAAGTGGCTGCTGGCCGAACGACCCGAGTTGCTCGGCCAGACCTGGGCCTTCTTGACCGAGGGCGGGGTGGTTGAGACCAGCTCGGCGCACGATGTCCGCTACTGGGGCGTGGAGTTCGCCCAGCGCCGGCTGGTGGACGTGACTTTCTGCAGCCCGAGCCAGGAGCGGCTCGAGGCCCTGCGGCAGGAGCTCGAGACGGACCTGGACGAGGGCAACCTCGAGGTCCGGATCACTCCCGAGGTGGCCGCCTTCATGGCCGCCTACGGCCCGACTCGCCAGGATCCCCTGCTCCGGCGCGCCCTGACCGACCTGCCGGGCCTGCAGCGCAATGTAGCTCTTTACGCCCGGCTTCCCAGCTACCTGAAAGCCTTCTTCCGCGACGAGGCACATCCGTTCCTGCCCCGCCAGAAGGCCGATGGCACCTGGACCTTGCTGGTCAAGGTTCACCTGCTCCCGGGCTCCTCTTTCGAAGAGGCTTTCGCCCGGCTCCTGCCCGACTGGCGCCGGGCCGGCCTGACCTGGAGCGTCTACGACGAGCGCGGCGCCGACCATGGGGCGCCCCTCGATCACCCCGCCTTCGAAGCCATGGTCGATGAGCTGCGCCAGGCTCACCCGGGCGCCGTGGTGGGGCCTCAGTTCCTGCCGTGGAGCGCTAACGACTCTCGCTTCTTGCGGGCCGCCGGCCTGCCCGCCTACGGCTTCTCACCGTTTCTCATCCCCTACTCCGACACGCGCCGCGTCGGTCTACCGGACGAGCGCATCTCGCTCATGGGTCTCCGGTCCGGGACGGAGATCTACCGCCGGCTGGTGGCGCGGCTGGCCTACTGACACTTCCTGACCATCGCTCCCACAAATAGTGTCATCCGGGGCGTCGATCTCGGAGAAATACTCTGTGTTTTCAAGGGTTTATCGGCCTGGCACGGCTCCTGCTCTAAGCATGGCTGATCGCATCGATCCGAACGGAGGAAACAGAGAGATGAACCGTAACCGCCAGAAGGGCTTCACCCTGATCGAGCTGCTGATCGTGGTCGCGATCATCGGCATCATCGCCGCCATCCTGATCCCGAACTTCCTGGACGCCCTCCACAAGGGCCGCCAGAAGCGGACCATGGGTGACATCCGCCAGGTCGCCAACGCCTACCACTCGTGGGCCACGGACAACGGTGGCGCCGCCGCCGCTGGCCAGACGACCACCACCGTCGCCCCGGGCGACTTCAACGGTGGCACGCCGAACACGGTCGCCGAAGTGCAGACCGAGCTGGTCCCGACCTACATCCGCTTCGTGCCGCAGTTCGACGGCTGGGGCAGTGACATCGAGTACTACCTCGACTTCACCGATCCGGGCGAGATCAACTACGAGATGATGCGCAGCGCCGGCCGGCCCGTTGACGGCACCCCGGTGTTCGACTCCTCGTACACCCCCGGCCTGTTCGATCCCACCGACTACGAGCAGGACATCGTCCACGTGGACGGCACCTTCATCCGCGCCCCGCGCGGCTACAAGGCCGACAGCTAAGAACGACTCCGATCTCTGCTGAGCTGTAATCCCCTTGGGCGCCGTGCAAGCGGCGCCCTTTCTTCTTTCTCCATGCGGCCACCACGCCTCGCCGGCCTTCTCCTGCTCACCGCCCTCCTGGCGGCCCTGCCGGGCCGGGCCGAGGTGAGTGCGAGCGAGGCGACCTCGTGGCTCCAGCGCTACCTGGCGATCGACACCACCAACCCACCCGGCAACGAGCACCGCGCGGTGGAGTACCTGGCCTGGCTGCTCCACCGGGAGCGCATCCCCACCGAGTGGCTGAAGAGCCCCGAGGGCCGCGTCAGCCTGCTCGCCCGCCTGCCGGCAGAGAACCCGCGCGGTGGCCCCCTCCTGCTGACCCACCACATGGACGTGGTGCCCGCGGGCCCCGGTTGGACGGTGGCGCCCTTCTCGGCCGAGATCCGCGACGGCGAGCTCTGGGGCCGAGGCGCCCTCGACACCAAGGCCCTCGGCATCGCCCACCTCGCGGCGATGATCGATCTCAAGCGCCGGGGCGTACCCCTCGAACGAGACGTGGTCTTCCTGGCGGTCGCCGACGAGGAAAAGGGCGGAGGCCAGGGCATGGCCTGGCTGGTCGAGGCACATCCCGAGGTCTTCGAAGGAGTCTGGGCCGCCTTCAACGAGGGCGGCTCGGGGCGGCGGGCCGCCACCGGGCTTCTCTGGTGGGAGGTCGAGGTCGCCCAGAAGCGACCGCTCTGGCTGCGCCTCTCGGTTGAGGGTCGTTCCGGCCACGCCTCGCAGTACCGCCCCTCGAGCGCACCCCATACGCTGATCCGAGCCCTCGCTCGCGTGCTCGACCGGCCCCCCACCTACCGCGTCACTCCCGTGGTACGGCGGTACTTCCAGGCTATCGCCCCCCTGCACGAGGGCAGCAAGTGGCGCGCGCTCTTCGCCGACATTGACCGCGTGGTCACTCCCAGCGGTCCGAGCCCGAAGCTGCTGCCCGGGCTCGATCGCCTCTTCCTCGACTCCCTCCAGGTCACAGTGCTCGCGGGCAGCGAGAGCATCAACGTTATCCCCCGGGAGGCCTCCGCGGAGATCGATGTTCGCCTCCTGCCGGACACCGATGCCGACGCTTACCTGGCGGAGCTGGCCGGCATGCTGGGCCGCGAGGTGAAGATCGAGGTCCTCGCTCGCGCCCCGGTGTCAGCGCCCTCGCCCACGGACCACCCGGCCTTCCGAGCCATCGAGGAGACCCTCGGCTCATCGGCCCCGGTGGTGCCGGCACTGCTCTCGGGCTTCACCGACTCCCGCTTCCTGCGGGAGAGGGGCATCCCGGCCTATGGCGTGAGCCCTTTCGACATCGATCCCTTGAGCGCTTCCGGGGTTCATGGGCCGGACGAGCGGATCTCCGTTGTCGGCTTCGAGCGCGGCGTTGAGCGCATGATCCGGCTCGTCGAGCGCTGCGCTCGCCGTTGACAGGCAGTGGCCGCTCGGTTGACAAAAACTGTCTTCTTGTAACTAGAAACCCCGCTGGAACGCCCCAGAACGATGGCACGGGCATTGCGAAGCCATGGTGCAGGCCGGTTTCTTAATGGGAGTCGTAATGTGATGGTTGGTCTAAATCGCAGGCGCGGGACGGCTGGCTTCACTCTCATCGAGCTTTTGATTGTCGTGGCGATCATCGGCATCATCGCAGCGATGCTGATCCCCAACTTCATCGGCGCCCTCCACCGCAGCCGCCAGAAGCGGACGATGGGCGACATCAAGATCATCGGGGTGGCCATGAGCAACTGGGCCACCGACAACGCCGGGGCCGCGGCAGCGGGCCAGACCACGGTGATGCTCAGCGACTGGGCCGGAACTTCCGACCTGGACGCCATCCGGCAGGCGCTGAGCCCGATCTACGCGCGCTTCGTGCCCGCCCAGGACGCCTGGGGCAATGCCCTGGTGTACCGTCTGGCGCTCGAGAATCCCAGCGCGGACCGGGCGATGCTGATCGCCAGCCCGGGCCTCGGTGGGGAGCTGGTCGAGACCTTCACTCCCGGGACCTTCGACCCCCTCGACTTCGCCGAGGACATCGTCTGGGCGGACGGCACGTTCTTACGCGCACCTCGGGCCTACGCCGTCCAGCCGTAGTCACGGCTCCGCCCGCGGCAGATAGAATCGCTCGGTGACCCCCCTCACCCTCTGGGCGATCTACGCCGCGGGCGTAGGTCTGATCGTCGGCAGCTATCTCAACGTCCTGATCCACCGGCTACCACGGGGGGAGTCGACGGTTCTCCCGCGCTCCCGCTGCCCCTCCTGCGGCCAGGCGATCCGACCCTGGGACAACGTACCAGTGGTCTCCTTCCTGCTGCTCCGCGGCCGCTGCCGGGGCTGCCGGGCGCGCATCTCCTGGCGCTACCCCCTCGTGGAGCTGGCCACCGGCATCCTCTTCCTAGCCTCGGTATGGGTCTTCGGACCGACGGTGTCGGCGGCGGCGGCAGCGGTGTTCTGTGCCCTGTCGCTCGCCCTCGCCCTGATCGACGCCGAGCACTTCTTGCTGCCCGACAAGCTGACCCTGCCAGGGATCGCCCTCGGCCTGGCCTTCTCTCCCTTCGTCGGCTGGACCAACCTACGGGACTCACTGCTCGGAGCCGGCGTCGGCGCCGGCGTGCTGCTCGCCCTCTACTGGGGCTGGTGGTGGCTGCGCCGCGAGGAAGGCATGGGGTTGGGGGACGTCAAGATGATCGCCATGCAGGGGGCCTTTCTCGGCTGGAAGGGCATGCTCCTCACCCTCCTACTCGGCGCAGTGTCGGGCTCGGTGGTGGGCCTGGCCCTGCTCGGCCGGCAGGGTGAGGGCCTGAAGACCCGCTTGCCGTTCGGCACCTTCCTGGCCTTGGGCGGCCTCGCCGCCCTCTTCGTCGGCCGACCCATCATCCGCTGGTACGCCGGCTTCTTCGAGTAGCCGATGAGCCCTCGCCGTCGCCGCAGATTCGAGCCGATCGGCTTGCGGCGGGAGGTGGCGATCCTGCTGCCGACCTCGCTGGTGCTTCTGGTGGTGCTCTCGGCCTACACCCTGTGGGCCTACCAGGCGAGCCTGCGGGCGCTGGCCGACGAGGAACGGCAACGGGCCTCTCGCCTCGCCTCCCAGCTCGCGGTCCAGCTCTCGCTGCCGGGCTCGGGCTTGGAGATCGGGCTCGACGGCCCCGCTGCCGGTGCTCTCGGTGCGGCCCTGCTCCGACCCGACGGCTCGACTGCGAGCCTGCTGGGGGACCTCGCCGGGGGGCCCCTGACCCCGCTCTCCGGCGAGCTACCCACCCGAGCGACCGCGGTGGGTCCGAACGCCACCGTGGGGGACCGTCTGGTGGCCTACGCGCCCCTACGGCGGCATGGGGAGACTTTGCTGGTGCGTCTCGATCTGCCGGCAGCCTCCCTGGCCGCCGAGCAGCGGCGCCTGGCTCGGCTCGCCCCCCTGGTGCTGGCGGTCGATTTCGGCCTGCTCGTCCTGTTGCTGCTCTTCCTGCGCCACGCCTTCTCCCCGTTCGAGCGCCTCCTGGATCGCGTCCAGACCGTCGAGGGAGTTCCCCGGCAAGACCGGGACGAGGTGGCCCTGCTGGTCGAGACGTTCGAGAAGGCTCTCGCCGCCCTGGCCCGGGAGAGCGCGCAGGGCGACCCCTCGGATCTTGCTGCGTCGCGCCGTCGGGAGGTCTCGCAGCGCCTGGCTCAGGGCCTGGCGCAGCTCGGCGAGATGGCGGCGGGGGTCGCGCACGAGCTGCGCAACAGCATCGCCACCCTCTCCGGCTACCTCTCGCTGATCGAGAGAAGTCGGGAGCGCGAGTCCGTGGAGGACTATCTCACCGAGATCCGCCACGAGGTGGCCCATCTTTCCCGGGTGGTCTCCGACTTCCTGGCCTTCGCCCGGCCGGGCACCGCTCGCGCCGAGCGCGTGGACCTGGGCGCCCTGGCGCGGCGGATCGCTGCCGATCCCGCACTCGGCGACGCGACGATCACCGTGGCGGCACCGGGGGTCGAGGTCGAGCTCGAGGGGGACTCTCAGTTGCTCGAGAGGGCGCTCAAGAACCTGGTCGCCAACGCCGTCGAGGCCGATCGCAGGGCCGGCGGCAGCGGTCGTGCGGATCTCGGGGTGCGAACCACGGAAGCCGGGGTCGAGCTGACCGTGGCGGACCGTGGCCCCGGCGTGCCGGCGGCGATCCGCGAGCGATTGTTCCAGCCCTTCGTCAGCGGGCGACCCGACGGCGTCGGCCTCGGCCTGGCCCTGGCCTGGCGCGTGATTCAGCTCCACGGCGGCACTCTCGCCCTGGAGGACCGCCCCGGGGGTGGGACGGTGGCGACGGCCGCCTTCCCGATTGGCGTTTCTGAGTAGAAACGGAACGCCCTGGCCCCGCCACCATGATCGAACGCCCCGGCTTCGCTCCGCGGGCGCACCGCCGGCGGTGACCGAAGCGCTTTCCTTGCTTTGACTTGAGGCCGTGGGCCGGGAGCGGCTCGCGGCTGGTATCCGCCTTGCTCTAAGGGGACCTACCATGACTAGAACCCCCAGGTCGTCGCCGGAGTCCGGCTACTCGCTGATGGAAATCCTGGTCGTCGTCGCCTTGATCTCGCTCTTCGCCACTCTCAGCATCTCCAACCTCTCCGGTGCCCTGAAGCGGGCGAAGCTGCTGTCAGCGGCGCAGGATACGGCGGCGATCGTCCGCCTGGCCCGACTCGAGGCGATCAAGAGGAGCGTGCCCACGGTGGTGGAGATCGACTTCGATGCCCGCCTGATCCGAGCGTGGACAGACATCGTCGACGATACCGGAGCGCCGGTGTCGAACTTGATGTACGACCCCGACCCCACAGCGCCGTCCGGCACGGTGGACTACCTGATCAAGCAGTTCTACCTCGAGGGCAACGTCGAGTTCTGGGGTGCCACCGACGCGAACCCCGAAGAGGTCGAGGCCGTGGTGGGCCTGACCGACCTGCCCGACAACGACGTCAACGGCGTGGTCTTCAACCCGGACGGCTCCGCCCGTGCCATCGGCGCAATCCGCTTCGCCGACGGACGCGGGGCGAACTTCCTGGAGGTTTTCCTGGCCCCGGTCCTCACCGGCCGGGCACAGATCCGCAAGTACAACCCTGCGCTTCCGGTCAACCCAGAAGACGGCTCTTTCTACTTCAACCAAGGTCCCCACCCGACCACCGGGGAGCAGGCCTGGGAGTGGGAGCCATGACGCACCCCCGACAACCGCTTCACTCTACCGCCTCGGGAGGCTCGACCATGCGAGACCGTCCCCGTGACGCTGGCTTCTCGATCCTCGAGGTGCTGATCGCGGCCGCTCTCTTTCTCTTCATCACGCTCAGCATCTCCGGCCTCTACGCCCGCTCGGCCGTCAACAACTTCAAGGGTGCGGACTCGACCCGCCTGGCCAACCTTGGCAAGACCGCCGTCGAGGAACTGCTCTATGCACCCTTCGATTCGACCTCGCTGACGGTACCGGCAGGCGCCACCGAGGCCTCGGTGACGCAGTACTGGTCGGAGTCCGCGAACGGCTTCGTCTCGACCGTCCCCCCGGCCGGCACGCATCCGAAGTTCCGGCGAGTCCTCACCGTGCGCTACTGCGGCATCGGCGACCTCGACGACAACGGTCGCTGCGACACCCCACTCCAGGGCGATTCGGACCCTGGACTGGTACACCTCAAAGAGATCCGCGTCGAGCTGCGCAGCTCGCCCGGCGGCATGCTGGGTGGCCAACGCATGCAGCTGGTGACCTTCAAACCCTTCTGACACGCGGAGACCACGATGAACATCACTCGGTCGATCCCTCCCCTGCCTCTCGCCCGCCGCGCAGAGCGCGGCTACAGCCTGAGCGAGCTGGTGGTCTCCATGACCGCGTCGCTGGTGCTGATCCTCGGCGTGCTCGGGGTTTTCGAGATGAACTCGCGGATGGCCAAGGTCCAGAACGACCTCGCCGACACCCAACAGTCCCTGCGCGCCGGCCAGCACGAGCTGGTGCGCATGGGTCGCATGGCCGGGCGCGGCAGCCTCGGCGTGGGCGTGATCCCCGCCGGCCGCGCCGTCGCCGTGCGCAACAACGCCGCCGAGGAGGAGTACATCAGCCCCGGCGACGACAGTACGCCGGGCGTGCTCGAAGGCACCGACGTGGTCACCTTGCGGGGGGTCTTCAACAGTTCGCTGCTGCAGATCCAGGCAGACGTCCCCAATACGGTGGTCTTCAACCCTTCCGCCGCGGCACCCACCGACGGCACGATCCGGGTGCGCAACCTGGCCGTGGCGACGCTGCCCGCGGGAGCGGCAGTCGGCTCCGCCGGAGCCGTCCCTCAGGACCTCTCGCCCCTGATCCAGTCCATCACCCTGGGCCGACCCGAGGCGCTGGTCCTGGTCTCCGCCACCAACCCCGACAACTTCGCCGTCGTCGAGCTCGACCCGGCCAACTCCAACGCCACCAATCCCGCCGAGGTGGTGGTCGGCTTCCGCGTCACGGGCGGCACCTACACGGACGACAACTACCGGCACCTCATGCCCGGCGGCGCCTACCCGGCCGGCTTCGGCATGCCGGCCTACTTGGGGATCCTGGAGGAGTACCGCTACTACGTCCGGGAGCTGCGGGTGGACGCCGAGCTGATGCCCACCCTGGTGCGGGCTCGCACCTATCCCAACACCGAGGTTCCCTATGCCAGCCAGGTCGCCAACTGGTCCACCGAGCTGGCGGAGAACGTCTTCGACCTCCAAGCGGTGTTCGGCTTCGACCAGAACACCGACGGCCGGGTGACGGACGTCAACCCACCCGACCCGACCCCGGGCGATCCCAGCCCTGCTGACATGGACGAGCTCCTCTACGATCACCCGAACGACGACGACACCTTGCCCGTCTGGGCCAGCGGTCGTCTGGCCTGGCTGCGGGTGACCACACTCTCCCGCACCGACCGCACCGACAACACCTACGAGGCGCCACAGCTGCTGCTGGTCGAGGACCACGACTACGCGGGCTCTGAACTGAACAACGACAAGAACCGCCGCCACCGGCGACGGATCGTCTCCACCCACGTCGAGCTGAGGAACGTGTTCTGATGAGCGCGCCAAACCGCAACCGCAAAGAGCAGGGAAGCGCCTACTTGATCGCCCTGCTGGGCCTGATGGTGCTGACCGTCGTCGGCCTCACCCTGGCGTCCGTGACCAGCACCGAGATGGAAATCGGCCTCAACGAACGGCAGGCCACCCGTGCCTTCTACTCCGCCGAGGCTGGGATCGGTGTGGCCATCGCTCGCTCGCTGGTCCAAGGCGGCCAGTTGGCCAGCCAGCAGTTCATGCTCAGCCAGGATCGTCAGGTAACCGGCGACCCCACCTCGGTCAACCGCGCCTACGTGGTGGACGTCTCGCCCTTTTTCCCGGTCCAGGTGGAGAACTGCAACTGGTGCCCCGAGGGCGGCCGCTTCTCGGGTGAGGCCAGCTACTCCCGGGTGAACTTCGCGGTCTCCGCGACGTCCCAGGAGCGCACCTGGCAGGGCACCGACGAAGCCCCACCGGCCGACGCCAACGTGCGCTCCCAGAAGACCGTGGCCACGATGTTCGAGGCCACCCCGATCGTTCCCTTGTGGGAGTCCTTGCCGACCGACGCCAACGAGCTGGCGAAAGTGAAGTTCTAGAGGAGTGGGAGACAGACCATGACGACCACCAACCGAACCGACCTCTCCCGGATCCTCGTCCGCGGCGTCGGGGCCCTGGCACTCGCCGCGCTGGCGATCGCGCCCGCTGCGGCGGACGATCGCCAGCTGCTGCGCACCTCCTCGGGGAACCCTTACGTGTTCTTCCTGCTCGACACCTCGGGCTCGATGAACTGGTCGCCGCCCTGTACGGCCACCCAAGCGGCCAGCGACCTGGAACCAGGCGATGCCGGCTGCACCCGCGCCTGCAACTTCGGCGACCTCTGCGACACCCTCTGCCCGGACATTGGCTGCACGGAACGCAACTCGAGCGGCACCTGCATCGCCACCGGCCACGTCTGCGTGCAGCCGATCTGCTCGACCCGGGATTGCTTCGTCGACAACAACGCCGACGACCCTTCCTCGAAGTTCTTCCAGGCCAAGGAAGCCCTCTACGAGGTGCTCCAGCAAGTCGACGACGTGAACTTCGGCTTCGCCACCTACAACCAGGACGGTCTCTACGTCGCCACCAAGCATTGGCGCTATGCCGCAGGCGAGCCGGGACCGGTCGTGCCGAACTGGGGAGCCTTCCCGGCCACCGGCGAGGTTGACGTCTTCGGCCGTCAGTGGACCTGCGACAGCGGCAACGGCGACAACAACATCGGCTGCTATCCCAACGGCAGCAACCCCGCGGACCTCAACGATGCCTGGGAGCGGGCGCGGGTTGCCCGCCTGCCGAAGGGGGGGGTCGACTTCCTGTCGACCCAGATCTTCTTCGTCCGCCACGCCAACGTGGTCTACCGGGTGAGCTACCAGCGCGAGTCCGGCACCCTGGGCGACGAGGAGATCGGCGTGAGGATCCGGATCTGGACCTGCAACCAGACCGCTAACACCACCTCCTGTGACTCCGCCGCGAACCGCACCCTGGTGGCGGAGAAGGTGGTCGAGTTCGACCGGGTCTCCGAGTTCATCTCCTGGGACAACGGCGTCAACCGCACGCCACCCCAGAACGGCTACTGGCCGCAGACCACGGGGGGCGCGCCCTACGCCAGCGATTCGATCGCCGGTGGCACCTGCGCCGGCTGGGACCCCAACACCGACACCGCCACCGATCGCTTCAGCGGCTACAGCTTGCGCTTCCCCACTGTGACGGGTCCGCCGGCCTTCACCCCCTACCTCGACGAAGGGGACGTGATCCCCCTGTCCTGGACCCAGGACAACAAGCAGAAGATCCTCCAGCGGCTCGCTCCCAGCACCGCGTCCGGTGGCGACCCGGACTTCCGGGTCTCCCCCTACCTGCGCAACACACCCAACCTGCTGGAGAACTTCCTGCGGCTCAGGAACGAAGGGCGGCGTCCCTTCATCGCCAACGGCTCGACGCCGCTGGGCTTCGCCATCGCCGCCTTCCGCACCTGGTATGCCGGCTGTGAGCAGGGCTCCTGCAGCGGTCTGACCGGCTGGAAGGACATCGCCGAGGAGAACGATCCCAGCTGGACGTGCCGGCGCAAGTACTTGATTGTCGTGACCGACGGTGACGACACCTGCCCCGGCCGTGACCCTTGTTCGTTCACCGCGGCCCTGCGCGCTCAGGAGAACGTGTTCACCTACGTGGTGGCATTCGGTGTCCAGAACGTGTCGGGAAACCGGCTCCAGTGCATGGCGTCGAACGGCGGCACCAACGAGCCGATCTACCCCCAAAACAAGGACGAGCTGGTGCAGGTGCTGACCGACATCTTCGGCGCCATCAAGGAGGAGTCACGGGCCTTCGCCTCCGCCGCCGTGCCATCGGTGCAGGCCGAGGTCGAAGACAAGATCTTCCTCTCGAACTTCACGCCGCTCAACGGTGAGTCGGTGTGGGACGGCCACCTGAACGCCTTCTTGAAGCCCCTGCCCCTCGACGGCAATCGTCCCGACGTCACCAAGGACTGCGCTCTGCTTCCCGCCGACGAGCAGGCCAGCTGCCACATCTGGGATGCCGGTGAGCAGCTGATCGAACAGGCGCCGACACCCGACGAAATCGTCGCCGACAACTACCGGCTGGGCCCCGCCGTCGACCAGAGGCGCCTGTACTACTCACGTGCCAAGAACCCGGCCACCAACGGGACTCCGCAAGAGCGACAGTTCTTCGAGCATCCGACCAACGCCGCGTTGCGCCAGGACCTGTGGGACGCGCTCGGCCTGTCCTACGACCTCGCCGATCTCACGACCAACGGCAGCGTGCCCGAGCTCAAGGCTACTGAGATCATCGAGCAGACACTGGTCGAGAAGACCGCCGAGATCGAGGACGCCGACGGCAACACCATCCCGATCACGTACGTGCTCGGCGACATCTTCCACTCCAACCCGCGAGTTCTCGACAAGCCGAGCGACTTCACCGCCTTTTCGGGCAACCTGCCCGAAGGTAACCCTGTCTCCGGGACTCTCGATTGCACCACCAGCAAGGGCTACCGCTGCTTCGCCTTGAAGCACAACTTGCGCCGGAAGATCGTCGTGGTCGGTGCCAACGACGGCATGATCCATTTCTTCGACGCCGGCATCTTCGACTCCTCGACCGAGAAGTTCGACAACGGCACCGGCCGCGAGTTGATGGCCGTGATGCCGCGCGTGGCGATGCCGGTGGTGACCGCGCTAGCCACCGGAACGACGCAGATCTTCGCCGTGGACGGCTCGCCGCGGGTGATCGATGCCTACATCGACCCCAAGTGGGATAACACTTCGCCACCCGACGAAGACGAACGGGAGTGGCGCACGGTGTTGATCGCCGGCATGCGCGAAGGCGGCCTCAAGAACACCGGCGCCATCGCCACGGTAACGCTTCAGAACAACAAGCCCTTCACCAGCGGCTACATCGCGCTCGACGTCACTCAACCGGACAAGCTCAATGACGACAACGAGCCGATCAACCGGAACGTGGTGCCCACCTGCCTCACCGAGTACGCCGAAGCAGACTGCGGGCCCGTGCCCTACGGCGCAACGCTGTGGGAGTTCACCGATAGCGTCAACGGCTCGCCGGCCGAGTGGGGCACGGCCCTCGACGAGGACGACAACGGGCAGCCGGATCTCGGCTATACCTGGTCGGTTCCGGTGATCGGGCAGATCCCGGTGCTCAACCTCGATGGCGACCTCGAGAAGCGGTCGGTGGCGATCTTCGGCGGTGGCCTCGATCCGACCAGCACCGCGAACCCCCAGCGCGGCAACTGGCTCTATATCGTGGACATCGAAACTGGCCTGCCGATCTACAAGCGATCGGTGCTGGGCGCGGTGCCGAGCAACATCGCCGCGATCGATCAGAACCGCGACACGCTCATCGATACGCTCTACTTCGGCACTACTGCCGGCCGTCTCTACAAAGTCGACCTGTCCACCTCCGGACAGCTGGCCGCCGCGCAAGCTCGAGACGTCAACGACACCATGCACGACGTGGTGCGGGTGCTCGACACGGCGTGGTCTCCGTTCATCGTGTTCGACACCCTGACCGGCGCGAGCACGCGCCGGCCGATCTTCTTCGCTCCCACGGTGGTCAACGTCACCCAGCTCTCGAGCTTCGGCCTCGCCTTCGGTACCGGCGACCGCAACGACCTGTGGAACTTCGACACCGTGGAGGGTCGCTTCTACTTCATCGTCGACGACGACTTCGTGGCGGGCATGACGCCGCGAACCGAAGCCAACTACACCGTGATCGATTCGGAAAGCGCGGCGGCCGGCAGCTCGGACTTCGTGCTCAACCCGCTGCCGACCAAGAGCCGCGGCTGGGTGATCACCCTCGATCCTGACGAGCGGGTGATCGCTCAGGCATTTTCCCTCTCCGGCCTGACCATCTTCCCGACCTTCCAGCCGCTGGTCGAGACCGTCCCGGGCCCCAACGGCGAGGTGGCCTGCTCCCGCACCGGCGACAGCCGCGTGTTCATCGTCGCCAGCAACAACGGAGACGGCTTGCTGCCGCCCCTCGACAACCCCACCGGACCCACCGAGAGGGCGCTCCAGGTCGGTGAAGCGCTGGTGACGGCACCTTACGTCGAGCAGCGTGCGACCAAGAACCCGGGCGACGACACCATCTCCCCCACCCGGGTCGCGTGGGAGAAGGTGGTGCGAGACCGGTTGAAGAGGCTCTACCCACCGCGGGCCCGCTTCGGCAACCTGAGCTGGGATGTGAGCTTCATCCGCTCCGACACCGGCGTCGTCGGCCCGATCCCGATCCCGGTCGGCTTCGTCGTCAACAGTTGGAAGGAGTTCTGAGCGTGCGCTCGCGAAACGGGCTGGTGGGAGCGGGGCTGCTGCTGGCGCTGGCCGGTACGGCCCCGGCTTCGGGCGACTGGCTGGTCACCAAACGGGGCGAGCGCATCGAGACCGCCGGAGCCTGGGAGGTGCGGGGCCGGCAGGTCGTCTTCACGCAAACCAACGGCACGCTCGCTTCGATGCGGCTCTCCGAGGTCGACCTCGAGGCGAGCCGGAGCGAGACCGAGCGGGCCAAGAGCCCGCCACCGCCAGCACCGGCGCCACCTCCGAAGAAGGCGGTGATGGTGCTCACGGACGCGGACGTGAAGAAGGCTGAGCCGCCCGCCGCACCGGCCGACGGCGCAGCCGAGGCCGCCGAGGCCGCGCCCGCCGGCACGGTCACCGAGGATCTCGAGGTTGTGACCTGGCAGGAGATCGAAGGCACCGGCGAGCTCGACCTGCAGCTGATGGGCGAGGTGCGCAACAAGTCCTCGGACGTGATCTCGGACGTCAAGCTGACGGTGCGTCTGCTCGACGCCGAGGGTAGGGTGCTCGCCACCACCCAGGCGTTGATCCCGAACGACTCCCTCGGCCCGGGCAAGAGCACCCAGTTCCGGGCTCTTTTCGCCAACCTCTACGCCTACGACTCGGTGGCCTTCGAGGCGCGGGGCGGAGAGCGCTTCCGCGCCGCCGTTCCCGAGCCCGAGCCGGAGGAGGAGGCCGAGAGCTGACCTCTGGAGCGGCTCTCAGCCGCTGCGATAACGGGGCACGCCTTCGAGGTCGTGCTCCTTGACCTTGCGCAACAGGGTCCGGTAGCTCCAGCCCAGTATGTCGGCCGCCCGGTGCTTGTCGCCTGCCGAGTCGGTGAGGGCTTGCCGCAAGCGCTCGCGTTCGTTGCCTGCCTCGAGCGGAGCGACCAGGGGGGCGAGCGCCTCGGCCTCCAGGCTGCTCCCATCGGTCAAGATCAGTGCCCTTTCCAGGACGTTCGCCAGCTGGCGGACGTTGCCCGGCCAGCTCTGAGCCGCGAGCAGCGCCGCGGCATCCGCGGCGAGGGACGGCGTGCGGCGGCCCAACCGCGCCGCCGCACGGGCTAGAAGATGCTCGGCGAGGGGCGGGACGTCGGCTGGCCGCTCGCGCAGGGCCGGCAGGTGGATCGGGAAGATCTCCAAGCGAAAGTACAGATCCTGCCGGAAGGAGCCCGCTCCCGCCTCGGCGGCGAGGTCCCGGTTGGTGGCGGCCACCAGCCTGATGTCGGCGCGTAGGGTGGTGCGCCCCCCCACGCGCTCGAAGGTCTTCTCCTCGAGGACCCGCAGCACCTTGGCCTGCACTCCGAGCGGCAGCTCACCGATCTCGTCGAGCAGGAGGGTGCCTCCCTGGGCCAGCTCGAAGCGGCCTGGTTGCCGATCCACGGCGCCCGTGAAGGCCCCCCGCTCGTGGCCGAAGAGCTCGTTCTCGACCAGTGACTCGGGGATGGCGGCGCAGTTGACTGCCACGAACGGACCGCTCGCTCGCGGTGAGAGGGCGTGCAGGGTGCGTGCGAAGAGTTCCTTGCCCGTGCCGCTCTCGCCGGTCAGCAGCACCGTCGACTCGGTGGGAGCTACCCGGGTCAGCAGATGGAGCGCGGCACGGAAGCGCGGGTGGGAGCCGATCAGGGCCGGTGCCCCCGGCGCCTGGAAGGTGCTCGCGGCCTCCCCGCGGCCCACGATCGGGCCGACCAGGCGGAAGAGGTCGTCGAGATCGACCGGCTTCTCGAGGAAGTCGACGGCGCCGAGCTTCATCGCCTGGACGGCAGTCTCGACCGTGCCGTAGGCGGTCATCATCACCACCGGCACCGGCGGCTGGGCGCGGCGGCACCCGGCCACCACGTCGAGGCCGCTCGCCCCCGGCAGGCGCAGGTCGGTCAGGACCAGAGAGAACGTCTCGCGACCGAGGTGGACCAGGGCCTCCTCCGCGGTGCCGGCGAGGGTGACCTCGTAGCCCTCCCGGGTCAGGGCTCGCTCGAGCATGCGGCCGAGGGAGGTGCGGTCTTCAACGACGAGGAGTCGCGGCACGGCTGGCTTGGACAAGGCAGGGGCGGACATGGCAGGCAGCCTGGATGCTCCGGAAAGGCGGACCGTATAATCCTATGCGGAAAAGAGCCGAGGCCCTTGAACAGACCAAGCAACGACGTCGACCGGTTGGCGAGTTCCATCGAGGAGCTGCGCATCGAGTACGAGCGCTTCTTCAACGGTGCCCAGCCGACCCCCCCCCTGGAACTGCGCGACCGTCTCCAGCGCCGGCTGCGGCACGTCCGCGAGCAGCCACTGCTCTCGGCCCTCGATCGCTTCCGCTTGAGCCAGCTCGAGGCGCGCTTCAACTCCTTGACCGAGCTGAACAACCGCCGGCTCAAGGAGAAGGAGGAAGGGCGTGCGCACCCGGTCTTCGACCTGGCGCCCAAGCGGCCACGCTTCGACGCCGAGGAGGGCATCGTGCTCGGCCCGCGGCCCGCGCAGGATGCCGTGGAGGCGCTCTACCAGGGTCTCTACCGGAAATCCGGCGATCTCAACTATGACATCGAGAGCTTCCGCCGCTATCTGGACCGTCAACTGGAGTCGATCCGGGAAAAGACCGGCTGCCAGGAGGTCTGCTTCCGGCTCGTCCAGGAGGACGGCCAGACCAAGCTCAAGGCCCGGCCGGTTCGCGCCTGAGCGGGAAAGAACGGAGAAAGACGTGCATCGAATCAGCCAGTTCGCCCTCACCTGCCTGGCGGCGATCGCCCTGCTCGCGGCGGCGACGCCTCCCCAGAGCGTCGAGACCGCCATCGAGAAGCAACGCGCCTTGGTCGCCAGCCACCCGAACGACTCCGCCGCCCAGAACGATCTTGGCAATCTGCTGCGCATGAGCGGCCAGCTCAGGCTCGCCGAGGACGCCTACCGTGCCGCCATCGCCGCCGATCCGCTGAAGACCGTGCCACGCTACAACCTCGCCCTGCTCCTCCAGCAGCAGGGCAAGAGCCGCGCCGCCTTGCGCGAGCTCGAGGGAGTGGTCGAGATCGACCCCCGCCACGCCTGGGCTCACTACCAGATCGGCGCCATTCACGAGTCTCGCGGCGACGACGAGGGAGCCCTGGCTGCCTATGCGCGGGCCTTCGCCCTGAAGCCGGAGCTGGCCTCGGACAAAGTGAACCCGCAGGTCATCGAGAGCAAGCTCTCGACCCGCGCCCTGCTGCTCGCCAACAGTGACCGGGCGGCCCTGACCCAGGCCGGTAGCTCCTACGAGGACCCCGCCCGCATCGCCATTCTGCTCGTGCCGCCGCTTCCTTCGAACGCAACCGCCGAGGTTGAGCAGCCCGAGAGCGCCAACGAGACGGCGCCGGTGGTCACGCCGCCCCCAACGCCCGCGCCGCGGATCAGCAAGGCAACCGAGCCCGCCCCGCCGACGGCCCGGGTCCTCGATGAGCAGAGCCTGGACGCAGACCGACCGACCGGACAGGTGCGCCCCTCGGCAGGCAGCGCGCCGTCGGGCAACCGCAGCGGCGGGGTGCGCTCCACCGGGGGCAGCCGCACCTGGCAGCAGCCGGGCACCGGCGCTTCGGCACCCCGGGCGCAGCCCACCCGCCCTACGGCCCCGGGGCAGCCGCGGGTCGTGGCACCTTCCGCTACCGGCCAGCCCACGGTCACTCAGCCCGGCACCCCTGGCGCCAAGCAGCCCCAGCAGCCCGGCTACCGCCCTGGCACCGCCAGCACCGCCTGGCCCCAGAACCGCATCTACACTCCGCCACCCCTGCCGCCGAACGGGTAGCGGGACTCCGGCTACACGTTGAACCGCACGTGCAGGACGTCCCCGTCCTGCACCACGTACTCCTTGCCTTCCAGGCGCAGCAGGGCCTTGTCGCGGCAGGCGGCGAGGGTCTTGAGGCGTAGCAGGTCCTCCCAGCCGACCACCTCGGCGCGGATGAAGCCTTTCTCGAGGTCCGAGTGGATGACTCCGGCGGCCTGCCTGGCGGGGGTGCTGCGGCGGATGGTCCAGGCCCGCACCTCATCCTCCCCGACGGTGAAGAAGGAGATCAGGCCCAGGAGGCTGTAGCTCGCCTGCACCAGGCGGTCGAGGCTCGGCTCGGTCAGGCCCAGCTCGGCCAGGAAGTCCACCTGCTCCTCGCGGGGCAGGCGGGAGATCTCCTCCTCGATGGGTGCCGAGATCACCATCGCCACCGTGCCCGCGCTGGTGGGGAGGGAAGCGGCGATCTCGTCGGCCCGGGAAAGGGATGCCTCGTCGACGTTGACCACCACCAGCATGGGCTTGGCCGAGAGCAACTGGAAGCCGCGCAGGCGGCGTTCGTCCTCGGCGTCGAGCTCGACGGCGCGCAGCGGCTTCTCGGACTCGAGGGCCGGCAGGATGACTTCCACCAGCAGGGCCTGCTCCTTCTTCTCGTCGGGAGTCAGGCCCCGCTTCACCGACTTCTCCAGCTTCTCGATGCGCCGCTCGACCAAACTGTGGTCGGCGAAGATCAGCTCGAGGTCGAAGGTGCCCACGTCGCGGGCCGGGTCCACCGAGCCCTCCGGGTGGAGGATCTCGGCGTCCTCGAAGCCCCGCACCACGTGAACCAGGGCGTCGACGTTCTTGAGCTCGGCGAGGTCGAGCCCCTCGCGGCCTTCGCCCTTCTTCACCCCGGGCACGTCGACGTAGGTGACGGTCGCCGGCACGTAGCGCTTGGGCGAGAAGAGATCCCGCAGCTGCTCGAGGCGACGGTCAGGCACCGGAGCCACGCCGACGTTGGTCTTGCGCGAGGCGGCGAACTTGTCCGTCTCCTGATGGGACGACGTCAGGGTGTTGAACAGCGTGGTCTTCCCCGACTTGGGGAAGCCGACGATGCCGAGCTCCATGGGATGACTCCTTTACGTGGCCTCGACGATCTCGAGGCCCTCGATGAGCAGGGTCGGCGAGCCGATCATGCCGTCTGCGGGAAAGAAGCGCAGGTCCCGGGCAACCGCCACGAGGCCGGCGAAGAGGGCCGCGATCGTACCGCTGATCGCCACCCCTGAGAGGGGAGAGCGCGCTCTCCCGCCCTCGAGGGCGAAGCCGAGCACCGGCAGGCTGAAGCGGTCGCCCTCGAAGTCGAAGCGCGCCGCGCCCGCAGCCTCGATCCAGTAGAAGCCGCGCTCCACGCGGGCGATGAGGCAGGCCGGGGAGAGTCGGCTCTCGCGCCCAAGAAAGAGGTGGCTCGCCCCGGGCCGGGGCGGGTCTCGCCAGCTGGCGCGGCGGTGGCCTGCAGGGGAGGGACCGGGCCGGGCCGCCCCCGCCCGGGGGAGCTGTCCCTCGGCGACCAGCTCCCGGCGGCGGGTGGGGGCTCCCACCCCGTCCCAGGCGGCGGCGAGGACTCCGCCCGGCAAGCGGCCGTCATCGACGACCGTCCAGACCTCACTGCCGAGCCGCCCTTGGCGGTCGGCCCAGGGCAGAAGCCCCCCGCCCGCCGGTTCGCCCACCAGGCGGGGGAGCAGACCCTCGAGCAGGCGAGCCCCCACCGGCGGTGCCAGGAGCATGGCGCCTCGGCGCTCGGCCGGGGGGCGACCGGACTCGGCCACGGAGAGGGAATCCGCCAACTGGCGGGCGAGGCCCCGGGCGGAGAGGCGGCGGGCCTCCGTCTCGGCCACGCCGAGCACCCGCGTGCGGCCCCCGGGCCCCCGGGCCTCGAGACGCAGGGCGGCGAGGCGAAGGCGCCAGGCGACGTCGATGCCCCGGCTGTTGACCAGCCGGCTCTCGCTCGCTCCCTCGTCGAGGTCCGCGGCCACCAGCCGGGCTCCGGGCAGCTCGGCGGCGAGCTCACGGTCGATCGCCGCCAGCAGGGCCAGGCTCTCCCGCTCCGCGAGCAGGGGTGCGTCCAGCTCCCGCGGCTCTTGCCAGGGTTCCCCACTCTCGGCCGCGGGCAAGTCGAGCGAGGCGCCGGCCAGAGGCGGCCACTCGGTCTCAGCCTCAGGGGGCGAGCCGGTGCCGCAGGCGAAGAAGGAGCCGCCGCGGTCACCCGCGCGCACGGCCCATCCGGCCTCCTCCGTGGCGGTCACCAGCTCGGAGGCGTCGGCAAGGGCGACGTGGCGGCTGCGGCCGGTCTTGAGGTAGACCTCGGCCGCTCGCAGGCCGCCTCGGGCCAGGGCCGCGAGGAGGGGGGAAGGCGAGGGGGGGCCGCTCATGGGCGGATCTCGACGGCACCCAGGGCGAGGGCCGGGGTGGTCGCCCACACCGCCAGGCGCTGGCCGCCCTTGGCGCACCAGCCGGCTCCGGCCGGCTCGGAACGGTTGCCCACCCCGTAGATGGCGCCGAGCAGGTCCGCGACCGTGCTCGAGAGCCGGAACCGACCCACCGCCTCCGAAGGCTCGCCGCCGCGGATGCGCCGGGCATAAGGCACCGAGAGCTCGAAGCGGCCGGTGCCCGGGTCGAGGCGTCCCCAGTCCGCCTCGGGCACCGCCAGGCCCCCCTCGGCGCCGGCCAGCAGCTCGCTCTCGGCCCGCGAGCCGGTGAGCACTTCCAGGTGGGTGGAGCGGGGGCCGGGGGGCAAGTCCCGGCGGCCGCGGCGACCGGCCCCCGGCACCAGGTCGGCGGAGGCGCGAGCCCAGGCCATGTCCGCCAGCGGCTGCTCGACGGCGCCGGCGCGCAGCAACCAGCGGCGGCAGACGGCGAGGCCCTCGTCGTCCGTGGTCCTGCGGGTCTCCCCGGGGGCCGAGCCGGGGTCGTCGAGCACCGAGAGGTCGCTCGGCCCGAGCTTGACGCCCAAGGCCCGGCCGGGGTTGCCGCTCGCCCCGAGCACGTCCGCTTCGAGGGCGTGGGCAATGGCCTCGTGGAGCAGTACGGCTGCCGCCGCCGGGAAGAGCACCACCTGCTCGCGCCCGGGGCGGGGCGGCAGGGCCTGGCGGGCGCGGAACCGTGCCACCAGAGCACCAGCGACCCGCTCGGCCGCGGCGGTGTCGAGGGTCGGCAGCAGGGTGCCCCAGCGGCCCCAGGGCATCTCGGCCTCGAGCGAGAAGAAACGCTCGCCCTCGGGCGCCGGCACCAGGCGGGGCCCCACGACCTGGATCTCCCGGCGATGGCTGCGCACAGCCAGGCGCAGAGGAAAGGCCACCCGCCGGCGAGCGATGGCCGTCTCGACCGCCTCGGCGAAGCCGCCGAGCTCGGCCAGGGGAGCCGGCTCGTCCCAGCCCGGCATGGCGAGCCGCGGCTCAGCGCCCGGGCTGGCCGACCAGGCGCGGGCGACTTGGCGTAGGGCCCGGGCGAAGCTCGCCCCGTCGATCTCGTCGCGCGAGGCGAGGTAGGTTCGCCGCCCCCGGACCAGGCGCACGGCCAAGCCCTGCTCCCGCCTCACGCGGCCCGGCGGGGGGCCCTCCGGGCCGTGCCAGGCAGCTTCCTCGATGCGCTCGAAATAGGCATCCACCCAGTCCTCCGGCTCTTCGAGGAGGGCCGAGAGGGAGCGGGCAACCGCGGCGGTATCGAGGCCGGCGAAAGACACCCCGGGATTCTCGCACAGGGTTCCGGTGTGATAGAGAAGCCGGCGCGACCATGAGCGCCAATCCGCAGGCCCCCGACGCCGCCACCTCCGACCCCCGACGCGAGCGCGTCGAGGAGCTCTCCTCCCGCCTAGCCACGGCCCGGCTCGGCGGCGGTGAGCAGAGGATCCAGAAGCAGCACGAGGCGGGCAAGCTGACGGCCCGGGAGAGGGTCGAGCTGCTGCTCGACCCGGGTTCCTTCGTCGAGCTCGATGCCCTGGTGAGCCACCGCTGCCGGGACTTCGGCATGGAGGCCCAGAGGATCCCGGGCGACGGCGTGGTCTCGGGCTACGGCACCATCGACGGGCGCCTGGTCTATCTCTTCGCCCAGGACTTCACCGTCTTCGGCGGCTCTCTTTCTGAGACCAACGCCAAGAAGATCTGCAAGATCATGGACCTCGCTCTCGAGAACGGCGCTCCCCTGATCGGCCTCAACGACTCCGGGGGCGCCCGGATCCAGGAGGGCGTGGCCTCCCTGGGCGGCTACGCGGACATCTTCTTGCGCAACACCCTGGCTTCCGGGGTGGTGCCCCAGATCAGCGCCATCATGGGTCCCTGCGCCGGCGGCGCGGTCTATTCGCCGGCGATCACCGACTTCATCCTCATGGTCGAGGGCACGAGCTACATGTTCGTCACCGGACCCGAGGTCATCAAGACGGTCACCCACGAAGAGGTGACGAAGGACCAGCTGGGCGGTGCCGCCACCCACGCCAGCAAAAGCGGCGTCTCACACTTCACCGAGCCCAGCGACGCCTCTTGCCTGCTGCGCATCCGCGAGCTGCTCGCCTTTCTGCCCTCGAACAACCTCGACAGCCCGCCCCCGGGCAACAGCGAGGACGATCCGGACCGCGAGGACGCGGCTCTCGACGAGCTGGTGCCGGCCGACCCCAACAAGCCCTATGACATCAAGCGGTTGATCGAGGCGGTGGTGGACGACGGGCACTTCCTGGAGGTGCACGCCGACTACGCCAAGAACATCGTGGTCGGCTTCGGGCGTATCGGCAATCAGTCGGTGGGCATCGTCGCCAACCAGCCGGCCTACCTGGCCGGGGTGCTCGACATCGACGCCTCGCTCAAGGGGGCGCGCTTCGTGCGCTTCTGCGACGCCTTCAACATCCCCCTGGTGACCTTCGAGGACGTTCCCGGCTTCCTGCCGGGTACCCAGCAGGAGTTCGGTGGCATCATCAAGCACGGCGCCAAGCTGCTCTTCGCCTACGCCGAGGCCACCGTCCCCAAGATCACGGTCATCACCCGCAAGGCCTATGGCGGGGCCTACTGCGTGATGGCCTCCAAGCACCTGCGTACGGACGCCAACTTCGCCTATCCGAGCGCGGAGATCGCCGTGATGGGGCCGGAAGGGGCCGTCAACATCTTGTTCAGCCGGGAGATTGCGGCGGCGGGCGAGCGGGCGGCCGAGGTGCGGGCCGAGCGCGTGGCGGACTACCGGGCGAAGTTCTCGAACCCCTACGTGGCCGCCGAGCGGGGCTTCGTCGACGCCGTCATCCTGCCGCGCCAGACCCGGCCCGCGATCGCCCGAGCCTTGCGGCAGCTCTCCGGCAAACGACAAAGCATGCCGGCCAAGCGTCACGGCAACCTTCCTCTGTAGCAGGAGGCATGATGAGCGACTCGACGAGTCCCCGGGTGGGGATCTTGATGGGCAGTGACTCCGACTGGCCGGTGATGGAGGAAGCTTGGGGCACTCTGCGGCGCTTCGGCGTGCCGGCCGAAGTACGGGTGATCTCGGCCCACCGCCGCCCGGACGACGTGGCGGAGTACGCCAAGACGGCCGCCGAGCGAGGTCTCGGGGTGATCATCGCCGGGGCCGGCGGCGCCGCCCACCTGCCCGGAGTGGCGGCGGCGATGACGCCGCTGCCGGTGGTGGGCGTGCCGGTCCAGACCAAGGAGCTCAGCGGTCTGGACTCCCTGCTCTCGATCGTCCAGATGCCCACCGGCGTGCCGGTGGCCACCGTGGGCATCAACCGGGCGGCCAACGCCGCCCTGCTCGCCGTCCAGATCCTCGCCACCGCCGACCCCGGCCTGGCCGCCAAGTTCCGCGCCCACAAGGCCGAGCTGGTCGAGAAGGGCAAGGCCGCGGACGAGAAGCTCGCTGCGAGCTTGGCGTGAGAGGCCGGGGCGGCTTTGAGCCCGCATCCCCTCGGCCAAGGACCTTGACAGCCCACCTCCCGCTACGGCAAGCTGCCCTTTGGTCTTGCCCCATACTGGGCGGCCCTGCCGGCAGGTGGCGCCGTCGCATGCGTTCCGAGGAGACAGCATGAGAGAGAAGGACCGCGAGTTGAACCGCCGGCGTCACCGCCGGGCCAAGCGCCTACGGGACCGCCGTCGTGAAGCGAACGAGGCACTGAAGGCCTCCTCGGCGAGCGCCTCCAAGCGCCCCGCCACCAAGCCCGCCCCCGCCAAGAAGGCGGCCTCGGCCAAGGAAGAAGGCGCGGCTCCGGCCGCGGAGGCCAAGAAGCCCGCCGCGAAGAAGGCCGCACCCAAGAAGGCCGAGGCCGACGTCGCGCCGGCTGCCGAGCCCGAGGCGTCGTGAAGGTAGCCCTCGGCGCCGATCACGCCGGATTCCACCTGAAGGAGCACCTGCGCTCCTTCCTCGCCGAGGCGGGCCACACCATCCAGGACTTCGGCGCTCACTCTCTCGAATCGGTCGATTACCCGGACCTGGCCGCCGTGGTCGCTCACGCGGTGGCCGAGGGCCGCTTCGAGGCCGGCATCCTGGTCTGTGGCTCGGGCACCGGCATGGCGATCGCCGCCAACAAGGTCCCGGGCATCCGCGCCGCTGCTTGCTTCGACGTCACCTCCGCCCGCCTCGCCCGGGCCCACAACAACGCCAACGTGCTGGCGCTTGGCGAGAGGCTGCTGGGTTCGGCCGTGGCGGAGGACGTGGCCGCCGCGTTCCTGTCCACCTCCTTCGACGGTGGACGCCACGAGCGCCGGCTCGCTAAGATCACGGCTCTCGAGTCCTCCACCCCAACCTGACGCGCGCTCCGACCGCGTCGCCGGCGGCAGGCTCCTGCCGAGGAGATCCATCGCCATGGACCGTCTGAGCCCGCTCGCCACCGTCGACCCCGAGGTCGCCCAGGCCATCGACAACGAGACGGCGCGGCAGAACCGGGGCCTCGAGCTGATCGCCTCGGAGAACTTCGTCAGTCGCGCCGTGCTCGAGGCGGTGGGCTGCGTGATGACCAACAAGTACGCCGAGGGCTACCCCGGCAAGCGCTACTACGGCGGCTGCGAGCACGTCGACGTGGTGGAGCGCCTGGCAATCGAGCGAGCGAAGGCCCTCTTCGGCGCCGAGCACGCCAACGTCCAGCCCCACAGCGGCACCTCGGCCAACATGGCCGTGTACTTCGCCATGCTGCGGCCCGGAGACACCTTGATGGGCTTGGATCTAGCCTGCGGCGGCCACCTCTCCCACGGCCATCGCCTCTCCTACTCCGGCCGTGACTTCCAGGTCGTGGCCTATGGCGTCGACCGGGAGACCGAGCGCCTCGACTACGACGAGGTCGCCCGCATCGCCCGGGAACACCGGCCGAGGATCATCGTCTGCGGTGCCTCGGCCTATAGCCGGGTGATCGACTTCGCCCGCTTCCGCGCCATCGCCGACGAGGTCGGAGCCTACCTGCTGGCCGACATCGCCCACATCGCCGGCCTGGTCGCCGCGGGCCTCCACCCCTCGCCGGTGCCCCACGCCCACTTCGTCACCAGCACCACGCACAAGACCCTGCGCGGGCCACGAGCGGGGCTGATCCTGTGCCAGGAGGAGTTCGCCAAGGACATCGACCGCGCGGTGTTCCCGGGCCTTCAGGGTGGCCCGCTGATGCACGTGATCGCGGGCAAGGCGGTGGCCTTCAAAGAGGCTCTATCGCCGGACTTCGCCGCCTACCAGCGGCAGATCCAGGTCAACGCCCGGCGCCTCTCGGAGAGGCTGGCGGGCAAGGGGCTGCGCATCGTCTCGGGTGGCACGGACAATCACGTCTTCCTGCTGGACGTACGCAGCGTGGGCCTGACCGGCAAGGTCGCCGAAAAGGCGCTCGAGCTGGCCGGCATCACCACCAACAAGAACACCATCCCCTTCGATCCCAACCCGCCCCTGGTGGCCTCGGGAATCCGCATCGGCACGCCGGCGGTGACCACCCGGGGGATGAAGGAGGCGGAGATGGACACCGTGGGCGACCTGATCGCGAGCGCCCTCGCCAGCGCCCAAGGCGAGGCGACACTCGAGCGGATCCACGGCGACGTACGCGCCCTTTGCGACCGCTTTCCCCTCTACCCCTGAGCGCTGGCGATGAGTGAGCCGAGCCTTCCCCTCGCCGACATCGAGGCTGCTCGGCTGCGGCTCGGCGACCTCGTCCGCGAGACTCCGGTCTGGCACTGGCGAGGCCGGGAGATCGATGGCTTGGTCGGAGCTTCGACCGAGGTCATTCTCAAGCTCGAGCTGTTTCAGGTGGCCGGCACCT
Source organism: Thermoanaerobaculia bacterium (assembly GCA_036274895.1). Lineage (GTDB taxonomy): Bacteria > Acidobacteriota > Thermoanaerobaculia > Multivoradales > SZUA-115 > CALMKX01. The sequence continues at coordinate 41,929 of DASUEU010000009.1, read as the reverse complement.
TCAAGGCCCGGGGTGCGTTGCTCAACTTGCTGGCCCTGCCGGAGGCGTCGCGGGCGAGGGGGGTTACCGCCGTGTCCGCCGGCAACCACGCCATGGCGGTGGCCTTCGCGGCCGGCCGGCTGGGTACTACCGCCAAGGTGGTGATGCCCCGGACCGCCAACCCGGCGCGGGTGGAGGGTTGCCGCGCCCTCGGCGCCGAGGTGGTGTTGGTCGACGACGTTGGCTTCGCCTTCGACGAAGTACGGCGGATCGAGCGAGAAGAGGGCCGCGCCTTCATCCATCCCTTCGACGGCCGCGAGACCCTGCTCGGCACGGCCACCCTGGGGCTCGAGCTCGGCCGCCAGGCGCCGGGGCTCGACGCGGTGATCGTGCCGATCGGCGGCGGCGGGCTCGCCGCAGGGGCCGCCGCGGCCCTACGCCAGCTTCAGCCCTCCTGCCGGGTGTTCGGCGTCGAGCCGGCCGGCGCGGCGGTGATGAGCGCGAGCTTTGCGGCGGGGGAGGCGCAGAGGATGGAGAAGCTCACCACCATTGCCGACAGCCTCGCCGCTCCCCACACGACTCCGGGCACCTACGCCGCCTGCCGCCGCTATCTCGAGGACGTGGTCACCATCGAGGACGACGCGATGCGGTGGGCGATGGGCCTGATCCAACGGGAGATGAAGCTCGCCGTCGAGCCGGCGGGTGCCGCCGCCACGGCGGCCCTCCTCGGCCCCCTGCGAGAGACTCTGCGCGGCCGGCGCGTGGGCCTGATCGTCTGCGGCACCAACATCGACGCCGCGACCTGGTGCCGGCTGGCCGCGACGCCCTGAGGGCGGCTACCCCTTCCTCCGCAGCGTTCGGTTGCGCTCCCTCTCCTCGTCTTTCTGCTTCTTCGACGCCGCCCAGGCGCAGATCGGGCAGCCGTCCAGGTCGTGGTAGAGGGCCGGGCAATGCTCGCGGCCGAAGTAGATGATCTGGAGGTGGAGGCGGGCCCAGGACTCCTCGGGGAAGAGGGCTTTCAGGTTGCGCTCGGTCTGGGTGACGTTCTTGCCGCTCGACAGGCCCCAGCGGGCGGCGAGCCGGTGGATGTGGGTGTCCACGGGGAAGGCCGGGATCCCGAAAGCCTGGACCAGCACCACCGAGGCGGTCTTGTGGCCCACACCGGGCAGGGCTTCGAGCTCCTCGAGCGTGCGGGGCACCTCTCCCCCGCGAGCAGCGAGGATCTCGGACAGGCCCTTCAAAGCCTTGGCCTTCTGCGGCGCGAGGCCGACCTCGCGGATCAGGGTACGGATCTCCTCCTCGGGGAGGCGCGCCATCTCGGCGGCCGTGCCTGCCCGGGCGAAGAGGTTCGGTGTGACCTGGTTGACCTTCTTGTCGGTCGTCTGCGCCGACAGCAGCACGGCCACCAGCAGGGTGAAGGGGTCCCGGTGCTCGAGCGGGATCGGCAGCTGGGGGTAGATCTCGTCGAGCGCGGCCTGGATCCGCGCCGCCTTTTGTGCTCGGGTCATGGGCTTCCTCCTTCGTTCGCAGGGGTGCTCGGCCAGAGCGGGTCCGTAGCGAGTGCCGGCCTCCCGATGCGGGCGCGCAGAGCCCGGCGCAGCTCCCCGACCAGATAGATCGAGCCGGTGATCACCAACCTCTCCGGCGCCGCGGCGAGGGCGAGGTCCAGGGCCCGCTCGAGGTCGGGCTCGACCGTGACGTTGCCGGCGGGAAGCAGGCCAGCCAGCTGAGCGGGGTCAGCGCCTCGGGTACCGGGAGTCTGTGTGAGGATCACCCGCCGGGCCCCGGCCGCCACACACGGCAGCATGGCGGCAGCGTCCTTGTCCACGAAGCAGCCGAAGAGCAGATCGAAGGGGCGCCCGGTGTGCGCCAGGTGCTCGGCGAGGCGCTTCGCCCCACTGGGATTGTGGGCGGCGTCGAGCAGCACCTCGGCCCCGCCGGAGAGGGGAACCGTCTCCAGCCGGCCTGGCCACCGGCACCTGGCGATGCCGGCCTCGATGGCGCGGCGATCGATGCGTTCCCATCCTCCTTCGGCCAGCAGCTCCGCCGCCCGGACGGCAGCCGCGGCATTGGCCCGCTGGTGGTGACCCGCCAGCCCCAGGTCGAGCCGATAGCGGTGGGAGGGGGTGACGAGCGTCACCGTGTTCGGGCCTCCGGTGGTGGCTCTCTCGAGCCGGCATTCCTCTTCGATCCAATGGGGCCGGCTACCCACCTCGCTGACGGCTTCTGCGAGAGCAGAGCGAGCCTCCTCCCCCGCCGGCGCCAACACCGCCGGCCGACCGGGGCGTAGGATGCCGGCCTTCTCCCGGGCGATCGCGCTCAGGGTCTCACCCAGATGCGCGGTGTGGTCGAGGCTGATCGAGGTAATGACCGAGATCAGGGGCTCGGCGGCGTTGGTGGCGTCGAGGCGACCGCCCATGCCGACCTCGAGCACCACCAGGTCGACCGGTCGCCGCCTGAAGGAGAGGAAGGCCGCCACCGTCAGAGCCTCGAAGTAGGTGAGGGATGCGCCGAGCTCCCGGCGGGCGGCGGCCACGACCTCTTCGAGCAACTCGCCCAGCCAGGTGCCGTCGATCGCCGCGCCATCGAAGCGGATCCGCTCCTCGACATCTTCGAGGTGGGGCGAGGTGTAGAGGCCGGTCGAGTAGCCGGCGTGGGCCGCGATCGAGGCCAGCATCGCGGCGGTCGAGCCCTTGCCGTTGGTGCCCGCAACCAACACGGCAGGCTGGTGTCGCTCGGGACTGCCCAGGCTCCCGAGCAGGGCGCGGGTGGTTTCGAGCCCGAGGCGGATTCCGAAGAGCTCGAGGCTCGAGAGGAGGCGCTCGGCGGTTGAGGGTAGGGGCACCGGGGCTCAGAGCAGGTGGCGCAGGGCCTTGGCGACCGTCGTCTTGAGGTCCTTGCGCGAGACCACCAGATCGAGGAAGCCGTGGTCGAGCAGGAACTCGCTGGTCTGGAAGCCCTCGGGCAGGCTCTGACGGATGGTCTGCTCGATGACCCGCGGCCCGGCGAAACCGATCAAGGCGCCCGGCTCGGCGATGTTCAGGTCACCGAGCATGGCGAAGGAGGCGGTGACGCCGCCGGTGGTCGGGTCGGTCAGCACCGAGATGAAGGGTAAGCGGGCCTTGTCGAGCAGCGCGAGAGCGGCGGAGATCTTCGCCATCTGCATCAGGGAGAGGATGCCCTCCTGCATGCGTGCGCCGCCCGAGGCCGAGACCACGATCAGCGGCCGGCGCTTCTCGAGGCAGGTCTCCACCGCCCGCGTGATCATCTCCCCCACCACCGACCCCATGGAGCCTCCCATGAAGCGGTACTCCATGACCGCGAGGACCACGGGGATTCCCTCCAGCGTGCCTTCGAGGCTGACGATGGCATCGCGCGAGCCGACCCCCTTCTGGTAGGCGCGGAGTCGGTCGCTGTAGGGCTTGGTGTCCTTGAAACCGAGGGGGTCGCCCGGCGAGACGCTCGGGTGGAACCGCGCCGCGCCGGGGTCATCGATCAGCAACGCGATCCTCTCGCTGGAGTCGATGCGGAAGTGGTAGTCGCACTTGGGGCAGATGCGGAGATTGCGCTCCAGCTCTTTCGAGTAGACCACCTCGCGGCAGCCCTCGCACTTGACCCAGAGCCCCTCTGGGACAGTGCTCCGGGGTCGGCTCTCGACCACCGGCTTCGGACGTTTGGGCTTGCGGAACCAGGCCATGGGGGGGCGCCTCGGGAAGGGGACCGCCGGCCCCGGGCCGGAACGACTACCCCGTCATCACGAGGCGAGCCTCGGAAGGCTCAGACGCCGGGGGAGCCTTCCTCGGAGCCTTCGAGGTCGTTGGGGAGGCCGAGGCGCAGGCAGGCTGCGTCATACATCTGACGGGCCGCCTTCTTGCCGTTCTGCAGCTCGGCCAGTCGGTCCTTGACCTTGGCCAGCTCTTCTTCGATCGCGCGATCGAGCTCTTCGATCTCCTGGCGGGTCGTCGACAGGATGCTCTCGTAGAACTTCCGTTGCTGGTCGTTGAGGCTCATTCCTTCCTCCGTGAGCGACCGACGCGACCTCCGCGCTGTCCGTCGCTGCGCCGCTCGAAGTCAATCACAGCTGGAACGGGAACTTCATGGTGTACCAGAACTTGACTCGAACACCGTCCTTGGTCGCCGGGCGGAACTTGGCGGTACGGGCAGCGGCGAGCGCCGCTTCGTTGAGGCCGACGTCCTGACGGACTCCCTTGGCCACCCGTGCCTCGGTGACGCTCCCGTTCTCGTCCACCAGAACCGCGACCTCGACCGTTCCTGCGATCCGGAGGCGTCGAGCCTGGGGAGGATACTCTGGTTTGGAATAGCTGACAAGCAATGGTGGCACGACCCCGGGGCCCATCTGGACCAACTGCCCGAGCTTGACCTTGGGCTCGGCGGGAACCGGCGGAGGTTCCTCGGCTGGAGGTGGCGCTGCCACCGGCTGCCGGGTCTCTTCTTGCGGTGCGGCAGCCGGTTCCGGGCTCTGCTCGGTCGCTGGAGCTGGCTCGGGCTCCTGGCGGGGCGGCTCCGCCGGTGCGACCGGCGAAGGTGCCGGCTGAGTGGTCGTCCCGGCAGGAGGCGCTGTCGAGCCCTGCTTGTTGCCCGCTGCCTGGTAGGCCGCGATCTGCTCCTGCAGTCGCTTCTGTTCGGCCTCGAGCTTCTTGCGCAAGGCTTCCTCGCGCTTGGCCATCTCCTCGTCGACCATTCGTGAGACATCCGGCTGCCCAGCACCGCCCGTGGCCGCCGGCTCGGTGACCGGGGCGGCTGCCCCGTCGGCAGCCACCTCTGCCGGCTCTGCAGTGCCGTCAGCCGGAGCGCCTTCGGTCGCGGGCGGCGTCGTCTCGGCCGGAGCGACTTCGCCACCACCTTTCCTGCCCAGGGTCCAGTACAGCCCAAGGCCGATCAGGACCAGGGCCAGGACCGCGGCGAGGATCAGCGGCAGGCGGTTCTCCCCCTTGCGGGCAGGTTCGCCCAGGTCCGCCGTGACATTGGGGGGCGCCGGCATCGCTTCCACGACTGGAGGCGCCTTGGCTCCCACCGGCGTGGCTCCCACCTGCGGCAGTCGCATGGTGGGCGCAGGCTCCGCCCCGAGGGACGGCCGGGAAGACGGCGGCGAGCTGGGCATTGGTTCGAACGGGGTCACGGGGGCTGGCGGTGTCGGCGTCGGCCGTGCCTCGTCGAGCGTGGCCGTGGCTGCCGGACGGAAGGTGGGAGCGCTCGCCGTCGCCAGGAGCTCGCCCGCGAACAGGCGCCGCATCCAGCTGCCCAGCTCGGACTGGCTCGGTGTCGGCTTCAGCTCGTAGAGCAGGCTCTCGATGGCCTGCTGCATCTCGCCGGCGGTGGCGTATCGCTCGTCCGGGTTCTTCGCCAGCGCCTTGTCGACGACCTCCTCCACCGCTTCGGGGATGGTCGGATCGAGCTCTCGCACCGAGGTCACCCGACCGTCGCGCACCGCGTCGAGGATCACGACCTCGTTGTCACCCGGGAAAAGCCGCCGCCCGGTCAGGGTCTCGAACAGTAGGGCACCGAGGGAGAAGAGGTCGCTGCGGCCGTCGACCGGGCGGCCCCAGGCTTGCTCCGGCGACATGTACTGGAGCTTGCCCTTGAGCGCCCCCATCTGCGTGTGGCTGGCCTTGGACACGGCCTTCACGATGCCGAAGTCGCAGAGCTTGATCTCGCCGTCGTTGGAGATCAGGACGTTCTGCGGCGAAACGTCCCGGTGCACCAGACCGAGCTCGCGCCCGTCCGCGCCGCGCTTGTGATGGGCGTGCTCGAGCGCCGACGCCAGCCGCGCGCCAATCAGCAGGGCGAGACCCACCGGCACCTTGGCGTCGCGGTCGCGGGCAGTGGTCAGGATCTCCCGCAGGTTGTGGCCCTCGACGTACTCCATCGCAATGTAGTAGTCGCTGCCGAGCCGCCCGAGGTCATAGATGTGGATGATGTTCGGGTGCGAGAGCAGAGCCGCGAGCTTCGCCTCGTCGACGAACATGGTGACGAAGGCGGAGTTCTCGGTCAGGTGGGGCAGGATGCGCTTGATCGCCAGCGTCTTCTCGAAACCCTCGACACCGCTTCGACGCGCCTTCCAGACCTCAGCCATCCCACCCACCGCGATGCGCTCGAGAAGCATGTAGGGGCCGAAGGGCTGGCCCGCCGCGAAGGTGGCCGGCCCGATGGTGGGCATCCGTACCGTGGCCGCCGGGGCGGGAGTTGGCTCCGGCACCGACGCCGGAGCCGCGGCTGGGGGCGCAGCGGCGGGGGCCGGAGCCGACGGAGGCGCAGGAGTCGGCGCGGTCGGAGGCGCCACGGGCCGAGGCGGGGCTGGGCGGGACCCGGCTTTGCCCAGATCGAGGTCGTGCAAGGTCTTTGAGAGCAGGGCGTCGACGTCCGATGTCGACTTCGGGCGCGGTGGAGCGGCCGGTGGCGGAGCCGGCGGCGGCGGTGTTGGGGCCGCCACAGGAGGAGGCTGGGGCGCGGTCGGCCTCGGCGGCATCGTCATCACCCCGGACAGCGTCTCCTCCAGCTTGCGGTGGATCTCGGCATCGACTCCTGGCGTGGCAGGGCGGGGGGCTGCGCTCGACTGAGACTTTTCACGGATGTCGATCTCGGCCAGAAGGTCTCCGAAGATCTCCTCCGAGCTGAGCCTGCGGCCGATCGGCTCCTTGAGCGGTGGCACCGCGGGCGCCGTCGTCAGCGTGCGCCGCACCAGGAGGCGCAGGTCGGTGTCCGAGAAGGGCTTGATCAGGTAGCCGTCGGCGCCGGCCCCCAGCTCTGCGACCTCGCCGGTCCGGCGCTCGGGAATCAGGGCGATCGAGCCACCAGCGCCGCCTTGGCGGCTGAACGACTCGAGGAGGGCTCGAGCCCCCGGGACTTCGATGTTGACCAGAACGAGATCGGGTCTGTCCGCCGCGGCTGCCTGGAGGGCGTGATCACGGTCCTCGACCGTCTTGATCTCCCAGCCCTCGCTGGCGAGGGCATCGCGCACTCGCTCGACGTAGCGGCTTTCCGGCTCGACCAGGAGAATTCGCGACATGTCAAGCTCCGAAAGCGTCAGGAATGATGGCTGTTCTAACACTCCGCCTGCCGAGAGTCAATTCAGGCGCGGCGAAAAGTCCCGATCCTGCTTTCACTTAGCCCCAACGCAGGCGGCGCGGGCTGGTAGGATCTCCAGCGCTTGAAGGAGAGGCCATCCATGCGCATCCTCGGGCTCGACCCCGGCAGCCTGCACACCGGCTATGGGGTGCTCGAGGCGCGAGGGAGCGAGCTGCGCGCCCTCGCGGTGGGTCGCATCTCGGCTCGCCGGGGAGATTCCCTGCCCTCCCGGCTGGCTCAGCTGGCGCTCGAAGCCAAGGAGCTGCTGGTGCGCTGGCAGCCCGAGGTCGTGGTGGTCGAGGCGCCGTTTCGCGGTATCAACTCGCGCTCTTTGATCGTCCTCGCCGAGGCGCGGGGCGCGCTGCTCGCCGCGGCGGCCCTCTCCGGCGCCGAAGTCCGCGAGTTCTCGCCGGCAGAGGTGAAGTCCGCCGTCACGGGTTATGGACGGGCGGAAAAGGAGCAGGTCGCGCGGATGGTACGGGTGCTGCTCGCACTGGACGAGGAGCCCCTGCCCTTCGACGCCACGGACGCCCTGGCAGTGGCCATCTGCTGCGCACACCGGTCGCGCATGGACTCGCTGGTGGCCCGTCGCGAAACCCCCGCAGCGACTCGGAAATAGTTGCAGCAGCATCACTTCATCGGTCCGGCTTGCGGCTCCGACCAGCATTCGCTGTGCTAACATGCCGCCCCTAATCGAGATCGAGGGCGCCAAATAGACATGGCATTCCAGGGCTCGCTCAAGGAGCTCCCGCTGCCCGACATCATCCAGTTGGTGTCGGTATCCGGCAAGACGGGTGTCTTCGAGCTCAAGAAGGGGGCTCAAGCGGGGGAGATCTTCCTCCGTGACGGCCAGATCGTGCACGCCACGGCAGGTAGCCTGGCGGGAGAGGAAGCCGTATATGAGCTCGCGGTCTGGAGCGACGGCGAGTTCCTCTTCCAACCCGGCAAGGAGACCGCCGCCATCACCATCAAGAGGTCCAACACCAACCTCTTGATGGAGGCCGCGCGCCGGATCGACGAGTGGCAGATCCTCTCCAAGCGGATCCCTTCCACCCGTCTGGTGCCGGTATTCACCGAGCAGGCCAAGCGCACCTCCGTGTCGCTGACCCCTGCCGAGTGGCAGCTGATCGCCAAGATCGACGAACGCCGGTCGGTGGAAGAGCTCTCGGTCGCCCTCAAGGAAAGCCCGTTCGACGTCTGCAAGAACCTCTACGGCTTGATCACCTCGGGCTTGGTGGCTCTCGAGGAGAACCTCTCGGAGCTGGCCTTCGATCGGGTCCTTCACCTCGCGCCCCCCCAGGTCGGCGCCCTGCTCGAGCGCATTCACTCGGCAGCGACCAGCCTGGCGAGCGGCGAGAGCGGAGTCGACCTGGATGCGGCCTTGCGTCTCTCCCGGATCGAGCTCGACTCCGGCCGTGGGCTGGATGCGATGGTCGATCTGGTCCGCAGCGGGTTCAAGGCGGTTCAGGTCGTCGGGGGCGGCGCGGCGGCGGAGACCTTCCGCGACCAGCTGCGACGCTTGCTGGCAGCGGTCTGAGCCCGCTGTGCTACGATCTCACAGCTGTTCGGCTAGATTTGCCGCTCCTAAAACCCAAGAGCTCTCGGCAGCCGAGGAGTTGGGGAGGAAGAGATGAAAGTAAAGAGCATGTGCTTCATTGCGGTTCTGGCGCTCGTCCCGTCACGCGGTTGGGCGGACAATGGTTCGCTCGGCCCGACCGTCACGGGTGAGACCGGACTGTTCAACCTGTTTTCGGGCGAGACCCTGCCCCAAGGCCAGTGGTCGCTCGGCTTCTACTACAACAACTGGGACCGCGTGGTGATCCCGGACTCCGCAGGGCCGGTTCCAGCCAACTTCTCGTCGGACTGGGACTACGACTGGCATCGGCTCTCCGCCAGCGTGGCCTACGGCATCACCGACACCTTCGAGCTGGCGCTCCTGCTGCCCTACGACACTTTCGACGCCAGCGACAACCGCCGCTTCGGACGGATCAATGGTCGCTACTTCGCCAATGAGATCGAGGCGGACGGGATCGGCAACCTCCGCCTGGGTGGCAAGTGGAACGCCTACACCTCGGACGACAAGCGGAGCCACTTCGCTCTCAACGGCTTCGTCGAGCTGCCCACCGGAGACGATGACGAGGGAGTGGTGACCGGTGACACGGGCTTCGGCCTCGGCGTCGCCTACGACATCAACAACTGGGTGTTCAACCTCGGCTACCGGGACCCCGGTGATCCCGACAACGTGGACGTGCCCCAGGAGCTGACCGCCGGAGCTGGTTTCGCGGCGAAGATCTCCGACCGCTTCTCGTGGATCACCGAGGTGCAGGCGATCGTCTACACCGGCGATGACCCCCAGCCTGACGACAACGTCGACCTGACCACCGGCGGCCGCCTCTGGCTCGACGAAGAGGAGAAGTGGGCCTTCAACTTCGGCCTGCGCACCGACCTCTTGCAGCTCGACAACACGGACGAGTTCTGCCCCCTCGGAGGCCTCGTGGGCCTCACCTACTTCCCGCGCATGTACCGTGAGAAGAAGGAGGCCGCTCGACTGGCCGCCGAGGAAGAGGCCCGCCGCAAGGCCGAGGAGGCCGAGGCCGCCCGCCGGGCTGCCGAGGAGGAGGCCCGCCGCAAGGCCGCCGAGGAAGAGGCCCGCCGCAAGGCTGCCGAGGAGGAGGCCCGCCGCAAGGCGGCAACGCCGCCGCCACCACCCCCGCCGCCGGCTATCGAAGAGGTCTGCCAGTTCGCCGCCAACTCCAGCCGGGTCGACAACCGCTGCAAGGCCACGCTCGACGAGGTCGCCCTGCGAATGAAGCAGGAGGGCCAGCGGATTGGTCTGGTGATCGGCTACACCGACTCCCTTGGCTCCGAGGGGGCCAATCAGCGCATCAGCGCGCGGCGAGCCGAGGCCGTGAAGACGTACCTGGTAACCCGCCATGGCATCGACCCCACCCGCATCACCACCGAGGGCCGGGGCGAAGCCGACCCGGTGGGTGACAACTCGACCGCCGCCGGCCGGGCGCAGAACCGCCGAGCCGTGATCATCCTCAAGGTCCAGTAGCTGCGGGGCCTGGGAGAACAGCGATCGAGGAGGAGGGGCGCCTTCGGGCGCCCCTTTCCTTTTGGCAGTGGCTACTCGGTAGCGCCAAGCTTCTCGCGGCGGAGGGAGGCGATGGCGCCCGCGAGGCCCGCACCGGCGCCGAGGACCACCAGGCCAGCGATCTCGGCCGGCGAGAGGAACCGGGAGAGGAGCAGTTCACCCCAAGCCGAACTCGCCACCCGCGGCTGCAGCAGCTGCCAGGCGGCGAACAATCCCCCACCTGCCAGGCATCCGCCCAGCAGACCCTGGAGCAGGCCCTCGGCGTAGAACGGGCCCCGGATGAAGAACTCCGTGGCTCCGACCAGCCGCATGATCGCGATCTCGTCGTGGTAGAGATAGGCGGTCAGTCGCACCACACTGGCGATGGTGAAGACAGCCCCCGCCAGAAGCACCAACCCCAGGCCGAGGCCCAGAGCCCGCGCCACCGAGACCGCGGTAGCGAGCTGGGCGAGCCAGTCGCGGTCGTCGTCGACCAGAGCGACGCCTGGGATCTCCCCGAGGCTCGCTACCCATCGCTGGTAGTCCTCGGCGCGGCCCGCGTCCGCCGCCACGGCCACTTCCAGCGACGCCGGCAGCATCTGCTCTCGCCCTTCGTCGACGAGATCCGCCAGGCTGGGGAAGGTCTTGCGGAAGCGGTCTCGAGCTTCGGCCTCATCCACTCGACGAATTCCTCTGACCCACGGCGTGCCTCTTACCTTCTCTTCGAGGGATGTCAGGACTGGTGGCGCGACACCCGGCTGGAGATAGACCACGACCTTCCACTCTCGCCGCCAACGGGCCACCAACTCCTCGAGGTTACCGCTCGCAAGCAGGAACGCTCCACCCACGAAGAGGCTGACCGCGATGGTCAGCACGGCGAGCAGGCTGACCCGCCAGCTGCGCCACAAGTTGATGCTCGCTTCCCGGAGGAAGAATCCGAATGCCTTGCCGAGGGTCAAGGCACCTCCTCGGCCGGGCGAGGGGCTTGCGCGCAGGAGCCGCTCTGACCGCCTTCCTCGGCTTCGGTCACGGGCGGCGTCGCGGCCGATCCGTGCTCGACTGCCCGGGCCTCGAGCTCGGGGCGCGGCTCGGTGCCCGAGATCAGCTCGTCGCCCGCCACCCGCCCGCCCTCGAGCATCAGCACTCGGCCTCCGACGCGGTGGATGGTGTCCCGATCATGGGTCGCCAACAGCACCGTGGTGCCCCGCCCGTTGATCTCGAGGAACAAGCGCAGGATCTCACGCGAAAGGTCCGGGTCGAGGTTGCCGGTTGGCTCGTCAGCCAGGACCAACTCGGGCTGGTTGATCAACGCCCGGGCGATCGCCACACGCTGCTGCTCGCCGCCCGACAGCTGGAGGGGGAAGGCCGACAGCCGGGACCCGAGGCCCACCCGTGAGAGGGCGTCGTGGGCCAGCCGGCGCTGGTGCTCCCGGTCCATACCGAGCACCCGCGGCAGGAACGTCACGTTCTCGAGCACGGTCTTGCGAGGGATCAACCGGAAGTCCTGGAACACCACTCCGATGGTCCGGCGCAGGAAGGGGATCTTCCGCGCCGGGATCGACGAGACATTCCGGCCGTTGACCACGATCTGGCCGGTCGACGGTGCCTCTTCGCGGAAGATCAGCTTGAGCAGCGTCGTCTTGCCCGCGCCGCTGGGGCCGGTGAGGAAAGCGAACTCACCCCGTGGGACGTGGAAGCTCACATCGTCCAGCGCGAGCTGGCCGCCAGGGTACGTCTTGGTGACGTTGAAGAAGCGGATCATGTCAGCAGGGGCGAGTCTATCGGTAGTGGGCTCGGCCTAGAATTCCGGCGATGTCGGATCTCTCCGAGAGGTCTCGCCCTGGAGGTTACCAAGCTCTCGAACGAAAGGTCGGGCCGTGGCATGTGCTTTTCGTGGGCCGAGGCCCACTGGCATCGTCTCCCTCCGAGGTGCTGGCGGCGCTGACTCCCGGGCCGGCACCATCCGTGAGCTGGCTCAAGCAGACCCACTCGGCCGACGTGCTCCTCGCAGCGCCCGGAGCATGCGGTGAGGGCGATGCGCTGTGGAGCGACCGGAGCGATCTCGCTTTGGCCATCACCACGGCGGACTGCGTCCCGGTGCTCCTCGCCGGTGCCGGCTGTGTGGCGGCCATCCACGCCGGCTGGCGAGGAATCGTCGGCAACATCGTCCTCCATGCGATCGCGCGACTGCCCGTCGCTTCCGAGCGCCTGCGAGCATGGATCGGCCCGGCCATCGGGCCCTGCTGCTATGAGGTGGGGGAGGACGTCGCCCACGCGGTCGAGACCGCTGCCGGCTCGCCGGTGATTCACCCCGGCCGCGCAGCTCGCCCACATCTCGACTTGGTGGCGGCGGTCGAAGCGCAGTTGCACGCTCGAGGTGTGACGGCCATCGAGCGCCTGTCCCCTTGTACCCGCTGCAACGCCGAGAGCTGGCACAGCTACCGGCGCGACGGAGCCGCGGCCGGCCGCAACTGGGCCTTTCTCTGGCGGGCTTCCTAGTAGGAGACGGTGGCGGCACCGCGGAACCCGCGCGCCTCGCGACCGAACGCGCGCAGCTGGCCGCAAGCGGCGCTTACGTCCTCGCCGCGCCGCCGCCGGATGGTGGCGATCCAGCCGCGCTGCCGAAGCCGATCCCGGAAGCGCTCAACGTCTCCTGGCGACGGGGGCATCATGCCCTCGCCGAGGACGGGGTCCGGGTTGATGGGGATGAGGTTGATCTTGGCCGGCAGGCCCTGGAGCCTGCGCACCAGGGCGTCGGCATCCCGTGGCTGGTCGTTGAAGCCCCGGATCAGCAGGTACTCGAAGGTGAGCTTGCGGCCGGCCTCAAGGGGATAACGCCGGAGGGCCGTGACCAGATCGGAGAGCGGGTAGGTCTTGTTGATCGGCATGATCCGGCTGCGCCGCTCGTCGTCCGGGGCGTGGAGGGAGATGGCGAGATTCGGTCGCCGGGGCCAAAGCGACATGGCCTCGATGCCGGGCAGGATCCCCACGGTCGAGACGGTGATTCGGCGCCAGGAGATCGACTCGGTGAGGATCGCGAGGGCCTGCTCCACCGATGGCAGGTTGAGCAGCGGCTCCCCCATGCCCATGAAGACGAGATTGAGGCCGGCCGAGTCGAGCTGGCGCTGCCGCCGGAGGGCCAACACCTGGCCGACGATCTCCCCGGCGGTCAGGTTCCGCCCGGCTCCCCAGAAGCCGGTGACGCAGAACTTGCAGGCCATGGCACAGCCGGCCTGGCTGGACAGACAGATGGTGCGCCGGCCGCCGTCTGGAATGTCGACGGTCTCGATTGTGGCGCCATCCCGTAGCTCGAAGAGGAACTTCTCGGTGCCGTCAGCCGAGGCCTGGCGTGTCGCGGTCTCGGGCAAGCCCACCGAGTAACGGCGATCGAGCTCCTGCCGCAGAACCTTGGGCAAGTTGCTGATGTCCTCGAAGCGGCTCACCCCGTCATGGTGCAGCGCCCGGTAGATCTGATCGACCCGGAAGGGTCGATCGACCAAATCAGCCAGGGCCTGCGCCAGCGCAGAGCGGCTGAGGCCGAGAAGGCTGGGGCGGTCCGCGGCTTCGATCTCGCCGGCGGAGGAGGGCGGAATGGTCATCGCTGGTGCTGCACTCGGCCCCGGGGCGGCCGAACGGGGCGGGTTCCCTCAGTGGTTCCTGCGGCGGCGCAAGCGCCGAGTGGGATCGATCCCGATAGAGCGAAGGAAGGCCAGATCCTGGACGTTGATCTGGAAAGAGGGCTCTCCGGAGCCGGCCCGCCCGGCTCCAGCCACCACCGGCTCCAGGGCCGGGGCCTCACTGCTACAGTCGAGCAGAAGGTGGAGACGATACCCCTCGCGACGGATCTTCTCGAGCGTGCGGTTGAATCGCGGTGACTCCGCGAGAGCGTCGTTGACCGCTCTCCCCAGATCGCGCAGCATCGCTTCCAGCTCGGGGTCCAGTTGACTCATTGGTCGTTTTCGCGTCCTCGGCGAGTGCCAGGCGATTATCCCCACGGATTCGGGGGGAGTCAAACCGAACCTGGACCAGTGCTAGCGTTGCGACCATGGTGGAACTCGGGCAGCTGCCTGCGGCTTGGCTCGGCTGGGTCGAGGGGGCGGGGTTGCCTTCGCCGACTCTCGTTGCCCTCACCGGAGACGTTTCGACCCGGCGCTACTTCCGCGTGACCAGCGGAGACCGCACCGCAGTGCTGGCGGTCTACCCTGAAGAGGCTCGCGCTGTCTGCGGCCGCTTCGTGGCCACAACCAGGCTGCTCGAAAGTGTTGGCGTACCCGTTCCCGCTGTGCTGGCCACCGATGGCGAGGCTGGCCTGATGTTGGTCGAGGATCTCGGCGACTCGACGCTCTGGCACCATCGAGACCTCCCCTGGGCTGAGCTGGCTCGGGCGTTCGAGACCGCTTCCGAGCTGAGCGCGAGGATCGCCACCCTGCCGGTGGAGGCGGTCGTGGGCCTTTCCCCTCCTCTCGATCGCAGCCTCCTGGAACGGGAGCTTCAGCAGACTCTGCGCACCTTTCTCCGGCCCCAGGGATTCCTGGCTCCGGCGGCCCGGGCTGTTCGAGTCGAGGGCGGGCTGCGTGACCTCTGTGACCGCGTGGCGAGCCAGCCGGTCGCCGTTTGCCACCGCGACTTCATGGCTCGAAACCTCGTTCCTGCGGCTCGGGCCGAGGGGGAACCCTTCGGCAGTCTGCTCGCCGTCCTCGATCACCAGGACCTCCGCTGTGGCCCGGCTGCCTACGATCTGGCTTCCTTGCTCAACGACAGCCTGTTCCCGCCTCCGGCGGTCGAGGAGTCCTTGCTCGAGCGCTTCCTCCCGGCCCTCGGCAGCATCGAGGACTACCACGCCGCCGCGGCCCAGCGTGCTCTCAAGGCTGTGGGCACCTACGCCGCCTTTGCCGAGCGGGGCCACCCTCGACACTTGCCCCTGATCGGCCCTACCCTTGAGAGGGCGCTCCGGCACCTGGCAGCACTGCCCGAGACAGCATCGCTGGCCGCGGATCTCCGAGGCGGCTTCGATCGCATCTGCTAGACTGCCTTGAAACCAATGAGGCAGATCCCGACGACGGGCTGCCTGCTCACCTTGGGGGAGCTGCCATCATGCCTACTGTCGCCGCCCTTTTCCCCAGCCTGGGATTGCCGGAGCTGCTGGTGATCTTCCTGATCTTTGTCCTGATCTTCGGGGCCTCCAAGCTGCCACAGCTCGGACGCGGCCTCGGCGAAGGCATCAAGAACTTCAAGCAGGGAATCAAGGGCGGAGAGGACAAGGTCGAGCAACTGCCGCGCTCGACCTCCCAGCCGACCGAGACCCGCAACGACAGCTGAGCTGGTTCAGCCGCGCTCGGCCGCGGCCTCGGCAGCGCTGCGCGCGCGGCGCTCCTGCCAGAGTTCCCGGTGGTGGGTGCGGTAGATCTCGAGGACGCGGGAGACGAAGCGCCGCGTCTCGGCATAGGGCGGTACGCCACCGAAGCGTTCGACGGCTCCGGGGCCGGCGTTGTAGCCGGCCAGCACCAGTTCCAGATCCCCCTCGTAACGATCCAGAAGATCCCTCAAAGTCCGCGCGCCGGCATCGAGGTTGACTTCGGGCCGCACGAGATCCTCCCGCGTCAGATTGGCGCCTTGACCGGGCATTACCTGGGCGAGACCGATGGCCCCCCGGGGGGAGATGGCCCGCGGGTCAAAGTTCGATTCGACCTCGACCACGGCGGCGAGGAGCAGGGAGTCGATGCCGTGGCGCTCCGCCGAGCGCTCGATCGAGGACCCAAAGGGTAGGCCAGCGAGCACAACCCGGCGGTCCTGGTTGGCCGAAAGGCGGCGGAACAGCTGGAAGCTCTCCGGTCTTTCGCCTAGAGATGCCACCGAGCGTCGATCGAGCAGGCGGAAGTCACTGGTCTGGCTGCGGGGGGTCGCCAGCCAGGCATCGAGCTCCTCAAGGAAGCTGACCTCGGCCGGGTTGGCAGGGGGAAGACTGGTCATATCGGCAGGCGCCGAGGTGCGCGGCTGGAGAGCCGCGACCAGAAAGCACGCCACCGCGCTGGCCCAAGCTGCGGGCCGTGGAAGGCCTGTCTGCATTCCGGACATCCTCCGTCCAGGTCGTTTGGGGACTGTGCGGACCCGTGGAGACGGGCTTGCCAGGGTTGAGAAGGGGCCGCACGCTGGCGAGGAGGAGAGGAGAGATCGGCGGTCGCGCTGGCGACCCTCCTCCTTGCCGTTCTATGCCAGAACAGCAAGTCGCATGCCAGCAAAGGGCGAAACTGGGGCGTGAGTGGCCGTGCCGGTCTGGCTTATGTCTCGAGGACGGGGCGCCGGCGAGGCCGGCTGCCGGGAGGGCGGGTCTCGCCCGGGCCGATACCCAGGCTGCTGACCTTGTTGCGCAGGGTGTTGCGATGCACGCCGAGGCTCTTGGCGGAGCGGCAGACGTTGCCGTCGTTCGACTTCAACGAGGCGACGATGAACTGCTTCTCGAACTCCCGCCGAGCCTGCTCGAGGGTTACGCCTCTCCTCACCAACTCGTCGACGATCCGGGAGAGGTTTCCGTTCATCGATTCCTCGGCCACCACGCGCTCACTTTCTCTCGATCGGTCCGTCGGCGCAGGATAGCACAGACGAACCGACGGACTCGGACGAAGCCTACTTCGCCTCGACCCGATCTCCGACGTGGATGGTGTAGCGTGACTGGAGGATCCGCGCCACCGAGGACCGGCTGTGTACCGACAGCACGGCGAGCTCGCCGAGTACCACCGGGGGCAGGCCTGGCTTGTTGATCCGGTAGATGGTGTAGAGGTCGCCGGGTGCGACGTCGTCGTCGGCCCCGCGATCGATATAGACGACGTTGTCCTGGCCGAGGCTGACCACGCGGTCATCGGCGAGCAGGATCACCGGTCCACCGATCAGCTTCTCCGCCGAGCTGGGCAGGTTCGGCGGCCGCATCGTGGTGCGCCGAGCTAGCGGCACGGGCTGAGGCTCGAACGGCCTGAGAGCGATCCCCACTGCGATGGGCTCGCAGGAGAAGACGATCTCCGCGATCGAGCTATCAGCCTGGGCGGTGAGCACTCGGACTCGACCCGAATAGCGGTACAGACGCCCGTAGACCTGACCCGTCACCGGATGGATGACCTCGTCGTCGGGGTGCACCGCCGTGAGAACCTGGCCTGGAGCCAGGCCGTTGTTCCGGCCGGCGTTCAAGTAGACGATATCGCCGGTGTCCAGACCGTACTTGGCCGAAGGCTCACCCCCAAAGTTGCCCCGGATGGCGCCGGCCGCGGTGTCCATGGTCGGGTTCAGACCGTCGTACTCAGAACCGGTGATGCTGAAGGGGAAAGTCTCCTCGAGTGGCCCGACGTAGCCAGCGCAGTAGATGTCGCTCTCGGAGCCGAGCAGATTGGGAGCGCCAGCCGCCTCCTCGGCCGACCGCAGGAGCTTGAGCTCTTCCTCGGTGGCCGCCCCGCTCTCCTCGCCACTCTCCCCCGCTGCCCGGGCTCCGTCCTCGCCTTCTCCAGGGGCACCCTCACCGCCCAGATCCACCGTTTCGAGGTCCTCGACAGCGGCGACGCGGGTGCTGAGGATCAAGGGATCGCCCGGGTAGATCCAGTGAGCGTCCCGAATGTACTGGTTCTGCTCCCAGAGCTGGGGCCAGAGGTAAGGATTGCCGAGGAACTTCGCGGCGAGGGACCAGAGGGTGTCGCCCGGCACGACGGTATGGACCTGTGCGTCGGGGGGAGGAGCCGGTGGGTCCCAGGCCGTCCAGTGATCGCCGACGAGCTTGAGATCCCTGGGGGGCTGGTCGTCCGCCTTGGCGGCGTACGCACAAAGCAGGAGCAGGGAGGAAACGGCAAACGCGACGGTCTTTCGGCTCATCGAGACATCCTCTCGGCTACAGCGGCGACAGGCACCCATGCGGAAAGCTCTATCTTTCACCCTACCCCTTTTGGGGCGCAAGTGTCAAGTTTCGCGCCCGTTTAGGGCCCTCCGGCTCAAGCAACGCTTGAGCCGGCGATGGGCCCCTCCCTCAAGGGGAGGGGGTGCGGCGCTCTTCCGCCGCAGCAGCGGCCGCGGTGCCTGGGAAGCGCCGTACAACCTCGTCGTAGAGATCCCTGGCGCCCACCGGATCCCCCAGCTTCTCCAAGCACTTGCCTGCCTTGAGCAGGGCATCGGGTACCTTGTTGCCATCCGGCTGGCGCTCGACGGCCTCCTGAAAGGCTGCGAGCGCACCTTTCCAGTCCTGCCTGGCCCAGCGCGACTCGCCAATCCAATAGGCGGCATTGTCGGCGAGCTCGGTTTCCGCCCAGCGGGCGAGGAAGCGGCGGAAAGACTCCTCCGACTCTGCGTACTGGCCCGCCTGATAGAGCTGCAAGCCCCGATCGTAGGCCTGCTGAGCCTCGACCGACGGCGCTACCACAGCGGCGACCGGTGTGGCCAGGTCCCTCTGCTCGACATCGTCGGCTGGCCCGCTACCCCGGACCCCGTCGTCGAGCCCTGAGGGGGGGGCCGGCGGCGGCGTTGCGGTGGCAGAAGCTGGGGCGCCCGGCCGCTGCCTCCCGGAACCCTCGAGCACGGCCACGCGGTCTCGCAAGCGCCCCAGCTCGATCTCCTGCACCCGCAGCTGTCGCTCGGCCTCGACGAGCCGAGCCTTGAGGGCTGCCGCGTCGTCGGTCTGCTGCTCGCCCCCGCGGCGGAACGGATTGCTGGCGCAACCACTCCAGCCGACCGAAAGCAGGCAGATCGCGACGACCGCCGTGGCTTTCTTCACGTCGTGCCTCCACTCGGCACCGTCTCCGGCGCTGCGGGGGCCTGCCTGGTACCGGCCCTACGGGCTCTCTTCTCACGCTGCGCGCTGGCCTTGGCGATCTCCTCCCGCGCTTCCTCGATCGCCGCGATGTAGGGGCTGTCCGGGTACTGGGTCGTCAACTTCCCGAAACTGCTTTCGGCCTCCTCGCCGCGGCCCGAACGACCATAGGCCCGCCCGAGGTGGAAGTAGATCTTGTCCTTCGCGGTGTAATCCGGGTAGCTCTCGAGCAGGAACTCCAAGCGGCTGATGGCCGCCGCATCGATGCCGTAGCGCAGGTAGAACTGGCCCACCACGAACTCGTGCTCGGCCAGGTTGTCGCGCACCAACCGGATCTGATCTCGTGCCTGGGCGGCGAACTCGCTCGTTGGGTAAGTTCGCTGCAAATCCTGGAATGCCTCGAGGGCCTGCCGAGCGGTGCTCTGGTCGCGGTCCGGGCGTTCCATGCGGCGGGCCAGGGCCGCCGCCACCTGGAATTGGGCGTAGGCGGCACGGTCACTGGTGGGAAAGCGATTCAGGAAGTCGCGGTACTTGGCCTCGGCCTGGAGGAAGTTGGTGGAGCCGCCCTCCAGATAGAAGGTGTCGGCAGCCAGCAGCAGGGCCTCACGGCCGGTGACGGAGTTGGGCTCTACCTCGAAGGCGTGGAGAAGGTACGGACGGGCGCGGGCGTACTTCTCCTTCGACAGCAGGTCCTTGCCCTTCGCCAGGGACTCCGGGGCGGCAAGGGCGAGGATCGGATCCTGGCGCTTCGAGCTCTTGCACGCTCCCAGGAAGGCACAGGCCAGAAGGGCTAGCGCCACGGCTTTTCGCGTCATCGCGGTTCTTCCCCTTTCGCTCGCCGCCGCAGCTCGGCGATGGTGTCCAGCGGGTCAGCGCTCGAGAAGAGGGCCGATCCAACGACGAAGCTGGTCGCCCCCGCCTGCGCCAGTCGGCGGATGTTGCTCGGGGCAATGCCGCCATCGACGGAGATCTCGACCTCGAGACCCGCTCCTGCGATGAGAGCAGCGAGACGAGCCACCTTCTCGACCGACCGCGGGATGAACGCTTGGCCGGCAAAGCCCGGGTTCACGGACATCACCAGCACGAAATCCAGTGCGCCGAGAACGTCCGTGAGGAGCTCGACGGGGGTCGCCGGATTGACCACCACCCCAGCGCGCGATCCCAGCTCCCGGATCCGGGCCAGGGTGCGGTCAAGATGCGTCGCCGCTTCCCAGTGTACGGAGACCCTGGCCGCGCCGGCCTCGACATAGCGATCCAGCAAGCGGTCCGGATCGGTGACCATCAGGTGAACGTCCAGGGGCAGACGGGTGCGCTTCGCCAGCGCCGCCACCACCGGAACGCCGAAGGTGAGGTTGGGGACGAAGTGCCCGTCCATCACGTCGACGTGGATCAGATCCGCTCCGCCTCTCTCGCACAGCGCCAGAGCGCCTGCCAGGTCCGCGAGATCTGCGGCCAGGATCGAGGGAGCGATCAGCATGGGGTGGTCAGGGCAAGGTCCCTCGGCTGGAGGAGACGACAACCGAGATCGGATCACGTCGGCTGACCGGGTAGCCGGCCTGCGGGGACTGGCGCAGGATAACACCTTCAGCGACCCCGTCGTAGGGCTCAAAGCGCACGTCCCGCAGGCGGAAGCCGCGCCCTTCGAAGAAGGCACGGACAGGCTCGAAGCGGCGATAGACGAGGTCGGGCATGACGAAGGCCTCACCGCGGCGCTCCATCGCCAGGAACACGTCGACCGGCGCATCCCTCGCCCCCGCCTGACCGGCCACCGGGCTTTGCTCGACGATGGTGCCTGCGGCCACACCTGCGCGGAAGACGGAGAGCGTCCGTCCCACCCGCAGTCCGGCGGCGGCCAGAGCCACCTCGGCCGCCTGGAGGGCTTGCCCGCCCAGCTCCGGCACGGTGAGGCGCTCGGGACCCAAGGAGACGATCACCTCGA
This sequence comes from Thermoanaerobaculia bacterium, assembly GCA_036274895.1. Taxonomy (GTDB): domain Bacteria; phylum Acidobacteriota; class Thermoanaerobaculia; order Multivoradales; family SZUA-115; genus CALMKX01. The sequence continues at coordinate 21,070 of DASUEU010000009.1, read as the reverse complement.
TCGGCTTGCCCCGCTTGACCAGACTGCCGGCTGCCGGGCGCTGCTCGAGAACGTGTCCTTCCGGCACCTCCTCGGAGGCCCGGCCCGGCACCGCTGACGGCCCCCAGGTCAGGCCGCGATCCGCGAGGAGGTCTTCGGCCTCTTCGCGCGTCAACCCCACCAGCTCGGGCGCGCGGGTGACCCCACTCCGGACAAATACACTGAAGGCGAAGTACGCCGAGAGCACGAAGACCAGACCCAGCACCCCGACGTAGCTCAGCCTCAACAGCCATCGCGCCCAAGCGGGCAGGCGTCGATCGGGCATGCGCTAGAAGAGCTTCTGGACGTCGAAGAAGATCACGATCGCCATGATCGCCAGCAAGAGCACCGCGCCGACGTTGGTCAGACGCTCCTTGAGGGTCATCGAGAGGTCACGACGCATCACGCTCTCGACCAGCAGGATGGTGATCTGGCCGCCATCGAGCACCGGGATCGGCAGCAGATTCAGTAGCGCGATCGAGATCGAGATGAAGCCCATCAGGTGGATCAGGTAGTTGACACCCCGATTCGCCTGCTCGCCAATCATCCGGGCCATGCCGATCGGCCCTGCCAGGGCTGTCTTGGCCTCGAGCTGGCGAGTCAGCACTTTGCCCAGAACCTGGTAGGTCTGATTCACCAGGTCGACGTTGTAGTGGAAGCTCTCGACGATCGCCTCGGTGAAGGAGTACCGCTGGAAGATCCCGAAGTCGAGGGAGACGCCGATCCGGCCCTGGTCCGCCGGTCCCTGAGGAGTGACCGGGATCTCCATCCGCTGCCGGTTGCGTTCGATCTCGAAGCGGATCTCCTGGCCGGACGTCTTCTGGATGTAGGCGATCAGGTCGGTGCTGGTGTTGATGGTGCGGCCGTCGACGGCGAGGACGTGATCCCCCTTCTGGAAGCCCGCAGCGGCGGCGGCGCCGCCCTTCAAGACGCTCGCGATGATCACCTTGCCGGGACCGGCGATGCCGGCGTCGCCGTAGCCGTCGGGGAGAATGCGCACGGGCGTCACGACCGTCTCGGCTCGCTGGCCGGCCCGCTCGTAGGTCAAGGTCAGCGGCTGCTCGGGGGCGCCCAGGATGGCCATCTGGACTTCCCGGAACTCGGTGACGGGCTGGCCGTTCACGGCCACGATCCGATCCTTCATGGCGAGACCGGCCTGCGCAGCCGGAGACTCCGGCATGACCAGGCCGATCTCCGGGGGGAGTTTGCGCGGCGGCAGGTTGATGCCGACCATGAAGGCGGTGGCGATCAACACCAGGGCCAGGACGACGTTCATCAGGGGCCCGGCGAGGTAGACCAGGATGCGCTGCCAGCGGGGGCGATTGACGAAGTCACGGGGGTCTTCCGTGCGCTCCTCGGCGTGCTCGCCCCCCAGCTTGACGTAGCCGCCAAGGGGGAAGGCCGAGACCTTGTAGTCGGTCTCACCACGCTTGAAACCCCAGAGGCGTGGTCCGAAACCCAGGGAGAAGGCGAGGACCCGGATGTCGAAGGCCCGGGCCATCAGGAGGTGACCGGCCTCGTGAACGAAGATGATCACACCGAGAACGATGAGCAGGTAGAAGACGGTAGTGACGATTTCCATGGTCTCGCGGATCGCTTGGGAGTTTCCGGGGACGGCCGACGACGACGGCCGGCACTATACCTGAGCTAACCCGCGCTCCGGTGCCGGGATTCCCCGCCGCTCAGCGGGCTAGCGACAGCCAGGGCTGGGCCACCAGGAGGCCGTACCAGAGCACCGGCGCACCGAAGAGCAGCGCGTCCGACCGATCGAAGATGCCGCCGTGCCCCGGGAGGAGGTTGCCGGAGTCCTTGATCCCTGCGTGGCGCTTGAAGAGGGACTCCACGAGATCCCCGAGCTGCCCGGCGATCGCCGTCGCCACGCCGACCACCAGCAGGGCCACCTCCACCCGACCCAGGCGGGCGAGGCTCCAGACCAACGTGGCGGCGATGCCGATGGCGAGACCGGCCGCCGCCCCCTCCCAGGTCTTCTTGGGGCTCACCACCGGCGCCAAGCGGTGCTTCCCCCAGGTCGAGCCGACGTAGTAGGCCGCCGTGTCACCCAACCAGTTGATGGCCAGCAGCAAGAAAACCAGCCAGGGATCAGTGCGCTGGAGGTGGCAGACGCTGGCGATCGGCAGGGCGAAATAGGGAATGCCGAAGGCCAGAGTCCCGATGGTGGCCGGCACCTGCTCCAGGGGCGTCCGCGACAGCAGGGCCAGGGTGCTGACGCCGATCGACAGGGCGATTAGCACGCCGAAGACGGCGTTCGCCGAGAACGACTGGGCCGCCTCCGGCAGGGCGAGGAGAGCGGCCAGACCGACCACCAAGGGCGGCAGAACGAGGCGCGGAAGCCGCGGCGCCCAAGCCCTGGCGATCCCGGCGAACTCGACGCTCGCGAGACCAAGGGTCAGGACCCCGAAGATGAAGAAGCCGAGGGGCGGGAAACGGAAGGTCGCAAAGAGGACCAGAGGCAACCCGACGGCGGCCGTGAGCAAGCGCTTCATATTGGAGGCCGGAAAGCTATCACAGGCTCCCGGCCGGGACCGGCGGCTCGAGGGGGTCCCACTGGGGACCATAGCGGACGAGCTCGAGGCTGAGCCCCTGGGGCGGGGCGGTCGGGCCGGCCCGGGAACGCTCGGCGCCTTCGAGGAGAGCGGCGAAAGCGCTCGGCTCCCGTCGGCCTCGCCCGACCTCGAGGAGGGTACCCACCAGGGAGCGCACCATGCCGCGCAGGAACCCCTCCCCCTCGATGGCGAAAACCAGCTCTGCCCCCCGTTCTGCGATCTCGGCGGCGAGGATCCGGCGCACCGTGGGACCGGGTGCGCCTCCGGTGAGGGCGAAAGCACGGAAGTCGTGCTCCCCCGGCAAGGCGGACACCGCCGCTCGCATCGCGGCCAGGTCGATTCTCGGCTCGACGCGCAGGGAGAAGAGCGCGTCGAGGGGTGACAGCACAGGTGCACGCACCAGGCGGTAGCGGTAGAGCTTGGTCAGGGCGTGGCGACGGGCGTGAAAGCCCACCGGCACCGCTGCCGCTTGGAGGATGCGGACGTCCTCCGGCAGGTGGGCATTGGTGCCGAAGACCAGGCCCTTGAGCGGGAAGGGGGCTGGCAGCTCCAGGTGGGCGACCTGCCCCCTGGCGTGCACGCCGGCGTCGGTACGCCCAGCCCCGACCACGCCGACCTCCCTGCCCAGGGCGGCGGCCAGGCCCCGCTCCACGACCTCCTGCACCGTGAGGGCGTTGATCTGCCGCTGCCAGCCGGCGTAGGCCGTGCCCCGATAGGCCAAGGTCAGCCTGTAGAACGCCGGCTCCACGCGGAGGGCTCCTCGGGGTTGGAGCGACGATGCCGGTGGTCCGACCAGAGCCCCAGGATGAAGGGCACCCAGACCGCCGCCCAGATCAGGGGAAAGACGTCCACGACGTTGGTTTGTGCGAGGTAGGAGATCAGCACCGAGGCAGAGAGGATCCGCCACGCCCAACCGCCCGTCAAGACCGCCCAGGGCAGGACCCACAGCACGTACCACGGGTAGACCGTGGCCGAGCAGAGCAGAAGGCCGCCGAAGAGCCGCTCAAAGCCAACCTCGGTCGTCCCGGTTCGCCAGGCTCGCACCACTACGAGTAACATGCCGGCCGCCAACGCCAGCTTGGCCAGGAGCTGCGGATACAGCAGGGGGTAAAGGCGGTTCCAGCCGGGATGATGCTCGGTCGCCTCCTTCAGGGTGTCCACGGCATCGGCCGCGAGGCGGTCGATCCCCGCAGCGCCCAGCAGCCGCCACAAGGGCTCGTAGAGCGGACCATTGAACTCCCAGGAGACCCCGTAGGTGACCAGTCCCAGTGGCACACCGGTCGAGAGCACGACCGGCACGAGACCCAGCAGGGCCACGGCCAAGGCCGCCAGCACCAGTCGGATCGGGCGGCCGGTCGCCCGTGCCAGCAGGGGCAGAGTGACGATGGGCGCGTACTTGGTGAGGATCCCCAGGCCCGCCGCCACACCCGAGGCCCCGGGGCGCGAGCGTAAGGCGAAGTGCAACGCCGCGAGGGTGAGCGCCACACCCAGGACGTCCACGTGACCCATCCCGGCCCCCTCGAGCACCGGCAAGGGATTCCAGGCGTACCAGGCCCAAGCGTCCAGGCCCAGCGCCCGGCGCCGCGCGATCTGGCCGAGGGCCCAGCAACCGCCCAGGTCCGCCAGAGCGAGGAGTCCTCGCAGAAGGACGCCGGGCGCCGGCGAGGGAGTCACCAGCGCGAAGAGGCCGAGGGCGAGGGGAGGGTAGACGGTCGGGACGTCTCGATGATGCAGGCGCTCCCAATGCTCGTCGCGCAGCGGCGTGAGGCTTGGATCCTCCGGCGCCAGACGGTAGGGATTCTCCCCCGAGAGCACGACCGCGCCGTCCCAAAGGTAGCGCTCGAGGTCGTTCGAGAGGGTCGGCGAGAGCGTGAGGGCCAGCGCGCGCAGAATCGCCGCCACCACCAGCCCCTGGGCCAGGCTCTTCGGCCCGAGGGGTACCCCGGCCCAACCGAGGCGCCGCCCCGCCCAAACCAGAGCGCCGAAACCGACCGTAACAACGCCGAGAGTGGCGGGCAGATGGCGCGCCGGGTCGCCCAACGCGGCCAGCACCGCCATCGTGAGCACCAGGGGAGCCGCCGCGAGCCACAGCGCGGCGCTGCTCGCTCCACCTGGTCGCAGAGGGGGCTCAGAGTCGTCCGATGACTTCAGAGACGGGGTTCCTCACGAGTGCGCTGCTCGCACTCTACTACCTCCTACTCGGGGTGCTGGCGTTCTACGGCTTCCATCGCCTGATCCTCGCCGTGGTCTACCTGCGGACCCGACAGGGAGAGGTGACAGCACCTCCTCTCCCTCGGGAATGGCCCCTCGTCACCGTCCAGCTACCCCTTTACAACGAGATGTATGTCGCCAAGCGGTTGATCCAGGCCGTGGCAGCGCTCGACTATCCGAGGAACCGACTGGAGATCCAGGTTCTGGATGATTCGACCGACGAGACCCTCGAGGTGGTGGCCCGCGAGGTTGCCTACTTCCGGGGTCGGGGTGTCGACATCCACCACCTCCGCCGCGCGGATCGGCGCGGCTTCAAGGCCGGGGCCTTGGCCCATGGCCTGGCCGCCGCACGAGGCGAGCTGATCGCAGTCTTCGACGCCGACTTCTTGCCCGGCTCCGAGTTCCTGCGCCAGACCATCCCTCACCTTGCTGCCGATCCTGGGCTCGCGATGGTCCAGGCGCGGTGGACCCACTTGAACCGCAGCTACTCGTTGCTGACCCGCATCCAGGCCCTGTTCCTCGATGGCCACTTCGTCGTCGAGCACACCGCCCGACACCGGGGCGGCTGCTTCTTCAACTTCAACGGCACGGCCGGGGTCTGGCGCCGGCAGGCGATTGAGGACGCCGGCGGCTGGCAGCACGACACGGTCACTGAGGACCTGGATCTCTCCTACCGTGCCCAACTCGCCGGCTGGCGCTTCTTATACCTGCCCGACATCACCGTTCCCGCCGAGCTGCCCGTGGACATTCATGGCTTCAAGAGCCAGCAACGGCGGTGGGCCAAGGGCTCCATCCAGACCGGCCGCAAGCTGCTCGGCCGCATCCTGCGCACGCCCTTGCCTTGGAAGGTCAAGATCGAGGCCCTGATCCACCTGACCAACAACACCTCCTACCTCCTGATGGTGGCGCTCTCGGTGCTGGTCTTCCCGGCGATGGTGCTCCGCCGGGGCTCGCCGCTCACGATGCTGCTCCTGGTGGACTTGCCGCTCTTCCTGGCCGCCACCGCCTCCGTGCTCTTCTTCTATGGCGTCAGCCAGCGGGCCCAGAGGAGACCGGGCGAGCTGCGCTTCCTGCCGGCGGTGATGGGTCTCGGCATCGGCCTGGCGCTGTCGAACAGTCAGGCGGTGGTCGCCGGTCTCCTCCGTCCGGGTGGCGTATTCGAGCGGACCCCCAAATATGCGGTGGTGACCCGGCAGGAGAGCTGGCGTGGCAAGCGCTACCGCAGCCCCATGGGGCTCACCACCTGGCTCGAGGGCTTCTTCGCCCTCTACTTCCTCGGCTGCACTCTCTACGCTCTGGCCGCTGGCATGCTCGCTTCTCTGCCTTTCCTCTACCTTTTCCTCCAGGGCTACACCTACGTCTTCCTGCTCTCCGTCGCCCCACTCTGGCGCGGCGGCGGTCGCAGCTCTTCGGCGGCGGTACCCACCGACCTTGGTTTCGGGTAGTCTCCGCAGACCATCATGTTCCTGGAAAGCCGCCCGGTCCCCTCGGTCGCCCTGCGACCGGTGAGCCCCAAGGACGCCGATCTCTTGTGGCGTTGGCGGGGAGAGTGGAGCGTTCGGCGTTTCCAGCCTCTCCATGACTTGACCCCGGCTCAGCTGCGCACCGAGCTGACCCAGCAGCGTATCGGCGACCTCTACCAAGGCCGGGGCGGCAAGTTCCAGTGGATCGTCTCGAGCGAGGGGCGGCCGGCGGGGTGGATCACGCTGGTGGTCAACAACTGGGACCACGGCCTGGCCGAGGTGGGCTACGCCCTCGCCTCGTCCTACCAGAGCCGGGGCGTGATGACCTCGGCGCTATCGCTGCTGGTCGGCGACGTCTTCCACCACACCAGTCTCGAGCGTCTCGAGGCCCGCTGCGCCGTCGACAACGTGGCCTCAAAGCGGGTGCTCGAGAAAAACGGCTTCTGCTGCGAGGGGATCCTGCGCTCCTACTTCAAGCTGCGGGGCAAGAGGATCGACAACTATCTCTTCGCCCTCCTGCGCCACGAGTATCTCGGCCGCTGAGCGGCGCAGCTACGAGATCAGCTCGAGGTTGGCGTACTTCGCCACCAGCCGACGCTTGCCTTCCCGCTCGAAGAACACCGTCAGCTTCGCCGCGTCGCCCGCGCCGTCGATCTCGAGGACGATGCCGCTGCCGAGTGAGGGGTGGCGCACGCGGGAGCCACGGCGGTAAGGGCTGACCGGGCTCTTCGTGGCGGTCACCGGCGGCGTGAGGGGCTCCGACGGGGCCGGCCGCGCTGGCGGAGCCGCGGTTGCCACCCGCCCCTCGCCGAAGAAGGCATAAACGCCACGGGCGCGGCCGGCGTCGAAGAGGCTGGGGCTGCTGCGCTCGCGCACCAGGGCCGGCGGGATCTCGGCGAGGAAGGGCGACTCCTGCTGGTCCTGGTAGTAGCCGGCGATGCGGCGGCGCCGGCACGCCGACAGGAACAGCCGCTGGCGCGCTCGCGTCATGCCCACGTAGAGCAGCCGGCGCTCCTCCTCCAGATCCTCACGCGCTCCCTGGGCGTTGAAGTGGGGCAGCAGCCCGTCTTCGCACCCGGCCACGAAGACGGCCTCGAACTCGAGACCCTTGGCGCTGTGCAGGGTCATCACCGAAACGCCCCGCTCGAAGGAAGCCCCGTCGAGGTCGCTCATCAAGGCGACGTGGTCGAGGAAGGCCGCGAGCAGGTCCTCCTCCTGGTCATAGCGGTCGAGCCGGCTCTCGATGAAGTCTCCCGCCGCCGAGAGCAGCTCGCGCAGGTTCTCGAGGCGGGCCAGCTGGTCGGGCTCGTGGGGGTCGAAGAGGTCTGCGTAGCCGATCGCCTCGAGCAGCTTTTCGAGCAGCTCGGGCAGCAGCAGGGTCCGGCTCTTCTCCTGGAAGGTCAGGATCAGGTCACGGAAGGCCGTGAGGGCCTGTGCGCTCTTGGGCGAAAGGTCCCCCAGCTCGCCGGTGGCGAGGAGGTCCCAGATCGGCATGGCGCGGCTCGAGGCGACCTCACGCAGGCGGTCGAGGGTGGTCTTGCCGATGCCCCGCGGCGGCTGGTTGATGATGCGGGCGAGGGAGAGGGTGTCCCGGGGGTTGCGCAGCACCCGCAGGTAGGCGATGACGTCCTTGATCTCGGCCCGTTCATAGAAGCGGACGCCTCCCACCAGGGTGTAGGGCACCTCCTGGCGCAGCAGCTCGTCCTCGATCGCCCTGGTTTGAGCGTTGGTGCGCACCAGGATCGCCATCTGCGGCAAGCCGAGGCGGGGCTCGAGCCCCTTGATCGTGGCGACGATCCACTGGGCCTCGTCGCCCTCGTCGCTCGCCCGGTAGAGCTCGATCGCTTCACCGGATCCGGAGTCCGTCCACAAGCGCTTGCCGCGACGGGACAGATTGTTGGCCACCACCGCCCCGGAGGCGTCGAGGATGGTCTGGGTCGAGCGGTAGTTCCGCTCGAGCTTGCGCACCACGGCTCCGGGGAAGGTCTTCTCGAACTCGAGGATGTTGGTCAGCTCGGCGCCGCGCCAGCGGTAGATTCCCTGGTCCTCGTCGCCCACCGCGGTCAGGTTGCCGTCGGCGCCGGCGAGCAAGCGGATCAGCTCGAGCTGGGCGTGGTTAGTGTCCTGGTACTCGTCGACCAGGAGGTACTCGGCGCGGAAGCGCACCCGCTCGGCGACGTCCTTTTCACGGTCGAGGAGGCGCACCGCGAGGGCGATCATGTCGTCGAAGTCGACCCCCGAGGCCTCTTTGAGCAGGGTCTGGTAGCGCCGGTAGATCTGCGCCACCTTGCGCTCGAAGAAGGTCGTGGCCTGTTCGCCGTAGCGCACGTGGTCGATCAGCCGGTTCTTGGCTGCGCTGATCGCCGCGAGCGCCGCCTGCGGCGTGAATGCCTTCTCCGAGAGCTGCTCGTCGGTGATCGCCTGCTTCACCAGGCTCTTCTGATCGGCCGTGTCGAGGATGTGAAAGTCCCGCGCCAGGCCCACCCTCTCGCCGTATCGGCGCAGCAGAGTGAGGGCGAAGCGATGGAAGGTGCCGACGAAAGTGGGCAGGGGCGTGAGCCCGAGAAGCCCCTCGACCCGCTCGCGCATCTCCTGTGCCGCCTTGTTGGTGAAGGTGACGGCGACGACGCGCGAAGGGTCGATCCCCTTCTCCTCGACCAACCAGGCGATGCGGAAGGTGATCACCCGGGTCTTGCCCGAGCCGGCCCCCGCCAGCACGAGCTGGGGCCCCTCGCCGTGGGTGACCGCGGCAAGTTGCTCGGGATTCAGCTCGTGCGTCGGGTCCAAAGCGTCAGAGCACCGGGCCGGCCCCTCGGACCTCGGCCGAGACCCCGCTCGCGAACTTCTCGAAGTTGTCGCGGAACATGCCGGCGAGGCGGGCCGCCGTGGCGTCGTAGGCCGCCTTGTCCGCCCATTGCTCCCGCGGCGTCAGAACTTCCTGCGGTACGCCGGTGATGCGTTCGGGGACCATCACCCCGAAAGTCCCCGGGCGCATCGGTACGTGGTCCAGCTCGCCGTGGAGGGCGGCGGAGACCATCCGCCGGGTGTAGGCGAGCTTGATCCGCGAGCCCACCCCGTAGGACCCACCGGTCCAGCCGGTGTTGACCAGCCAGACCCGCGCGCCGTGACGGGCGATCTTCTGCCCCAGCAGCTCGGCATAGACCCCCGGATGGAGCGGCATGAAGGGGGAGCCGAAGCAGACGCTGAAGGTCACCGTCGGCTCGGTGATGCCCTTCTCGGTGCCGGCGACCTTGGCGGTGTAGCCGGAGAGGAAGTGGTACATCGCCTGCGCCTCGGTCAGCCGGCTGATCGGCGGCAGTACGCCGAAAGCGTCGCAGGTCAGGTAGATGATGTTCTTGGGGTGGCCGGCGCAGCCCCCGAGGTCCACCTTGGGCAGGTGGGTGAGCGGGTAGCTCGAGCGGGTGTTTTCGGTCAGGGAGTCGTCGTCGAGATCGAGGGTGCGGGTCTCGGGATCGAAGGCGACGTTTTCGAGCACGGTGCCGAACTGCCGGGTAGTGGCGTAGATGTCCGGCTCTCCCTCGGGCGAGAGGCGGATCACCTTGGCGTAGCAGCCGCCTTCGATGTTGAAGACGCCGTCATCGCTCCAACCGTGCTCGTCGTCGCCGATCAGGGTGCGCTCGGGATCCGCCGAGAGGGTGGTCTTGCCGGTACCGGAAAGGCCGAAGAAGAGCGCGACGTCCTCCGGCCCGGCACCGTAGTTGGCGCTGCAGTGCATGGACATGACGCCCTGCTTCGGCAGCAGGTAGTTCATCACCGTGAAGATGCTCTTCTTGATCTCGCCGGCGTAGACCGTGCCTCCGATCAGCACCGTGCGCTGCTCGAAGTCGAGCAGGATGAAGGTCGAGCTGGCGGTGCCGTCGGTCGCCGGGTCGGCAAGGAAGCCCCCGGCGTTGATCACCGTGAACTCGGGCTTGAAGTCCAGCAGGCGAGAGCCCTCGGTTTCGGGGATGAACATGTTGCGGGCAAAGAGGTTGTGCCAGGCGTACTCGGTGATCACCCGCACCGGCAAACGGTAGCGGGGATCGGCCCCGGCGTAGCCGTCGAAGACGTAGAGGTCGCGGCCCTGGTAGTAGGCGGTGACGCGAGTCCGGAGGCGGTCAAAGGTGGCCCTGTCCGTGGCCTTGTTCGACTTGCCCCACCAGATCTCGCCCTCGCTGGCCGGGTCACGGACCACGAACTTGTCGTTGGGGGAACGGCCTGTGTGCTGGCCGGTATGGGCGACCAGCGGCCCGTCGGCGGCGATCCAGGCTTCGCCCCGCCTGACAGCATGCTCGTAGAGCTGGGCGGGGGGCAGGTTCCAGTAGACGGTCCGGGCGCCGCGGATGCCCTGCTCGTCAATCCCGTTACGGCTGATGAACGGTCCTCGGTTCTCCATGGCAATCAGGTCTCGCGGGAAGTCGGTTTCCCGGGGAAATGGAAGTTGAGTGTCAGGTTTCGGGTGGCCGGCAGTCTAACCGCCTCCGGCGGGGAACGCCAACGGGGGAGCCGGCGCAGGAGGCTCCATCGTATAGGATCCAAGCGAGCCCTATGAACGTCACTGGACGAACGGCCCTGGTCCTGGGCGGCGCCGGTTTGGTCGGCGCCGCGGTTGCACGCGAGCTGCTGCAGCGCAAGGCGCGAGAGATCCGCATCCACAGCCTGACGCAGGATGAGACCGAGGCTACCCTGGCAGAGCTGGCCGGGGAGGCCGGCGAGACGCGCCTCACCGGCTCCTGGGGCGATGTCTTCGGCCTGGTGCAGGAGGTCTCGAGGCGGCAGCAGATCGCCGCGCAGCTCTCCCCGCTCAAGACCGAGGACCTCCCTCGCTTCCGTCTCTACGCGTTGCTGTCCGAGGTGCGGCCCGATGTGGTCGTCGACTGCATCAACACCGCCACCGGTATTGCCTACCGCGACGCCTTCCGGGCCGCCTCGAACGTCTTCGCCGACCTCGAAGCCGGACAGATCTCCGAGGAGAGCGCCGAAGGTCTGCTCGAAGCCCTCTACATTCCGCGCCTGATCCGTCACGTCCAGGTTCTCTACCGCGGCATGACCGACGCAGGTACCCGGGTCTACGTCAAGGTGGGCACCAGCGGCACCGGCGGGATGGGGCTCAACATCCCCTACACCCACTCCGAGGAACGGCCCAGCCGGGTATTGCTCGCCAAGAGCGCGGTGGCCGGCGCCCAGTCGATGCTGCTGTTCCTCATGGCCCGCACTCCGGGCGCGCCCATCATCAAGGAGATCAAGCCGGCCGCGGCGATCGCCTGGAAGCGAATCGCCCATGGGCCCATCGCCCGGCGCGGCGAACCGATCCACCGGGTGACGGCCCGGCCCCTGCCGGTGCCCGGGCGGTTCTCGAGCTTTGACCCCGGGGCCGCCGAGGTGCGTGATGAGATCCTCGAGTCCGTGTTCATCGACACCGGAGAGAACGGCATCTTCAGTCTCGAGGAGTTCGCGGCCCTGACCACCGCCGAGCAAATGGAGTTCGTGACTCCGGAGGAGATCGCCCAGTACCTGCTCTTCGAGATCGAGGGAGGCAACACCGGCCACGACGTGATGAACGCTCTCGACAACGCCGTGCTCGGCCCGACCTACCGCGCCGGCCTGATGCGGCACTGGGCCCTCGAGCGGATGACTGAGCTCGAGCGGGCTCACGGCACCAGGAGCGTGGCCTTCGAGATGCTCGGCCCTCCGCGGCTGTCGAAGCTCCTGTTCGAGGCCCACCTGCTGCGCGAGACCTTCGCGACCATGAACGCGGTCATCGCCGCCGGAGCGGAGGAAGTCTGTCGCCAGGTCAACCACAAGGTCCTCTCGGAGCCCGAACTGGCCAACGACGTGGTGGCGGTGGGCATCCCGATCCTGCTCGAAGACGGGCGGCTCCTGCGCGGCCAGAAAGTGCTGGTGCCCTCGGAGGCTGACAACGAGCAGGTCACCGACGCCAACCTGGAGACCTGGGCTCGCGACGGCTGGGTCGACCTACGGGGCGCCAACTGCGGCCGCTGGGTCGAGCGGATGATGACCATCCTCCGGGAGGTCGAGCGGATCCCAGCGGGGGATACCTCGAGCCGCTTCCTGCGCACTCGCCACTTCTGGCAGGAGGGGGGCTCCATCCAGCCCGGCAAGGTGGTCGGTTGGATCCTGGCGATCGAAGAGCGGGGGGGTCGGATCAAACGCTGATCCCCTCCCACTGTTCAACTCTCCCCAGGGAGTGCATAATATCCACCATGTTTGCTGCCAAGCTCTCCAACCACCGTCAGCCGTTGCTCCTCGTCGACCGTCTGCGGCCCCAGGTCAGCGAAGTCTTCACTCGCCACCAGGTGCCCGAACACGACGCCGAGCGAATTGTCCAGGAGCTGGTGATCGCCCTGCTCTACAAGTGGGACGGCATCACAAACCACGAGCACTGGCTCTTGAAGACGCTCGAGCAGAAGTGCTTGCGGCTCTACGGCGGCTGAGCCCGCGCTCAGGGCGTCGAGGTTCGTTGTGCCACCTCGCGAAGGGGGTGGTCGGCGCCTCGCCCAGGCCCTCTCGTTGGTTCTTGCCTCTTGCTTGAAGCTTCGCGCTCCGGCCCTAATGCCTACCTAATAGCTCCTGCAGGTTCTGCTGGAGCCACCTCTCGGCTCGACTGAACAGCTCGAAGCGTCGCTCCGCATCGCGGAACTCCGGCGGATGCAGACGACGCCGGCCGCGTCCCTCTGCCGGCGGAGGCAGGGCTGCGTGCAGCAGCTCGTGGTAGATCACCGCCTCCACTACGTAGCGGGGCACGCTGGGGTGGTCCATGGCGCGGTGGATGCGCACCACTTTGGTGGCATAGCAGTAGCTGCCCAGCCGGATCGAGGTCCGCTGGCGCCGCCGCCCGGCCTTGGCGGAGGTGGTGCGCCCCCAGGTGATGTCGACCGTGAGCCGACCTTCGAAGTAGCGCTGGTTGAGGGTATCTCGGAGCGTGGCGAGGTCGAAGTTGCGCCCCACCGGGTCGAGGGCCCGAGGGCGTCGGGCGGCCTCGACGCCTCGCGGCTTCTCCCTGGAGCTCTCCTTGAAGTAGCGCCGGATCACCTCCAGGCAGGAGCGCCGCTCTCGTCCGCGACCGAGCACCCACCGAGCCAGCGCGCAGAGGACGTCCTCGGGTGCCTGGACGAAGGACCGGTCGAGCCGCAGCGCGAGGTCGGCCGAACCATCCTCGAGGGGCCGCACCGAGACGATACGCTGGCGGTTGTCGGTCAGGGTCAGGGCCACCGTGCGGCCCCGCAGCAAGGGCCCGAGACGACGCGCGAGCCCGTCCTCGTTGGCGGACTTGCCCGGGTCCAAAGTGGCTGGCGTCTCCTCCGCGAAGAGACCGAGCTGAGCAGGGTCGGAACCACGCTTCATGGTGCTCGGCCCATTCTGCCAGAGGCCGGCTGCTGATGTCCTCGCTGTCATGCCCGAGCGTCCTTGCCTGGCTCCAATCTCCACTCGGTGGGGGAAGGCAACGCCGGTGAGGGCCTGGCACCCTCCTTGCTCGATGCCCTCTGCGACGGCAGATGAGCTGTCCGCGAGTGGAGGAGACACGACGATGAGACTACCAACCCTTGCAGCCGCCGCTGCACTCGCCTTGGTGGTCGCAGCCCTACCGGCTGCGGCCCAATCCCGCAGGTCCTTCTCCTATGACAACGCCTTCCGCCTCTCCGCGGGTGTATTCGAGCCCGAGGGGGATTCCGCGTACTGGGAGGATGCGGAGCAGGACTTCACGGGCGACGTCACCGACTTCGAGGATCTCACCCTGTCGATCGACTACGTCCGTGAGCTTCGGGGAAATCTCCGGCTGGTGGTCGGCGGGTCGATCTACGAAGGATCCGACACGCTGGCCTACCGCGACTTCGTCGACAACAACGATGACCCAATCTTGCACGACACCACGCTGACCATCGCCGCCGCTACCCTCGGCCTCGAGTTTCGGCTGGCTCCTCGCAGCTCCCCGGTAGTGCCCTATCTAGGCGTCGGAGCGGGCTTGTACTCCTGGAGCCTCGAAGAGTCCGGAGACTTCGTGGATTTCGGCGCGACACCGCTCGAGATCTTCTCGGCGGACTTCGACGATGACGGCGTCGCCACAGGCTACTGGTTCACCGCTGGGCTCGACGTGCCGGTGAGCTCTTCGTTCGCCTTCTTCGTTCGTGGCCGCTGGCACTTCGCGGAGGATGACCTCGAGGGCGACTTCGAGGACCTCGGAGAGCTGGACCTGTCGGGCCAGGAGATCGCCGCAGGGCTCTCCTGGAGCTTCTAACCACCTCCTCGGTCTGCGCCGGGCTCATCCGAACCGGCGCAGGCTCCCTTCCCCCAGGGCCGCCGGCTCTCGCGCGGGCCGGCGGCCCCCCTTCTTCTCAGCTCCTGGGCCGCAACACCCTGAGCAGGAGCTCCCCGGCCTCGGCCAGCAGCCGTTGATCCTCCGGAGTGAGGGCCGCGAGCCGATCGGCGAGGAGCCGGATCCGGCGCTGGCGACCCTCCTCCAAGACCTGTCTCCCCTTCTCGGTCGCTTCCAGGCGCTGCGCCCGGCGATCCTCGGCATCGGGCAGCCGGGCAACGAGGTCCTCCCTTTCGAGAGCCGCCACGATGTGGCTCATGGTCGGCGCCGTGACCTGCTCGGCCCGGGCAAGGTCACCAGGAGAGATCGGGCCTGCGAACACGACCACGGACAAGGCGGACAGCCGTGCGGGCGACAGGCCGGTCCGGTCGTCGTCGCGGCGGACGGTGCGCAGGAGAGCGATGGCTGCGGAGTGGAGTTGGTCGGCCACGCGATGAAGGCGCTCGACTTCCGGGCTTGCTTTCGGTGCCATGGCGGCATTATAGTTAGCTTGGCTAACTAAATAAACCCTGCGGCCGAGGAGCGTGAACCATGGTTGGACGGCGCGAAGCGATCGAAGCGATTCAGAAGGGCAAGGCGGAGACCCTGCGAACCCTCCTGTCCGAGGAGTCCGCTCTGGCCACGGCCCGGGATGATCAGGGGGTCTCGCTCCTGATGCTGACTCTCTACTACCGCCAGGAGGAGCTGACCGCGGCCGTCCTCGCCCACCGTACCGAGCTCGACCTCTTCGAAGCCGCGGCCCTGGGCAGGGTGGAGAGGGTCCGGCAACTGCTCGACGCCGACCCGGACCTCATCTCCGCCTTCTCTCCGGATGGCTTCACCGCCCTCCACCTCGCGGCGTTCTTCGGCCACGAAGAGACCGCGTCCTCGCTGCTCGATCGCGGCGCACCGGTCAATGCCACCGCCCGCAACCCGATGCGGGTGGCGCCCCTCCACAGTGCCGTGGCCGCGGGAGCCTCGGGGATCGTGACGCGGCTGCTCGCCGCCGGGGCCGACGTCAACTCCGTGCAGCAGGCTGGCTTCACGCCTTTGATGGGAGCCGCCTCCGGGGGTCGCCGGGAGATGGTCGAGGAGTTGCTGCGCCACGGCGCCGATCCCGCGGCCCGCAGCGATGGTGGCAAAACCGCTCGCGACCTCGCCACCGAGAAGGGCCACGACGGAGTCGCTGGCCTGCTCTGACGGCGAAACCGCTCAGGCCGTCTCGAGGCGGTCCACCTTGGCAGCGAAGACGAAGTCGCTCTCGGTCAGGCCGTCGATCTTGTGGGTCCAGATCGTCACCTTGGCCCGTCCCCAGGCCAGAGTGAGGTCCGGATGGTGGTTGACCTCTTCCGCCAGCTCGCCCACCCGGTTGGTGAACGCCAGGGCTTCGCGGAAGTTCTTGAAGCGGAACTCCTTCTCGAGGTGGTGGCCGGCCACCACCTGCCAGCCTCCACCCAGCTCGGCGACGAGTCGCTCGAGCTCGGCTCCGGCGAGGGGTGGCACTCCGCCACGACAGGGGATGCAGGCTTTCTCGGCGAGCTGGCTCATGGTTCGACCTCCGCCCCCATCCTAGCCGGATGGCGCTCGACCGAGATCACCTCGATCTCGAGAGGCGCATGGCCCGCCGAGCCCAGCTCAGAAGCAGCGGAGACGCCCTGGGGCTGATCGAGAGCCGAGTTGCCGAGGGCGATGTGGGTGGCATCGAAGCGGCCTTCGGTGATCGCGTCGTAGTCGACCCAGCGGCCGTCGACGAATGCCTGTGTCCACATGTGGTAGCCGAAGATTTCCCGCTCGCCTGCGAACTCCTCGACATAGAGCAGCCCGTCGACCACCCGGGAAGGGATGCCGGCGCCGCGCAGCAGGGCCGCGAGCAGCACCGCGCTCTCCGTGCAGTCGCCGCTCTTCTGCTCGGCGACCACCGAAGCCGGGACGAAGGCGGTGGCCAGGTCGTAGCGCTGCAGGTAGCGGTGGACGAACGCCCGGAGGATCTCGGCGCGCTCCGTGGGGGTCGTTTCGGCCTGGCCATCGAGCGCTTGGAGGAGAAGCTCGCGCAGACGCGGGTGGGCGTGATCCAGGTACGTGGAGGAGACCAGGAAGGGAGCAGAGTCGGCCAGCGTGGGACCCAGGGGAGGGAGGTCAGCCGAGACCCGCACCAGGAAAGCCTGCGGCCCCTCCCGGGTGGCCTGTTGGCCGGCCGCTGACGGCAGGTCCGCGAGCTCCTTCGAACGGGCTCGCACTCGGTAGATTGCAGTCTTGGTCGCGCGGGGAGCCTCGATCGCCCGATCAGGCCGGATGAGAGTCCGCGCGAGAAGCTCCGGGGCCTTGCGGGGCGCAGCAGCCCCTTCGGGGTCGGTGAGCACCAGCGCCATGGGCAGGCCGAGGATCTCGACCTCGCTGCGCACCACCTCGGCCTCGGCGTCGAGCCACACGATCGACTCGATTCCTGCCATCCGCTCCCGCCATCGTGTGGTCGGAATATCGCGCTCGCCCACCCGCAGGGTGCTCCCGTCACCCAGGCGCTCCATCTCGACCGCCACCGGCTCGAGACCGAGACTCGGGTCGAGGGTCAGGAAGCGGAAGCTCGGGGCCCGGGCGGCGACCTGCCGGGTCATCTCGCGGGCCGCGGCGGCCGGTGTGAGCCAAGGGCCAGCAGGCAGGGGCTCGGACTTGACCGTGGCCGGCCCGGCTCCGACGATGGATCGCGCCTCGACACCCCGGGGAGAGAACGTCCAGGCGACCTCCACCACCGTGGCGCCGGTGACCTGACGCAGGCTCATCGACACAGGTTCGTGGGCGAGGGTCTCGACGAAGCGGGTGACCGTCTCAAGCTCGATCTCGAGGTCGCCTCGCCTCAGCGTCAGCGTCATCTCGAGGTCGGAAGTGATGCGATCGGTCGACCGGCTCTCCCTCTCGATCACCGACCCGGCCGGGTGGCCATCGAGCTCGACCAAGTAGTGGCGCTCCTCGACGGCCGAGGGCTCGCTGGCCAGTACCTCGCCGGCCGCGAAGGGCCAGGCCAGCGCGACGACGGAGAGCCACCGCGCAACTCGACGAAGAGCGCGATCGGCTCTGGCTGTCATCTTGGGTGAGGAGGTGGGGATGGCTCCTGGGGAGGGATTTGAACCCCCGACCAATCGGTTAACAGCCGACCGCTCTACCACTGAGCTACCCAGGAACGTGGTGCCGCTGCAAGGAGCATCCCGGCCGCTGCCCGCAGCCCGGAGCGCCGGATTCTAGGCGGAGGGGAGCGGGGAAGTCAAACTCGGGTTCGCCAATCTGGCGCCCCGTGCTAGCGTGTCGCCCACTCCCATGCGCCCCGACGTCGCCCGCGCGATCCCTGAGCTGGTGGAACGAGGTCTGCTCTCGCCGGAGCAGGCCGAGCCGCTGCTCTCGGAGGCTCGGGGGGAGCTGGTCTCGGTAGCCCGGGGGCTGTCCTGGCTGCTCTACCTGGGCGTGGCCTTGCTGGCGGGCGGGGTTGGTCTGCTGGTGAAGCAGAACCTCGACCGCATCGGCCCGGTGACCATCGCCGTCGCCATCGCCCTGGCTGCGGCCCTGCCGCTGGCCTGGGTGTTCCGCAGGGCACCGGCGTTCTCCTGGGGCGTGGTCGAGAGCCCCCACTTCGCCTTCGAGTACCTGCTGCTGCTCGGGGTGCTGCTCGCCGCCGCGGATCTTGCCTACGTGGAGGTGAAGTTCGCCGCCCTGGGCGAGAGCTGGCCCTGGCACCTGCTGATCGTGGCCCTGTGCTCGGGCCTGGCCGCCTTCCGCTTCGACTCCCGCGTGGTGTTCTCGCTCGCGCTCTCGAGCTTCGCCGCCTGGAGAGGGGTTTCGGTGGCGAACCTCGGCGCGGACGTGGTGACTTCCTCGGCCGCCAGCGTGCGGTGGAACGCCTTGGGCTGTGGTGTCCTGTTCGTGCTCCTGGGCCACTTGCTGAGGCGCCTGGACCGCAAGGCGCACTTCGAGCCCGCGGCGCTCTACCTGGGCTGGCTGCTGGCCCTGGCGGCGATGGCCTCGGGGATGTTCGAGCTGGGAGGTGCGGGCCTGCTGTGGTCCTTCGTGCTGCTCCTGGTGGGCGTCGGCCTGGCGATTTGGGCCTTCCGGGGCCGGCGCTTTCCCCTCTTCGCCTTCGGCGTGGTCGCCGCCTACGCGGCCCTCTCTCGGCTCGCCATGGAAGCCATCGGCATCGAGGTGCTGGGCTGCCTGTGGTTCGCTTCGACCTCGCTGGCCCTGATCTTCGGCCTGGTCTTCGCCCAGCGCCGGATGAAGGAGGCGGCGTGAGGCCCGAGGTCGCCGCCGCCGACCGGGCCCAGGAGGTCCGGGAGGCCGCACGCGGCTGGAGCCGCGCGGGGGCGATCTCCCAGGAGCAGCTCTCGGCGATCGAGGCCGCCTTCCCGGATGACCGATCTCGGGTGTCGCGCACCTTCCGGGTGCTGCTTTTCGTTTTCACTTTCCTCGCGGTCCAGGCCGCCTTTGGCTTCGCCGTGCTCCTGTTCGAGCCCTTCGGACGGGACGCCCCGCTGACGGTGCTCCTGTTTCTCTTCGGCCTCGGGCTCAGCGTGCTCACCGAGGTCCAGACCGGACCGCTCCGCCGCGCCCAGGCCGGCGCCGAGGAGGCCACGGCCTTGCTGGCCCCAGCCTTCCTGATCGCCCTCGCTTTCTGGGTCGGTGAGGACACGCTCGACCTCGACGGGGGCACGCTGACCTGGTGGGTGCTCGGCAGCACAGCCGTCTTCTGTGGCCTGGCCTCGTGGCGCTGGGGCTCGCTCCTCTCGGCGGGTGTGGCCACCGCCTCGCTCTTCCTGCTCCTGGCGCGCCAACCGGCACCGCGGCTCGCTTGGATCCCGGCCGCTCTGGTGCTTCTGGGAGCCGCCCTCCGCTCTCAAGCACTGGCCAGCCTGGCGCCGGCTCATCGCCGCGCCCTGCTCGTCGCCGCCGGGGTGGGCATCGTGGCACTGTACGTCGCCGTCCACCTCGGCTCGTTCGACAGCGGCCTGGTCGAGACCGTCGGCGCCCTCGGTGGACCACGGACGGGTGAGACTCGCCCGAGCCCGACCTGGCGATGGCTGGCACTCCTGGGGACCACCCTGGTCCCGGCGGGGCTGCTGGCGCTCGGCGTTCTGGCCCGCCGGCGCTGGCTGCTGGCGCTGGGCCTGGCGGCGACGGCCGCTTCGCTGGTGACCTTCCACCACTACCGCCACCTGCTGCCGGTGTGGGCCAACCTGGTCCTGGTCGGAGGTGTGCTGGTCATCGGGGTGCTGGGCTTGCGTCGCTGGCTCGAGGCCGGGGACGGGCGGCAGCGCCGGGGCTTCACGGCGCGCCCCCTCTTCGACCTCGACACCGACCGGCAACCGCTCGAGATCGCGGCCACCGCCGCGGTGCTGGCGCCGGAGGCCCGGGCGACGCCGGAGGAGCCCCCCAGCTTCCGCGGTGGCGGCGGCGAGATGGGTGGCGGCGGCGCCTCCTCGACCTTCTGAAAGGAAGTGCGCCGGCCTTGCGGCCGGCGCCCTGGATCTAGACGTTGTTGTCGAGGAACGGCTTCAGCTTCGAAGCCCGGCTGGGGTGGCGCAGCTTGCGCAGCGCCTTCGACTCGATCTGGCGGATCCGCTCGCGGGTAACGTTGAAGGAGCGGCCCACTTCTTCGAGGGTGTGCTCCGAGCCTTCGCCCACCCCGAAGCGCATCTTGAGCACCAGCTCCTCGCGCGGGGTCAGGGTCTTGAGCACGGAGCGGGTCTGCTCGCGCAGGTTGGTGAAGATCACCGACTCGATCGGCGAGGTGGCGTTCTTGTCCTCGATGAAGTCCCCCAGATGCGAGTCTTCCTCTTCGCCGATCGGCGTCTCGAGGGAGATCGGCTCCTGGGCGATCTTCATGATCTTGCGCACCTTGGAGACCGGCATGTCCATCCGCTCGGCGATCTCCTCGGCCTGCGGCTCGCGCCCGAGCTCCTGCACCAGCGCGCGCGAGGTGCGGGTCAGCTTGTTGATGGTCTCGATCATGTGCACCGGAATGCGGATGGTGCGGGCCTGATCGGCAATGGCCCGGGTGATGGCTTGGCGAATCCACCACGTCGCGTAGGTCGAGAACTTGTATCCGCGGCGGTACTCGAACTTGTCGACCGCCTTCATCAGGCCGATGTTGCCCTCCTGGATCAGGTCCAGGAACTGCAGGCCGCGGTTGGTGTACTTCTTGGCGATCGAGATCACCAGGCGCAGGTTGGCCTCGACCATCTCCTTCTTGGCGCGGCGGGCCTTGGTCTCGCCCAGCGCCATCTGGCGGTTGATCTCCTTGAGCTCGGTGATGGAGAGCTTGTGCTTCTCCTGCAGGACGATCAGCCGCTCCTGGAGCTTGATGATCTCGTCCTTGCGCCGGTTCAGGGTCTGCGCCCACTTCTTGGCGCGCTTCGCCTTGTAGGTCTTCTCGGTCCACTTGAGGTCCGTCTCGTTCTTGGGGAACGAGACGATGAAGTCCTTGCGCGGCATGTCGCACTCGCGCACCGCGATGCCCA
>DASUEU010000008.1:0-228581 GCA_036274895.1 Thermoanaerobaculia bacterium | reverse complement strand
TCGGTCTCGACGTCGCCGCCGGCGAAGCCGCCCGCGGGGAGCTTCCAGTCGAGCCCGGCGAGCGCCTGGTGGACCTGCAGGATCGACAGTTTGTGCGTCGCCAGCCGCTCGCGATCGAAGCGCACTTCGACGGCGCGGCGCGCGCCGCCCAGCACGGTGACCTGCGCCACGCGCGGATGGCGGGCGAGCTCGGCGGCCACTTCGTTGGCGACCTGGCGCAGCACGAGCGGCGGCTCGCTCGCCGACCAGAGGCTCCACGCCACCACCGGCACGTCGTCGATGCCGCGCGGCGCCACGATCGGCGGCGGCGCGCCGGCGGGCAGCAGGCCGGCCCGCTCGGCCAGCTTGGCGTGCACGCGCAGCGCGGCGCGGTCGGGATCGGTGCCGACCTCGAAGCGGGCGATGATCAGCCCGCCCGACGGTTGCGAGGTCGAGTAGACGTACTCGACGCCGGGGATCTCGAACAGGGCCTTCTCGAGGGGCTCGATCAGGCGCCGCTCCACCTCGGGCGCCGAGGCCCCCGGCAGCTGGGCGAAGACGTCGATCATCGGCACGCGGATCTGCGGCTCCTCCTCCCGCGGCGTCACCAGCACGGCGAAGGCACCGAGCAGCATCGCCGCCACCACCAAGAGGGGGGTGAGCTTCGAGTCGATGAAGGCGCGCGCCATCTTGCCTGCGACGCCGAGCGAACGGCGGGTGATCTTCTCGCGCAGGGCCGCGAGGCGGGCGTTGGTGGCCGGCGAGTGCCCGGGAGGATGGCTCACGAGGGCACCTCCTCCACCAGGGCTCCGGCCGGTGGCGCCGCGGCAAGGTCGAGCAGCAGGGTCTCGCCACCGGCGAGGCCGGAGAGGACCTCGACGCGCCCGCCGGCGAGCTTCTCGCCGGTGGTCACGACCCGCGACCAGGCGCGGCCGGAAGCGTCGCGCACCACCACCAAGGTCAGGCCGCCGTGGTGGATCAGGGAGCGCTCCGGCACCACCACGGTAGGCCGCTCCCCGGTGGCGAGGACGACGCGGGCGGCGGCCCCGGAGGGCACCGCGGCGTCTTCGATCGCCACCTTGACGGTGTAGGAGTGGGTCAGGGGATCGGGCCCGGGGCTGGTCTCGACCACCCGGCCGGCCAGCTCACCGCGGTCCGGGAAGGCGTCCAGGCGCACCGGCACCAGGGAGCCCACGATCAGCTTGGAGGCGCCGACCAGGCCCTCGGGCACCGAGACCTGCACCCTTCGCCCGGCGAGGGACTCGAGTTGCAGCAGCGGCCGGCCCGGGGTGGCGAGATCGCCCACCTCGACCATGCGCGCGGACACCCGGGCGGCGAAGGGAGCCACCACGCGGGACTCCCGCGCCACCGACGCCGCTGCGGCCACGGCCCCCTCGGCCTGGGCCACGGCGCCCTGGGCCTGCTCGTACTGGGTGCGGGCGAGGTCCAGCTCCAGCTCCGAGGCGGCCTGGGTCTGGGCCAGAGCGGTGAAGCGCTGCAGGTTGCGCTCGGCGAGGCTGAGCGCGGCCCGGGCCTGGGCGAGAGCGCCCTGGGCCGAGCCGAGCTGGCCCTGGGCCGAGGTCGGGTCGATCACCACCAGGGTAGCGCCGGCCGCGACGGTCTCCCCCAGCTCCACCGGCACAGCGGTCACCACCGCCATCACCCGGCTCGAGACCGCGGTCACCTTCTCGGCGACCACGGTGCCGGCCACCTCGGTGCGCTGGGGCAGGGCCAGGCGCTCAGCCGTGGCCAGGGGGGCGGCGATCCTCCCGGCATCGGGGGGCGGGGCCTGGGGCTCGTGGCGGCCGCAGGCGGCTACGAAGAAGAGGGCCGCGGCGGCGCTCAACGATCGAATCTTCACGGCGTACCTCCGGGATTCATGGCAGAGAGGACACTTTCGGGGGCGCGGCCGGCAGCCACGCTCAAGCGGAGCAGGGCGAGATGGGCGTCCACGCGGGCGGTGACTTCGCGGGCCGCGGCTTCGCGGCGGGCGGTGACGGCGTCGAGTACGTCGAGGGTCTTGGCCACGCCGGAGCGGAAGCGCTCTTCGGTGATGCGCAGGGCCTCGTCGGCGGCCGCGATGGCGCTGCCGGCGGTGGCCAGCCGGGCATAAGCGGCCTTGGCGGCCTCGAAGCTCTGCTCGACCTCGAGGCGCGCTCCTTCCTCGAAGCGGGCCACCTCGGTGCGCCCGGCCGCGGCCTCGGCCTCGGCGGCGGCGATGGCCGCCTTGTTCCGGCCGCCGGTGAACAGGTCGTAGGTGGCGAGAGCCATCACGGTGGTCGACTCGCCGTGGCTGCCGAAGAGCTGGTCGTCTACCCGGTCGTGCCGGGCGGCGATGCCGATGCGGGGGAAGAGTCGGGCCTTGCGCGCCCGCGCCTCGAGCTCACCGGCGGCGAGCAAGGTGCGGGCGGCGGCGAGGTCCGGCCGCGTCTCGACCGTGCCGAGCCAGGCGGCGAGATCCTCCGCCAGGGGCGGTGGCGGGGCCAGGGGAGCGAGCTCGAAGCTCGCTGCCAGGGGCTCGGCCAGCCGGAACGCCAGCCCCGCCTCGGCGATCTCGGTGCGGCCGCGCATCTCCGCCAGCAGATCGTCCATGCGGGCCAGCTCGACCTCCGCGCGGAGCAGCTCGGAGCGCACCAGCATCCCCTGCTCGGTGTAGGCGCGGGCCAGCTCGACGTGGCCGGCGAGGGCCTCGCGGGCCTGCTCGAGCAGCGCCAGCTGCTCGCGAGCCTGCTCCAGGAAGAGCCAGGCCTCGGCCGCCGCGAGGGCGGCGCGATCGCCGCTACCCGCCGTCACCTTGCCGGCGGCCTCGGCGGCCAGCCGCGCCTGGCGGATGCGGGTCGTGATCTCGCCGCCGGTCCACAGGGGGATCTCCACCTCGACGCGGGTGATGGCGGTCGAGAGGGCGTCGGGATCGTTGGGGTCGGAGGCCGCGAAGGCCGGGAAGGAGAAGCGCTCCTGGTTGAGCTGGAAGGCGAAGGCCTCGGCCGGGGAGTCGGTGCGCGCCCAGGTCTCGGACAGGCGAACCTGGGGCTTGCGGTAGGAGCCGGCCTCGATGATGCGGGCCTGAGCCGCCTCCTCGCGCTGGCGGGCGGCCTCCACCTCCGGCGCCCGGGCGCGGCCGCGGGCCATGGCCTCGCCGAGCTCGAGAGGCGGCGACTCGGCCCCGGCGTGCCCCGTGACGAGGAGCAGGGTGAGGGAGAAGAGCACGGTGGGTGAGAACTGTTTAACCATACAGTTATATGGTAGGCATCGAGTTGGGCGATGTCAAGAGCAGGGGCGCGGTTCCCGCGCCCCTACCCGCAAGGTGTGACGGGTGCCAGGTCGGGGCGCTTGGCCGCGAGGCCGTCGCCGGTGGAACGACCCCGGAAGTGGCGCCAGAGCCACGGCAGCAGGTAGCGGCGCATCCAGGCCAGCTCGGCAGCCAGCCGTTCGACGCGGGTGGGAGCCGGTAGCGCCGGCAGGGGCTCGGCCCAGGTCCCATCCGCTCCGGGCAGGCCGAGGGCCTGGGCGAGGGCGGCGGCGATACGTTCGTGGCCCAGGGCGTTGGCGTGCAGCCGGTCTTCGTGCCAGAGCCGAGGATCCGAGGCTATTGGAAAGGCCTCGAAGTCCACCAGCAAGGCGCCGGTGGCCGCGGCGGTGGCCCGCAGGGCGTCATTGAGCTCGCGCACCCGAGGTGCCAGCCGTTTTGCGAGGGGCATGACGGGGGCGAGATCGGGCAGGGTGAAGGTGAGCACGGTGGCGCCGGCCCTGACCAGCGCCCGCTGCATCGCCTCAACGTCCGCGGCCACCACGGCCGCCTCGAAGCGGCGGCCGATCACGTCATTGGTGCCGCAGAAGAGGGTCACCAGGTCGGGCTCGAGGGCCAGGGCCCGGGGCAGCTGCAGGTCGAGGATCTGCCGCGTCCGCCGGCCGCGGATGCCGAGGTTGGCGTAGAGAAGCCCGCCCTGCACGGTAGCGATCCGCTCCGCCAACCGGTTCGCCCAGCCCCGATAGCCCCCCACCCCGTCCGGGTCGATCAGCCCCTCGGTCGAGCTGTCGCCGATGGCGACGTAGCGGTGGAAGGGAGGGGGCGATGGGACTACCAGCCCCCGCAGAGCAGCCATCTCAGTACCCGTGGATCTCCGGGTCCCAGTCGAAGACGCGGATCATGGTCTCGCGGTCGAGCCGGAGGGCGCCCAGGCGTAGGGCGAGCTCCCCCGGCTCGCCGCACCTCGGTGGCCTAGATCCGCACCTTCACCCGCGCATAGACGAAGCGCCCGTTGAAGCCGAAGGGCGAGTGGCTGGGGTAGGTGAAGATCCCCAGGTTGGAGTTGGCGGGCAGGTTGCGGTCGGGGAAGGTATCGAAGAGGTTCTGGGCGCCCAACGCCACCTGGAGCAGGTCGAAGCGCCAGCCGACCTCGAGGTCGGTCAGCCACTCGGCCTCGAACTCCTGCGGCACCACCTGCCGGTCCACCTGGCAGTAGGCGCCGTAGCGGTGCAGGCGCAGGGTGCCGAAGAGCCGATCCCCGGACCAGTCACTCGTCAGCCGCAGGTTGTCCTCGGGCTGGCCGCACTCGATGCGCCGGCGCTCCACCGCGTCGAACAGCACCTGCTCCAGGCCCGCGAGCTGAGGCGGCGTCTGCACCTCGCCCACGATCTCGTTCTCCGAAGAGTTGTAGGCGGCGGCCAGCCGCAGGGTGCCATGCCCGCCGGGCCGGAACGAATAGGAGGCCGAGAGGTCGTAGCCCTCCGTCTTGGTGTCGATGGCGTTGGTGAAGAAGCGGGCGCCGGTGACGTTGAAGGGCGCCAGCAGCGGCTGTACCTGGGGGCCGGTGAAGTTGCCGGAGAGCACCACCCGGTCCTCGATGTCGATGCGGTAGAGGTCCGCGGACAGCTCGAGGTTCTCGATCGGCGTCCAGACCACTCCGGCCGAGAGGTGATCGGACTCCTCGGGCTTCAAGGTGGTGGCGCCCAGGGCCCGGGCCACCGGGCTGTCGACCGGGAAGGTGCCGACCTCGAAGGGCATCAGCACGCCGCCCACGGCCAGGAAGTTGGTGGCCACCGAGTTGAAGTAGGACTGCGCCAGCGAGGGGGCGCGGAAGCCGGTGGAGGCAGCGCCGCGCAGCACCAGGGAATCGAGGGGCTGGAAGCGCAGGGTGAGCTTGTAGTCGCTGGTCGAGCCGAAGTCGTCGTAGTCCTCGAAGCGGCCGGCGAGGCCGACGCGCAGCATCTTGGTGATGTCGCCCTCGAGATCGACGTAGAGGCCGACGTTGCCGCGGGACTCGTCGAGCTCGTTGTCCGGCCGGAAACCGGGGAAGACCTGGGCCCCCGGAGCCGCCCGGCCGCCGAACTGGTTGGGCAGGCCGCCGTCGATGTAGGAGGCGGGCTCACCGGCCTCGATGCGGTAGCCCTCGCGGCGGTACTCGGCGCCCAGGGCCACGTTCAGAGGGCCGGCGAGGCCGATGTCGAAGGCGCGGCTGAAGTCGAGGTTGGTCACCCACTGGTCGGCGCCCAGGGTGCCGGCGTAGAACTCGGTCTGGTTGGGGGGGATCGTGGGGCCGAGGGAGGCGTTCAAGCTGTTGGCGACGTTGAACTCGAACTCGTTGTCGGCCCACTGGGTCGAGAAGTCGAAGAACCACTTCGCCAGCTCGCCGCGCACGCCGGTCGAGAGCGACAGGTCGGTGACCACCGGCTCGATCAGGGGCAGGAAGCCGTCCGGGTAGATCGCGGGGTGGTTGCGGTCGTCGAGACCGCGGCGGTAGAAGCCACCGTGGCTGCCCTCGCGCCGCGCGCCGCCACCGAAGGCGTAGAACCACACGCTGTCGGCCGCGTTGAGCGGGGCCTCGGCGTTGAAGAAGCCCATCAGGTCGGTGGTCTCGGCGTCGCCCCAATGGTGGTTGGGCTGCTCGACCGGGTTGACCGAGCCCTGCGGCCGCGGGTCCGGGCCGGCGCGATTGGTTGCCGCCCGATCGCGGTACTCGAGGGTGGCGAAGAGGGAGCCGCGGCCGATCGCGAAGCCCTTCTCGAGGCTCACGTCCGCCAGCTCACCGTCGCTGTGGGTGGTGGCGCCCCCCTTGAGGTTGATCTCGCTGTCCGAGGCACCCGACTTGAGCACGATGTTGATCACCCCGGCGATGGCGTCCGAGCCGTACTGGGCGGCGGCGCCGTCACGCAGGATCTCGATGCGAGAAATCGCCGAGGCCGGGATGGCGTTCAAGTCCACGCCGGTCGAGCCCTTGCCGATCGAGCCGTTCAAGTGCACCAGGGCGCTGGTGTGCCGGCGCTTGCCGTTGATCAGCACCAACATCTGGTCCGGCCCCAGGGCGCGCAGGGTGGCCGGGCGCACCGAGTCGGTGCCGTCGGTGATGGTGGGGCGGGGGAAATTGAAGGAGGGGGCCAGGGCCTGGATGATCTGATTGGTTTCGCTCGCCCCGCTCTGCTCGATCTGCTCGGGGGTGAAGAGGTCCACCGGCACGGCGTCCTGCGCGGCGGCGCCGGCGGCCCGGGAGCCCACGGTCACGGTCTCGTGAAAAGAGAGGCCGAGGGCGAAGTCCTGACTGACCGCGCCGGGGCCCAGGGTGACCACGGCCTTGCCGGGCTGGAGGCCGGGGAAGGTGACCGTCACCTCGGTGCGTTGCCCCACGGCCTGCGCGGCCGGAATGGTCAAGCTGTAGCGGCCGTCGTCGTCGGTGGTGGCGGAGAGGCCGAGGACCGGGATCGTCACCGTGGCGCCCGGGAGAGGCAGCCCGTCATCGGCCGACAGCACCTGGCCGGAGAGGACCACGTCCTCCTGTGCGAGCAGGGCCGACGGGAGGGAGAGGAGGGAGACGACGAGCAGCAGAGCGAAAACAGTCAGATGTGGCCATTGACGCATAAATCCCGTCCTTTCTGGGAGCGCGAAACTCTGGGCCCAGGGCCCTGGAGACACCAAAAAAGTAGCGGGATCGTAGCACGGGGCGTTCGTCCGGGGCTCCGCGTAGAATCGCGGGACGATGGCCGTGGCCGAGACTTGGACCCTAGGTCTGGTTTCCGGGGAGGAGCTCGAACGGCGCCCCGAACTCGAGCCCTGCGAGCTGATCGAGGGGAGGATCGTGAGGGGGCGGCCGGTGAGTCTTGCTCAGGCCCGGATCGAAGCGGGTGTCGGGCACGCAAAGCTCGAGGACTACCTCCCGATCGGCATCGACCGCGTCTGGGTCGTCGACCCCCGCTCCCTGCGCGTCTTCACCTACCGCTCCCTCACCAACCTCCAGATCGTCCGCCCCGGCGAGGAGCTCACGGATCCCGAGCTCCTGCCGGGGTTCTCGCTCGCGGTGGAGGAGCTGTTCAGGGGGTAGGCACCGCCGCCTTCGCGCTCGCGATCCCGATCTTCCAGCCCTCGATCGGGGTGTTCCTGGTGTTCAGGTAGCTGGCGAAGGCGTAGAGGCGCTGGCCGTCGGGGCCTTTGCTCCAGGTAAAGCGGTCTTTCAGGTAGTAGGGCGGGATGGCCTGGTAGGAGAGGGAGACCCGCACCGAGGCCGCGCCCGGGATGGCGCTCTGGGGCACGCGGTAGGTGACCACGTCCACGCCCTTCGAGGGGCCGGAGCAGTCCTTGCGGAAGCGGTAGTCGCAGTCCCGCTCGGCGCTGCCCCAGGGGCGGGTGTCATCGGCATAGGGGCCGCTCTTGCGCCAGCCTTGAGGCTGCAGGCGGTTGTCCTTGACGTGCTCGCAGATGGCCAGGAAGCTCGTGGTCAGGTTGCCGCTGCAATCGGCAACCAGCTCCTCGTAGATCTGCACCTGGTCCTGCCTTTCGATCACCTCCCAGTGGGGCTGGTAGACCTGCTTGCCGTCGATGCGCTCGAAGAACTCCGTGGGCAGCACGTTGCCGTCCGGGCCGAGCAAGAGGCCGAGGTTCGAGGTGCGGCCGGAGGTCCACAAGGCCTTGCCGGCGCCGTCCAGCACCTCGAAGGTCAGAAAGGCGCGGCGGAAGCCCACGCCCGAGGGCAGGTGGTGGCCGGCGAGGTTCGCCACCTGGACCTTGACCTCCAGGCTGCCGCCGGCGGTCGCCACGCTGGGGATGGTCAGCTGCGCGGTCTGCCCGGTGGCCAGCTCCACCATCGACTGCTCGGCGGTCAGCAGCGGCGCCACCGGGTTGCCCCAGGTCGCCATCGGGTCCACCGTGCGGATACCCAGGATCTCGGCGAACTGCTGGAACATCTCGATGCCGAAGAGGTTGATGCCCGCCAGCATGTGGCGGTGGTAGGGCTCGCGCACCTTGAGGTTGAGGTCCTTGTCCGGGGCCCGGTTGTCGACGAAGGGGAAAGTGTCGTCCTCGATGTTGGCGATGCGGTAGGCCAGCTGCTGGTCGTTGTAGGTCGTTGGCAGGTGGCAGTCCTGGCAGGTCTTGACGGTCGAGCCGAAGGGCAGCACCTCGTTTTGGAAGTTGCTGTTGAGCCACTCGAGGTAGGTGGTCTGCTCGAAGGTCTCCTTGACCAGTTTGCCCGAGGCGTCGAAGACCGGCAGCTTGATGGCGTGGCAGGAGCCGCAGAGGGCCGCCGATTGGATCTGCTTGCCTTCTTTGGGCGTGATGCCCAGGGCGTGGTCCATGGGCAGGGTCTGGACGTCGGCGTAGGGGCCGTAGAGCTCATTGGCCGGGCCGACGTTGAAGTTGCCGGTGAAGGTGGACGGCGTGCCGAGCCCCTCCGCGGCGATGTGGTGGCAGGCCGTGCAGGAGACGCCGTCCCGGGCCAGGGCACCGTACTCGGCCTGTGCAGACGGCGGCTTGGCGAAGACCATCTCCTCCTTGAAGGTCTCCTTGCCGCCGGTGTCGATCGCCAACTGGCGTTGGCCCAGCACGCCGTGGCACTTGAAGCAGGTGTTCTGGATCAGCTCCCGGTGCTGAGGATGGAGGGCCAGCTCGCTTTCGAGCTGGGCGAAGAAGATCGGGTCACGGCCGGCCAGGCCCATCATCGAGGCCCGCCACTCACCGTAGGGGGAGAGGTTGACGATCGGCCCGTCGCTGCCCTGGGCCGGGTAGATCAGGTTCGGCGGCGCGGCGTTCGACTGGGTGGCGTCGTGGCAGCCGATGCACTGGCTGGAGGTCAGGAACTGCTGCGGCCCGGCCGGCGGCGGGCCGGACACCACGTTGTCGAGACCTTCGCCGGGGAAGGGCACGACATCGGTCAACGGTACCGGCTTCATCTCGGGGAAGACCTTCAAGAACTCCGGGTCCGGCTTGGCCCGGTGGTGCGCCACCATCATCTGCGGGGCGTTGGCCCCCTTGGCCAGGTGCAGGTCCTCGGTCGCGGCCGTGGGGTTGTTCATCGAGGGGTCGACCAGCAGGTAGGTCATCGGCTCGCCGTCGACGTTGCGCTTGGTGATGTAGGTGTTGTCGTCGTTGTCCGCCGAGGCGTGGCAGTTGAGGCAGTAGAGGCCGAACCCGGAGTCCGGATAGCCGATCTCGGCGCGGCGGGCGTCGAGGGAGGTGCCTTCTTCCCCGGTGGGCACGCCGTGGTAGCCCCAGAACCAGCCGTCCCAGGAGGCCTGGGAGTCCCGCGACATGAAGGTCCAGCCGGAAAGCGGGTTGTCGTGGCGGGCCGGCGGGTTGTACATCGCCTTGACGATCAGGCCGCCGTCGGCGATGGAACCCTTGCGGCCGCCCTCCAGCCACGCCCAGGCCTCGGGCGAGTACCACACCCGCACGGCCGGATGGCTGCCGTAGCTCGAGCCCTGGATCCAGGGGCCGGTGTCTCGCCGCTCGCGGTCCGCAACCCAGCCCAGCTTCTCGTAGCAGAGGTTGTCGAGGAAGGCGTAGAGCTTGGCCTCGAAGGCCGCCTCGCCGATCTTCGATGGCAGGGGCAGCGGGAAGGCGCAGGGATCGTCCTGGCCCAGGGCAGGCAGGGTCCAGCCGAAAGCGGCGAGGAGCAGAACGGCGGTCCACGAGGTCGTCGCGCGCATGGGTCCTCCGGGGATCGACAGGGCTGCCGCGAGGGTCGCAGCGACCCTGCGGCAACGGAAGGCTCGGTTTGGCTGGGGCTGACGATAGCAGATGCGGCGGGGGGCTCGTGGCGGTGCCGGGGCACTCAGCGCCTATACTTTTCCTGCTATGAGACGAGTCATCCCCCTCGCCGCACTCTGCCTCGCCTCCGCCCTCCCGCTTCTCGCCCAGCCCCCCGCCCTCACGCTCACGCCGGTCGTCGCCGGCCTCGACGATCCGGTGGCGATCACCCATGCCGGGGACTCGCGGCTGTTCGTCACTCTCCAGGACGGCCGGGTGGTGATCGTCGCCAACGGGCAGCTGCTCGCCCAGCCCTTCCTCGACCTCCGGGATCGGGTGCTCTCAGGCGGGGAGCGGGGGCTGCTGTCGGTAGCTTTCCACCCCCGCTACGCCGAGAACGGCTTCCTCTTCGTCGATTACACCAACCTCGCCGGGGACACGGTGATCTCCCGCTTCCAGGTCGGCAACGACCCCGACCGCGTGCCGGCGGGCAGCGAGCGCATCCTCCTCACCATCGAACAGCCCTTCGCCAACCACAACGGCGGCCAGCTCCAGTTCGGGCCGGACGGCTACCTCTACGTGGGCATGGGTGACGGCGGCGCGGCCTTCGATCCCCAGTGCCGTGCCCAGGACGGGGGCGAACTGCTGGGCAAGCTGCTGCGTCTGGACGTGGACGTCAACGTCGACGCTGCGCCCTACCACGGCATCCCGCCGAGCAATCCCTTCGTGGGAGCGGGGAATCGCCGCGACGAGATCTGGGCCTCCGGGCTGCGCAACCCCTGGCGCTTCTCCTTCGACCGGGTGAGCGGCGACCTCTATCTCGGGGACGTGGGCCAGAACAGCCGCGAGGAAGTGAGCTTCCAGCCGGCCGGGAGCCCCGGGGGCGAGAACTATGGCTGGAAGGTGTGGGAAGGCGACCTCTGCCTGGGCTCGACCGCCGGCTGCTCGTTCCCGGTGCCCGCTTGCGGGTCGCCGGCCTACACGGCGCCGATCCTCACCTACGGCCACGACGACGGCAGCTGCGCGGTGACCGGCGGCAGCGTCTACCGCGGGCAGCGCATCCCCGGCCTCTCGGGCTGGTACCTCTACGGTGACTTCTGCTCCGGCCGCGTCCGGGCGGCGCGGCGTCTCGCCGCCGGCTGGACCAGCCATGAGGTCCTCGACGTCGGCTCGGGCCTGACCAGCTTCGGCGAGGACCGGGACGGCGAGCTCTACCTGGCCGCGGGGGGGACGATCTATCGCCTCGGCGGCCCGCCCCTGCCGACCAGCTGTACTCCCGCCCCGGGCACTCTCTGCCTGGGCGGCGGGCGTTTCCTGGTCCAGGCCGAGTGGCGCACGGCGCAGGGCCCCTCCGGGATGGGCACCGCCACCGCTCTGACGGCGGACTCGGGCTACTTCACCTTCTTCGACGCCGCCAACCCGGAGCTCTTCGTCAAGGTGATCGACGCCTGCGGCCCGCCCTTCGAACGGCGCTGGGTCTTCGCCGCGGGCTTGACCGACGTCGAGGTGACGCTGGTGGTGATCGACACCCAGGCGGATCGGGCGCGGGTCTACACCAATCCCCTGGGCCGGGCCTATCTGCCGGTGCAGGACACCGACGCCTTCGCCACCTGCCCGTGAGCGCCGTCAGTCGACGTAGCCCACGGCCTTGAGCTGGCGCTGGGTCTCCTCGTCCTCGGCGGAGACGGCGCCCGGGACTCTCCCCTCGGCAGCCTCCAGGATGGCCTGGCGGCGGGCGTTCTCCGCGCGGATCTTGCGCAGGGCGAGGATCAGGCGGGCCACGATCGAGGGCTCCTGGGCGGCGAGGTTGGTCTTCTCGCCGGGGTCCTTCTCGAGGTCGTAGAGCTCGAGGATGCGGTCGTTCTCCGCCGTGATCAGCTTGTAGCGGCCCCAGAAGGCGGCGTCGGTCCCTGCCTCGCGGATCGGGTTGACCAGGTAGTGCACCCGATCGACCAGCTCGGCGGGGCGACGGCCGCGCATCAGGGGCACCAGGCTCAACCCCTGGGGCTCCACCAGGTACGCAACCCTGAGCAGTTCGGAGAGGGTGGGCATCAGGTCGACCAGGGCGACCGGGTCCTCGACCACCCGGCCGGCGGGCACGGCCGGTCCGGCCACGATCAGGGGCACCCGCACCACCTCCTCGTGGTAGCCCTCACCGTGCAGGTAGTGGCCGTGCTCCCCGAAGGCCTCGCCGTGGTCGGAGGTGAAGACCACGATCGTGCGCTCCTTGCGGCCCGACAGCTCGAGGGCGCGCAGCAGGTTGCCCACCCGCTCGTCGATCGACTCGGCCTCGCGGTGGTACATGTCGCGCAGCAGGGCCAGCTCCACCGCCGAGAGCTCCGGCAGGGCGTTGCGCAGCTTGCGCTCACCGCGCTCCGGGACGCTGCCGTGGGCCAGGCCGCGGTAGTAGTCGAGGGGGTGGGGGAGGGGGATGGCGTCGAGACCGGCGGAGTGCTTGTCCGGCGGGCTGTAGGGGGCGTGAGGATCGCGGAACCAGTAGAGCCCGTAGAAGGGTCGAGGGCCCGGGCTCGACAGGTAGCGCAGGATCGGCACCAGCCGCCGGTAGCGGTGGATGGAGGCGTCGAAGCCCAGCTCCGGCGGCAGCGGACCGCCCCGTTGGCCCTTGAGGAGGTTGGTCACCAGCCCCTGGAGCGCGTTGGGCCGGCCGGCGATGGTGTTCTCGACGTGGCTCAGGGTGTCGTAGCCGCGAGTGGTCAGGGCTTCGGCGAGCAGAACCTCCGAGTCCGGCACCCGGATGCGGATCAGATCCGGATTGGGCAGCACGGTCGGCGCGAACTGGCTCGCATACTTGCTGGTGAAGAGCGACGCCGTCGAGGGCAGGGTCCAGGGCGCGTTGGTGTAGGCGCGCTCGAAGCGCACCCCCCGCTCGGCGAGGCCGCAGATGTTCGGCGTGCGGGTGGGCCCGCCGTAGCAGGTCAGGGCGTCGGCCCGCATGGTGTCCGAGACGATCAGCAGCACGTTCCAGGGTCGAGGGGGGTCGCGCCGGCAGGCCACCAGGCCGGTGGCCAGGAGGGCGAGGAACAGGAGGGGGAGGCCGCTCGGCTTCGCTCGGGGCGACTTCGGGGGCGCTGGTGGCACTGGACGGGAGGTTGGATCTGGGCTCATCGGCGGCGGCCGAGGTGAACTCTCGGGCGCGCGGAGCGTAACAGATGGCAGGCCAAGCGCTGCCGCAGAATAGGGTATCCATTTCCGACCGCCGGGAGGGACCGCGATGCACCTGACCGCTGATCTCCGCTCCGCCTTCCGTTCTCTCGCCAAGCGGCCGGCCACCACCGCCCTGGTGGTGCTGATCCTCGCCCTGGGCATCGGTGCCAACACCGCCATGTTCAGCATCGTCAACGCGGTGCTGCTGCGGCCCCTGCCCTTCGAGCGGCCCTCCGAGCTGGCCATGGTCTGGCTCGACAATCGCGTGGAGGGTTGGCACCGGGACATCACCTCCTATCCCAACTTCCTCGACTGGCGGCAGAACCAGAGCTTCGAGGCCCTGGCCGGCTACCGTCCCCTGGCGGTGGCCCTGACCTCGGGCGGTGAGCCGATCGAGGTCCAGGCGGCGACCGTGACGGCCAACTTCTTCTCGACCCTGGGAGTGCCGCCGGCGCGGGGACGCGGTTTCACGGCCGAGGAGGAGCAGGAGGGCAAGGACCAGGTGGTGGTGCTCTCCCACCGCCTCTGGAAGGGGCGCTTCGGCGGCGACCCGGGCCTGGTCGGCCGCGCCATCGAGCTGGGCGGGGAGAGTCACACCGTGGTCGGCATCGCCCCGCCGTCCCTCGACTTCCCGGCCGGTACCGAGGTGTGGGCACCGCTGGCGCCGGACGAGGGAACCCGCTCGGCCCGTGGCTCACTGTGGCTCTACGTCGTCGGCCGGCTGCGGCCCGGCGTCACCCTGGCGGCCGCCCAGGTGGAGATGACCGGCATCGCCGAGCGACTGGAGAGGGAGTACCCGCAGCTGAATCGAGAGCTGGGCATCAACCTGGTGCCGCTCCAGAAGGACCTGGTGGGCGAGGTGCGGCCGGCCCTGCTGGTGCTGCTGGCGGCGGTCTTCGCCGTGCTGCTGATCGCCTGCGCCAACCTCGCCAACTTGCTGCTGGCCCGCGCCGGCGAGCGGGAGCAGGAGTTCGCCCTGCGCTCGGCCCTGGGTGCCGGCCGGCGCCGGCTGCTCACCCAACTGCTGTGGGAGAGTCTGGTGCTGGCGGGGCTGGGTGGGCTCGGTGGGGTGTTGCTGGCGGCGTGGGCCTCGCCCCTGTTGCTCGCCTGGGGCGCCCGGGAGCTGCCGCGCCTGCCCGCCGGCGGGCTCGATCTGCCGGTGCTGCTGTTCACCCTCGGCGTCTCGCTCGCCACCGGCATCGCCTTCGGCCTCGCCCCGGGCCTGCACCTGGCCCGTGCTCGCCTCGGCTCCTCGCTCAAGGAGGCCGGGCGCGGTGCGCAGGGGGGTCGCAAGGCAGCGCGCCTGCGCCGAGTGCTGGTGGCTGCCGAGGTGGCCCTGGCCATGGTGCTGCTGGTGGGGGCGGGCCTGCTGGTGCGCAGCCTGGGCAACCTCGGGCGGGTGGACATGGGCCTCGCGGCCGAGGGCAGGCTGACCTTCCGCCTCCAGCTGCCGCCGACCACCTACCCGACCCGGGTGGAGGTGCGGCGTTTCTACGAGGAGCTGCTGGCTCGGCTCGAGACCCTGCCCGGGGTGCGCTCCGCGGGGGCGGCCTCGGCGGTGCTGATCGGCCGGCTACCCAGCGCCACCAACGTGACCATCGAGGGCATCGCCCCCCAGGGCGCCCTCGACCAGCGGTCGGTGGCCCTCGACGCGGTCAGCCCGCGGCTCTTCGAGGTGGCGGGCATGCCCCTGGTCCGTGGCCGCGCCTTCGATGCGACCGACGGCCCGGAGGTCGCGCCGGTGGCGATCGTCAACGAGGCGATGGTGCGCCAGTTCTGGAAGGGACAGGACGCCCTGGGCCGGCGCTTCAAGTACGGCAGCGCCACCTCTCAGGATCCCTGGCGCACGGTGATCGGGGTGGTGGCGGACACCCGGCGCTCGGGGGCCGACCAGGAGGTCATGCCCGCCACCTTCCTGCCCCTGGCCCAGGTGCCACGGCGCTCGATGATGGTGGTGGTCCACGCCGAGGGCGACCCCATGGCCCTGGCGCCGGCAATCCAGAAGGAGGTCTGGAGCCTGGACGAGACCCTCCCGGTGTCGTCGATCGCCACGCTGCAGAAGCTGCTCGACGACCGCCTCGGGCCACGTCGCTTCCAAGTGCTGCTGCTGGGCCTCTTCGCCAGCCTGGCCCTGGTGCTGGCGGTGGTGGGCATCTACGGCGTGGTCTCCTACCTGGTGGAGCTGCAGGCCGGGGAGATCGGGGTGCGCATGGCGCTCGGCGCCGGGGCCGAGCGCATCGCCAAGATGGTGGTGCGCCAGGTGCTGGCCCTGGTCGGGCCCGGGCTCGCCCTGGGCCTCGCGGGGGGGCTGCTGCTCTCCCGCTTCCTGCGCTCCTTCCTTTTCGGTATCTCGGCACTCGACCCGGCAACCTTCGCCGCAGTCGCCCTGCTGCTGGCCACGGTAGCCATCGCCGCCGGCCTGCTGCCCGCCAGGCGAGCGGCGAGACTCGATCCGGTGGAGGTGTTGCGGAAGGGGTGAGGCTGCGGCGAGTGCGGGCGCTGGCTCAGGAGCGGGGGAAGGCCGCTTCCAGCTCTCGCCAGAAGTCGATCAGGTCGAGCCGCAGCTGCGGGGTGACGCGGGAGCGGTAGTCGCCGCCCACCGGCACCTGGACCCTGTACTCGCCCTCGACCGCCACCAGGATCTCGATCTGGCGTTCGGCCGGGTCTACCAGCCAGTACTCGCGGACCCCGGCATCGGCATACAGGCGGAGCTTCTCGTCGCGGTCACGGCGGGCGGAGCCCGGCGAAACCACCTCGACTACCAGATCCGGAGCGCCCTCGATGCGCTGCTCTCGGACGATGCCGAGGCGGCCTCCTGAGACGTAGATGACATCGGGCTGCACCACCGAGTGCTCGGCGAGAACGACATCGACCGGCGCGGCCAATGCCAGTCCACCGGTGGAGAGAGCCAGCTCGTGGAGTCGGCGCCAGAGCAGCAGCGCGGCCAGCTGGTGTCGCGGGGAGGGGCTCGGGATTGCATAAAGTGTCCCGAAAAGCAGCTCGCAGCGTTCCCCCTCCGGCCAGGCTTCATACTCGGCGAGCCGGAAAGGCCCCAGGTCGAGGGGCGGGGCCAGGGGGACTTCTGCCAGGAGGGTGGGGGACATGTCGGGCGAGTATACGACCATCGGGCGGCCCGCTCTCGCTCGGCGTGCGTTCCCCGTTCCTCGGCGCCCCCGTCATCCCGACCGGAGCCGGAGGAGCGCAGCGACGGAGGCGGAGCGGAGGGATCTCCTCCTCCGGAACTGTGCTGAGGAGGCCCCTCGGCTTCGCTCGGGGCGACATCCGGGGCGCTCATGCCAGTGACTCGAAATCGTGCCTGAGGTCACCCGCGTGAAGGAGGCCGGGGCTTCGCCGGGGACTCGGGATCAGTTCGAGGAGCGTCCTCGAGAAGCTCCCGCTCGATGCCCTCACCCCTTTCGAGCTGGGCGATTGACTCCAGCAGCCGTTCCGCGTTGGCGGGGTTGCCCAGGAGGTAGGCGGTCTCGTCGTGCTCGCCACTCGGACTGTTCGCCATCAGCCCCGCTCCTTGCGCTCGAACCTCTCCAGATCCAGCCCCTCCTCGAGCGCCGTCCGGAACTCGTCGGCCGAGAGGGCGCCGGCGGGCTGGCCGGTTTGTTGCTCGAGGTCCTGGATGAAGTCCCACCAGACCTTCTCGCGACGGGAGATCTCGTCCAGGTCCTTCACCTGCCCGAAGTGCTGCACGTAGCGGTTGTGGCGGCAGAGCATGCGGAAGGCGTGCTGGGTGTTGGGGCGAGGCAGGGGCAGGCCGAGCACGCGCACGTCGTTACCCACCTCGTGCACCGGCTGGCCCCACTCGCTGTAGCCGCCGAAGATCGTGCCCAGCTTGTCGAGGGCGCTGGCCAAGCGCTCCTGGCCGAAGCGGGTGAGCGCCTTGGTCAAGACCGGCAGGGTGACGTTGCGGTGCAGCGTCGGGTCCGCCAGGTGCACCTCGACCCCCAGCTCCTCGTGCACGATCTGGCGGATCTGCTCCGAGGTGATGCGGTTGTCGGTGGCCAGGTGCACGCGCTCGCCGGCCGCCTGGTAGCGCTTCAGGGCGGCGATGATGCCGGCGGCCACCCAGTCCACCGGGATCAGGTTCAGCTCCGCCGTGGGGTCCCCCGGGAAGATGCAGGCCATGCGCGCCAAGAGGGCGCCGGACGAGCGCTCCACCCAGGTGCCCTTGGGGGTCTGGAGCACCTCGTGGGCGCGGCCGAAGACGTTGACCGGCGCGTTGACCACCTTGGTGTCGCCCCGGTTGTTGCCGGCCCGCGACTCGCCGATGACGATCGCCGGGCACAGCTGCACCACCCGCAGGCCGTGATCGAAGAGGAAGTGCTCCGTCTCGATCGAGGCCATGGCCTTGGTCAGCTCGTAGTAGTTGTTGTAGAAGTTCCGCGGAAAGACGATCTCATCCTCCCGCGCCAGGGCCTTGCGCTGCCGGCCGTGGATATAGGAGGTCTCGATCGCCAGGTGGGCCACGAAGGGGCTGCCCTCGACCTGCTGCAGGCCCCAGGAGAACTCGAGCGCGTTCAAGGTGCCGGTGACGTTGGCCCGGTAGGACTCGTCGTAAGGGTCGTCGAAGGCGACGCTCGCGGCGCAGTGGATGACGTGAGTGAGGCTGGCCCGCAGCCGCTCGAGCTCGCCCTGGGCGATGCCCAGGCCCGGCTCCTCGACGTCGCCGGCGATGAAGCGGAACTTCTCGCCCAGGGCGCTGCCATCGAGCCAGAGCTGGGACAGCAGCTCCTGGCCGCGGTCGGCGGGGGAGAGCACCTTCACCACCTCGCCGCTTTTGCGGTCGCGGATGGTCTTCGGACGGATCAGCACCACCATCTCGCGGATCTCGGGATCGTGCGCGGCCTGCCACAGGATCTCCTTGCCCACGAAGCCGGTACCGCCGGTGAGCAGCACCTTGAGGGCCAGCCGACCCTCCTCTGTGGCCCGGGCCAGCTGGGCGCGGGCCTTGACCTTGAGTGCCTCGACCTTGGCGTCGATCTCCTCCTTGGAGTAGGGGTGGGGCTTGAAGCGGAAGTAGTACTCGGCCTCCTTGAGGCCGAAGAGGGTGCGGGCCACCTTGTCGCGGTCGGCGCCGAAGATCTTGGAGATCCAGTCCGCGGCGCGGTAGCCGAGCTGATGAATCTCCTTGACCCGGGCGCGCGCGGCCTCCTCGTCGCCGGTGCGGCGGATGATCCGGCTCATCAGCCGCCGGGCCTGGATGTCCGAGAGGTGGTAGTCGCGGTGGCTCTGCACCAGCAGCTGGCGAGGCAGGATCTCGACCTGCAGCA
The DNA here is from genome assembly GCA_036274895.1 of Thermoanaerobaculia bacterium. GTDB lineage: Bacteria > Acidobacteriota > Thermoanaerobaculia > Multivoradales > SZUA-115 > CALMKX01. The sequence goes on along the minus strand of DASUEU010000008.1, from coordinate 210,203 downwards.
CCTCGCCGGTGGCCAGGCTGACCTTCTCGATGTAGCGCGACGGGGCGATCTCGGGGGCAACGCTGGCGCTCTTGCGCATCGTTTCTTTTCCTTATCGGGAGGAGCCTATCCCGCCGCCCGGGCCCTGCATAGCCGCCCGGACCGCCACCCGCGCGGCGCCGAGGAGGCCCGCGGCCTCGTTGGTGACCACCCGCACCGGCATGGCCTCGAGCAGGGGGCGCATCCGGCCCTTGGCGCGGAAGGCCTCCAGGAAGCTGGGTCCCTGCAAGGCGGGGAGGATCTTGGCGGCGATGGCGCCGCCCACGAACACACCGCCGGTGGCCATCACCTTCAAGGCCAGGTTGCCCGCCTCGGCGCCGTAGAGGCGGACGAAGAGCCCGAGGGCCTCGACGGCGAGCTCGAAGCCGCCGGCCAGAGCCTCCCCAGAGATCACCGCCGCTCTGTCCCCTGCCTCGCGCAATGCCTCCCCCAGGGAAGGCGGGACCTGGGCCCGGCGGTGGGAACACAGGAACTCGAAAAGGGTGACCAGCCCCGGTCCGGAGACCAGCCGCTCCCAGCTGACGTGGCCGAGGTGCTCCGGCAAGCGCCACAGGTAGCGCAGCAGCTCGATCTCCAGCTCATTGCCGGGAGCGAAGGAGCTGTGGCCCCCCTCGGTGGCGAAGGGGTGGTGGTCGCTGCCGGTCCAGGCCAGGCCGGCCTCGCCCAGGCCGGTGCCGGCGGCGATCAGGGCGGCATTGCCGTGGGGATCCCGCTCGCCCTCGGCGAGGGTCACGAAATCGCCGGCCGACAGCAGGGGGAGGCCCCAGGCGTGGGCCTCGAGGTCGTTGACCAGGGCCACGGCCGGCAGCTCGAGGGTGGCGGCGATCTCGCCGGCATCGACCACCCAGGGCAGGTTGGTGATCTTCGCCCGGTGCCCCCGCACCGGCCCGGGCACCCCGAGGCCGGCGGCCCCGAAGTCGCCCCCGGTCTCGTCCCGGAAGCGGCGCAGGATCTCGGTCAAGGTGGGAAACGCGGCGCTCGGGTAGACGCTGCGCCGCACTTCGTCGAAACCGCCCTCGGGACGGGTACGGAGCCACACCAGGCGGGTGTGGGTGCCGCCCACGTCACCGGCGAGCAGGGAGAGGCTGGCGGGCATCGCCGAGGATGCTACACGAGCCCGCCGAGCACGACCTCGAAGAGGGCGCCGTCCGCGCGGGCAGGCAGCACCTCGCCGATCACCGCCGCGGCGCCGTCGCCCCCGGCCCGGAGGGAGGCGACGGCCTCTTCCGCCCGCTCCGGCGCCACCCCGAAGAGCAAGCCGCCGGAGGTCTGGGGATCGAAGAGGGCGTCGAGCTCCGGGCGCTCGCGGGCCTCCGGGGCGACGCGGATGGCCCGCCGGGCCTTGACGTTCTCGGGATGGGCGGTGCTGCGCAGCCCCCGCGCCAGCAGCGAGGCCACCCCCGGCAGCAGCGGCACGGCGCCGAGCTCGAGGCGGGCCGAGACGCCGCTCGCGCGCAGCATCTCGCCCAGGTGGCCGGCGAGGCCGAAGCCGGTGACGTCTGTGGCGGCGCGACTGCCGAGCCGGATCACCACCTTCGAGGCCGCGGCATTGCTCCGCCGCATCGAGGCCACAGCGGTCTCGACCCAGGTTCCCCGGGCCAGGCCCCGCATGTCCCCCTGCAGCAGCACCCCGGTGCCCAGGGCCTTGGTCAGCACCAAGAGATCGCCGGTGACCAGGCCGCTGATGCGCAGCAAGCTCTGCTCGCTCGGGGCGAAGCCGAAGAGGGCGAAGCCCACCGTCAGCTCGGGGCCGATGGTGGTGTGCCCGCCCACCAGGGTGATGCCCTCGGGGTCGAAGGCGGCCCGGGCCCCGGCCATCACCTGGTAAAGGGTCTCCTCGGCGCGGTCGGGGTCCCGCTCGGCGACGTTGACCTGGGCCAGCGCGAAGCGGGGCGCCACGCCCTTGGCCCAGAGGTCGCTCGCGGCGTTGACGGCGGCGACGTTGCCGACCAGGAAGGGATCGTCGGCGAAGGCGCGGAAGCTGTCGACGGTGACGGTGACGACATCACCTCTTGGGGACTCGACGGCGGCTGCGTCGTCCGGCACGGCGAGCCCCATCACCACCGCCGGGTCGTGCACCACCTCCAGGCGGGAAAGGGCCCGGGTCAGCGAGCTCTCGCCCACCTTGGCGGCGCAGCCGCCGCACAGCATCTCTCCCGCCGGCATGGTGGCGCCGGCGAACTCGGCGGTCACCTCGCCCTCGGCGTCGAGCACCTGGAAGCGGCGCATGAAGCGCAGGTCGATGGCGTCCTTGAGGCGGAAGACCCACGGCCCTTCGACGGCGCGCCCCCACTTGCCGCCGATCGCCGTGCCGTCGCCCAGGTTGAGCAGGGAGAGGAAGTCCCGCTGCGGCCGGTAGGGGCGCAGGGCGAAGCCGGTGAGCCGAGCCCGGAGGTTTTCGGCCAGCACCGGGCCTTGGCGCACGGCGTAGACGCCGGCCTTGGGCAGCGGCCGCCCGGCGGTCCAGGAGGCGCAGTCGCCCACGGCGAAGACCTCCGGCCGCCCCGGGCTCTGGAGGGTGGGGCCCACGCGGACGAAGCCCTGGGGGTCGAGGTCGAGGCCGGAGCCGGCGAAGATCGGCAGACTGGCGGCCCCGGCCACCCACACCACCAGGTCGGCCGGCAGGCGCTCGCCGCCCTCGAGCAGCACGGCCTCGGCGGTGACGCTCGCCACCTTCGTGCCGCAGCGGATGGCGATGCCCCGCCGCGCCGCCGCGGCTTCGACCTTGCGGATGCCGGCCGGCGCGTAGCCCGGCAGGATGCTGGGGCCGGTCTCGAGCAGGAGCACCCGGGGCTCGCGGCCGGCTTGCCGGCGCAGGCGGGCGTCGAGGGCGAAGGCCAGCTCGGTGCCGCCGGCCCCGGCGCCCACCACCACGATCCGGGGAGCGGGGCGATCGGCCAGCCGGGCCAGGGCCGCGTCCAGCCGCCGCACGAAGCGGCCGATGGGGCGGGTGGCGAGGGCGTGCTCGGCCACCCCGGGCAGCTCGAGCCCGGCGACGGTGGAGCCGACGTCGAAGGAGGCGGTGTCGTAGGGCAGGGCAGGGCGGCCGGCGAGGTGGAGGCGCCGGGCATCGGCGTCGAGGCCCGTCATCGCCGCCACGATGGTGCGCGCTCCCGCCCGCATGGCCAGCGGGCGCACGTCGATCTCCAGTTGTTCGGCTGAGTACTGGCCGGCCACGAAGCCCGGCACCATGCCCGAGTACACCGCCACCGGTTGGTCGACCACCAGGGTCAGCCGCACCCCGGGCACCGGCTCCATGGCCCACCGGCGAAGCACCTGGATGTGCGAGTGGCCGCCGCCGACGAGGACCAGGTCGTGGCGCACTTCAGCGGCGGATGGTCCCTGCATTAGCTCGATCCCCTCTCGGCTACGCTCCGGGCCGAGAGTCTATCCTCGACCCGGAGCGCGCCTGCGGGAGATCAGGGCAGGTAGGTCACGGTCAGCTGCGGGCGGTTGGCCTGGGTGGTCGCCTCACCGGGGTAGAAGCCGATGTAGTCGTAGCCCAGATCGTCGTTGTCGTCGAGGGTGAAGCCGACGCGCAGCTGGGTGGTGCCGGTCTTGTTGATCGCCGCCAGGCCGGCCGCGTTCAAGCTGCCGGTCGAGGCCGAGCCGTTGGTGGTCGGGTTCGACATCGTGGCCACCGAGGTCGCCGTCGCCGCGGCCTGCCAGTCACCGATGGCGAAGGCCGTCGAGCCACCGAAGCCGCCGGTGACGATGTCGGCCACGCAGGAGCCGTGGGTGCCAAAGGGATTGGTCCCCGAGCTGGTGCCCCGCACCAGGCGCAGGGTGGCCGAGGTGACGGTGGCGGTGTCCGGGAGCGACGAGGTGTCGAAGGAGACGATCGACTTGTACTGCTCGTCGGCGTTGGTGTCGCCCACGCGCAGCGAGGCCGTGCCGGTGTCCGTCGAGTTGCCACCGCCGCCGACGTTGCCGGTCTCGCCGCTCTCCCAGATCCGCCCATCCTGGGCCGACACCGAGTAGAAGGTGACGGTCACCGGATTGGTGGGGATGCTGGTCACGGTCACCGCGACCTCGTTCGAGATCAGGGCCGAGCCGCAGCCCGGGGTGGTGCGCTCGACCAGGAAGTAGCTGCCGGCGGCCGGGAAATCGGCGCAGTTGAGCTGATAACTGGTGCCGGTCTGCCCAGCGATGTTGGTGATCGCCCCGCCCGAGGTGGTGCGATAGCCCCACTGGTGGGCCGAGGTGCCGCCGCCGGTGTCGGTGACGGTGGCCGTGCCGCCCAGGCAGGGGCTGCCGATGGTGGTGCTGCCGGCCACCGCGATGGTGACGTTCGACAGGGGGGGGGCGATGGTGATGGTGGCGCTGCCGGCCCCGGGCTGGTCGCAGCCGGTGCTCGAGACGGCCGTCAGCCAGTAGGTGGTGGCACTGGTCGGGGAGACCGAGCGGGTGGCGGGGGAGGTGGCGACGCCGCTCTGCACGAAGCCGTCCGACCAGGTCAGGGTCCAGGGGCCGGTGCCGGCCATGGTGGCGGTCAGGGTGGCCGGGCTGCCCGAGCACACCGAGGTCGAGCCGGTCACCGCGGCCGGGATGGCGCAGCCCATGTCGAGCCGGCCGTGGCCGTAGACGTTGTTGGGCACGGCGCCGGCGGCGCTGCTGCAGGTTGCGGAAGTGAGGGTGATGTCCTTGGCCGAGGAGGTCAGCCGGCCCTCGATCGCGTCGGGGTTGCCGGCCAGCGACGGGAAGGCCGAGATCAGCAGGGCCACGCCGCCGGCCACGTGGGGGCCGGCCATCGAGGTGCCGGAGAGGGAGCTGTAGGCCGTGTCGCTGGTGCGGTAGGAGGATCGCGTGCTAGTGCCGGGGGCGACGATGTCAGGCTTGATGCGGTTGGAGCCGTCAGCGGTGACCGGGCCGCGGCTGCTGAAGCTGGCGATCGAGTCGGTGCCGGTGGTCAAGGCGCCGGTGGTGAAGGAGGGGTCGTAGAAGCTGGGCGGATCGGAGACCGTCGAGCAGCCCGAGCCCGAGTTGCCGGCCGAGACCTCCATCACGATGCCCGCGGCGCGGGTGTTGGAGACGGCGGTCAGGAGGATGTTCGGGGTGGTGCAGCCCTCGCTCGAGGGGCAGCCCCAGGAGTTGACGGTCACGTGCGGGGCCTTGCTCGGGTCACCCTGGGCGGTGGTGCCGCCCACCGGGTAGGGGGCGAGGAAGAACTCCATGCACTCGAGATAGGTGGCCGGCGTGCCGGCCCCCTGGTTCATGTTGCGGCAGCCGATCCAGGTGGCACCGGGGGCCATGCCGACTTGGTTGGCGCCGTCCACGCCCACGGCCGTGCCCATGGTGTGGGTGCCGTGGCCGTTGTCGTCGCAGGGTTGGGTGGAGTTGGCGCCGCACACACCGCCACCGCTGTGGACGGAGTCGTGCCAGTTGTAGTCGTGGCTGGCCGTGCTGCCGTTCCAGCCCCGGTAGCGGCCGCGCAGGGCGTTGTGGGTCCAGCGGTAGCCGGTGTCCGCGCCGCCGACCACCACGCCCTGGCCGGTGTAGCCCAGGTTCCAGACGTTGGGGGCCCGCACGTAGCTGATGCCGGGCTCGGCCGCCGTGGTCGCCTCGGGGCTCCAGTCGGGGTTCCATTCGAGGGGCTGGGGTGCCTCCGGCTGGGGCAGCGCCATGGTCAGCAGAGGGTTGCCGTCCACCCGGGCGACGTCGGGCCGGGCGGCCAGGGCGAGGGCGAGGCTACGGTCTCCCTTCACCCAGATGGCGTTGACCAGGTAGAACGGGCGGTGCTCGATGCCGCGCAGGGCGAGCTCGTCGAGGATCGGCCCCTGGCTGCTGCGGGCCGTCTCCATCAACGTCTCGTAGACGAAACGGCCCTTGTCCAGCTTGCCCTTGAGCTTGGCGGCGGCCGACAGGTCGGCCTGCTCCCGCAGCACGATGAAGAGCTCGGCCTCGGCGCCGGCGCGGGTGTTCTCGATCACCCAGGGGTCGAGCTTCTCGGCGCCGTTCTGGGCGCGGGCGCTCCCCGCCTGGGCGAACGCTGCCACCAAGACCAGACACATCAACTTCGAGCCGGCACACGCCGGCCCCTTGCGACGAAGACTGCTCATCGATTTCTCTCCTAGAACAACGAGGTTTGACTGCATGTAACACCAATCCGGTGCCCGGAGTCAACGGGAATCGCTAGAGTGCGCAAAGGGACCGAGATGGATGGCGGGCAAGGCTGAAGATCTGATCATCAAGCACGGCGGCTATACTCCCGGCTCCGCCCGCGGAGCCCTCTCCCTGCCATGGCCGCCCGACCCGTCCTCCTGAGCTGCGAGTCCGTGTCCAAGCGATACGGGGCGCGGCCGTTGTTCAGCGGCCTTTCCTTGGTCTTGAACGAAGGCGACCACGTGGGGTTGGTCGGGCCCAACGGTTCGGGCAAGTCCACCCTGCTCGGCATCCTCGCCGGCACCATCGAGCCGGACGCGGGCAGCCGCTCCCTGCGCAAGGGGCTGCGGGTCGGCTACGTGCCCCAGGAGTCGGTCTTCCCGGCCGACCTCCCGGCCGAGGAGGTGCTGGTGGCAGCCCTCGCCGGCATGCCTCTCGAGGACTACGAGAAAGCCTCACGGGCGGTGCAGGTGCTCGGCCGGCTCGGTTTCGACGATCCGCGCCAGCGTGCGGGCAGCCTCTCGGGCGGCTGGCGCAAGCGCCTGGCGATCGCCCGGGAGCTGGTCCAGGAGCCGGAGGTGCTGCTGCTCGACGAGCCCACCAACCACCTCGACCTCGAAGGCATCGTCGATCTCGAGACCCTGCTCGAGGAGGAGCCCCAGGCCTTCGTGGTGGTCAGCCACGATCGCTACTTCCTCGAGAACGTCGCGCAGCGCATGATCGAGCTCGATGGGGTCTACCCGAGCGGCCTGCTCGAGGTCGACGGCCCCTACAGCGCCCTGCTCGAGAAGCGCGACGAGGTGCGGCGCAACCAGGCCGAGTACCAGGAGTCCCTGGCCAACCGCGCCCGTCGTGAGCTGGAGTGGCTGCGCCGCGGGCCCAAGGCGCGGCGCACCAAGGCCAAGTCCCGGGTGGTCGAGGCGCACCGCCTCCTGGGCGAGCTGGACGAGCTCAAGTCTCGCTCGGTCGAGGCTTCCGTGGGCATCGACTTCAGCGCTTCCGGGCGCAAGACCAAGAGGCTGCTGGCGGCGCGCGGGCTCGCCAAGTCGTTCGGCGCTCGCACCCTCTTCGCCGGTGTGGACCTGCTGCTGCGCCCGGGCACCCGGCTCGGCTTGCTGGGGCCCAACGGCAGCGGCAAGAGCACCCTGATCTCGGTGCTCGCAGGGGTGATCGAGCCGGACGCGGGGGAGATCGAGCGCGCCCCGCAGCTTCAGACCGTGGTCTTCGAGCAGGGCCGGGAATCCCTCGATCCCGCCGCCTCCCTGCGCCGGGCCCTGGCGCCGGAAGGGGACACGGTGGTCTTCGAGGGGCGGGCCCTGCACGTGGCCTCGTGGGCGCGGCGCTTCCTGTTCCGCTCCGAGCAGTTGGAGGTGCCGGTGTCCCAGCTCTCGGGCGGCGAGCAGGCGCGGGTCGCCATCGCCCGGCTGATGCTGCGGCCGGCCGACCTGCTGATCCTCGACGAGCCCACCGACGACCTCGACATCGCCACCCTCGAAGTGCTCGAGGAGAGCCTGCTCGAGCTCCCGGGCGCCCTGGTCCTGGTCACCCACGACCGCTACCTGCTCGACCGCGTCTGCACCTCGATCCTGGCCCTCGACGGCCAGGGCGGCGTGGCGACCTTCGCCGACACCGCGCAGTGGCAGGAGCACCGGGCGGCCAGCGCCACTCTCGAGCGGACGCCGGCCAAGGCGAGCCCGCCCCGCGTCGCCCCATCGGCGAAGACGAAGAAGCTGAGCTGGGCCGAGCAGAAGGAGTGGGAGCGCATCGAGGAGGACGTGCTCGCCGCCGAGCAGCGATTGAGCCTCGCGCAGGGGGCGCTCGAGGACCCGGCCGTCGCCACCGACGCCGCGGCCCTCGCCGAGCGCTTGGGGGCCGTGGAGGCGGCCCGCGCCGAGGTGGACCGCCTCTACGCCCGCTGGGCCGAGCTGGAGGAGAAGAGGGGCTGAGCCAGGGCCCTCTCGAAGTGCGCCACCAGCTCGGCGCGGTAGCCCTCCTGGTGCCAGAGGTCGGCCATCAGGCGGTCGGTGAGGCTCCCCAGCAGCCGCTCCTGCTCGGCCTCGACGCCGCCGGCGGTATCGGCCGTGCCCTCCCCCCGGCGCTGCCGCCGCAGCACCCGCCCGAGCCCGCGGGCGGCCTCCCGCAGCAGGCCCCGGCTGCCGCGCAGGATCCGCCGCACCAGCTGGTTGACCGGCCGGGCGTCGATCTCCCCGCAGGCCCGCTCGAGGGCCAGGCGCACCCGGATCACCTCGTTCGGGTCGGCCATGCTGGCGGGCGTCAGCACTCCACGCTCCATCGCGTGGTGGAGCAGGTAGCCCTCGTGGAAGACCAGGGAGAACTTGTCCGCGCCATCCTTGATCGCCAGGAAGATCAGCAGCTTGCGGAAAAGGCGCTTGACCACGTAGATCACGGCTTTGACGGTCCAGCCGAAGGCGGTGGCGAGCAAGCAGCCGCCGCGGTGGGCCTCGAGCTTCTCCCCGGCGAGCACCGCCACGTGCCAGTCGGTGGCGGCGAGGTGGCGGGCGGCCAGGGCCTCGGCCACCTGGCGGCGGCGCACCCAGGCGAGGGCCCAGTCGTCGAGGAAGGGGATGGGGATGAGCGGGCAGAGGGCGGCCAGGGTGCTGTGGAAGGTCACTCGCTGGAACCACGGCGCGGCGACCCGCTCCGAGGGAGCAGCCGGGTCAATCGGGGCAGCAGAAGGGCGCACGGCCGTGCGCCCCTACACCAGCTTGAGCAGGAAACCCAGCAGCTTCTTCACGCCCGGGGTCAGCTTGCCCCGGCGCCAAGTGTCCGCGGCCTTCTTGATCACCTCGACCTGGGTCGGGTAGGGGTGGATCACCGAGGCGATCTTGCCCAGGCCGATGCCGTGGGTGGCGGCCAGGTAGATCTCGCCGAGCAGGTCCCCGGCGTGCTCGGCCACCGCCGTGGCGCCCAGGATGCGGTCCGTGCCCTGCTTGAGGTGCAGGCGCAGGAAGCCCTCTTGGTCGCCGTCGAGCTTGGCCCGGTCGACGCCCGAGAGGGGGAGGGTCAGGGTGTCGATGGCGATCCCCTGCTCTTTGGCGTCATTCTCGTAGAGGCCGACGTGGGCGACCTCCGGGCTGGTGTAGGTGCACCAGGGCATGACCAGGCTACTGGCCTTCGCCCGGCCCATGAACAGGGCGTTCTGGATGACGATGCGGGCCATGGCGTCGGCGGCGTGGGTGAACTGGAAGCGGGAGGCCACGTCACCGGCGGCGAAGACCCGCCGGTTGGTGGTGCGCAGGTGGTCGTCCACCTGGACGCCGGTCTTGCCATAGGTAACGCCGGCGGCCTCGAGCCCGAGGCCCTCGACGTTCGGCTTGCGCCCCACCGCGAGCAGGATGGCGTCCGCCGCCACCTCGTTCGCCTGGCCGTCCCGCGTCAGGTGCAGCACCTTCTCCCCACCCCGCCTCTCGACCCGGGCGATCTGTACCCCCAGCTCGAGGCCGACGCCGTCCGCCACCAGGGCTCGCTCGACGATCGCCGCGGCGTCGCGATCCTCACGGATCAGGATCTGGGGTGCGACGTCGAGCAGGGTGACCCGGCTGCCGAAGCGGGCGAAGCTCTGGGCCAGCTCGCAACCGATGGGCCCGGCGCCGATCACGGCCAGCCGGGCGGGCAGCTGGGTCAGGGTGAAGACGGTCTCGTTGGTGAAGAAGCCGGCCTCGGCCAGGCCCGGGATGGGCAGGGCGGCGGCGCGGGCACCGGTGGCCACCACCGCGCGCTTGAAGGTCAGGCGCTTGCCCCCGACCTCGACGGCGTCGGCGGCGACGAAGCGGCCGTCGCCCAGGAACACGTCCACGCCCAGGCCGGCGAAGCGCTCGGCGCTGTCATGCGTCGAGATGTCCGCCCGCAGGGCGCGCATCCGCTCCATGGCGGCGCCGAAGTCCCCGCTGCCGGTGACTTCGGGACCGCCGAAGCGCTCGGCGGCGGCGCGGGCCTCGGCCCAGGCGCGGGCGGCGCGGATCACCCCCTTGGACGGCACGCAGCCGTAGTTGAGGCAGTCGCCGCCCAAGAGGGCCCGCTCCACCAGGGCCACCCGGGCGCCCAGGCCGGCGGCTCCCGCGGCCGAGACCAGCCCCGCGGTGCCGCCCCCCACCACCACCAGGTGGTACCAGGGGGCCGGCTCGGGGTTCTGCCAGTCGGCCGGGTGGACGTGGCCGAGCAGGCGGCGGTCGTGCTCGTCGCCGGCCAGCAGGGACTTGGTCTCAAAAGCCCTCTCGCTCATCCTGGCTCCTCTCCGACTTCTTCGGCAATCGCCTGTTTCGCCTTCCGCGCCACGAACACGCTGACCACCAGGGTGGCGACCAGGCCGCCGATCAGGAACAGCCAACCCGCGGCACCGCGCTCGATCTCGGCGCCTCCGGCCAGCTTGGCGAGGTCGCCCAGGAGGGTGCCGTAGTAGACGTAAAGAAGGGTGCCAGGCAGCATGGCGATTGAAGCCCCGGCGTATTCCCAGAACGGCACTTTGGTCAGCCCCAGGCCATAGTTGAGCAGGTTGAAGGGCAGCACCGGCGACAGGCGGAGGAGGGCGACGATCTTCCAGCCTTCGCGACCCACCGCCCGGTCGATGGCGCGGAACTTGGGGTTGCCCTCGATCTTCCGCTCCACCCAACCGCGGGCCAGGTAGCGTGCCACCAGGAAGGCCAGGCAAGAGCCCAGGGTGGCACCGAGGAAGGCCCAGAGAGTGCCGAAGGCCAGCCCGAAGACGATGCCGGCGGCGAGGGTGAGGATCGAGCCGGGCAGGAAGGCCACTGTGGCGGCGCCGTAGCCCAGGATGAACACCACCGGCCCCCACACCCCGAGGCTCTCCACCCAGGCGGCGAAGCGGGCGAGGGCGCCCGCCGTCTGGCCGCCGTAGGTCTTGAGCAGCAGGGCGGCGGCGACGAGGACTGCCAGCAGCAGACCCCGCTTGAGCCAGACGGTGGCGGCGTTGGCTGGGGCGCTGGCGGCAGTGGTCATCGGCTCATCTCCTCGCCAGGCAAGGGCTGGCTCGCGCCCGGGTGTACGAGGCCGGCGGGGCCGGCGGTTCACTCCGGGGGTCGATGCTGGATCCGGCCTGCGGTCGTCTAGCGGGAACGTAGCACAGCGGCGGCGAGCCTCCCCGCCGAGATAGGATCCGCCCGTGAAGGAACGCTTCATCGCGCTGCTCTTGCTGGCCTCGCCGGGCCTCGCCCGGGGCGCCGAAGCACCCTCCTTGAACGACGTGGCGGCGGCCCGGGGCCTGGTGGCCCGCCACCAGAACGGCGCCCGGGGAGAGTGGTTCTTCCCCGAGATCATGGGCTCGGGCGCGGCCCTGGTGGACTGGGACGGTGACGGCGACCTCGACGCCTACCTGGTGCAGGGTGCCGTGCTCTCCGCCACCAGCGGCCCCGGCAAATGGCCCTCCCGCCAGGACCGGCTGCTGCGCAACGACCTCGGCGCTATGCCCCGCTTCGTCGACGCGACCGCCGGCCGGGTTCCGGCCCTGCCGGGCTACGGCTTCGGAGTGGCCGTGGCCGACGCCGACCTCGACGGCGACGCCGACCTCTTGGTCTCCGCCTTCGGCCCCCAGGCCCTGCTGGTCAACGGCGGGGCGGGTGTTCTCATCGACCGCTCCCGCTCGAGCGGGGTGGCGGAGGAGACCTGGGGAGTCTCGGCCTCTTTCTTCGATGCCGATCGCGACGGCGACCCGGACCTCGGCCTCTCCCGCTACGTGCGCTTCCAGGCGGCCACCAACCCCAAGTGCTACGTGCCTTCGTCGGCTCGCGACTACTGCGGGCCGGATGCCTTCGAACCCCTTTCCACCCGCTTCTTCCGCAACCTGGGTGGCGGCTCCTTCGAGGATCAATCCGGCAGGGTGGGCTTCAACGGGGCGAGCGGCGCCGGTCTGGGCACGGTGGCTGCGGACTTCGATGGCGACGGCTGGATCGACCTCTACGTGGCCAACGACGGCGACCCCAACCACCTGTGGAAGAACCTCGGCGGTCAGCGCTTCGAGGAAACCGGGCTCTTCGCCGGCTGCGCCCTGAACCGCCTGGGCCTGGCCGAGGCGAGCATGGGGGTGGACGCCGGGGACTTCGACCGCGACGGCGACGACGACCTCTTCATGACGCACCTGCGGGGCGAGACCAACACCCTCTACCGGGCGGAGGGCGGCGGCCTGTTCGAGGATCGCACTCCCGAGGCCGGCCTGGCCGCCCCCAGCCTGCCGATGACCGGCTTCGGCACTCTGTGGGCGGACCTCGACCTCGACGGCTGGCTCGATCTGCTGGTCACCAACGGTGACGTGCGCCAGGCCGACCTGCCGGAGCAGAAGGGGGACGCCTTCCCCTTCCGCCAGCCCGGGCAGCTGTTCCTCAACCGGAAGGGGCGCTTCGAGGAGGTCTCGGCCCGCTTTCCCGACGTGGCCCGAGAGGTGGTGGGGCGGGGCGCGGCCTTCGGTGACGTCGATGGCGACGGCGACGCCGACGTGCTGCTGTGGCCGAGCGGCGGCCCGGCGGCGCTCCTCGAGAATCGCCTGGCGACCGGCCGGCCCTGGCTGGGCTTGCGGCTGCTGGCGGCCCGCGGCGGTTGGGACGCCCTCGGCGCCACCGCCGAGCTGGCCACCCGGGGTGGCCGGATGAGGCGGCGGGTGCGCACAGACGGCAGCTACGCTTCGGCCCACGATCCTCGCCTGGTCTTCGCCTTGGGCGAGGCCGAACAGCCCCTGTCCGTTTCGGTGGCATGGCCGGGGGGCCAGCGCGAGCGCTGGCGTGGATTGGAGCAGAACCTCTACTACACCTTGCGGGAGACCCGGTGATGTGCAAGCGAACCCTCGGCGCAGTGATGCTGGCGCTGCTCGTCCTGGCTCGCTCGGCCTCGGCAGAGTCGGTGGCGATCCCGTGGACCAATCTCGATCGCCTGGAGCCGTTCGTCGCCGAGCAACTGACGGCGGCCCGCACCAGCCTCGAAGCCGCCCTCGAGCGGGACGACCTCGCCCCCGAGCAGCTGGCTTCGATCCTGGTCGACGTAGGGTTGGCGGCCCACGCCTACGGCCTCCACGAGACCGCCGCGGCCTGCTACCAGCTCGCCCTCGAGAAGCTCGCCGACCGCGGCGCCCAGGCGGCGCCCATCTGGCACCTGCTGGGCTTGAACGAGGTCGCCGCCGGCAGGGTCAGTGAGGCGATCGGCGCCTTCCGCCGGGCCTGCGACGACGCTGAGGTGCAGCCGGCCTGCTGGCTGGAGCTGGGCAGGGCCTGTCTGCTGGTGGGCGAGCTCCAGGAAGCCGAGAAGGTGTTCCGCTCCGCCCTCGAGCTCGACCCGGGCTCGGCGCCGGCGCTCGAGGGCTTGGGCCAGATCGCCCTCGCCCGCGACCGGCCCGCCGAAGCCGTGGTCTTCCTCGAACGGGCCCTGGCCCTGGTGCCCGAGGCCAATCGCGTGCACTACCCCCTGGCTCAGGCCTACCGCAAGATCGGTGACGCGCCGGCGGCCGAGGCGCACCTGGCCAAGCGGGGCCTGGTCGGCCCCAAGATCCCCGACCCGTGGGCCGATCGAGTGGCGGCGGCTCGCGGCGGCGAGCGGCTGGCGATCTCCCGCGGCCGGCTGGCCCTCCAGGCGGGGGACGTGGCGAGCGCCGTCGCCGCCTTCGAGGAGGCCGTGGCGGCGGCGCCCAAGAGCGTGCCAGCCTGGGTCAACCTCGGAGTGGCCCGCTCCCGGGCCGGTCGCAACGAGGAGGCGATCGCGGCCTTGCGCACGGCGGCCGGCCTCGACCCCGCCAACCTCACGGCGCAGTACAACCTGGCTCTGCTCCTGGCCGGGCTGGGGCGGTGGAACGAGGCCTGCGCCGCCGTCGAGGCGGCCCTGGCCCTCGACCACAACGACCCGGTGATGAACCGTGAGATGGCGCGCTGTCTGGGCCGAGCCGGACGCACGGATCTCGCTCTGGACGCCTGGCAGCGCGCCGCGGACCTCGCGCCGGAGACCGAGGAGCCGCTGCTGGGCAAGGCGGCGCTGCTGGTCGCGCTGGGGCGATTCACGGAGGCCGTCAGCGTGCTCGAGGGCTCCCTCACCTTCGACCCGGCCCGCGGCCGGAGCGCCGCCGCTCTGGCCCGGCTGCTCGCCTCCTGCCCGGACGCTGCCTTGCGCAACGGCACGCGGGCTCTCGATCTGGCGACGCGGGTCTATGCCGCCGCCCCCACCGCGGCCCATGCCGGCCTGCTCGCCGACTCCCTGGCGGAGCTGGGGCGCTGCGAGGAGGCCGCGGGCTGGCAGGGCAAGATGCTGGAGGTGGCCGAGAGCCTCTCCGCCGAGCAGCGGGCAGCCCTCGAGGCGACCCGCGCCCGCTACGCCGCCGGCCCTCCCTGCCGTCCGCCTGCGGCCACACCGCCGGAATAGGGGCTCAGGCCCGGCGCCCGGGTGGGCGTCATGCCCGCGGCCCGTTGGGCACGTAGTCGATGGGCAGCAGGGAGAGGCGGCCGTCCTCCTGGACGTCCACCGTCTGCTCGCGCACGTCCTCGAGGATGGCGCCGCCGACCACGATCGACTCCTCGATGGTCACCCCGCGGCGCACCTCGTGGCGGTCGACCAACTGGCGATCGGCGGCGGAAACCTCGACGCCGTCGTCGCCGAAGAAGGAGTAACGCTCCCAGAGCACGGCGTGGCGCACCTGGGCGCGGTCCTCGACCACCCAGCCGTCGCCGATCACGGCGTAGGGGCCCAGCTGCGCTCCCGGCTCGATGATGCAGTGGTTGCCGATCAGCACCGGCGGGTGGATGGTCACCTTGCCCAGGTTCATGGTGACGTTGGTGCCCAGGTAGCCCCAGGGCAGCTTCTCGTAGGGCAGGCTGATGTCCAGCTCGCCGTCGAGCAGGTACTCGTTGACCCGCAGGTAGTCCCGCTTCTGGCCGACGTCGAACCACCGGCCGTCGTACTGCAGGCCCCAGAGCAGGGCGTCCTTGGGCAGGGTGACGTAGGGCAGTTGGCCGAGCAGGGCGGCGAAGACGTGCTTGCCGAAGTCGTAGAAGGGCTCGGCGAGGTTGGGGTCGGCTGGGGTGCGCAGGGGATCGAGGGCCTTGAGCAGGTCCATCTCGATCATGTAGATCGAGGCGTTGTTGAGGTTGCTGGGGGACTGCGGGTCCTTCTCCCGGAACTCCGCGATGCGGCCGGAACGCGAGATCGGCCCCGGGCGGTGCTCGACGTCGGCCAGGACCACCGTGCCGTAGTCCTTGCGACGCTCCCAGGGCACCGGCACCAGGATCAGGGTGAAGGCCGCCCCCTTCTGCTTGTGGAGCGCGTACATCTCCTCGAGCAGCTCGGAGCCGAAGTTGGTGACGATGTCCCCCGAGGGCACGATCAGGGTGGAGCCCCGGAAGGGCTCGACGTTCGGGATCGCCTCGCCTGCGAGCACCCGCCTGGCCTCGCGGCCCAGGGCCTGCTTGCAGGCGCCGCCCAGGGTGCCGGTGGGCTCGTCCTCCTTGACGTAGCCGATCCGGGCGCCGAACTTCGAGCCGTCCCGAAAGTGGCGCTCGATGGTCTCGGCCAGCACGCAGAGGTTCATGGTGATGTCGGTGATCCCGGACTCCACCAGCCGACGGACCCAGACCTCGCTCATCGGCACCTTGCCGCCGAGGGGAAAGAGGGGCTTGGGAAGATGGCGGGCGGTCAGCGGATCCATCCGCCGGCCCAGGCCGGCGGCGAGGATGCCGCAGCGCAGGTCCCCGGCCACCCCGCGGCGATGCGTCCAACAGTCCTCCCAGAACTTCGGTGGGAACTCGATCGGCATCGTCGTTAGCCCCCCGACACAGCGGCGTTGGGCCAGACCGGCAGACGGTCCATCGCCGCGGCCAGCGACAGCCCGGCCCGGTCACGGGCCGACAGCAGCGGCGTCTCGACCGGCCAGTCGATGGCCAGAGTGGGATCGTTCCAGGCCAGGACGATCTCGTCCTCGGGGTCGTAGAGGGCCGTGCACTTGTATTCCACCTGCGCCCTCTCGGAGGTCACGCAGAAGCCGTGCACGAAGCCGGGAGGCACCCAGAGCTGGTGGAAGTTGTCGGCCGAGAGCACCTCGCCGACCCAGCGGCCGAAGGTGGGGGAGCCCCGGCGCACGTCGACGGCGACATCAAAGATCTCCCCCTCGACGCAGCGCACCAGCTTGCCCTGGGGCTTGGCCAGCTGGCCGTGGAGGCCGCGCAGGGCGCCGCCCACCGAGCGGGAGTGGTTGTCCTGGACGAAGGGCAGCTCGATGCCACCCGCGGCGTACTTGGCGGCGTGGTAGGTCTCGAGGAAGAAGCCCCGCTCATCGCGAAAGACCCGGGGCTCGACCAGGATCACCCCCGGCAGAGCCGTCTCACGGAAGCTCACGCCCGCGCTCCGGCAGCGAGGCCGAGCCGCTCGCGGCGGTAGCCCCGCTCTTCCAGGGCACGCACCCAGTGGCGGTGTTCGAGGTACCACTCGACCGTGCGGGCCAGGCCGGTGGCGAAGTCGTGACGGGGCGTCCAGCCGAGGCAGCGCTCGCTCTTGCTGGCGTCGATGGCGTAGCGATGGTCGTGGCCGGGGCGGTCGGCGACGAAGGTCTTCAGGTCGCGGTACGAGGCGACGCCCTGCTGCCGCAGGGCCGGGTTGCCGGCAGCCGGCACGCGGCGCTCCAGCTCGTCGCACAGGGCGTCGACGATCTCGACGTTGGTGCGCTCGGCGCCGCCGCCCAGGTTGTACTTCTCGCCCGGCTCGCCCCGTTCGAGGGCGAGCAGCAGGCCCCGGCAGTGGTCCTCGACGTAGAGCCAGTCGCGCACGTTCTGGCCGGTGCCGTAGATCGGCAGAGGCTTGCCTTCGAGAGCGTTGCCGATCATCAGGGGGATCAGCTTCTCGGGGAACTGGTAGGGGCCGTAGTTGTTCGAGCAGTTGGTGATCAGGACCGGCAGGCCGAAGGTCTGGCCGTAGGCGCGAACCAGGTGGTCCGCGGCGGCCTTGGAGGCGGCATAGGGGGAGTTCGGGGCGTAGGGCGTCTCCTCGGTGAAGAAGCCCTCGGGACCCAGCGAGCCGTAGACCTCATCGGTCGAGACGTGCAGGAAGCGGAAGCTCGGGCGGGCCTCGGGGTGCTCGCCGAGGTAGCGGCGGGCGGCCTCCAGCAGCTCGTAGGTTCCCACGATGTTGGTCTGGACGAAGGCCCCCGGCGCGTCGATCGAGCGGTCGACGTGGCTCTCGGCCGCGAAGTTGAGCACCGCCGTGGGCCGATGCTCGGCGAAGGCTCGGGCCATGGCTGCGGCATCGGCGATGTCGGCTTCGAGGAAGACGTAGCGCGGATCGCCTTCGAGATCGCGGAGGTTGTCGCGGTTGCCGGCGTAGGTCAGCTTGTCGACGACGACGATCCGGGCAGGGGTCTCGGTGAAGGCGAGGCGGACGAAGTTGGAGCCGATGAAGCCGGCGCCGCCGGTGACGAGAAAGGTGCCCCGAGGACTGTGCATACGGCGGCGTAGTATACGTGGATGACCCCGTTCCAGGCCGCCGTCCTCGCCCTCGTCCAGGCCCTTTCCGAGTTCCTGCCGATCAGTTCCTCGGGGCATCTGATCCTGCTGCCGCGCCTCCTGGGCTGGCACGACCAGGGGCTGATCTTCGACGAGGCCCTGAACACCGGCACGGTGCTCGCTGTCTGCCTCTACTTCCGCTCGGAGTTGGCGGCGATGCTGAGGGACGGCTGGCGGTCGCTGGCCGAGCGGCGCCTGGTCGGCTCCGCCCGGCTGGCGTGGCACCTCTGCGCGGGCACCGTGCCAGTGGCGGTGGCCGGGCTCCTGCTCGACGACTGGGTTGGCTCGGCGGCGCGCAACCCGGCCCTGGTGGCCACCAACTTGATCGTCTTCGGACTGGTCCTGGCCCTGGCGGACCGGATGGGCGGGCGCAGCCGGGACCTCGCCGACCTCGGCTTGCGGGACGCCTTCTTGATCGGCTGCGCCCAGGCCCTGGCCCTGGTACCCGGCACCTCGCGCTCGGGGATCACCATGACCATGGCCCTCTTCCTGGGCTTCGAGCGGGGAGCGGCGGCCCGGTTCTCCTTCCTGCTCTCGGTGCCGGTGGGGCTGCTGGTCGCCGTCCACGACGCCCTCGAGATCGCCGAGGGTGGGGCCAACGGCACCCCGGCGAGCGCCCTGGTGATTGCCGTCCTTGGCACGGCCCTGGCCGGCTACCTGGTGATCGGCGGCTTGCTCGCCTGGGTGCGCCGCCAGAGCTACCTGGTCTTCGTCGCCTACCGCCTGCTCCTCGGCCTCACCATCCTCGGCCTGCTGGCGGCGGGGGTGGGGCTCTAGGCAGGCTCGACCTTGTAGGGTGGGGTCTCCGGCCGTGCCCGGCTGGCCGTGAAGTGGGCCTGGAAGGCGGCGAGGCGGCCGAGGCGCAGGGCGATGCGGGTGCCCAGGAAGACTTGTTGGAGGAGGAAGACCGCGAGCAGGGCGAGCCAGCTCTGGGGAGCCCAGCGGCCCGGCAGGACACTCCACAACAGGGCGAGCAGGGCGAGGCCGAGGCCGAAGACCACCGACAGGCCGAAATAGCGCAGCCCCGAGCGCAGCAGCTCCCGGAATCCGACGAAGAAGGCCAGGGGCCAGTTCCAGCCCCCCCGTTCGACCAGGGCGACTTTCGAGAGGTCGAAGAGGATCTTGAACAGGAAGACGGCGGCGAGGGTCACTCCCAGCCGCGTCCAGGTCAGGCCGATGGCGAGCCATTCGCTGCCCAAGGAGCTGCGCCAGTCCTCGAGCCACTTGCCGGTCTGCACGTAGAGCAGGGCGTAGGCACCGGCATAGGAGAGGCCGGCGAAGAAGGCCAGGGCGGAGACCGGCAGGGCGAAGTGAGCGCAGCCGGCGCCGAAGCCCCGGCGCTCGGCGGCCAGGGTGCCGAGGAAGCCGCAGTGGAAGACCGCGCTCACCCAGAACAAGAAGAGCCCGGCCAGAGCCACCGAAAGGGGCGGGCCAGAGAGCTTCTTGAGAGCGTCCCAGCGGGCGCCACCGTCGCGCAAGAGGCCGTGCCAGGCCTCGAGATCGCCCAGGGCTAGAGGGTGCTTGCGGTCGACGGTGTCGAACCAGCGCCAGGAAGCCCCGGTGGCCATCTCGTCGCCCATCAGGTTGTGGTCGAGCTCCGCGGACAGGACTCCGCGCAGGGGCGCCACCAGCACCCAGGCCGCGAGCAGGTTGACCAGCAGCAGCGCCGCGACTACGTGGGGCCGGATGAGCACGGCACGGGCGCCGTGGCGCAAGTCGGCGAGCAGGGGCGGGGCTTTGGTCATGCCAGCTCGGCGAAGGTCTCGAGAAGGTTCTGGACCCAGAACCGCAGGCGCTGGGCCCAGCGGCGGGAGGCTCGGCGGTCGGGCTCGGTGCGCCGGCTATTGTTCAGGCGGTCGGCGTCGAGCACCTGCGCGGCGTCGGGATCGGCCACGGCGGCTGAAAGCTCGGGGCCTTCGATGCGATAGCGCACCCAGCGCTCGCGCCCGTCCCAGGTGCGCCGTTCGGTGACTCCCGAGGCGAAACGCAGCTCGACCGTCACGGGCACCTGGACACCGCCCAGCCGCCGCACTAGAACCTCGCTGTCCCAGATCCCTGGCACCGGCTCGGCAGTGACCGTCCGGCGCTCGGCGCCCACGCCGGTGACTCCTTCCATCGTCCGCCTCGGCGAGGAGGACACCTTCTCGACGGCGTAGTCGAGCAGGTCCGAGCCGCCGACGGTCTGGGCGAAGAGGGGGAAGAGGTCGTGACCGGTCTCGTTCGAGAGCGTGGAAACCAGATCCGCCGTGCGCGGGTGGCGCCAGCGGAAGCGCTCCGCGTAGACCCGCATGGCCCGTTCCATGGCCGGGGTGCCCACGGTACGCTCGACCTGCTCCATGAGCAGGGACATCTTGCTGTAGGTCAGGGCCCGGTAGGAGGGCGGGGCGAGATAGCCCCAGGCGGTGCGGGCGATGGGATCCTGCGTCGCCTGCCGGAAGTAGCGGGCCGAGGTGTCGAGGGGCCTCTCCTGGCGGACGCTGCGAAACGGCAGGGGAAGCTCCCAGGCCCGGTAGGTCCAGACCTGGGGCGGGTAAGCGCGGTTCTGCACCCGCCCGGTGGCCCAGGTGGTCAGGCCCTCGTCGAGGAAGGACTCGCGGAACTCGTCGCTCGCCAAGAGGCCGTAGAACCACTGATGGCCGAGCTCGTGGATGGTCACGGCCTCGGGGGAGCCGGAGAGGAGGGGGTTGAGCACCCGCGTGCCGGTGGCGATGAAGGTGGGGTACTCCATGCCGCCCGCGGCGCCCGCTCCCCAGGGTGGGTCGACCATGGTCAGGGTCGGGTAGGGATAGGGGCCGTACCACTCGCCGAACCAGCGCAGACCGTTCTCCAGGGCCTTGAAGTAGCGGTCGGCGAAGCCCCGGGTCTCCGGACGCAGCAGCAGCCGGATCCGGACCTCCGGCAGCCCCGGGTGGCGGAACGTCCGCTCGAGGTCCACGAAGTCGGGCCAGGCCGTCCAGGCGAAGTCGTGGACGTCGGCCTGCACGTAGCGATGGCGCTCTCGGCCTGCACCCGCCGGCTCGCGGGAAAGCCGCACACCCGTGGCGCCGACTACGAAGTCGCCGGGGATGTCGAGGGTGACGTCGTAGCGGCCGAAGTCGGCGAAGAACTCGGTGTTGTAGCGGAATTGTGGACAGGTCCAGGTGCCGTCCTGCTCGAAGACGCCGAGCTTGGGGAACCACTGGGCGACGAAGTGGAAGTCATCCTTGAAGCCGGTGCGCTCCACCACCCGGGGCAGCTGCGAGACGAAAGCGACCTCGAGCTCGATCTGGCCGCCGGGCGGCACCGGGCTCGGCAGGGGAACCCGGGCCACGGTGGCGTCGTCCGGATTGCCGTCCTCGGGGGCGATGAGCTCGAGGGCGGCGAGCAGGTCGGCGCCGCCTGGCGCCGTCAGGCGGCTCAGCTCGATCGAGCCCCAGCCCTCGCGCGCGAGGGTGCGGATCTCCTCCGCCCCCTCGCGGCGGAGGAAGGAGGAAGCCGAGTTCCGGAAGGCGTTGAGATAGAGATGGAAGCGTAGCTCGCTCGCCGGATGGGCGGTGGTGTTGCGCCAGCGGATCCGTCCCGCGCCCGCGATCGAGTGGCGCTCGGCGTCCAGTCGGGCCTCGAGCGCATAGCTGGCGACCTCGGCGGGCGTCGCCAGGACACTCTCGGCCACGGCAGGCAGCGCCGAAGCCCCGAGAACCAGGAGGCCCGCGGCGAGAGTCTGAATGAGGCGACGGGACTTTTTTCTTATTGACACGTGGCTATGCTTATTGTAGGGTTCCGCTTCGGGGAGGCAACATCCTCCTCTCATCCCTCCCGCGGAGGAGCGCCGCCAAGCGCTCCTCTCTTTTTTTATCGGACCACTGCCCTCAACCGCCGAGCAGAGCCTTCTTGAAGTCCTGCCCTGGGCCCGGCTTCGGCCCGATCCAGCAGGCGAAGAGGGCATCCGCGAACGGTTTGCCGGGAATGGTGCCTTTCAGCTGGCCCTTGACCTCGATCGTCGTGCCAGTGCCGGGGACGTAAGAGAAGACGTAGTCGTCACCCGCCTTGGCATCGGCCATGAAGCCGCAGAGGGTGGCGAAGGCCTGCCGGAGCTCCGCCGAGGCGTTGGGGGTGTTGGCGGCGAGGCCCTCGTCCCAGGCGCCGCAGATCGAGCCCTTCTCGACGTCGCGGACCCAGTGCATGACCATGTGCCGTGCGCCGTCGGCGGCCATGATCTTCTCGGAGCTGGTCTCCTTGGTGGGCAGATAGAGGCCGGCGACGTAGACCTTGAACATCAGCTTGGAGCGCAGAGCCATGCCGTTGAGCACGAGGTTCTGGCTGCCGACGGTGGCCTGGTCCGGCATGGTGACGCCGGCGAGGGTGCCGGCGGTCGCCGGCAGGGCGAGGGCGAGGGCGAGGGTCGTGGCGATCATCATCCGCATCGGTCTTCTCCTCGAAGATTCTGGGCGAGCCCGGGTAGTCTAGCAGTCACAGCGACTCCGCCATGGCCGGCCTGGGACGGCGCTGCAACACGGCTTTGGGGCCGCCGTACAATCGGCCGGAGCCAACAAGGTGCGTGAGCTCGATGACAGCGAGCTCGTTGCTCGTGCGCTCGCCGGCGAGGAACGGGCCTTCAAGGAGATCGTGGTCCGCTTCGAGCGGCCGATCTACACGCTCATCCTGCGCATGGTGCGCAGCTCGTCCCTGGCCGAGGATCTCGCCCAGGAGACCTTCCTCAAGGCCTATCGTGCCCTCGACCGTTTCGATCCAGGCCATCGTCTGTCGAGCTGGCTGTTCAAGATCGCCCACAACACGACCATCGACGCCCTGCGGCGGCGCACCCCGGACTCGGTCTCCCTCGACGCCGCGGGAGACGACGAGCGGCCCCTGGCCGAGACCCTCGAGGATGCCACCAGCCCCAGTCCGGAGCTGGCCGCCGAGCGCAAGGATCTGGCCGCGCATCTCGAAGTGGCCATGGCCGGGATGCGCTCCGAGTACCGTGAAGTGCTCGTGCTACGCTTCCAGGAAGGGTTCGCTTACGAGGAGATCGCGCAGGTGATGGGCTTGCCGCTCGGTACGGTCAAGACCTACATCCACCGTGCTCGCAAGGACTTGGCCCTGAGGATGTCGGCTCGGGGTTGGGGACCGCGAGAGGCCGAAACCGAGGGGGCCACCGGCTCGTAGGGGCAGATGGGTGCCCCGGCCGTACCGGGGAGCCCGAGAGAGCGAAAACCGATCGAGAGTCGGACGGAAACCGTGAAAGACCAGCCCTGGAACCCCGAAGAGATCGAGCGTTGGCTGCTCGCCGAGGCGGCGGAGGACGACTCCCTCGCCGAGGCGAAGCTGGCGGCGCTGTTCGCCGAGGTACCGCGGGAGAGCCCCGCGCCGGGCTTCGCCGATCGGGTCCTCGCCGGGCTGGCTCGGGAGACCGCAGCGCAGCGCCGTGCCTGGTGGCGCTCCCGCTGGTTCCAGGGCCTGTCCGTGTCGCTGGTCCTGGCGGCCGGCTTGAGCCTGGTGCTCGGCCCCTGGCTTTTGCCCCCGCTGTTCGAGCGGCTGGGCTGGAGCGAGCTGGGCCTGACGGGCTTGATGGCGGTGCTGGCCGACGGAGTCCAGGGGCTCGGACGCTTCACCACCGAGCTGGCCCTGCTCACCGAGCGGCTCGATCGGTTCTCTTCCTACATCTTCGCCACGACCCAGACCCCCGGTGCGGCGGCGGCCGCCCTCGTCCTGCTCGCTTGCGGTGCGTTCGCGCTCAAGATGGCTCATACGTTGGTGGGGGGGAGGAGGCGTTCCCATGCACAGTCCTAATCGTCGTCGGTGGGCCCTTTCCTGGGGCCTGCTGTTGCTGGTTCTGGCCGTTCCCGCTCTCGAGGCGCAGCAGGGCTCCGAGCTCGAGGCAGAGATCGAGCGCGACTACCGCGTCGAGATCTCGCCGGGAGGCGTCACCCTGCGCCCCCGTGAAGCGCAGCTCGGCATCGAGCACATCGCCGTCGCCGGCAGCGAGGTGCGAGTCAACGGCGCCAAGGTTCCCGAGCCGGCGCTGCGGGAGTGGCTCCGCGAGCGGGCCGGGCGGGTCATCGCCCTGTCCCGGCTGTCCCCGGCGGAGCAGCGCCGGCTCTTCGGGTTCGGCGTGGAGGATCTCGAGGTTTCGCGTCCCACCCCTCCCGAGCTCCCGGCTCCGAGACCGGCGGAACGGCCCGAGATCCCCGAGGCCGAGGCGCCCGCGCCGCCGGCACCTCCAGAGCCGCCCGAGATCGATCGAGGGGACCTCCACCGCACCGGCGAGCAGTTCACGATCTTCGACGACCTGGTGATCGAGCGCTCCGAGACGGCTCGCGAGGCCACTGCCGTGATGGGCTCGGTGACCGTGCTCGGCGAGGTCCGGGGCGACGTGGCGGCGATCAACGGCAACGTCAGGGTCGAGGGTCGGGTCGAAGGCGAGGTGACGGCGGTCAACGGCTCGGTGTACCTGGGTCCGAAGTCGCAGGTGCTGCGCGGCGTCGTGTCGGTCAACGGCCGCGTCGACCGGGAGGAGGGGGCCGAGGTCCGGGGCGGGATCACGGAAGTGCCCTTCATGGGCTTCCGTGGGCGGCGGGACGGCCACAGCCCGGGCTGGTTCATGGGCTGGAGGCCGGGTCCGGGCTTCGGCGGCTGGCGCGACGACGACTCCTTCTTCTGGGGCTTCTTCTGGGAGCTGGTGGAGTTCGGCATCCTGGCGCTGCTGGCCTGCGCCCTCTTCCTGGTCACACCGCGGCCGGTCCGGCGGGTGCAGACCACCCTCACCCGCGAGTGGGCCAAGGCAGGGCTCTTCGGCCTGCTGGCCTTCGTCCTCTTCGTACCGGTTCTGGTGGTGCTGATCCTGGGCCTGGTCCTGACCATCGTCGGCTGCCTGCTGGTGGTCCCCCTGGTGATCGCCGCGCCGATCTTGCTGCTGGCGGCCATGCTCCTCGGTTACACGGCGGTCGCCAAGCAAGTGGGAGAGGGGCTACGCGGCCGCTTCCGGTTCTCGATTGAGAGTGACTTCGGCCTGATCCTGGTCGGGCTCACGGTGCTCGCACTACCCCATCTGGCGGGCTCCCTGCTGGTCTCGATCGGCGGCCTGCTGGCCCTGCCGGGCTGGCTGCTGGTGGCGATCGGCAAGCTCCTCAACTTCGTCGCCGTGATCTTCGGCGTCGGTGCGGTGGTGCTGACCCGCTTCGGCACCCGGGGCCCCGAGGGTGGTGCTCCGGTGGTCCAGGAGCCCTCTCCGCAGGAGCCGCCCCCACAGGAGCCGCCCTGGGAGGAGCCGCCGGCGGAAGAGGAGCCGACCTACGCCCTGCCGCCGATCGACCTGCCGCCCATCGAGCCGGCTCCTCCCAGCGAGGACACCCGGCCAGGGACCGACGGCAAGACGTGAGTTGAGCCCGGGCCGTTCTCAGCCGGCGCTTCTCAGCCGCTCTTCGAGGCGGGAGAAGCGCCGGCGATTGCGCACGTTGCGCACCGCCAGGGCGAGCGCCCTCTTCTCTCCGATCACCACCGCCAGCCGGCGTGCCCGGGTCAGGGCGGTGTAGAGCAGGTTGCGCTCCAGCATCACGTAGTGCTGCGTGTGCAGGGGCAAGACCACGCAGGGGTACTCGCTGCCCTGGCTCTTGTGGATCGAGCATGCGTAGGCGGCGGTCAGCTCGTCGAGGTCCGCCCAGGGGATCTCGACCCGTCTGCCCTCGAAGTCCACCGCCACCGTCTGCTCTTCGTCGTCGATGGCGAGCAGCCGCCCGAGGTCGCCGTTCCACACCTCGAGGTCGTAGTTGTTGCGGATCTGCATCACCTTGTCGCCCACCCGCAGGATCCGCCCACCGCGTACCAGCTCCTTGCCCTTGGGGTTGAGCAGCTCACGCAGCAGCTGGTTGATCCGCGCCACTCCCAGGGGACCGCGGTTCATCGGCGTGAGCACCTGGACGTCGCGCAGGGGATCGAGGCCGAAGCGGGTGGGGATCCGGCGGGTGATCAGCTCGCCCAAGGTGGCGAGCAGGGCCTCGGGCTCGGCCCTCTCGATGAAGAAGAAGTCGGAGCCCTCGGGAGCCTCGAGCTCCGGCATCACCCCGTCGCGAACGCGGTGGGCGTTGACCACGATGCGGCTCTGCTGGGCCTGGCGGAAGATTTCGGTCAGGCGCACCACCTCGACGACCCCGCTCGCGATCAAGTCGGCCAGCACGTTGCCGGGACCGACTGCCGGCAGCTGGTCGACGTCGCCCACCAGGATCAGCTGGGTGCCGTCGGCCAGGGCCTCGACGATGGCGTGGGCCAGCGGGGCGTCGAGCATCGAGGCCTCGTCGACGAGCACCAGGTCGGCGTCCAGGGGGTGCTCTCGGTCGCGCTGGAAGCCCTGGCTCCGAGGTGTCCATTCGAGCAGCCGGTGCACGGTCCGGGCCTCGGCTCCGGTCGCCTCGCTCAGGCGCTTGGCGGCGCGGCCGGTGGGCGCGGCGAGCAGGATGCGGCGGCCCTTGCGACCGAGGATCGCCACGATGCCCCGCACCAGGGTGGTCTTGCCCGTGCCGGGACCGCCGGTGATGACCAGCACTCGGCTGGTCACGGCGCGACCGATGGCCGCGCGCTGGGCCGTGGCCAGGGACAGCCCCTCGCGGGCCTCGAACCAGGCGAGGGCACGCTCGAGATCGAGCTCCAGGAGCGCCCCGGGGGCGTGGCGCAGCCGGGCGATGCCCACCGCGAGACCGACCTCGGCGCGGAACAGGGCGGGTAGGTAGACCGCGGTCTCCTCGTCGCCGACCTCACCCTGGGCGAAGAGCTTGCCCTCCACGCAAAGCCGCCGCAGCTCGGCCTCGACCGGCGCGCCGGGAGCCGCCAGCAGGTCCAGGGCTCGCTCGCGCAGGACCGTCCAGGGCAGGAAGAGGTGACCCTGATCGGCCGCCTCGGTGAGCAGGTAGCCGAGCGCGGCGGCGGCGCGGGAGGGGGCTTCCGGCGCGAGCCCCAGGCGGGCCGCCAGCTGGTCGGCGGTCTTGAAGCCGATGCCGTGGACCTCGGCGGCCAGCCGATAGGGGTCGCTCTTGAGCACGGCCACCGCCTGGTTGCCGTAGGCCTTCCAGATGCGCACGGAGAGCCCGGTGCCGACCCCGCGCTCCTGGAGGAAGAGCATCACCTCCCGGATCTCCTTCTGCTCGACCCAGGCCTGGCGGATCTGGGCGCTGCGCTTCTCGCCGATGCCGGGGACCTCGGTCAGGCGGGCGGAGGTGCGGTCGATGACCTCCAGGGTGCCGGCCCCGAAGTGCTGCACGAGGCGCCGGGCCATGGTCTTGCCGATGCCGCGGATCAGGCCCGAGCCCAGGTAGCGCTCGATCGCCGCGAGGCTGGTGGGGACCACGGCGCGGAAGGTGGCGACCTTGAAGCGGCGGCCGAAGCGCTTGTCCTCCTCCCAGCTGCCGGTCAGCTCCAGGCTCTCCCCGGCTTGCACCTCCACCAGGTGGCCCACGGCGGTGACCGGCTCCGGCCGGCCTTCGACCAGAAGGCGCACCACGCTCCAGCCGGTCTCCTCGTCGACGTAGACCAGGCGCTCGACGGAGCCGGTCAAAGAGCTGGGAGCGGCGCTGTCCATGAGCCCCGATCTTAGCTGGCGCGGAGATTGCCTAAGAAAGGCGGGTTCGTTCGTCAATGCCCCTCTGCGGGGCGACTTTTCTGGAGGGAGTGCTTGAGAGGGAGCCGTTCCTCGTTCTTTGGCTGGCTGGGCTTGACCCTGGCGGTGCCTCTGTTGCTCGCCTGGCCGACCCTGTCGGGCGAGCCCGAAGCCGGCGCTACGGCCTCGATCAAAGTCCGGCTCTCGGCGGCCGAGGAGAGAGTGAAGGTCGAGCGAGATCCCGCCGGATCCTACTGGTTCGTGATCGTCCGCGACGACGGCCGGATCGAACGCCTCACTCCCGACCAGCTGGCGGCTCGGGTGGTCGAGGAGCAGAGCGGACGCTCGTGGTGGCTCAACCTGCTCAACATCACTTCACCGGCGGGCATGCTGTGGGTGGCCCTGGGTCTCGCCGGCCAGCTGCTCTTCACCGGCCGAATGCTGGTGCAGTGGCTGACCAGCGAACGCCTCCGCCGCTCGGTCGTGCCGTCGTCCTTCTGGTGGCTGAGCCTGTCGGGAGCCACTCTCCTCGTCCTCTACTTCATCTGGCGCAGGGACCTCGTGGGGGTCCTCGGCCAGGGGGTCGGTTGGGTGGTCTACCTGCGCAATCTGTGGCTAATCTACCGCCGTGCCGACCCGGAGCCTGCCTGAGCGCCGGCAGTCCCCTGAACCCGATCGATCTCCCTGGAGTTGTGTGCCAAAATGGCGGATCTATGATGGAGAAGGCCCTGGTTATCGTGATCGACGACGAGACCGGCTCGCGGGAGTCGATGGCGATCGCCATCGAGAAGGCCGGCTTCCCGGTCAGGACCTTCGACGACGCGCGTCGAGCTCTCGACTACCTCGAAGAGAACGAGCAGGTCCGCCTGGCGATCTGCGATCTACGCATGCCGGGGATGGACGGCCTGGCGTTCCTGAACGCGGTGCGCGAGCGCGGCCTCGAGCTCGCGGTGGTGCTGGTGACCGGCTACGGCTCGATCGAGTCTGCGGTCGAGGCCATGCGGGTGGGGGCGGACGACTACCTGACCAAGCCGGTGGACCTCTTCGAGCTGCGCAAGAGGGTGATGAACCTGCTCGAGCGGCGCCAGCTCAAGGAGGAGGTCTCCAGCCTGCGCCAGATGCTGGACAAGCGCTATGGCTTCGAGAGCCTGGTGGGGCGGTCGGAGCCCATGGAGCGGCTCTTCGAGCAGATGCGCCTGGTGGCTCCCACGCGCTCGAGCGTGCTGATCGTGGGCGGCAGCGGCACCGGCAAGGAGCTGGTGGCCAACGCCATCCACCGCGCCAGCCCGCGGCGCGACGAGCGCTTTCTGGCGATCAACTGCGGCGCCATCCCGAGCGACATCCTGGAGAGCGAACTCTTCGGCCACGAGCGGGGCTCCTTCACCGGCGCCGTCGCGCGCAAGATCGGCAAGTTCGAGCTCGCCCACAAGGGCACGCTGTTCCTGGACGAGATCAGCGAGCTCTACCCCGAGCTCCAGGTCAAGCTACTGCGGGTGCTCGAGGAGCGGCAGATCATGCGCGTCGGTGGCAGTGATCTGATCGACGTCGATTTCCGGCTGATCGCCGCCACCAACCGGGACCTCGAGCGGGAGGTCTCCGAGGGCCGTTTTCGCGAGGACCTGTACTACCGCCTGAAGGTGGTCACCCTGCGGATCCCTCCCCTGCGCGAGCGCGGCGCGGACATCGACCTGCTGGCGGAGCACTACCTCAAGATCTTCTGCCAGGAACACGGCAAGCCGGCGAAGACCCTGTCGCCGGAAGCGGCGGCGGCGTTTCACCGCTACCCGTGGCCGGGCAACGTCCGTGAGCTGCGCAACGTCCTCGAGTCGGTGGTGATCTTCCACCCGGGCGACGTGATCCGCTACGAGGACCTGCCGATCGAGCTCCAGGGGGAGGGAGTGCCGACGCTGCCGGCCCTGCGGCCGCCGAGCCCCGCGGCGCCTACCGCGACCAGCCCGGAAGGGATGGTGGAGCCGAGCGCCAACGGCGCGAAGGACCCCAAGACCATGGCGGACATCGAGCGCGAGGCGATCCTCGAGACCCTGTCGAAGACCGGCGGGCACCGCGCCGAGGCCGCCCGGCTGCTCGACATCGGCTTGCGCACCCTCCAGCGCAAGCTCAAAGAGTACAAGGACCGCGGTTTCTACCAGGATTGACCACCCGTCGGGGGAGGAGCGACATGGAGCTGCCAGCAGAGATTCTGATCCACAACGAGCAACTGGGCGTCAAAGGCAGCCGCGGCGTGCTCGTGCGCATCAACCCGAGCGGCTTCTACGAGGTGAACTTCCGCTTCGGGGAGCGCCTCCACCGCACCTACTTCCCGATCCAGGGGACGGTGATCATCTCCCAGGAGCCGGAGATCATCTCCGGCCTCGAGCGCGAGATCGAGCGCTGAGCGGCGGGCTAGACCGGACCGCGCATCGCCGCGAGCATCTCCTGCACGGCGCGGCTCATGCCCACGGCCACGGCCCGGCAGACCAGCCAGTGGCCGATGTTGAGCTCGACGATCTCCGGCACGGCGGCGATCGGACCGACGTTGGCCGCCGTCAGGCCGTGGCCGGCGTAGACCTCGTAGCCGAGCGCGGCGCCCAGGCCGGCGGCGGTGCGGATCTTCTCGAGCTCCTCTTCGCGCTCGACTCCGGCAGCCCGGGTGTAGGCATCGGTGTTGATCTCGAGGCCGTGGAGGGTCTTCTTGAAGGCCTCCAGCCGGGCGATCTGCCGCGAGTCTGGATCGAGGAAGAGGGAGACCTCGATGCCGGCATCTGCGAGCCGGTGGGCGGTCGCCACGATCTCGGCCTCGCGCTGGACCAGGTCGAGGCCCCCTTCGGTGGTGATCTCCTCGGGCCGCTCCGGCACCAGGGAGACCTGGTCGGGCCCGACCGCGAGGGCGAAGGTGACCATCTCCTCGGTGGCGGCCATCTCGAGGTTGAGATGGGTGTCGAGCTCGTGGCGTAGCCGGCGCACGTCCTCGTCCTGGATGTGGCGACGGTCGCCGCGGAGGTGGACGGTGATGCCGCTCGCCCCGGCCTCGAGGGCCAGGGTGGCCAGCTCGATGGGGTCGGGGTAGGGGGAACGACGGGCCTGGCGTAGGGTGGCGACGTGGTCGACGTTGACCTGTAGCCGAACGGGACGGTTCATCCCAGAGTCTCCTTGATGGCGGTCACGATGCCGGCGGCGAGGGCGGCGATCTCGCCGGCGTCGGGGCCCTCGATCATCACCCGCGCCAGCGGCTCGGTACCGGAAAAGCGCACCACCAGCCGCCCCTCCTGGCCGAGGCTCCGCTCGGCGCGGTCCATCGCGGCGACCACGGGAGGCAAGGTGGTGAGGTCCTGCTTGCGGCGCACCCGGACGTTCTCGAGCACCTGCGGGAAACGCTGGAAGCCCTCGAGCAGAGCGGAGAGGGGGCGGCCTTCGCGAGCCCGGAGCACGGCCATGGCGAGGCCGGTCAGCAGGCCATCGCCGGTGGTGGCGAGGCCCAGATGGACCACGTGGCCGGACTGCTCGCCGCCCAGCAGCAGACCCTCTTGCTGGAGGCGGGCCACCACCTCGCGGTCACCGACGTTGCAGCGCTCAACGGCGATGCCCTCGCGGGCCAAGGCGCGCTCGAGGCCGAGATTGCTCATCGTGGTGGCGACGATCGCCGGCGGCGACAGGCTGCCCTCCCGGCGCAGAGCCGTGGCCCAGAGGTAGAGGATGGCGTCGCCATCCCGCACCTGGCCGTGCTCGTCCACGAGGATGGCCCGGTCGGCGTCGCCGTCGAAGGCGATGCCGAGGTCGTGGCCGTCGCGGACGACGGCTGCCAGGGCCTCCGGATGGGTGGAGCCGCAGTGAAGGTTGATGTTGGTGCCGTCCGGCTCGGCGTGCAGCAGCCGAACCGTGGCGCCGAGGGCGGAGAACAGGTCCGCGGCCAGGCCCGAGGCTGCGCCGTGGGCCGCATCCAGGGCGATGGAAAGACCGCTCAGAGGCTGATCGGCCGAAAAATGCCCCAGCAGCTGCCGGCGATAGAGCTCGGCCAGGTCCGGATCGATGGTGAGGGCTGGTGGCTCCCCGGTCAGCGACGGCCTCTGGCGCCGCAGGGCCAGCAGCCGCTTCTCGAGCGCTGCCTCACGCTCGGGCGCCCACTTGAACCCCGCCGCGTCGATCAGCTTGATGCCGTTGTCCGGCGGCAGGTTGTGGCTGGCGGACACGGCGATGCCACAGGCCGCGCCCAGCCTGGGCACCAGGGCCGCCACGGCCGGCGTGGGCAGGACCCCGGCGAAGCGCACGGCCACACCGTGCTCGAAGAGGCCCTCGGCCAGCCAGGCGGCCAGGATCGGGGTGCTGCTGCGGGTGTCGCCGGCGAGCACCACCACGGGAGAGCAAGAACGCTCGCACAGCTCCTCTCCGAGGGCTCGGCCGAGTGCGGCGACCGTCGCTCGATCGAGGGGCTCCTGGCCGAACGGAGCCCGGATGCCGTCGGTGCCGAACAGGCGGCTCATCGCTGGGTCCCTTCACGGCTGCCCGGTTGGGAGATCTCGACCTGGGCGGTGACCGTACCGGGAGCGAGCACCCGCACCAGCAGGTCCGGCGACACCACCGCCACCTGCTTCTCGAAAGAGAAGGCGTGGCCGTCGAGGTCGACCCGGGCGGTGACCAGGCGGCGTAGGGCCTGGACCACGGTGGAAGGACCGGCGACGCGGGCCGTCGAGGGCACGGCGCGATAGGAAGTGACGATCGCGCCGGCGGCCGGCTCGCCGCCCAGTTCGACGAACACCGGCAGGGTGCGCTCCACCTCACGGTCGAGCTGGAGGGTCAGGGTCTTGGGGTCGATGGCGACCACCGTCAGAGCATCGCTGGGGAGCACCACGTCTTCCTCGGTGAGGTTCACCGTCACGCGGCCGGTGGCCGTCTGGAGCACGGGGACCTGCACGTCCACGTCGAAGGGTCGCAGGCGGCGGATCTCGCGGTTGCTGCCGCGCACCACCACCCGCACCTTCTCGACTCGCTCCAGGGGTACCAGGCCCGGGGGCAGGTTGTAGGTCACGCTCGCCTCGAGGGAGCGCTCGCTTTGCGGCTCCCGCTTCTCGGCGGCGCTGGTCCACCACAGCCCGAGCGCGATGAGCCCGGCGAGGATGCGATAGGGCCAGGCGCTGTTGCGCTCTCTCACGGCTCTCGCCCCCCGTTGGCGGAAGGCTCGGCCACCAGCAGGCGGTGCAGCAGGTTGAGCAGTTCCTTGGGGTCGAGGTCCCGGGTCAGCTGGCCATCGACGGCCACCGAGACCACCCCGGTCTCCTCGGAGACCACGATCGCCACGGCGTCGGTCTCCTCGCTGATCCCGAGGGCGGCGCGATGGCGAGTGCCAAAGTCCTTGGACAGCTCAGGGTTCGCCGTCAGCGGCAAGAAACAGGCGGCCGAAGCGATCCGATTGCCCTGGATCAGCACGGCGCCGTCGTGGAGGGGGGCGCCGGGGGTGAACAGGTTGAGCAGCAGGTCGTAGGAAAGCTCGGCATCGAGGGCGATGCCGTTCTCGGCGTAGGTCTTGAGATTGTCCGCCCGTTCCACCACCACCAGGGCGCCGATCTTCCGTCCGGCCAGGGCGCCGACGGCCACCAGGAGCTCGTTCAAAGCCAGGGCGCTCGGCCTCTCGATCGTCCTGCCCAGAAAGGGGGTCCGGCCGAAGCTCGCGAGGGCACGGCGGATCTCCTGCTGGAACAGGACGATAACGGCAAAGGGCAGGAAGATCAGCAGGTTACCGAGGAGGTTCTGGAGCGCCGCCAGGTGCGCGAAGCGAGCCACGTAGTAGAGGGCACCGACCGCGGCGATGCTCGCCAGGCTCTGGGCTGCACGGGTGCCGCGGATCAGCTTCAGGAAGTAGTAGATGACCACCGCGACCAGGAGCACGTCGGCGAGATCGCGCCAGGAGAGCAGCTCGACGAACTGCTGGAGCTTCATGACGGCTCCCCGGCGAAGCGGCCGATGCCCTGCCAGACGGCCAGGAAGCGGACGCTGGCCCTGACGTCGTGCACCCGGACGATCGCGGCGCCGCCCTGCGCGGCCCAGGCGAGCGCCGCGAGGCTACCTTCGAGGCGATCCTGCGGCGGCGCCCCGCCGGTGAGGTGGCCCAGGAAGCTCTTGCGGCTGGCACCGACCAGCAAGGGCAGGCCGAGGTTGGCGAGTTCGCCGAGCCGAGCCAGGATCTGGCAGTTC
Source organism: Thermoanaerobaculia bacterium (assembly GCA_036274895.1). GTDB lineage: Bacteria > Acidobacteriota > Thermoanaerobaculia > Multivoradales > SZUA-115 > CALMKX01. The sequence goes on along the minus strand of DASUEU010000008.1, from coordinate 176,816 downwards.
TGATCGTAGGTCTTGCCGAACCCGAGCCCGGGGTCGGCCAGCAACTGACCGCGCGCAACGCCGGCGGCGAGTGCGCGATCGATCGCCACGGCCAGCTCGGAGCGGATCTCGCCCAGCAGGTCGACGAAACGGATCTCGCTCTGCATCGTCGCCAGGTCACCGCGACTGTGCATCAGGACCAGCGGGCAGCCGGCCCTGGCCACGGCGATGCCCAGCTCCGGGTCCGAAAGGGCAGTGATGTCGTTGATCAGATCGGCTCCGGCAGCGAGGGCCTCGCGAGCCACCGTCCCCTTCCGGGTGTCCACGGAGAGGGGAGCGTCAGTGGCTCGACGAAGCGCTTCGAGCACCGGCAGCAGACGGCCCAGCTCCTCGCCGGCGGGCACCTCCCGGGCGCCACCGCCGTAAACCCCGCCACCCGGGCGAGTCGACTCGGCACCGAGATCGAGGAGGTCGGCCCCCTCCTCCAGCATCTGGAGGGCGTGGGCTACCGCCAGCTCGGGATCGCACCACAACCCTCCGTCGCTGAATGAGTCGGGCGTGAGGTTGAGAACGCCCATCACCAGGGGTCGGTGGCCGAGCAGGAGCGACCGTCCAGCCGGCAAGCTGAGCCGGAGCGGCACCGCGGACGAGGTGTTCGAGGTCACGCTCCGGGGTTGGGCTGGGTGGTCCAATGGCGCTGGGCCGAGACCTCGGCTCCCTCGGCTGCCTCCGGTGTGGCGGACGGCGAGGCCGGAGGGTCGGTCGCTGCGGCCTCCGCCGGCTGGCCGTTACCCTTGGCGGCCCGCGAGGAGGGCTCCTCGTAGCGGGTCCGGGTATCCTGGCCGGTCATCTCCTGGATCCGCCGGTAGACGTCCTCGCCGTCGATCGACTCGCGATCGAGGAGATCCTGGGCGACCCGGTCGAGCACTGCTCGATGCTCGTTCAGCACGGTGCGCGCCCGCTCGTAGCCCGCCTGGACGATGTGGCGGACCTGGCGATCGATCTGGATGGCGGTGTCCTCGCTGTAGTCGGCGCGCTGGCTGAAGTCCCTGCCCAGGAAGACCGGCTCGTCCTTGCTGCCGTAGGCCAGCGGGCCGAGGTCGGACATGCCCCATTCGCAGACCATCCGGCGAGCCAGCTCGCTGGCCTGCTCGATGTCGTTCGAGGCTCCGGTGGTGATGTCCGTTTGGGTCAGCTCCTCGGCGATGCGGCCGCCCATCAGCACCGCGATTCGAGTCTCGATGTAGCGCCGGGAGTAGTTGTGCTTGTCCTCGGTCGGCAGCTGGGTGGTGAGGCCCAGGGCGCGCCCCCGCGGGATGATGGTGATCTTGTGGAGCGGATCCGCTTCCGGCAGGAAGGCGGCCAGCAAGGCGTGCCCGGCCTCGTGATAGGCGGTGATCGCCTTCTCATCGTCCGTGAGCATGAGGGTGCGGCGCTCCACCCCCATCATCAGTTTGTCCTTGGCGTACTCGAAGTCCGAGAGGTCGACCTTCTTCTTGTCCCGCCGCGCCGCGATCAGGGCGGCCTCGTTGACCAGGTTGGCGAGGTCGGCGCCGGCGAAGCCCGGGGTGCCACGAGCGACCACCCGGAGATCCACGTCCTCGTTGAGGGGCAGGGTCCGGGTGTGGACCTCGAGGATGCCAAGGCGACCGTTGAGGTCGGGTCGGTCCACCACCACCCGGCGGTCGAAACGTCCGGGCCGCAGCAGGGCCGGGTCGAGCACGTCCGGGCGGTTGGTGGCGGCGATCAGGATCACGCCTTCGTTGGACTCGAAGCCGTCCATCTCGACCAGCAGCTGGTTCAGGGTCTGCTCGCGCTCGTCGTGGCCGCCCCCCAGACCAGCGCCGCGATGACGACCCACGGCGTCGATCTCGTCGATGAAGATGATGCAGGGAGCGTTCTTCTTGCCCTGCTCGAAGAGGTCGCGCACGCGGCTGGCACCCACACCGACGAACATCTCGACGAAGTCCGAGCCCGAGATCGAGAAGAAGGGCACGTTGGCCTCGCCGGCGATGGCCCGCGCGAGGAGGGTCTTGCCGGTTCCCGGCGGGCCCATCAGCAGGACGCCCTTGGGGATCCGGCCGCCGAGCCGCTGGAACTTCTGGGGCTCGCGCAGGAACTCGACGATCTCCTGCAGCTCTTCCTTCGCTTCCTCGACTCCGGAGACGTCCTTGAAGGTCACTTTCTTGCCGGTGGTGTTGAGCAGCTTCGCCTTGCTCTTGCCGAAGGAGAGGGCGCGATTGCCGCCGCTCTGCATCTGGCGCATGAAGAAGATCCAGAGGCCGATCAAGAGCAGGATCGGGCCGTAGGTCAGCAAGAAGGCGAGCACGGGGTTGGCCCGATCTTCCTCGCCGTCGGTCACCACACCGTGCTCGGCCAGCTTGCGCTCGAACTCGAGGGTCGGCTCGAAGGGCAGGTGGAGGTTGAGCTTCTTGTCGCTGTCCTTGTACTTGCCGGTGATGGTCCTGCCCTTGATGGTCGCCGACTCGATGCGGCCGCTCTCGACCTGCTGCATGAACTCGCTGAAGGTGGGCTCATCGGGAACGATGCGGCCGGCACCGAGAGTTCTCCAAAGCAAGAGGGCCGCGGCCAGCAGCGTCCCCCAGAGGATCAGGCTCTTGATCGTCGAATTCAAAGGTACGCTCTCCCAGTCATGGCTCTCTGTCGCTGCCGATCTCGACCGTCCAGATGGCAGCTCCCGGGCGTGGCCGGTACCGCTCGTCGATGCCTACGCTCGCTGCCCAGGCAATGTTCCCGGCCTCACAGAGGATCGGCAGGCGGTCCCGGCGGTCGCGGGGGACACCGAGCTCGATCAGGTGTTCCTTCAAGCGTCGCGGGCGGCTGCGTCCGATCGGTCGGAGCCGATCGCCCGGGAGTCGATTACGAATCTCCACCCAGCCGCCATCGGTGAAGGGGAGAGAGATTTCGACGCGTTCGGTTCCGGGCTGAACAGGTCGCGTCGCGGCAGGGCCTAGGCGAATGCTGAGCCTGGCTGCGATCTCGGGGATCGTGACCTCGCCCGGCACGCGCAGAGTATAAGAGAAACGAGGGCAACCTGACCGCTTCCGCCGCACATGGAGGCGTCCGCCCAAGGTCTCCCAGTACCAGCCGTCACCGCAGTCACAGCGCACGTGCCGGCGGCTCCGCAGCTGGCGGGCGAGCTCTGAGCGAGCTGCAGCCGAGGCTGGGTAGGGGGAGCCCGCCAGCCGGTTCAGGAGGGCGAGCGCTGGGGCGACCAGGGACGGCGGAAGCTCGGTGAGATCTCTCTGCGCGACCGAGAGGCCATCTTCCTCGTGCCGGGGCGAGAGCCGGGCCTCCAGGGTCTTGTCGATCGAAGCCGCAGCCCCCTGGGCCCGTTTCGCCAGTGCAGCCAAGCGCGCGGTGAGCGCGGGCTCGTTGGCGCACAGGCGAGGCAGCAGCTCGGCGCGGATGCGGTTGCGTGCAGGATCGAGACAGAGATTCGTGGGGTCTGAGACCGGGATCAGACCTGCGGCCGTGAGGGCGTCAGCCAGCTGCGATCGGCTCAGACCCAGCAAGGGGCGGAGCAGATGGTGACGAACGGGATGGACGCCGCCCAGCCCCGTGGGTCCGCTGCCGAAGAGCAGTCGAAGCACCACGGTCTCGGCCTGATCGTCCTGATGGTGGCCGGTGAGCACCCATTCCCCCCCGGCCAGCTTGCGGACGTTCTCGAGGTAGTCGTAGCGAATCCGCCGGGCCGCCGCCTCCCAGCTCTCTCCGGGGGTACGCTCGGCAGACACCGAGCGGCGGTCGTGCTCGAAGTCTGCGCCCAGGCGCCGTGCCAGGTCGCGGGCGGCGGTAGCCCGGTCCGACGATCCCGCGTCCTGGGCGTGATCGAGGTGTGCGGCGAGCACCGGCGTACCCGCAGCCCGCCCCAAGGTTGAGACGGCGAGGAGGAGGGCGGTCGAGTCCGGACCGCCGGAGAACGCGACGATCAGCGGGCGGTTCGCTGCCAAAGCCGAGTGGGCCTCGAGCCGATCGCGAACGATCTCGAGGAGAAGCCCGAGGGGGGGAGAGATGGTGGCGGTGACGGGACTTGAACCCATGACCTAGCGATTATGAGTCGCTCGCTCTAACCAACTGAGCTACACCGCCAGAGAGCGTGGAGGGCCGGCGGGTCGCTGCCGGTCTTCGACGGGGGCGCGATTATACCCAGGCTGAGTTGAGGAGAGAACTGCCGCCGGACCGGAAGCAAGCCAGCAAGCACGACCTCCAGCCTGACGCCGGAGGTCGTGCCGCTCGCAGCGGCGCCGGAGCTTCGGTCAGCGCAGCGCTTCTTGGCAGCTGCGGAACTGACCGAAGAACTCCCGCATGGAGGACGAGAGGGCTTCGTCGTTGAGCCGGTAGATGACGTTCTGGCCCTGGCGCTGGTCGATCACCAGGTCGGCCTCCTTGAGGACCGACAGATGGCGAGAGATGGTCGGCTGGGACAGGTTGAAGTTGCCGACGATCTCGCCCACCGTCCGCTGGTGGTTCTCGAGAAGGCGCAGGATCTCCTGGCGGGTCGAGTCTGAGAGCGCCTTGAAGACCTTGGTCAGGTGTCGCTCGTCACGCCCCCCGGTGAGATTGGGAGTGGAATCCATGTCCGTCATTGCTCTAGCCTCCTTAAGAGTCCGGCGCCTTGCTGGTCGTCAGGCTCCGTTCCGTCACATGCAGAAGTGTAGGGCCGTGTCACTTGGATTGGACTTGAAAATGATCCGCAACGAGGGCACATCAGTGCTCCAGGTCTGAGCAATGGTGTGTAAACTTATGTATATCCACAAGCTTGCCCCGTGAGCCGAGATCGGCGAGACCGTGACGACCACGTGACCGGGCGAGGCCTTTCCTGCCGCGGTGTGAGCCACCACCGGGCTTGCGGGAAGAAAAGAGGGACCGGAGACGGAGAGAGTGGAGCCGCCGGCTGGCGGCTCCAACTGAGCAGGGGCGAGTGGATCAGCGGGTGGCTTGGGCGAAACGGTCGGCCACGGCGCCCCAGTGGATGGTGTTCCACCAAGCGTTCACGTAGTCCGGCCGGCGGTTCTGGTAGTTCAAGTAGTAGGCGTGCTCCCAGACGTCGATACCGAGGATGGGGGACTTGCCTTCCATCAGGGGGCTGTCCTGGTTCGGGCGGGCGATCACCTCGAGCCCGCCCCCGGCAACCACCAACCAGCCCCAGCCCGAGCCAAACTGGCCGACAGCGGCGGCCGTCAGCTTCTCCTTGAGGCCGTCGAAGCTGCCGAAGGCCTGATCGATGGCGGCGGCGAGGTCGCCGCCGGGCCTACCCCCGGCACCGGGAGCCATGGTGCTCCAGAACAGAGTGTGGTTGGCGTGGCCACCGCCGTGATTGCGGACGGCGGTCCGGATGGACTCGGGGATGCTCTGGAAGTCGCGGAGAAGGTCCTCGACCGGCTTGGCGGCGAGGTCGGGAAAGCTCTCCAGGGCCTTGTTGAGGTTGGTCACGTAGGCCGCGTGGTGCTTGCCGTGGTGTATCTCCATCGTCCGTGCGTCGATGTGCGGCTCGAGGGCGTCGAACGAGTAGGGGAGCGGGGCTACACTGTGCATACGTCTCGGGCTCCTCTCAAGGGGTTGGTCGTGAGCGGCAAATTCTCTCACGAAACCCGGCCAGGACCGGCCAGCCACCGCCTCCGCGCGATGGTTGACTTGCCTGGGACCTCTGTGTACCATGCAGCCCTTCCGCGACAGCGGGAGGTTAGCTCAGCGGTAGAGCACCTGTCTTACAAGCAGGGGGTCGTGGGTTCAAGTCCCTCACCTCCCACCAGGTGTGGAGAGCCAGCGCGGGGTCGTAGTTCAGCCGGTTAGAACGCCGGCCTGTCACGCCGGAGGTCGCGGGTTCGAGTCCCGTCGGCCCCGCCATTTCGAACCCTTCCCGCTTCGAGCTTCGCAATCCCAGGAGGTCGTCGGTTCATGCGCGAGAAGATCAAGCTCGTTTCGTCCGCCGGGACTGGGGTGTTTTACACCACCACCAAGAACAAGAAGGCCTCGACGGAGAAGCTCCGCCTCAAGAAGTACGACCCGAAGGTGCGCAAGCACGTCGAGTTCGTCGAAGAGAAGATGCGGTAGCCGGTCGGTCGCCACCCCCTCCCTGGCGCTCTCTTTCCATCACCCAATCTCGAACTGGTCGGTCGCCCGGAGCCGCAGCTCCGGGCGGAGCCGCCTCGTGCCCCTGCTCAGTCGAGAGGGAGCCGAGGATCCTCGAGCAGGCCGTAGGAGACCGTAGCCTGCCTGCTGCGCTTGCCGGCGCTCCAGTAGCGGACTCGATCCAGAGCCACCCGCTCGGCGATGCGGCAGAGGTAGGCGTCGGCGGCATCGACGGTCTCCGCTCGGCAGGACCGCAAGCGGCGAGCACAGTCCTCGAAGAGATGACAGAAGACGTCCTGCACCAGATCCTCGAGGAGCTCGGGGGTGGCGCGGATGGCGCAGCGCCGGACCACGAAGAGCACGCGACGGCGCAGCAGCCGACCCAGGCGCTCGAGCTCTTGGCGGGGGATGGGATCGATCAGAAAGGCCGGACGGACCGGCAGCGACGAAGTCTCGAAACAGAGATCGGACGGGTTCATCTCTCGCTCCAGGGGTTCGAGAGGAGCGAGGCGAGCTGCCGACAGCTCGGATGAGGCGCCGAATCGGCGGGGTAGGCAGGCGGAGGATAGCACAAGCGAGGCGAGTCCCATCCGCTCGGCGAGTAGAATGCGCCCCGTGCTCCAGGCATTCACCTCCCCGAAGTGCTCTCGCCATGCTCCCGGCGGTGGCTTTCCTGAGCGGAAGGAGAGGCTCGATGTCGTGCTCCGGGCCCTGCGCAGCGCCGAGGTCACCATCGAGGAGGTCTCGGCCCAACCCGGCGCTCTGGAGGCCATCGAGGCCCTTCACGAGCGCGAGTACGTAGAGCGGTTCCGCCGTGCCGTGGCCCGGGGGGACGGCCTGTTCGATTCCGCGGACAACCCGATCGTCGCCGGCAGCTGGGACGCTGCCCTGGGTGCGGTGGAGGCCGCTCTGGCTGCCGCCGATTGGCTGGTCGCCGGGACGAGCCGCGTCGCCTTCGCCGCCGTCCGCCCGCCGGGCCATCACGCGGAGCGAGACCTCGCGATGGGCTTCTGCTTCTTCGGCAACGCCGCCGTGGCCGCCCAGTACCTGATCGACCGCCACGGGTTCGCTCGCCCGGCCCTCTTCGATTTCGACGTCCACCACGGCAACGGCACTCAGCACCTGTTCGAGGACCGCGCCGACGTCCTCTACGCCAGCACCCACCAGTTTCCCTTCTATCCTGGCTCGGGCGCGGCCTCCGAGCGAGGGCGCGGTGACGGCCTCGGCACCACGCTCAACGTACCCCTGCCCGCGGGCAGCGGGGACGCCGTTCACCTCGAGGCGATCGAGAAGCGCGTTCTGCCTGCGCTCGCCGCCTTCGAGCCGGACGTCCTGGTGCTGTCCGCGGGCTTCGACTCCTGGCAGGGCGATCCGCTCGGCGGCATGACGGTCACTCGCGAGGGGTTCGCGGAATGGGGACGACGACTGGGCCGTTTCGCCCGCAGGCACTGCGACGGCCGAGCCCTGGTGCTCCTCGAAGGAGGCTACGATCTCGAGGAGCTCGGCGACCTGGTGGTCGCCCATCTCCAGGGGCTCGAGGAGGGGATGGCGGGCTCCGGCTGAAGCCCGCGTGCGGCATCCTTAGCCTCATGTACAGGGGCAGATTGACTTCCATCAATACGCCCCGTACAATCGCTCGGAAAATCTCAGGTAACACTTGAGGCTCTTGGAGCTAAAATCCCTGGGAAGAAGCTTCGACTCCTTCGACCCGCCCACGGCCAGGAGAGATCCATGCGGCGCAAGGCCACCCTTTTCGCTCTCGTGCTGATGTTCGTTCTGGGCTCCACGGCCCACGCTGCCTCTCCGTTCGGCAGCTTCGGAGGCAAGGTCAGCGGCGGCAACGCCGGGGCCGGCATCATCTCCCTTCATGGCTGGGCCCTCGACGACGACGGGGTCTTCGCCGTCGACATCCTGGTCGACGGCAGGGTCATCGGTCGCGCCCTTTACGGCCGTAGCCGGCCGGGCGTGACCCAGATGCACCCGAGCTTCCCCGACAGCGCCGCGCCCGGCTTCGCCTTCGAGCTCGACAGCACCCGCTTCCTCAACGGTCTCCATACCGTGAGCGCGCAGGTCCACAGCTTCACGGGCGAGGTCACCAAGCTCAACGACGTGATCCTCGAGTTCCTCAATCTGACCGCCAACCTGGTGCCGTTCGGCCGCATCGAGTTCCCCAACCAGGATGCCGAGCTGTTTGGGAACTGCAACTTCCCCGCTGATCCCAACCGCCGCTACTCGGTGTTTTGGGGTTACACCCTCGACGTCGGGGTGGAGCAGGGAGATCACGGGGTCGGCTACGTCCAGCTGCTCCTCGACGGCACCATCATCCGCGACAGCACAACCTCCTGCCACTTCGACATCGACAAGGGCGGCTTGACCGACTGCTACGGTCTGCCCCGCCTCGACGTCACCCGCTTCTATCCGACGCTCTTCGACGCCCCCCACAGCGGTTTCCGCTTCGTCATCGACGTGGGCGAGCTGATCGCCGCCGGCTGGGTTCCCGGGCGGCACACGATGACCGTCCGTGTCGGGGACATCGCCGGCCAGATCAACAACATCCACGAGATCCCGGTGACCTTCACCTGCTTCGATTTCACCGGCAACGAGAATTCCTTCGGTGCCGTCAGCCAGCCCCGCGGTGGTCTGACCTTCGCTGGCATCATCGAAGCCAACGGCTGGGCCCTCGACGCCGAAGGGGTCCATGCCGTGGTGGTCAACGTCGATGGCTTCCCGGTCGGTGATGCCGAGTTGGGGATCCTTCGTCCGGGAGTGACCAACCTCTACCCGGGCTACCCGGACAGCGCGGCCCCCGGCTGGCGCTTCTTCCTCGACACCCGGCTGCTGTCAGACGGTGAGCACCACTTCCAGGTCTACGTCCGCGACGATCTGGGCCAAGAGACGATCATCGGCGAGCGCCGGTTCGTGGTGTTCAACCCCTGAGGGTCGTTCAGTCGATCAAGCCGGAGCCCACCAGGGCTTCCCGCTGGGCGAGCAGCTCGCGGGCCTGGGGGAAGAGGGTGAGGGCCTTCTGAATCTGCGGGTCGGCCTCAGCCAGAACTCGGTTCTGAGCCTCCGGCCCGAAGCGCACGTTCAGGATCTCGGCGCCGATGACCCGTAGCACGTAGTCGGCGTGAGGGCTCTCGGCGAAACCCTTCTCGATCTGCTCGGAGGTGGCCAGGCTCTCGCGGGCCAACCACTCCCGGAACCGAGCCAGCAGCTCCGGCTGCGGTCGCCACGCCGCGGAGGCCACGGCCTTCTCATTGGCACCGCCGTTCTCGCTCAGGTAGTCCACTGCGAAGTCCACGAAGGCGTTGCGGGCGAGCAGGTACTGCTCGAAGGAAGTGATCTCCTCGTTCTCGACCAGCACGTCCGGGCTGATGCCGCCGCCGCCGAAGACTTGGCGGCCGAGGTCGGTGCGGAAGGCCTCGCCGCGGGGGGCCGGTGGAGCGCCCTCCTGCTGCTCGGCCACGGTGAGGTAGTCGTAGTAGGAGGAATAGTCCCGCTGGATCAGCCGGCCCGAGGGGGTGTAGTACTTCGCGGTGGTCAGTGCGAGGCCGGCACCATAGGGCAGGTTGAACACGGTCTGGACCAGGCCCTTGCCCCAGGTCGGGGTGCCGACGATCAGGCCGACGTCGTGGTCCTGGATGGCTCCGGCGACGATCTCGGCGGCCGAGGCGCTGCCCCGGTTGACCAGCACGATCACCGGCACGCCGAGGGCCGGAAAGTCACCCGCGGCCCGGAAGGTCTGGACGGTGTCCGGGGTGCGACCCCGGGTCTCGACGATGCGGCCACCCTTGGGCACGAACTGGTCGCCGATCGCGATCGCCTGGTCGAGGAGGCCGCCGCCGTTGTTGCGCAGGTCGAAGATCAGCCGCTTCATCCCCTGCTGCTTGAGCCGCGAGATCGCCTGGGCCATCTCGTCGGTCGAGGAGCGGTTGAAGTCGGTCAGCCAGATGTAGCCAGTCTCGGCGTCCATCAGGTAGGCGTAGCGCACCGTGGTCTGGGGGATCTCGGCGCGGGTGACCGTCATCTTGAGCGGCTCGGTCAAGCCGCGCCGGACGATCTCGATCGTCACCTGGGTGCCTTTGGGGCCCTTCAGGCGATCGACCGCGTCGTCGACGGAGAGGGTCTCGGTGGACTCTCCCTCGATGGTGCTGATGACGTCCCCGGCGCGGATTCCCATGCGCGAGGCGGGAGTGCCCTCGATCGGCGTCACCACGGTCAGCCTGCCGTTGCGCATGCTGACCAAGATGCCCAGGCCGTAGAAGGAGCTTTGCTGGCGCTCTCTCATGCCGCTGTAGGCCCGCGGCGAGAGGAAGCTGGTGTGAGGGTCGAGGGTCCGGAGCATGCCCTGGATCGAGGCGAAGACGAGGTCTCGGTAGCTCACCTCCTCGCCGTAGCGCTCATGGGCCAGGGCCATCAGCTCGGTGTAGACGCGTAGGGTGTCGCGAACGTCGCCGCCACGGGCCAGGATCCGGCCGCCGAACAAGGAACCGCCAAAGGTCGCGACGCTGAAGAGGACGAGGGCGAGGATTTTCCAGGGTCTACGCATCGCTCTGAAGTCTAGCATCCTGCCTTGACATCCCGCCGTCCGGGACGGGAAGATGCCCAGCGAGAGAGACGAATCAAATGGGTCCGATCGGCTTACCAGAGATGCTCCTGATTGCGGCGCTGGCGCTCCTGCTCTTCGGGCCCCGGCGGCTTCCCGAGATCGGGCGGTCGATCGGCAAGGCGTTCGGGGAGTTCAAGCGGGCGAGCGACGACCTCAAGAGGACGTTCAACGCCGAGATCGCCCTCGAAGAGTCACAGGAGAGAGCCCGCCAGCGGATGGCCGCCGCGGCCTTGCCGGCGCCTGCCGGCGTCGAGGCGCGCGCTCCCCGATCGACCCGGCTCGAAGTGGCACCCCCGCCCAGCCACTCGCCGGAGCACGCAGAGCTCGACGAGGCCTCTGCGCAATCGCCCCCCGAGACCGCGTCGGCAGCGAGCGAGGGTGGGGTTTCAGCCACATCGGCAGCCCCCGAAGCGACTGGACCCGGCAAGGCTGCGCGGCGGCCGAGGGCGCCGAGGACCCGGAAGGCAACCAGCAAAGCCGAGTCGCCGTCCTAGAACGTCGATCCCTCCATGGCTCACCGCCCGGCCCCCGGCCTCGACGCGGACGAAGAACTGCCGCGTATGTCCCTCCTCGAGCATCTCGAGGAGCTGCGCCGCCGCCTGCTGTTCAGCTTCATCGGGGTAGCCGTCGCCCTGGGCGCTTGCTGGGTCTACGTCGACCCGATCTTCGACTTGCTCGAGGCGCCGATCAAGAAGCACCTGCCCGAGGGCAAGAAGCTGGCGATCTTCGGCGTGCCCGACGCTTTCGTCCTCTACTTCAAGGTCGCGCTGCTGGCCGCCCTCTTCGCGGCGGCCCCCTTCCTGCTCTACCAGCTCTGGTGCTTCATCGCTCCCGCCCTCTACCGCAAGGAGAAGGGCTGGGCCCTGGTCTTCGTCCTGGCCGGGACCTTGTTCTTCGTCTCCGGCGGTCTCTTCGGCTACTTCGTGGCCAGCCCCTTCGCCATCGAGTTTCTGCTCGGCATCGGCCAACGTTTCGAGCCGGTGATCTCGGTGGACCGCTATCTCCACTTCGAGATGATGGTCATCGGTGGCCTCGGTCTGATGTTCGAGCTGCCGCTGGTGATCTTCGCCCTCGCCCAAATGGGGGTGGTGACGCCCCGCTTCTTGATCCGCAACTTCCGCTGGGCGGTGTTGATCATCTTCATCCTGGCAGCGATCGTGACCCCCACGCCGGACGTGCTCAACCTGATGATCTTCGCCTTGCCGACCATCCTGCTCTACCTGCTGGGCGTGGCCGCCGCCGCCATGGTGGGCTGGCGCAAGCGCAAGTCCGAGGAGCGCTCGGCCGCCGCCGAGTGACGCTGGCCCGCCCGGCTACTCCGCGCGCAGAGCCTCGATGGGGTCGAGGCTGGCGGCACGGCGGGCCGGCAGGGCCCCCGAGGCGATGCCGGTGAGCAGGCTGGTGGCGAGCGCAGCGACCACGAACTCCGGCGGCGTGGCCACCGGCAGGCCGGGCACCAGGAGTCGCAGCACCCAGCAGAGGGCGAGCCCGAGGACGAGGCCGGCGAACCCGCCGAGAGTGGAGAGCAGGGCGGCCTCGCTCAAGAACACGGTCAGCACTTGCCGGCGGGTTGCCCCCAGGGAGCGGAGCACGCCGATCTCCTCGGTCCGCTCGCCGACGGCGATCCACATCATGGTCAGGATGCCCACGGCTCCCACCAGCAGGGAGATGCCGCCGATCGCCCCCACCGCCAGGGTGACGATGTCCATGACGTTGCCGAAGACCTCGAGCATGGCGTCCTGGGTGGTGATGGTGAAGTCCTCCTGGTCGTCGTGGCGTCTGGTCAGCACCTCGGTCGCCGCTCGCTTGACCTCGGAGGCGATCTGGGCGTTGGCGTAGAGGAGGTCGATCTCGGTCAGCTCCGCCAGGTTGAACAGGCGCATGGTACGGGCCACCGGGATGAAGACGGTGTCATCGAGATCGAAGCCGAGCATGCGCCCCTTCGGCTCCATGATGCCGGTGACCCGAAAGCGGCTGTCACCGATGCGGACGAAGCGGCCGAGGGCCGGCTCGTCGCCGAACAGCTCGCGCTTGAGCGAGGGGCCGAGGACGGCGGCGGGAGGCGCTTGGCGCGGGTCCCCCTCCGGCCAGAAGGAACCCTGCCGCAAGTGCCACTTCCAGACCCGCGGCACCGCCGGGGTGACCCCATAGACCACGACGCTGCGGCCGCGGTTGCCGGCCTCCACCCGCGCCGTGCCCCAGGCCACCGGCACCCAGGCGTCCACTCCGCTCACCCGTCCCAGCGCCTCGGCGTCGTCGAGGGTGAGCGGATGGGTGGTTCCGCCCAGGGCCCCGGGAAGCCCGACGGTCTTCGACTTGCCGGGGTTGATCGCCATCAGGTTGGTGCCGAACTGAGTGAACTGGCCGACCATGTAGCGGCGGGTTCCCTCGCCGATCGAGGTCAGCAGCACCACCGAGGTGATGCCGATGGTGATGCCGAGCATCGACAGCACGGAGCGCAGCCGGTTGGCTGCCAGGGCGCTCGCCGCCAGGCGGAAGAGGTCGGTCATCATCTACCTCCTCCCGAGGGCGAGCACCGGGTCGAGGCGAGCGGCGCGTCGAGCCGGCAGCCAGCCGAAGAAGGCGCCCACCGCGAGCGACACCACCACCGCCGCCACCACCGCCCAGACGGGGGGACTGGCGGGCAGTGCCGGATACAGGCTCACCAACAGACGAACCACCAGGTAGCCGGTGCCAAGTCCGACCAGGCCACCGAGCCCCGAGAGCAGAACGGCCTCGAGCAGGAAGACCACGGCGACCTGGCGACGGGAAACGCCCACCGCCCGCATCAGGCCTACCTCGGAGGTGCGCTCCGACACCGAGACCAGCATCACGTTCATGATCCCCAGCCCGGCCACGGACAGCGAGATGGCAGCAATGGCCGCCAGCACCAGGGTGAGGGCGGTCAGGATCGAGGAGAACGTAGAAGCCAGGGCCTCCTCGGTCAGGGAGGAGAAGTCCTCCTCGCCGTGCCTCTCGATCAGGATCTCCCGCACCTGAGCCCGGGCGGTCTCGATGTCGGCGTGGGTGTGGGTCCGGACCAGGATGCGGAAGAGGGAGGTGCGGTTGAACATCGACAGGGCGGTGGCCACCGGTACGAAGACCACCTCGTCGAGGTTGGCCCCTGCCTTGGTCCCGACCTGCTGGTTGACCCCGATCACTCGCATCCGCCAGGCGCCGATGCGCACCACCTGGCCGATCGGGTCCTCGGAGCCAAACAGCTCTTTGGCCACGTTGTAGCCGAGCACCACGACGGGGGCGCCGCGGTCGAAGTCACCCTCGGGGAGGAACTGGCCGCGGGCCACCGGGAAGTCGATCACCTCCCGGTACCCGGCTGCCGTGCCGATCACCGCCACCTGCCGGGACAGCTCGCCGCGGGCGACGGTCTCGGTGGCGATCGAAACGGGGGCCACGTTGCGCGCCAGGCGCACCCGAGTGGCGATGGCCCGGGCGTCGTCCAGGGTGAGATCGTTGGGCACTCCCACCACTCCCGGCATGGCGCCCGTGGTCTCGGTACGACCGGGCAGGATGGCGAGCAGGTTGGTGCCCAGGCTGGCGAACTCGTCGACGACGTAGCGACGGGCTCCCTCGCCGAGGGCCGTGAGCACGATCACCGCCGCCACCCCGATGGCGACTCCGAGCAGGGACAAGGCGCTGCGCAGCCGGTGGCCGCTCACCGCCCGGCCCGAGAAGCGGAAGAGGTCCAGGGGCCTCAAGCGGCGCCGCCTCCTTCGCTCACCGGTTCCTCGACCAACAGGGCGGCCACCGCCTCCTCGACGCGGGAGCCGGGCACCGAGAGGGCCAGCCGGCCGTCGACCAGAACCAGGATGCGTTCGGCGTGGCGTGCGACGAGGGGATCGTGAGTCACTACGAGAAGGGTGAGCCCCTCGTCGTTGAGGCGGTCGAGCAAGGCGAGCACCTGGCGGCCGGAGCCGGTGTCGAGGTTGCCGGTCGGCTCGTCGGCGAGCAGGATCTTGGGCTCCATCACGGTCGCGCGGGCCAGGGCCACGCGCTGGCGCTCGCCGCCCGAAAGCTGAGCCGGGCGATGGTCCAGGCGATCCGACAGGTCCACCGCGGCCAGGGCCGCGGCAGCCCGCTCCCGCCGCTCCCCGGCCGAGAACCCGGCGAAGACCATGGGCAGCTCGACGTTCTCGACCGCGGTCAACCGGGCCACCAGGTGGAAGAACTGGAAGACGAAACCGAGCTTCTCGCGGCGCAGGCGGGTCAGCTCGCCATCGTCCAGCGAACTGGTGGGCCGGCCGTCGAGAAAGTACTCGCCGGCGGTTGGTCGGTCGAGGCAACCGAGGATGTTGAGCAGCGTGGACTTGCCCGACCCCGACGGGCCCATGATCGCCACGTGCTCTCCGGCCTGGATCTCGGCCGAGACCTCGACCAAGGCATGGACCGGCCGGCCCCCCACCTCGAAGGTGCGCGATACCCCCTCGAGGCGGATCACCGCTGCCCTCCGGGCTGCGGCCCGTTGCCCTCGACACGCACCAGCGCACCCGCCTTGACCTCGGGCCGGTCGAGCGAGGTGACCACCCGATCGCCGGCGGCGAGACCGCTGGTCACCTCGGTGAAGTCCCAGTTCGACAGGCCGGGCGCGATCGAGCGCTCGACCAGGACCTCACCCTCGACCACCAGCACCTTCTTGCCGGTGAGGATCGCCGAGGTGGGGATGCGCAGCACATCGGGTCGTTCTTCGAGGATCACCTCGACATCCGAGGAGGTGCCCGGCAGGAGGCTGGTGCCGAGGGTCGCGTCGTCCAGTTCGACCTCGATCTCCATGGTGCGGTTCTGCTCCTGCACATCGGTGACGAAGGCGGCGACCCGCAACACTCGGCCGGGGAACACTCGGTCGCGGAAGGAGTCCACCGTCACCTTGACGCGCTGCCCGGGCTGGATGCGGGCCGAGTCGACCTCGTCCATGGGGGCACTGACATAGATCGAGCCGGGGTCGATCAGGTCGATCACGGGCGGTACCGGCATGGCCGGAGGGGAAGGCGTGGTCCACTCGCCCAGCTCGATCGAGAGCTCGGCCACGACGCCATCGAAGGGGGCGGACAGCACGGTCTTGCCGAGGTCGACCCGTGCCACCTCGACTGCCGCCCGGGCCCGATCGGCTGCGGCCTGGGAGGCTCGGCAGCCGGCGAGCAGGGTTTCGGCCTGGCTGGCGGCGGCGTCGAGGGCGTCCGTGGAGACGATTCCCTCACGGGTGAGGCGGGACAGCCGCTCGCGTTCCCGCTCGGCCCTCTCAGCAGCCAGGCAGGCCCGCTGCCGCTCGGCCTCGGCGGTGCGCTGGTCCTCCTCGGCGAGACGCACGCGCACCCGGTACTGATCGTCCTCGAGGCGCAGCATGATCTCTCCGGCGCGCACACGGTCGCCCTCGCGGAAAGGGATGGCCACCACCCGGCCGCCGATCTCGGGAGACATCTTGGCTCGGCGACGGGCCTTGACGGTGCCGGCTCGGGAGTTGCTCACCGTCTCGGCCACCGTTCCCTTCGCCGCCTCGACCACCGTCACCGGCAGTCGCTCGGGGCGGCGCAGCCTCGGCAAGGTGACGAAGGCGATGACCAGCAGGGCGAGAACGACCAGCAAACGAATCCAGGAGCGGCGCATGGGATCTCCGGGCGTGCGGCGTTGACAGGCTCCGGCACGGTCGCCAAACTAGCGCCCGTCCGGCTCGCGGGCGATCCTATCGCCTCCTTTCCGCCAGCGGCCGGTTGCCTGGGAGGGATGACATGAAAGCGCATTGGATGGCGGCCCCTGCGGCAGTGCTCCTGCTCGGCCTGGGCGGCGAGCCGAGTCTCGATCCCCGCGAGACGCACCTCGCGGACTTAGTCCAGCTGACCTTCGGCGGCGAGAACGCCGAGGCCTATTGGTCGCCCGACGGCCGTGAGCTGATCTTCCAGGCGACTGCTCCCACCGCCCAGTGCGACCAGATCTTCCGCCTCGCGCCGGGCTCCGGCCAGCCGCCGCAGCTGGTCTCGACGGGCAAGGGCCGCACCACCTGTGCCTATTTCTCCTACCCGGCGGGCGACCGCATCCTCTATGCCTCCACGCATCTGGCAGGGGAGAGCTGTCCAGCCCCCCCAGACCGCTCCCAGGGCTACGTCTGGGCTCTCTATTCCAGCTTCGAGATCTTCACCGCTGCCAAGGACGGCAGCGACCTCGTCCGGCTCACCGAGAACGAGGCCTACGACGCCGAGGCGACGGTCTGCCCCAAGGACGGCGCGATCGTCTTCACCTCCACCCGAGACGGCGACATCGAGCTCTACCGCATGGACGCTGACGGCAAGAACGTCAGGCGGCTGACCGAGGCGGTCGGCTACGACGGCGGCGCCTTCTTCTCGCCGGACTGCTCGCAGATCGTCTGGCGAGCCTCGCGGCCGAAGCCCGGGGCCGAGCAGGAGGACTTCCAGCGGCTCCTGGCGCTGGACCTGGTGAGGCCGTCCAAGCTCGAGCTCTGGGTGGCCGAGGCGGACGGCACCCACGCCCGCCAGGTGACCTATCTGGACGCCGCCTCCTTCGCGCCTTTCTTCTTCCCCGACGGCAAGCGGATCATCTTCTCGAGCAACTATGGGGACCCACGGGGACGCGAGTTCGACCTCTGGGCCGTCGACGCCGATGGCACCGACCTCGAGCGCATCACCTACAGCGCCGACTTCGACGGCTTCCCGATGTTCTCGCCGGACGGCCGTTCGCTGGTCTTCGCCTCCAACCGCAATGCCGCCAAGCCGGGGGAGACCAACCTCTTCCTCGCGCGCTGGCTGGACGGTCCACCGGCAGCGGAGGAGAGAGCCGCGGATCGCTACCAGCGGTCGGTGGCCTGGCTGGCGGACGACGCTCGGGAGGGCCGGGGCGTCGCCACCGGCGGGCTGGCGGCCGCCGCGCTCTGGCTCGCCGACCGCTTCCGCGAGCTGGGCCTGGAGCCGGCGGGCGAGCAGGGCGGCTTCCGCCAAGCGTTTCCCGTGCCCCATGCCGTCGAGCTGGGCGCCGGCTCGGCGGTGGCCCTCGACGGATTGCCTCTGCCCGCCGACGCCTGGGTGCCGGCGTCCTTTTCGTCGAGCGGCACCGTCGAGGCCGAGGTGGTGGCGGCGGGTTGGGGCATTGTGCTGCCCGAGCAAGGTATCGACGACTACGCCGGTCTCGACGTCAAGGGCAAGGTCGTCGCAGTCCGGCGCTTTGTCCCCGAGGGCGGCCCTTTCGCCGACACCCAGGTTGAGCGGCGGGCCTCGGATCTGCGCTTCAAGGCCTTCACGGCCCGCGAGCGCGGTGCCGTCGGGCTGATCGTGGTCGACCTTCCCGCCGGCGAGAAGCCCCCGGAGGAGGCGGCCCTGCCCCGGCTCGACGTCGAGAGCGGTGGCGAGGCGGGCATCCCGGTGGTGGCCCTGAAGCGCGAGGTGGGGGCTGCCCTGTTCGCCGGCGGCAAGCGGGCTCGCCTGGCGGTGCAGCTTGCGAAGAAGACCGCGCCGGTGGACAACGTCATCGGCGTGGTCCGGGCGGGAGCGGCCGGGCGCCTCCCCGGTGCGGTGTTGATCGGCGCTCACTACGACCACCTGGGCTTCGGCCCCCATGGCTCCCTCGCCCCGGACGAGCACGCGCCGCACAACGGCGCCGACGACAACGCCTCCGGGGTCGCGGCCCTGCTCGAGGCGGCGCGGCAGGTAGTCGCCGCTCGCGGCCAGCTCCAGCGCGACGTGTGGTTCGTGGCCTTCGGTGGCGAGGAACGGGGTCTGCTGGGCTCGGCGCACCTGGTGCGCAACCCCCCGGGCGGCCTGGAACCGACCAAGCTGGTGGCGATGATCAACATGGACATGGTCGGGCGGCTCTCGGGGAACCGCTTGGCGGTGCTGGGGGGAGAGTCGGCGGAGGAGTGGAAGGTCCTGCTACCGCCTCTGTGCGAGCGGGCCCGGATCGAGTGCCAGCTCGGGGGCGACGGCTACGGCCCGTCGGACCAGATGTCGTTCTACACCGCAGGAGTGCCGGTGCTGCACTTCTTCACCGGCGTCCACGATGACTACCACCGGCCCTCGGACGACACCGCGCGGATCAACGCTGCCGGGGGTGCCCAGGTGGCGGTGCTGGCCGCGCAGACCGCCCTCACCCTGGCAGAGCGGCCGGGCAGTCTCACCTACCGGGCGGTGGCCGCGCCGCCGCCGTCGGGGGACGTGCGCTCCTTCGGCGCCTCCCTGGGCACCATCCCGGACTATGCGGCGGCCGAGGCCGGGCGCCCGGGAGTGCCCCTGGCCGGAGTGCGGCCGGGAAGCCCGGCCGAGGAAGCCGGGATCCGCCGGGGCGACGTGCTGGTCGAGCTCGCCGGTCATCCTCTGGCCAGCATCCACGACTTCGTCTTCGTGCTCCGCCAGGCCAAGCCCGGTCAGAAGGCGACGGCGGTCGTCGAGCGGGAAGGGCGACGCATCGAGCTGGTGGTCACCTTCGGCGCCGCTCGGGGCCGGGTGTGAAACCGGGGCGAGGGAAGCGGCGTAGAGCCGGGCGGAGGCCACTCCCATGAAGCCAGCCCTCGCTCCTCGCGCCCCTGTCCCCCTGCTCCCCCTCGTGGTCGTTGCGCTGCTCGGTGCCTCGGCCCTGGGTTGCCTCGGCGCCGTCGATCCCTGCCGGGTCTCCGAGCCCCGTTCGGCTCGCCTCGACGCCCAGGGCGCACAGCGCCTGCGGGTGATCGCCCACGCCGGAGGCCTTCGGCTGCAGGCGGTGGAGGGGCAAGGGGATCTGGACGTCCAGGGCACCGCTTGCGCCTCGAGCGCCGACCTGCTCGCCCGCGTGCGCTTGGAGACTGAGCGGGTGGGCCAGGAGTTGGTGGTCAGGGCCGTCCTCCCGGAGGGCCTCACTCTTGGCGCGAGCTCTCTCGACCTCACGATCGAGGGACCGCCCGCCCTCGCGCTGACCGTGGAGGACGGCAGCGGAGTTGCCGAGGTCGCCGGCTTCGCGTCTCTGCGCATCGACGACGGCTCGGGCGACCTGATCGTCAACCGCATTGCGGGTGACGTGGTCATCGTCGACGGCTCGGGCTCGATCAGCGTAGAGGACGTGGGTGGCTCGCTGCGCCTGGAGGACGGCTCGGGGCCGGTCGAGATCGCCCGTGTGGCCGGCGACGTCGAGGTCGAGGACGGCTCGGGGGACCTGGCGATCCGCGAGGCCCAACGTGATGTCACCGTGCTCGAGGATGGTTCTGGGGATCTCGAGGTCACCGGGGTGGTCGGCAACGTGCTGGTGCGGGATGACGGCTCCGGCAGCATCAGGGTCTTTGGCGTCGGCGGCGACTTCCGGGTGGACAGCGACGGTTCCGGTTCGATCGACTTCGATCGGGTCGCGGGCCGTGTCACCGTCCCCCGGCGTTGACATCGGGTGGGCGGCGGAGAGAAGTTCCCGATCTTGATGTCCACAAATAGTCTCTAGACGGTACTTTCTTTCTCGAGTGGACCACGGCCGTCGCGGGTGACGGCTGCTGGTAGCCACCGGGAAGGAAGATACCGTGCTCTCAAGACGCTCCTCTCGTCGGCGCGCGGGCGTCGTGCTCGCAGCTTTCCTCATGCTGGCCGCCGGTCTCGCCGCTGGCGCCGCCCCGATCCGGGGCGAGGCCGGCCCCTCGATCCTCGCGGGTCTCTGGGCCGAGGGTCTGGCGCTTCTGGACGGCGTCCTGTCAGGGCTGGACCCCCTCGTGCCCACGGGTTGGTCCCAGGTCTTCGACAAGGAAGGCCCCCACATGGATCCCCACGGTAACCCGGCACCGCCGCCGGCCGAGCCGGGAGCGGGAGGGTCCCCGGGCTGAGCCTGGGTTCCGACGTGTGGCCGCGGCCCACAGGGTCGCGGCCATCCTCTTTATGCGTGTCAAGAAGTATCCTTTTTCGATAACATCTCTCGTCGGAGCAGGGGAAGAAAGAGAGGAGAGCATGCGCCAGCCTCATCTGACGCTCGAGGCCCTGGGGCGCCTCGCCCGGGGCGGCGAGCCCGCAGGCCGAGTGGTCGTGGAGCTGTTCCGCCATCTGCTGTCGATCTGCCCGGAGTGCCGCCAGGCCTGGCGGGAGAGCGCGATGCCAGCCCTCGGCAGGTCCAAGGGCCGCTATCGGGGCGTGGTCGCGCGGGCCGTGCAGTCGGTTCGGCTGCGGGGCGCGGATCTGGAGAGGGAGAGGCGGGAAGCCCCGGACCTGGTGCGCGAGCTGATCCAGGGCACCGAGGCCGAGCAGATCGCCCGGTTCGAGCTCGACGCCCGCTTCCGTACCTGGGGCGTTTGCGACCTCCTGATCAACGAGAGCCATCAGGCGGCCTTCGAGGATCCCTTGACGGCGGAGGCGCTCGCCGGGCTCGCCATCAACCTGGCCGAGCGTCTGGAGCCGGAAGCCTACGGCCCCGCCTTTCTCTGCGACGTCCGGGCCATGGCCTGGGCATACCTCGGGAATGCGCGCCGGGTGAGCTCGGACCTGAGGGGCGCGGCCGATGCCATCCGCCACGCTGAGCAACTCCTCGAGCTCGGTACCGGCGACCCCCTCTGTCGCGCCCACGTGCTCTCGCTCAAGGCTTCGCTGCTGCGGGCTCAGCGCCGCTTCGAGGAGTCCCAACAGCTGCTCGAGGAGGTGGTCGAAATCTACCGGCGGGCGGCCGACAGCCACCTGGTGGGGCTGACCCTGGTCCAGAAGGCCACCGGCTACCGCTACCAGGGCATGACCGCCGGGGCTATTGCTCTTCTCGAGCGGGCCTTGCCGCTGATTGACGCCGGTCGCGATCCGCGCCTCGCCCTGTGCGCCCGCCACAACCTCGCGGAGTGCTTCATCGAGACTGGCCGGCTCGACCGCGCCGAAGCCTCGTTGGCGGCGATCCGCGAGGAGTACCCCCGGGCCGGAGGGCACCTCGATCGGCTCATGCTGAGCTGGCTGGAGGGCCGGCTGGCGGCCGCGCGGGGGGAGCTCGAGAAGGCCGAGGCCGCACTGACCGAGACTCGCGCCGGCTTCATCGAGCGGCAGATCGGCTATGACGCCGCCCTGGTCTCCCTCGACCTCGCCTGCCTCTTCGCCGAGCGCGGGGAGCTCGGTCGGGTCAAGGAGCTGGCCCTGGAGATGCTGCCGATCTTCCGCTCGCGGGACGTGCACCGTGAGGCCCTGGCGGCCCTCGCGATCTTCCAGCAGGCAGCGTTGGGGGAGTCCCTCTCGGTGGTGGTGGTCAAGAGCGTGGCAGCCTACCTGCGCCGAGCTCGGCGGGATCCGTCGCTGCGCTTCGAGAGCTGAGCCAGTCGGGGCAGCGATAGGATGAGGGCCGGTGCTCGCTCCCTTCTACCGGCTGCTCCGGCCCCTGCTCTTCGCCCTCGACGCGGAGAGGGCCCATGACCTCACCTTCGCCGTCCTGAGGCGCGCTCCCCGCTTTCTCGGGCTTCTGTTGGGAAGAGGCCGCCGGCCGACTCCCGGCCTGGCTCGGCGGCTGGGGCCCCTGTCGATCGCCGGTCCGGTCGGCCTCGCCGCGGGGCTGGACAAGGATGGCCAGGCCATCCCGTTCTGGCCGGCCCTGGGCTTCGGCTTCGTCGAGGTGGGTACGGTCACCGCCCATGCGCAGCCGGGCAACCCCCGCCCCCGGCTGTTCCGGCTTCCCGCCGATCGTGCCTTGATCAACCGTTTCGGGTTCAACAACCAGGGCAGCGCGGCCTTGGCCGAGCGACTGCGGCGGCTCAAGGGGGCGGGCGCGTGGCCGCAGGTGCCGGTCGGGGTGAACCTGGGCAAGAGCAAAGTGACGCCCGTCGAGGCCGCGGCCGAGGACTACGTCACCTCCGTCGAGCGCCTGGTGGGCCTGGCCGACTACTTCACCGTCAACGTCTCCTCGCCGAACACTCCCGGCCTGCGGGCGCTCCAGGAGAAGGAGGCCCTGGCCGGGCTGCTCGGGCCGGTGGTGGAGGCGGCGGCCGGGACGCCGCTGTTCTTGAAGCTGGCCCCCGACCTCGAGAGGGAAGCGATCGCGGAGGCCGTGGAGGTGGCCATCTCGAGCGGCATCAGCGGCCTGATCGCCACCAACACCACGATCACTCGCAGCGGGCTCAGGGCCGACCCGGGAGAGGCAGGTGGCCTCTCGGGCCGCCCCCTCTGGCCCCTGGCCCGGAAGAAGATCGAGGAGGTCCTGGAAGCCTCCGCCGGGCGGCTGCCGGTGGTGGGGGTGGGCGGCATCGAACGAGCGGATCAGGTGCGAGAGTTGCTCGAGGTTGGCTGCGCCGCAGTGCAGATCTACACCGCCCTGATCTACCAAGGTCCCAGCCTGCCGGCGCGGTTGCACGCGGATCTGGTCGCAGGCTGAGGCGGGTGAGGCGGGCGGCCCGTGTATCATCCCCGCTCATGGCACTGGCAGGTCACCTCTGGACGGTCGCTTCCCGCTTCTGGCCGGTGCCGGAGCCTCCCGAGGCCCGGCCGTGGCGCACCCAAGTCATCGATCCTCAAGTCGGCGAGGTACCGCTCACCGGGTTGCTGCGGGCCGAGCCGGGCTCCACGGACCTGCTGATCTTCGTGCACGGCATCGGGGGCTGCGCCGAGGCGTCCTATGCCAAGAAGGTGGCGGGGATGGCTTTTGCGATGGGCCTGTCGTGCTTGCGCATCAACCTGCGGGGTAGCGATCGGGCCAGTAACGACTTCTACCATGCCGGCCTCTCCTCGGACCTCGCCCAGGTGGTGGCGAGCCCCGACCTGGCGGGCTTCGAGCGGATCTACTGTCTCGGCTACTCGCTGGGCGGCCATCTCGCCCTGCGCTACGCCTGCGAGACCCCGGATCCTCGGGTACAGGGCGTGGCGGCCGTGTGCTCGCCCCTCGACCTGGCGCCGGCCGCGGCCGTCATCGACCGCCCGGCCAGCTGGCCGTACCGCCGCTACGTGCTGCGCAACCTGCTGACCATCTACCGCAGCGTGGCCGAGCGCCGGCCGGTGCCGCTACCCGTGGAGGAGGCGGAGCGCTTCACCCTGATCCGCCATTGGGACGACCTCGTGGTCTCGCCGCGCTGGGGCTTCATCGGCGCCTCGGACTACCACGCTCGGGCCAGCGTGGCGCCTCTCTTGCCCCATCTCGCCGTGCCCGCTCTGCTGGTCGCCGTGGACGACGATCCGATGGTGCCCGGCGAGGTGGTCCGGCCCGTGGTGGCACGCCGCTTCGAGGGCCTGGACGTGCGCTGGGTCGATCGCGGTGGGCACGTCGGCTTCCCCCGCGACCTCGACTTGGGAGAGGATGCCCCGCTCGGCATCGAGGGCCAGGCCCTCGGCTGGCTGCTGCGCGCCGGGTAGAGGGGGGAGGATGAGCACCGCGGTCTTTGCCGGTCTCGACAAGTTCAAGGACTTCGGCCTGCTGGTGCTGCGACTCGGCCTCGGTGTCGCCTTCGTGCTCCACGGCTATCCCAAGATGCTCGGGGGCCCCGAACGCTGGGAGCAGTTGGGCCAGGTGATGGACCTGGTTGGGATTCGCTTCTATCCGGTCGTCTGGGGATTCCTGGCGGCCTTCGCCGAGCTCGGCGGCGGCATCCTGATGATCTTGGGCCTCTTGTTCCGTCCGGCGGCTTTGCTGCTCTTCGCCACCATGTGCATGGCAACCGCGTTCCACATCTCCAAGGGAGATCCCTTCTCGGGTTGGGCCCATCCCTTCGAGATGGCCGCGGTCTTCTTCGGCCTGCTGCTCTTGGGACCGGGGCGGTTGTCGGTCGACGGCAAGTAGCCGCTAGAGGAGGTCGAAGAGCTCTGCCAGGCGCTCGACCCCGTCGACCAACCGGGGGCCGGGGCGGCTGAACAGGCCGTTGGCGTCGACCGCGAAGGCGCGGCCCGCGGCGACCGCCGGCAGCGCCCGCCAGTCCGGGCAGGCGTCGAGCTTGGCCATCTCGGCAGCCGCGCCCGCCTGGTCGAAGCCACAGGGCATCACCACCACCACGTCGGGCTGGCCGCCGGCGATCTCTTCCCAGCTCGATCGCCGCGACGCACCGCCCGGCCGGCCGAAGGCATCCTGCCCACCCGCCTGGTCGATCATCTCGGGCACCCAGTGGCCGGCCAAGAACGGGGGGTCCAGCCACTCCAGAGCGACGACCCGCGGCCGGGTCCGGCCGGCACGGCGCTTCGCCACGGCCGCGAGCCGGGCCTCGAGACCCGCCAGAAGGGCCGCCGTCTCGCTCTCGCGGCGCAGGCGTGCGCCCACTCGCCGGATGTCGCCGAGCACATCGGTGAGGGTGTGGGGATCGAGGGAGAGCAGCTCCGGGCAGCGGGGGAGGACCCCCACCGCCGCATCCACCTGTGCCGTGGAGACCGCGCACACCGGACAGAGGCTCTGGGTGACGATCAGGTCCGGAGCCAGCTCGACGATCCGCGCCTCGTCCAGGGTGTAGAGGCTTTCCCCGCCCGCCAGCTGGGCCGAGACGACGGCGTCGATCTCGGCACCTGCGAGGCCCGGCGCCAGGGCGCTGCCAGTGAGGATCGGCAGCCTCCTCGCCTCGGCCGGGAAGTCGCACTCGTGGCTGACCCCCACCACCTGGTCACCGGCGCCCAGGGCGAACAGGATCTCGGTGCCGTTGGGCACCAGGGAGACGATGCGCAGGCGTTCGGCCACGCGCCCTACTTCGGCTCCGGCATCGGCTCGCTCACGGTGAACACCGAGTCCGGCATTTCGACGCCGACCTCGATGCGGTCGAGCCCGAGCGTCTGATTGGCCGTCAGGTTGAACCGTGTGCCGGAGAGCTTCAGGGGACCGTAGCTCTGCCAGTCTCGCCACTGCCACACCGTGGCGGCCCGGCCCGGCTCGAAGCTCTCGAGGATGTAGGACCAGCGGTCGATCAGGCCGGTCGAGCGGTTGACGAAGACCCAGTACTGGTCGCCCGGGGTCAGGCCCACCTTCTCAAAGCGGAGGTGGAGCTTGTCGTAGACGTTGCCGTCGATGGTCTCCTCCCCGGCTGGTGCGAGGATCACCCCCGGGTCGGTCATTTTGAAGGGCATCAGCAGCCAATAGGTGTCGTTGATCCACGCGCCGTAGGCGTTGTCCAGGGCTTGCCGTGCCTCTTCGCCGCTCAGTTCCTGGCCGTTCTTGAACGCCTGTCCCTCGCGGGTGTTCAGGTTCTGGAGCACGATGTAGTGGTCGCCGTCGCGCCGGGTCAGCTCCACGCGATGGCGACCGGTGTGCTTGTCCCACCAATGAGTGCGGTTACCGGCGAAGCGGAAGCGCACCCAGCGGAGGTTCTCCCAGGCGGCCTGCCCGCCCATCGCTGCCACGGCCCGAGTGGCGATCTCACGGGCCTGGGGGTCGATCGAGCCCTGGGCGCGGGCCGGCGGGGAGGGGAGGAAGGAGGACAGGAGGATGGTGCCGGCCGCTGCGAGCGACCACCGGATGGCTCTCTTGGTCATGGGGGACCCTCTCGTTGGGTTCGGAGCGCGCCCGGAGCTCGACGAGGGCTCGGGCGGCGCCGGGGAAGTCTAACCCGTCTGTCCCAGACCGTAGAATGACCGCGATGTGCCCCAACGGTCGCCGCCTTCTGGTCGCCCTGATCGGATCGATGCTGGCGTCCCAGGAAAGCGTGATGTCCGAGACCTCAGGACGGAAGAACCGCCTCGCCCAGGAGAGCAGCCCCTATCTGCTCCTGCATCAGAGCAATCCCGTCGACTGGTATCCCTGGGGGGAAGAGGCGATCGCGCGCGCCCGCGCCGAGGACAAGCCGATCTTCCTCTCGGTCGGGTACTCGACCTGTTACTGGTGCCACGTGATGGAGCGCGAGTCGTTCTCCGACCCGGAGATCGCCGCCCTCATGAACAAGACCTTCATCAACGTCAAAGTCGATCGCGAGGAGAGGCCGGACCTGGACGAGGTCTACATGGCCGCCACGCAGCTGCTGACCGGTCAGGGCGGCTGGCCCAACTCGGTGTTTCTGACTCCGGACCTCGAGCCCTTCTACGCCGGCACCTACTTTCCGCCCCGCGAACGCTACGGGCGGCCGGGCTTCGGCAGCCTGGTGATCGCCCTGGGCGACGCGTGGAAGAACCGCCGTTCACAGATCGAGACCCAGGCCGAGGAGGTCACCGGCGCCCTCGGCCGTCACCTGGAGGAGCGGCTGCCGCCCTCCGACAAGCTCCCTGGCCAGGGGGTGGCAGACGCCGCCCTGGCCTCCCTCTCCCGGCGCTTCGACCGCGAGTGGGGTGGTTTCTCCCAGGCGCCGAAGTTCCCCACCCCCTCGAACCTCCTGCTTCTGCACGAGCTCGCCGGCGAGAACCCAGAGGCGGCGGCCATGCTCGCCACCACCCTCGACCGCATGGCCCGCGGCGGGCTCTTCGACCACCTGGGCGGCGGCTTCCACCGCTACGCCACCGACCGTGAGTGGCGGGTTCCTCACTTCGAGAAGATGCTCTATGACAACGGTCTGCTGCTCGAGGTCTATGCCCTCGAGCACGCCCGCACGGGGGACCCCGAGCTGGCTCGCGTGGCGCGGGAGACCGTGACCTTCCTGCTCGCCGAGCTGGCGGCTCCGGAGGGGGGCTTCCGCAGCGCCATCGATGCCGAGACGAACGGCAAAGAGGGCGCCTACTACGTCTGGGCCCGTGCCGAGCTCGAGGCTGCCCTGGGGCCAGAAGACGCCGCCTTCCTGGCACCCTTGCTGGGATTCGCCGGCCCCCCCTTCTTCGAAGATCACCATTACGTGCTGCACCTGCCGTTGCCGCTGGCCGACCTCGCCACTGCTCGGCGCATGGGTAGGGAGCAGCTGCTGGCCGAGATGCTGCCGGCCCTGGCCCGCTTGAAAGCGGTGCGGGACGGTCGGCCCCGGCCTCTGGTGGATGACAAGGTGCTGGCGGACTGGAACGGCATGGCCATCGCCGGCCTGGCACGGGCGGGCCGGGTGCTGGGAGAGCCAGCCTGGGTGGCCCGGGCGGCGGCCGGCGCCCGCTTCGTGCTCAGTGCCCTGAGACCCGCGGGCGGCCCCCTCCATCACACCTGGCGCCAGGGCCAGGCGCGGCGCGAGGCGTTTCTCTCGGACTACGTCCACGTGGTCCACGCCCTGCTGGTCCTCGCCGAGTGTGAGGGCTCCCCGGAGTGGTTGGCGAAGGCCCGGGAGCTCACCGACGAGCAGATCCGCCGGCTGGCGGATCCGGAGGGCGGCTTCTACACCGCCGCGGCCAGCCGCGACCTGTTGTTCCGCACCCGGGAGGTCTTCGACGGCGCCACCCCCGCGGCCAATGCCCTGGCCGTGCTGAACCTGATCGAGCTGGCGCAGCGCACCGGCGAGGCTTCCTACCGGGAGCGGGCAGAGCGAGCGCTCCGGGCGTTCGGCTTGCTGCTCGAGCGCTTCCCGGAGGGCTCGCGGATGCTGGCCCTGGCGGCCCGGCGCTACGCGCGGGCCTTCGGCGGCGAGGCGACTCCCGTGGCCGCGGCAGCGCCGGTGTCGGCTCTCGAGGAGGAGGCACGCCGAGTCGTGTCGGCGAGCCTGGAGTGGGGCGGTGTGGACGGCGGCGACGGCATCGGCTTCCGCCTTCGCCTGACCGTTGCTCCCGGCTGGCACGTTCAGGCCAACCCGGCATCGGCCGATTTCCTGATCCCAACCCGGCTCGAGGCTGCCGCCGGCCGGCTCGAGGGAGTGACCTACCCTCTCGGCGAGGCCGTGAGGTTGGCCATTGGCGCCGAGGGGGCGGTGCAGGTGTATCGGGGGGAGCTGACCTTGACCGGCCGCCTGATCGCCACGGGCAGCGGGCGGCCGGTGCTCTCCCTCACCTACCAGCCCTGCGACGAGGGGCGGTGCCTACCGCCGGTGACCTCGAGCTGGCCGGCGCCGGAGTAGGTGAGGGAGCAGGTCCGCCGGATCAGAAGTGGAAGCGCAGCCCGCCCCAGATCTTGGTCTGGCGGTCGTAGGGCTCGTCCTCGAGGATGTCGAGACGGCCGCTGCCGAAGATGCCGATCGACTCGGAGAGGTGCAGCTCGACACCGACGTGGACGTTGGCGCCGATGCGCTCGTTCTTGAGATCGAGGACGCTGGCAACCTGGCCCTGGTTGTTGAGGATGGTCAGCTCGCCGTCGAAGAGGTGCAGACCGAAGCCCACGCCGAGGTAGAAGTTCGCCGCCCGAGTGGGTACCACGCCGACGAGGTTGACCCCGATCAGGAGGTCCTCGGCACTCGAGCCCTCGTCGCTCTCCTTCCAGTAGCTGATCTCCGGCTCGATGTAGCCACGGATGCCGCCCGACTCTCCGCCCTCACGCCCCGGGTAGCGCCCGCGGTAGTGCCTGCGGTTGTACTTCTCGTTGTATTCGCGGTCGTCGGCGCCACGCTCCTGGCGCCTGTCCCGGCCCAGCAGGCGCCAGCGGTAGTTGGCGGAGAGGTAGATCTCGCCGTCGTCGCCGCCGAAGTCCTCGTTGGGCAACACGATACCGAGTCCGAGACCGAAGGCCTGGCGGTTGTCGTCGTAGCTATCCTCTTCCTCGTAGACGTCCTCTGCGTAGACATCGCCGGACGGGGGCGTCTGGCTCTGCGCCAGCACCGCGGGCGCGCTACCCAGCATCAGTGCCAGCCAGGCCAGCCAGAGAGTGTCGATGCGAGCTCTCATGCTCGGAATCCTCCCTACTCCAGTCAATCGAAGGGCGACCGCCCGGGGCGGGCGCGCCGCGTGGAACCCCTCCTCTGCACTGAGCGATGACTTCAGCCTCGATCGGGTTCGCTCTTTGTCCGGGGTTGGTTGGTTAGGTTAGCACGAGTCGGAACAACCGGAGAAGGCCCGCACGTTCGCAAGTCCTTGTGTCGTGGCAGTTTTCCGCCATCGAGGTCGGCTCAGCAGCTGTCATCCAGGACCCGGGAGGATCTCGCGCAGATAGGGCTCGATGCCCAGCGCGCCATCCCAGTCCCGGGGGTAACCGAGGGAGACCTCCTCGTAGCGGACGCCTTCCCGAAGGTGGGTGCCGCGGATGTGCAGGTGACCGTAGACGCCGATCCTGACGCCGAAGCGCTTCGCCCAGGGCTCGGTGCGCCGCGTGCCGCACCAGGGAGCGTAGCGCGGCACCCGTTTGAGGCGCACCAGGTCTTTGCGCAGGGGGAAGTGATTCACCAGCACCAGCGGGCCCTGGCGAGCCGCTTCCGCGAGCCGGGTCTCGGTGGCGGCGCAGCGGGCGGCACACCAGGCATCGCGGGAGGGATGGGGGTCCGGCGAGAGCAGGGCCTCGTCCGCCGCCACCACGTCGCCCGCCGCGGCCCAGGCGAGCATCTGGTCGCGGCTGAGGCCGGCCGGTCCGAAGCTGTAGTCGTAAAGGCAGAACACTGGGGCGATCACGGCCGGGCCGCCGGGGCCGGTCCACAGGGGGTAGGGGTCCTCGGGGGTGACGACGTCGTAGTGGCGGCAGATCGCCACCAGGCGCTGGTACTTGACCTCGCCGGCCGGTTCCCCGCTGCGGCCGGGTCGAGACCACAAGTCGTGGTTGCCGGGAGTCCAGAGCACCCGCGCGAAGCGCCCCGAGAGCAGCGAGAGGGCCCAGTGGTGGAGCTCTTCGCTCTCGCCGATGTCGCCGGCGACGATCAGCCAGTCGTCCGGGTGGGCTCGCAGTCGGGAGAGAGCCTGGCGGTTGCTCTCGTAGCGCAGGTGGAGGTCACTGATGGCGAGCAGGCGCATGGAAGGGGAAGTGTATGCGTACCTCCACCATCATGATTGACTTGAAGGGCCCCACCCTTGATACTGCGCAGGCAGCGATGACCCGCCGCAAGCGCCTGTTCCTCCTCCTCGCCGTCCTTTCGGCCGCCCTCGGGGTGGTCGCCGCGGAATCTCCTCCACAGAAGGCCGTCTGGCACCTGCCCCTGCGCGACGTCGTGCACCCGGTGGCCGCCGACTACCTCGAGCGCCGCCTGGAGGAAGCCGACCGCGCCGGCGCCGAGGCAGTGGTGATCGAGCTCGACACGCCGGGGGGGCTCGGCGCTTCGATGCACGAGATCACCACCGACATGTTGGCGACCCGAACGCCCGTGGTGGTCTATGTCTCTCCCCGGGGGGCGCAGGCGGCCTCGGCGGGCTTCTTCTTGCTGATGGCGTCGGACGTGGCGGCGATGGCGCCGGACACCGTCACCGGAGCCGCCGCCGCGGTGGGAAGTGAGGGCCAGGACTTGCCCGAGACCCTGGGCAAGAAGATCGAGCAGGACAGCCTGGCGCGGATCCGCGGCCTGGCCGAGGCCCGGGGCCGCAACGCCACCTTGGCCGAGGAGGCGATCTCCAAGGCCCGGTCCTTCACCGCCAAGGAGGCCCTGGAGGCCAAGCTGATCGAATTGCTGGCCGACGACTTCGACGCCCTCCTGCGCGACCTCGATGGCCGCCGCATCGAGAAGAGGCCGGGCGAGGTTCGGGTGCTGGCCACTCGCGAAGCGCCCGTCCATCGCGTGCCCATGACCACTTTCGAGCGCCTCCTCTCGATCCTGGTCAACCCCACCATCGCTTTCCTGCTCTTGTCCCTGGGCGGCACGGCCCTGGTCGTGGAGCTCTACAACCCGGGGGCGATCCTGCCCGGTGTGCTCGGGGCGATCTTCCTGGTGCTGGCGTTCTACGGCCTGTCGGTGATGCCGGTCAACGCCACCGGAGTGGCCTTGATCGCCCTCGCCTTGTTGTTCTTCATCGCCGAGATCAAGGTCACGAGCTTCGGTCTGCTGTCCGTCGCGGGCGTGGTCTGTCTGGTGCTCGGCGGCCTGATGCTGATCGAGACCGAGGAGCCGGCCCTCAAGGTCTCGCGCTGGGCCATCGGCTCGCTGTCGCTGATCGTGCTCGCCTCCGTGGCGGTGCTCTCGATTGCCGTCTACACCAGCCACCGCCGCCAGGTGGCGACCGGCAAAGAGGGTCTGATCGGGCAGATCGGTACCGCCCGGGGTGCCCTGTCGCCCCGGGGCAAGGTGTTCATCCAGGGCGAAATCTGGAATGCTGAGGCGGAAGACCCCGTAGGCGAGGGAGAATCCGTGGAGGTCGTCGACGTGCGGGACCTGAAGCTCCGAGTCCGCCGGACCACCGCGAGCACTTTCTGAGGAGAAGAGATGAGCCCCTTGAGCCTGCCGTCGCTGCTGCTTCCCGCCCTGGCCTTTCTGATCATCTACCTGCTGTCCTCGATCAAGATCATCCCCGAGTACGAGCGGGCGGTGGTGTTCCGTCTCGGCCGGCTGCTGCCCGAGCCCAAGGGTCCCGGGGTGATCCTGGTCTTCAAGCCGATCGACCGCATCGTGCGCATCTCGCTGCGCACCCTGGTGCTCGACGTGCCGCCCCAGGACGTCATCACCAAGGACAACGTCTCGGTCAAGGTCAACGCGGTGGTTTACTTCCGGGTGCTCGAGCCGCTCAAGGCCGTGGTCTCGGTCGAGAACTACCTCTACGCCACCAGCCAGATCGCCCAGACCACCCTGCGCTCGGTACTCGGCCAGGCCGAGCTCGACGAGCTACTCTCCGAGCGCGACAAGCTCAACGATCAGCTACAGACGATCATCGACCACCAGACCGACCCGTGGGGTATCAAGGTGGCCAACGTCGAGGTCAAGCACGTCGACCTGCCGGCGGACATGCAGCGAGCCATGGCCCGCCAAGCCGAGGCCGAGCGCGAAAAGCGTGCGAAGATCATCCACGCCGAAGGCGAGTTCCAGGCCTCCCGCCAGCTCGCGGAAGCCGCCAACGTGATCGGCCAGAATCCCGTGACGCTGCAGTTGCGCTACCTCCAGACCCTGACCGAGATGTCGACCGAGCAGAACTCGACGGTCATCTTCCCGATTCCGATCGATCTCTTCCGGGCCTTCCTCAGCCCGGAGAAGAAGTCGAGCTGATTCCGCGTGCACGAGAGCAGGGAGCCCAGCTACTACGAGGTCGCTCTGACCAGCAAGCAGGTGGCGGGCGCCCTGCTGGTGCTCTTCGCCTGCCTGTTCGCGGCCTTCTTCGGCGGGCTGTGGGTCGGGCGGGCCGGACAGGCCGGCGCCTCCGAGCAGCAGCTCCTGCACCTTTCCCCGGCGAGCCCGCCAGCGGTAGAGCGCCAGGAGCCGCCAGCGCCCCGCGTGGTCACTCCCGGCGAAGAGGGTTTGCCCAAGATCGAGACCTCCGCGGCATCGCCCCCGTCCGAGCCGACCGCCGACACCACGCTGGCCGAGGAGGTCGGCGCGGCGGCTGACACCGGGCAGGGACCGGGCGCGGGCGAGGCGGCGAGCCCTCTCGGGGACGAGCCGGTTCCGGACCGCACCGACGCCCCGGTCCCGCCGCCACCGGCCACGACCGCTCCCACTCCCGGGCCGGCGGACCCCACCGGCGTGCCGCGATGGAAGCAGCGCCTCGATGCCGCACGGGAAGCGGAGCGGCTCGAGCAGGAGTTCGCCAGCGCCACGGGGGCCCCGGCCTCGCCCACCAAAGTGACACCCGCCGAGCCGGCGCCGGCTGCGGCTCCCGCGCCCACCAAGCCCGCTCCGGCCGTCGCCCCCGCCAAGCCGGCCTTCGCCATCCAGGTCCTGGTGACCCGGGACCGTACCCGAGCCCAACAGCTGCTCGAGAGGCTACGAGCCAACGGCTACCCGGCCTCCCTGTCGTCGTTCTCGCAGAACGGGGTCGAGCTCGTCCGGGTCCGGGTGGGCCCCTACCGCGAGAAGCAGCGGGCCGACGGCATCGCGGCCGAGGTCCGCGCCAAGCTCCAGCTCGACACCTGGGTGACCACCGAGACCCCCTGAGCCCCCCACCCGCCCTCGCCATGCGCCTCCTCGACCAAGGGCGAGCCCGCCTCGCCCGGTCTCCCTGGACCTTCGTGCTCGCCGCCACGGGCGGCGTCTGGTGGGCCCTGCTCTTCGGCCAGGCGGAGCACCCGTTGCAGCCCTGGTTCGCCTTCGCACCCCTGCTCCTGTGCCTGGGCGCAGCGCGACCGGGCTGGCTGGGCTTCGTCCACGGCGTCGCCTTCTGGCTCACGGCGATCCCGTGGATCGTGCCCACCGTGGTCACCTACGGCCAGATGGAAGGCTGGCTTGGGGGCCTGCTCTTTCTCGCCCTCGCGGCCTACCTCGCCCTCTACTCGGGGCTGTTCGCCCGCCTCGGCGCCCCTCTCTGGCGCCGTGGTGGCGCCGCGGCCTGGTTGGGCTTGCCGGCCTTGTGGGTCAGCCTCGAGGTGCTCCGCGCCGTGGCCTTGACCGGCTTTCCGTGGAACCCCATCGGCCACGCCTTCCTCGCGGTGCCGGGTGCCCTGCCGCTGGCGGCCTGGGTGGGCGTCTGGGGCGTCTCGGCCCTGGTGGTGGTGGCGAACCTCGGCACGGCCCGGGCTCTTTGGCTCGGCCGTTGGCGAGAGCTGGCCCTGGCCGCCGCCGGCTGCCTGCTGGTCCTGAGCCTGGCCGGACGGTTCTCGCTACCTTCCTCGCCGCTCTCCGCTCCCGGCTTGCCCATGCCGGTTCGCCTGCTCCAGCCCAACATCCAGAACCTGGTCACCTGGGACGATCAGAAGATCGCCGAGAACCTGCGCAAGGTCTTCGATCTCTCCTACCAGGCCTGCGACCAGGCGGGGGCCCTGGTGGTCTGGCCGGAGAGCGCCGGTTGGCCCTTCTCGCTGACCGGTGACGGGGGCTTCCGCAGCCAGGTGGAGTCGCTCGCGGCTCGGGGCTGCCCGGTGCTGCTCAACTCCAGCCACGAGGTCGAGCCCGGCGCCTGGTACAACTCGGGTTTCCTGGTCGCCTCCGGGCAGGAGCCGGTGCGGGCGGACAAGCGGCATCTGGTGCCGTTCGGCGAATACGTACCCCTCGCCCGCCTGTTCCCCTTCATCAGCCGGATCGCCCGCAACGCCGGGGACTTCCGGGCTGCGCAAGGCATCTCCCTCCTGCCCTGGGAGGATCAGCGCATCGGCCTCGCCATCTGCTTCGAGGTGATCTTCCCGAGCGAGGTCGCACAGCTGGTGGAGCACGGGGCCTCGATCCTCCTCACGGTGACCAACGACGCCTGGTACGGCGACACCGCCGCGCCCTGGCAGCACTTGGCGGCCGCCCGCTTCCGGGCCGCCGAGAACCGGCGCACCCTGGTGCGAGCGGCGATTACCGGCGTCTCGGCGGTGATCGGCCCGCGGGGCGAGGTCGAGCAGCAGCTGGGAGTGGGCGAGGAAGGTATCATCAGGGCTTCGGTGCTGGGCCGTGAGGAACGGTCGCCCTACTCACGCCGGCCTTGGGCCGTGCCGCTGATCATGGCGGTCACCGCTCTCTTTTTTGTACTCCGTGAAAGGAAACGATGAACGCTCCCGATCTCTCCCAGAGGATCAACGCCCTCTCCGAACAGCTCTCCGGCCTCCGGGGGTATCTTTGAGTCGAGCAACACCCGGGACGAGCTGGCGGCGATCGACGCCGAGATGGCCGCTCCCGGCTTCTGGGATGACCCCGCCAAGAACGCCGAGGTGCTGAGGCGGCGGCGCGTCCTCGAGCGCAAGAACGAGACCCTCGTCCGCCTGGCCCGGGAGGCCGGCGACCTCGAAGCCTGGCAGGAGCTCATCAGCGAGGGCGAGGCCGACCCCGAGCTGCCGGCCTACCTCGACCGCCTCGGTGCCGATCTCGAGAAGCTCGAGCTGGACCTCAAGCTCTCGGGCCCGGACGACGCCAAGAACGCCATCATGACCATTCATCCCGGCGCCGGCGGCACCGAGTCCCAGGATTGGGCCGAGATGCTGCTGCGCATGTACCTGCGCTGGTCCGAGCGCAACGGCTACGAGGTCGAGCTGCTCGACCGTCTCGACGGCGAGGGGGCGGGGATCAAGAGCGCCACCCTCGCGGTGCGGGGCGAGAACGCCTACGGCTACCTCAAAGGGGAGATCGGCGTGCACCGCCTGGTGCGCATCAGCCCCTTCGACTCCCAGAGCCGCCGCCACACCTCCTTCGCCTCGGTCGACGTCTACCCGGAGATCGACGACGACATCCAGATCGTCATCGACGACAAGGATCTGCGGGTGGACACCTACCGCTCCTCCGGGGCCGGCGGCCAGCACGTCAACAAGACCGAGTCGGCGGTGCGCCTGACCCACCTGCCGACGGGGCTGGCGGTGGCCTGCCAGAGCGAGCGCAGCCAGATCAAGAACCGCTCCACGGCCATGAAGCTACTCAAGGCCCGCCTCTACGATCTCGAGATGAAGAAGCGGGCCGCCGAGCAGGCCGAGCGCGAGGGACTGAAGAAGGACAACGCCTGGGGCAGCCAGATCCGCAGCTACGTGCTCCATCCCTACCGGCTGGTCAAGGACCACCGCACCGGGGAGTCGATGGGGGACGCGGATCGCGTGCTCGACGGCGACATCGACCCGTTCATCGAGGCCTGGCTCCAGGGCAAGATCGCCGAGGGCACCGACCGCGGCGACGACCTCGACTAGGCACCGTGGTGACCCTCGGCCTCGACTACGTCTCCCCCCTGCCGCCGGTCGCCTCCGGCATCGCGGATTACAGCATCGATCTGCTGCCGCACCTCTGCGAGCTGGCCGACGTGCGGGTGCTGGCCCTGGCGGGGCAGCCGGTCGCGGAGGCGGTCCAGGCCCGCTATCACCCGGAGCCTGCCGAAACGGTGGGGCAGACCGGGCGCCTGCCCCTCTACCAGATGGGCAACAACCCCTACCACGCCGAGATCTGGCGGCTGGCGCGGGAGAGGCCGGGGGTGCTCACCCTGCACGACTGGCTGCTGCACCATCTGGCGGGGCATCTGACCCTGGGCCGGGCCGACTTCCATGCCTACCGCCGGCAGCTCGAGGTGGATCACGGCTGGGTGGGAGCGGCCACGGCCTTGCCGCGGCGTTTCAGCCTGGAGAGCCAGGCCTCCCTGTTCAGCCTGCCGGTGCACCGGAGTCTGCTGCTCGCTCAGCGTGGGGTTCTGGTGCACAGCCGGTGGGCGGCCGAGCGGGTGGCCGAGGAGAATCCCGAGGTGCGGGTGAGGGCGATCCCCATGGGCATCCCCCTGCCGGCGGCAGCGGACCCGGCCGCGGGCCTGGCTCTGCGCCGGCGGCTGAGCATCCCGGAGTCCGTGCCGCTGCTGGGCTCCTTCGGCTTCCAGACGCCGATCAAGCGCACGGCGGCCGTGGTGGCGGCTCTGAGCGACCCTCGCCTCGCTGCCGCTCATCTGGTGGTGGTCGGTGAGGCCTCGCCGGCGCTCGACCTGGCCGGCGAGGCGGCCCGGGCCGGCGTCGCGGAGCGGGTCCACGTGATGGGCTACGTGCCCTGGGCGGACTTCGAGGCGGCGGTGTCGGCCGTGGACGTCTGCCTCAACCTGCGGTATCCGACGGCGGGCGAGACCTCGGCCTCCCTGCTGCGCGTCCTGGCGGCCGGGCGGCCGGCGATCGTGTCGGACTACGGGCAATTCCGCGACCTGCCGGAGGC
Organism: Thermoanaerobaculia bacterium; assembly: GCA_036274895.1. Lineage (GTDB taxonomy): Bacteria > Acidobacteriota > Thermoanaerobaculia > Multivoradales > SZUA-115 > CALMKX01. The sequence goes on along the minus strand of DASUEU010000008.1, from coordinate 139,848 downwards.
CGTGGCCCTGCGCGTGCCCCTCGGGGAGGGGGAGTCGGAGTCTCTCGCTGCCGCTCTGGCCGAGCTGCTCGAGAGCCCCGAGCGCCTGGCCGCGATGGGCCGGGCGGCCCGCGCTCACGTGCGCTCGGAGCACGACCCCGCCGAGTCGGCGCGGCAGATCGTCGAAGCCTGCCTCGAGTGGCGGGAGCTGTCCCCCCCCGGCCCCCGGCCTCCCCGCGAGCGTCCGGCCACCAGCCTGGTGGCGCCCGGGGAGGTGCAGGCGGGCCTGGAGGTCGCCGGTGCAGACCGGCCCTGGGCGGAAGGGGAGCGGCGCGAGGTCGAGATCCTGCTGACCAACGCCGGCCAGGTCACCTGGCTGGCCGCCGAGAAGGGGCCCGGTGGGCTGGCCCTGGAGGTGGTCTTCAGCGCAGGAGAAGGGGGCCCGCCCCGGCCCTGGCGGGGCCTGCCCCGGGACGTGCCGCCCGGCGAGCAGGTCGGTTTCCGCGTACCCCTGAGGCGTCCTCTGGGAGAGGCTGAGCTGAGGTTGCGCCTGTGGCGGCTGGGGCCGTGGACGTCGCAAGGAGGGCCAGAAGCCCTCGTCGAGTGGCGTCGGGCGGTCTGAAGGGCCTGCCTACCGGGTCGCCTGCGCGCAGGCGTTGCAGAGGCCAAGGATCTGCAGCTGGTGATGGTCCGGCGAGAAGCCGTGGGCCCGGCAGATGCCGGCCTGGAGGGCGGCGATGCCCGGACTGACGAACTCCACCACCCGGCCGCAGCCGCGGCACACCAGGTGGTCGTGGCTCTGGCCGGCGTGGACGTGCTCGTAGAGGTAGCGGTCGCGGCCCAGGCGCTGCTTCTTGACCAGGCCGCAATCGACCAGCAGGTCGAGGTTGCGGTACACCGTGGCGCGGGAGATCTTGTGCCCGGCGGCCTTCATGGCCCCGAGCAGCTCCTCGGCGTCGATGTGCCCGTGGTGGCGGTAGATCTCCTCGAAGAGAGCCAGGCGCTCGCCGGTCACCCGCTGACCCCGCTGGCGCAGGTAGGCGAGGAGCTGCTCCTTCTCGCCCGGGCTCGCCATGGAGCGGGGCGGGCTGGGGGCGGCAGTCGGGATGGCGGGGGCAGTCTCGGCGGGCACGGCTCGCGGCGATGGTAGCACGGGGTGGCGCGGCTCAATCCAGCGCCAGATCCGCCCCGTACGTCGCCCGATATCGCTCCAGGAACTCCTGCCGGGTGTAGGCATGGCATTGGGTGCCGTAGCACTCGATGCAGTAAACCGCCGCGATGCTGCCCATGCGGGCGCAGATCTCGAGCGAGAGGCCCTTCATCAACCCGGCCAGGAAGCCGCCGCGGTAGGCGTCCCCGGCGCCGGTGGGGTCCACGGCCTTGCCCACCTTGGAGGCGGATACCTGGATCGTCGAACCGTCCCGGAGCAGGATCTCGCTTCCCTTCTCACCGTAAGTGATCACCAGCAGCTCATGCTCGGCGCGGATCTGGTCGGCGGTCTTGCCGGTCTTCTGCTGGAAGACGCTGAACTCGTAGTCGTTGAGGAAGAGCCCGAGGGCACCGTCCGCCGCCCGCGCCAGGGGCTCACCGTCCAGGGCGGTGACCTGGAAGCTGGCGTCGAAGAAGAAGGGCAGGCCCATCGCGCGCGCTTCCTGGCAGTGGCGCAGCATGGCTTCGGGGTCGTCCGGCGCCACGATCGCCACCGAGGCCTCCGGCCCGGCGAGCTCCGCCAGGCAGAGGTCCCGAGCCTTGCCCATGGCGCCCGGGAAGAAGCCGGTGATCTGACAGTCCGCGCGATCGGTGGTGATGAAGCAGGTGGCGGTCATCTCCCCCGGCACGATGCCCACGGCCTCGACGTCCACCCCCTGGCCGACCAGCCAATCCCGGTAGTCGCCGAAGTCCGTGCCCGCCGTGCCCACGATGCGCGCTCTCTCCCCCAGCAGGGCCAGGCTGTAGGCGATGTTGGGGGCGCAGCCGCCCTGCTGGCGCTTGAACTGCTCGACTAAGAAGGAGATGTTGATGACGTGAGCCTTGTCGGCCAGGATGTGGTCGCGGAAGCTGCCGGGGTAGTCCATGATGTTGTCGAAGGCGATCGAACCGCAGACGACAACCTGTCCAGGCCGGCGGATGGGCAGCGGGTGGCTCGACAAGAGGCTCTCTCCAGGGCAAAGGGGCCGCAGTCCGTCCCGGCCCAAACCGCGGGATTGTGGCACAGGTCAGGCCGCGCATTCCCGCAACACCGCCTCCACATACCGCGGCAGCACCGCCCCGCGCCAAGCGGGGCTCAAGTCGGTGTTGTCCATCGGCGTGGCCTCGCGGCGGGCGAGGTCGGCGGCGGCGCGGATGGTTTCGGGGTCGAGGGTCTTGCCGAGCAGGGCCTGGGCCGTGGGGCCGGCCTCGACCGGCTGGGAGGCCACGGCACCGAGGAAGACCCGGGCTTTCTCGACCGTCCCATCGTCCGCCAGCCACACGGCGGCGCCCACCGTGAGCACGGCGAAGTCGATCGAGCCCCTTCGGCGGAGCTTCGCGAAGGCACTCCGGCAGCCCGCGGCCCGAGAGGCGGCCGGCACCTTGACGGCGGTGAGGATCTCTTCCGGCCGCTTGGCCAGGTAGGCGATGCCGTCGTCCTGGTAGAGGGAAGGCAGGGGGAGCCAGCGCTCGCCCTGGCTCGACACCAGCCGAACTTCAGCTTCGAGGGCGCAAAGCATGGGCGCCGAGTCTGAGGAGGAAACCGCCCAACAGCGCGGCGAGCCCGGCGCCACCCAGCAGACCTGGCCTTCCTCCTTCATGCAGAAGTCGATCGAGCGTCGCCATTCTTCGGTCTGGTTGTAGTAGGTGCAGCGGGTATCCAGGCAGAGGTTGCCGCCCAGGGTGCCCATGTTGCGCAGCACCGGCGCCGAGATGCTCGCCACCGCCGCCACCAGGGCGGGCAGCTCGGCCCGCAGCAGCTCGCTCGCAGCCATCTCCGAAAGGGTGGTGCCGGCGCCGATCACGATCGCCCGGTCCGCCTCCTCGCGGATCCCTGACAGCCCCGGCACCTTCGACAGGCTGACCACCACCTCGGCCTTCTGGTGGCGGCGTTTCAGGTTGGGGAAGAGGTCGGTACCGCCCGCCAGCAGGCGCACGCGGCCGGGCCCCTCGGCGAGCAGGGAGGCGGCTTCTTCCAGGGTCTCGGGACGGCACAGCTCGAAGGCGGGCAGACGCAGCATGGCTCTCGTTCCTACCGGGTGGTCAAGGCGGCGTACTTCTTGTCGCGGAAGACCTCTTCCCGCGTGGTCATGGTGCCGGTGGCGCCGCGCCGGCCGGTGCTCGAGGCACGGCCGAAGTCGTTGCTGGCGCGCCCGTCACCGCCCTCGGCCGGGGTGGGCACCAGCAGGGTCTCGCCGAAGTCGACCTGCGGGAAGCTGCGAGGGCCGAAGCGAGGCTCCTTGCCGGCGGCCTTGGCCTCCAGGGCCTTCAAGACCATGTGGGGCTGGATCGGCACCTGGTCGACGCGCACCCCCACGGCGTCGAAGACCGCGTTGGCCACCGCCGGTGGGATCGGCAGCAGGGGCCCCTGGCCGACCTCCTTGGCGCCGAACGGGCCGCGGGGGTCGGGCTCCTCGATCAGGTAGGTGGTGACCGGCGGCATGTCGAGGAAGGTCGGGCTCTTGTAGTCGAGCATCGAGGGGATCTTGTGGACCAGGGCGCCCGACAGGCGCTTGGGCAAGCGGCGGAAGCCTTGTTCTTCCATCAGCGCCTCGCCCAGGCCCATGTACACCCCACCCTCCACCTGGCCCATCACCAGCACCGGATTGATCGAGCGGCCGATGTCGTGCGCCACCCAGACGTGGACGACGTGGGTGATCCCCGTGGCCGGGTCCACCTCCACCTCGACCACCGCCGCGCTGTAGGAGTAGGTGGGGGAGGGGCCCACGCCGGAGCCGCGGTACTTGCCCGGGGAGCGGGGCGGGATGTAGGAGCCGGTGGTGGCGAGGGTGCCGAAACGGGCCTCGGCCAGGATCACGGCCTCGGCGAAGGGCAGGCCGCGGTCGGGGTCCTCGGCGTCGAAGACCCGCCCCCCGGCGAACACTAACCGCCCCGCCGGCACCTCCAGCCGCTCGGCCGTGGCGCGGGCCAGCAGCTCCCGCGCCCGCTCGGCGGCCTCGCGGGCGGCGTGGCCCATCATCAGGGTCACCCGCGAGGAGTAGGAGCCCAAATCCACGGGAGTCAGGTCGGTGTCGGCCACGCAGAGGCGCAGGTCGGCGAGGGGTACCCCGAGCACCTCGGCGACGATCGCCGCCAGCACCGAGTCCGAGCCCTGACCGATCTCGCTCTCGCCGCAGAACACGGCCACGCCACCGCTGCGATCGAGCTTGATCATCACCCCGCTCTGCGGCATGTGGTTCCAGTAGATCGGCAGGCCGGCGCCGCACAGGTAGGCGCCGCAGGCGAGGCCCAGCCCGCGTCCTTCCGGCAGCTTGCCGTAGCGCTGCCGCCAGCCGCTGCCCGCCACCACCGCCTCGATGCAGCGCTTGAGGCCGATGGTGCCCAGCTGCAGCCAGTTGGCGGTGATGCTGCCCGGCTCGGCGAGGTTGGTGAGGCGCAGGTCGGCCGGGTCCAGCCCGAGGGCTTGGGCGGCCTTGTCCAGGTGGACCTCGAAGGCGAAGCGGGGCTGGGGTGTGCCGTGGCCCCGCTTGGGGCCGCAGGGGGGCTTGTTGGTGAAGGCCCGCACCCCCTCGAACCAATAGCGGGGCAGGTCGTAGGTGACCGTCTGGAGGGCGCCGGTGTAGTACGTCGAGGCCACGCCGTAGCTGCCGTAGGCGCCGCCGTCGAGGGCGGTCTGGAGGTGCTGGGCGGTCATCGAGCCGTCCCTGCGGAAGCCGGTGCGCACCTTCATCTGCACCGGGTGGCGGCCCCGGTGGCAGTAGAAGACCTCCTCGCGGGTCAGAGCCACCTTCACCGGCCGGCCGAGCTTCAGGGCCATCTTGGCGGCGACGATCTCGTGCGGGAAGGGGTCACTCTTGCCGCCGAAGCCGCCGCCGTTGGGGCAGGCCACCACCCGGATGCGCGCCGGCGGCAGCTCGAGCACCTTGGCCAGGGCCCGGTGCACGTAGTGCGGCGTCTGGGTGGAGGAGTAGAGGGTGAGGCGGGCCTCGTCCTCGGGCACGGCCACGGCCGCGTGCTGCTCCAAGGGCAGGTGGGTGTTGCCCTCGTAGAAGAACAGGTCTTCCAGGATCAGGTCCGCTTCCGCGAAGCCCTCCTCCACCTTGCCGAACTTCATCGACACCTGCTTGTGGAGGTTGCCCACGTCGCCGTAGCCGTGGATGCGCGGCTCGGGGGTGGCGATCGCCTCCTCGACGCTGGCGATGGTCGGCAGGGGCTCGTAGTCGACGACCACGGCCAGGGCGGCCTCATAGGCTTGTTCCTCCGTCAAAGCCGCCACGGCCGCCACCGGGTCGCCCACGAAGCGCACCGTGTCCGGGCAGAGGGCGTGCTCGTCCTGGGACACCGGCAGGATGCCGAAGGGGATGGGCAGGTCCTGGCCGGTCAAGAAACCGAGCACGCCGGGCATCTTCGCGGCGGCGGAGAGGTCGATGCCCCGGATGCGGGCGTGGGGCACGGTGGAGCGCACCATGCGCAGGTGGACCATGCGGGGGAAGGTGAGGTCGTCGGCGAAGCGGGTCTGCCCGGTGACCTTGGCCCGGCCGTCCACCCGCCGGAACGGGGTGCCCACCAGGTTCAGGGGCCGCTCACCGGGAGCGTTCTCCGGGGACTCGTCCTCGAGCGGCAGCTTCTCAGCGGGTTCCATGCTGCGCCTCCTCGGGGATCGGGTCGCCGTAAAACGCCTCGCGGGGCGGCTGCCAGCTCGCGTCGCCGCGCATCTTCGCGGCGGCCCAGGCCACTGCCTGGACGATCTTGTGGTAGCCCGTGCAACGGCAGAGGTTGCCGGCCAGGGCCTGGCGGATCTCGTCGTCGGTGGGCGAGGGGTTGGCCGCGATCAGGGCCTGGGCGGCCATCAGGATGCCCGGCGTGCAGTAGCCACACTGGGCTGCTCCCAGGTCCGCGAAGGCCGCCTGGAGGGGGTGGAGCTCGTTGCCGAGCTGCATCCCCTCGACGGTCTCGACGGCCTTGCCCTCGGCCTCGGCGGCGAGCATCAGGCAGGAGAGCACGGGTGTGCCATCCACCAGCACGGTGCAGGTGCCGCACTCGCCCAGCTCGCAGCCGTGCTTGGTGCCGGTCAGGCCGCACTCCTCGCGCAGCACCTCGAGCAGGGTGTGGTGGCTGGGGAAGACCACCCGGCGGGGCTCGCCGTTGATCGTGAGAGTAGCCACCGTCTGGGCGGCAGCGTTCAGGCCGTCTGCCATCGACGCTTCTCCATGGGGATCTCCTCTGGCCGGGGCAGGGCCATGAGGTCGGGCAAAGTGAGGGTGCGGCCGGGGGCGAGCAGGCCGGAGACCAGGATCTGGGCGAACTCGGCCCCGATCTCGCGGGCACTCTTCTCGCCCTCGGGGCGGAACCATTTCACCGTCCAGTTGAGGGCGCCCAAGATGGCGCGCGCGGCGATCTTGGCGTCCCCAGGGCGGAACACGCCCGCGGCTTGGCCCTCCTCGATCAGCGCGCGCAGGGCCGCCTCGTAGGCCGCTCGGCGCGCCAGGATCTGCGCCCGGTACTCGCCTTCCAGGCCCTCGATCTCGAGGTGGGCCACGGAGCCGGGGGTGGTTTCGTTCAATCTCTCGACGTGGCCGACGACCAGGAGATAGAGGCGCGCATCCGCCGGCAGGGCCAGGCGGGCCGTGAAGGCGGCCAGCTCGGACAATCCCGCCAGGCCGTCCTCCTGGCAGAAGGCGAGCAGCTCCTGCTTGTTCCTGAAGTAGTAGTACAGGCTCCCCACCGTCATCCCCAGCGCCGCCGCAACGTCCCGCATGCCCGTCCCCCGCACCCCTTTCACGCGGAACACCCGCGAGGCGGCGGCGAGGATCTCACGCTTGCGTTCGAGGACGCGGACGGGGTGGGTGGGCATGGGGAAGGTCTTCGGCTCGAACTGAACCGTGGTTCAAATATGCCTGAGGGGGTGGGGGGAGGTCAAGGGGGGGCGGCGCCCGAAGTGGCTGGCACCTCGGCGGCTACAGGTCCCTCTCGCGGGCGCTGCCTCGCGCGACGCTCTCGCGAATGCCGGCGAGATCGTGCAGGACACCCCGACGGCCCTGCTTGCCGAGGATGCCGTACCACGGTGGCAGCGGGCGGCCCGCCATGAGCGCCTCGACCGGTTCGAGCGGCGGGCCCTCGCTGCCGCCGCCGGCTCGTTCGACGTAGCTGCGGAAGAGCTCGACGGTGACCTCCCGAACGGCCCGGCCCTCCAGGGCAGTCTTGGCCTTGACGAGCCTGTAGAGTTCGGCGGGGATCTCGACTGTGGCTTTCGTGGGACCAGCAAACCGCATTGCAGGATTCCCGTCAAGGGACAGCGCGACCGTGCCCCCGGACGCCGCACAACTCAAAGAATGGAGGGACTGTGACGAAGCCAGCCGGATCAACGCGAGAATTACGCCTGGAAGTGGCTCCAGCTCGCCTGGCCACGGTCCGCGCACTCTTCAAGGAAGGGCCAGAGGGCCGCTCATTCTGCCGCAACCATTTCGAGTCGGCAGTGGCTTGGCTCACTCCCCGAGCCTTCGACGAGAGTGTTCCAGCGCAGATGGAGAAGGCACTGGTAAGGGCCGCCAGTTCGGTAACCTGGCGTCTCGAGGAGCTGATCATTCGTCGCTGCTACATAGAGTGGCTTAACGACCACTTCGTTGGTCCGGTGAGGGGACCAAGCAGCCAAAGGCTGGCGTTCGGCAGGCTGGCAGTCAGGGACTTCCATGTTGATCTTGCTGCCTTAATGGACTCCGTGGTGCCCGTCGTGAGTGCGATCGACGACCCCTCACGAAAGCGTCAATATTGGCCGTCTTTCAACGAGCTCTTCACGGGCAGGGGAAGAGATCTATGGCCGCCGAGTCCCGATGTGAAAGCCTTTCTCCAGGGCACTAGAGGTTGGTGGCCCTTTACTTGTGAGATCCGGAACTGCATGGTTCACCGCCGCTATTCCAGCTTGGTTCTTGATGATGGCGGCGGCACCTTCCTGTTTCAGTTGTATCTGACCGGGGACAACCCCCTGGTGACGGAGCCGCTGTTGCGGGCAGAGGTAGGAACTGACGTCGCCGACTTCTTCCTCTACTCGGCCTGGGCCATGGCCGAGGCCATCCACTTTCTTGACGCAGTGGGTCAGTTGCTCTTCCGAAAATTCAAGTTGGAGGAGGACGTCCTGGAGAGAGCGCACGGAGGTCGTGAAATGAAGCTGCTCGGGCGGGATCTCGATCTCCTCCTTGAGCGCGTTGCCACGCTTCAAGGTGACAGCCACCTGTTGGATACTGGTGGCCTCAGCAGTCCTAAGACCCGCGAGGCAGTGCATGTGGCCGGCGAATGATCTATATCGATTCTGTGGAGTCGTGGCTGTGAGCAGCGGACAAGCGCACTGAGGCGCCGACCATCAGTAGGCCGGCTGAAAGCGCAGCACCGTGGTCACCTCTCGGCCTTCGAGCTGCCGCCGGTATGCCTGTCTGCGCCGCTTGAGGGTCTCGTAGATCCCCTTCCAGCGGCTGAAATCAGCGCGGGTCTCGTCGTAGGCGTCGTACTCCTCGAGCTTGCCCGCCATCAGGGCCCGGTAGAAATCTTCGCTCAAGACGCTGTACTTCGCCTCGTAGAGTGTGAGGCGCCGTTCGAGCAGCTTCATCTCGATCACCAGTTCGTGGACTTCCATGGCGAGACCTTCTGGAAGGGTCGATGGTACTACCCACCGGCGCGAGCTGCCTGGTTCCTTGGGAGGCGTCGGTTGCACCGATGTAGCCTATGAGCTACGATCTGCCCCGTGCGAGTCGAGAAGACCGACGAGTTCGCCACCTGGATCGACAGTCTCAAGGATCGAGCGGGGCGCGCCCGGATCTTGATGAGGGTGGACCGCTTGCTCCATGGGAACCCAGGCTCGCACCGGAACCTCCAAGAGGGTGTCTCAGAGCTCAAGATCGATGTCGGTCCTGGCTACAGGGTCTACTACTCCAACCGAGGCGAGAGCCTTCTGCTGCTGCTGGCCGGCGGGGACAAGTCGTCCCAGCAGAAGGACATCGAGCTGGCGCTGGAGTTGAACCGAGTCTACTAGGGGGTGAGCATCATGCCCGAAGCACCAACGAAGCGATCCAGCAGCACCAAGACCACACCCTACGACGTGGCCGAGCACCTGCGCACTCCGGACGAGATGGCGGCTTACCTGGATGCGTGGCTCGAGGAGGCGCCGGACGATGCTGCCGGCATCACCCGTGCCCTCGGGGACATCGCGCGAGCCAAGGGTATGACCCAGGTGGCCAAGGATGCGGGCCTGAGCCGCGAGAGCCTCTATCGTGCCCTGAGTGAGCAGGGCAACCCGAGTTTTGCCACCGTGCTCAAGGTGGTCAAGGCGCTGGGAGTCCGGTTCCACGCTCAGGCGGTGGAGAGTGGCGCTTGACCTAGCTCCCGGCCTGCCAGGGAACGCCATTCGCGACACCAGCCTTCAGTCGGATCCCGGCTCTTCGTCCTCCTCATCCTCCGTCTCCGGCGCCACTTCCCGAACCAGCCCGACGCCCTGGAGCAGCTTGACCACGAGGAAGTAGGGGAACGCGAGGACGAGGGTGAGCAGGAAGAGGGGCAGGAGGAGCGTGGCGGCGGCCCCCTTCAGCACTTTCTGGCCCCATCTCAACCGGCTCGAGCCGCCGTCGGCGTCGGAGGGCAGGCGCGCCAATCCCATCACCAGGGCACCGATCGGCAGCAGCAGGGGAGTGAGCAGCCCGGACCCCAGGCACCCGAGGCCCTGCTCGATCGGGTTGGGTGGGGCTGGCGGCGCCTCCGGCGGCGAGGGATCGGGCTCGGGGTCGATGGCCATCGAGGGGGATCGTATCCGGGCCCCGGCCGGCGGAGGCCGAGGAGATTCGCGGGGAGCTCGCAGCGGGCGCCAAGGCATCGAGGACCGACACGGGTCGATCCCAACAAGGCCCGGGATGCCGGCTCTCCGAGGTGCCAGGCACTTCGGGGGCGCCTACCGCTCGGCGTCGATCACCACGGTCTCGAGCAGCCCGGAGGCGCGGCGCAGGCCGAGGCGGAGGTCTCCCCACGGGTAGGAGTAGATGGTGTAGGCCGGATAGTCGGGCGGGTAGTCGGGTGTTGGCACGTCGAGGGTGAAGTCGGGGCCGAAGCGGGCCACCAAGTCAGCTTGGCGCAGGCCTGCAGCCCGGTCATCCAGCTCCAGGATCAAGAGCCCGTCCTTTCGCGTGGCTCCAGCTTTCGGCAGCCGCAGCTCCACGGTGCGAATCGGCGAACGCGCTCCGCCGGCCCGGTAGAGGCGGATGTAGGGGTTCGAGTTGCCCGGATCCTCGCGCAGGCGGCAGCCAGCGAGGCGCTCGATCCCCGCCACCGTCATCGGCCGCTCGGCGACCACCCGCTCGATCACCGTCAAGATGTCCATCGGGGCCTCCTTCCCAGCGCCCGGAGCGCAGGCCGAAAGCGCCAGGATGAGCAGGGCCGCAGGTCCTCGGGTTGGGCTCATGGATCGGGCGCCGCTCTGAGCTAGGTGCCAGGCACTTCGGGAGCCACCTCCCACCCCCTCGCAAACTGCTTCACCGTCGCACAGACCGGGCTGCCGTCTTTGAAGCCGCCCTGGATGCTGGCTTCGAGGCGGGAGCCCGGGTTGGCCTGGTGCTGGGCGATGAGGTCCCAGCCGAGAGCGCCGAGGGGGATCTTGGCGCGGCGGGTCCAGGGGGAGCCGAACTGGTCGGCGGCCATGCCGGAGTTGAGGTAGACGAAGCGCCCGTGGGGCGGGCCCTGGGTGGCTGGGCCGAGGAAGCGAGGCGGCTCGCCGGGCACCCTTGGACCGAGGCGGACTTCGAAGTCGAAGGTGAGGCCTTCGGCGTCGGTGCGAGTGGGGGGCACCAGCTCGCTTCTTCCCAGTTGGAGGGCCCAGGCTACCCGCGGTGGGGGAGCGAGGAGACGGATTCGCAGGGGCAGCACGGTCGTTGGCTCGGCGGGCATCGAGAGGGCCTCGGGAAGCGCGGGTTGGGATTGGTACGATATCGCGCCCGACCTAGGGAGACCGACCGTTGCTGCACAGCACCGCCCTGATCACCACCATCGCCGCGGCCCTGGGCCTGGGCCTCGCCCTGGGCTTCCTGGCAGTGCGCCTGCGCATGCCGGCCCTGGTGGGGTATCTGCTCGCCGGGGTGATCCTCGGCCCGGCCACCCCCGGCTTCGTGGCCGACGTCGAGCTGGCGGGGCAGCTCGCCGAGATCGGCGTCATGCTGCTGATGTTCGGGGTGGGTCTCCACTTCTCGTGGGACGACCTGCTCGCTGTCCGGCGCATCGCCCTGCCGGGTGCGGTGGCCCAGATCGTCGTCGCCACCGCCCTCGGCGCCACCCTGGCCCATTTCTGGGGCTGGAGCTTCGGGGCGGGAGTGGTCTTCGGCCTGGCCCTTTCCGTGGCGAGCACCGTGGTGCTGTTGCGGGCCCTCGAGAGCCGCGGCCTCCTGGAGTCGATCAACGGCCGCATCGCCGTGGGGTGGCTGGTGGTCGAGGACCTCGCCATGGTCCTGGTTCTGGTGCTCCTGCCGCCCCTCTCGGGCTGGCTCGGGGGCGGCCCCGGGCACGGCGTGGCCGCGGTGGTGGAGGGGTCGGGCCTGCTCGCCACCCTGGCCCTCGCCCTCGGCCAGGTCGGGGTCTTCATCGTCCTGATGCTGGTGGTGGGGCGGCGGCTCTTCCCGTGGATCCTCTGGCAGGTGGCGCGCACCGGCTCGCGGGAGCTGTTCACCCTCTGCGTCATCGCCGCGGCCGTCGGCATCGCCTTCGGCTCGGCCGCCCTGTTCGGCGTCTCCTTCGCCCTGGGTGCCTTCTTCGCCGGCATGGTGATGCGGGAGTCCGCCCTCGCCCACCGGGCGGCGGCCGAGTCCCTGCCCTTTCGGGACGCCTTCTCGGTGCTCTTTTTCGTTTCAGTGGGCATGCTCTTCGACCCGATGATGCTGGTGCGCGAGCCGGTCAAGGTGCTGTGGGTGGTGGCGATCATCGTCGTCGGCAAGAGCCTCGCCGCCTTCGCCATCGTGCTCGCCTTTCGCTATCCCTTGAACACGGCCTTGACGGTGTCCGCCAGCCTGGCCCAGATCGGCGAGTTCTCGTTCATCCTCGCGTCCCTGGGGATCGGCCTCAAGCTGTTGCCGCCCGAGGGGCAGGACCTGATCCTGGCCGGCGCGATCATCTCGATCGCCGCCAACGCGCTGGTCTTTTCCGCCATCGAGCCGGTGGAGAAGCGGATCCGCGCCCGCTCCAGCCTGGCCCGGGCCCTGGAGCGGCCCAGCGACCCCCTGGCCGAGCTGCCGATGACCGTCAACCAGGACCTGCTCACCGGCCACGTCCTGCTGGTGGGCTTCGGGAGAGTCGGACGCCGGATTGCGGACGCCCTCCTGGCCGAGGGGGTGCCGATCGTGGTCGCCGAGCAGAACCGCGAGCTGGTCGAGGAGCTGCGCGAGCGGGGGATCCTGGCGGTCTCGGGAGACGCCGCCGACCCGGCCGTGTTGATCCAGGCCCACATCGCCCGGGCAAGGCTGCTGGTGATCGCGGTGCCGGACACTTTCAAGGCCCGCAAGATGATCGAGATCGCCCACACCATCCGCCTGGACCTCCACGTGGTGGCCCGCGCCCACACCGACGAGGAGGCGATCCTGCTGCGCAAGGAGCACGCCGGAGAGGTCTTCATGGGTGAGCACGAGCTGGCCCTCGCCATAACCCGCCACGTGCTCGCCCGGGTGGGAGAGGGAGAGGCCGCGGTCTGAGGGTGAGGGGTGCGGCCGCCCTCGTACAGAGGCCGGTATCATCCTCGAGTCGTGCCGACCGCGAAGAAGCGCGCCCCCTGGCTCCGGAGCCTCTGGAACGTCCTGGCCTTCGGTCTGGTGGGGGGCGCGGCCCTCGTCCTGCTCCAGCTCGCGGAGTATCGCTTCCTGGTCCTCGAGCACTCGGTCGAGATCTACGTCGGCCTGGTGGCCGCAGGCTGCGCCGCGCTCGGCCTCTGGCTGGGGCGGACGCTGACCCGCCGGCCAGCTCGGGCCCCGGCGCCCGGCGCTCCGGCCGAGCCCTTCGAGCCCGACGAGGCCCGGCGCGAGGCTCTGGGCATCACGCCGCGAGAGCTGGAGATCCTTGGCCTGATCGCCGGCGGCCTCAGCAACCGAGAGATCGCCGAACGCCTTTGCGTCAGCGAGAACACGGTCAAGACCCACTCCAGCCGCCTCTTCGACAAGCTCGGCGCCCGGCGCCGCACTCAGGCGGTGCAGCTGGCCCGGGCCTCGCGCTTGATCGCCTGAGGCCCTCGTCACCCCAAAGCATGAATTCGCCGCCGCGGGACTGAAATCACCAGAAAGGGTGACGCCTCCGCGACAGCGCAGGGCTACGCTGCCAGCATCTCGAACCACCCTTTCCGAGGAGATCGACCGCCATGAAGAAGACCGTCCTGCGCTATGGACTGATCTCGGCCGCCGTCGCCGTCGTCGTGATGCTCTTTACCGTCAACTTCCTCGACCGCGTGGGCTACGGCACCACCGACGTCGTGGGCTACAGCGCCATGGTGGTCTCGGCGCTGCTGGTGTACTTCGGGGTGCGCGCCTACCGCCAGCAAGAGGGTGCCGGCCGGCTCAGCTTCGGCCGCGGCCTCGCCGTGGGGCTGATGATCACCGCCGTCTCCGCCCTCTGCCAGGTGGTGGCCTTCCAGGTGGTGTACTTCGGCGTGGCGCCGGACTTCGGCGAGCGCTTCGCCGCCTGCATGGTCGAGAGGGCGAGGGACGGGGGGGCCAGCGACGCCGAGATCGTCAAGACCGCCCAGCGGGCCCGGGAGCTGAAGCGCCTCTACGACACCCCGCTCGGCAACGCCGCCCTCACCTTCGCCCAGCCCCTGCCCATCGGCCTGGTCGCTGCGGCGATCTCCGCGGCCCTGCTGCGCAAGAAGTGAGCTCCCTCACACTCCGAACTGGCGCAGGTGGTGGTCCACGTGCTTCCAGGCCAGGCGACCCCATTCCTCGGCAGTGAGTGGGCCGAAGGCGGGGTGAACGGCGTGGGCGGACCCACGGCCGAGACGTTCGGCCAGGGCCACGCAGGCCTCGAGGTCAGCTTCCCAGCTCGTCGGCTTCGAGGCCAGCATCTCCGGCGCGGTCTGGATCTTCGCCTTCGGCGGCTGGAAGCCGGTGTTGACGACCAGGGACTTGACCAGGGTGCGGGTCAAGAAGTTGTGGATCGGCTTGCTGGGCACGTCACCGAGCGCCACCCGCATCTGGTCCGCCACGTGGCAGAGCATGCGCGGAGCGTCCAGCGTGCCCCAGAGCGGCTTGGAGTCGGGGCGCACGCGCTTCAAGCGCTCGAGGATCTGGGCTCGATCGGTTTCGCTCAGCAGGGTCCTGACGGCCATGGGCTTCTCCCCTCCGATCCCTCCGATCCTCTCTCCCCCCGATCGGGGGGAGAGGGACGGGTTGAGGGGGATTCTAGAACCGGAACCGCAGGCTCGCCTGGTAAGAACCGAGACCAACAAGGTGCCAGGTACTTCGGGGGATCGCTGTTCTCAGCTCACGGCTGGTAGGTGACCACCAGCTGGGGCATGTTGGCCTGGTTGCCGGAGTCGGCGGACCAGTAGCCCACGTAGTCGTAAGTCAGGTCGTTGTCGTCGTCGAGGACACAGTAGAGGCGCACCTGGGTGCGGCCGACGCGGTTGATCGCCGACCGGCCCGCGGCCGTGAGGTTGGCCTCGGACCACTGGCCGTCCACTGCCGCGTTGGACAGGGTGCCGGCGTTGACCGCCGTGGCCGGAGCCTGGAAGTCCGCCGCCTCGAGGTTGAAGTTGGCGTTGAAGTTGCCGGCGACCACGTCCACCCGGCAGGGGCCGTGGGTGAGGAAGGGGTTGTTGCCGAGCGATCCGCCCCGTAGCACCCGCACGGTGGCGGCCGTGATGTTGGCGTTGTCCGGCAGGGTCTCGGTGCGGAAGGAGAGGAAGCCCTTGATCTGCTCGTTGGCGTCGTTGTCCCCGATACGGATGGCGGCACCGCCGGTGGCGGTCGCGTGGACGGTGCCGCCGACGTTGCTGGTCTCGGACGACTCGGCCACCCGGCCGTCCTCGGCGCCGTTCGAGTGGAACACCAACGTCACTGGCGGCGGCGGGCCGATCAGGGCGTTGGGGGGCAGCGAGGCGCCGAGGTCTGAGATGACCGCCTGGATCGGTACGGCGCGATTCGGGCAGTTCGCGCAATGGTGCAGGGCCACCACGCCCTGGTCGGCGGTGGCGAGCACGGGCGAGCCCGAGGAGCCTCCCTCGGTGTCGCAGAAGTAGCCCACGTCCGGCCCCGGCCGGCCGTCGCAGCCCGGCTCGTTGAGGCTGAAGACCTCGCAGAAGCCCGACGCGTCGCTCGAATGGGTGGAGGCCAGGGCGATCCTCTTGCCACCTCCGCCCGGGTGGCCGGGGATGTAGATGCGCTCGTTGACCACCGCCGAGCCGTTGCGCAGTTGCAGGAAGCCGTAGGTGGCGGTGGGGTTGGTGGGCAGCTGCACCAGGGCGTAGTCCAGATTGAAGCTCGAGCGCACCAGGGTGCTGCTGGTGGCCACCACCGTGCCCGGGCAGGAGCCCTGGCTCGAGCAGTTCGTACCGCAGGCCCCCTCGGCCATGAATTCGAAGTTGGTGTTGGATGCGTCACTCTGGGAACCGATGCAATGTTGGTTGGTCAGCAGGTGGCCGGCGCTGCCCACCAGCCAGCCGGTGCAGAAGCCGGTGCCGTTGATCAGCAGCCGCGCCACCGCCCGCGCCCGGCCGTAGGCAGTGGGCTCGGAAGCCTGGTAGCAAGCTGCCCACTGAGAGTCGTTCGTGCCGCAGATGGCCTCCGGCGGCGGGCCGCCCAGGTCCTTGAAGCCGTGGGCGAAGCCCTGGATCACCACCGCTCCTTCTGGAAGCGCCTGGCTGGTCCAAAGCTCGACGATCGCCTGGTCCCCGGCGATGTGGATGCCCCAGAAACCGTCGCCGGCTCCCTGGCCCTTGCCCGAGTAGGTCCAGCTGCGTTCACCCTTGGGCGAGCGCACCACCACGGCCGCGCCGTCGGGAAGGGAGAAGGCGCTGAAGTGGGGAGCGATGTAGCTGGCGCCGGGGTAGTCGAGAGGCTGGGTCCAGACGAGGGCCTTCTCCTTGCCCGCCGGCGGTGCGGGCACGCCGGGGCTCCGGAAGGTCAGGCGGATCTCCTCGCCCACGACCTCCGGGGTCTGGAGCAAGCGGGGCGGCGGAGCCTCCGCGGAGAAGGCCGGGCTCGCGACGAGCCAGGCGGTGAGGGCACAACTGCTGAGGCGTGAGAGGGTGTTCATCTTCGTCTCCTCCAAGGTCGCCGCGGGGAATCCGCGGCGGCAGTGGGGGAAGAGAGCAGGGGCGGTGCCAGTGAGAAAAGCTATTGTTTTCAGCGGTTTGAGGCGACTAGCAGGACCGAGTTTGGGAGTCTGCCAGGGTCAGGATCGAGGCTCGCTCCCGGGAATGGGACTCTTGGGGGGAACCGATCGAGATCTCTCCGGGGGGTCCGGGTCCCCAAGACCACTGAGGTAGGATCCCTCAACCGACCGTATCCAAGGGAGTCGAGTCCCTGTCATCGTGGCCACTAGGAAGGTCTCTGGCGAGCGAGAGGCGCAGATGTCCGACTGGCGAGCGTTTGTCACCGACTTCTACAAGCAGACGCCGGAAGAGCAGACCCGCCGCTGGTCTCAGCTCACGGCCGACCAGCAGGCGGCGTTCCTGAAGGCCCGGCAGAGCCTCGAGCCGGGCCAGGGGGCAGTGGTGGCGCCTCCCAACGCTCTCGATCGGCCTCGTGGTTCGATCGACGAGGAGCTGGACGACCTGGTCCGTGTGGGTGAGGAGTTGCTCACGGTAGGCAGCTTCTCGCGGCACAAGCGCTATCACGACTACTCGGCTTGGCGTCTCCGATCGATCGGGGTGATTCGCGAGCTGGGGCCCACGGCAGCGCACTTGCTTCCAGCGATCGAGAGCCGCTTCACGCAAACCTTCTACAAGGGCTTCGCTCAGCAGATCCTGGGTGCCGTCGTCGCCGCGCGAGCTCTCCCCCGGAAGGCCGGGGCCGGCTCCGGGCAGCTGCCGGCCGGAACGGGCGGCAACGCCTCGGATGGGCAAGGCAACGAAGGAACCCAGGAGCATGGGTCCGAGCCGGAGAACAGGCCCAGCCAGTCCGTCTTCGTCGTCCACGGCCATGACCACGCCGTGCTCCACGAGGCTGCCCGCCTGATCGAGCGACTGGGTCTGAAGCCGGTGGTCCTCTTCGAAGAGCCCTCGAAGGGCAGGACGATCATCGAGAAGCTGGAACAGCGCTCTTTCGCCGGCGCCGCCCTCGTGATCCTCACTCCGGACGACATCGGCGCCTGCGTCAAGGAGCCTCAGGAGATGCGGCCTCGGGCGCGGCAGAACGTCATCCTGGAGCTCGGCTTCTTCATCGGGGTCTTGGGCCGGGGCCGGGTCGTCGTCCTCTACACCGAGGGCATCGAGCTGCCTTCCGACTACTCAGGCGTGGAGTACGTGCGCTTCGATCGAGAGGGAGCCTGGAAGCTGCGAGTGGCGCGAGAGCTCCGCGCGGCCAAGCTGGAAGTGGACCTCAACCGCCTGGAGTAGGCCGGCTGGGGTGAAACACTCCACCCCCCTCCGGCGTCTAGTCGGCATGACAACCTCACAGACCGTCTCCTCGACGGGCCGGCGGCCGCTGCGGCTGTGGCCCGGTGTGTTGATCGTCGCCTTGCAGTGGTTCACCTGGCTGGGGCTGGCGCGGCTGGCCTCCGGTACGTCTCTCGGCATGTGGGCTTTCATCGGTGGCGTGGGCCTCGGCACCCTCGGGGTGCTGGTGTGGTGGGCCTTCTTCAGCCGGGCCCCCCACCTGGAGCGCTGGGGCGCCATCCTGCTCGCCGTCCTCGCCGTGATCGGCACCTACCGCCTCCTCGACCCCTCCGTGTCCGGGGCCGGCATGGGGAAGATGTTCTACTTCTACGTCCTGCCGACCCTGTGCCTGGCCCTGGTGATCGGCGCGGCGGCCGGCCGCCGGCTGACGCCGGGCCCTCGGCGGCTGGTGCTGGCCGTCGCCATCCTGATCGGCTGCGGCTTGTGGACGCTGTTCCGCTCCGACGGTGTGATGGGCGGAGGAGATCCTCAATTCGGCTGGCGCTGGACGCCGAGCGCCGAGGAGCGCCTACTGGCCCAAGGAAAGCTGGAGCCCGTTGCGCCTCCTGCGAGCCCGGCGCCCACGGCCGCTCCGGTCGAGGCCGCGCCGGCTTCTGCGGGTGAAGGGACTCCGGCCATCGTGCCCAGCGCCACTACCACCTCGGCGACGGAGGAGGCTGAGGACGCTCCGGAGCCGGCGCCGCCGGTCAACCCGACCTCCGGTGCAACCAGCCCCACCGAGCCTGTGGCTGCGGAAAGAGCGGCGGTTGAGCCCAGTCCAGCCGCTCCTTTGACAGAACCCGTGGCAGCGACGGCCGCTGACGGACCTGCCACCTTGGCCCTCAACCTGGCGGCTCCGGCCTCCGACGGCGAGTGGCCGGGCTTCCGCGGCCCCTCTCGCGACGGCATCGTCCGCGGCGTGCGCATCGATCCCGACTGGGTCGCTTCGCCTCCGCGCGAGCTGTGGCGTCGCCCGGTCGGGCCGGCGTGGTCTTCCTTCGCCGTCCGCGGCGACCGGATCTACACCCAAGAGCAGCGCGGCGAAGAGGAGCTGGTCACCTGCTACAACGCCACCACCGGCGAGCCGATCTGGGTCCACCGCGACGCCGCCCGCTTCTGGGAAGCCAACGCCGGTGCCGGGCCCCGGGCCACGCCCACCCTCCACGCCGGGCGGGTCTACACCCTGGGGGGCACGGGCATCGCCAATGCCCTCGACGCCGACACCGGCGCCGTGGTCTGGACCCGCAACGCCGCGGCCGACACCGGCGCGGCCACGCCGTATTGGGGCTTCTCGGGCTCGCCCCTGGTGGTCGGCGACCTGGCGGTCGTGCCGACGGGCGGCCGGCTGGCCGCCTACGACCTGGCGAGCGGTGAAGTCCGCTGGCTCGGCTCGACCGGCAAGGGGGGCTACAGCTCGCCCCAACTGGTCCGCCTGGGGGGAGTCCCCCAGATCCTGATGAGGAGCGGCGAGGGTCTGGCGAGCTTTGCCCCGGCCGACGGCAAGCTGCTGTGGCAGTACGAGTGGGCCGGAGCGAGCCTGATCCAGCCCGCGTTGACGCCGGAGGGGGACGTGCTCCTCGCCAGCTCCGACTCCGCCGGCGGCACCGGCACCCGCCGGGTGGCCCTCGCCCACGACGGGGCCGGCTGGAGAGCCGAAGAGCGCTGGACGACGATGGGCCTGAAGCCCTACTTCAACGACCTGGTGGTGCACCGCGGCCATGCCTACGGCTTCGACGGCCGCATCCTCTCCGCGATCGACTTGGCCGACGGCCAGCGCAAGTGGAAAGGGGGCCGCTACGGCCATGGCCAGATGCTTCTCTTGCCCGAGCAGGACCTGATCCTGGTCCAGGCCGAAGACGGGGACGTGGCCCTGGTCAAGGCCAGCCCCGAGGGCTTCACCGAGATCGCCCGCGTCCCGGCCATCCAGGGCAAGACCTGGAACCACCCGGTGCTGGTGGGTGACCTGCTGCTGGTGCGCAACAGCGAGGAGATGGCGGCGTTCCGGCTGGCGGTTGGGGGGCGGTGAGGGCGGGCGCTTCTGAAGCTTGCCCTGACTCGGATCTCGGAGTAATGTCCTTCCATGCCAACCGCGATGCTCAAGGCACACTACGACGGCGAGCGCATCGTCCTCGATGAGCCGTTCGACTTGTCAGTCGATGCTCCGCTCATGGTGACTGTCTTTGCCCCCGATGCCGAGCGTTCTGAGTGGGCTGCCCTGGGAGTTCAGGGCATCGCCCGGGCCTACGGTGACGACGAGCCCGACTACACCGCGGCGGACCTCAAGCCGCAATGACCGAGGGTGATGTCGCGCTCACGCCGCTGCCGCAGGCCGATGGGCGCACCAAACCTCGCCCGGCGATCCTCCTGCGGCGGATGCCTCCCTTTGGCGACTGGCTCATTTGCGGCGTCAGCACCCAACTCCATCAGCAGGTGGTCGGCTTCGACGAGGTCATCGAGCCGTCTCATCCAGATTTCAGCGAGAGTGGTCTCAAGGCTGCTTCGCTCATCCGCCTGGGTTTCCTGACCGTCCTGCCAGCCGATCACTTCCTCGGCGTTCTCGGTTCCGTTTCGCGCGAACGCCACGCGGGCCTGCTCCGGCGGCTCTCGGTCTACCTTGCCGACGAGCGAAGGGCTTGACCTCGACCTAGTCCGTCCTTGGCTTGTTGGCCCGCTCACGCGTGAACCCTCTGCGCAAGGCACACCTCGTCGTGGGGGGTGCTCGGCGTCCTGGCCTTTCTCCTCACCGGGCAGGTCATGCACTGGGCCCACGGTCACCTCGCCGGCATGGCGGACGGGCCGCGCATGCTCTATCGGTCCTCGCACTTCTGCCTGCTCTGGTCGTCGCTGCTGAACCTCGGGCTCGGCTGCTACCTCGAGCGCCCCACGGGGCGGACGCCGCGGCGAGTGCAGGTTCTGGCGAGCCTGTTCCTGCTGGTCGGCCCGGCCCTACTGGCCGGTTCGTTCTTTCTCGAGTCGAGCGATCCGGCGCTCGACCGGCCGTTGATGCGCGCCGCGAGCTACCTCGCCCTGGCCGGGGTGCTTCTCCACTCAATCTGGAAAAGGCGCGCGGCGCACCCTCCCGGCGAACCCTAAGCTGCACAGGGTGGCGAGGCGGGTGTGGGGGCGCCGGCGAGTGTCCTCCACCAGGGTCTCCGCCACCTCGGCCTTGAGCCCCAGCCGCGGATGGCGCTCGAGGACCTCGGCCCGGGTGGGGGCGGCGATCTCACCGAGGCGCAGGCCGGCGATGTCGAGCCCGGAGCCCTGGCGCAGCAGGTGCGCCTCGGGTCCTTCCTCGACGGTGACCCGCGGGTTGAGGTGGCGGCAGATCGCTTCCGCCACCCGCTCGGCGCGCGGCGGCGCCCACCCGAGGCCGAGGACGAAGCGCTCGGCCTCCTCCCCACCCGCGAAGGCGAAGCAGACGGTGGGTGCCCGGGGCTCGAACCGTTCGGTGAGGCCGAGGTCGTGGAGCAGGCTCGCCACCCAGAACAGCTCGGGGTCGAAGGAGACGCCGTCGCGGGCGGCGAGCAGCGCGCCCCAGAGGTAGGTGCGGTGGCAGTGGTTGGCGAGGGCGGGGGAGGAGACCTCCTCGCAGAGGGCCGCGGCGGCCCGGGCATCGGCCGTGGCGGGCAGCGGTACTTCGGCGAGCGCCAGGGCGACCTGGCGGCGGCTGCCCAGGCCGAGGCGGCGCAGCAGGCGCCCCGCGTCGTAGCCGAGGGCCTGGCGGATCGTCGCGCCGGCAAAGGCGAGCCGCTCGCCGAAGCCGAGCCGCCCGCCGCCGCGCCGTGCCCAGGCGAGGGAGCCGATCGGTGGTTGGGTCATGGGGAGATCCTGTCATCAGTCGGTCTGTTCTGTGGTAAGCGAGAGAGTTGAGGCGCGGTCACACCAGGGATCCGCGCGAAGTCCAACCCTCCCGAAGGGCCGAGATCCCCTCGGCTCGCGACTCGAGAGGAGATCCGTCGTGAAGACCTTCGACGTGCAGACCGTAGAGCTGGCCGTGCCCCGGGGCCGGGCCTTCGAGCTCATCGCCGATCCCGTCCAGCTGCCGCGCTGGACTCATGCGTTTGCCTTCGCGGGATCCGGAGAGGCCCTGATGCGCACTCCCAACGGCGAGGTGCGAGTGGGCCTCGAGGTCGAGGCCTCGACCGAGCGAGGGACCATCGACTGGCGGATGACCTTCCCGGACGGCAGCGTGGCCTCGGCCTTCTCGAGGCTGGTGGACTTGGCGGAGGATCGCTGCCTGTTCAGCTTCGTGCTCACCCCACCGCCGGTGCCCCTGGAGCTGCTCGAAGGAGCCTTGGAAGCTCAGTCCCGGACGCTGGCGGAGGAGCTGGTGAAGCTCAAGGGGATCCTCGAAGGCCATGCGTGACACCGAGAGCCCGGCCCCGAGCCTGGAAGCCGAGGTGGCCAAGGCTGTCGCTGGCGACCGGGACGCCCTCGAAGCGGTGGTCCACGCCGTCCAGAAGGACCTGCACGTCGTGGCCCTGCGCTTCCTCTGGCACCCCCAGGACGCCGAGGACGCCACGCAGGAGATCCTGATCCGCCTCGTCACGGGGCTGTCGAGCTTCCGGGGCGACAGCAGCTTCCGCACCTGGGCCTATCGCATCGCCTGTAACACCCTGCTCACCCTGCGCCGCAAGGGGCGCCTGGAGCAGCAGACGATGAGCTTCGACGAGTTCGGGGAGGACCTCGGCCGCGGGTTGTCGGACCGACCGCCCACCGAGCGCCCCGAGGCGGAGCAGGCGCTGCTGCTGGAGGAGACCAAGATCGGCTGCACGCTGGCCATGCTGGCGTGCCTGGATCGCCCCCACCGCTTGGCGTACATCGTGGGCGAGATCGTCGAGCTGGACCACCGGGAAGGGGCGGAGGTGCTGGAGATCTCCCCGGCCGCCTTCCGCAAGCGGCTGTCGCGGGCCCGGACCAGCATCACGGACTTCATGATGGCCCGCTGTGGATTGGCCAACCCGGCCAACGCTTGCCGCTGCCGCCGGCGGGTGGACACCGCCGTAGCCCTGGGCCGGGTGGACCCGGCTCGGCTGCTCTTCGCCTCGTCGCTCGAGCAGGCCCGGCGCTTCCCCCAGGTGCTGGTCGAGATCCGGCAGCTCGAGGCAACGCGCCGGGCGGCGGCCCTCTATCGCTCTCACCCAGAGGCCCATCCGCCGGCCGGCTTCTCGGCGTGGTTGAGGAAGGTGATCGAGGCGCGGACACCGGCTCGCCCCTGAGTCTCCCCCGAGGTGCCAGCCATTTCGGAGGCGTTTGGAATCAAGGAGTTGGCACGGAGCTGGCTGGCGGCGTCACCGCCTTGGGCAGCAGCAGCCACAGCCGCGCCGGGTGCTTCATGCGGCCGGCGATCTCGGCGGCTTCTTCGCCTGGGCCCCAGAAGAGGTCGCCGCGTAGGGGGCCTTCGATGGCGCCGCCGGTGTCTTGGGCGATCACTAGGCGGCGTAAGGGGCGGTCGGGCTGGGTGGGGTCCGGGTCGGGGTGGTGGCCGTCGAGCCAGACGGGCACGCCCAGGGCCTGGAAGCGGCGGTCCACGGCGAGGGAGCGGCCGGGGGTGAGCACCACGCCCTGGGCGCCCACCGGGCCGGCCTCGGTGAGGCGCCGGAAGAAGACGTAGGAGGGGTTCTCGTGCAGCAGGGCGGCGGCTTCGGCCGGGTGCTCTTCGAGCCAGCGGCGGATGGTCTGCATGGAGACCGTCTCGCGGGTCAGCGCCCCCTTCTCGATCAGCACCTTGCCCACGGCCACGTAGGCATGGCCGTTCTGTCCGGCGTAGCCCACCCGCATCACCCGGCCGCCCGGTAGCTCCACCCTCCCCGAGCCCTGGATGTGGAGGAAGAAGGCGTCCACCGGGTCATCCACCCACACCAGCTCGAGGCCGCGCCGGGCGAGGGCGCCGCTGTCGATCGCCTTGCGGTCCCAGTAGGGCAGCAGCTCTCCCTCGGAGAGGCGGCCGGTGATCTTGCGGCCTTCGAGGTCCGGGCGGAACTTGCCCAGGTCGGCGCTCACCATGTCCCGCGGGCGCAGGTAGAGCGGGGTGGTGAAGGCGCCGCCGCGCTGCAGGCGGCCCCGTAAGGTGGGCTCGTAGTAGCCGGTCAGCAGGCCCTCGGCCTTGCCCCGGTCGCTGGCTCGCCAGGGAACCAGCTGGCTCTCGACGAAGGCCCGCCGGGCCGGCTCCCCGGCGCCGGCGAAGCTGGCGGCGCCGTCGCAGAAGGCCCGCCAATCCCCCGCCCGGCCCGCCATCCCGTCCGGCCCCAGGGGGGCCGCGGCCGGCTGGCGGCGGAGCACGCCGCAGCTCGCCAAGAGGGCCGGCCAGGCCTCACTCAGGCGCTCCTCGGCCCAGCCGGGCAGGTCCGTGAAGGCCGCCGGCTCGAGGCGCAGCTCGGGGGGAGGAGGAGGTGGTGGTGTGGCCCCCGAAGTGCCTGGCACCTCGGTTCCCGAAATGGCTGGCACCTCGGGAGAGAGGCTGGCGAGCCAGGCGGCGAGGCCCGCGGCGACGAGGGTGGTGCCGAGAAAGAGGATGGCCAGGCCCCGCCAGCGCCGGGCCTGCCGTCGGGCAGCCGCGAGCTCCGGCGGGGGCGAGGGGAGCTCAGGCACGGGCGGCGAGCACCTGCCCCACGCGCTCGATGGCGGGCGCGATCTCATCGACGCCGATCGCGCCCACCGAGAGCCGGAACCAGCCGTTGTCGGCGTCCGAGCCGAAGGCGTGGAAGGGCACGATAGCGAAGCCCGCCTCATCGAGCAGCAGCTTGCGGATGGCGCGGTTGTCCCCCAGCTGGGCGATCAGGTCGAAGCGAGCCGAGAGGTAGAGGGCCCCCACCGGCGGCAAGTGGGAGAGGGGCAGGCCCCGCGCCGCCAGCCGCGTCAGGCCGCGGTGGAGCTCGGCCAGGCGGGCGTCGATGGCGTCGCGGATGGCGCCGGTCAGGACCCGGACCCGCGAGGTGTCATGCAGGATCTCGGCGGTGGCCACCTGCTCGGGCTTGGGAGCCCAGGCGCCGACGTGGCCGATCAGGTCGCGCATCCGTGAGATCAGGTAGGGCGGCCCCACGGCCCAGCCCACCCGCAGGCCGGTGGCCGCGAAGGCCTTGCTGATGCCATCGATGAACACCGTGTAGGGGGCCACCTCGGGCACCAGGTCCACCGGCGTCTCGTGGGGCGCGGCGTCGGCGGCGATCAGCCAGTAGATCTGGTCGTAGAGCAAGAAGAGGGGTCGCGCTCCGGGGCCACGGCGGCGGTTCTCATCCACCACCAGCTGGGAGATGGCCGCCAGCTGCTCGCGCCGGAAGCCGCTGCCGGCCGGGTTGAGCGGGCTGTTGAGCGCCAGCAGCCGGGCCTCGGCGAGGTGCGGCGCCAGCTCTTGGGCGGTGGGCAGGAAGCCGTTCTCCGGCCGGGTGGGTACGGCGATGCCGCGGGCGCCCGCCAGGTGGGTGTAGTGGTTGTTGTTCCAGGAGGGGGTGGGGTAGACCACCACGTCGCCCGGGTCGAGGACGGTCAGGTAGGTGCCGTAGATCAGCGGCCGGGCGCCGCCCGAGATCAGCACCCCCTCGAGCGGGTAGTCCAGGTTCAACACCTCGCCGTAGAACTGCCGCACTGCCTCGCGCAGCTCCTTCAAACCGTCCGACGGGGGGTAGTTGGTCTGGCCGGCGGCCAGGGCCCGGGCGATGCCGTCCTCGAGGTCCTTGGGGATGCGGAACTGGGCGGGGGAGAAGTCGCCGACGGTCAGGTCGAGGACGGGCTTGCCGGCCTCCCGCAGGGCGCGGACCTCCCCGGCGATGCGCAGGATCTCCGAGCCGACCAGGCCGGAGACCATGGTGCCGAGGGCGCGGGGGGAGGCCTGAGGCTCGGCGAGGGCGAGCGAGGTAGCGAGGGCAGTCACGGGGGGTCCCTTTCTCGAGCGCCCGAGCGAGCCCCGGGCGGGGAGGGTCAAAGGTCAGTCGATAGGCTACCGGAGCCGCCGCCGGAAGGGAACCGTCCCGCCCGCCGAGCCGAGGTGCATAGATCTACATACGGGCCTGCCGCCCGGGATGAGGACGCATGCGAACCGAGCTGGCCATCGAGCCGACCACCACCATCTCCGCCTTCCGCCAGGTGCCCCGCACCGGCGTCATCTACGTCACCGCCCAGGCCCGCGAGCGGGGCTTCGACCTCGGCGCTCCCGACTGGTCCAACCTCGGCCAGGGCCAGCCCGAGACCGGGCCCCTGCCCGGCGCCCCCCAGCGCCGCACCTCGGTGGCGATCGACCCCACCGACCACGACTATGCCCCCGTTGCCGGCCTCCCCGAGCTGCGCGAGGCCGTGGCGGCCCTCTACAACCGCCTCTTCCGGCGCGGCATGCCGTCGCAGTACACGGCTGAGAACGTCGCCATCTCGGGTGGCGGTCGCTCTGCCCTGACCCGGGCCGCGGCGGTGCTGGGCAACGTCAACCTGGGCCACTTCCTGCCCGACTACACGGCCTACGAGGAGCTGCTGGACATCTTCCGGCTGTTCTCGCCCATTCCCATCCTGCTCGACCGCGAGCGGGGCTACGAGTTCTCGGTGGCGAACCTCGAGCGGGAGGTGATGGGGCGGGGCCTGGGGGCGATCCTGCTCTCGAACCCGGCCAACCCCACGGGGCGGCTGATCTCCGGCTCGGAGCTGGCGGCCTGGGTGGACACCGCCCGGCGGCTCGACTGTTCCCTGCTGCTCGACGAGTTCTACTCCCACTACTGCTGGCGCTTGGCGCCGGATGAGCCCGGCCCGATCGTCTCCGCCGCCCGCTACGTCGAGGACGTCGACCGCGACCCGGTGGTGATCTTCGACGGCCTGACCAAGAACTGGCGCTACCCGGGCTGGCGGGTGTGCTGGACGGTGGGGCCGAAGTCGGTGATCGACGCCCTGGGCAGCGCCGGCTCCTTCTTGGACGGCGGCGGCTCGCGGCCCCTGCAACGGGCGGCCGTGCCCCTGCTCGATGCCGACGAGGTGGTCGCCGAGACGCGCGCCATCGCCGAGCGCTTCGCCACCAAGCGCCGCCTGATGATCGACCGGGCCCGCGACATGGGGCTGCGCATCGACCGCCAACCGGAAGGCACCTTCTACCTCTGGGCCTCGCTCGAAGACCTGCCCGGCCCCCTCTCGGACGGCATGGCCTTCTTCCGCGCCGCCCTGGAGCGCAAGGTGATCTGCGTACCGGGGGTGTTCTTCGACGTCAACCCGGGCCGCCGGCGCTCGCGCAGCCTGTCGCGCTTCCACAGCCACGTCCGCCTCTCCTTCGGGCCGAGCCTGGAGGAGGTGGAGCGTGGTCTCGACCGCCTGGCGGCCCTGGTGGCGGGGCTCTAGCGCCCTCCCGCCAGGAACTGCACCCCGTAGCGCTCCGCCACGGTCGCCACCTCGGCCAGGTCGTACGGCTTCTCGGGCGGTGGCGGCAGGGTGAGAGCCCGCGCCGGCTCGGCGAGGGCCCGGAAGTAGCCTTCGAGCCCCGCCGGGGTGAGCAGGATCAGGGTCCGCGCCGTCTCGCTGTTGAGCGTGAACCAATGCGGCACCCCCCGCGGCAGGAACACCGTCGAGCCCGGACCGGCCTCGTAGGTCTCCTCGCCGACGAAGAAGGTGACCTCGCCTTCGAGCACGAAGTAGAGCTCGTCCTCCAGGTGGTGGATGTGCGGCGGAGGCTCGCCGCCGCGCACGGCGCGGGCCTCGATCAGGGTGAAGTGCCAGTTGGTGTCCTCGCCGGTGGCGAGGAAGGTGAGCAGATGGCCCATGTACCAAACGGAGTTGCCGAGGTCGGCACTCCGGGCGAAGCTCTTGATGACGTCGACTTCCAGAACGCCCATGGTGGTTCTTTCTCCTTGAAGGGGGAGGGCGGGTGGGGAGAGGCCCTCCCGAGGACTCCTCTTGGACGTTCTCTACGTGAAAACGGTTTCAGGCCCGCCACCCTCACCCCCTCGTTCCCCCTCTCCCGGCCCGCCCGACCTCCACGCCCAGGAGAGGGGGAGGCCGGAGGGGAAGTCATCTGGCCGAGTCGGCTTGCCCTGCCGTCGTCATTCTCGCTTTCGCGGGAACGACAACGACAGGCTTCTCTCCTTATCCGGACCCCTCTCCCGGGCGGGAGGCCAGGGTGGGTCGGGAGAGTGGCAGGGGTGAGGCTCACCCCAGCTTCGTCGCCAGGTCGCCGGGCAGCCGGTGATCCTCGCGCTTGACTCTCTTCCAGCTGAAGCTCGCCACCAGCTCGGCGGGGTGGCAGGGCTCGGGGGCGTCGAGCAGGCCGAGGGCGAAGGCGAGGTAGCCGGTGAGGCGCTGCGGGGAGACTCCGGCCTGGCGCAGGGAGGCGAGGGTGAGGGCGGCGTCCCGTTTGGAGAGCTTCTCGCCGCCGGCGTTGACCACCAGGGGCAGGTGGGCGTAGACGGGCCGCTCGCCCCCGAGAGCCTCGATCAGCTGGATCTGGCGTGCCGTCGAGCCGAGCAGGTCCCGCCCGCGCACCACCTCGGTGACGCCCATCGCGAGGTCGTCCACCACCACCGCCAGCTGATAGGCCCAGAGCCCGTCTCGGCGCCGGAGCACGAAGTCACCCACGGCCTCGCCCACCCTCTCGGTCCGCCGGCCCCACACCCGATCTTCGAAGGTGAGGGCTCCGGGGGCCACCTGGAAGCGCAACGAGGCCGCCCCCAGCTCGCCGGCTCGGACGCGGGCCAGCCAGTCGTCGGGCAGCTCGCGAGGCCGCAGAGAGGCCGGGTAGGGAGGGCCGTCGCCTCCCGGGCCGTGGGGGGCCGTGGCGATGGCCGCCAGGTCGGCACGGGAGAGCCGGCAGGGGAAGAGGCGGCCGGCCGCGGCGAGGCGGTCGAGGGCGTTTTCGTAGCAGGCCGAGCGTTGAGACTGGCGGTAGGGGGCGAAGGGCCCCGCGTCCGGGCCCTCGTCCCAGTCGAGGCCGAGCCAGGCGAGGTCGGCGAGGGCCGCCTCGGCGGCGCCGGGCACCACCCGCGGCGGGTCGAGGTCTTCGATGCGCCAGAGGAAGGTGCCGCCCTGGGCCCGGCAGGAGAGCCAGGCGGCCAGGGCGGCGGCGGCGTTGCCCACGTGCAGCAGCCCCGAGGGAGTGGGCGCCCAGCGGCCGCGGACAGTGCTCACGGCGGGGCGCTCTCGCGGCCAGCGTCGGCCGGGGCTCCCAGCCGGAAGCCGGGGCGCTGGGCTTCGGTCTCGGGCTCGACGTGGATGGTCACCTCGGCCCCGGGGAGGGCCTCGCGCAACTCCCCTTCGATGCCGTCGCAGACCTCGTGGGCGGCTTCGACGGTCATGCCGCCCTCGACCACCAGGTGGAGCTGGACGAAGGCCAGGGGGCCGGCGCGCCGGGTGCGCAGGTCGTGGGCCTCGAGCACCCCCGAGCGTGGCCGGTCGATCACCTCCCGCAGGCGCGCCATTTCATCCGCCGGCAGGCCCTCGTCCATCAACCCGCCCAGGGACTCGCGCACCAGGCGCCACCCCGCCACCAGCACGTTGACGGCCACGGCCAGCGCGATCAGGGGGTCGAGGAGCCACCAGCCGGTGGCCCAGGCGAGGCCGATGCCGGCGAGCACGCCGACCGTGGTGACCACGTCGGTGGCGATGTGGATGGCGTCGGCGCGCAGGGCCGGCGAGCGCCGCCGCTTGCCCATCCGCCACAGCCCCCAGGCCAGGCCGCCGTTGGCCAGGGTGGCGAGGAGGGAGACCGCCACACCGGCTTCCAGGCTCGCGAGCGGCAGGGGTGCCGCCAGCCGGGAGACCCCTTCGCGGACGATCGCCGCCGCGGCCACCAGCACCAGCACCCCTTCGAGCACGGCGGAGAAGTACTCCGCCTTGGTGTGGCCGAAGGCGTGGTTGGCATCCGCCGGCCGACGGGCCACCGCCAGGGCCACGGTGGCCGCCCCGGCGGCGACCACGTTGACCACCGACTCGAGGGCGTCCGAGTACAGGGCCACCGAGCCGGTGAGCCGCCAGGCCAGCCACTTGAGGCCGAAGATCAAGACGCCCACAGCCAGGCTGATCGCGGCGGCAGCGACGGCTTGCATGGCGGGATCTTAGCTCGGGGGCCCCTCACCCCCGCCTGTCATAGGATCCCCCGCCGTGAGAGCCCCGCAGGCAGCGCCGTTCTCTTCGACCGACACCGAGCACCTGGGCCGCGTGCTGCGGGAGGCGGTCGAGGCCTCCCGGGCCCTGGTGGAGGGGGCTCCGGCAGCCTACATCCCCGAGCTGGCCCAGGTGGACGTGGAGCAGACCAGCGCCGCCGTCACCCTGGTGGACGGCACCCTGCTCGCCGCCGGTGACGCCCTCCATCATCGCTTCACCCTCCAGAGCTCGGCCAAGCTGGTGTTGCTCGCCGGTCTGCTCGAGGAGATCGGCGAGCAGCGGGTGTTCTCCCTGGTCGGCGCCGAGCCCTCCGGGGCCTCTTTCGCCTCGATCGCCCGCCTCGAGACCGATGCCCGGCCCGCCAACCCCCTGGTCAACGCCGGGGCCATCGCCCTCTGCTCGCTGATCCCCGGCGGTTTGGTCGACAAGCTCGGTTGGCTCGAGGGCTGGACCGAGCGCCTGTACGGCGAGCGGCTGCCGGTCAACACCCGGGTGCTGGCCTCGGAACGCACCACCGGCGACCGCAACCGCGCCATCGCCTGGTACTTGAAGGGAGCCGGCATCCTCGCCGGGCCGGTGGACGAGATCCTCGAGGCTTATTTCACCCTCTGCTCCTTCGAGGCCGGTGTGGCCCAGGTCTCCCGGCTCGGCGCCGTGCTGGCCGGCGGCGGGGCGGTGCCCGGGGCCCCCGGGGGAGTGCCGCCCCTGCTCTCCCGGCGCACCGTGGGGTGTGTGATCTCGTTGATGGCCACCTGCGGCATGTACGACGAGTCCGGCGCCCACCTGCTGGCGACCGGCCTACCGGCCAAGAGCGGGGTTTCGGGGGTGATCGCCGCCGTGGCCCCGGGCCGCGCCGGCATCGCCGTCGCCAGCCCGCGGGTCAACGCCAAGGGAGGCAGCGTCCGCGGCCACCACGTGTTGGGCGCTCTCGCCCGCGACAGCGGTTGGCAGAGCTGGTTTCTGGGCGGCTAGGCGGCTGTCCGCAGCGGCAGCCGGAGCTCCATCACCAGCCCGCCCCCCTCGCGGTTCGCCGCCCGGATCGTGCCGCCGTGCAGCTCGACGGCGCGGCGGGCGATGGCCAGGCCGAGGCCGGTGCCGCTCGCCCCGGCACCGTTGTCACCGCGATAGAAGGGCTCGAAGATCCGCTCGAGGTCGGCCTCGGGCACGCCGGGGCCGCGGTCCGCCACCCTCACCACGAAGCGGTCTCCTTCCGCCGAGACGGCCGCCTCCACCTCCACCACGGTGCCAGGGGCGGTGAACTTCACGGCGTTGCGCAGCACGTTCTCGAAGGCCCGGTGCAGGGGTTCGGCCTCGACCTCGGCGACCACCTCGCCGGTGCCGGAGAAGCGCACCTCGCGGCCGGCGGCCTCGGCCTCGAAGCGGGCGTCGTCGGCGATCGAGGCCACCAGCTCGATCAGGTCGAGGGCCTGGCGGGGGCCGCCGCCGGTGGCGGCCTCGAGATGGGAGAGGGTCAGCAGCTCACCGACCAGCTCGTCGAGCCGCACCGCCTCGCGCTCGATGCGGTCGAGGGAGGTCTCGAGCTTCGCCGGGTCGCGATGGGTTGGGCTCTGGCGGGCGAGGCCGATCGCTGCCTGGAGCCGGGCGAGCGGCGAGCGCAGCTCGTGGGAGACGTCGTGCAGGAGCCGCCGCTGGCCGTCGATCAGCACCTCGAGCTGGCCGGTCATGCGGTCGAAGCCCAGCCCCAGGTCCGCGATCTCGTCGCGGCGCCGGCCCATGCGCGGCGCCACGCGGGTGTCGAGGCGCCCTCGGGCCACCGAGTCGAAGGCCCAGGAGAGGGAGCGGATCGGCTTCGAGAGGTACCAGGCGAGCAGCGCGCTCGAGGCCAGGCTGGCGCCGAAGGCCAGACTGAGCGGCCACCACGGCGACGGCGGCCCGCGGCGCCGGTGGCGGTGGAGAAGCTCCGGCGAGGGTGACCCGGCAGAGGGGGTCTCGAGAGGTGTAATGGTGATCACCGGGCGCGGCCCCTCCGCCGGCAGGCCGTGGATCTGGCGCCAGAAGAAGAAGCCGACCGCCGAGCCGCTCGCCACCAGAACCAGCCAGAAGACCAGGAAGAACTTCCAGAACAGGCGTCCCATGGTGACTCACTCCCGGACCAGCTGGTAGCCGATGCCGCGCACGGTCTGGATGCAGGAGCGGCCGTCGGCCAGCCGGCCCAGCTTGCCGCGCAGGCTGCTGACGTGGACGTCGATGGCGCGGTCGAAGCGGGCGAGGGGGCGGCCCAGCCCCTCTTCGGACAGCTCGGCCTTGCTCACCACCTGCCCGGCCTGGCGGGCGAGCACCAGCAGCAGGTTGAGCTCGGTGCTGGTCAGCTCCAGGGGCCGGCCGTCCCAGGTGGCGCTGCGGCGCTCGGGCCAGAGGGTGAGGCGGCCGACCTCGAGCGGGGCCGCCAGGGGGCCTTCGGGGCGGGTGCGGCGCAGGATGGCGCGCAGCCGGGCGGCCAGCTCGCGAGGAGTGCAGGGCTTGGGGACGTAGTCGTCCGCCCCCAGCTCGAGGCCGACGATGCGATCGACGTCGCTGCCCTTGGCAGTGAGCATCAAGACCGGCACCCGGCTCTGCTGGCGGATGCGCCGCAGGGCCTCGACCCCGTTGACCTTGGGCATCATCACGTCGAGCACCACGATGTCGTAGCGGCCGGAGAGGGCCTCGGTGACGCCGCGCTCGCCGTCGGCCACCGCCGTGGGCGCGAAGCCGTCCTGCTCCAGGTACTCACAGAGCAGGGCGGAAAGCTCGGTGTCGTCGTCGACCAGCAGGACCCTCATGGCCAGGGATGATAGCGGCCGGAAGCGTGGCCGGCGCCGGCCCGAGGGGGGCCTTTACCAACCTTTACCTCGATTTGCTCGCGGTTGACGCGGTTTTGCCCGCGGCCGGGGGATGATGCTCTCGAACGGATGAAGCTCTCGAAAGGAGATCACCATGAAGAGCCCCAAGAGATTCTGGTACACCCTGGCGATCGTCGCCGGTCTCGCCCTGCCGCTCGCCTTCCTCGCCCTCGCCCAGGCCGGTCCGGGCGGTGGCCATGCAGGCGGCGGCCACGGCTGCCCCCACGGCGGCTGCCCGATGGCCGGCCCCTGCGGCGGCCCCCACCACATGCTGCGTGACCTCGACCTGACCGAGGCCCAGCGCACCGAGATCCACGCTCTCTTCGAGGCCCAGCACGAGGCCCACGAGACCCAGCGCACGGCGGTGGAGGCGGCCAAGAAGGCCCTCCACGACCTCGTCCTCTCCGACAGCTACACCGAGGAGGCCGCCCGCGCCCAGGCCCAGGCTCTGGCCAATGCCATGGCCGAGGCGATCTCCGGGCACGTCGGGGCCCTCCACGCGATCTACGAGCTGCTGACTCCCGAGCAGCGCCAGGAGCTGGCGGCCAACGTCGCAGCGTGCCCGGGGATGGGCGGGGCGCCGGCTGGTAAGGGTCACCACGGTCACCACTGAGACGCCGGCGAGCAGGGCGTGCCAAGATCCCTTAGGATCTGTGCATGCCGTCACGACATCCAAGCGGCGGGCCGGTGCTGGGGTTGCTCCTGGTGCTCGGCCCGCTCGTGGCCTGTGCGGGCCGGCCCGCTCCCGCCACGGGCGCCCATGAAGAGATCCTCCTCACCCCCTCGACCCCCCCGACGGTCGCCCCTGCGGCCGAGCCCGCGCCGGATGAGCCGACCGCCCCGTCGGCGGCGCAGGCACCCGAGCCGAAGGCCGAGCCTTCGCCGGTTCGCCTGCGGGACCTCTGCCGCACCGGCTCGGCGACCGAAGAAGCCCTGCTCGACAGCGCCCGCCGCCAGCTCGAGGAGACCTTCTGCAGCGCCACCCTGTGGTTCGACGGCCTGCTCGGCGGCGAGCCGGACGTGACCAGCGCCCGCCGGGTCTCGGGCCGCGTGGAGGTGTCGGGCCTCTACACCGAGTTCGAAGGCTTCGACCCCAAGATCCGCCTGCACCTGCGCTATGACCTGCCCAACCTCGAGCGCCAGGTCAACCTCTTCCTCGGCCGCGACGACGAGGACGAGGTGATCCAGGACCGCCGGGAGGGCTTCGCCATCCGCTCCTCGGTGTTCGGTCTCGAGACCGAGGAGAAGTGGCTCGCCGGGCTGGGCTACCGGCCTCCCGGACGCCGCGCCAGCCGGTTCGACTTCCGCGTCGGCGCGCGGGTCAAGAGCGCCCCCGAGGTCTTCGCCCAGGCGCGTTGGCGGCGCAACTGGTTCCGCGGCGAGAACACCGTCTGGCGGCTGCGCGAGACGGTCTTCTGGGAGAACCGCGAGGGCTTCGGCTCGACCACCAGCTTCGACATGGACCACGTGGTGCGGCGGAACCTGGTGCTGCGCTGGGGCAACGTCGGCACCTTCTCCGAGTCCACCGAGGGGCTCGCGCTGCGCTCGGTCCTGGTGCTCTACCACGACCTGGGCCGGTCCAACGCCATGGCCGGAGAGCTGTTCATCCGTGGCTCGACCGACGCCGAGGTGCCCCTGCGCGAGTACGGCGCCCGGGCGATCTTCCGCCGGCCGGTGGGCAAGCCCTACCTCTACGGCAGCGTGATCGCCGGCTACAGCTGGCCCCAGAGGGAGCGAGACGAGCCCCGCGAAGGCTCCGCTCTCTTGGGCATCGGCCTCGAGCTGCTGTTCGGCAAGGAGCCCTTCTGAGGCCACGGCCGGCTGCTGTGGCTCCCTGGCTGGTGATGCCGGCCGCGGTGGCGGTGACCACCATCCTCGGCCGGCTCGGCGGCGCCAACGCCGCCACCATCGGCTTGCTCTACTTCGCCCTGGTGCTGGTGCTGGCCGCCTGGGGCGGCTGGCGGGTCGGCGGCGCCGCGTCCCTGCTGGTCACCCTCTGCCTCAACTACTTCTTCCTGCCTCCCGTCGGCACCTTGACCGTCGCCGACCCGGCCAACTGGGTGGCCCTGGTCTGCCTGCTGGGCGGCTCGGCCCTGGCCGCGCGGCTGGTGACGGCGGCTCGGGAGCAGGCCGCGCACGCCCAGGCGAAGAGTGAGGAGCTCGACGCCCTCTACCGGCTGAGCCTCGACCTCTCGGCCGCCGGGCCGCGCCGGGATGCCCTCGGCGAGGCCGTGAACCGCACTCTCGCCGCCCTCGGGGCGCGCGACGGTGCCCTGCTCCTGCCTGCGGGGCCCGGCCGCTTCGAGCCCGCCGGCGGGATCGGCGATCCGGCCTGGCACCGCGACTCGGCGGCCCTGTTGCGCGCCCTGGCGAGCGGCCGGCCCGCCCCGGCCCAGGCCGCCCCCGGGCCCCCCGTGACCTATCTGCCCCTCGACGTGGGCGGAGCGGTGGTCGGTGTCCTGCTCGCCGTCGAGCCCACGGCCTCGCCGGCCTTGCTCTCCTCGGCCGGGCGCCTGCTCGGCCTGGCCCTGGAGCGGGAGCGGCTGCTCGCCCAGGCGGCCCGCGGCGCCGCCCTGCGCGAGAGCGAGCAGCTCAAGACCGGCCTCTTGCGCGCCCTTTCCCACGACCTGCGCACGCCGCTGACCGCCATGCGCATCGACGCCGAGAGCCTCGCCGGGCGCCTCCCCGCGGGGGACGCCGCGGCCCGCGCCAGCCTGGCGAGCCTGAGCCTCGAGCTCGAGCGGCTCTCCCGCCGCATCGACAACCTGCTCGCCCTGGCCCGGCTCGAAGCCGGCCTGGCGCAGCCCCGCCCCGAGCCCCTGCCGGCCCAGGACCTGTTCCGCGCCGCCTGCGACAGCCAGGCGCGGCTGCTGGGGGAGCGGCGGGTCGAGAGGCGGGTGGCCGCCGATTGCCCGGACCTCTGGGTGGATCCCTCCCTGGCCCTGGAGGTGCTGGCCAACCTGCTCGAGAACGCCGCCCGCGCCGCGCCGCCGAGCGAGCCCATCGAGCTGGCCGCCCTACCGGACCCGGGCTCCTCCGAGCGGGTGCGCCTCGAGGTGCTGGACCGTGGCCCCGGGGTGCCGGAGGAAGTGCGGCGCCGCTTCGAGGCGCCCTTGGGCCGGGCGTCCGAAGCGGCCGCGGCCCCGGACCGCCGGGCCGGGGGCCTCGGCCTCGAGATCGTCCACGGCCTGGTCGGGGCGATCGGAGGCGGCTTCCGGCTGCTCGACCGGTCCGGCGGCGGCACCGTGGCCCGCCTCGAGCTGCCGGCGGCCCCCGTCGTGGACGTTCCGGGAGCCCCCGCTTGAGCCACGCCGTACCCCGCATCCTGTTGGTGGACGATGACCCGGCCATCCGCGCCGCCTTGGAACGCGAGCTGTCCCAGGCCGGCTACGAGGTGGTCACCGCCGCCGACGGTGCCGAGGGCCTCGCCCGCTTCGAGCAGGCCGAGCCGGACCTGGTGGTGACCGACCTCGCCATGCCGGTCAAGGACGGCCTGGCCCTGATCGCCGAGGTCCGCCGCCGCGCCGCCGTGCCGATCCTGGTGCTGTCGGTGCGCGAGGGGGAGGGGGACAAGGTGCGCGCCCTCGACCTCGGCGCCGACGACTACGTGACCAAGCCCTTCTCCCTGCGCGAGCTGCTCGCCCGGGTGCGCGCCCAGCTGAGGAGGAGCGGCCTCGCCAGCGATGACGAGGCGGTGCTGCGCTTCCCCGGCCTGACCATCGACCGCGGCCGGCGGCGCGTCTTCGAGGGGGAGCGGGAGGTGCACCTCACCCCCACCGAGCTGGCGATCCTGGAGCTGCTGGCCTCCCGCGCCGGCAAGCCGGTGACCCACCGCCAGATCATCGCCGTTGTCTGGAAGGGAGCCCCCGCCACCAGCCCGGACACGGTGCGCGTCCACGTCGGCTCCCTGCGCAGGAAGCTCGAGCCGGACCCCGCCCACCCCCGCTACCTCGGCACCGAGCCCTGGGTGGGGTATCGGTTTTTGGCGGAGCCGGTGGAGGGGTAGGGGAGGCTGCTCCTGGGGCTTGGCGTGCTAGCATTTCTCAGTGTCCCTGCTGAGATCTGTCGGAGTCGCCAACTACCGAGCCTTCGTCGATCGGGCTGAGCTGGAGCTCAGGCCACTGACGTTGGTCTTCGGGCAGAACAACAGCGGAAAGAGTGCCCTTGTACGTCTGTTGCCCTGGCTCGCGGACTCGGTGTCGCCGGAGTCGAGCGGGCCTCTAGATCTGGCGAGTAGAGCGGTTCGAGGCGCTCCCTTTGCCGAGATCCACACTCGGCCCCCGCTCTCGTCTCGGCCAGAGATCGATGTCTCGCTCGCCTGGGTCGTTGACGGCTCGACCGTGCAATTCGAAGCCAGCATCAGATCCTTTCCCGACCTGCGCCGTGACTTGGTCAAGGAGTTTCAGGTCGTCGGTGGACCATCGCCCGACCTCAAGGGTGAGCTGGTTGAGGAATTCGAGCGCACCTCGAAGAGCCTTCCGTACCGGCTGGAGCAGGGTGAGCAGACTGGCGCCGGCCGGATCCGCTTTCATGGTCTGATACCAAAGTTGGAGCAAAGCCCACCATCCTCGGCCTGGGGCGAGCGTCTCGACCAGGTAGGGGATTGTCTCTGTGACTTTGGCACCTCTGTGCAGTGGCTCGGTTCGGTGCGGTCACTCCCTGATCGAGAAGTGGCGTTCTGGGGAGAGGAGCCGAGTCTCATCACGCCGGAGGGCCTAGGGACCGTGGAGCTCTTGGTCGCCGACCACCTTCGAGAGCGCAAACTCCTTCCGGCCGTTTCGGCTTGGCTCGAGCAGAACCTCGACCTACGGCTTGACATTGAGCCACGTCTCGATCGGTTCGCTGTGATGTTGAGCCCTCGCGCTGAGCCAAAGCTCCGCATCAATCTTCTCGACACCGGGGAGGGCATTACGCAAGTCCTACCGATCCTGGTAGCTATCGAACGGGCTCGACTAGGCCTCTCTCGCCGCCGGCTGCTGGCTCTCGAGCAGCCTGAGCTGCACCTCCATCCAGCAGCCCAGTGGGCCTTGGGCGACTACCTGTGCGAGGTCGCTGCCGAGCAGAAGGATCTCGCACTGGTGGTTGAAACCCATTCGCAGAGCCTCCTCCTGAGCCTCCAACTAGCTGTGATGGAAGGTCGGTTGCCGCCGGAGGCCGTCGCGGTCTACTGGATCCGGCGCCTCTCGGACGGCCGCAGCCGAGCCGAGCTGCTGCCTCTGGACAAGGCTGCCCATCCGGTCGGCTGGCCCCCCGAGGTCTTTGGCGAGAGGCTCGAGCAGAGCAGGAGGCTCGTTCTCTCGCGGAGACGCCTTGGCGCAGTATGAGAGTGGTGCTGGAGGAAGGGATCTTCGGCCCCGGAGAGCCCAGCCGTCTCGATCTGTTGAGCCTCTTCCGGTTGCCGCTCAGCCGCTCGCACACGCTGGAGGTCGATCCACCCGACTCGCTCGGGTTGCAGACCTGGTTGGAGGGGCTGGACGTGAGGACCGCGGACGAGTGCCGATTCGCTCTCGAGTTGAGCTACGACGAGCTCGCGCGCCGCCCCAAGCCTGAAGGTGTGAGAGTCCTGCCTGCCCCATCGGCCAGTTGGGAACGCCCAGTGAGGCTACCTCTGAGCCTGGCTATCGGCTTTCTCGAAACGCCACTGCAAGTCCTGGTGGAGAACAATCGAAGGGATCGCTCGTTTCTGCGAACGGTCGGCTTCGCTTTCCGGGCAACGCTCGACCGGCTCGAGGGCACAGGATTTCAGTTCGTTCACGGTGGCGGACTGTCCGAGATGCTGGAGCAAGTTCTGGTGAGGAGCCGGCAGCCCGAGTGGGGAAGGCGCAGCTTCGTGATCTTCGACAGCGACGCCGTGTGCCCGGGCCGCTCAGGCGCCGCCAACGAGCGGCTCGCCCGGATCTGCGCGGAAAGGGGCGTACCCTTCCATCGGCTCACTCGTCGTGCGTCGGAGAACTACTTGCCGCCAGCGTGCCTGGAACAGCACGCCACGAGGATGGGCAGGCCCCGGAGGGAGCGCAGTCTGCGAACGGCCAGGGCCTTCGGCCAGCTCCTCCAAGACCAGCGCCATCACTACAACATGAAGCGTGGTCTCGATGGTGATCAGAACCACCCTGATCGGGAAGCCGGTGAGCAGCTCTTCGCGATCCTCGATGGCGGCAAGCGCGACGCGCTTCGACACGGATTCGGTGAGTCGATCGGAGACCTGTTCGAGGAAGCTGCTCTCGTGCAGGACTATCTACTGGCGGCCGATGGACAGGGCCCGGAAATGATGCAGCTGTTCGAAGCGCTGCTGGCGGAGATCTAGGAATTTTATTCATGAGGTATCGAAGCAATGGCCAGTCCATCCTACGTCGCAGAACCTCAGATTCAGCGGCTCTCCCAGCTCATCAGGGAGATCGCCCAGGGTTTCATCCAGGTGCCCCGTTTTCAGCGACCGATCGTCTGGACCGATGAGCAACGCCTCGAACTCTTCCGGAGCGTTAGCGAGGGCACACCGATCGGTAGCATCCTGGTCTGGCGAACGAGCCTCAGGAATATCCGGGTCTTTGAGACGCTCGGCCCTCATCGGCTGGAGCGGCAGCAAGGATCCGCGGCCGAGTTCGTATCGTATCTGTTGGATGGACATCAGCGCTTGTCTACTCTCTTCGGTGCACTCCAGGCTCGGTCCGGTAGCTATGCAGTAAGCGATGATGGTAACCGCTGGGAGGTCTTCTACGACCTCGACAGGCGCGACTTCACGTTCGACCCACGGAAAGAGGGGGCCGACCGGCAGCGACTTCTTCCTCTCTCGAGCGTCCTTGATAGCCGCGCACTGCTCCGGTTCCAGCGCTCGCTAGCCGAGCTGGAGGATGAGGAGGAGTTGATCCGCCGTTGCGACGACCTGGCGACGGCTATACAGGAGTACAAAATTGCGGTGATTCCTATTGTGACGGACGACATTGACGTTGCCACACGAACCTTCCAGAGGATTAACAGCGAAGGCACGTCGATGAATCACGTCCACATGGTCGCGGCGTTGACCTGGCAGGCTGACTTTGATCTCACGGAGCGTCTCCCAGCTATCCGGGAGGAGGTTCTTGCTCCACTTGGATGGGGAGGGTTGGACGACCGCCTGCTCCTTAGCAGCTGCAAGGTAACACTCGGTCTCGATCTGCTGGAGGGCGACGCGGACGAGATCGCCAAGCGGATCCGTTCGCGGCCTGAGGTGCTAGAGGAGGCTGCACAGCATGTAGCAGGAGCGGCCACCTTTCTGCGGGAGGAATGCCATCTCGGCTCACCCAGGCTGCTGCCGTACAGCTACATTCCCGTCTTGCTCGCCGAGGCGTTCCGGCTCGAGTCG
Organism: Thermoanaerobaculia bacterium; assembly: GCA_036274895.1. Classification (GTDB taxonomy): domain Bacteria; phylum Acidobacteriota; class Thermoanaerobaculia; order Multivoradales; family SZUA-115; genus CALMKX01. The sequence goes on along the minus strand of DASUEU010000008.1, from coordinate 99,881 downwards.
AGCCCATCGCCGGAGCTGAAAGCGAGCTTGAAGCGATGGTTCTGGTGGGTCTGCTACGAATACTTCGCCATCAGCTCGAACTCTTCGCGACTCCGGGGGGCGCTAGACATGGTACGTGGCATTGTGAACGGCGATTCCTCGCCGGTAGACGAGAACACTATCTCAGGACTGGAGCCGCTGCCTGAGCGTTTCGACTTTCGACTTGCACGCTGCAAGCTTCTTGCGCTCCAACTTGCGCGGCTTCAGAGGGTCGAGCTAGAGACCGACGAGGCTGAGCGCTTACTGGCGGAGCGCGGTCACGAGGCGATGCAGAGCCTGCTCGTCAGGCACCGATTCCCACGGGCCGACATCAACTCGCCGGCGAACCGTATTTTGGCAAGACCGGAGGAGTTGAGCGAGGTCAGGGGACTCCTGGACACGAGGCAGAGCAGCGCCGCACCCTCCCTTGCACACCACTTAGTATCCGACGAAGCTCTTTTGAGCCTCCGCAATGGTGATCCTGGTGAGTTCCTGATACTTAGGAGAATAGAACTCGAGCAGTTGGAGTGGGATTTCTGTGCGCAGCAGGGCATTCTGAACGAGAGTTGATTAGTCCTGATCACCAGTTCAGGTGTCACTACCGATCCGGAGATCTTTCGACATTCTTCCGCTCTCCCTCCCGCCCCCTTGAGCCGGGCTGCGCGAGGCTCCCTCGTGGAGAACATGACCATGATGGACCTCGCCGCTTTGGCCCTCGCCCTCGCCTTCTTCGCCTTGACCGCGGGCCTCGTCCGCGCCCTCGCCGGGCCGGAGGGAGGCTCGCGATGAACCTCCTCTACCTCGCCGCCGGGCTCGTCGCCCTCGTGCTCGCCGTGTACCTGGTGGTCGCCCTCTTCGACCCGGAGCGCTTCTCATGACCACCCCCGACCTCTTGCAGATCGTCCTCTACCTGGCGCTCCTGGCCCTGCTGGCACCGCCCCTGGGGGCCTGGCTCGCCTTGGTCTACGGCGGTGAGCGCCTGCCCGTGCTGGGCCGGGTGCTGGGGCCGGTGGAGCGCTCGTTCTACCGCCTCGCCGGCGTGCGCCCCGAGCAGGAGATGGGCTGGAAGACCTACGCCCTCTGCCTGCTCGCCGCCAACGCCGCCGGCTTCCTCCTGCTCTACCTGCTGCTGCGGCTCCAGGTCGTGCTGCCCGGCAACCCCGAGGGCTTCGCCGGGGCTTCGCCCCACCTGGCCTTCAACACCGCGGTGAGCTTCGTCACCAACACCAACTGGCAGAGCTACTCCGGAGAGACGACCCTGGGCTGGCTGGCCCAGACGGCCGGCCTCACCGTGCAGAACTTCCTCTCCGCTGCCACTGGCATGGCCGTGCTCGCCGCTCTCGCCCGCGGCCTCGCCCGGCGGGAGGCGGCGGCCGTGGGCAGCTTCTGGGTGGACCTCACCCGCTCCGTGCTCTACGTGCTGCTGCCCCTCTCCCTGATCCTGGCCTTGGCTCTGGTGGGGCAGGGCGTGCCGCAGACCTTCGAGGCGTCGCGGCAGGTGGAGCTGGTCCAGCCGCTCCGGGACGCCTCCGGCTCAGAGGTGCGCGAGCAGAGCCTGGCCCTCGGTCCGGTGGCTTCGCAGGTGGCGATCAAGCAGCTGGGCACCAACGGCGGCGGCTTCTACAACGTCAACTCGGCCCATCCCTTCGAGAACCCGACGCCGCTTTCGAACCTGCTCGAAGTGCTGGCCATCCTGCTCCTGCCCGCGGCCTGCTGCCTGGCCTTCGGCCGCATGGTCCGGGACCGCCGCCAGGGCTGGGCCCTGCTGGCGGCCATGGCCCTGGTGCTGGTGCCTCTGCTCTTCGCCGGTGTGGCGGCCGAGGGGGCCGGGAACCCGGCCTTCACCCGGCTGGGCCTCGGCCCCGGGGGCAACCTCGAAGGCAAGGAACTGCGCTTCGGGGTCGCGAACTCCGCCCTCTGGGCCACGGCCACCACCGCCGCCTCGAACGGCTCGGTGAACTCCATGCACGACTCCTTCACTCCCCTGGGCGGCCTGGTGCCGATGCTCCTGATGCAGCTCGGGGAGGTGATCTTCGGCGGCGTCGGCTCCGGCCTCTACGGCATGCTGCTGTTCGTGCTGGTGGCGGTGTTCACCGCCGGTTTGATGATCGGCCGCACGCCGGAGTACCTGGGCAAGAAGGTCGAGGCCCGGGAGATGAAGATGGCCTCGGTGGGCATCCTGGTGCCCTGCTTCGCCGTGCTGCTCGGTACCGCCGTGGCCTCGGTCACCGCCCCGGGCTTGGCCGGCCTGGCCGGTTCTGGCCCGAACAACACTGGGCCGCACGGCTTCTCGGAGATCCTTTACGCCTTCTCCTCGGCCGGCAACAACAACGGCAGCGCCTTCGCGGGTCTCGCCGCCAACACCCCCTTCTACAACTTCACCCTCGGTCTCGCGATGCTCTTCGCCCGTTATTGGGTGATCGTGCCGGCTCTCGCCATCGCCGGCTCGCTGGCGGCCAAGAAGTCGGTGCCGGTGGGCCCCGGTACCCTGCCCACCCACGGCCCCCTCTTCGTGGTCCTGCTGGTGGCGGTGGTGCTGATCGTCGGCGCCCTCACCTTCCTGCCCGCCCTCGCCCTGGGACCCATCGTCGAGCACCTGCAGATGCTCGCCCGGAGCTGAACCGCCATGACCCACTCCCACCGCAAGCGTTCTCTCTTCGATCCCGCGCTGGTCCGCCCGGCCATCTGGGCGGCGTTCGCCAAGCTCAGCCCCCGCCACCAGGTGAGGAACCCGGTGATGTTCGTGGTCCTCGTCGGCAGCGTGGCCACCACCCTGCTCTTCTTCCAGGCCCTCTTCGGTGAGGGCGAGGGCTCGCCCGGCTTCATTCTCGGCATCGCCCTCTGGCTGTGGTTCACCCTGCTCTTCGCCAACTTCGCCGAGGCCATGGCCGAGGGCCGGGGCAAGGCCCAGGCCGCGGCCCTGCGCGAGACCCGCCGTGCCACCTACGCCCGCCGCCTCCACGGCCCGGATCCTGACGGCCCCTTGACCCCGGTGGCCTCGACCGACCTGGTGAAGGACGACCTGGTGCTGGTCAAGGCCGGCGAGCTGATCCCCGCCGACGGCGAGATCCTGCAAGGGGCTGCCACCGTGGACGAGAGCGCGGTGACCGGCGAGAGCGCGCCGGTGCTGCGCGAGAGCGGCGGCGACAAGAGCTCGGTGACCGGCGGCACCAAGGTGCTCTCCGACTGGCTGATGGTCCGCGTCACCTCCAACCCCGGGGAGACCTTCCTCGACCGCATGATCGCCCTGGTCGAAGGGGCCAAACGCCAGAAGACCCCCAACGAGATCGCCCTGGCCATCCTGCTCGCCGCCCTGACCCTGATCTTCCTGCTCGCGACGGCCACCCTGCTGCCCTTCTCGATCTACGGCGTCGCTTCGAGCGGCCAGGGAGCGCCGATCCCGCTGACCGTGCTGATCGCCCTGCTGGTGTGTCTCATTCCCACCACCATCGGCGGCTTGCTCTCGGCCATCGGCATCGCCGGCATGGACCGGATGATCCAGGCCAACGTCATCGCCACCTCGGGACGGGCCGTCGAGGCCGCCGGCGACGTCGACGTGCTGCTGCTCGACAAGACTGGCACCATCACCCTGGGCAACCGCCAGGCCACGGCCTTCCTGCCCGCCGACGGCGTGGGCGAGGCCGAGCTGGCGGACGCCGCCCAGCTCGCCTCGCTCGCCGACGAGACCCCCGAGGGCCGCAGCATCGTGGTGCTAGCCAAGGAGCGTTATGGCCTGCGCCAGCGCGACCTGGAATCCCTGGCCGGCCGCTTCGTGCCGTTCACCGCCCATACCCGCATGAGCGGCGTGGACCTCCCGGGCCGCCGGCTGAGGAAGGGGGCTGCCGACGCCGTGGCCACCTTCGTCGAGCAACAGGGGGGCAGCGTGCCGGCCGGTGTGCGGACCAAGGTCGAGAGCATTGCCCGCTCCGGGGGCACTCCCCTGGTGGTGGCGGACGGCGCGCGGGTGCTCGGGGTGCTGCACTTGAAGGACATCGTCAAGGGCGGCATCCGGGAGCGCTTCGGCGAGCTGCGCCAGATGGGCATCAAGACCATCATGATCACCGGCGACAACCCGCTGACCGCCGCCGCCATCGCCGCCGAGGCCGGGCTGGACGACTTCCTGGCCGAGGCCACCCCCGAGACCAAGCTGCGCCTGATCCGCCAGCTGCAGGCCGAGGGCCGGCTGGTGGCGATGACCGGCGACGGCACCAACGACGCCCCGGCCCTGGCCCAGGCGGACGTGGCGGTGGCCATGAACACCGGCACCCAGGCGGCCAAAGAGGCGAGCAACATGGTGGACCTCGACTCCAACCCCACCAAGCTGATCGAGACGGTGGAGATCGGCAAACGGCTGCTCATGACCCGCGGCGCCTTGACCACCTTCAGCATCGCCAACGACGTGGCCAAGTACTTCGCGATCATCCCGGCGGCCTTCGCCGCCACCTACCCGGCCCTCGAGGCCCTCGATTTGATGCATCTCGCCACCCCGGGCAGCGCCATCCTCTCGGCGGTGATCTTCAACGCCCTGATCATCGTGGTGCTGATCCCCCTGGCGCTCACGGGGGTCTCCTACCGCCGTCTGCCCGCCGCCCGCCTGCTGCGCAACAACCTGCTGCTGTACGGCCTCGGCGGTTTGCTCGTACCCTTCCTCGGCATCAAGCTGATCGACCTGGCCCTGGTCGCCCTCGGCCTGGTCTGAGCTCGTTCGCCATGGAGCCCGTGATGTCCGACACCCTGCCTCCCGCCCCGGTCTGGCGCCCTGCCTTGGTCTTGGTCCTCGCCTTCACGGTGATGACCGGCTTCCTCTATCCCTTGACCGTGACCGGCATCAGCCAGGCCCTGTTTCCCGCCCAAGCCAACGGCTCGCTGGTGGCGGCGGGCGGCCGGTCCGTGGGCTCCGAGCTGATCGGCCAGCCGTTTGCCGGCGAGGGCTTCTTCTGGAGCCGGCCGAGCGCCACCGGCCGCATGCCCTACGACGCGGCGGCCTCGACCGGCTCGAACCTCGGCCCCACCAACCCGGCCCTGCTCGCGCGGGTGAGGGCCGAGAAGGCGCGGCTCGAGGCAGCGCATCCCCAGGCAGAGGGACCGCCGCCCCTCGACCTGCTGACCACCTCGGCGAGCGGTCTCGACCCCCACGTCAGCCCGGCGGCTGCTTTCTGGCAGGTCGAGCGGGTGGCCGCCGCCCGCGGCCTGCCCGCCGCGACCGTGCGCGCCCTGGTCGAGCGTCACGTCGAGGGCCGCCAGCTGGGCCTGCTGGGGGAGCCGCGGGTGAACGTGCTGGCCTTGAATCTGGCCCTCGAGCGGTTGGCGGCCGAGAACCGGCCGTGAGCGACGAGCGCCCCGACCCGGAGGCCCTGCTGGCCCTCGCCCGCGAGGAGGAAGAGCGCGAGAAGCGGGGCAAGCTCAAGGTCTTCTTCGGCGCCACCGCCGGGGTGGGCAAGACCTTCGCCATGCTCGAGGCCGCCCGCGAGCTGCAGCGCGGCGGCGAGGACGTGGCCGTGGGCTGGGTGGAGACCCACGGCCGCAAGGAGACCGAGGCCCTGCTCGAGGGGCTCGAGCGCCTGGCCCCCCGCCGGCTCGAGCACCGCGGCATCACCCTCCTCGAGTTCGATCTCGACGCCGCCCTGGCCCGCCGGCCGGGGCTGCTGCTGGTCGACGAGCTGGCCCACACCAACGCTGCCGGCTGCCGCCACGCCAAGCGCTGGCAGGACGTCGAGGAGTTGCTGGCCGCGGGCATCGACGTCTTCACCACGGTCAACGTCCAGCACCTCGAGAGCCTGAACGACCTGGTGGGCAAGATCACCGGCGTCACCGTGCGCGAGACCGTGCCGGACTCCTTCTTCGCCCGCGCCGACCAGGTGGAGCTGGTGGACCTGCCCCCCGAGGAGCTGCTGCGCCGCCTCTCCGAGGGCAAGGTCTACGTGCCGGAGCAGGCGCGGCGGGCGGTTTCGAGCTTCTTCCGCCGGGGCAACCTGATCGCCCTGCGCGAGCTGGCCCTGCGCACCACCGCCGAGCGGGTGGATGGCGAGATGCAGCGCTACCGGCAGCTGCACGGGGTCACCGAGACCTGGCCGGTGGCCGAGCGGCTGCTGGTGGCGGTGGCTTCGGGGCCTTCCGCGGCGCGGCTGGTGCGAGCGGGCGCGCGGCTGGCCGAGACGCTCAAGGCCGAGTGGGTGGTGGTGCACGTCGAGACCCCCAAGGAGCTGGCCCGCCCCCAGGCCGACCGCGATCGGCTGTGGCAGACCCTGCGCCTGGCCGAGCAGCTGGGCGCCGAGACGGTGGTGCTGTCGGGGGCGAGGCCGGCGGAGGAGATCCTGCGGTACGCCCGGCGGCGCAACGTCTCGAAGATCGTGGTCGGCCGGCCCGGGCGCTCGCGCCTCGCCGATCTGCTCTTCGGCTCGGTGCGCGACGCCCTGGTGCGCAGCGGCGAGGAGATCGACGTCTACGTGCTGTCGGGAGAGGCCGAGGAGATGGCGGCCGTGCCCGCCCGTCCGGACGCTCGCCCGCGGGCGTGGATCCGCCACCTGGCCGGCGTCGCCGTCACCACCCTCGCGACCCTGATCTCCCACGCCCTTTTTCCGGCCTTCGAGGAAGCCAACCTGGTGATGGTCTACCTGCTCGGGGTGGTCCTCACGTCGTTCTTCTTCGGCCGCGGCCCGGCGCTGACGGCGTCGATCCTGTCCGTGGCGGCGTTCGACTTCTTCTTCGTCGAGCCCTACCTGACCTTCGCCGTCAGCGACACGCAGTACCTGGTGACCTTCGCCGTGATGCTGGGCACGGCCCTCTTGATCGCCACCTTGACCGCCCGGCTGCGCCTCCAGGTCGTGGCCTCCCGGGAGCGGGAGGCGCGCACCGCCGCCCTCTACGCCCTGTCGCGGGACCTCGCCCGGGCCGCCGGGCCGGACGAGGTGCTGCAGGCCGCAGCCCGCAACATCAGCTCGGTGTTCCTGTCGCAGGTCATCTTGCTGCTGCCCGATGGCGACGGGCGGCTGGTGGAGAAGGCGGCCGAGAGCGTGACCTACCGCCTGACCGACCGCGAGCATGCGGTGGCCCAGTGGAGCTTCGACCATGGCCGGATGGCCGGCCGCACCACCGACACCCTGCCCGCGGCCGTGGGCCTCTACGTGCCGCTGGCCACCTCCCGCGGCATGGTCGGAGTCCTCGGCCTCCACCCCGCCTCGGCCAAGCTCCTGACCTCCCCCGAACAGCTCCACCTCCTCGAAGCCTGCGCCCACCAGATCGCGTTGGCGGTGGAGTAGGGGGAGTAAACAAACCCGCTCGGAAGGGACTTGTTCCCTCCAGCACGAACGGAGGCCGGGGACGATTCCCGGTCTCTCGCTCGCGCGGGAGGAATGAGCTATGAGCAACGCATCGAAAAGGAGCCGCTTCTGGGTCATGGCGGCGGTCGCCACGGCCCTGGTGGCCGCCACCGCAGCCGCCGGTGATCCGGCCGCCGGTCAGCAAGAGGCCAGCCTGCTGGACCTGTCCAGTACCCTGACGCTCCCGATCCTGGAAGGTCAGGCGGTCGCAACTTGCTTCTCGGACTTCAACATCGCAGCGAATCCCAGCTCGGGTCTCGCTACCGACAGCCCCGTCGTCGCCCTGGTCGATGTCCGCGATCCGAAGGCTTTTCCGATCAGCCCGGGGCAGAACTGGGGAGCGGACATCTTCCACAATGACGCCAGCTCGCAGAAGTGGAACGCACTGAACCTCGGGCAAGTGTTCGGCATCACCCTGGACGGCGAGAGCCCACCGAACGTCTACGTCGCCGCCTCCACCACCTATGGACTCTTCCGCAGCCCGAGCGGCCCGGTGCCTGGGATGCTCGGCCTGACCGGTGGCGCCGGCACGGTCTATCGGCTGGACGGTGTCACCGGAGCCATTCTGCCCTACGCTCACCTGCCCAACGGTAACGCGGGCTCGGCCGATCTGGTAGGCCCCGGGCTCGGCGATGTCGCCTACCACCGTGAGCACGACCAGTTCTTCGTCACCAACTTCGAGGATGGCCTGATCTATCGGCTACCCGGCCCAGCCACCAATCCGAGCCTGCCGGTGAGCTGGATCGGCTCTCCCTTCAATCACTGTCAGGCCCTCGGGCGGCCCTACAGCGACGGCGGCATCATGTCCGCCGCCTATAGCTCCCATTCCCCCAGCGGTAACTCCGGGTTCGCTCGGCTCGGCTGCCGGCCCTGGGCCGTCGAGACTTTCGAGGGCCGGCTCTATTACAGCGTCTGGGCCAACGACGCGCGAAATGACGGTCGGAGTGATCCAAATGAGATCTACTCGATCGGCATCAGCTCGGTGGACGGCAGTCTCGTCGGTCAGCCCGTGTTGGAGGTCAGCCTCGGGCAGACCCTCACCAAGGGCTCTGGACCGAGCCTCGCCTTCTACTCCAGCCCGATCTCCGACCTCGCCTTCGCCGCCGACGGCCGCATGCTGATCTCCGAGCGGACGATGAGTAACAGCGACGTCGGGCCGAACCTGGTGAGCGCCAGCGTGGGCCATCGGTCACGGGTCCTGGAGCTGAGCGGTGCCTCTCAGGGCTGGGACGTGGCGAACCCGAAGATCTATCACGTCGGCGCTGCCAGCATCGCTCCGATCACCCAGCCACCTCTCACGGTGGGTGCACTATCGGTCCGGGCCAACGCCGAGGGAGGAGCCGATTACGGTTTCGAGACGTTCCAGTACGTTGCAGGCCAGCCGGTGGCCGAGCGCGCATGCGACGAGAGCGTCTGGGCCACCGGCGAGCAACTGCTCGGGCCCAGCAATGCCCTCGTCTATGGCCTGGCCGGCCTTCCGCCTTCGGGGAACACCTTCGGCACCGCGACCAACGTCTATGCCATCGACCTGAACAACAACCTCACGGTGCTGGACAAGTCTCGGATCGGGGATGTCGAAGTCTTTCGACGTTCCTGCAAGCCCCCTTGCGGCCGGATCATCGACGTTGAGCTCACGTGCGTGACGGACAGGCCCGGCGGCATCTTCGTGCAGGTGACGATCGTCAACGAGACCCCCGACGACATCGTCCACGTGTTCCTGAGCAACCTACCGGCCGGGGTCTTCGCGCCGTTCGGAGACCACCTCGACTTCTCGGCGGATCCGATCGTGCCTGGGGAGACCGTGACGATCTCCTTCTCCCTCGTCGGTCTGCTGCCGGGGAGTGCCGCGAGTTTCCAGCTCAGTCTGCACAACGAGAACCTCGAGCGCTGCTGCTCGATCCCGGTGACGATCGACATCCCCACCTGCGACTGCGGCCAGCTGCTCGACTCGTCGTTGACCTGCATCGCGGGCGCCCCGCCCTCCTACGATCTGAGCTTCCTCTGGCAGCACCTGGCGGGAGTGACCGGGGCCCACCTCTTCGTGGTGCCCTCGCCGGGCCAGAACCTGACTGTGACGCCGGCGGTGTTCAACCAGAGCCTGGTCTACGGCCAGACCTTGAGCGGGACGGTCTCGATCAGCGGGCCGGACGCCGTGCCCGGGGCCCGGATCTGCCTGCTGTTCTCGACCCACGACGAGCGCTTCCGGGAGTGCTGCTCGGTAGAGCAGTGCTTCACGCTGCCCGGCACGGACTTCTGCGTTTTCCCGCCCGACGATCCGTAGCCCCACCTCTTCCCCGCCCCGGCCGATCGCGGTCGGGACGGGGGTGGTGTAGTCTCCGCGCTTCGGAGCCCTTGCGATGATCCTCCCGGCCCGGCGGACTCGCCGCCGCTCGTCGTCCTTGCTCTTCGTCTCCTGGCTGTCCCTGGCCGCCGCTGCCGGGGCCGATGGCGCGGGCCGCGAGCTGCCCGGCGGCCAGCTCGGCCCTCGGGTGGCGAGCCCGGAAGCGCCCCTGCTCGCCACGCCGGGCTCCGGCCCCGGCCTCGACGCTTCGCCCGGGCTCCACGAGGTCTCGGTGCAGGCGGGCGGTCTCACGCGCTGGGCCCTGTACTACGTCCCCGTGGGCTACGACCCCGCCGTGCCGAGCCGCCTCGTGATCGCCCTCCACGGCGGGGGTGGCGGCATGTTCAACATGGCCGATTCGAGAACCGATCTGCTGGCTTTGGCCGACGCGAAGACGTTCCTGGTCATCTTCCCGAACGGCCAGGACGGCGTCGACAACCGGGGCGCCTCGGGCTGGAAGGCCGTGCACTGCTGTGGAGAGGTCTTCCTCCAGGGGCAAAGCGACGTGGACTTCGTGCTCGCCCTGGTGCGCAGCTTCGAGGCCGGCCTGGCCGTGGATCCCCGGCGCATCCACGCCGTGGGCTTCTCGAACGGCGGCATGCTGACCCACCTGCTGGCGGCGGAAGCGTCCGAGGTCTTCGCCTCGGTGGCCGTCCTCAGCGGCACGATCGGCGGCAGCTTCGACCTCGCGAGCCCGGTGGCGACCGTGGTGCCCGAGGCACCAATGCCGATCCTCATGATCCACGGCATCGCGGACACCAACGTCTCTTACCGCGGCGGCTTCAGCAGCGACAACGCCGAGCGCTTCGACCTCTCGTTCGAGGCTTCGATGGCCCTCTGGGTGGCCAACGACGGTTGCCGCCAACTGGGTACGGTTCGCAGCAGCCGGGGGGAGCGCGGCGCCGTCTTCCGGCGCAGCCATGCCGGCTGTCTGGCCGGCACGGAGGTGGTCGGCATCTCGCTCGAGAACGTCGGCCACACCTGGCCGGACCTCGAGAGCGCCGGCTTCGACGGCACCACCGAAGCCGTGGAGTTCTTCGAGCGCCACCCACGGCCGTAGCCGGTGCGCCGCCCGAGCCGGAGCGGAAGTAGGGGGTCGAGAGCAGCGTGCTAGCATCCTCGAGTGTGATCGCCATCGAGGATCTCTACGGGCCGGAGTGGGCGGACTGGGCTCGGCTGTCGCCCCGGGAGCGTTGGGAGGAGAGCGCCCGCCTCTGGCACCACTACGTGGCCATGGGAGGGTCCCTTGATCCCGAGCCCGATCCGCAGAGCCCTTTCTACGATCCGCAGACATCGGGTCGCCCACCTGTCGATGGGCGGCCAGGCCTGCGTGTCGTACGGCGCAGCGGAATCTAGCCGGGACCTGGATCACACCACGCGAGAGAAGCCACTCTCTTGTACTCTCTTCCGGAGCACGCCATGGCCACCTTGACACTCGAGCTACCCGAGGACGTTTTCTCCGCGCTCCGCCGCTCTCCCGAGGATTTCGCCAAGGAGCTCCGGCTGGCTGCGGCGATCCATTGGTACTCGCGGGGCCAGGTGTCCCAGGAGAAGGCCGCTCGCATTGCCGGCCTGGATCGTACGGACTTCCTGATGGCCCTCGCTCGCCAGGGTGTGGACGCCTTTGTCGTCGATTTTGGCCAGCTGAAGCGAGAGCTGGATCGTGGCTGAACGCTCGGCCGTCAACCCTTCACCTTTGATCTTCCTCGCCCAAAGCAACTTCCTGGACCTCCTGCGGCTCGTCTCGGAAGAGGTCGTGGTGCCGCGGCCCGTGGCTGAGGAGATCCTGCAGCGTGGTCCTACTGATCCGACCGCCCGTGCGGTGACCTCGACAAGCTGGTTGGAGGTCGTGGAACCGCCTCCTACTCCGGAGAACGTCCTGAACTGGGACCTCGGTCTCGGGGAGTCGTCGGTTCTCGCCTGGTGTCTCCACCACCCGGGATCGGAAGCGATCCTCGACGACCTGGCGGCGCGTAATTGTGCTGAAGTGCTGGGCATCCCGATGCACGGCACCCTCGGGCTGGTGCTCCTGGCCAAACAGCGCGGTTTTCTGCCGAAGGCCCGACCTGTCCTCGAGTCCATGAGGGAGGCGGGAATGTACCTTTCTGACCGAGTGCTCAGTTACGCGCTCCGAGAGGTCGGCGAGTAGTCAGAGCCCTTCACTCCCCCCGCAACACCACCGCCGGATCCGAAGCTGCGGCCCGGCGGGCGGGGACGAGGGAGGCGATGGTGGCCACGAGCAAGAGCAGCAGGGGCGCGGTCGTGAAGGCCACGGCATCCCAGGCGGTGACTCCGAAGAGCAGGCTCGCCATCAGTCGGGTGGAGGCGGCGGCCGCCACAAGGCCCACGGCCACGCCCGCGGCGGTCACCCCCAGGCCCTGGCGCAGGACCAGGCGCAGCAGGTCGCTCCGCTCGGCGCCCAGGGCCGCGCGCACTCCCAGCTCTCGCCGGCGCAGCGACACGGCGTAGGAGAGGGCGCCGTAGAGCCCGATGGCCGCCAGGGCCAGGGCCACCGCCGAGAAGACCACCAGGATGGTGGTGGCGAAGCGGGGCTTGCTCACCGACTCGGCGACCTGGGTCTCGAGGGTGGTCAGGGCGTCGACCACCAGCCGAGGATCCACCTCGCGCACCAGCTGGCGCAGACTGGAGCCCAGTGCACCCGGGTCGCCGCTGGCCCGCACGGCCAGGTCCAGCTCCGTGCTCCAGCGGGCATCCCCGCCGGCCACGAAGTAAACCTCCGGCCGCGCTTCGGCGTCCAGCCCCTCCTTGAGCACGTTGCCGATCACGCCGACGATCTCCGAGACCATGCCCTCCTCGCCGAACGCCCCGGTCAGCTGCAGGCCCACGGCCTTCCTGTCGGCCGGCAGGAAGCTGCGCACGAAGTCCTCGTTGACCAGGAACGGCCGGGGTGAGGCCGCCTCGTCACCGGCGGCGAGCAGGCGGCCGTCCCGCCGGCGCAACCCGAGAGCCTCGGCATAGCCCGGCGTGACCCGGTAGAAGCGGGCCCTCGCCACCACCGGCTGGCCGTCGGCTCCGGTCCAGGGCAGGCCGGCCGCGGCGATCGCCGTGTTGCGCGAGAACGGCATCATGTTGCCGGCGCCGGCCGCCGCCACGCCGGGCAGGCCGCGCAGCCGTTCGAGCAGCGCGGTCACCGCCGACGGCTCGATGCCCTCCTCGTCGTTGCCGTCGGCTTGAACGAGGCGCACGGCCAGCACGTTCTGCGGGTCGTAGCCGGCATCCACGGCGAGCAGGCTGGCGAAGCTGCGGCCGAGCAAGGCGGCTCCCACCAGCAGCACCAGGCAGAGGGCCGCCTCGAGCACCAGGAGGCCGTTGCGTAGCCGAAGCCCGCGGCCCCCGGTGGCGCCTTTGTCGCCGTCGCGCAACCGGCCGACGAGCTGGTCGGCGGAAACGCGCAGGGCGGGCACCAAGCCGGCGAGGAGACCCGAGCCGATGGCGAGGAGCAGGGCGAAAGCGGCGATCCCCCCGTCCAGGCGGACATCATCCAGGCGGGGAAAGCCCGAGGGAGCCAGGCTGGGGAGCACTCCCACCACGATGGCGGCGAGCAAGAGGCCCAGGCCACCCCCGGCGAGCGAGAGCAGCAGGCTCTCGGTGAGCACCTGGCGCAGCAGGCGCCGCCGGCCGGCGCCGAGGGCCGCGCGCACGGCGAGCTCGCGCTGGCGGGAGATACCGTGGGAGAGCAGGAGGTTGGCGACGTTGGCCGAGGCGACCAGGAGGAGCAGGGCCACGGCCACGGAGAGCACCCAGAGGGCGGGGCGCACCGACGCCGTGAGCTGGTCCAGGTAACGGGTGGCCCGCACCTGGACAGGCCCTCCCTTGCCGAAGAGCAGGTCGGCCACCATCGGCCGCTCGACGCTGCGGGCGGCCCCCGTGCCCTCGGCCTCCGCCTGGGCGAGGGTCACGCCGGGCTTCAAGCGGGCCAGGGCGCCGAAGACGGTGATCGAGCCCTCCCCGCCCAGGGGCACCGGATAGGGGAGGTAGAGCCGCGGCTCGCGGTCGGGAAAGCCGAAGCCCTCTGCCGCCACGCCGACCACCAGGTGAGCCTTGCCGTCGATCTCGAGGGTCTGGCCCAGCACGTCCCCGCTGCTCGCGAAGCGATCCCGCCAGAAGCCGGCCGAAAGCACCACCACCGGCGCCGCTTGTGGTTGTGCGTCCTCGGGGAGGAAGAGGCGGCCGGCGGCCGGCCGGGCCCGCAGCAGGTCGAAGACGATCGGTGAGAAGGAGGCCGACGGCAGGCGCTCGAGCTCGCCGCCCTGCCGAACGGTCGCCGTGGAACGGCTCCAGATCCCGATGCCCTCGATGGTGCGCGGCGTGCCCTCCCAGGCCCAGGGGCGGGCCGTCAGGTCCGAGAGCAGGGGAGCGCGGATCTGCCCCTGGCCCCCCGGATGGATCTCGGAGAGCTGTACCAGCCGGTCCGCCTCGGGCCAGGGCAGGGGGCGCAGCAGCACGCCCCAGACCACCGCGAAGAGGGCCGTGGCGGCGCCCACGCCGAGCGCCAGGGTGACGATGGAGGTGACGGCCAGGGCGGGCCGCCGCGCGAGCACACGCAGGGCGGGTCGGATCTCATCGCGGATGAGGCTCATGATGCCCTCTAGTACGAACGAGCTCGGAATCGGTTCCCCGCTCGAGAAGGTCTACGCCCTTTGGCAGGAAACCCGCCAGGTGGCTGCCGAGAACGCTGGCACCTCGGAGGTGCCGCCCGAAATGGCTGGCACCTCGGGGGGATGGGCCGGTGCGGTAGAGTTCATCCATGCCCCATCGTGAGCTGCACAAGACCGAGCACATCGGCTGGCTGCGGGCCGCCGTGCTCGGCGCCAATGACGGTCTGATCTCCACCAGCAGCCTGGTCGTCGGCGTGGCGGCGGCCCAGCCGAACCGGGAGGCCGTGCTGGTCGCGGCGCTCGCCGGCCTAGTCGCCGGCGCCCTGTCGATGGCCGCGGGGGAGTACGTCTCCGTGAGCTCTCAGGCGGATACCGAGGCGGCGGACCTGGCGCGCGAGCGCCAGGAGCTGGCCACCCTGCCCGAGGCCGAGCACGCGGAGCTGACGGGCATCTACGTGGCGCGCGGGCTGACCCCCGAGCTGGCAGCCCAGGTGGCCGATCAGCTCACCGCTCACGACGCCCTGGGCGCCCACGCCCGCGACGAGCTGGGCCTCTTCGAGGCCACCCGTGCCCGGCCGATCCAGGCCGCCCTGTCCTCCGCCGCGGCCTTCGCGGTGGGCGCGGCCCTCCCCCTCCTGCTGTCGGCCGTGCTCCCCATCGGTGCCCTCAGCTGGGGCGTGGTGGCCAGCTCGCTGGTGCTCCTGATCGGCCTGGGTGGAGCCGCCGCCAAGCTCGGTGGCGCCCCGATGGGCAAGGGCGCGCTGCGGGTGGCCTTCTGGGGGGCCGTGGCAATGGGCTCTACGGCGCTGGTAGGCAAGCTGTTCGGGACGGTGGTGTAGGGGCGCCTGCAGGCCGGAGCTGGTAGGGTAACCCTCCGTGCCCAACCCGGAAGAGGCCCTGCTCCTCGCCCTCGAGCTCCATTCCCCGGAGCGGCTGCGAGCCCTTCTCGAGGCCGGCCTCGATCCCCGCGCTCCGGTGCGCGGCAAGTCGCCGGTGCAGTGGCTGCTCGAGATGTACACGCGCTCGGACCGCTTCCCCGCGTGCCTGCGCCTGCTGCTGGATCGAGGGGCCGAGCTGGCCGATCCGGCCCTGGCTCCGGTGCTGCTCGACGATGCCGAGGCACTGGCCGCCGCGATCCGCGCCAGCCGTGCCCTGCTCGGGCACCGCATCACCCTGGTTTCGGCCTTCACCCCGTTGGTCGGCGCCTCGCTGCTCCACGTGGCCGCCGAGTACGGCCACCTCAACGCCGCCCAGATCCTGATCGAGCTCGGCGCGGACGTGGACGCCCGCGCGGCCGTGGACGAGGACGGTCTGGGCGAGCAGACGCCCCTCTTCCACACCGTCAATTCGAACGAGAATCGCTCGGCGCCGATCCTGAGGCTCCTGCTCGAAGCCGGAGCGAGCCCCGACCTGCGGATCGACGGGCTCACCTGGGGCCGGGGCTTCGAGTGGGAGACCACCTTCTTCGACCTGACGCCGATCTCCTACGCGCAGCTCGGGCTCTTGCCCCAGATGCACCGCGACGAGCGGCAGATCACCGACAACGTGGCCCTGCTGCTCGCCGCCGCCGGGCGAGCCGTGCCCGCCTTCGGCAACGTGCCCAACCGTTATCTCAGGCCGGAACTCCCGGGCCTCGAAGGCTCGACAGAAGCCGACCCAAGTCAGGAGGAATCATGAAACGAGTCTCAGGCATCGGCGGCATCTTCTTCAAGGCCAAGGACGCAGCTTCCCTGCGCGAGTGGTATCGACGGCACCTCGGCATCGAGGTCGAAGAGTGGGGCGGCGTGGCGTTTCGTTGGCAGAGCCCCGAGAACCCGAGTGGCCAGGGGACCACGGTCTGGAGCATCTTCAAGGACGAGTCCACGTACTTCGCCCCGAGCCAGGCGGCGTTCATGATCAACTACCGAGTCGACAACCTGGACGAAGTGCTGGCTGCCCTGCGCGCCGAGGGCTGCGAGGTCGACGACAAGGTCGATGACTCGGAGTTCGGGAAGTTCGGCTGGGTGATGGACCCGGAGGGCAACCGAATCGAGCTGTGGCAACCCCCACCGGGACAGTGAAGGAAGGGGTTTTGATGAGTCGAGGTAGTGAACCTGGAAGGGAGAATCCCTCATGACCATGGATCGGGCGAAGCAAATCACGTTCTTCCTGCTGCGCGTCGTGGCCGGCCTGCTGTTCCTCCAGGCCGGCGGCATGAAGATCTTCGATTGGTTCGGCGGGGTTCCCGCCGAGCATGGCGGCCACCCGGCGATGTGGTCGCAGGTCTGGATCGGGGGAGTGCTCGAGTTCTACGGCGGCGTCGCGATCCTGGTCGGGCTCTTCACGCGGCCGGTGGCCTTCATCCTGTCGGGGATGATGGCCGTCGCCTATTTCCAGTTCCACCAACCCGGCGGTACCTGGCCCATCCAGAACCAGGGCGTGCCCGCGGTCCTGCTCTGTTTCATCTTCCTGTTCTTCGCGGCGCACGGCGCAGGGATCTGGAGCGTGGACGATTTCCTGCGGCGTAGGAAGCAGGCTTGACCGATCGGACGGAGACATCGAAGACCATGAAGACCCTTCATTTCGCCATCACCATCGACGCTCCCCGGGCAGCGGTGTGGAAGACCATGATCGCTCCCGAGACCTACCGCCTCTGGACCGCGGAGTTCGCCGAGGGCTCCTACTTCGAGGGCTCGTGGGCCGAGGGCGAGCGCATCCGCTTCCTGTCCCCCGACGGCGGCGGCATCACCTCGGTGATCGCCGAGAGTCGGCTGCACGAGCTCATCTCGATCAAGCATCTGGGCGTCATCGCGAACGGGGTCGAGGACACCGAGAGCGAGGAGGTCCGGGCCTGGGCCCCCTCGTTCGAGACCTACCGCTTCGCGGACGTCGGTTCGTCGACCGAGGTTCAGGTCGAGATGGACGTGGTGCCGGAGTACGACGACTACATGGCCCAGACCTGGCCCAAGGCCCTGGCCCGCCTCAAGGCCCTCTGCGAGGCCGGCACGGTGGGGTAGGGGCCTGAGGAGCAAGCCGACGAGCGCGGGGCGAAGGGATCCCCGCCGTCCCACCCCTCCCAGTCCTTCTGCCACGGAAAGCTTGACAGTCGGGTGTCAGCCGCCTACCATTCCCGAAAACAAACCGAACGCTCGTTCTTGATCTGAGGTTCGATGGCACGCCGAAGCCAGGCCGACCGCTCTGACACTGCGACCCGTAAGGCGCTCAAGGCCGCGTTGTCGTTGTTCTCGCGGCAGGGCTTCCGGGCCACCACGATGCGCCAGATCGCCCGGCGCTCGGGCCTCTCGGTGGGCAACCTCTACCACCACTTCGGCGGCAAGGAGGCGATCTTCCAGCGCCTGATCGACCAGTACTGGCAGGTGCTGACCGATCCAGAGCTGCGCCTCAACCGGGTCTTCGCCGCCCGCCGCTTTCCCGACGACCTCGAGGAGCTGGCGGCGGCCATCGCCGAGGTGGTCGAGAGCAACGCCACCTCGATCCTGCTCATCTACATCGACGTCATCGAGTTCAAGGGCAAGCACATCCGCGAGTTCTACCAGCGCATGGCCGACCGCTTCTCGAGCGCCTACGCCGAGACCCTGGCCGAGCGCCAGGGGCACGGCGAGCTGGGCGAGGCCAGCCCCCTGGTCGGCGTGATGATGGCCACCCGGTGGTTCTTCTACTACTTCACGGTCGAGAAGTGCTTCGGCGTGCCCGAGCACCTCGGCCTCGATTCCAAGACGGCGGTCGCGGAGTTTTGCCGCATCCTGCGGCTCGGCCTGCTGCCGCGTTCGGACGGAACCCCGCGCCGAGAGGCGACCTCTGGAGGAGGAGAGACATGACACGTCCCACCGGACCCCGCCCGCTCGCGGGCATCTCGCAGCCAGGCCGAGCCCTGCTCCTGGCCCTGATCGGAGCTCTCGGCCTGGCCACCCTGCCGGCCTGGGCGGCGAGCTCGGCCGAAGACTCCGCGTCCGCCCAGACCTCCGAAGCCCAGGCCGCGGAGACGGCGGCGGCCGAGGAGGAGGTCGTCGACGAGGGCGTCGGCGAAGAGATCGTCGTCACCGCCCGCCGGCGCGAGGAGAACGTCCAGGAGGTGCCGGTGGCCGTGTCGGTGGTGACCGGCGAAGTGCTCGAGGACCGCGCCGCCGAGGACATCTCCGAGCTGCAGTCCTCGGTGCCCAACCTGTCGATCTACCAGGGCCGCAACCAGTCCACCACCCTGACCGCCTTCCTGCGCGGCATCGGCCAGGCGGATCCGCTCTGGGGTGTCGATCCCGGCGTCGGCCTCTACCTCGACGACGTCTACATCGCCCGGCCCCAGGGCGCGCTGCTCGACGTCTACGACGTGCAACGCATCGAGGTGCTGCGCGGTCCCCAGGGCACTCTCTACGGCAAGAACACCATCGGCGGCGCGATCAAGTACGTCAGCCGCCAGCTGACCGACGACACGGCGGCCCAGGTCTCGCTCACCGGCGGCAGCTACTCGACCCAGGACGTGCGGGCGAGCGTCAGCGGCGCCCTGGTCGAGGGCAAGCTGCGGGCCAAGCTGGCGGTGGCCTCCCTCGAGCGGGACGGCTTCGGCGAGAACCGCTTGACCGGCCGCGACGTCTCGGACAAGGACACCCTGGCCTTCCGCCTCGGCCTGGACTGGCTGCCCACGGATAGCGTTACCGTCCAGCTCTCCGCCGACCGCACTGAGGACAGCGCCGAGCCCAAGGGCTACCAGCGCCTCGCGGCCAACCCCCTCTGTCCCCTCTTCCTGAGCGGCCAGACCTGCCCGCCGCTCGACGACCGCTTCGACACCCAGAGCGGCCTCGCGCCCTTGAACAGCACCGACGCCGAGGGCTATGCCCTGACCGTGCGCTGGGACGTGAACGATGCCTGGCAGCTCAAGTCGATCACCGCCTACCGCGAGTCGGACAGCGAGAACAACATCGACTTCGACACCACCCCGGCCCGCATCACCGACGTCAAGGCGACCTACTTCGACGAGCAAACGACCCAGGAATTCCAGGCCCTCTACGATGGCGGCGGCAAATTCCGAGGGGTTTTCGGGCTCTACTACTTCGACGGCGAGGCCGGCGGTCTGGTGCAGAACATCTTCCTGAACCGGATCTTCGGCACCACCGAGGGCACCACCAAGACCGAGTCCTTCGCACTCTTCGGTGACGGCAGCTACGCCGTCACCGAGGCGCTCACGTTGAACGTCGGTGTACGCGCCACCCAGGAGAAGAAGACCACCCGTGCCTTCAACGCCGGCTACACCAACGACACCTTCACCGTGATCAACGCGGTCACCGCCGATTTCAACAAGAGCAAGACCTTCGACTCGATCGCACCCCGCCTCGGCCTGGACTACCACTTCACCGACGACGTGATGGGCTACTTCACGGTCTCTCGTGGCCACAAGAGCGGCGGCTTCAACGTTCGCGCCCAGGCCACGGTGTTCCCGCAGTCGGCCGAGCCCTTCGACGACGAGGTGTTGGACGTCGCCGAGCTGGGCGTCAAGTCCGTGCTCGCCGACCGCCAGCTGGTGCTCAACGCCGCAGCCTTCTACGGCAAGTACCAGGACATCCAGGTCAGCACCTTCACCGCTTACGACTCGAACGGCGACGGCGTGGAGGACGCCTTCTTCGGCAACTTCTTGAACGCCGGCGACGCCACCATGAAGGGCGTCGAGGTGGAGTTCGATTTCACTTCGCAGGCCCTCGAGTGGTTCGGCATCTCCGGCAACCTGAGCTATCTCGATGCCGAGCCCGACGAGTTCCTCGACGAGAACCGCGACGGCTTCGTCGACACCCAGGTGATCACCAACGCTCCGGAATTCACCGGCGCCCTGCGCGTCAACCTGGACTTCCCTCTCTTCGGCGGCCTGCTCACCGGCAGCCTCCAGGCGAGCTATCGCGACGACTCCGTGCTGACCAACGAGGGCGGTCCCTATCCCGGCCGTCCGGGCCAGCCCCTGCTGCCGATCACCCAGCCCTCTTACACGGCTTACGACGCCTGGTTCGGCTGGCTGTCCCCCCAGGCCAAGTGGCGCCTCGGCCTGACCGGCAAGAACCTCTCCGATGAGGGCTACCTGACCAACGGCTACAACATCCCCGCCCTCGGCATCCTGGTCGGCTCCTACGGTGCCCCACGCACGGTGGTCGCCACGGTCGAGGTCCGCTTCTGATGATCGAGACGGGTCTGGCCGGCAAGGTCGTCCTCGTCACCGGCGGCGCGGCGGGCATCGGCCGCGCCACCGTCGAGCGCTTCACCTCGGAAGGCGCCCAGGTCGTCGCCTGGGACCTCACCGAGGGCGCCGGCATCGAGCGTGTGGACGTGACGGACGAGGCTGCCGTGGCGGCGGCGACCGAGCAGGTCGTCGAGCGCTTTGGCCGGATCGACGTTTTGATCAACAACGCCGGCATCACCCGCGACGCCCAGCTCGCCAAATGGAAAGACGGCGAGCTGGCGTCGACGATGTCCGTCGCCGAGTTCGAGAGCGTCCTCGCGGTCAACTTGAAGGGCGTCTTCCTGCCCACCCGGGCCGTGGTGCCGGTGATGATCCGCCAGGCGGGCGGGGTGATCCTCTCCGCCAGCTCGGTGGTCGGCCTCTACGGCAACTTCGGCCAGACCAACTACGTCGCCACCAAGGCCGGGGTCATCGGCATGACCCGCACCTGGGCCCGAGAGCTCGGGCGCTGGGGCATCCGAGTCAACGCCGTGGCCCCCGGTTTCATCGCCACCGAGATGGTGGCGAAGATGCCGGCCAAGGTGACGGAGGGCATCGCGGCGAGGACTCCCCTCGGCCGGCTGGGTCGGCCCGAGGAGGTGGCGGCGGTCTATCTCTGGCTCGCTTCGAACGAGGCGAGCTTCCTCCACGGAGCCGTCATCTCGGTGGACGGCGGCATGGTGATCGGGACGTGATCGCCGGTGACCTCCTGGGCGAGCGGGCGCGGCTGACGCCTGGCTCTCTCGCCCTCGTCACCGTGCCGGCCGCGGGCGGCGACGGGGAGCGGCTCAGCTACGCCGAGCTCGACCGCCGTGCCGAGGCCTGCGCCCGGCTGCTCGCCGAGCGGCTCGGCCTCGGCGCCGGAGAGAGGGTGGGCCTCCTCGCCGGCAACCGGGTGGAGTTCCTCGAGGTCTTCTTCGCCTGCGCCAAGGCGGGCACCGTGCTGGTGCCGATCGGCACCCGGCTGACGGCTCCGGAGATCGCCCACCTGGTGGCCGACAGCGGCCTGGCCGTGTTGATCTGGGCCGGCGAGCACGAGGCTACCCTGCGCGAGCTGGCGAGCCTGCTGCCCCTGCCCCAAACCGTCGCCCTCGACGGCCCGGTGCTCCCCACGGATCTCGACTACCAGGCCGAGCGCCGGGCCCTCGAAGGGGGCCGCCTGACCCGGCGGCCCCGGCTCGGCCCCGAGGATCTCTGGGCCCTTCTCTACACCAGTGGCACCACCGGCAAGCCCAAGGGGGTGATGATCCCTCACCGCCAGCTGCTGTGGAATGGCTACAACACGGTGATCAGCTGGCAGCTGACGGCTGACGACGTGACGCCGATCTTCACCCCCCTGTACCACGCCGGCGGTCTCGCCGCCTTCCTGGTGCCGATGGTGACCATCGGCGGTCGGGTGCTGCTGTTCGAGGGCTTCGACCCGGAAGTGGTCTGGCGCGTGGTCGAGCGGGAGGGAGTGACGGTGATGCTCGGGGTGCCGACGATCTTGAAGCGCCTCGCCGAGGTGCCGGCGTTCGAGACGGCGGACCTCTCCCGCCTGCGCTGGGCGATCAGCGGTGGCGCGCCGCTGCCGCGGGTCGTCCTCGACCGCTACCGCGAGCGGGGCGTCGTGCTCAAGCAGGGCTACGGCATGACCGAGGTGGGGGTGAACTGCTTCACCATGACGGTCGAGGAGGCCCTGACCAAGGCGGGCTCGATCGGCCAGCCTCTGCCCTTCACCCGGGCTCGGCTGGCCCGCGAGGACGGCGCCGAGGCTGCCGCCGGCGAGGTGGGGGAGCTGTGGCTCAAGGGCCCCCACGTCTGCCGCGGCTACTGGCGCCAGAGCGAGGCCACCGCCGCTGCGCTCGACGCCGACGGCTGGTTCCACACCGGGGACCTCGCCCGCCGTGACGAGGACGGCTTCTACACCATCGCCGGCCGCGCCAAGGACATGCTGATCTCGGGCGGCGTCAACGTCTATCCGGCGGAGATCGAGGGCGAGCTGCTGCTGCATCCGGGGGTGGCGGACGCCGCCGTGGTCGGGGTGCCGCACCCCGAGTGGGGGGAGGTCGGCGTCGCCTTCGTGGTCGCGGTGGAGGGGCTCGCGCCCTCGGCCGAGGACCTGCTCGCCCATCTCGCCGGCCGCCTCGCTCGCTACAAGCATCCCCGTGAGATCGTCTTTCTCGACGCGTTGCCCCGCACTCCCTACGGCAAGGTGGTCAAAGGGGAGCTGCGGGAGCGCTATCTCGCCGGCCGAGGAGAGCTCTGATGATGATCGACGCCCCTCCCGTTCTCGACACCCCCCCCGCCCTCCACTACGAGGTCGCCGGAGAGGGAGAGGCCGTGGTGCTGCTCAACGGCGGCATGATGAGCTCCTTCGCCTGGCAGCCCATCGCCACGGAGCTGGAGAAGAGCCACCGGGTGGTGCGGCTGGACTTCCGCGGCCAGCTGCGCTCGCCCGCCCCCCCGCCGCCCGACCTCGCCGGCCACGCCGCGGACGTGGTCCGCGTGCTCGACGCCTTGGGCATCGAGAAGGCCCACCTGGTGGGCACCAGCTTCGGGGCCCTGGTCGGGCTGGTCGTCGCGGCCGACCATCCCGATCGAGTATCCTCCCTGCTCGCCATGACCGTCACCGTCCGGATGAGCCCGGAGATGGACGCCGGCACCCGGAGGCTGCGCGCCCTGGCCCAGGAGACCCTGGCCGGGGGCGACGGCGGCAAGATCCTCGACGCCGTGGTGCCCGCCACCTACTCGCCGGAGTGGATCGCCGCCAACGAGGCCACCCTCGCCCTGCGGCGCGTGCAGGTGGCGGCCCTGCCCCGGGCCTGGTTCTCCGGGCTCGACGGGCTGCTCGGCGCCCTCGAAGGCGTGGACCTCACCGGCCGGCTGGCCAGGATCCGGGCCCCCACCGTGGTGGTCGCCGCCGAGCGAGACCTGACCTTCCCCCTGCCCAACTCCGAGGAGCTGGTCCGCGGCATCGCCGGCGCCCGGCTGGTCAAGGTGCCAGGGGCGCCCCACGGCTTCGTCCTCGAGCAGCCGGCGGCGGCTCTGGCGATCATCCGGGAAGCCTTGGCGGCGCCGTGAGCGGACGCTTCGCGCGCATCGTCGCCACCGGCCGCCACGTGCCGGAGCGCAGGGTCTCGAACGCCGAGCTGGCCGGCATGCTCGGGCCGGACCTGGCCGAGAACGTGGCCAAGCTCGAGGCCGCGACCGGGATCACTCAACGCTTCTGGGCCCGCGACGACCAGGCCACCTCGGACCTCGCCCTGCCCGCCGCCCGCCAGGCCCTGCAGCGGGCGGGCCGGAGGCCGGAGGACTTGGATCTGTTGATTCTGGGCACGGACTCACCGGACTACGTCACCCCGGCGACCTCGGTGGTGCTGCAGCACAAGCTGGGGGCCAAGAATGCCGGCACCTTCGACGTCGGCTGCGCCTGCGCCTCCTTCCCCACCGGCCTGGCCGCGGCGGCGGGGATGATCGCCGCCAACCCCGGGCTGCGCACGGTGCTGGTGGTGGGCGCTTACCTGATGCACCGGCTGGCGGCGCCGGACGAGCCGACGCAGTTCTTCTACGGCGACGGTGCCGGGGCGGCCGTGCTCGAGCCGGGCACGGCGCCGGGCTTCGTCGCCGCCGCCTTCCAGGCCGATGGGGCCTACGCCAGGGACTGGGCCATCCTCGCCGGTGGCACCGTGGAGCCGGCCTCACACGCGGCCATCGACGCCGGCCGCACCACGGTCAAGATGTACCAGCGCTATCCCCCCGAGGTGAACCACCAGGGCTGGCCCCGGCTGGCCCGGCGGCTGGCCGAGCAGGGGGATTTCGCTCTCGACGAGGTGGCCCTGTGGATCTTCACCCAGGTGCGCAAGCCCTCGATCGAGCTGGTGATGGCGGACCTCGGCCTCCCCGCCGGGCGAGCCCACACGATCATGGAGAAGTGGGGCTACACCGGCTCCGCCTGCATCCCCATGGCCCTGGACGATGCCCTCGAGCAGGGCGCGGCCGGCCCCGGCGACCTGGTGGTCCTGCTCGGCTCCGGGGTGGGCTACAACCAGGCCGGCACGGCCTTCGTGCTCTAGGGGCGCTGATGGAACCGGACAAGAGAGACGAGGTCGGCGGCTCCTATGCCCGCTACGTGCTGGGCGTGCTGGTGGTGGTCTACGTCTTCAACTTCCTCGACCGCCAGATCCCCTCCATCTTGGCCGAGAAGATCAAGGCCGACCTCGGCGTCTCGGACGCCCAGCTGGGCTATCTCTACGGCACCGCCTTCGCGATCTTCTACGCCCTCTTCGGCATCCCCCTGGGGCGGCTGGCCGACGTCTGGGACCGCCGCCGGCTGATCGCCTTCGGCCTCGGCTTCTGGAGCCTGATGACGGCCCTCTCCGGCTTCGCCCGCAACTTCGGCCAGCTGGCCCTGGCGCGGGTGGGGGTGGGGGTGGGGGAGGCGAGCGCCACGCCGGCGGCCTACTCGCTGCTCTCGGACTACTTCCCCAAGGAGCGCCGGGCCACGGTGCTGGCGATCTACTCGAGCGGCATCTACCTGGGCTCGGGCCTCGGGCTCTTCCTGGGTGGTCTGGTGGTCGACCGTTGGGACGCCGCCTTCGCCGCCGGAGCCGCGCCGCTCGGCCTCAAGGGTTGGCAGGCGGCCTTCCTGGTGGTCGGGCTGCCGGGGGTCTTGCTGGCCTTCTGGGCCGCCTCGCTGCGGGAGCCGAAGCGGGGCATGAGCGACGGCATCGAGAGCCGCCCCGAGCCGCGCCCCTGGCGGGCCTTCTTCGCCGAGCTCTCGGCGGTGATCCCCCCCTTCACCCTCTACAACCTCACCCGCCTACGGGCTCCCGGGAGCGCCCTGGTCGCCAACCTCGTGGTGGCCGCCGGGCTCGTGGGGGCGGCGCTCGGCCTCGGCAGGGCGGTGGGCAACCCGGCCCAGTGGTGGTCCGTGGCCGTGGGGGTCTACGCCGCCTTCTCCTGGTACCAGTCCGTGCTGCTGCGCGACCGGCCGAGCGCGGAGCTGATCTTCCGCACCCCCTCGATGGTCTACAGCTGCCTGGGGTTCGCCTTCCTGTCGTTCAACGGCTACGGCCTCGGCTTCTGGCTCGCCCCCTTCTTCGCCCGGGTGCACGGAGTGCCGCTCGACCGGGTGGGCCTCTTGGTGGGCGGGGCCGCGGCAGCGGGGGGGTGGTTGGGAGTCACCCTGGGCGGTGTCCTCGCGGACCGCCTGCGCCGCACCTCGCCCAAGGGGCGCCTGGTGGTGGGGATGCTCAATGCCGTGCTGCCCGTGCCGGTGGCCCTGGCGGTGTTGTGGGTGAGCGACGTGACCGTGGCCCTGATCCTCGCCTTCCCCCTCTATGCCGCCTCGGCGATGTGGCTGGGCCCGGGAGCCTCCACGGTGCAGGACTTGGTGCTGCCGCGCATGCGCGCCATCGCCTCAGCCGCCTACCTGCTGGTGGTCACACTGATCGGTCTGGCCATGGGTCCCTACACCCTCGGCCGGCTCAGCGTGGCCACCGGCGACCTGCGCGTGGCCCTCTCCCTCGGCCTGCTCGCCAACGTCCTCGCTCTGGCCTTCTTCCTCCTCGCCGCCCGCACCCTCGAGCGCGACGAGGGATCACGCCTGGAGCGGGCGCGGGCGGCGGGGGAGGGGTAGGGGCCGGAAGGACGCTTCACCGCTCGAGTCGCGGTGTAGGATTCTCCTCACTGAGCCTCGCCGGAGGCGAAGGGAGGATCCAGATGCACCAAGCCCAGCTGTTCGGGCGCTTCGTTGTGAGCGATCCGGCTATCTGTCACGGCCAACCGACTTTTCGCGGGACGAGGATCCTGGTGGCGGACGTGCTGGATCAGGTGGCTCGTGGCCTGGCCTGGGAGACGATCGTCGAGGAGTGGCGAGGGGACGTGACCAGGGAGGCGATCGCCGAAGCAGTGAGTCTCGCCGGGCGAGCCTTCCTCGATCACGCTGAGGAGTACGCTTTGCTTCCCGCCACCGCATGATCGTCCTCGACGAGAACATCCCCGAAGGCCAGCGCCAGCTCCTCGCTCGACATCGCATCCGCTGCTCGCAGATCGGCGTCGATCTGGGCCAGAAAGGGATGCAGGACGACGCGATTCCCGCTCTGCTGATGCGCCTGCACCGCCCGACTTTCTTCACTCGCGACCAGGGCTTCTACCGCCGAGAGCTGCGGCACTCGAGATACTGCATCGTCTGTCTCGACACGGGGCGAGAAGAAGTGGCGACCTTCGTGCAGCGCCTGCTCAAACATCCGACCTTTGATACTCACGGCGAGCGCCTCGGCGCAGTCCTGCGGCTCTCCAGTAGCGGGATCCGAGCCTGGATGCCTGGAGCCGAGAGAGAAGTGAGCCTTGTCTGGGAATGAGCCGACTGGGTCAATGAGCCAGTTGGCGAGGTGCCAGCCTCTCTGGGGGCGCTGCGCTCCGACGCAGCCGACCGGGTGCTAGGCTGGTCGTCCAAGCTCATGAGCCGCCTTATCTTCGAATGGTGACCCGGCGAAAGCAGCCTCGAACCTCCGGAAGCATGATGTCTCCTTCGAAGAGGCGCTCAGCGTTTTCCGAGACCCACTGGCCCGGATCCATGAAGACCCTGACCACTCAGGAGAGGAGTCCCGTGAGATCATCGTGGGGCGCTCTCGCCAGGAACGCCTGCTCGTCGTCGGGTTCACGGAGCGCCCCGACGCCATCTGCCTGATCAACGCTCGTGAGGCCTCCAAGCAGGAGCGCCGTGACTATGAAGAGAACCTCTTCCGTTAAGGTGCAGCCCCCAATGGACGATCTGCGGCCCGAGTATCGATTCGACTACTCTCGGGCCAAACCGAACCGGTTCGCCGCCCAGTTCGAGGCCGGTGCCGTAGCGGTCGTGCTGGATCCGGACGTTGCGGCGGTGTTCCGGACCTCCGAGGCGGTGAATGCTCTGCTGCGCTCCGTGATCTCGGCGCTCCCGCCGCTCGAGCCAGCGGCCGTAGCGCCGGTCAAAGCCCGCGTGCCGCGTGCCGGCTGAGGACCGGCCGGGACCTCGCCACGTCGCGTCCCGAGTCCGGCCCGAGAGGTGCCGGGCAGATCAAGGGGTGGCCCTGGCTCGACGAGCCAACCGCTCACGGCACCGTGACGCTCCAGGCGCTGGTGTCTCCGGTCTCGAAGCCGTCCGCGAAGAGCAGGGAGAGGCTGGCTCCGGTGTAGGGGTTGAAGCCGAGCTCGGCGAAGACCAGCCAGGCCGTGGCTCCGACGTGGAGTCGGCGGAAGAGGGAGAAGCCGAAGCCCGAGGTCAGGCCGTCATGACAGGCCGCGGCGATCCCCTCGCCGTCGCCCCACGGTGCCGTGGCCTGGGCGCTCTCGAGCGTGGCCAGCAGGTTCTGGGCGAGCAGGCTCTGCCCCGCGGCGCGATAGGCGAGAGCCATGTGGGCCGTGCCCTCGAACCAGACGCCGTCGCGGTCGTCGTTGAAGTCGAAGCCGGAGAAGCCATCGTGGGTGTTGCCCTGGTGGGTCTCGGCGCAGTCGAGCAGCTGGGGGTGGAGGGTGAGGGCGTCGGTCGTGGCGAGCACGCTCCAGGATTGGGTATCGGCCGGCAGCTGCCCGGGCAGGGCGTTGCGCGAGTCGGGATCGAGGGTGCCCGCGAGGTAGCAGCCGCGGGTGGTCTCCCACATCGCCTCGACGAACCCGCGAGCCTGCTGGGAACCCATCTGCCAGGGCATCTCGCCGGTCCGAGAGAACATCGTCGCGAAGGCGGCGTGGACGTCCAGGTTGTGCTCGGTGCTCGACCAGGTGACGAAGGTGGGTGTGGGCGTCTCCGGGCCGTCGATGCCGCCACGGAAGCCGGGATAGGTGCCACTGGGGCCGTAGAAGGTCTGGATCAAGTCGCCGAGCTGCCGAGCGCCCAAGAGGTAGTCGGCGTCGCCGGTGCGCTCGTGGAGAGCCAGGAGCGCGATCATCGCCCAGGCGAGATTGCCGACGCGCAGGGTCCCCTGTTCCACCTCGAAGAAGGTGCCGGTCGCTTCGTCGTAGAAACCCGGTGCAGGCACGCTTTCGGCGGGCTCCCAGCCGGGCGGCACCTCGAGATCGCCGCAACGATAGGCATCGCGCACCCGGTGGTCGGTGAAGGTGCGGTCGTGGGATTGAGCGTAGCGAAAGGCTCGGCCCAGGATCTCCGCCCGGCGCAGCCCGTCCGGTGTGCCTTCGGCGAGGAAAGCCAGCAGGGCGAGGGCGTTGTCGTAGGTGAAGGCCACCGATCGGAAAACGTGGTCGAAGTCGCCTACCGGCGGCGGCAGCTCCTGGACCGGCAGGGTGCTGAAGCTGCGCAGGAATCGCGGCTCGTCCAGTCGGGCGGCCTGGGCTGCGGGATCGAGCTGGTACTCGACGTCGTCGAGGAAGAAGACCGCGCCGCCCGGGTTGAAAGCGTCCGAAGCCACCCACCCGAAGCCGCCGAGGACGTAGCTCAGGTTCAGGCCCAGCCCGGCGAGGGGGATGCAGTGCTGCTGCCAGGCGGTGGTGAGGTCCAGCGTCAGCTTCTGCACCGGCGAGGAGTCCGGGAAGGGCGCCGTCGGCTCTCCGGTCATCGCGTCCCGGCCGACGCCGCCCATGAAGATCTCGACGTGCTCGCCCCCGGCGGCGCCGCGAATCCAGAAGCAGAGCTGGGTGGCGCCGGTCAAGTTCACGCCGGCGTCGGGGACGGTGCCCCAGTTGGGCTGGGGCACGGTGGTGCCCAGAGGCAGGATGCCGTTCTGGAAGTAGAAGCCGCCGAAGTTGGCCCCGGGGACATCCTGGAGCTCACAGCGGATGGCCGTGGCGCCGGAGTGGGGGTTGTCCGTCGAGGCCCCGGCGCAAGTGACCGCGGCGGTCTCGTTCGGGATCTTCGCCCAGGCATGGAAGTGGTTGCCGCACTCGCTCACGTCGTCGTAGACCGGGAAGCGATCGTGGTAGCGGTCCATCACCCGGCGGAGGTACTGGAGCCCGCCCTGAGCGGGGCTACCGGTTGGGGTGGTGGCCGGTGGTGAGGCCCCAGGTGAGCCGAGGAGAGACAGGAGGAGGGCGAGAGGTGCGACCATGTTTGCCGCCTTCCTCGGCCGAGGGTGGAGAGTGGTCTCGGCCGGGAGCGATTAGGATATCATCGTTTCAAATCAGTCGTGTATATAAGTCATAATCGATCGATGGTCCTTCGCCGCGGAGGAGGGGGGCGTTCGAGGGCGCGACGTTCCTGCGACCGGTTGTAGGTTTGCGGCCCTTCCGGCAGGCAGTCCGCCTGGAAACGGAGAGTGCCCCCTCCGGCCCGCCCATCATCCACAACTACGGCCATGGTGGCTCGGGCTTCACGCTCTCCTGGGGTTGTGCGCAGGAGGTGGTGGAGCGGGTGGGGGAGGTTGTTTAGGTCAGGGGCGGAGGAAAGAAGCGGCCATCTCGGTCGGCGTCGGCCTCTGCGAGGTCGGCGGCGCCGGCTGGTGGTGTGACAGCATCGACGCGAGCCCATCGCTGAACAACTCAGACGGCGCACTATTCTTTCCGCCTTGAGGCAATCCGCCCCACCCTGCGCTAAGATGCCTCAGTGGCTGCTTCTCCCCACCCCACCGGCACCTTTGCCGAGAAGCGCCGGCTGCTCCAGCTCGAGACGCTTTACGACCTGTCCCTGGCCCTGCATGAGGCCAAGGGGGAGGATCTTCTGCTCGAGGAGTTGCTCGAGCGAGTGTGTGCCGTGCTCGACCCCAGCGCCGCGGTGGCGGTGACGCGGGACGCTTACGGCGGCGCCCGGGCTGCCGCCTCGGTGGGTTGGGCCGAGGGCCCTCCGGACGGCGCTCAGCTGTTGGCCGACCCGGTGTGGCGGGAGCTGCTGCTCGACTCCGGAGCCCTGATCCGCCGCGACGGCCAGCTGGTGCGCCGCCCCTTTCGCGAGCTGGTGGCGGCGCCGTTCTCCTACCGCGGTACCTATCTCGGCTTCCTGGCCCTGCTCGACAAGGAGGCCCGCGAGGAGGCCAGCGCCTCCTTCACCGAAGACGACCGGCGCTTCCTCGAGTCAATCGCCGTGCTCGCCGGCGTCTCCCTCGACAGCGCCCGGCAGCTGGAGAAGCTCGCCCGCGAGCGGGAGCGGCTCGAGGAGGAGAACAAGGTTCTGCGCGGTGGCCTCTCCGAGGCTCTGGCCTCCCAGCGCATCGTCGCCGAGGCGCCGGAGATGCGCCGCGTGCTCGACGTGGTCGAGAGGGTGGCGCCGCGCAGCATCGGCGTGCTGGTGCGCGGCGAGAGCGGCACCGGCAAGGAGCTGATCGCCAAGCTCCTGCACCTGCTTTCGGGGCGCACCGGCTCGCTGATCGCCCTCAACTGCTCGGCCCTGCCCGAGAGCCTGGTCGAAAGCGAGCTCTTCGGCATCGAGGGGGGCGTGGCCACCGGCGTCACCGCCCGGCCGGGCAAGTTCGAGCTGGCCGATGGCGGCACTCTCCTGCTCGACGAGATCGGCGACCTCCTGCCCACCGTCCAGGTGAAGCTCCTGCGCGTGCTCCAGGAGCGCGAAGTGGTGCGGGTGGGCGGCCGGCGGCCGATCCCGGTGGACGTGCGGCTGGTGGCCGCCACTCACCGTGACCTCGCGGCCATGGTGCGTGACGGCGCCTTCCGCGAGGACCTCTTCTACCGCTTGAAGGGCGTCGAGATCCACCTGCCGCCCCTTGCCGAGCGTCGCGAGGAGATCCCGCACCTGATCCGCGCCTTCGTCGAGGACTTCTGCCGCCGGGAAGGCATCGCTCCCCCCCTGATCCGCGCCGAAGCCCTGGCCGTGCTGATGAGCCACAGCTACCCGGGCAACATCCGTGAGCTCAAGAACCTGGTCGAGAGCGCGGTGTCCCTGGCCGAAGGCGAGGTGCGCTCGGACCTGGTGCTCTCCCTGCTCGGATCAGGCCGGCCGGTGAGCGAGGAGGCCTCGACCCAGACCCTCGAGAGCATCGAGCGTCGCCACATCGAGCAGGTGCTGGCGCTCACTCACGGCAACAAGAGCGCGGCGGCCAAGCTCCTGGGACTGGACCGCCGAACCCTGGCGAGGAAGGGGTTCTGAGCATGGTGAGACAATTTGTCGCGTATGCGGCGGTTTGCCTCGCGACGGGCCACGGCCGCGTGAAAGGGGCCATCTCTACGCTCGCAGCCGCCCGTTGTTTCGGTGTGAGGCGAATTGCCTCAGGGAAATTCAGGGCGTTCCCGGTGGTCGAATCGCAAAGGATTGATTGGAAAGGGTTTAGTCCTTCGAGAGCGGTCGTCCCAGGAGTTGGCAGAGGGCTTGCTTGGTGGGCCGGGGCAGAAGGAGGAGCCCATGCTACAATCCGTGCGCAAACATGTCGCCGTCGCCGCGCCGCAGATCCCGGTGAAAGCCCTGCTCTCTCTCGGTTGTATTGGCAGCTTCGCCGTCCTGCTGGCGCAGGATCGGGTCCATCCCTTCGTCGTCTACCTGCTGCAGCTGTACCTCTCCTTCTGACCCCTCTCGAGAGCCTGTTGCTCATGGCCGGGACTGCCATCTTGCGGGAGGTCAGCTTGATTCTCCCCATTGCCGCGGACATGGAGATCACGGCCACGCGGGCCGCGACCTCCGTGGCGGAGTCGATGAGCATGAGCCCGGACAAGATCGACGAGGTCCGCATGGCCGTCGTGGAGGCGTGCATCAACGCCTTCGAGCACTCCAAGGCCGCCGACGGGAAGGTCCACCTGACCTTCGCCGTATTGGGGGACGAAGAGCCTCGCACCCTGCAGATCACGGTGCGCGACAGCGGGCTAGGGTTCGATCCCACCAAGGTGGAGACTCCCACCCTCGAGAGAAAGCTGCATGATCGACGCAAGCGCGGCTGGGGTCTGAAGATCATCGAGGGTTTGATGGACGAGGTGACCATCCGCTCGGGCGGAGACGGCACCACCGTGGTCATGAGCAAGGCGATTTAGACGAGGGATGTGCGATGACGGAGAGCCTCCATCTCAATGTCGACCGCCGCGGGGAGTTGGTGGTCCTCTATACCGAGGGCTACATCAACAACCAGGGCGGCGAGAAGATCGCTCGTCAGGCGTACGAGCTCATCGACCAGGGGCACAAGACCATCCTGCTCAACCTGGCCGGTACCAAGATCGTCAACTCGATCGGCATCTCGATCCTGATCGAGATCATCGAGAAGATGATCGAGATCGAGGGCAAGCTCGCCTTCTGCAGCCTGACACCGACGATCGAGAAGACCTTCCACATCATGGGGCTCACGCAGTATGCCGGTATCTACCCGGACGAACCGACGGCGGTGCAGGCTCTCGGCACATGACCCAGGATCCGCCGAGGGCGACCTGGAGCGCCGCCCTCGCCAAGCTCGGTGATGACGACAGCGAGGAGCTCCTGGCGCAGGAGGCCCTCGCCGGCTGGCTGGCCGACAACGGCTGCGACGCCGGCGCCGTCTACCTCGAGGCCGAGCCCGGCCAGCTGGTGCTCGAGGTCGAGGCGGGGGAGGTCGGCCTGCCCGACAAGCTCGAGGGGGAGGTGCCGAGCACTTTCAACTACCGTCCCCTTCCCGGCGGTGTGCTGCTCTTCCGCGGCGCTCCCCCCGACCATCTGACCGAAATCGGCGAGGCCGGCTTCGTCATCGCCTTCTCGGCCCGCCTCGCCTCACTCAAGCGGGAGATCAAGCGCGCCCAGTTCGAGGCCGGCCGCCGCGACGTGGCCCAGGAAGCCCTCTACGACGTCGGCCTCGCCATCGCCTCGACCCTCGATGTCGAGCAGCTGACCGAGGCCATCCTGACCTGGGCCCTCTCCCTCCTGGACGCCCGCCGGGCTGCCCTCTACCTCGGTGATTCCGGGGGCTTCCGCCTCGCCCGTAGCCTCGGCGGCGACGCCCGGGCCACGGTCGTTCCCTACGACGCGTCCTCACCCCCGGCTGACGTGTTGCCCGGGGCCTCCTTCCTGCTGGCAGCCCCGATCGAGGTCGAGGGCCGGGCCATGGGCCTGCTGGTGGTGGGTGACAAGGAGAGCCGCTCCGGCGTCGGCCCCTTCACGGCGGCCGACGAGCGCACCCTGTCGCTGTTCGCCAACCAGGCGGCCATCGCCCTCGAGAATGCGCGCCTCCACCGCGAAGCCCTGGAGAAGGAGAGGCTCGAGCGGGAGATGGAGCTCGCCGCCGAGATCCAGCGCCAGATCCTGCCCAAGGTCATCCCGTCTCTGCCGGGTTACGAGCTGGCGGGTTGGAACCGGCCGGCTCGCCAGGTGGGAGGCGACTACTACGACCTCCTGCCGCGAGGAGAGGGGCGCCTGCTGGTGACCGTCGGCGACGTTTCGGGCAAGGGCGTGCCGGCCTCTTTGCTGGTGTCGACCCTGCACTCGGCCTCCCGGTTGCTCCTCGATCGGCAGGACCTCGGCCCCGAGCTGGCCGAGAAGCTCAACCGCCACGTCTGCGAGTCCAGCCTGCCGAGCAAGTTCATCACCCTCGTGGTGGGCGAGATCGACACCGCGAGGCACCGTTTCGTCTTCGTCAATGCCGGCCACAACCCCGGGGTGGTGGTGGGGGCGGACGGCGGAGTGCGCTGCTTGGCCGCCACCGGCGTGCCGCTGGGTCTGATCCCCCTGGCCCGCTACCAGATGGGCGAGGCCGACTTCGCGCCGGGGGACTTGCTCTGTCTCTACAGCGACGGCATCACCGAGCAGGCCGATGGCTCGAGCGAGGAATTCGGCCTCGAGCGGCTGATCCAGACCCTGGAGTCCCACCGCACGGAGCCCCTGCCCCAGGTGATCGCCGCGGTGGAAGCGGCGGTGGGGGCCTTCGCCGCCGGGGCGCCCCAGGGCGACGATCAGACCGTGGTGTTGGTGCGGCGGATGGGGTAATCCGCCCCTACGGCGCCTCCGGGGTGGCCTCCACCTCCCGCCACACCCCGCCCGGGCGGATCAGCATCGAGGGTGCGGTGACACCGCCCAGCAGCACGTCATCCCCCGGCAGGGTGACGGGATCATCGCCGACCGCTTCGATCTCCCCGAACACCCGCAGCAGGTCGTCCTCCCAGACGTGCTCCCCCAGGCTCTCGCCGACACCGCCCTCGGTCACCCGGCGGGTCTCGCGCAGGACGGCGCGGAAGCGCGTCGAGCCCGGCTCGGGCAGGCTCAGCTGCTCGATCGGCCCCAGCCAGATCCCGCCCTCGGCCTGGCGCGCCAGCTCCCCGGGCTGCGCCCCGGTGGGCTTGACCACCAGGTGGTTGGCCCGCACCTCGCTCGGCGCGAGCCAGTGGGGAGTGCGCGGGCGCTCCAGCTCAGCGGCGAGGAGGGTGTCGAGGGCCGGGCTGACCAGCTCGCCACCGCGCACCAGCTCGAGGGCGATCCGCGGCTGGCCCTGGCCGTCGAAAGGCAGGGGAAGGCCGGGGGCGGAGCCGTCGTCGACCAGGTCGAGGCGGGGGGAGAAGCAGCGGCTGCCGGGCACCAGTCCGAGAGGGCGGGCTTGGCGGCGAAAGCCGCGGGCCGAGAGCAAGGTCTCGTTGAGCTGGGCGGTCAGAGCGCCGACCGTCTCGGCGGCGAGCCAGAGGAGCCCCGGCGCACCTTCGGGATGCCCGCCGCCGGCGGGGGCCAGGGTCGTCGCGCGGCGGCTGCGCGCCCGAGCGACCACGGCTTCCGGCTCGAGGCCGGCTAGAGTGCGCGCCGCGGCGGCTGCCGAGCCGGCCATGGGTCCCCGACCGCTGCGCACCAGGAGGCTCGCCCCGGTGACCCGTGCCGAGCGATAGGGCCTGCCGGTCCGGGCGACTGCGACCTTGCTGACGGTCCAGACCAGCCGGGCCCACTCCCCCTTCTCGGTCCAGCCGAAGAGGAGGGATCGGGCCTGCTCGCTCTCGAGGTCGGCGATGGCGGGATCGAAGAGGTCGGCGACGGCCGGCACCTCGGCCTGCGGAGACGGCGGGACCACCGGCAGCTTCTCGGCGACGCGGCTGCCGGCGATGGCCAGACGAATCGCCTCGGTCAGGGCTCCGGTGCTGCCGTCCGCGGCCCGGTAGTAGCCCTCACGGCCGGCGTCGACCACCCGCACGGTGACCGCCAGGCGCTGGCGGGTCGCCGGGCCGTCCAGGCGTCGTTGGGTGCTGGCCTGCCGGCGCGACGTTTCGACCCAGAAGATCGAGGTCTCGTCGGCGGGGGAGCTGGCGAGGATCGCCTCCAGGGTCGACTCGAGCTCGTGTCCGTCGGATCCCATGCGCGGGTCAGCTGCGGAAGAGGTAAGCCTGCTCTTCGAGCCGGGCGCCGCGCGAGTCCGCCACGGCGAACTTGCCGCCGCTCCAGATTGCGGCGCTGCCGTAGTCACCGGCCTTGTTGACGGCGTAGAGCTTGAGGTTGAAGTCGGGGCGACCGTCCGGCCGGCGCAGGCGCGGGTCCCGGTTGAGGTGTACCACCCGCTCGAGGGTCTTGAGCGCAGCGTCCACGGGCGAGAGACCCTGGCGCATCAGCTCGACGACGCTGTGGCCCGCGGCCACGCCGATCGAAGCCTCGCCGCGGCCGGTGCCGCCGGCCGAGCCGACGTCGTTGTCGCAGTACAGGCCGGCGCCGATGATCGGGCTATCGCCCACTCGGCCGGGGATCTTGAAGAAGAGCCCGGAGGTGGTGGTGCAGCAGCCGAGGTCCCCCGCGGCAGTGCGGGCCGAGAGGTGGATGGTGCCCGTGGGCCGGAAGAGGTCGCGGTTCTCCGCCAGGAAGCGCCGCACCTCCGGGTCGAGGCTGGCCTCGGGAGGATCAACCCAATCGTCCACGGTCGAGAGATTCTCCCGCCAGTAGAGCCAGACTTTGCGGGAGAAGTCGGTGAGCAGGTTCTCGTCGGGGAAGCCGTGCATGGTGGCGAAACGGCGGGCACCCTCGCCGACCAAGAGGACGTGGTCGGTGCGCTGCATCACCAGTCGGGCCACCTTGGCCGGGGTCTTGACGCCCCGTAGGGCGGCGACCGCGCCGGCTTTGGCGCTGGGGCCGTGCATCACCGCGGCGTCGAGCTCGACCACGCCGTCGAAGTTCGGCATGCCGCCATAGCCCACGGTGTAGTCGTCGGGGTCGAGCTCGTTGATCTCGACGCCGGCCACGGCGGCGTCGACCGGGTCGGCACCGGCCGCCAGCTCGCGCCAGGCGACCTTGACCGCCTCGAGACCGTTACCGCTGGCGATCGCCACCGGCCCGCGATCGGCTGCCGGGGTCACGGCCTGGGCGGCTTCTGCCGCCGGGGCCAGCGCCGGCGCGGCGACCCCCGCCGCCAGGCCCTGCAGGAAGCTCCGTCGATTCATGGCCACGCAGTCTAGCAGCCTCGAGCGCTCGGGCTCGAGCTCCCGGTCGGGAGCCTCTGGCTTGTTCTTTGCTTTGGACACCTGCGAGAATGGAGCACCGACCTCTCGTGACCCGCACCCGCTTCGAACCAATGAGCCCGGCCGCTCGCCCAGCGCCCCCTCTCGTGGCCCCAGGCCGCATTACCGGCCGGCTCCTGCGGGGCGTCTTCCTCGCCGCCGCCGTCGCCCTCTCCGTCGGGACCTTCGCCCTCTTCGCAGGACGCCCCACCAACGATCCCTACCAGCCGCAACGGCGTGCCATGGTCGAGCAGCAGATCGTCCGTCGTGGCGTGGTGCAGAAGGCCGTGCTCGAGGCCATGCGGGAAGTGCCGCGACACGAGTTCGTGCCCTCGTCCTGGCGCTCCTGGTCCTACACCGACCGCCCCCTGCCGATCGGCTTCGACCAGACCATCTCCCAGCCTTACATCGTGGCGCGGATGACCGAGCTGCTGCGCCTCGACCGCAGCTCCAAGGTGCTCGAGATCGGCACCGGCAGCGGCTACCACGCCGCGGTGCTGTCGCGGGTGGCCGGCAAGGTGTACTCGATGGAGATCCTCCAGCCCCTGGCCGATCGCGCCCGGCGCACCCTCGAGGGCCTCGGCTTCGACAACGTCCAGGTGCGGGTTGCCGACGGCTACCGCGGCTGGCCCGAGGAGGCCCCCTTCGACGCCATCGTGCTGACCGCGGCACCGGCCGAGATCCCCCAACCCCTCCTCGATCAGCTCAAGGTCGGCGGGCGGATGGTCCTGCCCCAGGGAACCGGTGACATCCAGGAGCTGCTGCTGGTCACCAAGACCGCCGAAAGCTTCGAAAGGGAGCGCATCGCCGCCGTTCGCTTCGTGCCCATGACGGGTGAGGCGCGCAAGGAGCGCTGAGCCATGACCGGCGGGCGCAGGGTGGCGGGGCTGGCCCTCTGGCTGGGGCTGGCGGGCCTCGTCGCGGCGAGCGCCCAGGAGGCCCCTGAGTTCGTCGAGGCGCGCCGAGACATGGTCGAGCACCAGCTCAAGGAGCGAGGCATCAGCGACTCCAGAGTGCTCGCGGCCATGGGCGAGGTCCCGCGCCAGCTCTTCGTCCCCGAGGAGCATCAACCTCAGGCCTACGCGGACGACTCCCTGTCCATCGGCAGCAGCGGCCAGACCATCCACCAGCCCTACCTGGTGGCACAGATGACCTCTCTCCTGGAGCTGGACCGCGGAGCCAAGGTGCTCGAGATCGGCACCGGCTCGGGCTACCACTCCGCGGTGCTCTCGAAGCTCGCCCGCCAGGTCTTCACCATTGAGATCGATCCCGCCGTCGGCAAGCTGGCCCAGCGCAACTTGAAGGCCGCCGGCTGCAAGAACGTCCACGCCAAAATCGGTGACGGCTACCTCGGCTGGCCCGAGGAGGCCCCCTTCGACTCGATCATCCTGACCACCGCGCCCCCCCGGGTGCCCCAGCCCCTGATCGATCAGCTCCGGGTCGGAGGCATCATGGTGCTGCCCGAGGGTGACACCATCCAGAACCTCCTGGTGATCACCAAGAGCGAGGACGGTTACGAGCGCCGCGTGGTCAAGCCGGTCTCCCTGCCCCGGATGAAGGGGGAGGCCGAGCGCAAGCCTCCCACTCCCTGACCGAAGCGTCCTCTCTCGGGGACGGTTGTGGAAAAGTCTCCTGGACCATATCCAAAAGATCCCTTCAAATGCCTGATTTTAAACGGTTTATCTGCTGGCCGCGGGCTGGCACGAAAGGTGAAGTAGAGGGGTCCAGAAGGAGAAACGTGATGACCCGAATCCCAGCAGTCGCCGTCCTCACCCTCGTCGCCGTCCTCGCCTCGCTCGCCGTCGCTCAGCCGGTCCAGGCCGATCCTGGCCGCTGGCACGCCGGCGCCGGGTTCCAGGTCGGCGGCATCCACTTCAACATCGTTCTCGGCCGGCCCGGCCATGACCGTGCGGGCCACTACTACTACCGCAGCCGAGAGCCCTTCTCCTACCGCCACACCCGTTGCGGCTCCCGCTGCTTCCACGACGACGGCTACGACTACCACCACCAGAGCTGCCCCCTGGTCTCTCGCCACCTGAACCACTTCCGGCTCGATCCCGAGCAGGTGTTCGGGCACTACGCTCCGTCTTTCGAGGGCGACCGCTACGATCGCCGCGACCGCTACGACCGGCACGACCGCTACGACCGTTACGACCGCTACGACCGGCGGGGCCGCTCCGGGTGGCATGACGATGACCGCTACTACTTCGAGTACCGGGATCGTCGTCACCGTCACCGTCGCGGCCAAGCCTGCCCGTATCGGCACTGACCTGTCGTCGCCTCCCAGGGTAGGGGCGCGGGCAGCGCGCCCCACCTGCTTCCCTTCTCAGGCTGTCGGAGGGATAGAATCCGCGCGTGAGCGAAGCGAGCGGAGCGCCGGGTCCCAGAATTCTCGAGCGCGCCGAGCACCCGATCTCCCGCCGGAACATCTCCGAGAACGCCCTCAAGGTTCTCTACCGCCTCCACGGCGCTGGCTTCAAGGCGTATCTCGTGGGCGGCAGCGTCCGCGACCTCATGCTGGGTCGCCAGCCCAAGGACTTCGACGCCGCCACCGACGCCCGCCCCAACGAGATCCGCCGTCTCTTCCGCAACTCCCGCATCATCGGTCGCCGCTTCCGGCTGGTCCACGTCTTCTTCAAGGACGGCGTGGTGGAGACCTCGACCTTCCGCCGCGAGCCCGATCCCGATGAGCAGGACGCCGGCGAGGGCGAGCTGCTGATCACCAGCGACAACACCTTCGGCACCCCCCGTGAGGACGCCTTCCGCCGCGACTTCACCGTCAACGCGCTCTTCTACAGCATTGAGGACTTCACCGTCATCGACTACGTCGGCGGCATCGAGGACCTCGAAGCGCAGGTGATCCGCGTCATCGGCGACCCGGACGTGCGCTTCCGCGAGGATCCGGTGC
Source organism: Thermoanaerobaculia bacterium (assembly GCA_036274895.1). Classification (GTDB taxonomy): domain Bacteria; phylum Acidobacteriota; class Thermoanaerobaculia; order Multivoradales; family SZUA-115; genus CALMKX01. The sequence continues at coordinate 60,217 of DASUEU010000008.1, read as the reverse complement.
GGATGATCCGCGCCTGCGAGTTCGCCGCCCGCCTGGGTTTCGGCATCGAGGCCAACACCCAGGAAGCGATCGGTCGCCACCAGAAGGAGCTCGCCAAGGCCTCGCCCGCACGGCTCACCGAGGAGGTTCTACAACTGCTCTCCTGCGGCCACGCCGGCCCGGCCCTGCAGTGGATGCTCGACCTCGGCCTGCTCGCCGACCTGCTGCCGGAGGCCCTGGCCATCGTCTCGGCGGGGCCCCGCGGCTTCGGGGACTTCTCCCGTTTCCTGCCGGCCATCGACGCCTTCGCCCGCGAAGGGCGGCCCCTCTCCGAGGTGGCGGTGCTCGCCGCCCTGCTGGTGCCGGCCCTGCTGGTCAAGCGGATGGAGATCGAGAACGAACGCCGCCGGCCCCTCGGCCGGCGCGGAGTGGAGCTGCTGATCCGCGAGGTGGTCGACCCCTTCGTCCAGCGCTTCGCGCTGTCCAAGGCCCGCACTCAGGGGCTGCACCAGGCCCTGACGATCTTCCAGGAGTTTGGCGCCGAGCTGCGGCCGATCGAGAGGGCCCGGCTGGTGCGCCGGCCGAGCTTCAGCGACGCCCTGGCTCTGCTGGAGCTACTGGTCCGGGCCACCGGTGAGGGCGCCGAAGTGCTGGCCTCCTGGCAGGCGGATCTCGAGCGGGTCGCACAGGGCAGGCCGGCCCAGCCGGTCGCCCCGCAGAGCGCCGCCGATCTCGAACCGGAGGGCGAGCGTCGCAGTGCTCCCCGCCGGCGCCGGCGGCGCCGGTGACCGTGGAGCCGCCCACCCCCTGCCGATAAGATCGCTTCTCGAGCAAGCGAAAAGGAAAACTCCTCATGGCCTCGAAACCAAGCTCTTGGAGCTCGTCGCTCGGCAAGAAGGCCGTCATGGCCGTCTCCGGACTGGTCCTCTTCGGCTTCGTGCTCGCCCACATGGCCGGCAACCTGAAGATGTACCAGGGGCGCGAGGTCTACAACCACTACGCCGAGGGCCTGCGCGAGCTGGGGGCGCCATTCTTCCCGGAGAGCGGGGTGCTGTGGGTGGCGCGGGCCGTGCTCCTGGCGGCGGCCGTCGCCCACGTCGTGGCCGCCTGGCAGGTGACCCGACAGAGCCGGGCCGCCCGCGGCGGCCGCTACGCTCGGCACCAGGTCGTGCAAGCCGACTACGCGGTGCGCACGCTGCGCTGGGGGGGAGTGATCCTCCTCCTCTTCGTGGTCTACCACCTGCTGCACCTGACCTTCGGCAACCCTGCCGTGCACCCCGACTTCATCCCCGGCGACGTCTTCCACAACGTCGTCGTAGGCTTCAGCAACCCCCTCATCGCCGTCTTTTACCTGGTGGCCAACGTCGCCCTCGGCTTCCACCTCTACCACGGGGTCTGGAGCGTCTTCCAGACCCTCGGCGTCAACCGCGTGGGGATGCAGGAACGCTGGCGGGCGGCCGCGGCTCTCTTCGCCTTCGTGGTCACCGCCGGCAACGTCTCCTTTCCCATCGCCGTGCTCACCGGCGTCGTTTCCTGAACCCGGAGGAGAGCGAAAACCATGATCCTCGACTCCAAGATCCCGTCCGGACCCCTGGCCGAGAAGTGGGACCACCACAAGGGCCACCTGCGGCTGGTCAACCCGGCCAACAAGCGCAAGTTCCACGTGCTGATGGTGGGCACCGGTCTCGCCGGCGGCTCGGCTGCCGCCAGCCTCGGCGAGCTCGGCTACAACGTCACCTGCTTCTGCTACCAGGACAGCGCCCGCCGCGCTCACTCGATCGCGGCCCAGGGCGGCATCAACGCCGCCAAGAACTACCAGAACGACGGCGACAGCGTTTTCCGGCTGTTCTACGACACCGTCAAGGGCGGTGACTTCCGGGCCCGCGAGGCCAACGTCTACCGCCTCGCCCAGCTGTCGGTGAACATCATCGACCAGGCGGTGGCCCAGGGTGTGCCCTTCGCCCGCGAGTACGGCGGCTACCTGGCCAACCGCAGCTTCGGCGGTGCCCAGGTCTCCCGCACCTTCTACGCCCGCGGCCAGACCGGCCAGCAGCTGTTGCTCGGCTGCTACCAGGCCCTCTCCCGCCAGGTCGCCCGCGGCACGGTCGCGATGGTGCCCAAGACTGAAATGCTCGACCTGGTGTTGATCGACGGCGTGGCCCGCGGCGTCGTCACCCGCAACCTGGCCACGGGCGAGATCCGGCGCTGGGTGGGGGATGCCGTGGTGCTCGCCACCGGCGGCTACTCGAACGTCTTCTACCTCTCGACCAACGCCAAGGGGTGCAACACCACGGCGATCTGGCGCGCCCACCGCCGAGGTGCTTTCTTCGCCAACCCCTGCTTCACCCAGATCCACCCGACGGCGATCCCGCCCTCGGGCGAGTACCAGTCGAAGCTGACCCTCATGAGCGAGTCGCTGCGCAACGACGGCCGCATCTGGGTGCCGGGCCGCTCCGGCGACCGCCGCCGGCCGAGCGACATCCCCGAGGCCGAGCGCGACTACTACCTCGAGCGCCGCTACCCCAGCTTCGGCAACCTGGTGCCGCGGGACGTGGCCTCCCGCGCAGCCAAGCAGGTGGTGGACGAGGGGCGCGGGGTGGGGGCCACCGGCTTGGGCGTCTACCTCGATTTCGCCGACGCCATAGGGCGCCTGGGCCGGGACACCATCGCCGACCGCTACGGCAACCTCTTCGAGATGTACGAGCGAATCACCGGCGAGAACCCCTACCAGGTGCCCATGCGCATCTACCCGGCGCCCCACTACACCATGGGCGGCCTGTGGGTGGACTACAACCTGATGTCCAGCATCCCCGGCCTTTTCGTCATCGGCGAGGCCAATTTCTCCGACCACGGCGCCAACCGGCTCGGGGCCAGCGCCCTGATGCAGGGCCTGGCGGACGGCTACTTCGTGCTGCCCTACACCCTGGGCGACTTTCTGGCGTCGCGGATGGGGGAGAAGGTGGGCGTCGAGCACCCGGCCTTCGCCGAGGTCGAGGACGGTGTGCGCGAGCGCAGGGGCCGCCTGCTCTCCCTCTCGGGCAGCCGGACGGTCGATTCCTTCCACCGCGAGCTGGGCCGCATCGTCTGGGACGAGTGTGGCATGTCCCGCTCCGGCCAGGGGTTGAAGACGGCGATCGAACGCATCCCGGCCCTGGCCGAGCAGTTCTGGCGTGAGGCCCGGGTGACCGGCGACGGCGAGTCGATCAACCAGAGCCTGGAGAAGGCCGGCCGGGTGGCGGACTTCTTCGAGCTCGCGGAGCTGATGTGCCGGGACGCCCTGACCCGTGACGAGTCCTGCGGCTGCCATCTGCGCGCCGAGCACCAGACGCCGGAAGGCGAGGCCCTGCGTGACGACGTCCGCTTCCGTCACGCCGCCGTCTGGCAGTGGCAGGGGGAGGGCAAGCCCCAGATCCGTCACCAGGAGGAGCTGGCCTTCGAGAACGTGCAGCTCTCCCAAAGGAGCTACAAGTAATGAACCTCACCCTTTTCGTCTGGCGCCAGGAGAGCCGCGGGGCTCGAGGCCGGATGGTGCGCTACGAGGCGCCCGACGTCAGCCCGGACATGTCCTTCCTCGAGATGCTGGACGTGGTCAACGAGCGGCTCATCGCTCAGGGCGAGCGGCCGATCGAGTTCGAGCACGACTGCCGGGAGGGGATCTGTGGCTCCTGCGGGCTGGTGGTCAACGGCATTGCCCACGGTCCGATGCCGGCCACCGCCACCTGCCAGCTGCACATGCGCCACTTCAAGGACGGGGACACGCTCTACGTCGAGCCGTGGCGTTCGCGGGGGTTCCCGGTGATCCAGGATCTGGTGGTCGACCGAGGTGCCTTCGACCGCATCGTCCAGGCGGGAGGCTTCATCACCGCCGCCACCGGCAACGCGCCGGAGGCGAACTCCCTGCCGGTGGGTAAGGAGGTCGCCGAGATGGCCATGGACGCCGCGGAGTGCATCGGCTGCGGCGCCTGCGTGGCCCAATGCCCCAACGGGGCGGCCCACCTGTTCACGGCAGCCAAGATCTCGCACCTCGGCCTGCTGCCCCACGGCCAGCCCGAGCGCTACGAGCGGGTGCTCGGCATGGTCGAGCAGATGGAGCGAGAGGGCTTCGGTGCCTGCTCGAACTTCCGCGAATGCGAAGCGGTCTGTCCCAAGGGCATCTCCACCGACTGGATCGCCCGCATGAACCGCGACTACTTCGCCGCCCGGCTCTTCGTCGAGAAGTCGGACAAGAAGCGGGCGGGCGGGGTGGGGTAGGGGCTCGGCGTCCCGCCCCCCTTCAGTTCGCCACCTCGCCGTTGCCGGCGCTCTCGATGCCGTACTGCCTCATCTTGTTGAACAGGGTCTTGCGGCTGATGCCGAGGCTTTCGGCGGTGGCGGTGCGGTTGCCGTGGCACTCGGCGAGGCGGCGGATGATGAGCACCCGCTCGAGGCGGGCGGTGACGTTCTCGACCGCCTCGGCCAGGGTGGTGGGGCCGAGGCTGCGGGCGATCTCGTTGGCCTCCGCGCCGCCTTGGCCGAGGATGCGCTCGGGCAGGTCGGCCACCTTCAGCAGCTCGCCGTTGCAAAGGATCATGGCGCGGCAGAGGGTGTTCTCCAGCTCGCGGATGTTGCCCGGCCAGTCGTAGGCGAGCAGCAGGGCCCGCGCCTCCGATTCGATGCTCGCGACGGGCAGGCCGAGCTCGCGCTGGAAGCGGCGGAAGAAATGCTCGATCAGGATCGATAGGTCCTCCCGCCGCTCGCGCAGCGAAGGCAGGTGGACGTCCACCACGTTCAAGCGCCAGTACAGGTCGTCGCGGAAGTTACCGGCCTTGACCTCGGCCTCGGGGTCCTTGTTGGTGGCGGCGATCACCCGCACGTCCACCCGCTGGGGCGTGCGCGAGCCGAGGCGCACGATCTGGCGCTCCTGGAGCACCCGCAGCAGCTTCGCCTGCGCGGCGGGGGAAAGGTCGCAGACCTCGTCTAAGAAGAGGGTGCCGCCGTCGGCCTGCTCGAAGATGCCGAGGCGGCTGATCTGGGCGTCGGTGAAGGCCCCTTTCTCGTGGCCGAAGAGCTCGGCCTCGACCAGGCTCTCGGGGATCGCGGAACAGTTCACCGCCACGAAAGGCCCGCCGCTGCGGCGGCTCTTGCGGTGGATGGCGCGGGCCACCAGCTCCTTGCCGGTGCCCGACTCGCCGGTCGCCAGCACCGTGACGTCCACCGCCGCGACCTTGCTCAGGATGCGGAACACCTCCTGGATCGCCGGGCTGACCCCGATGATCTCGCTGAAGCTGCCCGGGCTTTCGGCCTCGGATCGGGCGTCTTGCAGCTCGAGGACGCGGCAGAGCAGGGTGGCGAGACGGTCTTCGTCGAGGGGCTTGGGCAGATAATCGAAAGCCCCGCGCCGCATGGCCTCGACGGCGGTGCTGACGCTGGGGTGACTGGTCAGCATGATCACGGTGGGGTGGGGCTCGAGGCGCAGCAGGCGGGTCAGCAGCTCGAGGCCCGGCAGATCGGGGAGCCTGAGCTCGGAGAGGGCCAGCGCGGGGTGCCACTCCTCGGCGAGGTGCAGAGCCTGCTCCGCTCTGGTGACTGCCCGCACCTCGTGACCGTGCTCGCGCAGTGCGCCGGAGAGGTGGCGCTGTATCGTCGGGTCATCGTCAACGATCAGAACTCGTGACATCGCTCCTGCACCCACCGCCTGTGCTAGGCTTTCCCTGCCGCCCCCCCTCGTAGTGTGCGCACAGTAGTCGCTCCGTGACAGTTCCAGTGAAGATATTCCAACGGATCACTAGAGCCACGGCTGTGAAGCGCCTTACCCGTGGGCGGGAAAGGCCGGCCTCAGGCCTGGCGACGGAACCCCCGAGATGCCCTTGCTGCCGGCCCGCCGGCAGATTCCCCGTGGGGCATCCTTCTTGCTGAACGGTCCCGGGCGTGCTCAGCGAGATCCGGTCCACCCTGCGTAGTCTGTGGGCGAGGCCCGCCTTCACGGCAGGGACCCTGCTCACCCTCACCCTGGGCACGGGTCCCGTGCTCCTTCTTTTCGCCATCGTCAACACCATCCTGCTGATGCCCGTGCCGGCGCGCCATCCCGAGCGGATGGTGATGGTCCTCGAAGCGGCCATGGACCGGGCCGGGGAGCAGGGGCCGGTGTCTCCCGCGAACTTCCTCGACCTGCGCGCCGGCAGCACGGTGTACTCCATCCTGGCCGCCGCCCAGCTGGACAGCGCCACCTTCACCGGGCTCGCCGAGCCCGTCGGAGTGGATGTCGGGAGGGTCTCCTGGAACTACCTCTCGCTTTGCCAGCTCGAGGTCCTGGCCGGCCGTGGCTTCCTTCCCGAGGAGGACCGATCAGGTACTCCCCGCTCGGTGATCCTCTCCGAGCCCATCTGGCGCCGGCACTTCGCCGCCGATCCGGCGGTGGTGGGCCGCTCGATCGAGATCGACGGCCTGCCCCATGAGGTGGTGGGTGTGGTGCGCGCTCCCTTCCTGGTCCGCCAGGAGGCGTGGGTGCCCCTGGCGATCGATCCGAGTCTGGCTTCTCGGTCACGGCGGTCCCTGATCGTCTTCGGCGAGCTGGCCCCGGGCGTTGCCCTCTCCACGGCCCGCGAGCAGATGCAGCAACTGGCCCGGCGCCTGGCTGAGGCTCATCCGGAGGAGAATCGCCACCTGGGGATCGCGGCCGATCCCGTCCTCGAACGCCTCTCGGCCACCCTGCGCCCGGCACTACTGGCCCTGCTCGTAATGGGCGGCTTGTTGCTCCTGTTGGCGACCGTCAATGCTGCGAGCCTGCAGGCCGCCCGGGCCCTCGAACGGGACCGCGAGCTGGCGCTGCGCATCGCCCTGGGGGCCGGCCGCTGGCCTTTGGCCCGCCTGGTCCTGGTGGAGAGCCTGGTGCTGGTGTCGGTCAGCGTGGCCCTGGCGCTGATCACCACCCAGGCCGGCCTTTCGCTGCTCGCCGCGTCCGGCCTGGACGCCATTCCGCGCCTCTCCGAGATGCGTATCGACCGCCAGACCCTCGGCTTCGCCGGCCTGATGCTGGCCGGGGTGACCCTGCTGTGCGCGCTGCTTCCCCTGCGCGTCGCCTCCTCGGTGGAGGCTCTCGAGACCCTCCGCAGCACGACCGCCGGGGCACGCTCGGGTGTTCGTGGCTGGCTGCGAGGGAGCCTGGTCGGGTTGGAAGTGGCCCTCGCACTGGTCCTGGTGAGCAGTGCCGTCCTGGCCTTCGCGAGCTTCCAGCGCCTGACCCGCTCGGACCTCGGGCTCGACGCGACGCGGGTCGCTTCGGTCGAGATCACGCTGCCGGAAGGCGACTACCCGAGCCCTGCGGAGCAGCGCCTGGCTTTCTCCCGCTTGCTCGAGCGGCTGCGCGCCACCCCCGGCGTCGAGGAAGCGGGGCTCGCCTCGCCGATGGTGCTCTCCCGCCGCCGGCTGAGCCGGCCCTTCCGCCCCGAGGAAGGGGGCGACGACCGCTCGAGGGGCTCCGCCCTGGTGCGCACGGTGGCGCCCGGCACCCTGGAAGCCCTGCGCATCCACAAGGTGGCCGGCCGCTTCTTCGAGGAGCGGGACGCTGAGACCTCGGCGCCGGTGGTGGTGGTCAACGAGGCGCTGGCCCGCCGTGCCTGGCCGGGGCAGGAGGCCGTGGGCAAGCGCCTGCGGCTGGGCCAAGGGGAGGACGAGGCGTTGGCCTGGCAGGTCATCGGCGTGGCCGGCAACGTCCGACAGGGCGAGCTGGACTACCGCGTCGGCCCGGAGTTGTACTTCAGTCACCTTCAGGCGCCGGTCGCCGGGGCGACCCTGCTGGCCCGTTCCTCGACCAGCGCCTTGGCCGCTACGACGGCCCTGCGCGCGGCCGTCCTGGCCGAGGCCCCCGGGGTGGCCCTGCGCCGGCTCGAACCGCTCGAGGCGGCCTTCGACCGGGCTCTCGCCCGGCCGCGCTACGGGGTCCTCCTGCTCAGCCTCATGGCACTGCTCGCCCTCGCCCTGGCTGCCCTGGGCGTCTACGCCGTGACCCGTCACCAGGTGCAGGGGAGGCTGCGGGAGGTGGGCATCCGCCTCGCGCTGGGGGCGGAGCGGGGCCGGGTCGTGGCTCAATTCGGGCGGCGGCTGGGCGTGGGCGTCCTGGGCGGCGTGGCCTTCGGGCTGCTCGGTGCCATGGCCATGCGCCGCGTCCTCTCGAGCCTGCTGTTCGGGGCCCCCCAGGCCGCCCTCGGGCCCTTCACCCTGGCGCTTTCTATCCTCCTGGGCGTGGCCCTCCTGGCCCTCACCCTGCCCATCTGGAACGTCGCTCGCGCCAACCCGGCTCGGGCCCTGCGCTCGGGCGACTGACCGTCGAGACGAAAAGGAGACCAGAGCATGAAGCGCGGTGCGAAGATCCTCGGGCGACTGGCCCTCCTCCTCGCCATCACCTCGCTGTCAGGCCCGGCCGGGGCGCAGGCTCCGGGCGCGGATCCACCGCCGGGCAAGAAGGACACCGGCCGGGCGATCACCATCGAGACCGTGGTCGCCTGCAACCCCACCGAGCTCTGGGAGCTGTGGACCACCGAGGCCGGGGTGCGCTCGTTCTTCGCTCCGGGGGCGCGCATCGAGCCCAGGGTCGGCGGCCGCTATGAGCTGACCTTCGACCCCGCCGGCGACCCCGAGGGGGAGCGGGAGGGCACCAAGGGCTGCAAGATCCTGAGCTTCGAGCCGAGCTCCTTGCTCGCCTTCGAATGGAAGGGGCGGGAGGTCATGGTCGAGATGAACACCCCGCCCCTGCCGACCTGGGTCGAGCTGCGGTTCACCCCTCTCGCGGGCGAGCCGAGCCGGACCAAGGTCTCCTTCGCTCACAGGGGCTTCGGCGAGGGGGGGAGCTGGGAGCTCGGCTGGGTCTTCTTCAGCGGGGCCTGGAACGCCGTGATGCAGTCGCTCCAGACCCGCTGCAGCAAGCTGCACGAGGGGCCCCCGCGCCGGGATGAAGAGGCCGCCCTTGCCCCGCAACCGGTTCGCGCCGGTCGAGGCCAGCCGGCGCGGTGAGCGACCTGCGCTCCCTGATCGCGGCTTCGGCGGCCCACCCGTGGCGGGTGATCGCCGGGGTCGCCCTGGTGGCGCTCGGCCTCGCCGTGGCGATTCCGGCGATCGAGCTGCGGCTCGACGGCCGCTCCCTGCTGCCCGCCCGACATCCCCGCCTGGCGGCGAGCGACGAGGCCGGGAAGCGTTTTCACCTGCGCGACGTGGTGGTGCTCGGCGTCTTCGCGGGCGAGGGGGGAGTGTTCCAGCCCGAGGTTCTCGAACGGGTGCGCCGGCTGAGCGGGGAGCTGGCGGCGATGCCCGGAGTGGTGCCTTCCTCGGTGGCCAGCCTGGCCACCCTGCCGCGCCTGTTCATCGAAGGGGATACCCTCGACGCCGACCCCCTCCTCTCTCGCCCCGGCCCGGTCACGCCCGCGCTGGCGGCGCAACTGGCCCGCGAGACCGAAGCCCTCGGCCTCGCCGACGGCGTGCTGGTGGCCCGTGACGGCCGGGCCACGGCGGTCTACGCCGAGGTCGGGGCCGAGGCGGACCGCGCTCTCCTCCTCGAGGCGGCGCGCACCGCTCTCGCTCGGGAGGGGGCGGCAGGGGGGGACGTGGCCCTCTCCGGCACCGCCCTCGCCCAGGCCGTGCTCGGCCTCGGGGCCGCCCGCGACCTGGTGCGCCTGGTGCCGGCGGTGATCCTGGTCCTCGGGCTGTCGCTGGTCTTGCTGTTCCGCCACCCCCTGCCGGCCCTGGTCTCCCTGGCCGAGATCGGAGCCAGCCTGCTGATCACGGCGGGGACCATGGGGCTCGCGGGGGAGTCGGTCTTCGTCACCACCCTGGTGCTGCCGGTGATCCTGATCGTCATCGGCGTCTCGGACGACGTCTACGCCCTCCATCACTTCTTCCGCCATCGGGCCGAGCATCCCGAGGAGCCCGTGGCGACGGCGGTGGTGGCGAGCTTCGGGGCCGTAGCGCGGCCCATCCTGCTCACCGCCTTGACCACCATCGCCGGTCTGCTCGCGCTGCTCGCCACCCCCCTCGAGCCGCAGCGGGTGTTCGGGCTCTACGGCGCCCTGGCGATCTTCCTCTCGACCCTGATGACCTTCACCCTGGTGCCGGCCCTGCTGGTGCTCCTGGCGCCGCGCTGGCGGGTGGCCGCTGGCGGCGAGGGCGAGGGCGGGCGGGGCGAGCGCTGGGCCGGGGCCTTCCTCGACGGGCTCGAGCGGTGGGGGCCCCGGCGGCTGCTGGTGGCCCTGGCCGTCGTCACCCTGGCGGCGGCCTGGGCCTGCCGGGGGCTCGCGGTCGAAGACAACTGGGTGCGCAACCTGCCTCCCGGTGGCGACATCGCCCAGGGCGACCGCCGGTTGAACGAGCGCATGGCCGGCACCACGCGGGTGGAGCTGATGGTCGGCAGCCGCCATCCCGAGGGCTTCCTGGCACCCGAGGAGCTGGCGGCCCTGGGACGCTTCCAGGACGCCCTGGCCGGAGTCGAGCACGTCGGCGCCGTCGAGAGCGTGCTCGACGACGTGCTGCGGGTGGAGGCGGCCCTGGCCGGCCGCCCCTGGGCGGCACTGCGCGCGGACGTGCTCGCCGGGCGCTCAGCCCTCGACGCCGTGGCGATCGAGCGCTCGCTCCTGCTGCTCGGGTCTCTGCGCCACTCGCCGCTCGCCGAGCGGATCGAGGAGGGCAACCGGCGGGCGCGGCTCACGGTCTACGTCAACCGCTCGAGCTACGCCCGCATCGGCCGGCTGCTGGCGGCGGCGCGAGCGGGCGCCGGAGCCTTCGAGGTAACCCCCTTCGGCGACGGCTGGGTCTCCTACCAGGCGGTGGACCTGCTGGTGGTGGGGCAGGTGCTCTCAGTGGCCACCGCCCTGCTGGCCAACGCCCTACTCCTGCTCCTGCTCCTGCGCTCGCTGCCGGCGACCCTCCTGGCCCTGGCCCCGATCGCCTCGGCGGTCACCGGCGTCTTCGCCGTGCTGGCCCTCTCGGGCACGCCCCTGGGCATCGCCAACTCGATGTTCGCCGCCATCGCGCTCGGCATCGGCATCGACTACTCGATCCATCTGGTCGCCGACTACCAGGCCGTCGCCCGCTCGGGCCAGCCACGGGGGGAGGCCCTGCGCCGGGCCTTTTCGGCCACGGCGCCGGCCATCGTCAAGAGCGCCGTGGCGATCTCGGTCGGCCTCGCCGTGCTCGGCTTCTCGGCCGTGCTGCCGAACTATCAGCTGGGGCTGCTGGTCTGCCTGAGCCTGGGGCTCTGCGCCCTCGCGACCCTGCTGGTCGTGCCGCTGGTGATCCTGAGTAAGCGGGTACGCGGGGCCGGGTAAGTCCGTACTCGGGATCGAGCGATCGAGCCCGCCGGGGCCTGCTGAAGCCCTGGAATGCGGCTGGCACTTCCCTTGCTCCCTCCGCTCCGTCAACGGAAACCGAGGGTCTCCTGAAGCGAGACCTCGGGCCGTGACCGGGACCTTCCCCGGCGCGACCCGAAAAGAGCCGCAGCTCTGCGGACGGGAGGAGTCTTGCCTCGCGAGCGCTCTTCGAGGTCTTTGCAGCTCCGATTCGGCGCCGGCCTGCTGGGCACCCTGCTCGTCGCGGCCGGGCCAGCCCCGGCGGCCGAGCCGACAGGGGCACCTCGCGGCGAGGCTCTGGTCGCGGCCTACAACCACCGTCCCTTCGGCAACCCCGGGCGCCGGCAGGTGCGTCTGGAGCTGCGCTCCGGCGAGCAGGTCACCCGCACCTTCGTGGTCAGCAACCTCTGGCGGCGCCAGGGCGAGGAGGTGCGCACGGTCTTCGTGCTCGAGGAGCCGGTGGGCCTCAAGGGCACCAACTACCTGCTGGTCGAGGACCCCGGGGATTCCCGCGGCATGCAGGTCTTCCTGCACCTGCCGGCGGGGGAGCGCCGGGTGCTCTCGGTGCAGCCCAGCCGCTTCGACGAGGGCCTGCTCGGCTCGGACTTCGGCTACCGCGACCTGCGACTGCAGCTGCCGCTGGCCGGCGTGCGCTACGAAGTGCGCGGCCAGGAGCGGATGCTCGGCCGGCCGGTGTGGGTGGTCGAAGCGATCCCCGAAGGCGAGGCCGACCGGCGCTCCCGCTACTACCTGAGCGAGGCGCCGGTCCTGCTGCTGGGAGTCGATCACCTCCGGGCCCTCCCCGGAGGCGGGCGTTTCGAGGTGGTCAAGCGGCTGCGGGTCGAGGGCCTCCGCCAGGTCGACGGCGCCTGGACCGAGACCCGGATGGTGATGCAGGCCCCCGAGGGCCGCAGCTCGGTGCTCACCCTCGAGGGCTTCCAGCCGGCCTACGCCGTCGCCCGTCGCGAGCTCTTCGAGCCCGGGGCCCTGCCCGGGCTGTTCGATGCCGTGGCTCGCCTGGCCGGCGCCTCGGGCCAGCCGGGGGGCTCGCCATGAGGCGGCTCGGGCCGAAGCTCTCCTGGGCCTGCCTGGGCGCCCTGGCGTTCGCCGTGGGTGTGGTGACCCTGCCCGGCCGCGGCCAGATCGCTGAGAGCGCCGAGGATCCCACCGGGGTCTCGATCCCCTACCCTCTGGTTCATCTGGTCCATGCCGAAGATCCCGCCCGGGAAGGCGGCACCGCCCAGCTGCTGCGGGACGACCCCTTCCTGCTCTACCAGCTGGGGCGGGACCTGCTCCAGCGCCAGTTCCGCTTGGAGCACGGCGTCTACGGCCGTACCGGCGAGCAGAGCGTGCCCCTCTACGTCGAGCGCCAGGCCGCCGGCGGCGCCGCCAGCCACGGCGCGCCCTCGCGCTTCGCCCGCGACCACACGGCGAGCTGCGGCTTCTGCCACTCGATCCCCTACCGCGAGGCCGGGGCCGGCCAGAGCCTGGGCTCGACCGGCGGCGAGGGCCGCAACACCCCCCACTTCTTCGGCGGCGGCCTGATCGAGATGCTGGCCGAGCAGACCCGGCAGCAGATCCTCAACCGTTACGACGCCAACGGCAACGGCGTGATCGACCGCGCCGAGGTGGCCCGGCCGAGCCCGGTCGAGGTGGTGCCCTTCCCGGGTGCTCCGCCGGTGGCCTACGGCGATCTCTCCCCGGGGCCGGACGGCGTGCCGCGTCTCAACCCGGCCTTCCGCGTCTGGTACCTCGACGAGCGCGGCGCCCTGGTGCCCGACGCCCTGAGCCTGGCGGACCGGCGGGTGGCCGCCTTCGACTTCGTGCTCCAGGCCTTCGGCTGGGGGCGGGGCACCCGGCTGATCGGCGGCCGGCGGGTGGCCGAGGGCGGCGAGGCGAGCACCCTGCGCGCCTTCTTCACCGGCGCCGCGGACGTCCACATGGGGCTCCAGGCTCACGATCCCACCCAGCTCGGTGCCGGCAACGGCCGCGCCCGGCGCTCCCTGCCCGGGGCCTGGCAGCTCGACCTGGGTGGCTCGCCGGACCTCGGCGCGCGGCTGGCTTCGACCGGCATCTCCTTGGACGACCCCGACGGTGACGGCCACCCGACCGAGCTCTCCCAAGGCGACGTGGACGCCGCCGAGTGGGCCATGCTCCAGGCCCCGGCGCCGGCCGTGGCGGCGACGCCCGAGAGCGAGCGGGGGCGCTCCGTGCTGGCGGCCGTGGGCTGCCAGCGCTGCCACGTCGAGACCTGGCGCATCGAAGCCCGGGACCCCTCCCGCGGCCTGGCCGGGGACCGCCGCTTCTTCGACCTGGCGGTGACCAGCCGGCCGGGACCGGACGGCCGCCCCGAGCTGGTGGGCCGGCTCCGGCGCCTCGATCAGGTGCTCCCCGACGGCCGCCGCGTGCCCCGGGGCGACGCCTTCGACGTCGAGAGGGTCTACTCCGACTTCCAGCAGTGGGATCTCGGTCCGGCCTTCTGGGAGCGCCGCTTCGACGGCTCCCTCCAGAAGGAGCACCGCACCAGCCCCCTGTGGGGAGTGGGCAGCACGGCGCCCTACGGGCACTCGGGCCGCTTCGGCACCTTGGCCGAGGTGATCGACGCCCACGGCGGCGAGGCCGCCCGCGAGGCCGCGGCCTGGGCACGCCTGCCGGTGGCCGAGAAGCAGCTGCTGCTCGCCTACCTGCGCTCGCTGGTGCTCTACGTCAACGACGAGATCCCGGCCGACGTCGACGGCGACGGGCTGATCGCCGAGCGCTTCGAGGTCGGCGGCGTGGCCGTCGGCTACGAGCGCTTCGACCCCCGCTTCCTCACCCGCCGGGCGCCTCGCTACCAGAGCGTGGGCGAGGCCGTGGACCCCCGGGGCCGGCTCAAGCCGCTGCTGCTCATCGCCAACGTGGCCGAGGTCTTCGGCCTCGACCTCCCCCTGCGCCGGGACGCCGATGCTGACGGCTTCCCCGACGTCCTCGATCCCCAACCCGACAAGCCCGGAGTCGCCGATGCGCCTGAGCTCGCGGACGCTCGTCCCTAGCCTCGCCGGCGCCCTCGCCGCCACCCTGGCCACGCTCTGGGCCGCGGCGCAGATCTCGGTGCGGCCGGACGACCCTTCCGGCCTCTCCCTGCGCGAGCGCCGGGTGCGGCTGATCCACTCGGTCAGCGCCGAAGTGCCTGGCACCTCGATGCACCTCCAGCAGAGCGACCCCTGGCTGGCCTTCCAGCGCGGGCGCTCCTACTTCTTCCACGAGTGGGGCCGGGAGGACGGGGTCTTCGCCGTCGCCACCTCGCGCTTCGCCGCCGCCACCACCACCTCCTGCGGCATGTGCCACAACTTGCCCTTCCGCTCGCCCGGGGCGGGAGGCAACACCGCCGAGCCGATCGGCCACGGCCGCAATGCGCCGCACCTGTTCGGCGCCGGGTTGATCGAGATGATCGGCGACGACCTGCGCCGCCAGCTGCTGGTCGCCTTCGACACCAACCGCAACGGCTACCTCGACGTGCCCGCCGAGACCGCCGGCAAGCGGGCCCTGCTCGAGGCGACAGCGGGTAACCTGGTCGATTACGGCGCCCTGGAGGACCTCGACGGCGACCGCCGCCCGGATCTGAACGGGTTGTTCCAGGTGGTCTACGTCGACGCCCAGGGCCGGGCCTTGCGCCGCGACGCCCAGGGCCGGGCGCGCAGGCTGGGGGACTCGGACCTGGCGGGCTACGACGTGCTGCCGGGGGTCTTCGCTTCCTCCGCCGGCGATCACCAGATCGCCACCCTGCGGATGTTCCAGAACGGCGTGCTGCGCACGATCATGGGCATCACCGCTGATGATCCCACCTGCTTCCAGGGCGCTGGCGAGGGGGCACGACGGGAGCCCGAACGGGTCTGGGCCGAGCGCTCGAACGCCGGTGCCGTGCAGCCCAACCCGGAGCTGCTGCCCACCACTCTCGAAGCCCTGCGGAAGATGACGCCGCTCGCCCCCGGCACCATGAGCGAGGGTGAGGTGGACCTGGTCGAGTGGTACCTGCTCAACCACCCGGCTCCGGCCCTCGGCCGGCAGGACGAGCGCACCCGTCGCGGCCGGGCCCTGCTCGGGGAGATGGGCTGCGCCTCCTGCCACGTCGCCGACTGGCAGATCCGCGCCGCCGACCCGGCGACGGGGTTTGCCGGCGACCGCCGCTTCTTCGACCTGGCGGTGGCCTGGAACGAGGCGACCGGCCGCCTCGAAGGCCGGCTGCGACCCCTGGCGCGCCAGGTCGCCGACCCCGCGGGGCCGCGCCCGGAGACGCGTCCAGAGACTCGTTACGAGCCGCTGCGGGGTGGCTTCCTGGTCGAGGGCGTGTTCTCGGACTTCCGCCATCACGACCTCGGCCCCCGCTTCCACGAGCACTTCTACGCCCGCGGCAAGCTCTTCCCGCTGAAGCGCTTCCGCACGCCGCCGCTGTGGGGCGTGGGCTCCACGGCCCCCTACGGCCACGACGGCGCCAGCGCCACTCTCGACGACGTGATCCGCCGCCACGGCGGTGAGGCCGAGAGCTCGACGGCGGCCTACCTGGCCGCCCCGGCCGCCGACCGCGAGGCCCTGCTCGCCTTCCTCGACTCCCTCGTGCTCTACCAGCCCGACGTGCTCCCCGCCGACCTCGACGGCGACGGGCGCATCGCCGACCCCTACCAGGTGGCCGGCCTGCCCATGGGGCCGGAGCGCTTCCAGCCCGAGCTGTTGTTCAGGGTGCCACCCCGCTACCGCGGCTGGACCCTCGACGACGGCGGCGAACGCTACTTCTCTTACCAGTTGCTGAACCTCGCCGAAGCCTATGGCGAAGGTCTCGCCGGCCTGATCGACCAGGATCGCGATGGCTTGCCCGACCTGGCCGAGCCCTCGAGATCCGCATCCCTGGGAAAGGAGGGTGCCGCGGACAGTGAACGATGAGCGAGCCAACTCGCGTATCCCATGCCTTGGAACCGTGCGAATCGCTGGGTCACCGATTCGAACGCTCTCAAACGACCCACGGAAGGAGTGCACTTCATGAAGAAGGTCTGCAATTTCCGCTTGTTGGGCGCGTTCGTCCTGCTGGCTGCCGCCGGCTTGGGCGTCGCCCTGGTCGGTAACGCCGCCGGCCCCTCGGACGAGGTGGTCGTCGCTGCGGTAGTCAACGAGATGAACGCGCTGAACTCGGTCCAGCTGGCGGCGCTCGATGCCATCCCGCCCCAGCCCTACACCCTCCCCGACCCGGGCGTCGACGTCATGCGCGTCCGTCTCGAGGAGAGCTACACCATCGATGGCATCGGCGAGGACACCGTCGAGCTGACCGGCTGGATCGCCGTCACCCACGGCAAGCCCAGCACCGCCAAGTGGTCGACGGCGGTCACGGACACCCAGTTCGTGGCCATGACCCTGACCGGTGAGAGCAAGCTCTTCGGCCCCGTGGTGGTCACCCTCGACGCCACCCGTCCGGCGGTCGGCAAGGTCGGCCGCATCCCGGTCTACGAGAAGGGCCACATCGCCCTGGCCGCCGACGACCGTCAGGCCTCTCCCACGGCCCCCGAGTCCGAGCTGCCCGACGACGTGGTGGCGATCTGCCGCGCCCCGGTGGCGGTGAACGTCTCGATGCCGAACCTCGGTCTCGAGATGACCACCAAGGAGCACGCCGTGTGGTACTCCGAGGTCAACACCATTCCGCCGGTCGGCCATCAGGCTTCGGTCACCGTCGACCCGATCCGCATGGTCTCCAACGGCCGTGAGGTCGGCACCCTCGTCTCCGGCATCGTCAAGTTCCGCGAGGTCGTCCGCCACCAGCCGCTGTCGGGCAAGCCGCTCGTGCAGCTGGCTGCGAAGTAGGGCCGCTTCATCTCCGACGGGGCTCCGGTCCGCAGGGCCGGGGCCCCGCCATCCCCGAGGGAGGGACGCCGTGCGACCGGTCTACATCTCCGGCATGGGCTGCACCATTCCCGAAGAGCGGCTGACCAACGAGCAGCTGGTCGCCGCGCTCGACACCAGCGAGGACTGGATCGACGCCCACACCGGCATTCTCGAACGCCGGCGCGCGCCGGCCGAGGTGGACACCAGCGACCTCGGAGTGGCGGCGACCCGCCGGGCTCTCGAGGCCCGGGGCTGGCAGGGCGAGGAGCTGGAGCTGCTGGTCTGTGCCACCTGCACCCCCGACGCCCAGGTACCCTCGACGGCGGCCCTGATCGGCAACAAGCTGGGCATCGACCCGGTGAGCTTCGACTTGAACGCCGCCTGCTCGGGCTTCGTCTTCGGGTTGGCCGCGGCCGGCTCCATGCTCGCCCAGCTCGGCTTCGGCCGGGCCGCCCTGTGCAACGCCGAGAAGTTCACCAAGGTCACCGACTACCAGGACCGCGGCTCGGCGGTCTTCTTCGGCGACAGCGCGGCCACCGTGCTGCTCCAGGCCGAGCCTCCCGAGCGGGGCTTCGAGATCGTCGATCTTCTGCTCGCCAGCCGCAATGACGGCGTCGAGCACGTGCGGGTGCCGATCGGCGGCTACTTCCGCCAGGACGGGCGCAAGGTCAAGGACTGCGCGATCTGCGGCTTTTTCGACAGCGCCAGCGAGATCCTCGACCGAAACCAGCTGGCTCCCTCGCAGCTGCGGGCCTTCGTCGGTCACCAGGCGAACTTCCGCCTGCTCGAGCAGATCGCCAAGGGGCTCGGGCTCACCGACGAGCAGCACTGGCACAACGTGCGCTGGGTGGGCAACCAGGGCTCGGCCGGGGTGGTCACCACCTTCTGCACCAAGGTCGAGGAGCAGGCTTCGAGCTTCGTGCCCGGGGACCTCTTCCTGCTCACCGTCTTCGGCGCCGGCTACACCAGCGGCAGCGTCCTGCTGCGCTGGCTGGACCAGCGGGCCGACGCTCGCGCTGGAGCACCCGCGGCTCTCCGGCTCTCGCCGCCGCCCACGGCGCACTGAGGGGGGAGGAAGGCAGGACCCGCCGGGAGGCAGCCCTGAAGAAGATCGTCCTCACCCGCTTCGGCGGTCCCGAGGTGCTCGACCTGGTCGAGGTCCCCCCGCCGGTGCCGCCCGCCGACGGCTACGTCGTGGCCCTGGCGGCCATCGGCATCAACTTCGCCGACGTGGTGGAGCGCCGGGGCCGTTACCGGGCCGGCCAGTGCCTGCCCTACGAGCTGGGCAAGGAGGGGGCCGGGGTGATCGTGGCCCGGGGCCCCAGGGCGCGCGACCATGCCCTGGGGGAGCCGGTGATCGTGGTGCGCTTCGCCGGCGGCTGCTACGCCGAGCAGGTGGCGGTTTCCCCCCACGAGCTGCTGCGGGGCCCGGCCGGCTACGACCTGGCCGAGCTCGCCGCCTTCGCCAACGGCTTCGCCACGGCCTGGTACGGTCTGACCGAGGTGTTGCGGGTGCGGGCGGGGGAGTCCTTCCTGGTCAGCGCCGCGGCCGGCGCCGTGGGCTCGGCGACGGTGCAGCTGGCGCGGGCCCTGGGTCTCGATCCGGTGCTCGGCCTGGCCGGGGGGCCGGAGAAGTGCCGCTTCGTCGAGGCCGAGCTGGGGGCCGACCGCTGCTTCGACTATCGCGAGGGTGAGGTGGAGGCGCAGGTGAGGGCGCATCGCGGCGGGGCAGGCATCGAGCTCGCCCTCGACACGGTGGGCGGCGAGGCCCTGGAGGCGATGCTCGCCCTGCTCGAGCCCCTGGGCCGTCTGGCCAGCGTGGGCTTCTCGTCGATCGACGCCGACTACGGCGAGCGTCTGCCCCGCCTCTCCCTGCTGCGCCTCTTCCACCGCTCGATCTCGATCGGCGGCCTGAACCTCGAGCGGCTCGACTACCCGCGCCGGCAGGAGAGCTGGCGGCGGCTGGTGGCCTTCGCAGAGGAGAAGGGCCTGAAGCCCCACGTGGGCCACCTCTTCCCCCTCGCCGAAGTCGCCGAAGCCCACCGCGCCCTCGAGTGCCGGGCCACGGTGGGAAAGGTGCTGCTGATCCCCTGAACCCGATGGCGTTGAACCTCCTCTGGACCGGCCCCGAGGCCGCGCCCATCACGCTGGTGCTCGCCCACGGCGAGCCGGGAGTGAGGGGCGGAAACACCGGGTGAGACTCTTTCGCATACCAGCGACTCCAGAAGTGTGGATGTCGTATCCTTCCGGCCTCGATGCCTCCCACCTTCCCGTGGCCTGCGGTGCGCACCGGCTTGGCGCCGTCCCGAGTCGTGCAGGGCAAGTTCCTCGGCCTGCCGCGAGGCACCGTCGCGCGTGGAACGCCGCCTCGCACGGGCGGCCCGGATCCTCGCGCCTTGACCCTCGCCGCTCTACCGCCGGCCGGCCGGGGCCAGAGTCTCCCCCCTGCCGTGCAGGCCAAGATGGAGGGCCTCTTCCGCACGAGCTTCGCGGCCGTCCGGGTGCACGTGGGGCACGGGGCCTCGCAGCTGGGAGCGCTCGCCTTCACCTGCGGCGAGCAGATCTTCTTCGCCCCCGGCCAGTACCAGCCGCAGAGTCCCCAGGGCCTGCGGCTCCTGGGCCATGAGTTGACCCACGTGGTGCAGCAGCGCTCCGGCCGGGCGCGCAACCCGCTCGGCTCGGGCCTCGCGGTGCTCCAGGATCCGGCGCTCGAAGCCGAGGCCGAACGCATGGCCTGCCAGGCGGCGGCCGTGCGCTTGCCGCCGCCGGTCGCCGCACCACCCCTCGCGCGGCCAGCGCCCCGATGGCCGGCACCCCGATGGCCGGCCCCGAGCGCCGCAGCGCCCGCTTCTCGGGCGCGCTCGGCCCAAGCCCACCCGGCCCCGGCCCGGCGGGTGCCGCCGCGCCGGCCTTCCGGGGTGATCCAACGGCTGGTGTACTTGATCAGCGACGATTCCCTGACCAAGGGGAGCTACCGCAACCTCACGCAGCTGCTCCCGGGGCACACGGACCCCACCGAGTCCTTGCGCGCCCTGGATCTGAGCCAGGAGGGCCTGCCGTTCGATCAGCTCGGCAACCTCGAGTCGCTCCACCTGATCGTCCACGGGGGTGGCGGGACGGTCGACGGCATGGATCCTGACGAGTTCGTGGTCTATCTGATGCGGCGCGGCCTGCGTTCCGACCAGCACCAGGGCACCATCCGGCTGATCAGCTGCTACTCGGCGACCCCGACGTCGACCCTCGCCGGCTCCAGCTTTGTCGTGGAGTTTGCCGCAGCCCTGCGACGCCGAGGGTTCAGCAATCCCGTGATCGGCTTCGACGGCCTGGTCCGCGCGGGCAAGGGCGGCCAGATCCTGGTGATCCCTCCGTCTCAATCGGGCCAGTTCTGGAAGCTCTCGGGGATGAAGTCCTTGTTGGAGGGCCAATGGGAGCAGCTCAAAGGGGAGAAACCCGGCCCTACCGCGGACGACATCGAGCGCGAGCTTTACTTGCTCGAGGTCGCGGAGTGGAAGAGAAAGTTTGACCTGGTGGTCAAGAAGCTCGAGGCCCTGTGGGTGCCGCAACGGCTCGGCGTGAACCTGGTACACATCGCCGAGGCCAAGCAGTACAGCACCGAAGGCCTGCTCAAGCCGGACCTCTACACCCGGCGGCAGGAAGCCAAGAGGTGGCACGAGCGGCAACAGGAATACATGGTCGGCATGGGCCTGATCAAGCCAGGAGAGTCCGCCCGCCCCCTGCGCGACTACTCCTCGAGCTACATCTCGTGAGGGTGGGGCTTTCGCCTGGAATCGTCGGCCTCGTCCGCCTGGCTCACTCCCCGATGGCCTCCACCAGCACCCGCTTCCTCCGCCACTAACCCATGCAGCCGAAGAAGCTGCTCACGCTGGAGGACGAGCCGTGAGCGACTACCACATCAACATCTTCTGGAGCGAGGAAGACGGCTGCCACGTGGCGGACATCCCGGACCTCTCCTACTGCTCGGCCTTCGGGGACACGCCAGGAGAGGCTCTCGCCGAAGTGAGCAAGGCGAAGGAAGGTTGGCTCGCCACCGCCCGTGCCCACGGCAAGCCGATCCCAGAGCCCCGCTTCCGCCCGGCCATCTACCAATTGGCGCGTTAGAGCGCTGGCGGAGAGCCGGGGCTCCCCCTACTCCCATAGGCGCTACCTCAGCCTCCCCTCTGGTTCCCACGCTCTGCGTGGGGACCCGCGTCCGGGCGCTCTGCGAGCGATTGAAATCGCTCGCTACGCATGAACGTCCCTCCGGGACGAGAGAGAAAGAGATCCCTCCGCTGCGCCTGCTGCGCAGGCTCCGGTCGGGATGACAACGGGGTGGGTGTCTCAGATGCTCCGGCGGTCATCCCGAGCGCAGGGCCGAAGGCCCGGAGCCGAGGGATCTCCCCCGTCCCGCAGGGACGTTCATGGGTAGCGAGTGACTTCAGTCACTCGTTTGCAGAGGGGAGGCACGCTCTGCGTGGGAAGCACGGAGGCCGCTAAGTTAGCGCGTATGCCCCCTGCTTCCCGGTGACCTGCACCAGCACCCGCCTGCGCCGCCCACCGTCGAGCTCGCCAGGTTCTCAGGAGCTGGATCCTCCCTCGCGGAGCGGCTCCCCAGCAGCAACTCCATGCCATCGTACGTGCGAGAATCGCGCTGGAGATTCGCTTCCACATGAGGGCAGGGATGCCGGCCGAGTTCGACGTTTTTCTCTCCTACAACAGTCGGGACTGGCCGGTAGTCGAACAGATCGGCGCGCAGCTGAAGGCGCGCGGGCTCCGGGTTTGGCTGGACAAGTGGGAGCTCCTACCTGGCGATCTGGTCCAGGAGGCGCTTGAGACAGCGATCATCGCTTCGCGTTCGGTGGCAGTGTTCGTGGGACCGAGCGGCATCGGGCCCTGGGAGCGGGTGGAGATGCGCGCTGCCTTGATGCTCGCGGTAGAGAAGCGGCTGAGGGTTGTGCCCGTCCTGCTGCCCGGGGTCTCAGCCGCGCCAGAGCTTCCGCTCTTCCTCCGAGAGTTCCATTGGCTCGATCTTCGTGGCGGGATCGAGGGCGGCGGCCTCAGCCGACTCGTGCAAGGCATCAAGGGCGAGCGCCCTTCTGAGCCCGAGCCCGTCTTTCGAGATCAAACGACCCGCGATCTGTTTCTGCGGCGGCGCGAGCTGGAGGCGCAGCTTGAACAGCTGCAGATCTCTGGCACCGACCCCACAGCCACCCGGGCCGAGCTGCTGGACGTGCGGCGGCAGATCCGGGCGGGTGGCCAGCTCCGGGCGGGCGACGATCTGGCGGCCAAGCGCTATCTGCTGATCGCGCAGGTCGGCCGCGGTGGCTTCGCCACGGTGTGGAAGGCATGGGACCGCAAGCTGCGCCAGTTCGTGGCGGTGAAGGTGCTGGCGGACGACTCCGAGCACGGCGGGCAACGGCGGGAGCGCTTCTTCCGCGGGGCGAGGCAGATGGCTCGCCTCGATCATCCGGGGATCGTGCGGGTGCTGGAAGTGGAGCTGGAGGACGAGGGTTACCACTTCTTCGTCATGGAGTACCTGCCGGGAGGGGATCTACGGCAGGCCGTGTTGAAAAACAAGCTGACCACCGAGCAGGCCCTCGAAGCGGTGCTCCAGGCCGGCGAGGCGCTCGACTACGCGCATCGGCAAGGTGTGATCCACCGCGACATCAAACCCGCGAACATCCTGCTCGATGGAGAAGGTCGAGCGAAGCTGACGGATTTCGACTTGGTCCGGGCGTTCGACACCACCGGTGGCACCAGAACCTCTACGCAACTCGGGACATTCGTCTACGCGGCGCCGGAGTCGATGACCGAGGGCAAGGAGGCGGGAATACCAGCGGATGTCTATTCGCTGGGCATGACCACGTGTTTCGTGGTCCACGGCAGGGAGCTGCCAGCGTCGGCGGTGTTCAACTTAGCCAGCTTTCGCGAGGGGCTTCCTTGCTCGGCGCCCTTGCAGCAGGTACTGGGGCGAGCGACTGCCCTGGAGGCTGGGGAGCGCTACGGTTCGGTGGGGGAGTTTCTCCGGGCGTTGGGTGAGGTGCGGCAGCTACCCAAGATCGAGGTGTTCGCTTCGCCGCCCAGGCAGGTCGAGCCGTGGCCTCCTCCGTGGTCGTCGTCAGCAGGGGAAGACCAGTACGGCCGCTGGGCGGTATTCGAGGTGGGGAAGATCTCCCAACGCATGCGCTGGATCCCACCGGGCACGTTCTGGATGGGTTCACCGGAGAGCGAAGCGGGGCGTTGGGCGGACGAAGGGCCGCGGCATGAGGTGACGTTGACCGAGGGCTTCTGGCTGGGCGAGGTGCCCTGCACGCAGGCTCTTTGGCAGGCCGTGATGGGCAAGAACCCGAGCCGTTTCAAGGGAGCGGACCGTCCGGTCGAGACGGTGAGCTGGGAGGACTGTCAGCGCTTCTTGGCGAAGCTGAACGGTTTGATCCCCGGCCTTGGGGCTCGGATACCGACGGAGGCGGAGTGGGAGCGGGCCTGCCGGGCGGGGACGGAAGCGGCGACGTGGGTGGGAGACCTGGAGATTCGAGACAACAAGGCGCCCCAGCTCGAGGCGGTCGCCTGGTACGGGGGCAACTCCAGCGGCGAGATCAAGCCGGTCAAGGGCAAGCAGCCCAATCCCTGGGGCTTGTACGACATGCTGGGCAACGTCTGGGAGTGGTGTGCGGACTGGCAAGGCGCCTACTCGGCTGAGGCGCAGGTGAACCCGACGGGGCCTGCGAGGGGCTCGTCCCGCGTGATTCGGGGCGGCTCCTGGAGCCTCAACGCGAGGATCGTGCGCGCGGCCGCGCGGTACTGGTACTCGCCGGACAACCGCTACGGTTACCTCGGTTTCCGCCTTGCCCGAGGTCAGGAAGCTGCGCCCGGCCAGCCAGGGGGGCGAAGCCCCCAGGGAGGAGCGGCCTCGGCTCGGCGATGAGGCCGGGCGCTGGAGGCGCCCGCCGATCGCCGACCGTAGGCCGCGGCCGGGCCAGAGGGTGGGGGCCCTCGCGCGGTGGGCTTTGGCCGCGGTAGCGGCCCCTTCCCCTACTGATCCCAGGAGAGCTCCACAGACTCGTAGACGAAGTCCCCCGTTCCGGTCGCGTCCGACACCCAATTGAACAACAAGCCCCTTACACACCCGCCGGCGGCAGCAGGCCGAGGCCCAGCCCCCCCGCCACCGGGATCGTGGCTCCCGTCAAATAGCCCGCTTCTTCGGAGCAGATGAAGGCCACCACCGCCGCCACCTCCTCCGGGGTGCCGAAGCGCCCCGCCGGGGTGCGGGCGAGGAGTTGGGCTCGGACCTCGGGGGTGACCACGCTGCGCATCCGCTCGGTGTCGATCAGGCCCAACTCGAGCAGGTTGGCGGTGACGCCGCGGCGGGAGGCTTCCGCAGCGATCACCCGCACCAGCCCGCCCAGCCCGGCCTTGACCGCGGCGTAGGCGGCCTGGCCCTGGCCGCCCAGGGTGGCGGTGATCGAGCCGATCGCCACGAAGCGCCCGAAGCCGCGGGCTTTCATCCCCGGCAAGGCGCCGCGCACCAGGGCCAGGGCCGAGGTCAGGCCGACAGCCACCATGCGCTCGAGATCTTCGGCAGCGGTGCGCTCGGCGGCGGCGTAGGGCGGGAAGTAGGAGGCGTTGTGGACCAGCACGTCGACGCTGGCCAGGGGCTCGCCGAGCGCCTCCTCGAAGCCGGGCCGGGCGAGGTCGGCGAGCACGGGGACGGCCTCGACACCGGCCCGAGCCAGCTCTTCGCCGAGCGCCGCGAGGGCCGCGGCATCCCGCCCGAGGGCGAGCACCCGGTGGCCCCGCCGGCCCAGCGCCAGGGCGATCGCCCGGCCGATGCCGGAGGTGGCGCCGGTGACGAGGGCGGTGCGTGGGGACATCGGCGGGCAGGTTAGCACTCTCGCTGAAGGACCCCGAAGCGGCACCGCCCCGAAGTGCCTGGCACCTCGGGCGAGGACCCTCACCCCTGCCCCTCTCCCAGCCCGCCCACTCCAGCCTTCCGGGAGAGGGGTTCAGAGGGGATGGATTCCCGCTTTCGCGGGAATGACGACCAGACGGGAGTCCCTCCCCTCCGGCCTCCCCCTCTCCCGGAGGGCGGAGTGGGCGGGCCGGGAGAGGGGGACCGAGGGGGTGAGGATCCAAGGGGCAGCGCGCTACCCGACGGTGGGAAAGCCACGCCCCAGCATCGACCCCGCGGCTACTTGAAAAGACCGTTCTCGCTCACTCGCGACGGCCTCACTCCGTGGCACCCCCCTTGCTCGCTCGCCCGCCAACGTCCTGACGTCGGGAGGGAGGCACCGGCATGAGCGAGCGGCTCGCGTGGCCGTACGTTTTTCGCGCCTGGGGCATCATCGGGGTCTACTACGGGCATCTGGTCGGCAGCTACTGGCTGCTCGGCAGCCGCGCCGGCCACACCCAGATGAAGTTCCTGGCCACCTTCGTGGTCGCCGGCTTCTTCATGCTCGCGGGGTTCTTCTACCGCGACCGCGGCCTCTCCTTCCCGGGCTTCCTGGCGCGCCAGTGGCGCATGCGCCTGGTGCCGGTGCTGTTCTTCCACGTCGTCGGCTTCGGGGTGGCCGCACTGGCCCTACTGGCGACTGGCCGGCTCAACGGCAAGACCATGCTCGCCCTCGGCAAGCTGCTGCTGTCGATCGTCGCCGGCTGGCCGATGCTCGCCGCGGTGGGGTGGTTCCTGGTCTGCCTGTTCATGGTCGAGCTCTTCCACTTCCTGCTGCGCAAGGTGACCCTCGGCACGCCCTGGCTGGTGGTCTCGATCGTGGCCTTCGGCCTCGCCACCTGGGCCCTGCCCTTCGAGGTCAAGGCCGAACAGCAGCTGTACCACTGGCAGAGCTGGTGGCTGCTGACGCCGGCCCTGGCCGGCACGGTCTTCTACCAGCTGGGGGTCCTCGCGCGGCGGCTGGACCTCTTCGCCGAGCGCTCGCGCGGCGTGACCTGGGTCGTGAGCCTGGTCTCCCTGGCCGTGCTGCTGCTGATCTTCGATCGCAACCAGGGGCCCTTCCCCCAGTCCAGGCTCGACATGCCGCTGCTCGGGCTCTCGGCCTTCGGTCAACTGGGCTGGTTCTACCTCACGGGCGTAGTCGGCTCGGTCTTCCTGTTCTTCGCCTCGCGCCTGATGCCGGCCGGCCGTGTGATGCGCGTGCTGGGGGAAAATTCCCTGCTGCTGATGTGCCTCAACAGCTACTTCCTGCTGTGGATCGATCGCCCCCTCGCGGCCTGGCTCTACAACGGCCTCGGCTGGCAGTCGACGCTCGCCATCACCCTCTCGACGGCGGTGGGCACGGTGCTCTCTTTCCTGATCGCCATCCCCGTGGTCCTCGCCATCCGTCGCTGGCTGCCCTGGGCCGGCGGTGAGGTGCGGGCGCCGCGGCCCGTGCCGGTGGCGGCGCCGGCGGCGGCTGCGCTCCCGGTGGAAGGCTAGGGCGACGATGCTGAGAGATCCCGTCGCTCTCCCCGGGGCGGCCCCTCCCCTCGCGGCCCCCCGCGCCGAGTCGCTCGCCCGGTCGTGGGCTGCCCGGGTCCTGCTGGTGCTGGCGAGCGCCCTGGTGGCCTGGCGGGCCTACCGGCTCTGGGCCCCCGAGCTGGTGATGGACGACGCCTTCATCCTCTTCCGCTACGCCCGCAACCTCGCCGACGGCTTCGGCCCAGTGTTCAACGCCGGCGAGAGGGTGGAGGGCTACGTCACCTTCCTGTGGGTGGGCCTGCTCGCCCTGGGCCGCCGGCTCGGTTTCGAGCTGGGGGACGTCGCCGTGGTGCTCTCCTTCGCCGCCACGGCTGCGACCCTCTGGGTGCTCCACCTGCTCGGCCGCCGGCTGTTCGCCGAGGACGGCCCGGCCGGAGCCTGGAAGGCCCTGGTGGCGCCCCTGCTCTACGCCACCATGGCCAACCCGGCCCGCTACGTCGGCTCGGGGATGGAGACCAACCTGGTGGTGCTCCTCTCGCTCGCCGGCCTCACCCTCTGGCTCAGCGGGGAGCGGCGGTGGGCGGGGCTGGTCTTCGCCCTGGCGACCCTCACCCGTCCGGAGATGGTGCTGTTCTTCGGCCTGCTGATGGCCTACGAGCTGCTGGCGGGAGGTGGCGCCTGGCGCGAGCGGTTGCGGCGGGCGGCCGTGCCGGCGGCGGTCTTCGCCGCCGTGGGCGTGCCGTACTTCCTGTGGCGCTTGCAGTACTTCGGCTACCTGCTACCCAACCCCTTCTACGTCAAGGTCGGCAGTGGCGGCCCCGAGCTCTGGGTGCGGGGCGCCAAGCTGCTGCTCCAGGCCCTTCGCGAGAGCAGCCTGGAAGCCCCCCTGGCCCTCGCCCTGGTGGGGCTGGTGGCCGGCCGGCGCCGGCCCCTGATGCGCCTGCTCGGCGCCTGGATCCTGCTCGCCGCCGCCTACTTCATCGCGGTGGGAGGGGATTTTCTCTACCTCTTCGGCCCGCGCTTCTTGATGCCGGCGGTGCCGGTCGTGTTGTTGCTCGCCGCCGAAGGGCTGGGGCGGCTGGTGGGCTGGCTGCCCCGTTGGGGTGCCCGTGCCCGGCCGGCCCTGGCCGCCCTGGTGTTGGTGGCGCTGGCCGCCAACGCCTGGCTCTGGTCCTGGCCGGTCTCTCGGCGAGCGGACCTGCGGATGGTCGCTGCCATCCAGCGCGGTTGGATCGAGGTCGGCAAGTGGTTGGCGGCCCACAGCCCCCCCGAGGCCGTGCTCGCCGTCCAGCCCGCGGGTGCGATTCCCTACTTCGCCGACCGCGTTACAATCGACATGTTCGGTCTCAGCGATCTGCACATTGCTCACCAGAGCCTTCCTGTCGGCAAGGGAAGTGCCGGGCACGAGAAGTACGACACGGCCTACGTCCTGAGCCGGGAGCCGGACTTCCTCGTGTTCATGCGGTTGGATGCGAAGGGCCAGCCGGTGTTGGCGGACTGGCCGCGCTTCGGCCGCGAGATCGAGGCGAAGTACCAGCTGGTCGCGCTGGCCCGCGGCACGCCCCGGCCGGAGCCCCTTCCCTGGGTGGTGGAGGCCGGCGAGGTGACAGCCGAGCGGCTCAAGACCGGCTACCTCGTCCCGATCTACCGGCGACGGACTGCGCCCGGCGGGGATGCCGCAGCGGGCGCGGCCACGGGCGCGCCGGGAGGGACGCCTCACCATGAACCGTAGCCTGATCGCCTTCTACGTCGGCTCGATCGCCTTCGTGCTCTACGGCGTCGGTCACTCGCTGGGCTACGCCAGCGGCCGTGCCGAGGACCGCGAGAAGGAGTTCGTCAAGGTCCTGCGCTCGACGCCGGCCGAGATGCCGGGAGTCTCCAAGTCCCGCTTCGACCTCTACGAGGGCTACAGCTGGATGACCGGCCTCATGCCCTTGGCCTTCGGCCTGCTGAACCTGGTGCTGGTCCGGGTGGCGCCCCAGCTGGTGGTGAGCAGCCGCCCCCTCCTCGCGGTGAACCTCCTGGTGGCCCTGGCGGTGGCTCTGATGGCCTGGCGCTTCTTCTTCGCCCCGCCGCTTTCCCTCGCGGCTCTCGCCGCCCTCGCCTTCCTGCTCGGCCTGGTCTGGGCCGGGGGTTGATCGCTCGACGATGAGCGCTCGCCGCCGCCTCCTCGCCACGGGCGCTTGCCTGCTCGGTCTCCTGCTCGGGATGGCGGCGAGCGCGGGCGAGCTGGAGGAGCAGCTGTGGGCGGCGGCGCGGCGCGGCGACGCGGCGGCCGTGCGCTCCCTGCTCGCGCGCGGCGCCGAGGTCGATGCGCCGTTTCGGGCCGGCGGCACGGCGCTGCTCTTCGCGGCCCAGAAGGGCCATCGCGAGGTGGTCGAGGCCCTGCTGGCGGCGGGAGCCAACGTCCACGCAAGGGAGGAGGTCAACGGCTGGGGCGTCCTGCTGTGGGCGAGCTTCGGCGGCCATTGCGAGCTGCTGCCGCTGCTGCTCGAGCGCGGCGCCGACCCGAACCTGAGGGACCTCTCGAAGGGCCTGACCCCCCTGGCCCTGGCGGTGGCGCGGGGCTCGAGGCCCTGCGCCGAAGCCCTCCTGGTGGCGCCGAGCCTGTCCCGAGAGACCCTCGCCGAGGCCGCCGCGCTGGCCGCCAAGGCGGGGCGCAAGGAGTTGTTGGCCCTGATCGAGAAGCGGCAGGCCGAGCTGGTCGCACCGAGCCCAGTGCCGGCCGCCGAGGCCCCCCCGGTGCCCTCTTGGCCACAGTTTCGGGGGCCGTTCGCGTCGGGAGTGGCGGCCGGTGAGCCGCCCACGGAGTGGAGCCTGGAGCCGGGCAGGGGCCTGCGCTGGAAGACGGCGATCCCCGGGGTGGGCCACGCGAGCCCGATCGTCTGGGGAGATCGAGTTTTCGTGGCCACGGCCGTGACCGCGGGCGGCGACCCCGCCATCCGCGACACCGGCAACCCCATGGATTCGGTCAAGGAGACCCGCCCGACCGCCTGGAAGCTGCTCTGCCTCGATGCCCGCACGGGCGAGATCCTCTGGGAGCGCACCGCCGCCGAAGGCGTGCCGACGGTGGGCCGCCATCCCAAGAACAGCCTGGCGAGCGCCACGCCCTCCACCGACGGCCAACGCGTGGTGGCCTGGTTCGGCGAGCGCGGGCTCTTCGCCTGGGACCTCGACGGGCGCCTGCTCTGGCAGCGGGACCTCGGCTCCGGGGACGCCGGCTTCTTCTACGACCCCGAGCTGCAGTGGGGCAGCGCCAGCTCGCCGATCCTCTTCGACGGCCTGGTCATCGTCCAGGTCGACGTCCAGAAGGGCTCCTACCTCGCCGCCTTCCGGGCCGAGGACGGCGCCCCCGCCTGGCGCGTGGAGCGCGACGAGCTGCCTTCCTGGGGGACGCCGACGATCTACCGCGACGGTGCCCAGAGCGAGTTGGTCACCAACGCCACCAACGCCGTCCGCGCCTACGACCCGCACACCGGCCGGGAGCTGTGGAGCTTGCGCACGGCCAACTCCTACGTCTCGGCGGCGACGCCGGTCGCCGAGCCCGGGCTGATCGTGGTCGGCAACGGCTACCGCCCGGCCCGGCCCCTCTACGCCATCCGTCCCGGCTCCCGCGGCGACATCTCCCTGCCCGAGGGGCAGCCGGCCAACCAGAGCGTGGTCTGGAGCACGCTGAGCGGCGGGCCCTACTACACCACGCCCCTGCTCCACGAGGGCCTGCTCTACGTGCTGTCGGAGGACGGAGTGCTGGCGGTCTACCGCTCCGCCAGCGGCGAGCCGGTCTATCGCCAGCGCGTGGGCAGCGGCGAGCGCTTCTCGGCCTCGCCGGTGCTCTCCGGCGGCCGGCTCTACCTCGCGAGCGAGGACGGCGAGGTCTTCGTGGTCGCCGCCGGTCCCAGCTACCGGCTGCTGGCAACCAATCCGGTGGGGGAGCCCTGCCTGGCGACGCCGGCCCTGGTGGGAAACACCCTCTACCTGCGCGCCCGCAGCCACCTCTTCGCCTTCGGTCCGCCGACGGCCGAGCCTCGTCCCTGAGCCCCGACCGCGCCCCCGTTGGGTAAGCCGCTACCCAGGGGCCCGACCCCGGCGCCGGCTCGGCCCAGACGCCACGGCCTCTGCCTGCGCGGCACACCCCTTGCAGCCCGGCGGGGCAGGTTTTGTCATGGTGCTGCGAGGTCTGATCCCGGCGGCGGGGCGTGGTCTCCGTGCAGTCCCGAAGACCACCCATCGGCCGAAAGTGCTGCTCCCGGCGGGCGGCAAGTCGTTGCTCGAGCGCAACGTCGAGCTGCTGCGCGACCAGCTCGGTATCCGTGAGATCACCGTCATCGTCGGCTACCGGGGCCAGCAGGTGCGCGAGCACCTGGGCGACGGCTCCCGCTTCGCCGTGACCATCGACTACCTCGAGTGCCGGGACGTCGAGGCCGGCCTGGCGCGGGGCATCCTGCTCGCCCGCGAACGCTTCACCGAGCCCTTCGTCACGGTGCTCGGAGACGAGCTCTATCTCGGCTCGAACCACGCCGAGCTGGCGACCTGGGCCGAGCGGGGGGCCGACGCCGTCTGCGCCGTGATGACCACCGACGACGAGACCCGCATCCGGGCCAACTACAGCGTCCGCCTCGACGGGGAGCGGATCCTGGCCGTGGAGGAGAAGCCGGAGCGGGACCTCGGCCGCCTCCTCGGCTGCGGCACCTACCTCTTCTCGCCGCGGATCTTCGAAGCGATCGCGGCGGCAGCCCCCTCGCCCCGCTCGGGCAAGGTGGAGCTGACCGACGTGATCGGCGGCCTCGCGGGGCCAGACGGCCGGGTGCTGGCCTTCCCCCTCGCCGGCACCTACCTGAACGTCAACACCGCCGACGACCATCACCTGGCGCAGTTCCTGGTGCGCTCGGCGCGCATGGCCGAGGCCAAGATCTCGGTGGTGATCCCGGCCTACAACGAAGAAGCCTCCATCGCCTCGACGGTGCGGGACTTTCGCCCCTGGGTCGACGAGGTGCTGGTGGTCGACAACCGCTCGGCGGACGCCACCGCCCGGCGCGCCGAGGAGGCCGGAGCACGGGTCGAGAGGGTGGAGCTCCACGGCTACGGCGATACCCTGCGCTGGGGCCTCGGCGCCGCCCGCGGTGATGTGCTGGTGCTCGCCGAGGCGGACGGCTCCTTCCGCGCCAAGGATCTCGGCAAGCTGCTCGAGTACCTGAAGGACGCCGACCTGGTGGTGGGCTCGCGCACCACCCGCGAGCTGGCCGAGCACGGCACCAACATGCATGGTCTCGTGCGCTGGGCCAACGTCGCCGTGGCCAAGCTGGTGGAGGCCATGTGGTGGCGGCAGGAGCCCCGCTTCACCGACGTGGGCTGCACCTACCGCGCCCTGTGGCGGGAGACCTGGCGGGAGATCTCGCCCCTGCTCGCCGGCACCGGGCCGGAGCTGTCGCCGGAGATGATGATCGCCCCCCTGCTGATCGGGAGGCGGGTGATCGAGATCCCGGTCGCCTACCACCGGCGGCTGGGCGGCGAGTCCAAGCACTCGAAGGGCTGGCGCGGCCTGGCCAGAACGGCCCTGCGGATGCTGGCGACGATCTTCCGGCTGCGGCTCTTCGGGGCACCCGTGGCCTCGCCGCCGCCGCGCCGCCGGCTGGGCTTCGGCACGGCCGGCTCCTCGGCCCGAGCCCGCCCGTGACGTTGCGCCCGGCCGTGAAGCTTCGCCCTGCCCGCCTCGCTCTCGCCCTCCTGCTCGGCGCGGCTACGGCCCTCGCTCAAGCTCCGCTCGAGCCGAAGGTCTTCCAGCTCGCCAACGGCATGACCTTCCTGCTCTTCGACCAGCCGGAGGCGGTCACCCTCCACGCCGGCTGGGCCGTGGCCCTGGGTTCGGGGGACGACCCGCCGGGTCTCTCGGGGATGGCCCACCTGGTCGAGCACATGATGTTCAAGGGCACCGCGACGCTCGCGGCCGGCGAGCTGGACCGCCTCTACGCCCGGGCCGGGGGAGGGACGCCCAACGCCTTCACCACCGCGGACACCACGGTTTACCTGGCCTCCCTGCCGGCCGAGAAGCTGGAGCTGTGGTTCTGGCTGGAGTCCGACCGCCTGCTGCGGCCGGCCTTCCCGGGCCTGGCGGAAGAGATCGGGGTGATCCGCCAGGAGCAGGCCCAGATCCTGGGCAACCCGACGGCCGCCCTCGACGAGGCCCTCGACGCCGCCTTCTTTCCCGGCCTGCCCTACCGGCGCTCCCGCTTCGGGGCCCCCGGGGAGCTGGAGGCCGTGCGGGAGGAAGACCTCGCCCGCTTCGTGGCCGAGGGCTACGCGCCCGAGCGGCTGACGGCGGTGCTCGTCGGGCCGGTGGAGGAGGCGCGGGTGCTCAGCCTGGCCGAGCGCTACTTCGGGCGCCTGCCCCGGCGTCCGCCGGCAGCCCCCGGCCGCGAGCCTTCCGGGGCCGTCCTCGACGAGGGCTCGGGGTCGGCCCCGGCGACCGACTCGAGGGCCGCCGGTCCTCGGGCCGAGCGCCGCCTGGTGCTGCCGGCGTCCGGGCCTCCCCGGTGGGTGGCGCGCTGGCCCACGGTGCCGAGCGGCCACCCCGACGAGGCCGCCCTCGACCTGGTGGTCACCCTGCTCAACGGCCGCAGCGGCCGGTTGCAGCCCGCCCTGGTCGCCGCCGGCCTGGCGGCCCGCGCCTCGGCCGATCTCCAGAGCCTACGCCGGGGCGGCTGGCTGGCCATCCGGGTCGAGGCGCGCCCGGGCGTGGAGGCCGGCCGGCTCGAGGCGGCCGTGGCGGAGGTGCTGGCCCGCCTGGCGAGCGAAGAGGTGCCTGAGAGCGAGCTGGCCCGGGCGCGCAGCACCAGCGCAGCGGACGCCCTCCGGCGCCTGGCCAATCCCGCCTTCCTCACCGGCCGCCTGCTGCACGCCGCGGCCACGAGAACGAGCGACGGGGACTGGCGGCGGCCCCTCGAGCAGCCGGAGCGGGTGCTGGCGGTCACCGCCCAGGATCTGAAGCGGGTGGTCTCCACCCTGCTGCGGCGGGAGCGACAGCTGGTGGTGGAGGTGGGCTTGCCGGCCGCCACCGGCGGAGGCTCGCCGTGAGCTGGACGGCCCTGGCCCTGCTGGTCCTGCTCCCGGCTGCCGGAGCAGGTGCCGAGAAGGGCTCTGCGCCAACGCCCCGGCCCATCCCGGAGCGGCCGGAGGCCCTGCTCGACGCACCCCACCAGCCCCGTCTGCCGGATCCCCGCGCCCACCGCCGGGAGCTGACAGGCGGGGTGCCGCTCTACCTGGCCGAGGACCACGCCCTGCCCCTGGCCGAGGTGACCCTCCTGCTGCGGGTCGGCGACTTCCTCGAGCCCCTGGGCGAGACCGGCCGCGCCGCCCTGACCGCCCGCAGCTGGCGGCGGGGCGGCACCACCCGCCTGGCGCCCGCGGCGTTCGAGGAAGCCCTCGAGCGCTTGGGGGGCCGGCTGTCCGTCTCGCCCGGCCTCGCCCACACCTCGGTGACGTTGAACGTGCTGGCGGCGAACCTGCCTGCGGCCCTCGACCTGCTCTTCGAGCTGTTGGCCCACCCGGGCTTCGAGGCCGGCGCCCTCGCCGCCGAGCAGCGAGCCACCTTCGAGGCCATGTTGAAGCGCAACGAAGACCTGGCCGTGCTCGGCGCGCGCACCTGGGACCGCCTCGCCAACGGCCCGGAGCACTTCGCCGCCCGCCTGCCCACGGCGGCTGAGGTGGTGAAGCACGACCGCGCCGCCGTGGCTGCGTTCCACCAGCGGTGGTGGGGGCCCCGCAACCTGGTGGTCGCAGTCTCCGGGACGGTCGAGCCGGACGCCCTGGTGAGGCAACTCGAGAAGGGCCTGGCAGAGTGGGGGAACGCCGCCGAGCCCGCCCCCTGGCCGCAGGCGCAGCCGGCGGGTGCCGCCCCGGGCTGGCGCTGGCTCAACCGGCCGGGCCCCCAGAGCTGGCTGGCCCTGGGCGGCCCGGGCCTGTCCTGGGCCGGGAGATGGGAGGATCCGCGGCTCTACGCCACGGCCCTGGCCCACGAGATCCTGATCGGCGGCGGCTTCCCCTCCCGGCTGGTCGGCCGCCTGCGGGAGGCGGAGGGGCTGGTCTACTTCCCGGCCTCCGAGCCCGGCCTGGGGCCCCTCTGGCCGGTGCCCTGGCAGATCCGCTTCCAGACCCGGCCGGAGAGCATGGAGCGGGCGATCACCATTGTGCGGGAGGAGCTGGCCCGGCTGGGCGCGGAGGCACCTTCGCCGGGGGAGCTGGACCTGGCGCGGACCTCCCTGCTCTCCCGCCTGGCCCGCGGGCTCGAGTCGCGGCGGGACCGGGCCGTGGCCTTCGCCCTCGACGAGCTGCAAGGCCGGCCCCTCGACTTCTGGCCCCGGGCGGCGGAGCGCTACGGTGCCGCCACTCCGGCCCAGGTGCAGGCCGCTGCGCGGCAGCTCTACGCGGCTCCGGTCTGGGTGCTGGAGGTCGGCCCGGAAGGCACGCTCCGAAGCGCAGCGGCGGCCGCCGGGGCGGAGGTGGAGGAGCTGCCCTTGCTGGACCCGATGACGCTGAAGCCGGGTGGGTGAGGGCGGGCGCCTCCGCCGACCTCCTCCCGCCGCTGCTCCCTGCCCCCTCCCGGCTGCGGAAAGGCCAGGCGACGAGTCGTTGTCGCTTCTTCTCCTTGAGAAGCTTGTATAGAATCCCCCAAACTGCGGACACAGTGGCGAGTTCCTCACGTCCCTCGATGCAGAGGCTCAAGCTGCTAGCCGGCGCCGGCCCGTCGGCCTGGCCGCCGGGAGGCGATGTCGGAGCATGGAGTGGCAGTGCTTTGGCGACAGCTGGCTTCCGTGCCTCCGGGCAGCGCGAAGATCGCAAGAGCAGGGCGTTTAACCAGGGAGACAGCAGATGAATCGACACATGAGACGGTTCTTCATCTGGTCGCATACCGCGTGGAGCCTGACCTTCTTCGGAGGGATGGTCTTCACGATCGTCACGCAGTACCCGAATTGGTTCCACGATCTTCCCCGGTCGTTGGAAACCACCCACGCTTTCTACGCAGCGGCGACCCCGGGCACGTTCTTCCAGCTCCTGGCCCCCATCGGCCTGGTGACGTTCACGCTCGTGATGGTCGCGGTCTGGAAGAGCCCAAGGCTCCGAGTCCTGTACGCCTCGAGCTACTTGCTGTTCTTGGTCGTGGGCGTCGGGACGTTCGCTCTGGTCTACCCGATCCTGGGCGAGTTGGTCAGTCCTGGCGTCGCCAATCTCGAGCCGGCGCGGCTTTCTGAGTTGGTGAGTCGGTTCAAGCTGCTCGACGGGCTTCGTCTCGTCGTGGCGATCGCTTCGAACGTGATCCTGATCGCTGCAACTTCCGCCTACCATTGGGAGGAGTTGTAGGAGCACCGGTGAGGCGGTTCCTGAGGAGAGGCCAGGCGACGAGCCGTGGTCGCTGCTTCGCCTCAGGAAGCTCGTATAGAATCCGCCAAACTACAGACACAGTAAGACTTCGCCACGTCTCATCATGCAGAGACTCAGGATGCGAACCGGCGCAGGCCCGTCGCCATGGCTGCCGGGGGGCGATGTCGGTGAGTGGAGAAGCACCAGTTACGCCGCACAAGGTCGAGCGCTCGGCAAGCGAGGAGGCGGTCGGTGAAACACACACGCATCATCGTTACTCACTACGGCGGCCCCGATGCACTTCAGGTGCTCGAGGAAGAGTGCCCCGAGCCGAAGGAGGGTGAAGTGCGGGTGAGAGTGCTGGCCGCAGGTGTTTCGTTGCCCGACGTCATGGCGCGCGAGGGCGTTCACCCCGAAACGCCCCGCGTGCCCTTCACGCCGGGGTGGGATCTGGTCGGCGTGGTGGATCGGCTCGGCGATGGTGTCGCGGGAGTCGAGCCCGGCCAGACCGTTGCCGCGCTGCCGATTCACGGTGCTTACGCGGAGTTCATCTGCCTGCCGCAACAGGAGCTGGTTCCCGTGCCATCCGGGCTGGACGCCGCGGAAGCTGTCAGTCTCGTGCTGAACTACATCACCGCATATCAGATGCTGCATCGGTCCGCCCAGGTCAGGCCCGGCATGCGCGTGCTGATTCACGGCGCGGCAGGCGGAGTCGGTACGGCACTCTTGCAGCTTGGGCGCATCGCCGGGCTGGAGCTGTACGGAACCTGTTCATCGCGGGGGGCGCAGGCGGTCACCGACCTGGGCGGTATCGCCATTGACTACCGGGAGCAGGACTTCGTGAAGGAGATTCGTCGCCTCACTGGCGATGGCGTGGACGTCGTTCTGGACCCCATCGGCGGCGCCCACCTGTGGCAGTCCCGCAAGGCGCTCCGCCCGGGCGGGAGAGTGGT
This sequence comes from Thermoanaerobaculia bacterium, assembly GCA_036274895.1. Lineage (GTDB taxonomy): Bacteria > Acidobacteriota > Thermoanaerobaculia > Multivoradales > SZUA-115 > CALMKX01. The sequence continues at coordinate 23,363 of DASUEU010000008.1, read as the reverse complement.
GGGCTACGGTCTGATTTCGTCAATGCGCGGGGAGGGATTGGCTTCGGGCCATCCCGGTCGCCGTCAACGCTTTCGCGGCACCGCCACTTTCGGGTTGTACATCGGCGGCGGCTGGCTTCTTCCGGGCCGGAAGCGGGTGGTCCCCTACAGCATCCAGACTCTCAAACGGCTGAAACCCGCTTGGTTCCGGCAGGATTTGATCGCCCTGTTCGCCCTCCTTCGAGAGAAGAAGATCAGGCCCCTGATCGCCCAGCGATTCCCTCTGACCGAGGCAAGGCAAGCGCAGGAGTTGCTCGCGAAGGGAGGCGTGATCGGCAAGATCGTGCTCGTGCGCAACGGGTCGTCGCTTGCATCAGGAGCGGCGTAACAACGACATGAAGCCGCCGGCGCTCCGCGCCGCCGCTGATGCCGAACGTTCGACGGACAAGGCTAGAGGAGCAGCCGATGGCAAGGACCGAGTGCTGAATGATCGGAGAGCTTGCTGCGGTCATAACCTGCACTGTCCTTGCTGCATGTGCCACAGGTGGTGGAGCTGCTCTGCCGCTCGGTTCGCCAATACCATGCGTACCTGCAGGCGGTTGGGCAGGCCCAATGTCTTGGGCCGAGTACAAGACCTCCGCTTCGGATGCCCCGAAGGGCTGCGAAGTCCGGCGAGCGGGCGTCACCTACTTCCTGGAGGCCGACGAGAGTCGCACGGTCGTACGCATCATCACCCGGGACTCGGCGTTCGTCACCCCCGAGGGTATTCGGGTGGGAAGTGACAGTACCTCAGTGGCTCTCGCAGGTGGCAGCCACCCGGTTCAGTTGCCGGGTTGGACTTGCCAGTCCCGGCTTCCCTCCGGCTGGACGGTCAGCTTTGGTGGCCTTCTTGAGCATCTGCGGGAGCCGCAAGGTGGACACCTCTTCGGGCCTTGTCAGCCCAAGGGCCGAGTAGAGCTGATCTGGCGAGTGCAGGATTGAGCCGCAAAAGCCATGGTGGTGCGGCCCGGCTACGCCCGCCGCACACCTCAGGCGCCGTCATGCGGCACTGGCCCTCACCGGACACTAGTCCTACGCGTCCTCTTTCGGCCACAAGCGGTCTTGTCGAGAGGTGCCTCAGGGCCAGAGAGAGGCGATCCTCCAGAGTCGCGGTCGGAAGGCTCGGTGCATTCCCAGCCGTTCGCCCGCTTCGAACGTCGAGGAAGAATCTGCAGGAGAATGTCGATTTCCAGCGAGCTCGTTCGACGTCTAGATGAGAGGCCAAAGGGGCCGGCTCAAACGAGGAGACAGACGATGCGGGTGATGGTGTTCCATAAGGCCAGTGAGGACAGCACGATGGAGGGTCCCCCCACGCCGGAGATGCTCGAGGCGTTCGCGGCGATGGACCGGTTCACCGAGGAACTGGTCCAGGCCGGCGTCTTCGTGGCCGCTGCCGGCCTCAAGAGCGGTGCCCAGGCCAAGCGGATCGTCTTCGACGGCGACGGCGGCCGCACGGTCATCGACGGGCCGTTCGCCGAGAGCCGCGAGCTGGTGGTCGGCTTCTCGATCTGGGAGGTCAAGGACATGGACGAGGCCCTGGCCTGGGTGAGGCGAGTGCCCGATCCCGCGCCGGGCCAGAAGGGCGAGATGGAGATCCGGCCCTTTTACGAGGCCGAGGACTTGGCCGAGTTCATGACCCCCGAGGAGCTCGCGGCGCCCCGGACCGGGGAGCGCGGCAAGCTCGGCGTCGCCTGATCCCGCCGGCGGGCGCCGGCCCGAGAGCGTGCTTGTCTCCCCTGCGGTCCTGGCCGACAATGCGGCATGACCGCAGGCGAGACGCACCCATCGAGCGAAGCGCATCGGGCGATCGAAGCGACCTTCCGCCTGGAACGGGCCCGGCTCATCGGGGGCCTGGCCCGCGTGGTGCGCAACGTCGACCTCGCCGAGGAGCTGGCGCAGGACGCGCTCGTTCTCGCCCTGTCCGAATGGCCGAAGACCGGCGTGCCGGCCAACCCGGGCGCCTGGCTGATGGCCGCCGCCAAACGGCGCGCCATCGACGCCCTCCGGCGGGACCAGATGCGCGAGCGCAAGCACGAGCAGATCGCGCGGACGCTGGACGAGGCGTCCGACGGCGGGACGCAAGCGATCGAAGCGGCCGTGGACGATGACCTCGGGGACGAGCTGCTGGGCCTCCTCTTCACGGCCTGCCATCCCATGCTGTCGCGCGACGCCCGCGCGGCCCTCACCCTGCGGGTGGTCGGCGGCCTGACCACCGACGAGATCGCCCGCGCCTTCCTGTCGAGCGAGGCCACGATCGCGCAGCGCATCGTCCGCGCGAAGAAGGCGATCGCCAAGGCCGGGCTAGGTTTCGAGGTGCCGCGGGGCGCCGAACGGGCGGCCCGGCTGCCCTCGGTGCTCGAGGTCATCTATCTCATCTTCAACGAAGGCTACGCGGCCACGGCGGGGGACGACCTCGTCCGGCCGGACCTGTGCCGGGAAGCGCAGCGGCTCGGCCGCATCCTGGCCGGGCTGATGCCCGCGGAGGCGCCGGAGACCGCGGAGGTGCTCGGCCTCCTGGCCCTGATGGAGATCCAGGCCTCGCGCCTGGCGGCGCGCAGCGGGCCGGACGGTGCCTTGATCCCGATCACCGAGCAGGATCGCACGCGCTGGGATGGGCTCTTGATCCGCCGCGGCCTCGACACCCTGGCCCGCGCCGAAGCGCTGGCCCAGAAGCTCGGGGGTGGCCCGGAAGGGGACGCTCGGGGCCCCTACGTGCTGCAGGCCGCGCTCGCCGCCTGCCACGCCCGGGCCCGCCGGGCCGCCGAGACCGACTGGCCGCAGATCGCCGCGCTCTATGACCGGCTGCGCGTCGTGGCGCCCTCGCCCGTGGTCGACCTCCATCGCGCGATCGCCCACAGCATGGCCTTCGGGCCGGAAGCGGGCTTGAGGCTGGTGGACGAGATCCCCGCCGCCGCCCTGCGCGGCTATGCGCCCCTGCCGGCGGCGCGGGGCGACTTTCTCTTCCGGGCCGGCCGACTGGCCGAGGCGCGTCCCGAGTTCGAGGCTGCGGCCACGCTCACCCGCAACGCGCGGGAGAGAGCCTTCCTGCTCGCACGGGCGGCGGCGTGCGATGGCGAGCGCTGAGGGCCGCCGTCCCTTCTGCCCCGGGAGAGGCTCGTGTAGAGTCCTCCCCGCTACCGGAACGTCAGGCGCTCACGGGGAAGCGGTATGGCCAAGCTCGTGTTCGGAATGAACGTGTCCCTGGACGGTTACGTCGACCACATGGCGTTCGGGCCGAGCCCCACGCTGTTCCGCCACTTCATCGAGGAAGCCCAGGGGCAGGCGGGCAGTGTCTACGGTCGTGTCATGTACGAGATCATGCGCTACTGGGACGACGAGCATCCGGAGTGGGATGCCGCGGAGCGCGACTTCGCGGCGGCGTGGCGAAAGCAACCGAAATGGGTCGTCTCCCGCACCTTGCAGTCGGTCGGCCCCAACGCCACGCTGGTCGGGGAAGATCTGGCGGGCGCGATGCGGACGCTGAAGGCCGAGCGCGACGGGGAGATCGAAGTGGCCGGGCCGGTTCTGGCACAAGGTCTCACGGAGCTGGGCCTGATCGATGAGTACCGAATCTATCTGCACCCCGTCGTGCTCGGTCAAGGAAGCCCCTACTTCGCCGGCCCCCGCCCGCCGCTTCGCCTCGTGAGTCATGACCGGATCGACGAGAACGTGATCCGACTGACCTACGTTCCCGCCTGATCCCACGAGCCGCCCTCCTCACTGCTGCTCCCAGACCTCCGGCGAGTCCACGGCGACGGTGCCCCGGCCGCTGGCGATGCCGATCACGGCGCCGCGGCTCACCCCCGGCTGGCCGCGGAGGGGCCAAGCGATGATTTGCCGCCGCGTTTATTGCTTGAAGAGCTGGTGTAGAATCGCCCGAACTACGGGCTCGGCAAGGGTTCGGCACATTCCGGGATGCAGACGCTCAGGATCCTAGCCTGCGCGAGCTCGTCGCGACGGCTTCCCGAGGAGCGATGTCGGCGCGTGGGGGGCACTAGCTAGGAGCCAGTGCGGAGGTGCAGGAAGTGAGAACAGTCGTTGCCAGTGCTCTCGCAGTCGGGTTGTGTTGGGCTCAGGGGTGTTCTGCCGCTGAGGCGCAGCCAGTGGGCCGACTGGCAGGCTGTGGAATCACGCGAGATGCTGGCAAGGTCGAGCGGACACCAAACAGTGCGGTTCCCAATGGTGCGGAGTTGCGTGTTTCCGGGATGTCTGTCGCGACCGAGACGGACGTCATTCCAGCCCGGCTCGGCGTGGCATTCGGCTGCCGGTTTGAGGTCACGGGTTTCTCGCCAGGCGAGGAAGTCGAGCTCTTCAAGGTGGTTTCGTTCCCCGAGATGCGGCTTCCAGATGGTTCCGTGTCAACCGGCTACCGGCGAAGCCTCGGTCGCACAAAGGCTCGGAGTGACGGCACGGTGGCTACCGTCCAGGGCTACAGCCTCGACGAGAGCTTCGAAGCGGTCGAAGATGTGTGGAGCATCGAGATCTGGCTCGAAGGCCGGAGGCTGGCAGCGAAGAAGTTTCAGGTTGTATCCGCAGGTGACGCGGGAGCCCAATAGCCGGCCTCGTGGCGTTGCGAGTGGCACGACAGGTACGCCAAGATTCGTGGCGCCTGACCTTTCGTGCGAGCAAACGCGCTCCTTGCCATTCCGTGTGTAGGTGGCGGTAGCGCGGCGCGCCGCTCAACGCAGGGTTCGTTTGGTGACTCGGAGAGCAGATGGACATGACGCTCACAGGCTGTTATGGCTGCCCAGCGCCACTGCTATACGGTGTCCTGTACGCTGCACTGGGACTTCTCGTGGTATCAGCCGTGTGCCTTCTGAGGCGTTCGTCCCGGCCCCGCTTACACGGTCTGCGGAAGGGGCTCATAGTCCTGGCGGGGCTGTGGTACTTACTCGCTTCTGCGGCGATCTGGCGCGACGGCTTGATTTGGGGTGAGGATTTCTTCGTTCCTGCGCGAGCGGCCGATGTCACGTTCATTGCCGCTTGGTATGTGGCCACGATTTTGATCGTTCTCGTAACTCGACAGAGAAGTCGTGTCTGAAGTGACTCGCCGTCTAGCCAATCTTCTAGCAGGACATCGCGGTATTCCCGCCGGCTGCTAAAGGAGGGTACCCCCATGGCACGATCCGTGGTCTGCAACTACCAAGGCGATCGCCTCGGAATCGGTGACGCCCTTGAGATTCGCCGGCGCTCATCCTCCAGCACTCTCCCAAGGTTCAGCTGCGTTCAGTGTGGCAAGCCTGTCCGTGCTCACAAGGCAGGAACCACGGGACAGGCAGCACACTTCGAGCATCTCGAGCGGAACCCGGCGTGCAGCCTCAGCGCCGGCGCCCGGCGGCGGGTCTTCAAGGGACTCGGCAGCCGGGAGGCGTAGCTCTTGGTGGCCTCGCCGTGCGCAACTTGCCGCTCGGTGCCTGAGGTCGGCAGCTTGAACGGCAAGCCTTGGCGCCTTGATACCTCGAGGGCGGTGTAGACTTCCCAGGACTGCCGAGCCTGTAAGAGGTGCCCGTTGCCCGCCATGGTCAAGCGTAGGCTGCTAGCCCGACGACGACCGGTCGCCATGGCTGCTGCGGTGCGATGTCGGCGAGTTGAGAGGCGCTAGTTGACCGAATGGTGAGTCCGAGCGAGTGGGGTGATAGTCGATGGAGCTAGACCTGTGGGCGCTGCTTGCCGTCGCCGTTGGGCTCGTCCCTGGCATGCCTGGCGAGACCCTCTTTCGTCTCGTTGCTGGTGCGAACCGTCGTGAGGACAACTTCGGCAAGGTTATCCGCATCATCGGATTCAGCGTAGCGGGACTTGCTCTGTAGTGCTCTGTTCTCGCTTGCTCGGGCTCCAGTTCTTCAATTCACTGACGCAGGCCATTCGGGTACCAGTACTCTAGGCGTTGTCGTGCCCGGACGTGGTAAGATCATTGCCGACAGAGCCTTCTGTAAGGGCCTGTGGGAAAGACCATTGCGTGACCCGCATGATGGCTGAGAAGAAGTGTCCAGGCTGCGGCTCCTGCGCTTTCCCCGTAAGGAATTCGCAAGTTGAGCGGTAAAGAGAGAAAAGTACAGGGGGGTAGTTCTTCGGGTTTGACGTTCTGTCGGGCTCCAATATCCTGCCCTCAAGAGGCATAGACAGAGGAGGAGCGACAATGCTGATCACTCTAGAATCCGAGCTTGAGTCCGCCTTGAAGGACTTGGCCCAAAAAGAGGGTGTTGCTCCCGAGGCTCTCGCCCTCAGTGCCCTGCGCCAGCGGTTTCTCGCCCCCGCCCTGCGGATCCAACCGCGGGATGAGTGGGAACGGCGCTTGCTCGGGGCCGCCTCGGACTGTGGCGTCGCCCTGTCCCACGAGGCCGCCAGCGGCGATCGGCAAACAGGTCCATGACGCCCGCCTCGTTGCCGTGTGCCATGTGCATGCGGTGAGGCACCTGCTGACGTTCAACATGTTGCACTTTGTTCGTATGGCAGAGTATGGACCGGGACTTATCGTGGTCGATCTCGCGGGCGTTGGCGGAGCTGGGATTGATCGATGAGTACGAGCTCATCGTCCATCCCAGGTTGGCGGGCCATGGGCCGACCTCGTTCGCGGGGCTATCGAAGAAATCGACGCGATCTGGTCCTGCGGCCGCGAGGCGTTGAAACGCCACGCTACGTAAGCACGTCGCTTCGCGACGGGAGAGCCTTCTTTCGTCCCGCCAGGGACGTGTCTACGTAGCGTGCGACCTACGTCCCTCGCGGTCCCTCAGGGCCGCGCTCTCCGCCGCCTCTCCTCGGCGAGGTCGGGGCGGCCTTGGCGGCGGGCCACCTCGGCCCACAGGGCCCAGGCCCGGGGCCACTCGGGCAGCAGGCTCGTCGCTTCGGCGAGGTGGCGGTCGGCCTCGGCGAGGTCGCCGCGGGCGAGCGTGATCTCGCCCAGGCGGGCCAGCAGCAGGGCGCTCCGGGTGCCGGCGGCGAGGCCCTCGCGCAGCAGCGTCTCCTCTTCCTCCTTACGGCCGGCCCGCAGGGCCAGCTCGGCCAGCTTGAGCCGGGCCGTGGCCGAGCGGGGATCGAGCTCGAGGGCCAGGCGAAAAGCCGCCTCCGCCGCGCCCTTGTGGCCGAGCGCCAGCAGCAGCTCCCCCCGCTCCAGATGTAGGAAATCGAGCTGGGGGGAGAGGTGGAGGGCCCGGTCGAGGGTGGCGAGGGCGGGCTCGAGCCGGCCGGCGCGGGCCTGGGCCGTGGCCAGGCGAGCGAGGAAGGGGACGCTCTCGGGGCTCTTCGCCACCAGGGCTTCGAGCTTGCCCACTGCCGCGGCGGCGGCACTCCCGTCACCCCGGGCGGCGGCCTCGAGCAGCACCCCGGCGGCCTCGAAGTCGGCCAGCAGCAGGACGCCGTCCTTGGGGTCGAGGCTGCCGGAGCGCCGGCTCTGGCCGGACAGGTAGCCCAGGCTGCGCAGGGCCGCGGCGGCCTCGGGGTCGATGGGCGCCGGCGGGGCGACGTCGAGTGGATGGCGCTTCAGGTGCTCGAGCAGCAGGCGCTGCAGCCGACGGTGTTCGCCCGTGGGGCTGGCGGCGAGGTTCCGGGCCTCGGCCGGGTCCCTCGCGAGGTCGTACAGCTCCGGCCGCGGCGCGGCGATGGCCCGCCCCGGGCCGCGGGTGACGGCGGCGAGGGGGCTCCAGCCGTAGGCCGAGGCGGGGAAGAGGGTCTCGTGGAAGATCGGCTCGGCCTCGCGGGGCTCGGCCGTGAGCGGTAGGGGTGGGCCCGGTAGGCGGGAGGCCACGCCGAGGAGCCGGAGCAGCGTGGCGGCGAGCCGCCGGGTGCCCACCGGAGTGCGGATCACCTTGCCCTGGGGCACGCCCTCACCGGCCACCAGCATCGGCACCTCGAGGGTCGGCCGGTAGAGGAAGAGGCCGTGGCCGCGCTCGCCGTGCTCGCCGAACGCCTCGCCGTGGTCACCCACGGCCGCCACCACCCGCTTGCGGCCGCTCGGCCAGCCGGCGAGCAGGCGACCGAGCTCGCGGTCCACGGCGGCGACCTCCCCAGCGTAGCGCTCCCGCTCCGAGGCGCCGCCCTGAGCGAGTCCCGGGGCGCCGCCCTGAGCGGAGCGAAGGGTGCCAGGCACTTCGGAGCCGGGCTCGTAAGGGGCGTGGGGATCGTAGAAATGCACCCAGACGAAGAGGGGGCGGCCGGCGGGCTGGGTCCGGAGCCAGGCCAGGGCGGCGGCCACCACCTCGGTGGCATCCCGCTCGGCGTAGCCGTACTGGCCGACCCGCTCGGCCGTCATGCGGTCGTCGTAGAGGTCGAAGCCGCGGTCGAGGCCGAGGCGGCGATCGAGCACCCGCGAAGCCACGAAGGCGGCGGTGGCCCAGCCGGCGGCCGAAAGCTCCTGGGCGAGGGTGCGATGCGCCGGGTCGAGGACCCCCCAACCGTTGTCGCGCAGGCCGTGGGCCCCCGGCTCGAGGCCGGTCAAGAGCGAGGCGTGGGCGGGCAGGGTGAGGGGGGCCGGAGACCAGGCGCTGTCGAAGCGGACCCCGCCGACGGCCAGCCCGTCGAGGGTCGGGGTCCGGGCACCGGTGGCGCCGTAGCAGCCGAGAGCGTCAGCCCGCGTGGTGTCGAGGGTGACGAGCAGGAGGTCGGGAGCAGAACCCTCTCGCCCACCCGCACCGGCTAGGGCCGGCGCGGGGAGCGAGAGGAGCAGAGAGAGGAGGAGCCCGCTTACGGGACGGTGGCGGTCCAAGCGCTGGTGTTGCCGCTCTCGAAGCCGTCCGCGAAGATCAGCGTCGTGGTGCAGGTGTTGCTCTGGGTGTCCGGCCCCTCGAGGTCGACGTTGGTCAGGGTGACCTGATCGAAGCGGAAGCCGAAGCCGTTGGCCGCCGGGTCGGTGCCGTAGCGCACCTCGAGCTGGACGAGCTGACCGGCGAAGGTCGCCGACTGGAGCGCCGTGGCGTCCCAGCTGGAGGAGGCCCAGGAGGCAGCGGCGCCGCCCCAGCCACCCTGGAGGTCCGTGCCGCAAGTGCCGCCGGTGCCCGAGGCGTTGTAGAGGCGGCCCGCGTTCGGGGTCACCAGGGTGCGGGTGGCCGAGCCCACCGGCCGGATGCCGATGTTGGCGCGATCCCACCACTGGCCGCCGGAGAAGACCTCGATGTCGAAGTTGTTGAACAGGGTCATGGTGGAGCTGGCGTTGAGACGGATCACCGGCGAGCGCACCACGTCGCACTGGTTGTCGAGGAAGCTCGAGGACTCCACGTAGAAGGGCGTCGAGCTGGCCCCACCGCCCACGTTGTCGCGCTGGAAGGTACCCTCGATGGTGGACCAACCCTCGATGTCGGTGTCGAAGTTGAAGGTCTTGGTGGCGAAGTTGACCAGGTCACCCTCGAGCTGGGTGAAGCCCACGGTGGCGATGCGCGAGTCCACTCCCAGCTCGTCCGAGGTGACCTCGATCTCGAAGGTCAGGGTCTCGCCCGGGTCGAGGTCGGCGCCGATGAAGTCGAAGGTGGCGTTCTCCAGGGCGCAGGAAGCGAAGCTGGCGGCGATCGGCGAGGGGAAGGTGGTCACGAAGGTGACGCTCGGATGGCTCGGCGAGCTCACGTTGACGATGCGCAGGTTGTTCTGCGTGGCGCCGCCGATGTTCGAGATCGGCACCGTGATCCGCCCGGTCTCGCAGTTGTCGATGAAAGCGTCGCCGTCGCCGTCGAGCAGGGTGACGCCGGCCTGGGAGGTGACGATCGAGAGGTTGGCGCCCACCGCCGGGGTGCCCGAGGTGCAGGTGCTGGCGACCTGGAAGCACTCGTCGTTCGCCCCCATGGGCACGACCTGGTAGGAGTAGGTGCGGCCGTTCTTGAGCCCCGAGTCGACGTAGCTGGTGCCGGCGACGGTGGCGATCAGAGCTTTGCCGAAGTCGCAGCCGAAGACGCCGTCCGTGCGATAGACGCGGTAGCCGGTGGCGCCGGTCGAGGCGGTCCAGGACAGGGCCACGCCCCGGTCACGGGAAGTGGCGACGACCGCCGGCACCTCGGTGGGCGTGCCCGAGCAGCCGGCGGTGGTGACCGTCGGGGTGGTGCAGGCGATGCCGTGGCGGCTGAAGGCGTCGAAGATCGCCTGCATGTGCGGCGTGCCGTCGGCCAGGTTGCCGTTGTCGTCGTCGGCGGCGATGAACTGCATGTAGCCGTTGGTGGCGTTGCAGCCGCAGCCGGCCGGGTTGCCGCAACCGCCGGTGCCGTTGGTGCAGGCGTACCAGGTGCCGACGCCCGAGGCGCCGCGGTAGGTCAGCTGGGTGGCGTGCTCGCGGGCCACGTCCAGGCTGTAGTTGAAGGTGCCGGCCACCAGGTCGCGGTTCCACAGGTCCCAGATCGACTGTGAGTAGACCTGGCCCTCGCAGTGCACCGAGCCGCCGCAGGGGGCGCCGGAGCCGCTGCAGGCATCGGCGTTGGCGATGGTGAACGGCGTGCCGGCGGTGTGCTTGGCCCAGTCGATGTCACGCACGCCGGTGCAGGTGGTGCAGGGGTTGCCGTAGCCGCCGCAGGGGGTGGCGCGGAAGTTCCGGCCGATGCAGCTGTCGTCGAGGCGCAGGGAGGCGTAGGTGTCGGCGATGCCCTCGCCCGGCGAGGAGACGCTGGGCACGGCGTCGTTGTTGTCCATGCCGTGGCCCCACTCGTGGTCGAACACGCCGGCCAGCTCGCCGGTGTTGTTGCAGCCGCCGCCGCTCCGGAAGAAGTTCACCGCCACGCCGTTCCAGCTGGCGTTGCAGGTGGAGACGATGTTCATGTTGGCGGTCAGCGGGGTGGCCAGCCAGCCGTTGGCGGGCAGGTGGCTGCGGGCCATCTCCTTGATCATGTTCATCTCGAAGAAGCCGCTGCGCGAGGCGTGGGTGTTACCCGCACCGCCGCTGCCCGGGGTGGTGCAGTCCGTGCCGGCGGAGGTGCCGAAGTCGAGGTCGCCGGCGCCGGTCAGGCTGGCGGCGCCGCAGGTGTCGGTCATCGCCATGAAGGAGCCGGTCAGGTTGGCCGTGATGTTGCCATCGACGCACACCGGCAGGTTGCCGCCGATGTCGGTGGTCACCGTGCCGCCGGGGGTGGTCACCGTCGAGTAGGGCATCGGCCAGTCGGCCTGCTCCTGGCCGTCCGGGGCCACGCCGTCGTTCGAGACCGGGTAGACGCCGCCCTCGACGACGCGGGTGGTGGCGACGTAGTGAACGGTGTCCTCGATGGCGAGGACCTCGCCGTTCTTGGCGTCGATCAGGGCCTGGTAACGGCCGCCGGCCTCACCGAGGCTGGCGCGTACCACCCAGGCCAGGCGATGCGACAGGCCGGTGCCCATGTCCTCGACGGCGACGCTGTTGGTGCTCGAGGCCGGCACCCACACCAGCTCGGTGGTCTTCCACGCCTTGCCCAGGGGGAAGGGGGCGATGTGACGGCCGAGGGCCTCGGCGGCCTCTTCCTTGGTGATGTTGGTCACGGGCAGGTCGGAGAGGTCACCCCAGTTGACGGCGCCCAGGAGGATCAGGTTGCCCTGCTTGATGACGCCTTGGAGGAAGGAGCCCTGGACCGGCAGGCCGGCCACGCGGCGGGGGCTCCAGATCTGGATGTGATCGGGAGCGATGACGGTGACGCGAGCCGGGTCGGTCAGCTCGCGGGGGTCGATGGCCAGGGCCGCGGAGTTCGCCGCGATCCAGCTACGGAAAGCCTGCCAGGCCGCAGCCTGGAGCTCGTTGGTGGTCTTGGGCTCGGCGAGGCCGGCGTCCGACCAGGTGAGCCGGTTGCCGATGCCTTTGCCCGGCAGCAGCGGAACCGCCGTCCACAGGGTGGCGAAGCGGCCGGTGCGCAGGTCGAAATGCGCTTGCGTGAGCGGCAGCCCCAGCTGGGTGAGGCGTGACCGCTGCTCGCTGTCCGGGATCAGGTTGGCCGGCATGCTCAACGTGGCGAGCTCGAGGTCCGGGTGGCGGAAGATCAGCCGTTCGGAGGGGGCGTTCTCGGGCGGCACCACCGCCGCGAGGGGCAGGGCGAGGGCCGCCAGCGCGAAGCCGGCGACAAGGCGAGCGGAAAGACGGCTCCAGGTCATGACTTCTCCATAAACGAGGGTTTCACGGTTTGACGGCGGACTATAGCAGGAGGAATGCTGGCTCGCGAGTGGGGGGGGCTGGGGTAGACTCCCGCCTCGTCATGGCGAAGCTGTCCGTCGTCGTCCCGGTCTACAACGAGCGCGCAACCGTCGTCGAGCTGCTCCGGCGGGTGGCCGCCGCGCCCCTGCCGGCGGGGGTCGAGCTCGAGCTCGTGGTGGTCGATGACGGCTCGCGGGACGGCACCCGTGAGCTGCTGCGCGAGCAGGTCGGCCGCAACGATCCCCCCTTCCGCTACTTCGAGCAGCCCGTCAACATGGGCAAGGGCGCGGCCCTGCGCCGCGGCTTCGCCGAGGCGAGCGGCGACTTGCTCCTGGTGCAGGACGCCGACCTTGAGTACGACCCGCGGGAGTACCCGGTGCTGTTGGCGCCGATCCTCGAAGGGGAGGCGGACGTGGTCTTCGGCTCCCGCTTCCTGGGTGGGCCGCACCGCGTGCTCTTCTTCTGGCACTACCTGGGCAACAAGGCCCTGACCACCCTCTCCAACATGCTGACCGACCTCAACCTCTCGGACATGGAAACCTGCTACAAGGTGTTTCGCCGGGAGCTGCTGGATGGCGTCACGCTGAAGTCCAATCGCTTCGGCATCGAGCCGGAGCTGACCGCCCGTCTGGCGAGGAAGCAGGCCCGCATCTACGAGGTGCCGATCTCCTACCGGGGTCGCACCTACGCCGAGGGCAAGAAGATCGGCTGGAAGGATGGCGTCTCGGCGATCTGGGCGATCTTGCGCTTCAATCTTTTCTCCCGGTGAGCGGTCCGCCGCTCAAACCGCCGGGCCTTGGAGCCCGTAGAAGGTGCCGATGACCGCTACCCTCTTGGACGCCGCCCCCCTGCGCTTCTCCCTCGATCCCGTCCGCCGTCTGGAGGCCAACGTCGCGCGCGTGCTGCGCGGCAAGGACGAGGTGATCCGCCTCGCCGTGGTGGCCCTGCTCGCCGAGGGTCACCTGCTGATCGAGGACGTGCCGGGGGTGGGCAAGACCACGCTGGCCCAGAGCATGGCCCGCTCCCTGGGCCTGTCCTTCCAGCGCATCCAGTTCACCAGCGACCTCTTGCCTTCCGACATCATCGGGGTCTCGGTGTTCAAGCAGGCCAGCCAGAGCTTCGAGTTCCTGCCCGGGCCCCTCTTCGCGCACGTGGTCCTGGCCGACGAGATCAACCGCGCCACGCCCAAGACCCAATCCGCCCTGCTCGAGGCCATGGCCGAGGGCAAGGTGACGGTGGACCGCAAGCGCTACAACCTGCCCCGCCCCTTCCTGGTGCTCGCCACCCAGAACCCTCTCGAGTACCAGGGCACTTTCCCCCTGCCGGAGTCGCAGCTGGACCGTTTCCTGATGTCGCTGCAGCTGGGCTACCCGCCGCGCGAGGAGGAGCGCCAGCTGCTGCTGTCGGGGGGCGTCGGCCGGGAGCTCGAGAGCCTGGCGCCGGCGCTGACCTCGGACGAGCTGGCGACTCTCCAGGAGCAGGTGAAGACGGTGCGGGTGAGCGAGAAGATCGCCGAGTACCTGCTCGCCCTGGCCGAGGCCACCCGCCACGGCGGCAACTTTCTGCTCGGGGTCTCCACCCGCGGTCTCCAGGGCCTGTACCGGGCCAGCCAGGCCCTGGCCCTGGCGGAGGGCCGGGACTTCGTGGTGCCCGACGACGTGCAGCGCCTGGCCGCTCCGGTGCTCGGCCATCGGGTGTTGCTGCGCCGCGGGTCGAGCGACTTCGAGGCCGCGCGGCGTGCCCTCGAGCGGGTGATCGCCGGGTTGCCGGTGCCGGTGTGATGGGGCGGGAAGGAGGGCAGGCACGGGGGCCTGCCCCTACGGAGACCGCATGTTCGGCGTAGGGGCGGTCCCCCGTGGCCGCCCGTCCGGGGGGGCACCCGGCTGGTCCATCCGCTCGGTGCCGGAGAGCATCCGCATCACCAAGGTCGGCACCTGGTTCGTGGTGCTCACCGTGCTGGTGGCCTTGGCCGCCACCAACACCGGCAACAACGCCGTCTACATGGTGTGGTCAGCCCTGCTGGCGATCCTGGTGGTCTCCGGCGTGGTCTCGCGGCAGAACCTGCGCCGCCTGGCCCTCCGCCTGAGCGCGCCCACCGGCGAGGTCTTCGCCCACCAGCCCTGCGCCATCCCCTTCGAGATCGAGAACCGCGGCCGCTTCTGGTCACGCTGGTTCCTGCTGCTCTCGCTTTCCCCCCAGGGCCGTCCCTGGCTGCTGCCGCAGCTGACCACCAAGGCCCGCGGCCAGGGCGAGTTCGAGGTCGCCTTCCCCCGCCGCGGGCGCCAGGCCATCTCGGCGGTCCACGTCACCAGCCTGTTTCCCTTCGGCCTCTTCCGCAAGGGCGCGCGCTACGGCGCCGGCCTCGAGGTGTTGGTCTTCCCCGAGCTCTTCGCCGCCGCCAGCGAGGAGCCCGAAGCGGCCGGGGAGGTGGGCAGCAGGGCCCGCCGGAGAGCTGGCTGGGGCCACGACCTCCACGCCCTGCGCGCCTTCCGCCCGGGCGACGACCCCCGCGGCATCCACTGGAAGCAGACCGCCCGCACCGGCCGCACGATCTACCTCGAGCGGGAGGCCGAGGACGCCCGGCGCCTGTCCGTGCTGCTCGACAACCACTTCCCTGCGGGCAGCGCCGAGGCCGCCCGGGAGCGCTTTCGAGAGCGCTTCGAGCGGCTGGTCTCGGAGGCGGCCACCGCCACGGTCGACTATCTGGCCCGCGGCTGGGAAGTCGAGCTGGTGACCCAGGAGGGCCGGATCGGCTTCGGCTCCGGGCCCCGCCACCGCTGGGCCCTGCTCGAGGCCCTGGCCCTGGTGGAGGCCCGGGAAGGGGCGCCCGAGCCTTTGGTGCCGGGGGATCCGCGGGCCCAGACCCTCGCCCTCGGCGGGGAGGCCTCGTGAGCTTCGCGGCCGAGAAACGGCGCCTGCTGGGCTGGCTCGCTCTGCTCGCGCCCCTGCCCCTGCCGTTCAACGACGTGCTGGCCTGGCCGGTGCTGATCGTCTACTGGGCCGCGGTCGTCGTCTTCCTGCGCCGGGCCGCCTCCGAGAGCGCCCGCTGGCTGCCGCTGTGGGCGGTCAACCTCCTGGGCGGGCTCTATCTCGGGGCCTTCGTCTTCGACCTGCTGGTGCTCTCGGCTGGGCGGCCGGTGGGGCCGGTGATCCACGTGCTGCTCTTCGCCGGTGTGGTCAAGCTGTTCTCCCTGGAACGAGAGCGCGACAAATGGCAGGCGGTGGTGGTGGTGGTGTTCCTCTTCCTGGCCTCGCTAGCCACGGCGGCCGACCTGCTGATCGTCGTCTACCTGGTGGTCTTCGTGGCCATGGCCCTCCACCTGCTCGCTCGCTTCGCCTTCCTGCACGTTCTGGCGAGCTTCGGCGAGGGCGCCCGCCGCGTCGTCGGGCCTCCCCTCGGGCGTTTCATCGTCGTCGCCACCGTGGCGGTGCTGGTGCTCGGTGTCCCCCTCTTCGTCGTGCTGCCACGGGTGCGGGCCCCCTACCTGGTCGGCCCCGGCGGCGCCAACCGAGGGATGGAGGTCGCCGGCTTCACCGACGAGGTCACCCTGGACTCGATTGGCTTCGCCCGCGACAACCCGGAGGTGGTGATGCGGGCCCGCTTTCGGGGCGGCCTGCCGGCGTCCGGCGAGCTGCGGCTCAAGGTGGCGGCGCACGACGTCTTCAAGGACGGCGTCTGGCGAGCCCTGCCGGAAACCGGGGAGAACCTGCGCCCCCCCCGCGGCGAGACCGAGTACTTCGTCAGCCGGGACCGCCCGGTCTCCGAAGCCGAGCTGTTCTTGAAGCCGGTGCTCGGCAGCCGCCTCGCCCTGCCGGTCGAGACCGCTCGGTTGTCGATCGACGGCTACGACTTCTCGCTCCTGCTCACCCCGGTGGGCACGGTCTCGCGCCACGGCGAGCCCCGGCGCACCATGCGCATCCAGGCCTGGCTGGCGGATCGGCCGATCCTGGCCGCCCTGCCGCCTGCCGAGCGAGCGGCCGGCGGGCCCCTCGACCCCAACGGCGTCACCGAGGAGATCCGCGCCTTGGCCTCGCAGGTAATGGGCTCGGGCGGCCCCCGGGAGAGGGCTCTGACCCTCGAGCGCTGGTTCCAGCGCGAGTTCGAGTACACCACCGACTTCGTGGGCCGGGGCTCCGACCAGCCGATCGAGGACTTTCTCCTCCGGTTCAGGAGCGGCCACTGCGAGTACTTCGCCACCGCCACGGTGCTGATGCTGCGCTCGCAAGGCATCCCGGCACGGCTGGTCACCGGCTACCTGGGGGGCGATCGCAACCGCTTCGAGGGCTCCTTCGTGGTGCGCCAGAGCAACGCCCACGCCTGGGTGGAAGCTTGGTTGCCAGACGGTGGTTGGGCGATCTTCGATCCCACCCCCGCCGCCGGCAGGCCGGCGGTGACCGAGGCCGGGATCTTCTCGATCTTGACCGAGACCTGGGAGTTCCTGGTCTTCCGCTGGGACCGCTACGTGGTCTCCTACAGCTTCCTCGACCAGTTGCGGCTGTTCTGGGACCTGCGCCAGTGGTGGGGTGACTTCTGGCGCTCCCTCTCACAGGCCGAGCCGGCGGCACCTCCGCGTGCCGCCTCCCGCCCGGAGGCGGAGGCGGCCCCGGCCGAGGCGGCGCCACCGGATGCCCGCCGTGCCCCCTGGCTGCTGCCCGTGGCCGGCCTCGGCGTGCTGGCCCTGGTAGTGGCTCTGGCGCTGCTCCTGCGGTGGCGCCGGCAGCCCACGGCGACCGAGCTCTACCTCGGTCTACGCCGGTTGCTGGCAGCCAGCGCCGGCCGGAGCCCCGAGCTGGAGCTGCCGTTGCGGCTGGCAGCGCTCGGCGTCCGGCGCTTCCCTGCTGCGGCCGAGGGCATCGAGGAGCTGGTGGGGGCCTACCTCGCGGAGAGCTTCGCCGGCCGGTCGTTGCCGCTGGAGAGACGGCAGCGCCTGGCGGGGTCGTGGCGCCAGGTGCGGGAGGTGCTCATCGCGAGCAGAAAGGGGAAGAAGGATGCTGCGCATCGCCCTCGCCCAGTTGCCGGCCGGCCCGGACCGTGAGGCCAACCTTGCCCGCGCCGAGGGGGCCCTGCGCGAGGCTGCTGCGGCCGGCGCCGCTCTCGTGGCCTTCCCCGAGCTGGCGGCCGACCGCTTCTTCCCTCAGCGCCGGGGCGACCCGGCGGCCGCGGCCCTGGCCGAGCCGGTGCCCGGGCCGACCACCGAGCGCATCGCCCGTTTGGCGAAAGACCTGGGCCTGGTGGTGGTGTGGAACCTCTACGAGCGGGATGAGGCCGGCCGCACCTTCGACAGCTCACCCGTGATCGACGCCGACGGCGCGATCTTGGGGGTAGCGCGGATGATCCACATCACCGACTACGACGGCTTCCACGAGCAGGACTACTACCACCCCGGGGACCGCGCCCCGGAGGTCTTCGCCACCCGGGTGGGCAGGGTGGGTGTGGCGATCTGCTACGACCGCCACTTTCCGGAGGTCACCCGCGCCCTGGGCCTGGCCGGGGCCGAGCTGGTGGTGATCCCCCAGGCGGGCACCGTCGGCGAGTGGCCGGCGGGGATGTTCGAGGCCGAAGTGCGCACCACCGCCTTCCAGAACGGCTACTTCGCGGCCCTCTGCAACCGGGTCGGGCGCGAGGAGGCCCTCGAGTTCGCCGGCGAGTCCTTCGTCAGCGACCCTGAGGGCCGCATCCTCGCCCGCGGCGCGAGCGGCACCCCGGACCTGGTGCTCGCCGACCTCGACCTCGGCGCCGTGGTCACCTCCACGGCGAAGCGGCTGTTCCTCGAGCACCGCCGGCCACGGGCCTACGGGGGGTGGGGGATCACCGGCTAGCTCGTTGACGCCAGAGATTCCCCCGAAGTGCCTGGCACCTCGGGGTTTGGAGTGCGGCGACGCGTCGCCGCTTTCGTCTGGCTCCCGAGTCCCCGAAGTGGCTGGCACCTCGGGGGAGGTTGCTCCCTGCTCGGCAGCCTATTGCGCCTTCCTGGAGTGGGCCAGCGGCCCGCCGGAGCGTGCGACCGCCAGCGCGGAGAGCAAACCGGGACGCCAAGGTGGCTGCCAGAATCTTGGCCTCCAGCCCGCCCTGGTGTAGCATCCCCAGCTCGGGCCGGGGTAGCTCAGTTGGTTAGAGCGCCTGACTGTGGATCAGGAGGTCATGGGTTCAAATCCCGTCCCCGGTGCCATCGACTGAAGGATCCCCGATCATCATGACGACCTCTGGCAGCCCGAGCCGGGTGGAGCCTCGCCTTTCCCGCGGCCTGCGGGACCTTTTCCCTGAAGAGATGATCGCGCGCCGGCGGCTGATCGACACGATCGCCGGCGTCTACGAGTTGTACGGCTTCGTGCCCCTGTCCACTCCGGCCGTCGAGTACCTGGACGTGCTCCGTGGGGCGGCGGCGGGGGAGGAGGCCCAGGGCTCGATCTTCACGGTCGCCAACCCTGAGGAGGAGGCCCTGGGGCTGCGCTTCGACCTGACCGTCCCTCTCTCGCGGGTGATCGCCCAGTACCGCGAGCTGCCCCGCCCCTTCCGCCGTTACCAGGTGGCCCCGGTTTGGCGGGCCGACAAGCCCGGCCCCGGGCGCTTCCGCGAGTTCACCCAATTCGACCTCGATTCGGTGGGCGCCCCCTCGGAGGTGGCCGACACCGAGATCCTGGCCGGCATGTGCGACACCCTGCGCGCCCTCGAAGTGGGGCCCTTCCGGGTGCGCTTCTCGAGCCGGGCCCTGCTCAACCTGCTGCTGAGCTTCGCCGATGTCCCCCCCGAGCGGGCCGCGGACGTCTTCCGCGTGCTCGACAAGCTCGACAAGGTGGGGCCGGAGAAGGTGCGGCGGGAGCTGACCGTGGGCTACGTCGATGAGTCCGGGGACCCGATCAAGGGCGTCGGCCTGACCTCGGCCCAGGTCGACAAGATCGAGGAGTTCCTGGCCATCCGCCCGGACGACCGCCGGCAGGTGGTGGCGGCCCTGCGGGACCTGTTCGGGGCCGTGCCCGGGGCCGAGGGGGAGATCGCCGTGGTCGAGCGGATCTCCGAGCACCTGTACGCCTTGGGCTATGCCGACTCCGAGGTCGCCCTAGACCTCTCGATCGCCCGCGGCCTGGCCTACTACACCGGCCCGGTGTTCGAGGCCGTGCTGCTCGATGCGCCGCAATACGGCTCGGTCTTCGGCGGCGGGCGCTACGACGGCCTGGTGCTGCGCTTCTTGGACGAGCGAGTGCCGGCCACGGGGGCCTCGATCGGCGTCGATCGCCTGCTCGCCGCCTTGATCCACCTCGGTCGGGCCGGCACGCAGAAGGCCACGGCCAAGGTGCTGGTGACCACCATGGATCCGGGGCTGACCTCCGAGTACCTGGCCATGACCTGGGAGCTGCGGCGGGCGGGCATCCCCACCGAGATCTACCTGGGGGAGGCCAAGGTCGGCAAGCAGCTGCGCTATGCCGACGGCTGGGGCATCCCGATCTGCCTGCTGGTGGGCTCGAACGAGGCCGCCGCGGGCAAGGTGACGTTGAAGGACATGGAGGTCGGCCGCGCCCGCACCGGCGAGGTGGGGGAGAGGTCGGCCTGGCTCGCCGAGCGCCCCGGCCAGCGCGAGGTGGCCCGCACCGAGCTGGTGGCCGAGGTCGGCCGCATGCTCGCCGAGCTCGCGAGCGGCCCCGGAGCGGGGCGGTGAGCCCGGGCCGGCCGGGCCCGCTCGAGCCCCGCTTCCCGGCCGAGCCACTCGTCCTCGACGGCCAGTCCCTGACCCTCGTCGAGCTGGCCCGCGCCGCGCGGGACCCGCGGGTGCCCCTGGTCATCGCCCCCGAGGGCTGGCGGCGCATCGAACGGGCCCACGCCCTGGTCGAGGCGGTGATCGAGCGCTACCGCGCCGAGGTCGCCCGCTTCCGGGTGGACGGAAATGGCGAGAAGCCGGTGCAGGACTACGGCCTGACCACCGGCTTCGGCGAGTTCAAGGACATCCCCATCGACCCGGAGGACCTCGACCGCCTCCAGACCAACCTGCTGCTCTCCCACGCCGTGGGCATGGGCACGGGCTGCGATCCCGATGACCGCGCGAGCTTCTTCCCCCCTGAGGTGGTGCGGGCAGTGCTGATCCAGCGTCTCAACACCTTCGCCAAGGGGCACAGCGGCATCCGCCCGGCCATGGTCGAGGCGGTGCTGGCCATGGTCGCGCGGGGCATCGTGCCGCAAGTGCCGCTCCACGGCTCGGTGGGCTCGAGCGGCGATCTCTGCCCCCTGGCGCATCTCTTCGCCGTGCTGGTGGGCGCCGGGCGGTACGAGGTGGTGGCGGCGCCCGCGGACCTCGCGCCCGGCCGCGGGCTGCCCGTTTACGACGCCGCCGGCCTGGCCCGCCACCTCGGCCTCGAGCCCCCTCGGCCCCGCGGCAAGGACGCCCTGGCGCTGATCAACGGCGCCACCTTCTCCTCGGCCGTGCTGGCCCTCGCCGCGGCCGACGCCCGGGACCTGGCGGCCACCGCCGACGTGGCCGCGGCCCTGTCGCTCGAGGCCCTCTGCGGCTGCGCCCGGGCCCTCGACCCGCGCCTCCATGCCGCCCGCGGCTTCGCCGGCCAGGCCGCCTCGGCGGCGCGCATGCGGGGATTGCTCACCGGCAGCCGCCTGCTCGACTCGGCCGGGGCGGTGCAGGACGCCTACTCCCTGCGCTGCGCGCCGGTGGTCCACGGCGCCAGCCGCGACGCCATCTCGTACGTTTGCGACCAAGTGGAGCGGGAGCTCAACGCCGCCACCGACAATCCCCTGCTCTTCCCCGGCGAGGACGGCCGCCTGCACGACGGCGAGCCCTGGGACCTGGCCTTCGCGGCCAATTGGCCTGAGCGCTACCGGGGAGATGAGCGGGCCTCCTTCTCGGCCGGCAACTTCCACGGCCAGCCGATCGCCCTGGCGGCAGATTTCCTGGCCATCGCCCTCGCCGAGCTGGCCAGCGTCTCCGAGCGGCGCACCCAGCTGCTGCTGGACCGCCACCACAACCGCGGTCTGCCCGCCAACCTGGTGGCGGACCGCGGCGTGCAGAGCGGGCTGATGATCGTCCAGTACGGGGCGGCCGGGCTGGTGTCCGAGAACAAGGTGCTGGCCCACCCGGCCTCGGTGGACTCGATCCCCACGGCCGCCAACGTCGAGGACCACAACTCCATGGCCACGGTGGCGGCGCGCAAGGCCCGCACGGTGCTGGCCAACGCCCAGGCGGTGCTGGCGATCGAGCTGTTCACCGCCGCTCAGGGCATCGACTGGCGCGCCGGCATGGGCCGCCGGCCCTGCGACGCCCCCCCAGCCCTCTCCGGCGACGAGGAGAAGGAGCGCTTCCGCGCCGCCGTGGCCCCGGAGCGTCGCCGGGAGATCGCGGCGCATCTGGGACTCGGCACCCGCGAGGCTTACCTCGCCGTGCGCGAGGCTGCTCCGGCGGTGGTGGATGATCGGCCACTGGCGGATGACCTGCTGGCGGTGCGGAGACTGGTGGTGGGGGGGGCGTTGGCTCGGATGTGAGGTCGCCCTCACCCCCTCGTTCCCCCTCTCCCGACCCGCCCGACCTCCACGCCCGGGAGAGGGGGAGGCCGGAGGGGAGGTAACGGCCCTGTTGTCACCCCGAGCGAAGCCGAGGGGTCTCCCATGGGGCGGTGCGGAGGGGATGGATTCCTCTCGTTCCCACGCTCTGCCTGGGAACGCAAGTCCGGGCGCTCCGCGCCCTCCGGAGATGTCGCCGAGGCGAAGAGGCCGCGGAGCGGCCGGACCGGGGTCGCCACGCAGAGCGCGGACCGAGTTTGCTGGGTTCCCACGAAGAGCGTGGGAACCAGCTCGAACGCGGGAATCCATCCCCTCTGGACCCCTCTCCCGGAGGGCGGTGTGGGTGGGCTCCCTTCGGTGAGCTCAGGGCAGGGGCCCGGCCCGCGGGTCCTCACCCCCTCAGTCCCCCTCTCCCGGCCCGCCCACTCCAGCCTTCCGGGAGAGGGGGAGGCCGGAGGGGATCCCCTCTTGAACCCCTCTCCCGGAGGGCGGGGTGGGTGGGCTGGGAGAGGGGCAGGGGTGAGGGGTCTTACTCGAACCGCCCCGCCAACCACCGCACCTCCCGCTCGCGGCGGCCGTAGCCGCAGGCGGTGACCAGCTCGTGGGCGCGGTCGAGGTGGGTGCGGGCGGTGGCTGGGTCGTCCTGCTGGAGGTGGAGGCGGGTCCACTCGAGGTGGGCGTCCGCCTGGTGGAGGCGCATGGATCCGCGCTCGGCGATCTCCAGGGCCTCCCCCAGGTCCACCGCGGCAGCGGCCAGGTTGCCGGTGAGGCGGTGGAAGGCGGCGCGGGCGAGGAGGCCGCGGCCCACGAACTCCTCGTCTCCGGCCTCCCGCAGGCCCTCGACGGCCCGGTCCAGGTGCTCGGCGGCCGGGGCGAAGTCCGGGGCCTCGGGTGCCGTCAGCGCCAGGCCGAGGTGGGCGCGGCCGAGGGAGAGGTGATTCAACGCGATGTCGAGGAGGTTCCTTGAGCCGCGTAAGACGATTTCAAGAGCCTGCTCCGCCCGCCCCCGCACCTCCTCGCACGCCGCGCGGTAGCGGGCGGTGTCCTGTTCTCGTAGGGGCGCACGGCCGTGCACCCTCCCGCCGTTCCCGGCAGGGCCGCGGTCGGCGGTCGACCCGTGGGGCGCACGGCCGTGCGCCCCTACACCCGAGGCCGCGATGTCGCTGACGAGGACCCCCGCCAAGCCCGCCCCATCCCCCGGCTCTGCCTGGCCCAGCAGCAGATCGCAATACTGGTAGCCCCGGAGCGAGTACAGCCGCGGGTACTCCGTCTGCTGTTCCGCCTGCATCCCTTCCGCCGCGCGGAACAGGGCCGCGCTCTCCTCCCGCCGCCCCGCCCCGTGCAGGGCATCGGCCAGGGTGCTGCGGTTGATCATCCGCCGGTCCCACTCCTCGCTGCGGTCCGCCAGCACCACGCTCTCCTCCCCGGCCGCCACGGCCTCGGCCACTTGGCCGAGGGTGAGGAGCAGCTCGCTGAGGTTGGAGGCGATCCTCGCTGCGTTGCCCCATTTTTCCTGCGCGATCCGCAATGCCAGGCCCGCCCGCATCGGCCCCACCGCCTCCCCCAACCGGCCCAGGGCGCGCAGGACGAAGCCGGCCGCACTCAGGATCCACGCCTGATCCGCCGGGCTCAGGTCCCGGGAGGGCTGCTGGTCCCAGGGTCGGTCGAAGAAGGCCGCGAGGGCGGTCAGCTCGGCGCCGAAGGCACCCAGCTTCTTCCAGCTGAAGTGCTCGCTCCCGCGCAGGATCCGCCGCCAGTACACCGCGTCGCAAGCCTCTTGCACCCGCC
>DASUEU010000007.1:0-6331 GCA_036274895.1 Thermoanaerobaculia bacterium | reverse complement strand
CGGGGCGCACCACCGCGGTGGTGCGCCCCGCCCGGACCCACAAACCCTGTCACGGATCTACTGAGGTCGAACTGTCACCCATGTCATGAGAGGTTGTACACCCCTGTGGCCGCCCTTGCCTTGGCACGCTCGGTGCTCCGTCGTCGGTCTCGAAGGTCCCCGCGGACGGCGAGCGGTGTCCAAACGAAGCGAAAGGAGCCCGCCGATGGACCGAGCTTCAAGGAAGTGGATTCAGATCCCCGAGCCCTGCCACGAAGACTGGAACCGCATGGCCTCGCTCGGGGACGGCACCCGCCGTTGCGAGCGTTGCCAACACGCCGTGCGCGACTTCACCCCTCTCTCTGACGCCGAAGTCCGCTTCCAGGTCATCGAGCAGGGCGCCCACTGCGGGCGCTTCACCACCTCCCAGCTCGCACGCCTCAATCGCCCGCCCCGCCCCTCCGCTCCGGTGCGGCCCTCCTTCTCCCTCGCCAGCCTCTCGTTGACCGGCCTGCTGGTCGCCGGCGGCGGCGCCTGGCTGGCCTCGGCCGAAGAAGCGGCAGCCCCCGCTGCGCAGTCCGAGCCGGTGTCCCGTCCCAAGCCCGGAGAGCGAGCCCGCCCGCAGCAGCCTCCGCCGGTGGCCTGGATCAAGGGCCAGGTCTTCGACGCCCGGCACCGCCAGCCACTCCCCGGCGTGCTCATCAGCGTCCAGGGCAGCCGCCGTCAGGCCGTCAGCGACGAGAACGGGCGCTTCGAGCTGGGCCTGGGCACCCGGGTCGGCTACCAGGAGAACGTCGTTCTTCTGGCGGAGATTTGGGGCTTCACGTCGATGTCCTTCGAAGCCGACCGCAGCGGCTGGGACCGCGTGGTCATGGACCTCTGGCCGGCGGAGGAGGAGGTCCACTTCACCGCGGGCGTGATCCTGGTGGCGGAGGCAGCCCCCGAGGCCGAAGAGCCCTAGAACAGCCGCCCCTGCCCCCCGCTGGGCCTGCGGAAAGCCGCGGTCGAGAGGGGGGCGCCGCGCTTGACCAGGCCGTGGCGGCGGCAGGCGGTCTCGAACAGAGCTTTCATTTGCTCGGCGAAGATCCCCTGGCCCCGCATGCGGTGGCCGAAGCGGGAGTCGTTGAGCTTGCCGCCGCGCAGCGAGAGCTGGCGGTTGAGCACCTTGTCCTTGCGGTCGGGGAACCAGCGCTCGAGCCACTCCTCGAAGAGCCCCGCCACCGCGCCGGGCAGCCGCAGGGGAATGAAGCCGGCGCTCCTCGCCCCGGCCTCGGCCGCGGCGGCCACGATCGCCGGGATCTCGTGATCGGTGATCGCCGGCACCACCGGCGCGATCAGCACACCGCAGGGGATGCCCCGGGCAGTCAGCTCGGCCACGGCCCCGAGTCGCTCGCGCGGATGGGGCGCTCGCGGTTCCAGGCGGCGGGAGGTCTCGGGGTCGAGGGACGTGACCGAGAGGTACACCGACACCGCCCCATGCTCGGCCAAGGTGGCGAGGAGGTCGGCGTCGCGGGTCACCAGGTGATTCTTGGTAACGATCGCCACCGGGTTGCGAGTGTCCGCCAGCACCTCGAGGCAGGCACGCACGATCCCCAGCTTGCGCTCGATCGGCTGGTAGGGGTCGGTGACGCCGGAGATGCCGATGGTCTGGGGCCGCCAGCGGGGCGAGGCCAGCTCGGCCTCGAGCAGGCGGGCAGCGTCGCGCTTGACCAGGATGCGGCTCTCGAAGTCCAGGCCCGCGGAGAAGCCCAGGTACTCGTGGGTGGGCCGGGCGTAGCAGTAGACGCAGCCGTGCTCGCAGCCCCGGTAGGGGTTGAGGGAAACGTCGAAGGGCACGTCCGGGCTGTCGTTGGTGGTCAGGATCGAGCGGGAGGTGTCTTCCAGGTAGAGGGTGGGCACACAGCCCGGCGGCGGCTCCTCGCTCTCGACCGACAGCCGGGTGAAGCGGTTGGCCGGATTGCTGCCCGCGGCCCGGCCGCGGGGGGCGGAGGGCGGGTGCTGGTCCACCCGGGCACTCTATCAACCGCCCCCGAGGCTCGATAAGCTCGGTGGCCGGAACCTCGACCATGCCCGCTGCGATCCCCGCGCCCGTGAAGGTGGCCTACACCCTGTGGCTGCTGATGTGGATCCCCGTTTACTGGATCCACAACGGGCCGTGGAACTTCCTGTGGTTCTGCGACCTCGCCAACCTCGTGCTGGCGGTGGCCCTGTGGCGGGGCAGCTCGCTGCTGCTCTCCTCGCAGGCCGTGGGGGTGCTGTTGGTGCAGGTGGTGTGGTGCCTCGACCTGGTCGTGCGGCTGCTCTTCGGCGTCCACCCGCTGGGCGCCACGCGCTACATGTGGGAGGGTCCGGAGCCCCTCTTCGTGCGCCTGTTCTCCCTCTTTCACCTGGTGGTGCCGGTGCTCCTGCTGTGGGGCCTCTCCCGGCTCGGCTACGACCGCCGCGGGCTCACCCTGCAAACGGCCATCTCGACCCTGGTGCTGCCGATCTGCTTCCTCTTCGCCGATCCCGAGCTGAACCTCAACTGGTTGTGGCGTCCCTTCGAGCAGCCGCAGGTCTGGCTCCCGCCCTGGCTCTACCTGCTCTTCTGCCTGGCGGCTTACCCGTTGCTGCTCTTCTGGCCTACCCACTGGCTCCTCGGCCGCATCTTCCGCCCGCCGGCCCTCGAGCCCCCGCCGTAGGGAGCTCACAAGCCATGGCCGAAGCTCCACCCGCCGGCGTGCCCCGCGACTTCGAGCCGGTCCACTTCTTCCTCCCCGGTGAAGCCGACCTCGAGCGGCTCCGGGGCCTCGACCCGGACCGGGACTGGCAGGACTTCGTCCGCGGTGAGCACGCCTGGATCCTCCAGACCTATCTCCGCCTGCGGTCCTTCGGGTACCCCGTCGAGCTGGTGGGGGAGCCGCCACCATCGGGCCTGGTGGTCTTTCACGCCAAGCACGAGGGAGTCCTCCTGCGCCATGCCCGCCAACTGCGCGAAGCTGTGCTCGTCGGCGTGCGCGGCGATCTGCGGGAGCCCCTGGCCGCCGATTTCCAGGTGCTGCAGAACCACGTCTGGGCGGACGGCCGGAGCCGCTTCTTCGTGCCGCACTGGCTGCAGCCGGGCCTGCTGCCGCGCGACCCCGCGCGCGGGACCCGGATCGAGAAGGTCGTCTTCAAGGGCTTCTCCCGCAACCTGCACGCTGACTTCCATCAGCCTCGTTGGCGGGATCAGCTGAGGGAGCGAGGCATCGAATGGGTGTTCGACGCCACTGACTTCGAGGGTACCGGCACGGCCGTGGGGCGGCTGAGCTGGCACGACTTCCGAGAAGCGGACCTGATCCTCGCCGTGCGCCCACCCTCTTCCCGCGGCCACACGGCCAAGCCCGCGACCAAGCTGTGCAACGCCTGGGCGGCGGGCGTACCGGCCCTGCTCGGTCCCGAGCCCGCCTATCGCGAGCTGCGCGAGTCCGAGCTCGACTATCTCGAGGTGAGCTCCTCGGCCGAGGCCCTGGCGGCCATCGACCGGTTGCGCGCCTCGCCGGAGCTCTACCTCGCCATGGTCGAGCAGGCGCGGCGGCGCGTGGCGGCCTTTACGCCCGCTGCCATCGCGTCCTGCTGGGTCGATCTGCTCTGGCAGCGGATCCCGGACCTCGCCGGCCAGCGGCCCCTGCGGGGGCTTCCGCTACGGCTGCGCCCGCTGCTGCGTCGGCTCGCTCGGCTCGGCGAGGGGCGCCCGGCCCGGTGATCGAGGCCCCTCGGTCTCGTCCAGTCGTTCGTCCAGCAGATCCAGGACCCGTGCGTCGTAGTCGAGGTCGAACTTGCGGGCGAAGCAGTAACCGCCGCTGATGAGCATCCCGAGGTCGGCCACTCCCAGCAGGCGGGGCCGACCGTCGCGGCTCGCGCCGGTGTCGGAGTAGCGCAGGTTGTCGTTGGTCAGCCGGAAGCGCCCGGAGCCCACCAGGATGGTCTGCACCAGCGATTCGTCCGGGCAGATGGTGCGGCGGTAGTAAGCCACCAGCTCGGGCTCGCTCTCCACGGTCTCGAGCACGTGCTCGGCACAGGCGCGGCGCAGGGTGGTCCATTGCCAGCCGGCGTAGCACACCCGGCCGTGGTCGAACGGCGTGTGCCGGGCCCGGCGGCCCACTCGCAGCCCATAGACCAGCTGAACGTGGAACTGGGACTGGAGGCCGTTGAGCCCCTTGAGGAGCCGCAGCCACGGCGCCGACCAGGGCGGGGCATCCCGGTACTGGAAGTAGTAGCGCAGCAATCCCTGCCGCCGCCGGCGCCAGGGCCCACCGGTTCCCAGCGCGGGCCAGTAGCGCAGGAAACCGTCACACTCGGCGCTGGCCAGCAGGGCTTCCGAGCGGGTGAGGGGCTGGACGGGGTAGTCCTGGCCGGAGAGGTAGACCAGCCAATCGTAGTCGAGGCCCTCGCGGCGCAGCCACGCCACACCCTGGAGGTAGGGGTCGAGCAAGGAGAAATAGCCGCGGCGCATCGGGCCGGCCACCGGCAGGTAGTGCACTTCCGCCGGTCCGGGCAGGCTCTGGGCGGTGAGGGCGCAACCGGTCTGGTCGTGGGCGACCAGCACGATCGACCCCGGGCTCTGCTGGCCGAGGGTCGCCACCAGACGTGCGATCTGACGAGCATCGCGGTGGGTCTGGAGCAGATAGCAGACGCGCATTCAGCTCTCCAGGTGGCGTGCGATCGTGAGGTTTAGCACTAGTCTACTCACTGGGCCGACCCAGAGGACAGATGGCGCGCCCCGAGGGACTCGAACCCCCAACCGGCAGATCCGAAGTCTGCTGCTCTATCCATTGAGCTAGGAGCGCGTGGGGGGCATTCTACTCTGATTCCCCGGCCCTCACGGAGCGGCCCCTCACCCCCTCGATCCCCCTTCCTTCGGCTTCGCTCAGGACAGGCTCCCGGCCCACCCAACGCTCAGCGCTGTGGCGTCTCCCCCGCGAGTTGTAGCGTTTCTTCGACCAGGCGCTTGGCGAGGTGAATCCCTCCCTGCTCCAACCGATCGAGCAGCGGAGCGAGGGCCGGGATGAGATCCCGTTCCTTGGCCAGCAGAAGCACACCGAGCGTGCCGGTGACGTGCAGCCCGAGGCGAAGCGCATGCTTGCGCGCGAGCCTCTCATCGAGGACGACCAGTTGGGCTTGTCGCTCCAGGGCCAACGCGATCGCCTCCGCTTCGCCGCGGTCGAGCCCCGGAAGGCGCTAGGCCCGGCTCGGGTCCTTGAGAGGAGTGACCTTGATCCAGGGCGCCGCGCTCAGTTCGGTTGCGCCCGGCCGAGCCTTCCCGCCGGCTTCAACCTCTCGTTGTACGGCCGGGGGGATGAGTACCGGTCCGAACAGCAGGTAGAGGAGGTCGAGATGCTCCAGCACGCTCAAGGCCACCACCGGAGTGGTGTTCACCACTACCGGCGGCTCAGCGTCGAGCATTGGCCAGGTCTTGCTCCAGTTCCCCGGGATCGACCCCGATCGGGGACAGGCCGAATCGACCGAGGGTGAAGAGGAAGTCGACCCTGCTCAGGCCTGCCAGGGAGGCGGCGAGGCCGGTTGACAGCCGGCCAAGTTCGTAGAGCTTGACGGCGAGCAGCAGCCGGGCCTCCGCCTCGAACTGCGCCGGCGATTCGCCGAGCGAGGCCAGTACGTCGTCGGAGTAGGGGATCTGGAGCGCTTGTTCGGCCACTGGTGTCAGCCTCTCTTTGAGCCTGTCTAGGGTATAACGATACGGGTCGCCGTGCCGGCGACTGGCCGGTGCAGTAGGAGTCAAGGGAGCGAGCGCTGGGGTCTCGGTGTCGTCCATAATGCGCGTAGCCAAGACTGGCGACTCGAGGTCCGCCAAACCTGCCCAGCGGAGGACGAGGAGGATGTCGGACGATCCGATCGTCGAGGAGGTGCGAGGGGTCCGCGAGGCTCACGCCGCTCGGTTCGACTACGATCTGCAGCGGATCTTCGAGGACATCAAGCGACAAGAGCGGGAGAGCGGGCGACAGTACGTCTCATTCCCGCCGAGGCGGATCACGGGGTCTTCGCCCAAGGACCGCAGCGGTGAAGCCCCCTGAGACCCAGGCGGCGCCGTGCCATGCAGAGCGGCTGGTGTCGGATTGGGCACCCTCTCCCTCCGTCATTCCCGCGGAAGCGGGAATCCATCCCCGCTGGACCCCTCTCCCGGAGGGCGGTGTGGGCGGGCCGGGAGAGGGGCAGGGGTGAGGGCTCCGAGGCTGGTACAGACCGGCCACATAGGTAACACCTCAGACCGGGGACATCGGTAACAGTCTCGTGGTCCATGCTTGGGCACCATCGGAGGTGCCTGATGCCGTGGGACGAGCGGACACCGATGGACGAGCGAGAGCGTTTCGTCAGG
>DASUEU010000006.1:0-14447 GCA_036274895.1 Thermoanaerobaculia bacterium | reverse complement strand
CGGCGGCCTGACGAGCGGCTCGGAAGCCGCGGCCCCGGTGCGTGGCTCAGCCTGCGGCAGCCGCCTTCGCCGTCCCCTTCGCCTTCGCCGCCGCCACGAGGTCGAACGCCTCGCGGCGCATCGCCGAGTGCTTGACGTCCTCTTCCGGGTAGTACGGGCGGTAGCCGAGGCGCGCGGGGTCGAAGGTGTACGGCTTCATCAGGTCGGCCTTGCCGACGATCGACTGGTCGCGGCTGTAGTACGCCATGTCGTAGTTGTTCGACATGATGATCGCCTCTTCCGGACAGGCGTCGACGCAGTAGCCGCAGAAGACGCAGCGCAGCATGTCGATCTCGTAGACCAGCGGGTACTTCTCGATGTTGACGTCCGGGTGCTCACCGGCCTCGATGTGGATGCACTCGGCCGGACAGTTCTGGGCGCACAGGAAGCAGGCGACGCAGCGCAGCGAGCCGTCGGGCCGAGTGGTCAGGATGTGGTGGCCGCGGAAGCGATGACTGTAGTCCCGGCGCACCTCGGGATATTCGATGGTGTACTCCGGCCCCTTGAACAGGTTGCGGACGAAGTGCTTGAGGGTCACCAGCATGCCACCCAAAAGCGGCAGGTAGAGCCGCTCGGAAAGCCCCATCTTGTAGGGCCGGGTGGTGGTCGAGTGAGGGCTCGGCGGAGCCTGCGGTTCGATCATCGTTCGAGCTCTCCGGCGATGACGTTGAGGCCTCCGAGCGTGATGATCGCATCGGAGAGGGTGCCGCCCTGGATCAGGTCCGGGAAGGAGGAGAAGATCGGGAAGCAGGGCGGCCGGCACTTCAGGCGATAGGGTTTCGACGAGCCGTCCGAGATGGCGTAGAAGCCCAGCTCGCCGTTGGCCCCCTCGACCATCGAGTAGCACTCCCCCGCCGGCACCTGGATGCCGTCCATGATCAGCTTGAAGTGATAGATCATGGCTTCCATCTGGTTGTAGCAGGCTTCCTTGGGCGGTAAGGCGACGTGGGGATCGTCGACGATGTGCGAGCCGGCCGGCATGCCGCGGTCGAGCAGCTGTTTGATGATGCGCAGCGACTGGCGGATCTCGGCCATGCGCACCCGGTAGCGGTCGTAGATGTCGCCACCGTGGTAGACGGGCACGTCGAAATCGACCGTGTCGTAGAGATCGTAGGGATGGGCTCGGCGCACGTCGTAGCCGACGCCGCTGGCGCGCAGGCAGGGGCCGGTCCAGCCCCAGTTCACCGCCTCGGCGGCACTGATCGTCGCCACCCCCACCGAGCGATCGATCCAGATCCGGTTGCGGTCGATCAGCTTCTCGACGTCGTCGATGAAGGGGGGAATCATCTCGAGCAGGCGATAGCTGCGCTCGACGAAGTCAGGAGGCAGGTCCTGCGCGAGGCCGCCGATCCGCCCGTAGGCGACGGTCAGGCGGGCACCGCAGCACGACTCGAACAGGCCGTAGATCTCCTCGCGGGGTTGGAACATGTACCAGAAGTTGGTCAGGGCCCCGGCGTCGACCAGCGTCGTGCCGTTGCAGACGCAATGATCCATGATGCGGGCAAACTCGGAGAGGATGGTGCGCGCCCACACCGCCTTGGGCGGCACCTCCACACCGAGGAGCCGCTCCACCGCATGGCAGTAGCCGACGTTGTTGATGAACGGTGAGCAGTAGTTGAGGCGGTCGGTGTAGGGGATGACCTGCTGCCAGTTGTGCGTCTCGGCCATCTTCTCGAAGCAGCGGTGGAGATATCCCGTCTCCACCTCGGAGGCGACGATGATCTCGCCGTCCAGCTCGGCCACCAGGCGGAAGGTGCCGTGCATGGCCGGGTGCGAGGGGCCGATGTTGATGGTCATCCGCTCGAAGAGGTCGTCCGTGCCCTCGGGAGCGTGCAGCTTCGGCCGGTAGATCTTGTCCTCGGTCAGGATCCAGCGGCGAGCCGGGTCGTAGTCCTTGCGCAGGGGGTGGCCCTGGAAGGCCTCGTGGGTGAGCAGGCGGCGCAGGTTGGGATGGTTTTCAAAGCGCAGGCCGAACATCTCGAAGGCTTCGCGCTCGAACCAGTTGACCGCTTTCCACACCGGGATCAGGCTGGGCAGCACCGGATCGGCCTCGGTCAAGGGCACCTTGAGCCGGAGCCGTTCCTTGCGCGGGATCGAGTAGAGGTGGTAGACCGCCTCGAAGCGCTCCGCGCGGTCCGGGTAGTCGACGCCGCAGAGGTCGAGCAGGAGGTCGAACTGGGTGTCCTTGCCGTCCCGCAGATCGCGGGCCAGCTCGGCCAGGATCTCCCTCTTCACCACCCAGGTGGGCTGGTCGAGGCCCTCGACGGGGGTGATGCTGCCTGCAGGGTACTTCTCAAGAAGCGACGGTTGCGTCAGCGTCTCGACCGCCACGAGCTTGCCTCTCCTTCTTCAAGCGCTGTTGGTGCCGCTGCCGGTCGCGGATCACCTTCTCCTTCAGCTGCAGGATGCCGTAGATCAACCCTTCCGGAGTGGGCGGGCAGCCGGGCACGTAGACGTCCACCGGAATCAGCTCGTCGATCCCCTGCACCACGTGATAGGAGCGGTAGAAGCCACCCGAGCACGCGCAGGCACCCATCGAGATCACCCACTTGGGGTCGGCCATCTGGTCGTAGATCTTCTTGAGCACCGGCGCCATCTTGTCGTTGATGGTGCCGGCGACCAGCAGAACGTCGCTCTGACGGGGGGAGAAGCGGACCACCTCGGAACCGAAGCGTGCGAGGTCGTAGTGGGCGGAAACAGTCCCCATGAACTCGATGGCACAGCAGGCGGTGCCGAAGGGGAAGGGCCAGAAGGAGTGGCGTTGCGACCACTCTTCCAACTGTTCGAACTTGGTGGTGACCCAGGACTCGCCGGTCAAACCCTTCATCAGGAGTGCCTCCCTCGGCGCGACACTCTATCATCGGGCAACGCCTGCCAGGCTACAATCGGCGCCATGGAGCTGACCCTGACCCCCGCTGCCGTGGCCGCCGCCGAGCGGGATCTCGAGCCCGGCGCCTCGCTGCGCATCGCCTTCGCCGGAGGCTGCGGCGCCATGGGCTTTCGCCTCGCCGGCACCCGCAGCATCGCGGCCGACGACCTTCGTTTGACCCTGGATGGGATCCCCCTCGCCCTCGACCGCATGGCGGCGAGCCAGCTCGACGGCGCGACCCTGGACTATGACGAGGACGAGGGGTTTCGGCTCGATCACCCCTCGTGGGGAGTCTCCTGCTGAAGGCTCAGGCGGGCACGTCACCGCGAGCGGCCTGGAAGGCGCTGCGCAGCTTCTCGATGCGGCCGAGGTGGTCCTTCTGCGCCGCGGTGACCTCCCCCAGGATCGCCGCCGTCTCGGCGTCGACCTCGCGCACCATCTTCGGGTAGAGCACGTCGTTCTCGTAACCCTCCTCGGCGACGGCCGTGCCGAGGTCCAGGGCGCCACCGCGCGCCTGCCCGGCCGCCTCGAGCAGCCGCACCGCCAGCGCGTCCTTGGCCGCGGCCAGGTCGCGCCAGTGGCGAGCGAGGTTGGGCAGCCCCTCGGCTTCGGCGCGGGCGGCATAGGCCCGGAAGCGGGCGGCGCTGACGGCCTCGGCCGTGAAGCCGGTCTTCAGGTGCTCGAGATGGCGCGGTAGTCTGGACACGGGCGGGCTCCCTCCTGGTTCGACTCGGCTCGAGATTGTATGCAACTGGCGCGCGGCAGGCCAAGCGCGACGGCCCCAAACCTTGAATCCACGACAGCGTAGTGACACGCTGAGGCCGACCCGATGATCACGGTCCGCACCTTTTTCAAGCGCCTCGGCATCGTCCTGGCGGTCCTGGCCGTCCTGGTGGCGCTCGGCGTCACCGCGGCCAAGCCGGTCTCCACCCTGGCCTGGGTGCTCTTCGGCCTCACCCTCACCGCGGGCCTGGTCACCCTGGCGGTGATCGCCTACCGGGCCTTCCTGTGGAAAGTGGGCCGCCGCCTCGCCTTCTCCCACTTCTTGATCGGGGTCGTGCCCGTACCCATGGCGCTGATCCTGGCCCTGGGCGCCTGCTACGTGCTGGCGAGCTTCTTTCTGGGCTACGTCAGCCGCAGCACCCTGGCATCTCTGGAAGTCTCGGCCATCGAGCAGGCCAAGGCTCGACTGGCCGCCTTCGAGGCCGAGGGCCAGCCGAGCCAGCCGACTCGCTCCGGCTTCAGCTTCGACTACTACCGGGCCGGCAAGCGCGTGGGCGGCGCGGGCCTGGCGCCCGAGACCTGGCCGGTGTGGCTCACCGCCCCCCTGCCGGAGAACAGCTTCGGCTCGCCGTTCAAGCTCGCTCGCTACGTCCGGGGCGCCGACGGCAAGCCCACGGTGGCAGTGGCGGTGGAGACCGGCGAGCTGGGGGTGGTCGCCCTTTTCGACGGTGAGCTCGACCACCTGCTGCGCAAGAAGACCGGCCTGTGGGTGGAGCTGCGGCCCATGCGGGGCGACGGCAAGGGGCCGACGGTGGCCGCCGTCCAGGTCGGCCAGGGTATCCGCTTCCAGGTGGGGGGCGAGGAGGTCACGCCGGCCGCAGAAGGCGAGGCGAGCGCCGCCTCCGACACCAGCGAGGCGGAGCCCGAGGTCACGGCCGCCGAACGCGAGGCGGCGCAGCGGCTGCAGGCCGAGAAGGATGCTTTCTTCGCCGCCCAGAACGGCAAGAGCTGGCTCGACCGCCGCCGCGTGGTGTGGCCGGAGGTTCACGGCCCCCTCTTCGATCTCGCCACCGGTGAGATCGCCGGCCGCGGCCTGGTGGCTCCGGTCGAGGGAACCTTCGCCCGGATCGCCCAGATCCTCTTCGCCGGCAACGCCGAGTTCCGCTCGGCCCTGTGGATCGGCCTCATTTCGGTGGCCGGCACCCTGCTCACCGTCTACGCCGTGGCCTTCCTGGTCGCGAGCTTCCTCTCCTTCGGCCTGTCGCGGGCGGTCAACCAGCTCAGCAAGGCGACCGCCGCGGTGCAGGCCGGGGACTTCTCCTACCGCATCCCGGCCCACCGCCGGGACCAGGTGGGTGCCCTGCAACGCTCCTTCAACGAGATGGCCAACCACCTCGGCGAGGCGGTGGCCCGGGCGGCCGAGCAGGAGGTGCTCGACAAGGAGCTGGCGATCGCCCGCGAGGTGCAGCGCAGCCTGCTGCCCCGCCACCTGCCCAGGAACCCGAAGGCCGACTGCGCCACCCTCTTCGAGCCCAGCGCCGCCCTGGGCGGCGATTACCTCGACCTGATCGAGCTATCGGACGGCCGCCTGGCGGTGGTGATCGCCGACGTCTCCGGCCACGGCCTGTCCTCGGGGCTGCGCATGGCGATGGTCAAGGCCGGGCTCACCCTGCTGCTGGCCGAGCGGGTGGATCCCCTGTGGATCCTGACCCGGCTCGACGAGCTGATCCGCCAGTCGAGCACCGAACGGCGCTTCTTCGTCACCGCCACGATCGCCCTGATCGACTTCCGCAACGGCGTGGTGGAGCTGACCAACGCCGGCCACCCCCCGACCTACCTCCTGCGTGGCGGGGAGGTCGAGGAGATCATCCTCGAGAGCTCTCCCCTGGGCTGCCTCGACCGCAGCTTCCGCGCCACCCGCTTCGAGATCAAGCCGGGCGACTCCCTGGTGTGGCTGTCCGACGGGCTGATCGAGGCCCAGAGCCCGAATGGCGAGATGTTCGGCTACGACCGGGTGGCGGCAACCCTGGCGCGGCCGGCCCGCACCGCCGCCGACGTGCGGAGCGCCCTGACCGGCGCCATCGACGCCCACGCCGCCGGGACCCCGGTCGGCGACGATCGTACGCTGGTGGTGGTGCGCTACCGGCCGGCTGCGACCACGGCTCCGGCGAGGCCCGAGGCGTCGGCCTCCTCCGCCGCCAGCCCCAGATAGCCGTAGATCCGCCGCACGTAGCCGCGGGTCTCCCGGAACGGGGGCACGCCGCGGTAGCGGTCCACCGTGCCCTCGCCGGCGTTGTAGGCGGCCAGGGCCAGGGCGAGGTTGTCGTCGTAGCGGTCGAGCAGCCAGCGCAGGTAGCGCACGCCAGCGCCGAGGTTCTTGTCCGGCTCGAAGATCTCCCAACCACGCACGCCGAAGCGGTGGGCGGTGGCGGGCATCAGCTGCATCAGCCCGCAGGCGCCCTTGGGGGAGACCGCCGTGGAGCGGAAGGCCGACTCCGCGCGCACCACGGCGGCGACCAGCGAGGGATTGACCTGGTGCTTCTCGGCGGTCGAGAAGATCAGCTCCCCGTAGGGGGTGGCCGGCACGCCGTGGTCCTGCTCGAAGCGCCAGGACAAGGTCGGGGGCGGCGGGGTCTCGATCAGGGGCGCGAGCTCGACCTCCTCGGCCGGCAGGGGCACCTCGTCGGCCACCACCCGCTCGATGCGGGAGAGGCCCATGGTGAGGATCCCCCCCTCGGCGAGGGTCATCTGCATGCGGTCGCCCTGGAGCTGGTAGGCCCGGACCTTCAAGAAGCGGCCGTCGGTCAGCACCACCAGCTCGGCGCCGGCCGGCGAGGAGGCGGCGAGGGCCGCCAGGGCACCGGCGGCGAGGGTCAAGGCACGAAGGGCGCGGGTCATCGGGTGCATGGTAGCAGGTGGTGTACGGACGAGCACGCTCCGGAGTCCAACGCACGCGCTGGGAGCGCCGAGCCCCTCAAGCCCGCGGGTGGTAGCGGTCGTAGAGGCTGCGCAGCCGCTGCTGGTGGATGTGGGTGTAGATCTGGGTGGTCGAGACGCTGGCGTGGCCGAGCATCATCTGCACCGAGCGCAGGTCCGCGCCGTGCTCGAGCAGGTGGGTAGCGAAACTGTGGCGCAGCATGTGCGGGTGGAGGTCGGCGATCCCCACCTGCCGCCCGTACGCCGCGAGGTTCTTCCAGAAACCCTGCCGGCTCATCGGCGCCCCGGAACGGTTGACGAAGACCGCCTGGTGCCGTCCCTTGGCCAGACCTGGCCGTACCTCGCGCAGGTAGCGGCCCAACCACTCCTCCGCCCTCTCCCCCACCGGCACCACCCGCTCCTTGGCGCCCTTGCCGAAGGCCACCAGGAAGCCGGCGTCGAGGCGCAGCTGGGCCAACGTGAGCCCCACCAGCTCGGAGACCCGCAGCCCCGTGGCGTAGAGCAGCTCGAGCATGGCCCGGTCGCGCAGCCCGAGGGGCTCGGCCACGTCCGGCGCCGCCAGCAGGGCGTTGATCCGGTCCTCGGAGACGACCTCCGGCAGCTTCTGGGCCAGCTTCGGGGCGAGCAGCAGGGTCGAGGGGTCGTCCGCCCGGTCTCCCCCCTGGACCAGAAAGGCGAAGAAACCGCGCAGGGCGGCGATGGCGCGGGTGATCGAGCGCCCCGCCAGCCCCCGGCGGCGCAGCGAGCGCAGGTGGGCGCCGAGCTCCTCGGCACCGGCCTTCGCGGCGTCCCGGCCGTCCCGCGCCAGGTCCGCCCCCAGGCGCTCGAGGTCCCGGCGGTAGGCCTCGACGGTGTTGGTCGAGAGGGCCCTCTCGACGGCGAGGTGATCGAGATAGCGCTCGAGGGCGCGGCGGAACGCCTCGGGCAGGGGCGGCGCCTCCGGCGCCCCCTCAGCTCGCCGGGGTCGCCCCATGCTCGCGGCAGATGCCCAGGATCTCGTCCGTCTCGAGCACCCGGTTCGACCCCTTGGCGCGGGCGAAGATCGCCTCGACCAGGGCCGTCTCGGCTGCCAGGCCGTGATCCTGCAGCCAGAATTGGACGTTCGACTTGCCGCTCATGGGCCCCACCTCGATCACCTGCCGCCGCCCGACCATGGCCGCGGGCACGCCGGAGTAGATCAGGTCGGCCAGCCGGTCGTGGCCCTTCTCGCGCGCTTTGGCGATCGCCGAGGCGTGCACCCCGGTCGCCGTGCGGAAGGCGTCGCGGCCCACCACCGGGTAGGTCTCGGGCACGGTCATGCCGGTGGTCTCGGCGACCAGGGCGCAGTACTCGGGCAGGCGGGTCAAGTCCCGGTGGGCCCAGCCGAGCAGCTCGAGGTTGACCAGGAGCAGATCGATGGCGGCGTTGCCCGCCCGCTCGCCGATGCCCAGGGCCGTGCCGTGGAGGCGGTCCGCCCCGGCCGTGGCCGCCACCAGGGCGTTGATCTCGCCCAGGCCGCGGTCGCGGTGGCCGTGCCAGTCGAGCTGCACGCTCGGATCGATGGCGTCCACCACCCCACGCAGGAAGCGGGTCACCGCCGCCGCCCCGGCCGGGGTGGCGTGGCCCACGGTGTCGGCCACCACCACGCGGCGGGCGCCGGCGTTGACCGCCGCGGAGTAGAGGGCGCGGAGGTCCTCCGGGGCGGCGCGGGTGGTGTCCTCGGTGACGTACATCACCGGCAGGCCGGCGTCCACGCCGAGCTTGATGGCGCTCTCGGTCAGGGCGAGCAGGCGGTCACGATCCCAGTCCTCGGTGTACTGCCGGATCGGCGAGGAGCCGAGGAAGCAGGCGATCTCGATCGGGATGCCCACCCGCTGGGAGATCTCGATGATGGGCTGGATGTCCGCCGCCAGCGTGCGCGCGGCGCAGTTGAGGGAGAGGGGCAGCCGATTCTCCGCCACCTCACGGGCCAGCCTCTCGGCCTGGGCCACCGCGTGCGGCCCGGCCCCGGGCAGGCCGACGTTGGCCGACTCGATGCCGAGGTCGACCATCAGGTGGAGGATGCGCAGCTTGTCGTCGAGCGAAGGGGAGCGGACGGAAGGCGACTGCAAGCCGTCGCGCAAGGTCTCGTCGACCAGCTCGACGCGGCCCCGGGCTGGCTTCATCTCCTGGCCGGAGGCGACGTTCCAGTCGTAGATCAGGTCCTGTTCAGCGGGCATGGGGGGTAGTCCTCTCGCAGCGGATGATAGCGCGGCAGCAGGGAATGGCCCGGGGCCCTTTGGAGTGCGGCGACGTGTCGCCGCTTTGGGGCGCTGCGAAAGCGGCGACGCGTCGCCGCGCTCCACAGGGACCTACCCCACCGCCCTCGCCAGGGCGTCGCCGACTTCCACCGTGGTCCTCGTGCCGCCGAGGTCGGGCGTGGTCTCGCCGGCTCTCACGGCCTGGGCGACGGCCTCCTCCAACACCCGCGCGGCCTCGCCGTGGCCGAGGGTGGCGAGCATCAGGGCGGCGGAGAGCACGGCGCCCATGGGGTTGGCCTTGCCGGTGCCGACCAGGTCGGGGGCGGAGCCGTGGACCGGCTCGAACATCGAGGTCTTTCCCGGGTGGAGGTTGGCCGAGGCTGCGAGGCCCAGGCCGCCGGCCAGGGCCGCGCCGAGGTCGGTCAGGATGTCGCCGAACATGTTGTTGGTGACGATCACTTCGAAGCGCTCCGGGCTCTTGACCATCAGCATGGACAGGGCGTCCACGTACAGGGCCTCGGTCTCGATGCCGGGAAAGTCCCGGGCCACCTCGGCGAAGGTGCGCCGCCACAGGCCGTGGGCGTGCTGCATGACGTTGGCCTTGTCGGCCATGGTCACCCGGCCCTTGCCGTTCGCCCTGGCCCACTCGAAGGCCGCCCGCAGGATGCGCTCCACGCCCTTCCTGGTGTGGATCTCCTCCTGCATCGCCACCTCGTCGGGAGTGCCCTTCTTGAACACCCCGCCGACGCCGACGTAGGCGCCCTCGGTGTTCTCGCGGAAGATCACAAAGTCCACGTCCGCGCAGGTCTTGCCCTTCAAGGGGCAGACCTTCTCGTCGTAAAGCTTGACCGGCCGGAAGTTGACGTAGAGATCGAGCTGGAAGCGGGTGCCCAGCAGGATGTCCGCGGCGTGCTGGTTGCCCGGCACCCGCGGGTCGCCGAAGGCGCCGATCAGGATGGCGGCGTAGTTCTGCCGCAGATCGTCCATCCCCCCCGGGGGCACGGTCTCGCCGGTCGCCAGGTAGTGGTCGGCGCCCCAGCCGAAGGGCACCAGTTCGAGGGGCAGGGCGAAGCGCCCGGCCGCCGCCTCGAGCACCTTGACCGCCTCGGCGGTCACGTCCTTGCCGATGCCGTCGCCCGGCAGCACGGCGATGCGCTGCGTTTTCTGCTCTCCGCTTGCCGTCATGGCGGCGGATGCTAACACCGGGCCGGCGAGGCCGGAGCCCCGCCGGTCCGGTGTCCGCCGGGGCTCACTGCACCGTGCCGGTGACCGTGAACGAGTAGGGGCTCTCGTCCGGATCATCCGAAAGAACCGACACCGTGCCGCTGTAGCCGCCGGGCGTGGAGCACAGCAAGCGCACCCGGAAGTATGAGGTGCCACCCACCGGCACCGGCGTCACCGGCGTCTCGATCTGCGAGAAGCAGGTGCCCGAGACCAGCGAGGCCGCGTTCGCCAGGTTGAGCGCCGCGGTGCCGGTGTTGCGGATCTGGAAGCGCAGAGAGGTCGCCACGCCCGGGGTGGTGGTGCCGATGTTGACCGAGCTGCCCTGGGGCACCAGGCTGCCGTCGGCGTTCTTGTGCACCGCAATGTCCGGGGTCGGCGGCGCCGTCACCGTGCCGGTGACCGTGAAGTTGTAGGGGCTTTCGTTGGGATCGTTGGAGAGGATCGACACCGTGCCCACGTAGCCGCCCGGGGTCGAGCACTGGAGGCGGACGCGGAAATAGGACGTGCCTGCCACCGGCACCGGCGTCACCGGTGTCTCGATCAAGGAGAAGCAGCTGCCCGACACCAGGGAGCTGGGGTTGCTCAGGGTCAGCGAGGCCGTACCTTCGTTGCGAATCTGGAAGCGCAGCGAGATCGGCACACCGGGCGTGGTGCTGCCGATGTTCACCGTCGAGCCCTGGGGCACCGCGGCACCGCTGGCGTTCTGGTAGACGCCGATGTCGGGCACCCCGGGGACGGTGACGTTGACCACCGCCGAGTTGCCCTGGTTGCCGCAGGCATCGAAGGCCCGGGCCTGGAGGCTGTGGCTGCCGGCGGCAGCGCCGGCGGTGTTCCAGCTGTAGGTGTAGGGGGCGGTGCTGTCCGTGCCGACCTGCACTCCGTCGATGAAGAAGCGCACCTGGGTCACCCCGACGTTGTCGCTCGCCGAGGCCTGGATGGACACCGTTCCCGACACCGTGGCGCCGTTGGCCGGTGAGGTGATCGCCGTGGTCGGCGCCGTGCTGTCACCACAGACCACGTTCAGGCTGATCTGCGCCGAGCCCGAGAGGCCGCCACTGTCGGTCACCGAGGCGGTGATGGTGTGGCTGCCCAGGGCCAGGGAGGAGGTGCTGAAGGAGGCGCCGCTGCCGATGGCGCCGTTGCGGCTCGAGGTCCAGGACAGACCGGCGGAGAGGTTGCCGTCCTGGGCGTCGCTCGCCGAGCCGGCGAAGCTGACGCTGGCTCCCTGGGCCACCGTGGCGCCGTTGGCCGGCGCCGTGATGGTGACCACCGGGGGCGTGTTGGCGGCGATCTCCTGGCGGAAGTTGGCCACCACGCTGCGCACGTTGTCGATCGACAGGGCGTTGTTCTGGGTCGCCGTGCCGGTGACCTTGCCGTTCAAGGTCAGGTTGGGGTTCGACCAGCGCAGCACCCGC
Source organism: Thermoanaerobaculia bacterium (assembly GCA_036274895.1). GTDB lineage: Bacteria > Acidobacteriota > Thermoanaerobaculia > Multivoradales > SZUA-115 > CALMKX01. Next base: position 3,021 of record DASUEU010000006.1, on the reverse strand, counting down.
GGGCAGGAGCCACCGGAGCAGTCGTAGGCCATGATGGTGCGGAAGGCCCGACCCGGGTCCTTGTAGCCGAAGGAGTAGCTGAAGGCGCCCGTGCCGGTGGGGTCGTCGGGCGCGTGGTTGGAACCCATCAGGTGGCCCAGCTCGTGGCCGAAGCTGTAGTTCGGGCTGATGCAGCTGCGGGCCGTGACGCAGAAGGCCTTGCTCTCGAAGGCGCTGTTGTTGCTGCCGGCCATGATGTCGAAGGCGATGCCGCAGAAGCCGCCGCCGTTCTCCACCACCAGCTTGACGAGGTCGGCGCCGTACTGGTTGCGCAGGGTGTGGACGTTGTCCATGTGACCGTCAGTGGGGTTCTGCAGGCGGTTGACGTCCGTCTGGATGTCACCGCTCTCGGTGTAGCTCACCTGCTCGGTGTGGACCAGCCGCAGCCGCGGCACCATGGCGCTGTCGGCGAAGGCGGTGTTGGTCTCGCTCACCCCCAGGGCGATCAAGTTCTGTATCGCCGTCGTTCCCCCGGCCCCGGAGGCGGCGCTCGCCGTATAGACGACCAGCACGTCGATGCGAGCGCCGGAGTCCTCGAGCAGCAGCTGCGGCTCGATCTCCTCGACGAAGGAGGGCTGGAGGTCGTGCAGGTGGTATTCCGACGGATAGGCCGAAACGTCCACCTCTTCGGCCATGTGATAGCCACCCGGCACCCAGCGGATCCGGTAGCGCTCCTCGCCACGGGCCACGCTGCCGACGATCTGGCCGCCGCCCGCGACCAGCACCACGCGGCTGTCCGCCTCGCCCTCGAGCTTGCCGACGTACGAGGTGGCCTCCGCCGTCACCTTCTCGATGCGCTCGAACCGCACCGCCAGGTCGAGGTCGTCGAACAGGCCGAGATCAATCAGGTCTTCCTTCTCCTCGAGCCCGCGCAGCAACTCGAGGTCCACCGCGACGGCCCGGCTGCGCAGCACCGCCGGATCGTCGAGGGCGCGCTGCTCGAGGCCGTCGATACCGCGCAGCAGCGAGCCTTCGGTGGCGAGCGCATCGGGGGCGGCGAGGTGGGCGGCGAGGAGGGACCCCAGACAGATCCCCGCCAAAGCGGATTTCCTACCTGCTCTTCTCATAAGTTCCTCCTGGTTGATGGAACGACCGAACCGGCGACGCCGATCCGTCGCTCTATCGAGGAATGCGCAGAGACTCGCGGGAGGCTGTCAGCGGTCGCTCGATCAGGCCGCCCGGTCGCGGGCCAGGGGGGGCTGGGAGAGCAGGGCCGGGTCGGTCGCCACCTTGGGCGCGGACGGCGCCAGGGTGGCGATCTCGGGCACTCCGGCGAGCTCGAAGACCAGCGAGGCCTCGCCGCAGAGGAAGGCGGAATGCAGTGCCGGCCAGGTCGCCTGGCCGAAGGCGCGGCGCAGCAGGCCGTCCTCCTCCATCTCGACAGTGAGCGGCCAGGGATCGCCCTTGACGCGGGAGCCGTCGCTGCGCTCGAGGCCCCGCCGGCTGCCGACGTAGAAGCGCCGGCGGCAGAAGAAGGCCACCACCTCGTCGAAGCTGTGGAAGGGCGGGGCCGCCGAGCCGCTGCCCAGCCGGGCGGTCGCCGCCAGGGGCCCCTCCCCCGCCACCCGCCAGCGCCAGCTCGACTCGGTCCCGGGCTCGGAAAGCGAGCGTGGATAGGAGAAGCGGGCCGACCGGCCCGTGCGCCCGGCGAGCCACAACCCGGCATGGGCCCAGAAGGGTGCCAGCTCGCGCCAGAGGAAGGTACCCGGCAGGCCCTCGCCGTCGAGCACGGCGAAGCGCAGGTGCATCTCGGGATGGGGGACGTGGAGCATCGACCACAGCGAGTGGCGCTCGGCCTCGTGCCAGAACAGCACGGCGGTGACGAAGGCGCAGGGCTGGCCCGCCACTTCGAGGGTCTGGAGACGCAAGGGGCGCGGTGGCTCCGGCAAGGAGCCCACGGGGACGGCCCAGTTCAGATGGAGCGCATCGCGCGCTCGGGTGGAGAGCTTCATGGCGAAGCGAGTCGGAGCGGTCTTCGCCGGGAAGATAGCATGCCCTCTGCTAGATTCTGCCCGTGCTTGATGGAGGAATGAACATGACCAGTAGCCCCTTCGCCCTCGCCCTGCTGGCCCTGGTCGGCTTCGAAGCCGCGCCGGCCGTCGCCGGAGCCCCCACCCTACCCCCCGGCGCCGAGCGGGCAGCCGCCTCGATCGACCGCCAGACCCTCGAGCCGGCGATCCGCTTCCTCTCCGACGACCTCCTCGAAGGCCGCGGCCCGGCCACCCGCGGCGACCAGCTGACCCAGCTCTACATCGCCACCACCCTCGCCGGCTACGGCCTCGAGCCCGCCGCGGCCGACGGCTCCTGGACCCAGGAGGTGCCGGTGGTGAGCGTCACCGCCCAGGCCCCGGCCAGCTGGCGCTTCGCGGCCGGCGGCGAGGCCGTGGACCTCGCCTGGAGCACGGACTACATCGCGGCCAGCGGCCTCCAGGCGCCGGCCGCCGGCTTCAGCGACGCCGAGGTGGTCTTCGTCGGTTACGGCATCGAGGCCCCCGAGTACGGCTGGGACGACTTCAAGGGTGTGGACCTCGCCGGCAAGGTCCTGCTCATGCTCAACAACGACCCGGACTGGGACCCGGCCCTCTTCGAGGGCGTCCGCCGCCTCTACTACGGCCGCTGGACCTACAAGTACGAGAGCGCCGCCCGCCAGGGCGCCGCCGGGGCGATCATCGTCCACACCACGCCCTCGGCCGGCTACCCGTGGCAGGTGGTGCAGAGCTCGTGGAGCGGCGAGCAGTTCGAGCTGCCGGACGCCGGCGAGGCGCGGCTCCAGGTCAAGGCCTGGACCTCGGAGGAGGCGACGCGCCGGCTGTTGAAGGCCGCCGGCCACGATTTCGACGCGCTCTCCGAGAAGGCGCGCTCGCGCGATTTCCGCCCGGTGCCGCTGGGACTGCGTACTTCGCTCGCGATCGACTCGCGGATCCGCTCGGTCGAGACCGCCAACGTGCTCGGCCTGCTGCGCGGGCGCGACGCGGAGCTCGC
>DASUEU010000005.1:0-1207 GCA_036274895.1 Thermoanaerobaculia bacterium | reverse complement strand
CGACTCCCGGCCCACCTCCGCGACCCCCAACAGGTCCCGGAACACCCCCGCCACCCATTCCTCCAGGCCCGGACGCGGCGCCTCCCCCTCCCCGCCCCGGACCTCCTCGGGCTCCGGCAAGGCCCGGCGGTCCAGCTTGCCGTTGGGAGTCAGGGGCAGCCGGGGCAGGAAGACCCAGCGGGCAGGGACCATGGCCTCGGGCAGGCGAGCGCTGAGCCAGGCGCGGAGGGTCGCCGGGTCGAGAGGGGCGCGCTCCGGGGGTGCCCCCTCGGGCTCCACCACCACCCAGGCCACCAGTTCGGGCTCGCCGCTCCGGCCCGGCCGGGCCAGCACCGCTGCCTCGCGCACGGCCTCGTGGCCCAGCAGCCGAGCGGCCACCTCCCCCGGCTCCACCCGGAAGCCGCGGATCTTCACCTGGTCGTCCACCCGGCCCAGCAGCTCCAGCTGGCCATCCCCCCGCCAGCGGCCCCGGTCGCCGGTGGCGTAGAGCCGCTCCCCGGGGCCGTCGAACGGGTTGGGCCGGAAGCGCTCGGCGGTCGCCGCTGGCCGCCCCAGGTAGCCGCGGGCCACGGCCTCGCCGCCCACGTACAGCTCCCCCGCCACCCCGGGGGCCACCGGCGACATGGAGCCGTCCAGCACCCAGATCGCCGCCTGCGGCTGGGGCTCTCCCAGGGGCAGGCTGCCGGCCTCGGTCAGGGCCACGCCCTGCCAGAGAGGGCAGGCGGTCACCCCCACCGTGGTCTCGGTGGGGCCGTAGTGGTTGGCGATGCGGCAGCCCGGGGCCGCCTGCTGCCAGGCCCGGGCCTCCGCCACGCCGGTGGCCTCGCCGCCCACCACCAGCAGGCCCCGGGGCAGCACGGCGCCGGCCCCGGCGCCGGCGGCCCCAACTCCTGCCACCAGGGCGCGCAGGTGTGAGGGCACGATCTTGACCACCTCCACCGGCTCCTCGGCCAGGAAGCGGGCGAAGGCCTCGGCGTCCGTGGCCACCTCCGGCGGCACGGCGTAAAGCAGTCCGCCCTGGGCCAGGGCCGGGTAGAGCACGGTGTGGCCGAGGTCCGCGGCCGGGGTCGAGACCAGGGCGAAGCGCCGGTAGCGAGCCAGCTCCAGCCGCTCGCCCACCCCCGCCACGTAGGCCGCCAGCTGCCGGTGCTCCACCGCCACGCCCTTGGGCTCTCCGGTCGAGCCCGAGGTGTAGATCACGTAGGCC
>DASUEU010000004.1:0-144844 GCA_036274895.1 Thermoanaerobaculia bacterium | reverse complement strand
GGCGGGTGCAAGAGGCTTGCGACGCGGTGTACTGGCGGCGGATCCTGCGCGGGAGCGAGCACTTCAGCTGGAAGAAGCTGGGTGCCTTCGGCGCCGAGCTGACCGCCCTCGCGGCCTTCTTCGACCGACCCTGGGACCAGCCCTCCCGGGACCTGAGCCCAGCGGATCAGGCGTGGATCCTCAACGAGGCCGGCTTCTTCCTGCGCGCCCTGGGGCGGCTGGGGGAGGCGGTGGCGCCGATGCGGGCCACCCTCGAAATTAACGAGGCCGATGGTGAGTGGCGGAATGCTGCCGTCTGCGCCTCCAACCTCAGCGAGCTCCTCCTCACCCTCGGCCAGGTCGCCGAGGCCGTGGCGGCCGGGGAGGAGAGCGTGGCGCTGGCGGACCGCAGTGAGGATGCCTTCATGCGGATGGTCAGCCGGACTGTCCTGGCCGATGCCCTGCACGGCGCGGGGCGGTGGGAGGAGAGCGCGGCGCTGTTCCGCGAGGCGGAGGGGATGCAGGCGGATTGGCAGAAGGAGTACCCGCGGCTGTACTCGCTCGGGGGCTACCGGTACTGCGACCTGCTACTGAGCCAGGCGGAGCTGGAGGATGGGGCGGGGTTGGAGGGGGTCCTCGTCAGCGGCACTGCAGCCTCGGGTGTAGGGGCGCACGGCCGTGCGCCCCACGGGTCGACCGACGACGGCGGCCGGGCCGGAAACGGCGGGAGGGCGCACGGCCGTGCGCCCCTACGACGAACCGAAGAACGCGCCGCCGATCGCGCTCGCTACCGCGAGGCGTGCGAGGAGGTGCGGGGGCGGGCGACACAGACGCTTGAATGGGTGACAACTCAGCACTGGCTCCTCGACATCGCCCTCGACCACCTCTCCCTCGGCCGAGCCCACCTCGGCCTGGCGCTGACGGCACCCGAGGCGCCGGACTTCGCCCCGGCCGCCGAGCACCTGGACCGCGCCGTCGAGGGCCTGCGGCAGGCCGCCCAAGAGGATGACCTCCCCCGCGGCCTCCTCGCCCGCGCCGCCTTCCGCCGCCTCACCGGCAACCTGGACGCCGCCGCGGTGGACGTGGGGGAGGCCCTGGAGATCGCCGAGCGGGGTGGCATGCGCCTCCACCAGGCGGACGCCCACCTCGAATGGACCCGCCTTCACCTCCAGCAGGACGACCCCGCCACCGCCCGCACCCACCTCGCCAGCGCCCGCGAGCTGGTCACCACCTGCGGCTACGGCCGGCGCTTGCGGGAGGTGCGGTGGCTGGCGGGGCGGGTGGAGTAAGACCCCTCACCCCTGCCCCTCAGACCTTGCCCTGATCTCGCCGAAGGGAGCCCACCCACACCGCCCTCCGGGAGAAGGGTCCGGAGGGGATGGATTCCCGCTTCCGAGCTGGTTCCCACGCTCTGCGTGGGGACCCCAGTCTGGCCGCTCTGCGGCCTCTTCGCCTCGGCGACATCTCCGGAGGGCGCGGAGCGCCCGGATTTGCGTTCCCACGCAGAGCGTGGGAACGAGAGGAATCCATCCCCTCCGCACCGCCCCATGGGAGACCCCTCGGCTTCGCTCGGGGTGACAACGGGGCCGTTACCTCCTCTCCGGCCTCCCCCTCTCCCGGAAGGCCGGAGTGGGCGGGCCGGGAGCATGCCCTGAGCGAAGCCGAAGGGAGGGGGATCGAGGGGGGTGAGGATCTCCCTACCCCTCCATCATCGCCTTCAACATCCCCTCGAACTGCTCCAGGCTGGTGACGAACGGGCCCCGCTTCATGGTCGAGAGACAGGCGCCGTCCAGGCTCTCGGCTTCGCCCCTCTCGATGAAGGTGCGGCCGACGCCCAGCAGGCACTCGGGGTTGGCCAGGCCGCCGTAGCCGTGGTGGCCGTCCGGCACGATGAAGTGCCGGCCGCGGGGGAGGAAGCGCACGGTCTCCTCGGCCCAGAAGGGCGGGGTCACCGGATCCACGTTGCCGGAGATCAGCAGCACCGGCACGTCGGAGCGCACCGGCTGGTGGAAGTCGGGGGGAATCGCCGCGCGGGGCCACTCCGCGCAGGCCGCGAGCTGCTGGCGGATGCGGTAATCCCCCAGGTAGGTGCCCTCGGTCAGCAGCCCGATACGGCTCTGGTCACCGAAGGGCAGGTCCTCGGCGCAGGTCACCGACAGGTGCATGCCGAAGGCGAGGATGCGCCGGATCTGTGACTGCCACAGCACGTTGAGCGTGGCGAAGGGCTCGAAGTTGCCACGGTGGGCCTCGTGGACCACCAGGGGCAGCAGGCTGGAGGTCGCCGGGTTGTAGAGCAGGAAGCGCAGCTGCTCGGCGAAGGGGCCACGCGCGATGGTGACGGCGGTCTTGCCCTCTCGGCCGGGCAGGTGCACCTCGGCCCGGGCCCGCTCGCGATCCAGGCGGGCAAGCACCTCGCGCACCTCCGCGCGCAGGTTGGGGAAGGCTCCCCGGCAGGTGGCCTCGGCCAGGCAGGCCTCGATCAGGAGGTCGAGGGCGCGTTGGCCGTCGCGGGCGTGGAAGAAGGGCAGGTATTGCTCGATCCCGGCGGTGCCGTAGAGGGTGGCCGTGCGCACGTGCTGCGGGTAGCGGCGCAGGTAGACCTGAGCCGCCAGGGTGCCGTAGGAGGCCCCTTCGAGGTTGATCTGACCGTAGCCCAGCCACTGGCGGACCTCGTCGAGGTCATCCGCCGCGATGGTGGTGGTGTACTGGGTGAGGTCGGCGATCTTCTCGAGCTCCGCTCGGCAGCGGCGGGCAATCTCCGCGGAGAAGGCCGGCTCGAAGTAGCCCTGGACGTCGTCCTCGCCGCCCGGCACGTCGCATTGCAGGAGGTGCGAGCCGCCGGTGCCGCGCTGGTCCACCATCACGACGTCGCGATTCTTGCGCAGCTCGGCGTACTCCTGGGCGGCGCCGGCCGCGTGGGAAGCGATGCCGTCGCCGGGACCGCCGGCGAAGAGGAAGAGGGGGTCGGGGGCGACCTCCGGCCCGGTGGCCGGGAGCACCACGACCTTGAGGCCGATCTTGCGGCCCTGGCGGGTGGTGCGGTTCTCCCACACCTCGTGGGTGCCGCAGAGGGCACCCCCCTCCAGGCCCTCGATCTGGCAGGGCTCGAGGGGCAGGCGGCGGGAGCCGGGATCGGCAGCGACGGACGGTGAGGCCGCCCCGACAGCCAGGGCGATCGAAAGGAAGAAGGCACAAAGGCCGCAACGGTGCGAGGATGTTGGTTTCATGGTCTTCGGTACGTGATCCCGGCCCGAGAGGTTTCGGCCGGCCTCGACAGGCCCGGGTGGGATTCTGCGCACTCTTCGATGGGGGGATTCGCAGCGCTCGTGCGGCGGGTCTCGGGTTTCGGATCAACGCCCCGCGGGGAGGCTCCCATGACGTTTCGCAGCGTCGGCATCCTGATTCTCTCAGCCCTCACCCTGGCCTGCGGCGGCGATGGTGGCTCCTCGCCCACCGACCCACCAACCACCGCGATCCTGCGCGGTCTGGTCCACACCGAGCCGACCGGCCCCCCGATCTCCGGGGTCGAGGTGAGGGTGCAGGGCCGCTCGGCCCAGACTGCAGCGGACGGCACCTTCCGTTTCGAAGGGCTGACGCCGGGGATGGCGAACACGGTGCTGACCAAAGAGGGGTTCGAGCCCCTCACCGCGGTGCTGACCCTCAACTCCGGGGACAACTTCTACAGCCTGGGGATGCGCGCGATCCCCTGAGCGGGCTGCTTCGGGCCCGGCGGCCCATCCGCAGGCAACCCGGCCGTTGCGGGTTCCATCCCTGCTAGCATTCCGCCAACCCGGAGAGCACGATGGATCGCACCAGCAAGGTCGAGGCGGGGCGCACCCTCGGACGTTACGAGCTGCTCGCGGCGGCAGGTCGGGGCGGCATGGCCGAGGTCTTCCGCGCTCGGGACACCCAGCTGGACCGCTTCGTGGCCGTCAAGGTGGTGCTCCCCCACCTCGCCAGCCAGGAGGAGCTCGCCCGCCGCTTCCTGCGCGAGGCTCGCCTGGCCGCCTCCCTGGAGCACCCCCACATCCTGCCGGTCTACGACTTCGGCGAGCAGGACGGCACCCCCTTCCTGGTCATGCCCTGGGTGGACGGCGGCTCGGTCGAGGAGCGGATGGGCGCCCGCCCGATCGAGAGGGAGCGGGCCCTGGCCTGGCTGCGAGAGATCGCCGCGGCCCTCGACCACGCCCACGGCGCCGGGGTGCTCCACCGCGACGTCAAGCCCTCGAACGTGCTGCTCGACCGCCACGATCGGGCCCTACTGGCGGACTTCGGCATCGCCTTCGCGGCCGGCGCCGCCACCCGCCTGACCCGCGCCGGCACCGTGCTCGGCACCCCGGAGTACATGGCGCCGGAGCTGGTGGAGGGCGAGCCGGCCTCGGCGGCGAGCGACCTCTACGCCCTCGCCGTCCTGGCCTGGGAGCTGCTCGCGGGCCGGCCCCCCTTCTCCGGCGAGAGCGCCCTCTCGGTGCTCCACCAGCATGCCAACAAGCCGGTGCCCCTGCTCTCCGGGCTGGTGCCGGACCTGCCGGCGGCCACGGACCGCGTCTTCCAGCGTGCATTGGCCAAGCAACCCGCGGCGAGACCGGCAGGCTGCCGCGCCTTCGCCGCCGAGCTGGCCGCGGCCCTGCCCACCTCCGGCTCGGCGACCCGGCCGGCTCCCGCGGCTCCCGCCGTCACTTCGGTTGACCGACCGGGCACCACCCTGCCCTCCACGGCCGCCGTCCGCCCGGCTCCGGGACGAGCGCCCCGGGGCTCCTCGGGCATGACCGTGCTGCGCCCTCCCTCTCGCCGCCACCTCGGGGCCTGGCTCGGTGCGGCCGCCGCCCTGGCCGGCGTCGCCCTCGGGATCTGGCTGTGGCGGGGCGGAGGAGCCAGGGAACAAAGCCCTCGACAGGAGGTGCGCGAGCCAGAGCCTGCCAGCACCGCGGCCGAGGCGGTGCCACAGCCGGTGCCGGCCCGGGCCGCCGGCACCTCGAGCCCCCCGCCCGAGACCGAGCGCAGGGTCGAGGCGCCGCCGGTCCAGGTGGCTGCGGCCGAGCCGGAGCCCATCGAGGAGAGGGCCGAGCCTGCGGCACAGCCCGAGGAAACGGCCCCCGCGGACCTGCCCCGCCTGGAGGCCGCCCGCCGGAGCGAGGGCCCCTTCCCGGGACGGCGCCGCGGTGCCGTCAACGCACCGCTCGAACGTCCGGGAGCGGCCCTCCGGGGAGACGGGCCCCGCCTCGCCGAGGCGCTGCTGCACCCGGCGCCCTTCACCGCCGCCACCTTCGAGCTGCTGGCCAGCGAGGCCGAGCGGATGGCCGGCGTACGCGGCGGCGAAGCCAACGCCCGCGGCGTGGCCCTCTACGCCCAGGGCGGCAAGGCCTACCTCGCGGGCGACGACGGCACTGCCCGGGCCCGGCTCGACGCCCTGACCGCCGCCGGGCCGCTGCCCCCCCTGCTCACCGGCGCCGGGCCCCTCTGGGTGCTGCGAGACCGCACCAGCCGCGGAGCGCTAGCCTCCTGGGAGCTGGCGGTGGCCTACGGCGATGCCCGCGGCGAGGGGCGGGAGCTGCTCTCCGGCGCCGGCAGCTCCGCGGACGGCCGCCAGCGCTTCGCCCACGCTTACCTCGCCCGCCTCCACGGCGACCACGAGACGGCGATCGGCGAGGCCGAGGAGCTCTACGGGATGGTGAAAGGGCAGGACGCCGCGCGGGCCGCCGACCTCGCCCGCTTCCTCGCCGCCGAGCACCTCTCGCTCGGGCGCCACTCCACGGCCCTCGAGTGGTTCGACCGGGCGATTGAGGGCACCACCGGCAAGGTTCTCGCCGCCGCCGCCCTCGAGGCCGCCCGCGTCGCCGAGGAGAAGCTGGGTGACCTCGCCGCCGCCCGCCGCTACCTCGAGATCGCCTGCCGAGCCGGCAACCCCCTCGCCTGCCGCCGCCTCGATCAGCTGCGGTGAGGGGAGGGCGCAGGCGTGGTCAGTACGCCACCTTGTCCGGCTTCGCCAGCCACTCCTGAAACGCCGCCATCGCCTCCTCACGCAGCAGGGGCTTCATCTCGAGGCGGCGGCGGTCGAGGGGGAGGGCCAGCTCCTCGTAGAGCAGCTCGTCGTCGAAGCCGATCGCGGCGGCGTCGGTGCGGGTGTTGGCGAAGAAGACGCGGTCGAGGCGGGCCCAGTAGATCGCCGCCAGGCACATCGGGCAGGGCTCGCAGCTGGTGTAGAGCTCACAGCCGGACAGCTCGAAGGTGCCGAGGACCTGGCAGGCTTCGCGGATCGCCACCATCTCGGCGTGGGCCGTGGGGTCGTTGCTGGAGGTGACGCGGTTGTGTCCCCGGCCCACGACCTCCTCGCCCCGCACCACCACGCAACCGAAGGGCCCGCCGTGGTTGCCCCGCATGCCCAGCTCGGCCATCCGGATGGCCTCGCGCATGAAGCGCTCCTGCCGCGACTCCTGCCGACTCATCCCCGGGCCTCCCCGTCGCGCACGACCGTCGCCTCGATCTGGCCGTGCGGCTCGTCCGTGGGTACGAAGGAGACCCCCGTCGAGTCCAGGCCGAAGGGGGCCAGGTTCGCTGGCAGGTAGTGCTTGTTGGGCAGGGCCAGGGTGACCGAGCCGATCTCCGGGCAGGCGGCCAGGGCCGCCCCGGCCATCTCGTAGAGGGTCACCTGCACGGAGGGGCTGTAGGGCACGGCGAACACCTCGAGCATGGCGTCGAGCGCCGCAGCCCGGGTGGCGTTCCAGTCGGCTGGGTGGGAGCGGTAGCGCCAGCGCGCCTCGACCACCGTGGCGAAGACGCGATCCGTGGTCTCGGGCAGGGTGGTGAGCTCATCGCGGGGGAAGCCGGCGAAGCCCGAGCCCGTGGTCTTCATGATCAGCAGGTCCTCGATCCCGGACTCGACCACCGGCTCGGCGCCCCGTGCCGCCACCACCGTCGCGAGCGGCCGCGCGCTGGCTCCCACGAAGGCGTGATCGTGGGGGCGGCCGTCGACCGTGAGCCGCGTCCAGCTGCGCTCGGAGGTCTCGATCGTCACCCTTTCAACCTGAGAGTAGCGCTCGAGGAAGTGCCTGGCGAGGAGCAGCGCGAACGGCTCGGTCTCGCTGCCCAGGTGGCGGTGAGCGAGCACCTGCACGGTGTTCTTCATGGTGTCCGTGGGCACCACCTTGCTGTTGTCGCCGGCCGTGTAGGATAATGCGAAATCGCCTTCGAGTCGCACGCCCACCTCGAGCTCTTTCACTTCGTGACGGGTTTCGCCTCGACCGGGCAGACCCCGCAGCACCTTGAGCACTCGGACACGCTGCTTGCCGTAATTGTGAGAGATCAGCTTCATCGTCGCCCCTGGAAAGAAGCCAACATGCCGATGGAAAACGTTGCGAATCTGACCTTCCTTCGTCCCCTCGATGATCGTTCCGCTTCCGTGCTCACGCCCGAAGCTTGCAACTTCCTGGCCGGTCTGTTCCGCAACTTCGGTCCGCGCCGCGAGGAGCTGCTGGCCCGCCGCGCGGTGCGCCAGCGCGAGATCGTGGGCGGCGCGCTTCCCGACTTTCTGCCCGAAACCGCTCACGTTCGCGCCGGCAGCTGGCGCGTGCCACCACCTCCGCCCGACTTGCTCGATCGCCGCGTCGAGATCACCGGCCCGGTCGACCGCAAAATGGTGATCAATGCGCTCAACTCCGGCGCTCAATGCTTCATGGCCGACTTCGAGGACGCCACCTCGCCGACCTGGGAAAACCTGATCGATGGGCAGATCAACGTCCGCGACGCCGTGCGCCGCACCATCAGCTTCACGAATCCTGACGGCAAAGTATACACGCTGGCAGAGCGTACCGCCACGCTGATCGTCCGCCCGCGGGGCTGGCACCTGCCGGAGAAGCACGTGCTGTTCGAGGGCGAGCCGGTCTCCGGCTCTCTCTTCGATTGGGGTCTCTTTTTCTTTCACAATGCGCGAGAGCTGGTGTCCCGCGGCAGCGGGCCCTACTGCTACCTGCCCAAGATGGAAAGCCATCTCGAAGCGCGGCTCTGGCACGACGTGTTCTGCCACGCCGAGGACGCGCTGGGCCTACCTCGCGGCACCGTGCGCTCCACCGTGCTGATCGAGACGATCCTCGCCGCGTTCGAAACCGAAGAGATCCTCTACGAGCTGGGGGAGCACGCCCTGGGCTTGAACTGCGGCCGTTGGGACTACCTCTTCAGCTGCATCAAGAAGCTCTGTCACCGCGGCGAGCTCTATCCCGATCGCGCCCAGCTGACGATGACCGTACCGTTCATGCGCGCCTACTGCCTGGCGGTGATCGAGGTGTGCCACCGCCGGGGCGCCTACGCCATGGGCGGCATGGCGGCGCAGATTCCAATCAAGGGGGACCCGGCGGCCAACGAGGCGGCTCTGGCCAAGGTGAGGGCGGACAAGGAGCGCGAGGCGGCGGACGGCTTTGACGGCACCTGGGTGGCCCACCCCGCTCTGGTGCCGATTGCCATCGAGGCCTTCGCCCGGCACATGACGGGCCCGAACCAGCTCGAGCGCCTACGCAGCGACGTGAAGGTGACGCGCGAGGCGCTGCTCGCCGTGCCGGAGGGCACCATCACCGAAGCCGGCGTGCGCACCAATCTGTCGGTGGGGGTGCAATACGTCGAGGCCTGGCTCGGCGGTCTCGGCTGCGTGCCCCTCTACCATCTGATGGAGGACGCCGCCACCTCCGAGATCTCCCGCTGCCAGCTGTGGCAGTGGCTGCACTTCGGGGCCACGCTGGCGGACGGCCGCAAGGTGACGGCGGAGCTTTATGACCGGCTGCTCGCCGAGGAGATGGCGCGGGTGGCCGCCGAGCTCGGCGCCAAGCGCTTCGCGGGCGGCTGCTTCCCGCAGGCAATCGAGCTGTTCATGGGCCTGGTCAAGGCCGAGGAGCTGGCCGAGTTCCTCACCCTGCCGGCCTACGACCTGCTGCCATGACCACGCAAGACCGCCTCGCCCGGTGGAACGCCGGTTCGCGCGAGGCCTTCGTGGCAGCGCTCGGTCACCTTTTCGAGCACTCGCCCTGGGTGGCGGAGGCCGCCTTCGAGGGTCGCCCCTTCCGTGATCCCGAGCATCTGCACGCGCAGCTGTGCGCGGCGATGCGAGGGGCCGGCCACGCGCGGCAGCGGGCCCTGATCCTCGCCCACCCGGACCTCGCCGGCCGCCTGGGCCGGGCCGCAGCCCTCACCGCGGAATCCGCCCGCGAGCAGGCCAGCGCCGGGCTGGACGAAATGGCGCAGGACGAGGCGGCAGAGCTGGCCCGGCTGAACCGGACCTACCGCGAGCGCTTCGGCTTTCCCTTCATCCTCTGCGCGCGGCTCAACCACCGAGACGCCATCCTCGCCGCCTTGCGTGTCCGCCTCGAGAGCAGCCCCGAGCAGGAGCACGAGACGGCCCTCGCCGAGATCGAGAAGATCGCCTGGCTGCGGCTCCAGGACCTCTTGAAAGGGTGATCGATGGCCGGAAAGCTCTCCACCCACGTTCTCGACCTCACCCGCGGCGGGCCCGCCGCCGGAATGAGGATCGAGCTCTGGCGGCTGGCACCCGCTCCGGTGCTGGTCAAGGCCGCCGTCACCAACGCCGACGGCCGCACGGACGCCCTTCTACTGGGGCCGGACGAGATGATCTCCGGCCCCTGGGAGCTGGTCTTCTTGGTGCGCGACTACTTCGTGGCCAGAGGGGTCGAGTCCCCCTTCCTCGAGCGGGTGCCGATCCGCGTCGAGCTGTCTGCCGACCTCCCCTACCACGTCCCCCTGCTGGTCACCCCCTGGGGCTACAGCACTTACCGGGGGAGCTGAGGTGCCCGTCTACGCCCTCGCCGACCGCCTCGACGAACTGGGCCGGGTGAGCGACGAGCCGGACCGGCTCACCCGCACCTTCCTCTCTGCCGCCATGCGCCGGGCCAACGCCCTGGTGGGTGGCTGGATGGCCGCGGCGGGCCTCGAAGTGTGCGAGGACGCCTTTGGCAACCTGATCGGCCGGTGGCCATCGAGCCGGCCGGGCGCCAGGACTCTGCTCCTCGGCTCACACCTCGACACCGTGCGCGATGCCGGCCGCTTCGACGGCGCCCTGGGAGTGCTGCTGGCGATCGCCGCGCTCGAGGAGCTGCGAGCGCGTGGCCGGGAGCTGCCTTTCCACGTCGAGGTGCTGGGATTCTCGGAAGAGGAAGGTGTGCGCTTCGCCAGCGCCTACCTGGGCAGCAAAGGCTTCTGCGGCCTGCTCACCGAAGAGGATCTGGCCCTGCGGGACGCCGAAGGGGTCAGCGTGGAAGAGGCGTTGGCAGCGTTCGCCAGGGGGAGGGCGAGCGCAGGGTCGCCCCTGCGCCTCCCGGAGACGTCGCCGGACCTTTCCCGCCTCCTCGGCTATCTCGAGGTCCACATCGAGCAGGGGCCGGTGCTGGAGACCGAGGGGCTGGCCCTGGGGGTGGTCTCGGCCATCGCCGGCCAGACCCGGGTGAAGCTGACCTGGACCGGCAAAGCCGGTCACGCCGGGACCACCCCGATGGCCCTGCGGCGCGACGCCCTGGCCGGGGCCGCCGAGCTGGTGCTGGCCGCCGAGACCCTGGCCCGCGAAAACCCGCCCCTGGTGGCGACGGTGGGCACCCTGGTCGTGGAGCCGGGGGCCGCGAACGTCATTCCGGGTGAGGTGACCCACAGCCTGGACGTGCGCCACCCCGAGGACGGCGCCCGGCTCACCGCCCTCGATGGGCTCGAACGCGCCGCCGAGGAGATCGCCCGCCGCCGGCATCTCTCCCTCGCCTGGCGTCCCACCCAGGATGATCCCGCCGTGCCCTGCTCCCGGGACCTCGCGGCGGTGCTCGCCGAGAGCGTGCGAGAGATCCAGGGCCGCTCGGTCGAACTGGCGAGCGGCGCCGGGCACGACGCGGTGATCGCCTCGCGCCTGGCACCCGTCGCCATGCTCTTCGTGCGCTGCCGGGACGGCCTCTCGCACCACCCCGACGAGCACGTCGAGCCGGAAGACCTCGGCCTCGCCCTGGCGGCGACAGTGGACTTCCTGGAGCGGTTGGCGGAGCGGGAGAGGGCGTGAGCCAGACCCTGGACCTGCTGATCCGCGGCGGCGAGATGGTGACACCGGCGGGGATCCTGCCCGCGGACGTGGGGATCGCCGAGGGGCGCATCGCCGCGATCGCGCCGCAGCTCGCCGAGCCTGCCCGGGAGGTGATCGACGCCCGCGGCCTCCACGTCTTCCCCGGCATCGTCGACGCTCACGTGCACTTCAACGAGCCCGGGCGGGCGGATTGGGAGGGGCTCGCCAGCGGCTCGGCGGCGCTTGCGGCCGCGGGTGGCACCTGCTTCTTCGACATGCCCTTGAACTCCCTGCCGCCGGTGCTCGACGCCGCGAGCTTCGAGATCAAGCGCGCCGCTGCCGAGCATTCCTCACGGCTGGACTTCGCCCTCTGGGGCGGGCTCACCCTCGGCAACCTGGACCACCTGGGCGAGCTGGCTGCGGCCGGCGCCGTGGGCTTCAAGGCCTTCCTGTGCGCAAGCGGGGTGCCGGAGTTTCCGGCCGTCACCGACGCCGCGACCCTGCGCGAGGGGATGAAGCGGGCCGCCGCCCTGGGCCTGCCCGTGGCCGTCCACGCCGAAGACGACGCGCTGACGCGGAGGCTGACGGAGGTGGCCCGCACTCGCGGCGAGACGAGCGCCCGCTCCTGGCTGGCGACCCGGCCCATCGAGGCCGAGCTGGCCGCGATCCGCCTCGCCGCCGAGCTGGCCGGGGAGACCGGCTGTGCCCTCCACGTAGTCCACGTCAGCAGTCCGGAGGGCCTGGCGGCGATCGCCGGCGCCCGCGGCCTCGGCGTGGACGTCACCGCCGAGACCTGCCCGCACTACCTGCTGCTCGACGAGGAGGAGGTGCTGCGCCAGGGGGCCCCCGCCAAGTGCGCGCCGCCCCTGCGCGACGAGGGCCGCCGGCGGGAGCTGTGGCAGGCCCTGGAGGCCGGGGCGGTGGACACCATCGGTTCCGACCACTCCCCCGCTCCACCCGCGATGAAGACCGCATCCGACTTCTTCGAGGTCTGGGGCGGCATCTCCGGCTGCCAGCACGGCTTTCCCCTGCTGATCTCGGAGAGCCTCGAGCGAGCCCCTGCGGCCGAGGCCCTGCTCCGGCTGGCAAGCCTGCTGGCCGCGAGCCCAGCCCGGCGCTTCCGTCTCGACGGCCGCAAGGGCCGCCTGGCCGTGGGCCATGACGCCGACCTTTCGCTCCTCGACCTCGGGGACGAGCACGTACTCGCCAACGCCGAGCTGCTCTACCGCCACTGCCAGGGGCCTTACGAGGGCCGCCGCTGCCGCGTGCGGGTGCGCCGCACCCTCGCGCGGGGCCGCACGGTCTTCGCCCGCGGCTCCACCGCCGATCCGACCGCAACCCATGCGCCGTGGGGCCGGTTCCTGCGGCCAGAAAGCTGAGACTCCCGTCATGCTCGAGCTCTTCGGACACACCCGCGCCCACCTGGGGCCGCGCCACGCCCTGATCACCCCCGCCAACCACGTCGCCAGCGTCTTGCCGGGGGTCCACGGCGCCACCTCGGTGGTGCTGATCAACGAGGCCATGGGCGCGGGCTTCGCCCAGCTCCTGCTGACCTTCGAGGCCGGAGGCGGCGCGGCCTTCCCGGCGAGCGGGATCGAGACCGTGGGCTACGTGATGGCGGGCGGCGCCACCCTGGCGGTGGGTCCGGAGGAGCGTCGTCTTGGACCCGGGGGGTACTTCTTCGCCCCGGCTGGCGAGCCCTGGAGTCTCGCCGGACCCACAGCCGGCACTCGGCTCACGCTCTTCCAGAAGAGGTACCAGCCGCTCGCCGCCACGCCCGCCCCGGCCTCCGTCTTGGGCGACGCGGCCACGGTGGCAGGCGGACCCTTCCTGGGCGACCCGGCGGCCAACCTCCAGGTGCTGCTCCCGGACCACCCTTCCTTCGATCTGGCGGTCAACCTCTTCACCTACCAGCCCGGCGGCCACCTGCCCTTCGTCGAGGTCCACGTCATGGAGCACGGCCTGGTGATGCTGGCCGGCGCCGGTGTCTATCGCCTGGAAGACCGCTGGTACCCGGTTCAAGCCGGTGACGTGATCTGGATGGCCCCCTACTGCGCCCAGTGGTTCGTGGCGATGGGCAAGGAGCCCGCGAGCTACCTGTACTACAAGGACGTGAACCGACCGGCGCTGGGGTGAGGGACCTCCGGCCGGTCGGTGTCGAGCTCCAGGCGGGTGAAGTGCTGGGCGGAGCGGCCGGGGCCGAAGGCGAGGCCGATCGAGATGCCGGCGGCGGTGGCCCAGCCGGTCAGGAAGTACTGGGGCAGGATGCGCATCAAGGTCCACAGCAGGGCGGGGCGGCGCTGCCAAAGAGCCCTGCCCTGGTGCCACAGCCCGTAGACCGGCAGCAAGGGGCTGCCGAAGACGTACGCCCAACGCCGCCAGGCAGACCAGTCACACTCCTCTGCCCGCATCGACGTGCTGAAGCGCTGGGCCAGGAAGTTCTTCACCAGGGGCTGCCACAGCTCCCGCTCGTTCAGGTGGTCGATCCGCGCCGCCGGGGCATTGACCAGGCGGTGGCCGTCGCGGGCCAGGCGGAGGGCGAAGACGGTATCGGCGAGCAGCAGGCCTGCCAAACGATCGCCGTAGGCGAGCAGCACGTCGCGCTTGCAGGTGGAGTTGTAGCCGTGCAGGAACTCGGTCTCCCCCGGCGGCAAGGGGGCGTACCACTTGCCGTAGCCCATCAAGCCCCAGCCATCGCTCCAGCCGAGGCCCGGGTTGCCGTTGTGCACTTCGCAGGCCACGGCCGCCATCGGCTCGCGGTGAGCTTCGAGCAGCGCGAGCGCCCAGCCGGGATGGGCACGGGCATGCTCTTCGAGGAAGGCGATCAAGGGGCTCTGGGCCGCGAAGACACCGGCGGCCAGGGCCTCCCCGTAGTGGCTGCCCGGGGCCGGGCGGATCGAGCGCACCCCGGGCAGCCCGGCCCAGGGCTCGGCGCTGCCGCCATGCCCGCAATCGACGATGAGGATCTCCAGCCGCTCGACCCCGTCCTGGGCGAGCACCGACTCGACGCAGCCGGCCACCCGCGCACGCTGGTTGCCCGCCACCACCACCACGCTCATCTCCGGGGTCGGCATGAGGGTCTCCGCTGATTCGAGCGGCGCTGCTCCACGATTGCCGTATCGTATCGCCCCGTGACCGACCCCTCCCAACCCCCCCGGCCTCGCCCCCTCGACGGCATCCGCGTGCTGGAGATGGGCCAGCTGCTGGCCGGGCCTTTCGCCGCCACTTTGCTCGCCTACTTCGGCGCCGAGGTGATCAAGATCGAGCCCCCGAGAACGGGCGACCCCATCCGCGGCTGGCGGGGCTTGGACGAGTCAGGCACCTCCCTCTGGTGGCGCAGCGTGGGCCGCAACAAGCGCTGCATCACCCTGGACCTGCACAGCGAGGAGGGTCGCGCGCTCACCCGGCGGCTGGCCGCGAAGGTCGACGTGCTGATCGAGAACTTCAAGCCCGGTACGCTCGAGCGCTGGGGCCTGGGGCCCGAGGAGCTGCAGCGGGACAACCCTGAGCTGATCCTCGCCCGGGTCTCCGGCTACGGCCAGACCGGCCCCTCCTCACACCTGCCCGGCTACGCCTCGGTGTGCGAGGGAGTCGGCGGGCTGCGCCACGTCACCGGGCACCCGGGCGAGCCCCCGGTGCGGGCCAACCTCTCCCTCGGCGACTCACTGGCCGGCCTCCACACCGCCCTGGGCGTACTGCTGGCCCTCTTCGACCGGCTGCGCCGCCGGCCCTCCAGGGGCCAGGTGGTCGACGTGGCGATCTACGAGGCGGTGTTCAACATGATGGAGGCCGTGGTGCCCGAATACGACCGTCTGGGCCAGATCCGCGGCCCCTCCGGCACGACCATCACCGGCGTCGTCCCCACCAACACCTATCCGACGCGAGACGGCAGATTCGTGATCATCGGCGGCACCGGGGAGTCGATCTTCCGCCGCCTGATGGCCGCCCTCGAACGCCCGGACCTGGGCGAGGATCCCCGCCTCGCCACCAACGCCGGCCGCGTCGAGCACCAGGAGGAGCTGGACCGGGTGATCGCCGCCTGGACCGCAGCGCGCAGCGCCCAGGAAGTGCTGGCGGCGATGGCGGCGGCGGACGTGCCCGCCGGGCCGATCCACGACGTGGCGGACATGGTGCGCGACCCGCACTTCCAGGCGAGGGGGCTGTTCGAGAGGGTGGACACCGAAACCGGCCCCCTCACCCTGCCGGCCATCCTCCCCAAGTTGACGGACACCCCCGGCCGCACCGAATGGGCCGGCCCGAACCTCTCCGCCCACACCCGCGAGGTGCTCTCAGGGCTGCTGGGGCTCAGCGAGGCGGAGCTGGACGGCCTCCAAGCGCGGGGGGTGATCGGGTGAGGCCCCCGCGGCCTAGGGCCGACGCTCAGACCGCCGACCAGCGCGGGGGCAGGCGGCGCAGGGGCTGGAGCTCGCCGTGGGCCAGGCGCACCAGGGCCGCGTCGGCCCGGAAGCGACGGGCCGCCTCGTCAAGGCGGTCGAGCACGGCCCGGGTCTCCTCCGGTAGCTCGAGCTCGGCGAACACGGCGAGCAGCTCACCAGCCAGCCGGCTCGCTGCCGGAAGGTCTCCCTGCTCGGCCAGGCAGAGCAGCAGATCCATGCCCACCAGGGCGGCATCGAAGGGCCGCCCGGCGGAGAGGTAGAGCTGCCGCAGGCCGCCGAAGGCACCGGCCGCCTGCCACCAGCGCCCGGCGTTCGCCAGCAGCTTGCCTTCGATCCAGCAGCGTTGGAGCCGCAGGCTCTCGGTCGCTTCGGTCTCGTAGAGCGGGCCCGCCTGGTACAGCTCCCGGCGCGCCTCGCGATTGAGGCCCAGCTCGGTCAGGTAGAGAGCCCGGTTGTGGAGCACGCCGAGCCGATGCCTGGCCAGGACCTCCGGCGAAACCCCGTGTCGGGCATCGGCGAGAACCTCGAGCGCGGCCGCGGGATCCCCGGCGACGTAGAGGGTGTAGCTCAGCTTGAGGCCGGCGAGGAACGCCTCATCCCACTGCTCGAGGGCCTGGAAGGCAGCGAGGCTCCGGCGCCCCACCTCCAACGCCTCCGGCAGGCGCCGGAGGGCGCGCAGAAACGAGGTCTGGAGGAAGTCCAGACGAGCCCGCAGCAGGGCGTCGCCGGTGCCGGCCTGGAGCAGGAGCCGTGCCCGCAGCCACGAGCCGGCGGCTTCCCCGTACCGCTCCTGCACGCGCAGGGCATTGGCCAGCATGGCGAGGCTCTCGGCCTCGAGGTCGGCTGCCAGGGCCGGGAAGGGCTTGCCGTCGAGAGCGCGAGCCAGCTCCAGAGCCGCCCGGGCGAGGCGCTCGGCGTGGTCGGCGTCCTGGCGGGCCGCATCGTGGCTGGCGCGGCAGAGGGCGTGGACCATTTCCGGCCGGCGCAGGTAGGGGCGGGCGACGATCCAGGCTCGGCGCCGCGCGGGGGCCAGGGAGCCGAGCTTCGCGCCGACCAGCCCCGGCAGCTTCTCGGGCAATGGCCGCGGCTGCTGCTGGGCCGCTCGCTCCGCGGCCCGGCGTACGCAGCCCCGCAGCCGAGCCAGCTCGCCGCGGCTCGGCAAAGCCAGAGGATTGCCGCCTGCGTCTCTCCGCTGCTTCAGCATCGCGGAAACCTCCAGGAGTTGCGAATGATTCTACGCGCAAATAGAACATACGGGAAGCGAGGGCATCGCTCCCCCGGAATCTCGCGAAGCGAGCCTACGGGCTGCCCGGATCGGGGGGCGGCGGGATGGGCTTACCGCTCGGATCGTACCCTGCTCCCTCCTTCTCGTAGCTCGATGCCGGCGCCGAGACGGGGGCCTCCGGCAGGGTGCGGCGGCCGGTGGCTTCGTCGGCATCCAAGCTCCACCAGGCAGCCGGCCGCAGATCCACGAGGAGCTGCCAAACCTCCTCCCACCACGAGAGCCCGCCGCTCGGCGAAGCCATCGCGACGGGAGCGAGCAGGCCGAGAACCAGCCCGGCCGCGAGGAGCCGGTGACAACGGTTGCGCATACCTCCTCCTTATCGGTAGATCGAGAGCCACCCACCGGCGGCCCATCCTGACGGCGTCTATCAAGAACTAAGGACGCCGGCCCGGCCCTCGAGGGAGACGGCGGGATGGCAGAAGGCCGACTCTCCTCCCGGCGCGCTCGCACCGCCCCGCCGCTTGCCCCCCTCCCGGGCGGCTGTTAGCCTTGGCGCAATGCCTTTCGACCTCCTCATCAACGGGGAGCGCTTCGAGGTGGAGGGCCTGCCGGCCACCACCACGGTCGCCGACTTCCTGCGCTCCCGGGGCCTCACCGGCACCAAGATCGGCTGTGCCGAGGGGGACTGCGGCGCCTGCACGGTGGCGCTGCTGGACCGAGACGCCTCGGGCCGGCCGACCTGGCGGGCGATCAATAGCTGCATTGCTTTGCTTCCGTCTCTAGCGGGACGGGAGATCGTCACCGTCGAGGGCCTCGCCGAGGGCGAGCGGCTCCACCCGGTGCAGGCGGCGATGGTCGATCGCTACGGCTCGCAGTGCGGCTACTGCACGCCGGGCTTCGTGATGTCGCTGTTCGAGGCCTTCTACCGCCCGGACTGCCACGGCTCCCGCGAGCTCTCCGACCAGCTCTGCGGCAACCTCTGCCGCTGCACCGGCTACCGGCCGATCCGCGACGCGGCCCTCGACGTGCTGGCCTGTCGCGACGGCGCGCCCGCGAGGCCGGACCCTTTCCGCGCCCGCCTCGGCGAGGCGGTGCCGGCTCTGGCTCCGATGGCCTACCAGGCCGCCGGGGAGAGATTCTTCCGGCCGACCTCGCTCGCCGAGCTGTTCGCCCTGCGCGCCGCGCACCCCGAGGCCCGGCTGGTGGCCGGCGCCACCGAGATCGGGGTGAACCTGAACAAGAAGGGCAGGCCCTTTCCCCTCCTGATCTCGACCGAGGCCGTGCCCGAGCTGACGGCCCTCCACGCCACGCCCACGGCCTGGCACCTGGGGGCCGGGGCGACCCTGACGACCATCGAGGAGGCCCTGGGCGGCGAATTCCCCTCCTTCGCCAAGATGCTGCGCGCCTTCGCCTCGCGGCAGATCCGGAGCCGCGCCACCCTGGGCGGCAACCTCGCCACGGCCTCGCCCATCGGCGACAGCGCCCCGGTGCTGCTCAGCCTCGACGCCGAGCTGGTGCTGGCCTCCCCCGCGGGCGAGCGCCGGGTGGCGATCGAGGACTTCTTCACCGGCTACCGCCGGACGGTCCTGCGCCCGGACGAGGTGATCCGCGAGGTCGTTTTGCCCCGCTTCGACGCCGCGGCCGAGGGGTGGACCCGCCGGGTGGACTTCCTCAAGGTCTCCAAGCGCCGGGAGCTGGACATCGCCATCGTGGCCGGGGCCTTCCGGCTCGATCTCGACCGCGACGGCGTGGTGCGCCATGCCCGGCTGGCCTGGGGCGGGGTGGCCGCGATGCCCCTGCGGGCCCGCCGGGCCGAGGCGGTGCTGGCCGGCCGGCGGGTCGAGGCGGCCGTGGACGAGGTGGCTGAGATCCTCGCCAGCGAATTCGAGCCCATCGACGACGTGCGCGGCGGAGCCGCCTACCGCCGCGGCCTGGTGGCCGCCCTCTGGCGCAAGTTCGCGGCCGGGGACACCAGCGAGGCCCAGGACGGAGACCTCGCCTTCGAGCGGGGCGCGGAGTGGCCGGAGGACGACGACTCCCGCGCCCTGCGCCATGAGAGCGGCGCCGGCCACGTCACCGGCCGGGCCCTCTACGCCGACGACCTGGCCCAACGCCGGCCGATGCTCGACGTCTGGCCGGTGTGCGCCCCCCATGCCCGGGCGCGGATCCTGCGCCGCGACGCCGGCCGGGCTCGCCAGGCCCCGGGCGTGGTGGCGGTGCTGCTGGCCGAGGACGTCCCGGGGCAGAACAACGTCGGCGTGGCCCGGCACGATGAGCCGCTCTTCGCCGCGGAGGAGGTCAGCTACCACGGCCAGCTGGTGGCCCTGGTGGTTGGCGAGTCGCTGCGCGCCTGCCGCGCGGCGGCGGCCCTGGTGGAGGTGGACTACCAGCCGCTGGCGCCGGTGGCGAGCCTGCGGCAGGCGATCGCCGAGGAGAGCTGGCACACCGAGCCCCACGTCCTGGAGCGGGGGGACGCCGCCGCTGCGCTCGGGGCCGCGCCCTGCCGCTTCGAGGGGGAGCTCGAGCTGGGCGGCCAGGAGCACTTCTACCTCGAGACCCAGGCGGTCTGGGCCGAGCCCGAGGAGGGCGGGGCCGTGCGCGTCTGCTCCTCTACCCAACATCCCTCGGAGATCCAGGCCATGGTGGCCGAGGTGCTGGGGATTCCCCGCAATCAGGTGGTGACCGAGCAGCCGCGTATGGGCGGCGGCTTCGGCGGCAAGGAGACCCAGGGCAACGCCTTCGCCTGCCTGGCGGCTCTGGCCGCCGTGGCGACCGGCCGGCCCGTGCGCCTCCAGCTCGACCGCGACCTCGACATGACCCTGACCGGCAAGCGCCATCCCTTTCTCGCCCGCTTCCGCGTGGGCCACGACGGCGAGGGCCGGCTGCTCGCGGCCGAGGTCGAGCTGGTGGCCAACGGCGGCTGGTCCCTGGACCTCTCCCAGGCGATCCTCGATCGCGCCCTCTTCCACCTCGACAACGCCTACTACCTGCCGGCGGTGCGCTTCTCCGGCCGGGTGGCCAAGACCAACCTGGCCTCGAACACCGCCTTTCGCGGCTTCGGCGGCCCCCAGGGCATGCTGGTCGCCGAGGAGATCCTCGACCGCGTGGCCCGCCGGCTGGGCCTGCCGCCGGAGCTGGTGCGGGAGCGCAACCTCTACCGCGGCAGGGGTGAGACCCGCACCACCCACTACGGTGTCGAGCTGGGGGACGACCGGCTGCGCCAGTGCTGGGACACGGTGCTCGAGCAGGCGGCCTTCACCGAGCGCCGCCGGGCCGTGGCGGCCTGGAACCGTGAGCACGCGAAGGTCAAGCGGGGACTGGCGGTGACGCCGGTCAAGTTCGGCATCTCCTTCACCTTGACCCACTACAACCAGGCCGGCGCCCTGGTGCTGCTCTACCAGGACGGCAGCGCCCAGGTGAACCACGGCGGGACGGAGATGGGCCAGGGCCTGCACACCAAGGTGCTGGGCATCGCCATGCGCGAGCTGGGGCTGCCGGCTGAGCGCATCCGGCTGATGACCACCCGCACCGACAAGGTGCCCAACACCTCGGCGACGGCGGCTTCAGCCGGAGCGGACTTGAACGGCGCCGCCGTGGCCGCGGCCTGCGCCACCCTGCGCGAGCGCCTGGCGCCGGTGGCGGCACGGCTGCTGGCGAGGCGGGCGGGAGCGGCCGTGGAGGCGGCCGAGGTCGCCTTCGCCGGCGGCCAGGCTCGAGCAGGGGGCCTCGCGGTGGACTTCGCCGCAGTATGCAAGCAGGCCTACGTCGAGCGCATCAGCCTCGCCGCCACCGGCTACTACGCCACCCCGGGCATCCATTGGGACTGGAGCACGGCCTCCGGCCGGCCGTTCTACTACTACGCCAACGCCGCGGCGGTCTGCGAGGTGGAGGTGGACGGCTACACCGGCATGCACCGGGTGCTGCGCGTGGACATCGTCGAGGACGTGGGGGACTCGCTCAACCCCGGGGTGGACCGCGGCCAGATCGAGGGCGGTTTCGTCCAGGGCATGGGCTGGCTGACCCGCGAGGAGCTGCTGTGGGATGGACAGGGGCGCCTGCTCACCCACAGCGCCAGCACCTACGCCATCCCGGCGGTGAGCGACGCCCCCCTGGACTTCCGCGTGACCCTGCTACCCCATGCCCGGCAGCCCGGGGTCATCCACGGCAGCAAGGCCGTCGGCGAGCCGCCGCTGATGCTGGCCATCTCCGTGCGCGAGGCGATCCGCGACGCCGTGGCCGCCTTCGGCGAGCCCGGCGGCGAGGTCAGGCTCCCCTCCCCCGCCACCTGCGAGGCGATCTTCCAGGCCATCCATGCGCGAGCCGATGCCCAGAAGAATGAACACGGCGTGTTCGATCTTCAGGGTGCCGTCAGCTCGGACTGACCTCCAGCAGGTCTCGGGCCTCGGCGAGGCGGCGTGGGCTGGCCTGATGGGCGGCGAGGAAGGACTGCGGCCGGCTCAGCACGCTGCCCATCCTCATGCCCTTGCGCAGGGCGGTGAAGGTGACCCGGCCGGTTGCCAGGGCGGCGAGCAGCTCGAGTTGGGTGCGCATCCGACCGTGGACCTTGAAGCGAACGTCCATGGCGTGCTGCCAGAGGCCGGCGTACTCGCGGTAGAACTCGTCGAGCGGCAGCCGGGTGGGGAGCACCGCATGGGCGATGTCGAAGAGCTCCCAATCCTCGGTGTTGACGTCGGCTTTCACCTCGTCCCACAGGTCGGTGCCCGGCAGGGGGGTCAAGACCGAAAAGCCGCTGTTGTAGGCGCCGGTCTTGTCCACCCAGCGACGCAGCTTGGCGAAGTCTCCGTGGTCCCAGCTCGGATCGACGATGAAGTTGGGCGTATAGCCGACCCCCAGGTCCTGGAGGATCTGGATGGCGCGATCGTTGTTGGCGGCGGTGTTGTGCTTGTTGACCGAGGAAAGGCCCTCGTCGTCCACCTTCTCGAGGCCCAGGAAGACCGTCATCCGCCCGCAGTCCCGCCACAGCTCGACCAGCTCCGGGAACTTGCAGATGATGTCGCTGCGAGTCTGGAGGGTGTAGTGCTTGCGGATTCCCGAGGCTTTGAGGGCCGCGGCCAGCTCGCGGCCCCGCTTGACGTTCATCCAGAAGATGTCGTCGGTGATGAAGACGTTGGGGGCTTTGATCTGGGCCAGCTCGGCGACCACCCGCTCGGGGGACTTCTCACGGAAGGTGCTCTCGTGGAACTTCCATACCGAGCAGAAGTTGCACTTGAACGGGCAACCCCGGGCGGTCTCGAGCAGGGCCAGGGGGCGGCGGAAGTTGATGTAGTACTCGTCGGCGTAGTCGGCGATCAGGTGGCGGGCCGGGAAGGGCAGCTCGTCGACGTTGCGGCGGGCTGGGGCGTGGCCGGTGGCGATCGGCCCGCCGGGCCGGTTGATCAGCAGTCCCGGCACGGTGGCGAGGTCCTTCCCCTGCTCGTAGGCCTCGACCAGCTGGGGCATCAGGTCTTCGCCGTCGCCCACCGCCACGACGTCAATGCCGGACCTCATGAACCAGGCGGGATCGCGGGAGGCATCGTGGCCGCCCACCACGACCAGGGCCTCGGGAAGCTCCTCACGAACCCGCCGCACCACCCGCAGCATGCGGTAGCGCTCGGTGGTGAAGTTGCACTGGAGGCCGACGATCTGGGGGCCGAAGGAGCGGGCCTTGGTGAAGCCCTGCTCGAGGCCCTCGAGGCGCAGGTCGACGATCTGGCAGCGGTGGCCGGTTTGCTCGAGGGCCCCCGCCACACACTCCAATCCCAGGGGCTCGACGAAGGTGATCATCTCGAGGCCGATGATGCCGCCGATGGGAGGCTTGAGGAAGGACACGTTCATGAGCGTCACCTCTCGTGCCGAAGGTCTGGGAACGGATGGCAACCATGAGACCAGAAGCGGGGGGCGGTGTCAAAGACGCCGCCGGGGCGAGCCGCGCTAGCGGCCGTCTCCAACGAATCGCGAGGGACCGAGGTCCCTCGCTACCCATGAACGTCCCTGGCGGGACGGAAGAGGGATCTGGGATCTCCCGTCGCGAAGCGACGTGTTTACGTAGCGTGGCGTTTCAACGCCTCGCGCTGGGAGCAGGCGGGAAGAGCGCGGCCGGGCAACCCTCGTCCTCGACCCCGAACTTCGACCTCAGGTCCCAGCACGCCTGCTGCCAGTCGAGGGCCGAGCCGTGGAGGAGGAGGGTGCCGCGCTGGTCGATCAGGGCGAGCAGGGCTACCTCCTCCATCTTGGGGTCTCGCTGGTCCGTGGCGAGGCGCGCCCTGGCGAGCCAGAAGCCAGGATCCTCCGGCAGGATCCTCGCCTCCTGCAACAGGCTACCGGCACGGTCCAGGTCGCCTTCGAGCCTGGCCACCTCGGCCTCGAGCAGGAGACTGCTGACGCGGCGAAACGCGCTCTGATCGGCAGGTTGGAGCTCCTCGATCCTGGACAACCAGTATCCGACCTTCGCTGCGTCACCCTGTTCGGCCCAGAGCAAGGCGATGTCCCGCAGGATCCGTAGTTCGGGGAGCACAAAGTCTTGCTGCTCGAAGGGCACCAAAGCCGCGGCCAGCTCGGTGGAGCTTCCGCGTCGCAGAGCGAGCCTCGCCCTCAGGATGCGATCCCGCCAGGGCACTTGCTGAGGTGATCGCGCCCCTTCCCCTTCCCGCATGACGAGCTCGCGCTGAGCTTGGGAGAGATCACCCTCCAGGGCGCGAAGCTGGGTGAGGAGCAGCTTGCCCATTGAAGAGTACACACCACCACCAAGGGCCAAGGTCTCGAACTCGACCCTGGCTTCTTCGAGTCGGCCCTGCGAGAGGAGAGCGACGCCCCGGATCCACTCCAGGTAAGAGCGATCGGCTGCCGTGTCGAAGGCCGAGGCCCGGAGCACATCGAGCGCATCGCCGGGTCTTCCCTGCTGAACCAGAACTTCCGCCAGGTACCCAGTGTTGAGCAACGTCGGCCGCTGCTTGGCGCCCTGTTCGGCCAGGCGCACCGCATCCTCCAGCTTGCCGCGGCGCTCGCACATCTGTGCGACTTGCCGGAAGTCCGAGGCCACGGCGCCCTCCCTCGCCATCACCAGGACTCGCTCGGCCGCTTTCTGCGCCTTCTCGTAGTCGAGTCGTATCGAGTAGTAGAGGGACTCGATGCGTGCCTGCTCGGCGCCGGGAGCCTGCGACCGGCGGCGAAAGGCCTGTCGCGTCAGCTCCAGGGAAGCCGGGAAATCGCCGCCCGCGTTCGCCGCCCGGGCGGCCAGGAACAAACCCTCTGGCTGATCGGGATACCGATCGAGCAAGAGCCGAAGTGGCGGGGCCGCAGCGAGGTAGTCGCCACTTTCCTGGATGATGCGGATCCGCTCGAGCTCGCTGCTCCGTGCCGCTTTCTCGGCAGCCGCCCGCTCGCTCACCGTCTGCACCACCCAACCCACACCCAATCCCAGCAAAGCCAGCGCCGCCACCCACCCGAACCAGCGCTGTAGGTTGCGCCGCCGGCCTG
Organism: Thermoanaerobaculia bacterium; assembly: GCA_036274895.1. Taxonomy (GTDB): domain Bacteria; phylum Acidobacteriota; class Thermoanaerobaculia; order Multivoradales; family SZUA-115; genus CALMKX01. The sequence continues at coordinate 120,732 of DASUEU010000004.1, read as the reverse complement.
CGATGAGCCGACCCAGGTCCATCCGCACCGCCTGGGCTCCCTCCGGCCGCTCCTCCGGCTTCGGCGCCAGGCAGCTCTCGATGATCTGCACCAGCTCCTTCGGCAGCTCTTTGCGGGCCGAGCGCAGGGAAACGCCGCCGGCCTCGCGGTGGCGGTCGAGCAGCTCTTCGACCGACTCGGCGTCCAGGGGGAACTTGCCGCCGGTGGCGAGGAAGAACAAGAGCACGCCCAGGCTGTAGAGATCGGACTTCGCCGTGGGCTCGCCCCCGGCGAGCAGCTCCGGGGCCATGTAGAGCGGTGTGCCCGAGAGGGTGGAGGCGCCCAGGCCCTGGCCGGGGGCCACGCCCACCCCGAAGTCCACCAGCACCACCCGCCCGTCCCTCTGCCGCAGCACGTTCTGCGCCTTCACGTCCCGGTGCACGATGCCCTTGGCGTGCAGCGCGGCGAGGGCGCCGGCCAGATCCCGGCCGATGCGGGCCACCTCCTCGGCGGAAAGCGGCCCTTCGTTCATCACCAGATCCTCGAGCGTCTCGCCCTCGACCAGCTCCATCACCAGCCCGAGCCGGCCCTCCTCCTCCTCCACCCCGTAGACCGCGGCCACGTTCTCGTGCCGCACCTGGGCCAGCAGCTGCCCCTCCCGAAGGACCGCCCGGTGGAAGCTCTCGAGGTCCGGCCCCCCGGCCTGGCGGACCTTGAGCGCCACCTCGCGACGCAGCTGCTCGTCGCGGGCGCGGTAGACCCTGCCGTAGGAGCCCTCGCCCAGCTCGGAGAGAATCTGGAGCTTGCCCCAACGCAGGAGGATGGGTTCCGGCGAGGCGGCCTCACCCACCGAGTCCCGGCCCGCCGCGAAGAGCTGCACCAGCTCCTCCAGCACCGCCGCTGCCGCGACGTCCTGCGGGTCCAGGGCCGCCGTCGCCGTCTTCCAGTCGGTCGGCCGACCTTCGAGCACGGCGTCCGCCAGAGGCAGCAGGGGGTCGTTATCGTCGTCCCGCATCGGCCATCCGACGAGCCAGGTGCAACAATGCCCGCTTGGCCGCCATCCTCGCGGCATCCTCGCTCGACAGCCCCAGCTCGGCGGCCACCTCCGCCCAGGAGAAGCCCAGCTCACAGCGGGCGATCACGGCGGTCTGCTCGAGAGGAGACAGCGACGCGAACTCCCTCTCGAAGAGCCCGAAGCGGTCCCGGCCGATCGCCGCCTCGACCGGCGAGGGCCGGGGGTCCTCGGCGTCCAGCCCCTCGGGCAGGGCCGTCTCGACGCCGGAGCGATCGCGGCGGATCTCATCGTTGAGGCGGTTGAGCACGGCGCGGCGCAGGTAGACGGGCAGGGCCTCGCGGATCTCGAGCCCGGGCAGGCGGCGGACCAGGGAGATCAGCACGTCCTGCACCACGTCGGCGGTGTCCAGCCGGTGGCGGGCTCGGCTCGAGAGGCGGCCCTGCGCCCAGCGGGTCACGCGGGCAGCGTAACGCCCGAGCAGCTCGTTCAGGGACGCGTCGTCGCCGCCGCGAGCCTTCTCGAGCAGCACCATCGAGGTGTTCAGAGGACTCTTGGACATCGCGATCGACTGGGGCTCCGTGTGGGAGTCTACCCCGCTGCCTCTTGGGACCCTCTGTTGCCGGTGAATTCAGTCTGCCGCCGTTCGGTTTCGATCCGTCTTACGTCTTCTCTAGACGGAGGTTCCCGACATGTTTGAGCCCAAGAAGGGGCCGGCGGCCCGCGTCCTGGTCGAAGAGCACACCGCCGAGATCGTCCGTGCCGTTCAGCGGGTGGCGCGGGATCGCGCTCTGACCCGCGACCTCGAAGAAGAGCTGCTGTCCTTCACCTTCGAGCAGCTGCTCTCGAAGAAGGCCGGTGTCTTCGAGCAATTCAAGGGCGAGGCCAGCCTCGAAACCTACCTCTTCCGGGTCGTCGAGCGCTTGTGGGTCGACCTCTCCAACGAGAGGTGGGGGCGTTGGCGGCCCCTGAAACGCTGCCGCCAGCTGGGCACCACCGCCATCGAGCTCGACCGGCTGATTCGCCGCGAGCGGGAGGAGCCCCGCCAGGCCGTGGCCCGGGTGCTGCACAGCCGGCCGAAGAAGCGCACCGAGGAGACCCTCAGCCTGCTCGCCGTGGACCTGAGCGAGGCGGCGCGACCGGCGCGGGTGAGCCTGAACCTGTCCCGTCTGGCCAGTGCCGATTCGAGCGAGAAGGCCGCCGAGGATGCCGACCGCCTCCGCCTGGCCCGGCGCCTGCTCGACGCCATGCGGGCGGCGATCGAAGGGCTGCCGGCTCCCGAGCGGCAGGTGCTCCACCGGGTCTGTTGCGAAAAGGCGAGCGTGGCGGTGGTGGCCAAGTCGATGGGGCTCGAGAACGCCGAGGTCTATCGCCTCAAGTACGCCGCCTTCGCCCACCTCAAGGCCGACCTCGAAAACCAGGGCTTCGACGCCGACATGGTGCGCCAAATCACCGACCCGGACCGCCCGGCAGTCACTCCGGAGGGCTTCCTCTCGGCCCTCGCCTTCCCGGCCAAGCTCTCCGGGCCGCCCTGAGGGGATTCAGCCGCGGACTCTTTGTCGCCCCTCGACCAGGGCCGCCAGTGCCACCAGGCCGAGACCGAGCAGGGCGAAGGCGGCCGGCGTGGCGAGGCTCGGCTCGGGCCCCAGCCGGCCGACGAAGTCGGCGAAGGGCGCGGCGTTCAGGGCCAGGTACCAGAGGGCCGTGTAGAGCCCGAGGAAGAGCTTGCCACCCCGCGACAGGCTGCCGAGCCCGACCGCTGCGGTCGCCACGAAGGAGAGCCCGAGGAGCCAGCCGAGGGCGCTGGCCGGTGAGCCCAGGGCCGCGCCGATCAGCCCCGGCAAGCCGAGCACCAGCACGAAGACGGCCACCGACGCCGCCTTCCACAGGGCTCGTGAACGGGGCACCGAGGGCTGGGAGAACACCAGCGCCTCGGCCCCGGCCGAGCGCTCCCGGCTGGCCGCCTCGGCGATCAGGGGCGCCAGCAGGAGCAGGAAGATCGCGCTCGGCACCCTGCCGGCGGCACCCGGGATGGCGGCGGCGAAGGCCGCGGCAGCCACCGGCCAGAACAGCCGGGGGGACTCCGCGCGCAGCAGCAGCGTCTCCGCGGCGAGGGCCCGGGCCCAGCCGGGCCGGGTGGTCACCCGAGGCAGGGACTTGAACGAGCGCGCCGCGGTCGGGGCCGCCGCCACGGCGCCGGGAGCCGGCTCGGGGAGTGCCGGCGCTTTCTTCTGCCGCCGCAGGCTGCGCCGGGCCGGATCGAAGCGGTCGAAGGCGAGCACGGCGAGGCCGAAGACCGGCAGCAGCCAGAGCAAGGAGACCAGCCGTGAGAGCAGGATCTCTCCGTCGAGGGGCACCGCCTGCCAGTCGACCCTCGACAGGGGCTCGTCGGTGACCAGGAGACCGATGTTGAGCTCCCCGCCGAAGCCCTGGGGCAGGGCGGTGCGCAGGAAGCGCTCGATAGAGACCACCCCCACCGGATCGTAGAGGGGCACTCCGGTTGGCACCGCCGAGGTGCTGCCGAGCTCACCCCAGATCGCCGCGGGGACGAGCAAGAAGCCGAAGGCCCAGGCGAAGAAAAAGAGCACCTGGCCGCCACGACCGGAGAGGCCCGGCGTGACGTCGAAGAGCAAGGCGACGGCGGCGGTGAAGATCAGCCCCGGGGGGACCATCACCAGGTAGGGGGAGAGGAAGCCGACGAGGGAAAAGGGCCCCTCGCCCCACAGCAGGAACACCGCCAGGCCGCCGATCAAGGAGACCCCCGCCACCGCCAGCAAATAGACCGACGACGCCGCCAGCTTGGCGGCCAGGTAGGAGGCGCGGGTCATCGGCGTGGCGGCGAGGATGGCGCCGATGCCCCGCTCGCGGTCCCGCCGCACCGAGCCCGCCACCAGATAGAAGCCGATCAGGGTCAGGTACAACGAGGCGAGGATCGCCGCCGAGCTGCCCACGAAGGCGGCGGTGTACTGGCCGGTCTGGAGGGCTCCCTCGGGGGTTCGCCAGGCGATGGACACCGTGCCCGAGCTGGGGTTGGGCATCCACAGGAAGGAGAGCACCAGGAGGGCGGCCAGGGCCACCAACGTCCCCACCGAGCGCAGTCGGGTCGAGAGCTCGGCACCGACCTGCGCCCGCACCAAGCGGCCGAAGGAGGCGCGCTCAAGCATGGGCCGGCTCCCCCTGGCTGACCAGCAAGTAGGCGTCCTCGAGGGTGGGCTCGACGGGGCGGGCGCCGTCGAGGGTGGGTTGGTCCGAGACGAAGCGCACCCGCACCCCCTCCGCCCGGCGCACCAGCCCGGCCACCGCCACGCGCCGCTGCACCTCGGGGAGGTGCTCGGAGCTGACCACGGCCTCGAAGACCTTGCCCTGGGCGGAGCGGAGCAGCTCCTCGGGGGTGCCGCTGGCGATCAGTCGGCCCTTGCGCAGCACGGCGATGGTGCCGGCCACGGCCTCGACGTCCGAGACGATGTGGGTGGAGAGGATGACGATGCGGCCGTGGGCGATCTCGGAAAGAAGGTTGCGGAAGCGCATGCGCTCCTCGGGGTCGAGGCCGACCGTGGGCTCGTCGACGATCACCAACTTCGGATCCCCCAGCAGGGCCTGGGCGATGCCCACCCGCTGGCGCATGCCACCGGAAAAGCCGCCCACCCGGCGGTCCGCCACACCGTGGAGGTTCACCAGCTCGAGCAGGGCCGCCACCCGATCCGCGAGCTGGCGTTCCGGGATGCCCTTCAAGCGGCCGAGGTAGGACAGGAACTCGCGGGCGGTCAATTTCTCGTAGACCCCGAAGTCCTGCGGCAGATAGCCGAGCGTGCGCCGCACCGCGCCGGGGTCCGCCACGCCGTCGGCGCCGTCCCAGCTGAAGGTGCCGGAGGTGGGCCGGGTCACCGTGGCGAGGATCGACATCAAGGTCGTCTTCCCGGCCCCATTCGGGCCCAAGAGCCCCAACACCCCCGGCCCCACCTCGAGGGAAAAGCCAGCCAGCGCCAAAGGCCCACCACGGTACTGCTTCGACAGATTGCGGATCGACAGCATGCGTCGCCCCTCCGCGGGGGTTTAACGTGGGATTGGGGGGAAGGTTACAGCGCCTCCCGCCTTGCCCCCCACCCGCCGGGGAGGGTATCTTCGATCGCCCCGCCGACCTGGCGGCCAACCCCACCTGGAGATTCACCCCATGCCGCAGTTCATCTACACCATGAAGGATCTGCGCAAGACCACGCCTCAGGGCAAGGAGATCTTGCGTGGCATCTGGCTGTCCTTCTACCACGGCGCCAAGATCGGCGTGCTCGGCGGCAACGGCGCCGGCAAGTCGACGCTGTTGCGCATCATGGCCGGCCTCGACCCCGACTTCGGCGGCGAGGCCGTCCTCTCCGAGGGCTACACGCGCGGCTTCCTGCCCCAGGAGCCCGTGCTCCCCGCCGGCAAGACCGTGCTCGAGTGCGTCGAGGAGGCGGTGACCGACACCCGCGACCTGTTTACCCGCTTCGACGAGCTGTCCATGAAGCTGGGCGAGGACCTCACCCCCGACGAGATGGACAAGGTCCTCGAAGAGCAGGGCAAGCTGCAAGACAAGATCGAGGCCGCCGGGGCCTGGGAGCTGGACAGGAAGCTCGAGATCGCCATGGACGCCCTGCGCCTGCCGCCCGCCGAGGCGGTGGTGGACCACCTCTCGGGCGGCGAGAAACGGCGCGTGGCCCTGTGCCAGGTGCTGCTGCGCCAGCCTGACCTGTTGCTGCTCGACGAGCCGACCAACCACCTCGACGCCGAGTCGGTGGCCTGGCTCGAGCGCCACTTGAAGGACTACCCCGGGACCGTGGTCGCCGTGACCCACGATCGCTATTTCTTGGACAACGTGGCGGGCTGGATCCTGGAGCTCGACCGCGGCGCCGGCATTCCCTGGGAGGGCAATTACTCCTCCTGGCTGGAGCAGAAGAAGACCCGCCTGGCCCAGGAGGAAAAGGAAGCCTCCGGCCGCCGCCGCACCCTCGAGCGCGAGCTCGAGTGGATCCAGATGTCGCCGCGAGCGCGCCACGCCAAGGGCAAGGCCCGCATCACCCGCTACGAAGATCTGCTCGCCGAGGAGCAGGCCGCGGAGAAGCGCTCCGGCCCGAACGAGATCTCGATCCCGCCCGGTCCCCGGCTCGGCGATCTGGTGGTCGAGGCCAAGGGCCTGACCAAGGGCTACGGCGACCTGCTGCTGATCGACCACCTCGACTTCCTGCTACCCAGAGGCGGCATCGTGGGGGTGATCGGCCCCAACGGCGCCGGCAAGACGACGCTCTGCCGCATGCTGGTGGGCCAGGAGAAGCCGGACTCGGGGGAGCTACGGATCGGCGAGACGGTGGCCCTGGCCTACGTGGACCAGAGCCGGGAGGCCCTCTCCGACGAGAAGACCGTGTGGGAGGAGATCTCCGAAGGCCGGGACCTGATCTGGGTGGGCAAGAAGGAGGTCAACTCCCGGGCCTACCTGTCACAGTTCGGCTTCCGCGGCCCGGACCAGCAGAAGAAGGTGCGGGACCTCTCCGGCGGCGAGCGCAACCGCCTGCACCTCGCCAAGCTGCTCAAGAGCGGCGGCAACGTCCTGCTGCTCGACGAGCCGACCAACGACCTCGACGTCGACACCCTGCGCGCGCTGGAGGAGGCCCTGCTTTCCTTTGCCGGCTGCGCCGTGGTGATCAGCCACGACCGCTGGTTCCTGGACCGCATCGCCACCCACATCCTGGCTTTCGAGGGTGACAGCCAGGTGGTGTGGTTCGAGGGCAACTACCAGGACTACGAGGCCGACCGCCACCGCCGTCTAGGCACCGACGCCGACCAGCCCCACCGGATCAAGTACCGGAAGCTGGTGCACTGAGAGGATTCCACCAAACTTGACTTTTTCCACCATCGTCTCGACAATGCCTCCATGGCCCTCAACCTGAAGAACAGCGCGGTCGAGACGCTGGTGGAGGAGGTCGCCGAGATGACCGGCGAGACCAAGACCGAAGCCGTGCGCAAGGCGCTGGCCGAGCGCAAGGAGCGTTTGGCGCTGAAGAGCCTGCAACGCCAGGATCGCGAAGAGCGCTTCCTGCGTTATCTGCGCGAGGAAATCTGGCCGAACGTCCCGCCGGGGGAGCTGGGCCGCGTCCTTACCAAAGCCGAGGAGGAAGAGATCCTCGGCCTGGGACCGGACGGCGTGTGATCCTCGACAGCTCCGCCATCGTGGCCATCCTTCGCGAGGAACCCGGTTTCAAGGGCTTGCTCGCTCGACTGAGAGAGACCGACGTGATCGGTGTCGGAGCACCGACCCTCCTCGAGACGTCGATCGTGCTACGGAACCGATTGGGCCCTTGGGGGGAAGCAGCTCTCGATCGCTTCCTGGCTGAGTACCAGATCACGATCATCCCGTTCGGCGAGGATCACTGGCACGAGGCTGCGGATGCCCACCGCCGCTTTGGCAAAGGCAGGCACCCGGCGGCTTTGAACCTGGGCGATTGCCTCGCCTACGCCACGGCCAAGCTCGCCGGACGCCCGCTCCTCTTCACCGGCGCCGACTTTTCCAAAACCGATCTGCTCATCGCCGAGTCGCCGCCGCCACTCCCCTGACGTAGGCGATGTAGTCGGTGGCGGCGGGCTGCTCTCCGGCCTCGCGCAGCAGCAGGGCGATCTGGCCTCGGTGGTAGCTGCCGTGGAGGGCCACGTGGACCAGGATCTCGCCGATCGGCGTATCGAACTCCTGGCCTGCACTGTTGGCGTAGTGGACGTTGCGGCCCAGGTCCTCTTCGCTGGTCCGCGCGAGCAGGGCCACGAAGCCTTCCTGGGCTCGCGCGGAGTGACCGGCGCACTCGGCCACACTCCAACGAGGCCATACCGGCAGGCTCGCGGTCTCCCCTTCGAGCCGACCCAGCCACACCAGCTCCGCCGCGACCACATGGGCATAGAGCCCCAACGCCTGAGCCGGCAGCTCGGCTGCGGCTCGCAAGGACTCGAGGGTTAGGTCATCGGCCCAGCTGAGGTGTGCATACAGCTTCTCGATCAAGGGCTTGCGCACGGTCGCCGCCTCTTTCTGGATCGTCGTCGATCCGGCCAATCGGCAGGCAGCCTAGCAGGTGCGAGGCTCTCGAGTGGTGTGGCCGGGTCGCTCCCGGTCACACCAGGGGGCCGGAGAACGAAGACTCAGTTCGACGCGGGAGCGCTGGCGAGAGTGGTGAGGAATGCCTCCTCGACCGCGGGCTCGGCGGCACCCTGACACTGCTCCGCCGCTTCCAGTGACGAGAAGATCGGCGTGTCGTCCCCCTCGGGGAGGTTGGGCGTCGAAGAGGCGCATTGGATGTAGAAGCAACCGCAGCCGCCGCTGTCCTGACAGAGCACACCGGTTTCGAAGCCGGCATCGGCGCAGTAGCGACAGAACGTACCGGGCACCCGCACGCACTTTCCGGAGCAGGCGTCCGCAGGCGCCGGCAGCAGCAGTCCGATGACTCCGAGAACGAGCGCGACGAGCAACAGACGAGAGACGAGGGTCCGAGTCATGATGGCCTCCGTGTCGAGATGGCTGGTGAGTGCCGGACCGGAGCGACCGACCCGGGGTGAAACCGACCCGGAACGCATGATACACATCTCTTATAGCAGTTGAAAATGGCAATCCAAGGACTCATGGTGCAACCACGGGATCACGCGGTCTGGTGGTTCCGCCAGCCTCGCCGACCAGGGTCAAGGCAGCAGGATGCGGAAGCTCTCGTCGCCTTCTTCGACCAGCAAGAGGTGGAAGCCACGGCGGGCTCCCACTCTCACGAAGCCTTCGTAGCCGGTGAAGCTCTCCTCGATCGACAGCCATTTGCCCGAGCCGGAATGAGCCTCCCCCTGCCGATAGGCGCCGAGAACCTCCGGCTCGAAGGCGCGCGCCACGAGCAGCGCGCCGCCGATATCTCCGGTCTTGGAGCGAGCCTCCTTGGCCGATACCACGTCTGCCCGAAAGGCCTGGAGCTCCGGAAGCCCCACTCTCGCCCGCCGGCGGCACACGTGCAGCACCTTGCCCTTGGGATCGAAGGTGACCAAGTCGAAGGAGTCTTCCCCGCCGCTGTCCGGGCGAACCAGGTCGTGGTGCAGGCGGACGCTCGCCACTTCCTGCCACCACTCGGCCAGGTACTTCCAACGTGCCGTTCGCTCGCGCTCGGCGAAGAAGGGCCCGAGCTCCAGAGTGGCGAAGGTCAGGAAGCGCCACACGGGGTCACGTCTCAGGTCGAGGGTGGGAGGTGACGCACCGCTCGTCCCGGTTGGCACGGCCGGCGGCCTACCCGGCGCCACGGGCACCTCCAGATCACGGAACTGCCTGCGGTACGAAGGGAAGCATGCATCGCCGCTCGGATCTTCCAAGCGTGCGGTCACCGGCACCGCCTCCACCAGCTCCTGCCACGGGCGGTCCAGGGGCAAGCCCGCCCAGTCTCCGGCGAACAGCTGCGCCGCCGGACGGCCTTCCACCAGCAGCACCCAGGCTGTCCCCGCCGGCCCGTCGAGGCACAGGACCCCCTGGTGGCCCTCCCTCTCGAGCCGGGCGGCCAGAGCGGGCAGGTTTACGAAGGTCGAATCGAGACCTTCCTGGCGCAGGCGAGCTGGGCGATGAAAGCCGGCCAGGAGGATCACCAGGGCCGGTGGCAAGTCCGCCGGCAGAGGGTGGAGCGCAGCCTCCCCGCTCGCGACCAGGGCCTCGAGCACCTCGTCGTCCACGAGGTCTCCCTCCGCGTCCAGGGCACCGAGCACCACGCCGCCCGCGATCCACAGCCGTGCGGCCCCGAGCCGGGCCAGACCGGTGAAGGCCGGAGCGTGCAGGGGGTGATCGAGGAGCTTCTCGAGCAGGGGACGGAACTGCTGGTGCCCCAGCTGCCGGCCGGGCCAGCGTGAAGCCACCTCCAAGGCAGCAGCGGCCGGCCCAGGGGGCAACCCTTCGAAGGTCGGCGGGGCGGCAGGTCTCGAGGGGAGGCCCGGACGCTCGCGGACTGTGGGCGCGGCCGGGGCCGTCCGGGCCGGGCCGAGGGCGCCGGTGAGTGCCCCCGCCATCTGCTCGGCCGAGGAGTAGCGCTCCTCCCGCCGCTTGGCCAGAGCTCTCTCCACTACCGCCACCAGGCCAGCCGGCAGCTCGGGACGCAGGGCCGATAAGGAGAGGGGCTCCTTCTGCAAGATGGCGGCTGCCATTTCGAAGAAGCCCGCCCCGTCGAAGGGCAGACGGCCGGTGAGCAGCTCGAAGAGCACCACACCGACGGCGAACACGTCGGAGCGGCCGTCCAGGGGCTCGGCGCGCAGCTGCTCCGGCGATGCGTAGCTGGGGGTCGCAAACACCGAGCCGGTCTGGGTGCGGACCAGGTCGCTGCCGGTCCAGCGAGCGATGCCGAAGTCGGTGACCTTGAGCCGTCCGTCAGCCAGCAGCATCAGGTTGGCGGGCTTGACGTCGCGGTGGACGATGCCGGCCCGATGGGCCGCCTCCAGGGCGTCGAGCAGCGCGGCGCCCAGCCTCACCACCTCGGTGGGGGCGAGGGGTCCCCTCTCCTCGAGCACTCGCTCGAGGGAGCGCCCCTCCAGCCACTCCATGGCGATGAAGGGCAAACCGCCCTCCTCCCCGATGCGGTAGATCGTCGCCACACCTGGGTGGGAGAGGGCGGCAGCGGCCCGCGCTTCGAGCAGGAAGCGGCGCCGGTACTCCTCACCGCTCTTGCTGTCACCACCGGCGAGCAGCTGTGGCTTCGGCACCTTGATCGCGACCGGCCGGTCGAGGCCAACCTCGACGGCGCGGTACACGCTGCCCATCGCGCCCTCGCCGACCAGCGCTCCGAGTCGATAGGGAAAACCGGGATGGGGCTCGAAGGGCAAGGGGCTCATGGCATCAAAGGTCTACGCCGCCGCAGGACCAGCGGTTCGCACTTCGATGCACGAGGCAGCGATGAGGTTTCAGCCGCTAGCCCGGGGCCTCGAAGCCGATCTTGTTGTGGGTGCCGTCGCAGAAGGGTTTGGTGGCCGAGGCGCCGCAGCGGCAGAGGGCTCCCCGGTTGCCCTCGCAGGCGGTCTCGCCGGCGGCCGTGACGACCCGCACCGGCCCTTCGACCAACACCGGGCCGTTGGGCCGCAGCACCAGCCTGAGACCGGTCGCGGTCAGGGCGTCATCCTGCCGGAGCTTGACGGTCTCGACTCCACCGCCATCGGTGAACCCGACCCGCGAGTGGCTGCCGTCGCAGAAGGGCTTGTTCTCGGAGGCGCCGCAGCGGCAGAGCGCCAGGCGCGTGGCCCGCGCCACCTCCTCGCCGGCGGCGTCGATGATGGCGATGTCCCCGCGCAGGTAGAGGGGGCCGTCGGGGCGGATCTCCACCGTGTTGACGCCGGGGACCTCCTCGGCCGGAGCGCCGTCGCGCCGTTCGGCCTGGAGGGCGCCGGTCGGACAGCGAGCCACCACCACCAGCACCTCGGCGGTTGTGGCCTGGTTCGGCTGCACCCAGGGGCGCCGCCCCGCGGCGAAGACCGACGGCAGGCCGCGGACGCACTCGGCGGCGTGGATGCAGCGGGCCTTATCCCAGCGGACGACGACCCCTTCCCCTTCGTACTCGTGAATCTCCGTCTTCATCAGCCCCCCTCGTCGGTCTTGAGCACGGCCACGAACGCGCTCTGGGGGATCTCCACCGACCCCACCATCTTCATCCGCTTCTTGCCTTCCTTCTGCTTTTCGAGCAGCTTTCTCTTGCGCGTGATGTCACCACCATAGCATTTCGCCGTGACGTCCTTGCGGAAGGCGTTGATGGTGGTGCGGGCGATCACTTGGCCGCCGATGGTGCCCTGGATGGCGATCTTGTACTGCTGGCGGGGGATCGTCTCGGCCAGCCGCTCGCAGTAGCGCAGCGCCCGGGGCCGGGCCTTCTCCCGGTGCACCAGCTGCGAGAGGGCGTCCACCTTCTCGCCGTTGACCAGGATGTCCACCTTGACCAGATCGGTCTCGCGCAGGTCGAGCTCCTCGTAGTCGAGGGAGCCGTAGCCCTGGGTCAGACTCTTGAGACGATCGTAGAAGTCGAAGAGCACCTCGGCGAGCGGCAGCTCGGAGGACAGCTCCACCCGCCCGGCGGCCAGGTACTTGAAGGTGGTGTTGACCCCCCGCCGCTCGCGGCACAGCTCCATGACCGTGCCCACGTAGCGCTCCGGCATCAGGATGTTGCCCAGGATATAGGGCTCGAAAGCCCGGTCGATCTTGGCCGGATCCGGGTAATGGGAAGGATTGTCGATCTCCTCGACCGAGCCGTCCGACAGCTCGATGCGGTAGCGCACGGAGGGAGCCGAGAGGATCAGCGACTGGTCGAACTCCCGCTCCAGGCGCTCCTGGACCACGTCCAAGTGCAGCAGACCCAAGAAGCCGCACCGGAAGCCGAAGCCCAGGGCCGAGGAGGAGTCCTTCTCGTAGGTCAGGGCGGCGTCGTTGAGCTTGAGCTTCTCGAGGGCCTTGGCGAGGTCCTCGTACTCGTCGTTGTTGACCGGGTAGAGGGAGGAGAAGACCATCGGCTTCGCCTCTTTGTAGCCGGGGATCGGCTCGGCGGCCGGGCGGTTGGCGTCGGTGATGGTGTCGCCGATGGCGAGGCCGGAGAGGCTCTTGATGCCGGCGATCACGTAACCCACCTGCCCCGCCGTCAGCTGCTCGACCGGCACCCGCTTCAAGCGCAGCAGGCCGACCTCCTCCACCGGATGGTCCTCCTGCGAGTGCATCAGACGCATCTTCATGCCCGGCCGGATCGCGCCGTCGCGCACCCGCACCAGCATCACGGCGCCACGGTAGGCGTCGTACTGGGCGTCGAAGAGGGAGGCCTTGGTCGGGCCCTCCGGGTCGCCCTTGGGCGGCGGCAGCTTGGTGACGATGGCCTCGAGCAGGTCGTCGATGCCGGTGCCCAGCTTGGCCGAGACCTTGACCGCCTCGAAGGGGTCGAGGCCCAAGTCCTGGTCGATTTCCTCGAGGATGCGCTCGGGGTCGGCCGCCGGCAGGTCGATCTTGTTGATCACCGGGATGATCTCGAGGTCGTGCTCGAGTGCGAGGTAGAGGTTGGCCAGGGTCTGGGCTTCCACGCCCTGGGAAGCATCCACCAGCAACAAGGCACCCTCGCAGGACATCAGCGACCGCCGCACCTCGTGGGAGAAGTCCACGTGGCCCGGCGTGTCGATCAGGTTGAGCTGGTAGGTCTTGCCGTCCTTCGCCGTGTAGGGCAGAGTGATGGTGTTGCTCTTGATGGTGATGCCCCGCTCGCGCTCGATGTCCATCGAGTCCAGGATCTGGTCCCGGAAGTCGCGGGCATCGACGCCGCCACAGCGCTGGATCAACCGGTCGGCGAGCGTCGACTTGCCGTGGTCGATGTGGGCGATGATGCAAAAGTTGCGGATCTGCTCCACGTTGGTGAACCTCGTTGTCGGGAGGGGCTCCCCTGGATCGAGGCGAGCCCGAGTCCGCTAGTCTATCGCCCCGAGGAGGCTCGACCATGAAGACAACCGCTCTCGCCCTCGCCACCACCCTGTTCCTCGTCCCCGCTCTCGCCGACGACCACCTCGACCGAATGGCCCAGGAGCACCGTCACGACGCTCCCACCGCCAGCCCGGCGGCCACAATGGCACCGCGCGGCGCGGTGGAAGACTCCCGTGTCGCTTACGCCACGGTCGAGGGCAAGCCCATCACCGGCTTCCTCGCCCGGCCCAAGGGAGCCCCGGCGGGCGCGCCCGGCGTGGTGGTGATCCATGAATGGTGGGGGTTGAACGCCAACATCGAGTCCATGGCCCGCCAGCTCGCCGGCGAGGGCTACGTGGCCCTGGCCGTGGACCTCTACGAGGGCAAGGCCGGCGCCACCCCCGAGGAGGCCCGGGCTCTCGCCCAGGGCAGCCAGGGGCGCACGGCCCAGATCGAGGACAACCTGCGCGGGGCCATCGCCTACCTCCGGGGGACCGCTGGCGCCAAGAAAGTGGGCGTGATCGGCTGGTGCTTCGGTGGTGGCTGGTCACTGCGCACGGCCCTCCTGGCCCCCGACCAGATCGACGCCGCGACGATCTACTACGGCCGGGTCGAGACCGACCCGGCGAAGCTGGGAGGGCTCAAGAGCCCGATCCTGGGGATCTTCGGCGCCCTCGACAAGGGCATCCCGGTGGAGGGGGTCCGGCAATTCGAGGCGGCCCTGAAGGCGGCCGGCAAGAGCGCCGAGATCCACGTCTACGAGGGGGCCGACCACGCCTTCGCCAACCCCTCCGGAGGCCGCTACAAGCAGGACGCCGCCGAGGATGCCTGGGCGAAGACGTTGGCGTTCTTTGGGAAATACCTGCGGTAGGGGCAGGCCCCCGTGCCTGCCCCTCGGCGAGGAGGGCGGACGCGTTGGTCCGTCCCTACACCGGAGGGCGGCCACGGGGAGCCGCATTTGCGACGGGATTGCGGTCGGCTTGGTTGGGGATCCTACGCGTGCTCGACCCGCGCCCAGCGCTCGCAGACCTTGCGCACGGCGTCGGGGCGGGGGTCCTCGAGGGCCTCGTCGCTGAACTCTTCGATCTCGGTCTGGGGACGGCCGGCCCGGCGCAGGGCCAGGCGGATCGCCGCCACCCAAGCCCAGGGGTTGGAGCTCGAGAGGGCGACGGTGAGGTCGGGTTGCGGTGCTGACATCACCCAGGTTCCGGTCACGAAGACAATACGCTCGAGGGGTCTGATCCGTTACGCCCGCAGGGCACTTCCCGGTTCGATGCGTGCCGCCCGGATGGCTGGTAGGAGGCAGACCGCGAGAGTCAAAGCAAGAGCCAGGCCACTGATCGCCGCCAGGTCCCCCAGGTCGACGCGAAAGGGCACCGAGCTCAAGAAATAGACCGCTGCGACCTCCGAGTCGAAACGGATCAGCTCCCAGCGGGTCAGCACCCAGCACACCAGACTACCGCCCAGGATGCCCGCGGCCGTGCCCACCAGCCCCAGGAAGCCGCCGCACAGCACGAACACCGTGGCGAAGGAGCCCGGCCCGAGCCCCATGGCAGCCAGGGCTCCGAGGTCCCGCATCCGCTCGCGCACCAGCACCACCAGGGTCGAGGCGACGTTGAAGGTCGACACCAGCACGATCAGCCCGAGCACCAGGAAGAGCAGCCGCTTCTGGAGCGCCAGGGCCGCGAACAGCTCCCGGTTGAGGTCCCGCCAGTCGGAGACGCCGAAGCGCTCCCCGAGAAAACCCCGCACCGCGTCGGCGATCCCCGGCGCCGAGGCCGGGTCCGAGAGCGCCAGCTCGTAGAAGGCCCGCGGCCCGGCGCTGGCGATCCGGGAGAGGGTCTCGCGGTCGATCAAGGCCCAGGACTGGTCGAACTCGGCGAAGCCACTCTTGAAGGTCCCCGCCACCCGCAGGCTCTGGAAGTGGAACCGAGGCCGCCCGCCAGCGGGAGCCTCGAAGGCGGTGAGCACCACCTTCTCCCCCGCGACAACACCGAGCCGCCGCGCCAGCTCGTCACCGAGCACCGCGCCGGGCACGCCATCCGGCCCCCTGGCGAGCTGTTCCGGGGTGGCGCGCCGGTCGGCGCCGGGGTCCACCCCCCGCAGCGTGACGTCCACCGCTCCCGCCCCGGAAAGTCCCCGACCCAGCAGCCCCTGGCGGTAGAGCACGTGGCCGACGGCCGTCACTCCTGGCAGCGAGGCCAGTTGCTGCAGCTCGGCCGGCGAGAGGCCGAGCTGCGGGTCGTCGAGGGGAAAGATCCCCACCGTCGCGTTGCCCCCCAACAGCTTGGTGCGCAGATCCTCGCTGTAGCCGGTCATCAGGGCCATGGCGATCACCAGGGAGGCCACACCCAGCCCTGCCCCCACCAGGGCGGCCCGTGCCGTGCCCGCCAGCAGTCCGCTCTCCCGGCCGCGGGCGAAACGCCACGCCAGCTCGAGCTCGAGCGGCAGGCGCGGCTTCATGCCGGTACGCCGTGCCGGACCTGGGCGAGGAAGCGGTCGAAGAGGGGGGAGGCGTCGTGCGGGCCGGGTGCGGCCTCGGGGTGGTACTGCGCGGCGGAGACGGGCTTGCCGGCGATCTCGAAGCCTTCGAGGGTGCCGTCGTTCAAGTTGAGGTGGCTGGGCCGGCAGCTCGCGGGCAGAGTGGCCGGATCGACGGCGAAGCCATGGTTCTGGCTGGTGATCGCGATCCGGCCCGTCGTCAAGTCCTTGACCGGCTGGTTGCCGCCGTGGTGGCCGAACTTGAGCTTGAAGGTGCGGGCGCCCAGGGCCAGCCCGAGGAGCTGGTGGCCGAGGCAGATGCCGAAGACCGGCAGATCCGAGGCGACCAGGGTGCGCACGGTGTCGATGATCCCTTCGAGGGGCTCGGGGTCACCCGGGCCGTTCGAGAGCACCACCCCATCGACGTCCAGGCCCAGGCAGGTCGCGGCCGAGGTGTGCGCGGGCAGCACCGTCAGGCGCGCGCCGCGCAGGGCCAGGGAGCGCAGGATGTTGGTCTTGACCCCGAAATCGTAGACCGCGAGGTGGGCCCTCTCCTCCTCCAGGGCCGGCACGGTGTAGACCTCGGAGCTGGTCACCTCGTCGACCAGGGCCCGCCCGGCCATGGTGGGAAAGTCGGCGAGCTCGGCCACCAGAGCATCGACCTGCGAACGCTCGGTGGTCACCACGCCCCGCAAGGCTCCATGCTGGCGCAGGTGACGCACCAGGGCACGGGTGTCGATGCCGTCGATCGCCGGCACCTTCTCGCGCTTCAGGTAGGTGAGCAGGCCCTCTTCCCAGCCGACACCCGAGGGGCGCGCCGTGAAGGCCCGGGCCACGAAGCCCTCGACCCAGATCCGGCTCGATTCCGCCACCTGGGCCGCAACGCCGTAGTTGCCGATGTGTGGCTGGGTCATGACCACGATCTGGCCACGGTAGGAAGGGTCGGTCAGGATCTCCTGGTAGCCGGTCATCGAGGTGTTGAACACCACCTCGGCGAAACGGGTGCCGGGTGAGACGGCCCGCCCGGGGAAGACCGAGCCATCCTCGAGCACCAGCAGGGCGTCGTGAGCGTGGGCGCGGAACATGATCGGCGCGTATGATAGCGCACGACCCTGGAGGCCCCCCGATGCGCCGCAACGTCCTCGTCGCCTTTTGTCTCGCCCTCCTGGCCTTGGCCGGCCCGGCCCTCGCCTACACCATCTATCTCAAGGACGGCTCCTCGCTGCCGGCCAAGGAGAAGTACCGAGTGGAGGGGGACCGAGCCATCATCACCCTGGCGAACGGGACCCAGACCTTCCTCAAGCTTTCCGAGATCGACGTCGCGAGGACCGAGAAGGCGAACCAGGACAACCTCGGCAAGGCGGTCGTGATCGAGCAGGGCAAGACCGAGCAGGTCGGCGCCCAGACCCAGACCGCCCGCCAACGCCAGAAGGCGAAGGAGGAGCAGGAGCGCCGGGAGATGGGCGCCCTGATCCGCGACCGCCAGCCCTCCCCCGAGAACCTGCCGCAGGCGCGCCGGGCAGAGAGCCCCCTCTCCGAAACCGGACCGCCGACCGTGGGCCGCACTCGTGCCGGCTATCCCGACCTCCTGAGCATGACTCGCCGCCCCTTTCCCGCCGAGGACGCCGCCCGTGACCTCGAGCGGATGCTGGTGCGCGACGGCTTCCCAGGGACCCGGGTCTTCCAGGGCACCAAGCCCAACCGCGCCCTGGTCGAGCTGAAGACCGACTCTGAGGCCGCCGTCTTCGACGCCCTGCGCGCGGTGGCGGCAGCTCTGGTGGACGTCAAGAACCGCCACGAGGGCAAGGTCAGCAGCCTCGACGTGCTGATGCTGTCGAACGGACGCGAGCGTGCCGGCCAGTTCGAGCTGACCCTCGACAAGGCCGAGGACCTGGCCTACAAGAAGATCGAACCCGCCGAGTACTTCCTGGCCTACGTGCAGTTCTGAGTCGGCCGCTCGGACAGCTCGACCAGCACGCCGCCCGTGCTCTTCGGGTGGACGAACTGCACCCGGCAGCCTTCGGCGCCTTCGGTGGGCTGCTCGCGCAGGACCTCGAGGCCCTTCGCCCGCAGCTGCTCGGAGTCGCCATCGACGTCGCCGGTGGCGAAGCAGAGGTGGTGAACCCCGGGGCCCCTGCGGGCCAGGAAGCGGCCCACGACCGAGTCCGGCGACAGCGGCTCCAGCAGCTCGATGCGCGTGCTGCCGCAGGGGATCACCGCCACCCGCACCCCCTCGGCGGCCAGCTCCTCGACGTGGGCCACCGTCAAGCCCAGGCCCTCGTAGAACTTCCGCGCCTCGTCGAGCGAGGCGACGGCGATGCCGATGTGGTCCAGGCCCTCGATCATGGGTGCCTCCCGGCGACCTCCTCCTCCACCACCTCGGCGAAGAGGTGGTCGGCGGTTCGATAGGGATCCCGACCGGCCGCGAAGGCCTGGTCGATCTCCCGCACCAGGCGGTCGCCACGGTCCGCGGCCATCAGGACTCGCTGTTTCAGGATCGTCTCCACCCTCAGGCGCAACTGGGCTCGGCGCCGCGCCGCGAGCTCGCCGGTCTCGATCAGGTGGCCGCGGTGCGCCTCGATACCCTGGGCGAGCTCCTCGATGCCCTCGCCGCGGCTGGCCACGGTGCGCACGATCGGCGGATGCCAGGTCGCGGCCGGCGCCAGGGAGAGCAGCATCTCAATATCGCGACACGTGCGCTCCACCCCCTCGCGGTCCGCCTTGTTGACCACGAAGAGGTCGGCGATCTCCATCACCCCGGCCTTGATCGCCTGGATGTCGTCGCCCAGGCCCGGGACGGTGACCAGCACCACCGTCTCGACCATCCTCACCACGTCCACCTCGTCCTGGCCCACACCCACGGTCTCGACCAGCACCCAGTCGAAGCCGGCGGCGTCGAGCAGGTCGACGGCGTCCGGCGTGGCACGGGACAGCCCGCCCATCGCCCCCCGGGTGGCCATCGAGCGGATGAACACCCCGGGGTCGGTGGCCAAGCCCTGCATGCGGATGCGGTCGCCCAGGATGGCGCCGCCCGAGAAGGGGCTGGTGGGGTCGACAGCCAGGATGCCCACCGTCTCCCCCCGCCCACGGGCGAAGCGGGCCAGGCGGTCGACCAGGGTGCTCTTGCCCGCCCCAGGAGGGCCCGTGACGCCCACCACCCGGGCCCGGCCGACCTCGCCGTAGATCGCCGCGATCAGCCGCGCCGCCCCCTCCCGGCCATCTTCCACCAGCGAGATGGCCCGGCCCAGGGCGCGTGACCGGCGGGCTCGTACCCCTTCGAGCAACGGCTCGAAGGAGATCCCGCCGCCCTTGTCAACGCTCATGCCGAGGCGCCCTTGAGCATCTGGCGGGCGATCACCAGGCGCTGGATCTCGCTGGTGCCCTCACCGATGGTGCAGATTTTGGCGTCGCGGTAGTACTTCTCGGCCCGATAGTCCTTGATGAAGCCGTAGCCGCCGTGGATCTGCACCCCGCGCTCGGCACAGAAGACGGCGGCCTCGCCGGCCATCAGCTTGGCCTCGGACGCCTTGAGGGTCACCTTCCCGGTGCGGTCCATCTCGGCGGCAGCCGCGAGGGTCAGGGCCTCGGCAGCGGCGATGCGGGTGGCCATGTCGGCGAGCGCGAACTGGATCGCCTGGAAGCTCGCGATCGGCTGGCCGAATTGCTCGCGCTCCTTGGCGTAGCGGCGAGCGGCGTCGAAGGCACCGATGGCCGTGCCCAGGCCGAGGGCGGCGATCGAGATGCGGCCGCCGTCGAGCACGGCCAGGGCCTGACGGAAGCCGTCGCCCCGCTCGCCCAGGAGGTGGTCCTCGGGCACGAAGCAGTCCTCGAGCACCACCTCGGCGGTGTCCGAGGCGCGGATGCCGAGCTTGTTCTCTTTCTTGCCAGGCCGGAAGCCTGCCATCCCTTTCTCGAGCACGAAGGCCGAGAGGTTCCTGCCCTTGGGGGCCTCGGGCTCGGTCACCGCCAACACCACGCAGATGTCGCCCACCGAGCCGTGGGTGCAAAAGGCCTTGGCGCCGTTCAAGACCCAGCCACCGTCCGCCGGTCGGGCGCTGGTGCGGGCGGCTGCGGCGTCGGAGCCGGAGCCGGCCTCGGTCAGGCCCCAGGCGCCGATCTTCCGGCCGCTGGCCAGGGGAGTGACCCAGCGACGGCGCTGCTCGGGGTCGCCGAACTTGTAGATGTGATTGGTGCACAGAGAGTTGTGCGCGGCGACGCTGATGCCCACGGAAGGGTCCACCTTCGACAGCTCGGTGACCACCAGCACGTACTCGACGTAGCCGAGCCCGGCTCCCCCCAGCTCCTCGGGGAAAAGCACACCGAGGAAACCCAGCTCCCCGGCCTTGGCCATCACCTCGCGGGGGAAGCGCTGGGCCTCGTCGATCTCGTCGACGATGGGGTCGATCTCCCGCGCCGCGAAGTCGCGCGCGAGCTCCTGGATGGCGCGCTGCTCTGCGGAGAGAGAGAAGTCCACTCCTGCTTCGAGGCTCGCGGAGACGGTCGCTGGCATGAGGAAGCCCTCTTACGGGATACGCGGCGGAACGCCGGCACGGAGGGAGATCGTATCGCGCCGGTCGCGAGGCGGGGAAGCTGCCGGAGCCCAACCCTGGAAAGGGATGGGCTCCGGCGCGAGCTACTAGATGGTGATGGTGGTGCCGTCGAACTTGGTGAAGGTGAAGCTGCCCTGCTCGTGGAGGCAGGACTTGTGGTCGCGCAGCAGGGCGATGGCCACTGCTTCACCGAGCCGCAGCGACTCGAGGGCGTCCGAGCGCCAGTGCACGCCGGCGATGTTGCGGCCGGTGGCGACGTTGGAGGCGATCTTGTTGAGCTCGCCACCGACGGTCAGGGGCTCGCCCTCCCAGCGCACCAGCTTGGTGCCGTTGCCGTTGGGGACCACCGGGTTGGGGATCACGTAATTCTCGTCGAAGAACGCCTTGAGGATGGTAACGCTGGCACCGGCGACGGTGGCGTGGCCCGCACCGTAGGCGGGGTGGGTGGGGCTCCCCTCGGGGAAGGCCATGGGCAGCAGCCAGGACCCAGTCTTGCTCCACACCCGGTCGAGAACCTCGGAGTTGAGCACGTCGGAGTGGATGGGGTAGTCCGCCAGGCCGGAGAGGTGCACGTGGACGCGGCCGGCGAACGCCTCCGGGCGCAGGCGGCGGTGCACGAACCACTTCTGCCACCAGACGGCCTTCAAACCGCGAGAGGCGACCTCGCAAAGGGTGGCCTTGATGAAGGGGGGGCCCCAGGTGGCGAAGGGGGCCTGGGTGAGCGAGCCGACGTAGGGGTTGCCCGGGTTGAGCGGCGCACCCAGGCCGCCGCCGGTGGGCAAGTTGCCCGGCTCCGGCGGGGTGCCGAGGATCAGGCAGGCGTTGAAGTAGGCCTGGAACAGCACGTCGATGTGGACCCACTCCGAAAGGTCGCGGCCGTTTCTCAGGTAGCGGCGCACGGAGTCGAACCTGGCCGAGGTCGGCACGTTGCCGTTCTGCACCGCGAGCCAGTCCGCGAAATTGGTCATGTGGTCGCTGCCCTTGACCAAGGTGCGCTGGCGCCGCTCGACGTACTCAGTGCCGAAGGGCGTGCCCAGGAGCATGAACTGGGAGATGTAGGGGCCGGTGGTGCAACCGGGCAGAACGTCCCGGAACAGGGTCTGCGGCGTGACCACGCCGCCTTCCTTCGGGCCACGGAAGTCGGTGAGGCCGGAAAGCTCGTCCGCGGCGGCGTGGGCGAGGTCGCTCTCGGCATAGTCCGTGAAGCGGGTGTCCCGCAGCAGGGCCATCCAGTAGTTCTCGACGATCTCGCCCGCCTCTTCGGCGCTGGCGAAGGCCGGCGCCGGGGGCTGCACGAACTGGTGGGGATCATTGCCCTCGGGGTCGAAAGACAGGCCAGACTGTGGGCTGGTCTGCGGGCGAGCGCCTCCCCTGGGAATAGCCTCGAAGTCGGCGTTGAGCCCGGAGTTGAGGGCCTTGACGAACTTGGAGTAGGCCGCAGGCCGCACTTCGCCGATGGCGTTGTGGGGCATGCCCTTGGAGTAGCTGCCGATCAAGTTGGGATAGCGGGCCTCGTCGCCGTTATCGGGGTGGGCGGTAGAGCCCACGGCCTGCATCCGGGCCATCAGTTCCTGGCGCTTGGCGACGGCGACGGCGAGGCGGTTGGCGCCCAGCACCGGGCCGATCTCGGCCTCGGCCGTCGTCGGCGCGAGCACCGCGGGCAGCGAGCCGGCGGTGGCAGCGGCAGCCAGGGCGCCCATGCCGCCGAGCAGGCTGCGCCGGGACATCGCCGATGAATCCACCGGCTCGGCAGCGCTCGTATCAGGGTTTGGAAGCTTTGCTACGGGTTCGGACATGGTAGGACCTCCTCGGTTGACGTCAACGCCTCGTCACGGTGTGGTTCTGCAATTCTCCGAGCCTGTCGAGGCTCCAGACCGGGCCGGCCCCTCCGGCCCGGTTGGCTTCAGACTCAAAGTCACTTCGATCATCGACTGCTCCAGCTAGATCCCTTTCGAATAGCCAGGGATACCCATATTTCGCACTCTTTCCCATAAAATTCATGGGTAGAACTTCATTCAGAAGCCGAGACCTGCCGAGAAGACCAGGGTTGCGACCCTTATCTAGCAAGGCGTGTGCAAGGCGATCTCTCCTATAGTGCACTGTCACGCCAGAGCGTGGCAATGCATCCTTAGGGAGTATCCTTCGGGCGACCGGCCGAAGCCCGGCGCCGCCACTGAGGGACCCACCAACCGGAGGGGAGATCCGACCCATGAAGCAAGGCGACGTCCTCAGGAAAGAACGTGAGAAGAAGGGGCTGACGGTCGAGGAGACCGCTACCCGGCTGGGCATTCCGGCCGCCGAGTACCAGGACATCGAAGCGGGCACCACGCCGGCCGAGGACTGGGGCCACCGCCTGGCACAGATCGCCATCTCCCTCGAGACTCCGACCTCGCGCCTGCTCGCCGAGAGCGGGCGCTTCGCCGACTGCAAGGCCGGTCAGGCCGCGCAGCTGATCCGCCAGCACCGCGAGCGGCGCGGCAAAGCTCCGCAAGAGATCGCCGAGGCCATGGGAATCAGCGTCGAGGAGTACCAGACGGTCGAGACGGGCACCTCCCCGATCGAGAAATACGGACCGCTCTTCCTGGGCTTCGCCGAGGCAATCGAGCAGCCGGTCTTCAACCTCTTCTACCCCTGCGGCTTGCCCTTCCAGGAGCTGGACGACTACCCGTGAGCCGGCCCGCCCACCGCGTCGCCGGCTTCGGCACCTCGATCTTCTCGGAAATCAACCAGCTCGCCACTCGCTTCGGGGCCATCAACCTCGGCCAGGGAGCCCCCAACTTCGACGGCCCGGACTTCGTCAAGCAAGCCGCCGTCGAGGCCATCCGCGCGGGGCGCAACCAGTACAGCCGCAGCTTTGGCCTCCCCGAGCTGGTCGAGGCCATCGCCGCGCAGCGCAAGCGGTTCTATGGCCAGAGCTTCGACCCGGAGGCGGAGGTCACCGTCTACGCTGGCGCCACCGAGGCCCTGTTCTGTACCTTCCAGGCCTTCTGCGATCCCGGCGACGAGGTGGTGCTCTTCGAGCCCTTCTACGACTCCTATCTGGCCGGGGCCGCGATGGCCGGGGCCACCGTGCGAGCCGTCACCCTGCGCGAGCCGGGCTTCCGCTTCGACCCGGCCGAGCTGGCGGCGGCGATCACCCCCCGCACCCGGCTGCTGCTGCTCAACACGCCGCAGAATCCCACCGGCAGAGTGCACACCCGCGACGAGTTGGAAGCGGTAGCACAGCTGTGCTGCCGGCACGACCTGATCGCCGTCTCGGACGAGGTCTACGAGCACCTGGTCTTCGAGGGGGAGCACCTTCCTCTCGCCTCCCTGCCCGGGATGCGCGAGCGCACAGTGACCATCTCCTCGGCCGGCAAGACCTTCAGCCTGACCGGCTGGAAGATCGGCTGGAGCTGCGGCCCCCCGGAGCTGACGCAGGCCCTGCGGGCGGCCCATCAGTTCGTGATCTTCTGCCAGGCGACTCCCTTCCAGGTGGCGATGGCCAAGGCCCTGGCCGCTGGCGACGACTACTTCGAGGACTACCTCGCCCGCTACCGCAGCCGGCGCGACCGCCTCTGCCGCGGCCTCGCCGAAGCCGGGTTCGGCGTCCAGGCCCCGGAAGGCACCTACTTCGTGCTCGCCGACATCCGGCCCCTGGGCTTCGACGACGACCTCGAGCTGTCCCGGCTCCTGCCCGAGCAGGCCGGAGTGGCCGCCATCCCGGCCAGCCCCTTCTACCTCAACAAAGAGCACGGCCGCCCCTGGCTCCGCTTCGCCTTCTGCAAGGACGAGGAGACGATCGACCGGGCGGTGGAACGGTTGCTGGCCTGGCGGGCTGGACGTAGCTTCGGTTAGCCTCGGCCCCGGGCGACGGAGGGCTTGCCAGGGCGCCTGCCGATCGGCCATCCTCCCGTCATGCGCGTCGCCGCCCTCCAGACCGACATCCTGTGGGAAGACCCACCGGGCAACTTCGCCCGGCTCACACCTTGGCTCGAGCGGGCTGCCGCGGCCGGCGCCCGCCTGATCACCCTGCCCGAGATGTACGCCTGCGGCTTCTCGATGGCGACCGAGCGTACGGCCGAGCCGCCCGGGGGGCCTTCGACGGACTTCCTCGTCCGCCAGGCCCGGCGCCTGGGCTGCTGGCTCGCGGGCTCGCTGCCCGAGCGGGCCCCCGGAGCCGAGCGGCCGACCAACACCCTGCTGGTGGCCGGCCCGGGCGGCGAGCTCCACCGCTACGCCAAGCTCCACCCCTTCACCTACGCCGGCGAGCAGGATCACTTCGAAGCCGGCAGCGAGCGGGTGACGGTTTCGATCGAGGGCGTACGCTTCTCCCTCTTCGTCTGCTACGACCTGCGCTTCGCGGACGAATTCTGGGCCGTGGCCCCGGAGACGGACGCCTACCTGGTGGTGGCCAACTGGCCCGAGACCCGGCGCCACCACTGGGTGAGCCTCGCCACGGCGCGGGCGATCGAGAACCAGGCTTACGTGGTGGCGGTGAACCGGGTGGGCGAGGGAGGGCGGCTGGTCTACGTCGGCGACAGCCGCATCGTCGACCCGATGGGCGAGACGCTGGCCTCGGCATCCCGCGGCGAGACCATGCTGCTGGCCGAGGTCGACCCGGCCGTCGTGGCCGAGACGCGCGCGCGGCTGCCCTTCTTGAAGGACCGCCGCTAGCGCGCGCCCGGGCGTTCCCCTACGGACAGGTGGCGAAGGCGTTGGTGTCCTGCACCGGCAGCGCCGCCATGCCGATCGGGTTGGTGTAGGTCTTGGCGGTGCCGTTGTCGGTATCCGTGACCGTGAGGGTGAACCCGACGTTGGTCGTGGCCGCGAAGAACACCCAGTAGCGGTTGTTGAGCGGGCAGGCGTTGAGCACTTTGACCAGCATCTCCCAGTTGTCCGCGGCGAAGAAGTAGAACATGCCCGAGTTGTCCGAGCCCAGGGGCACCACCATGCCGTCGCCGGCGAGGTTCTGGGGCGGACCGGAGTTGAAGTTGATCTCGATCTGGAAGCGATCGCTGACCAGACACATGGTCGTGGCGTTCGCGACGCAGCCCGTGCCGGTGCCGGCGAGGAAGGGCTCGACCGCGGGGAAGGTCGAGGCGAAGGCGCCGTCCACGTCGGCGTTGTCGTAGTCGCAGCCGTCGCTGGGGTTGGGGCCGCAGCCACCGGTCAGCTGACCGACCACCTGACCGCCGGCACGAATCAACGGCGAACCCGAGCTGCCGCCGAAGGTGCCGCCTCGGTTGCCCAGGCCGGTGTCGTAGGTGGCATAGATGAAGGTCGGCCGGGGTGCTCCCGAGCAGGTGATGGCGCCCGTGTCCACGTGGTTCTGCGAATAGTGCTGCTTCAACCCCATGGGGTGAGAGATGCGATGCAGGGTGGTGCCGTTGGTGGTGACCGCGGTGTTGGCGTTCCAACCCAGGAAGACCCGATTGCCGGGCACGCTCGACAGGCGCAGGAAGGTGTAATCCGACATGCCCAGGCCGAGTGAGCCGGTGGCCATCAGGGTCGAACCGCTGGCCCGCGGCAGGGAGCCGAGGCTCGGCGCCGCGCCGTCGCAAGTGGCCGAGAAGAAGTCGAAAAACGCCTCCAGGGTCGAGGCCGCGGACTGGTTGTCGAAGCAGTGGTTGGCGGTCAGGAACCACGGTATCCCGGAGGACGCCTGGTCGTTGAGCAGACCGCCCGAGCAGATGAAGCCCGAGCCACCGTCGATGAACTGGATGTGGGCGATGGCCGCCTGGGCGAGGTCGACCACGTCGAAGACCGAGCTGTTGATGCACTGCACGTCCTCGAGACAGGGAGCCCCGGCGACCGACTGGCCGGTCACGGCCGCGCCGGTGGCATCCAGCTCGAAGAGCTGAAGCACCCGGTCGACCAGGAAGCCGGCTTCACCGCCCGAAGCCGGCATCTCGACCTCCAGCCGGATGACGTTGCCGCCGACCGAGGGCGTCCAGAGGTCGCCATCCGGGCCCTTGAGCTCGAGGCCGAAGGGGCCCACCGTCTCCTGCTCGCCCCAGACCCACAGCCGCGAGCCAGGCGGCAAAGCCACCGCCGAGAGGTGGAGGCGCAGGCGCCAGGCATCCGCTACCCGCACTTCGGTGCCCCACACCAGCCGACCCTCGGCCGTGCGCTCGAGCAGGCCACCCGCCGCCCGCTGCGACAGCTGGACGGCGCCGGGCTGGATCCGCAGGCGCTCGAGGCGGGGCAGATCCCGCGCGATGCCGTTCTGCAGCGGCAGCTGGCGCTGGCGGTTACGCAGGGCCAGGGCCGCGAGCCGGGCCGATTCCTGCTCGAGGGCCGGCGCCAGCGAGGCCAGGGGGGCGGCGTCGGCGCGCTCGGCGAGGCGCAGGGGCGGGGGGATCGCCACGGTCTCGACGGCAGGAGGTCCCACCCGCAAGGGAGCCTCCTGGGCGAGAGCCAGGCTCGGGATCAGGAGGGTCGCTACGAGCAGGGAAGCGCGGATCAGGAAGGTGGCTCTCATGTCGGGAGTCTCCTCGAAGGACGTGTCGTGGTGGGTCTCGAGCTTCTACAGTATAGGTGTTTCCCGGCCGCGGACCGTTCCCGCTCAGCTCCGGCGCACGCGAGCCAGCTGCGCGCTGCGGTAGTAGTGAGCGAGGATGTCCCGGTAGCTCGCGCCACGACCGGCCATGGAGAAGGCCCCGGTCTGGCACAGCCCCACGCCGTGCCCCCAGCCCTGCCCCTTGAACACCCAGCTGTGACGGCCCCGGCCTCCCTTGTCGCGCTCGACGGTGAAGAGGGTCTCGGGCAGGTCGAGGAGGAAGCGCACCTCGAGCCCGGTCACGACCTCGGACTTGCCCCCGAACCCGAGCAGGCGCAGCTTGCCCACCCGTCCCGAGACACCGCGTTCCAGCACCTCGAAGCCGCGGAAGGGAAAGCCCGGAAAGCGATCGGAGACCCGTGCCGCCAGCTCCCCTTCGGTCTTGGTGCGGGTCCACAGGCGCAGCGACGCGGCGCGGTCGCGGGGGAAAGCCGCCGCTTCCTGTTCTTGCAGCAGGGCCAGCAGCTGGGCACCGGAACGCAGGGCGACCAGGCGGTCGCCGGCGGCCAGGCGCAACTCCCCGGCGACCAGGCGCCCGCCGTCGCGGCGGAAGGTCGCCACCTTGGCTGGCAGGGCCAGCCGCGTCTCGATCCCCTGGTCGAGCACCACCAGCCCACCGCTGCGCCGGGAGAGGTAGATCAACTCCTGGCGCTGGAGCTGACCCCGGCTCTCTGCGGCCTCGACGGCCTCGGCCAGCCCGGCCGGAAAGAGGGCACCCGGGCGTTGTGAGCCCCCGAGGCGTACCTCTCCGGCTTCGACGCAGGGTACCGCGTGCAGATAGGCCGCCCGCTTGTTCGGGAAGACCACCCTCACGTCCTCGGTATGCCCCCCGCAGCTGGCCGTGTAGAACGACTCGATCGGCCGGCCGTCGAAGATCAGCACCTGGTCGACGGTCTCCGCCACGGCGCGATCGGACAGCGGATGCTCGACGTCGAGACCACCGTAGACCTGGCAGCGGGGAGTGGCGCAGAGGTCGTAGCCCTCGAGCTCGAAGAGGCCCAGGTTGCGCAACGTGTAGGTGCGGGCCGCTACCGCCTGGGCTTTCAGAGCCTCCAGGCGGGGATAGGCCTCCGGCCCCAGCTCCTTGGGCACCACCCCCCGCAAATAGCCCTCGAGAGGCAGCTCGTTGACCACGTTGAGGCTGCCTCTTGGGTTGAGGTGAACGACCAGGCGGCCCCGGTAGCGCTGGCCTTGCCAGGTGAGGGCTTGCCCCTCCGGAGGCACCAGCACCAACCTCCTGCCGCCCACCCGCCGGACCTCGGAGCCCTGGCGCAGCAGGAGGCCGACGTCCTCCTGCCCCAGGGCCGGCTCGGCGACCAGGAAGCCGGCGGCGAGGCCGGGGATGCCGCGCTTCTTGAGCGCTTCGGCCTCGGCACGGCTGGCGAAGCGGCCCACCCGCACGCGGTAGAGGTCGACGCTGGGGTCGTAGTGGGCCTCCGCGCTCTGGCCGGTCGCCGCCGCCAGCCGCCGCGCCAGGTCGGTGGCCGCCTCCTCGTCGCGCAGCGCCGCGACCTGCAGCCGGTGGTGGAAGCCGCCCTTGCCCGGACTCTCGGGGACTACTTCGAAAGCGCCCTCGATGAGCAAGCGCTCGCTCGCCAACTCGACCGCCAGCCCCGGGGTGCAGCAGGGCCAGGTGACCGCGGCGAGGTCGCCGGCGAGGCCGATGCGCACGCCGATCGGTTCGGCAGGTCGGTCCGCGGCCGGCGCGGTTGCGCGCTTCGGCAGGTCGGGCAGAACGATCTCGCCGAGCGGCGGGCTGGTGAGGCGGGGCGCCAGGACCGAGGGCAGGGCCGGCTCCACCACCACCACCGCCGCCTCCGGCCGGGGCCGGTCGGCGCTACAGGCGGCGAGGACCAGGGCGAGGGCCAGGCTGGCGCCGGCTCGGCCGTGGCTGCCGCGAGGGTCCGGCTTCATCGATCGGTGCGGAAGGAGACGTTGCGCACTTCGCGCCGGTAGTCCGAGACGGCGTCGAGCTGGATCGGTTTGGCCATCTCGAAGAGACGGCTGACCAGGGTGGCGGGCAGGCGATAGGCCAGGGTATCCACGGCCTCGCCAGCACCGGGCCGGGCGGCGGTGGCCTCGGCCAGGCGGTAGTTGGTGGTGAAGATCGTCGGCCGGCGCTCGGTGTAGCGGGTGTTGATGATCAGGTAGAGCAGGTCCTGCACCCAGGGTGTGGGCCGCTGCGCCCCCAGCTCGTCGAGCACCAGCAGCTCGGCCTCCATCACCGGCTCGAGGATCTCCCCCTTCGAGCCCCCGGCGTTGGGCGAGAAGGTCGACTGGATCTCGTGCACCAGGGCGGTGAACTCGACGAAGCGGCAGCGCACCCGGTAGCGCTCGATCAGGGCCGTGGCCACCGCGGCGGCCAGATGGGTCTTGCCCGCGCCGGTCGGCCCCACGTAGATCAGCCCGCTCTCTCCGAAGCGCCCATCCGGGCGCAGGAAGCCCTCGACGTAAGCCCGGCTCTCGGCCAAGGCCCGGGTCAGCTGGTCACGGGCGGCCGGGTCGGGATGGCTGGAACGGAAGCTCTCGAGGGAGCAGGCGCGGTACTGGGCCGGGATCCCGGAGGCCTCGAGCAGGCGCGGCCCCATCGCCTGGAGGCGGCACTCACAAGGTCGCGCCGTGCCCGCGCCGCCGTCGGCAACCACCACCCAGCCCTTGCCGAGGCAGCGGGGGCATTCGTCTGCGAGGGGCTCGACCATCGGGGGGATGGTAGCAAATGGGGGATCCTGTAGGGGCCGCCCAACGTGTCGGCCCTCCTGTCCTAGCCTCCCCGCTCGCGAACCACCATGAGCCACGGCCAGGTCTTGCTCAGCGCCCACCTGGCCGACCTCGCACGAGTAGGACAGCGGCGGCGCCAGCGACTCGCCGCAGCGCGGGGCGCGGTCCTGGAAATCGACGTTTCGGCCCTCGTCAACGAGCTCCGGGAAGAGCGAGATGCAGAACTCCTGGAGCGCCCCAGCGGTGGCCGAGCCGCAGGTAGAGCCGCAGGCGGGCCAACGCTTCATCCGCCTGGTTGAGGCTGGTGAGCCGCGCCACACCGCGGCGCAGATTCGCTTCCTCCAACCGCTCTCGCAGGTCGAAGGCTGCGTCGAGCAACCGCCGGGTCACGGAGTGCCGGTGCGCGCGCGGGAAATGGTTGCTGATCGGCAGGAGCCAGGTCAGCAGGTCGAAAGTGCGCGTAAAGATGGGCATCTCCTGGCGTGCTCGATTGGCCGACTCCGAGCGATCCGGCTCTGCCGAGCCGGGCTCGGCAGAGCCGTCGGGAGAGAGCGAAGATGAAGAGTCCATGCAAGATTCCAGAGTTTCAGAGTCCAGGGATTCAGGGTTCAGAGAAGAATGGGGACAACACCACCCGGAACCCGAGATTGACGTCGCGGTCGCCCGGGATGACCCAGTCGCGGTAGGCGGAGCGGACGCCCCACGAACTGTTGAAGGACGACCCGCCGCGCACCACCCGGGGGGCATCGCGGCCAGCTCCCTCGTCCTCTCGGCCGTCATCAGTCCGGTAAGGGTACTCGAAGGGCCGTGCCTTTTCATCCTTCCTCCAGAGCGTCCGAGTCCATTCGTAGACGTTGCCGGAAAGCTCCTCCACGCCATAGGGGCTGGCGCCCAAGGGGAAGCAGCCCACGGCGCTGGGACGGGCGATTCTGGATCGGTCAAAGTTGGCGAGGTCGGGGTCCGCTCCTTCGCCCCAGGGGTATGAGCGGGCAGGTTCCTCGTTCTGGCGCAAGGGCAGGGGCTCGGCGGGCTCACCCGCCCGCCCGAGAACCTGCCTGCGGGGGAGGCGGGGAACCTCGTGCCCTCCCCGCGCCGCCTTCTCCCACTCGGCCTCGGAGGGCAGCCGCACCTCCCACCCCTTGGGCAGCAGCCCACGCTCTCGCCAGTGGCTGGTCAGCCAGCGGCAGCAGGCGAGCGCCTCCTCCCAGGTCACCCAGGCGGCCGGCTCGTTGGCGGGCACGTCCAGGCTGCGCTCGTCCTCGGGCTTGCGCCGGCTGTCCCCCACGTACTGCCGCCACTGGGCACCGGTCAAGGGGAAACGGGCCATCCAGAAGTCGTGCAGCACCTCGCAGCGGTGCTGGGGCCGCTCATCCTCGTCGGCTTTCGGATCGTCCTTCGCGCTGCCCATGGTGAACGGGCCGGCCGGGACGAAGCAGAATTCCATCTCGTCGAGGGTCGTGGCGCCCCGGCGGGGGTCGCCGAGGGAAGCCAGCAAGCGGCCGGCTTCGGCTCTGCGGCGTGCATCAACCTGGCCGTGCGCCACCAACGTCCCCGTGAGCACCTGGAGCACCTGTTCGCGGCAGGCACGCGGCACGCCGCCCGGCCCCGCATCGAGCACCGCCCGCGCGGCGAGCAGCGTCACCTCCCCGCCCGGGCCGGGCCGCCGCTCCAGCAACTCGCTGATCACCAGCCCGGCGGCATCCTCACGCCCCTGGATGACGCCGAGATAGCCGATCACCAACCGACTCACCTCTTCCCAGGCAGGATCTCCAACGTGAGCCGCGAGCTCCTCCACGATGGCCGCCACCCCCAGCTGGCCCTGCTGGGCGAGGGCCACCGCGGCCAGGTACTCCTGGAACGTCAGGTGGAGGAAGCCCAGCTGCCGCCCCCCGCGATCGACCAGGAGGCTCGAATGGGCCTGGATCTCAGCGAGGAAGCGCTCGGCGCTCTCGGCCGGTGTCGGATCTCCCCGTCGCTCGTGGATCGCCTCCAGCTCCCGCACGAGGTCGGGCTCGCGCACCAGCCCCGCACCCGGGGAGGTGCGCTGCATCCACAGCGCGAGGGGCGCTAGCAGCCGCAGCTTCGCCAGCAGGTCGAGCCCGGGGCCCGGTCGGCCGGAAAGACCACGGGCCAAGTTCCAGTGCTTGAGCAGCACCTCCACGCAATTGGCATAGAGCTGGACCCGCCGCTCCGGCAGCTCCACTCCCTGCCGCTTCATCAAGGCGAGGATGGTCAGGAGCAACGGGTTCGAGGCCAGGCCTCGCACGCCGGGGCTGCTGCGGACCGCCGTCAGCAGGCCCTCCTTCTCCCGTGCGGCCTCGAAGGCGGCAACCAGCCCCTCGCCGTAGGCAGCCTTCTCGAGGGCCTGAGTCCACTTCTCGACAAATGCTTCAATCTCCTCGTCCTCGAAGTCGACCAGCGTGCATTCGGCGAGGCCCTCGCCCCGCCAGCGCACCTCCGGGTAGCCGACGATGCGGCAAGTGAGCACGAACTTGTTCCCGGCTCGCCGGTGGGAGGCGTAAAAGTCCTGGACCCGCTGGGCCACCAGGTGGCGCTGGCCGAGGTCCTTGACCTCGTCGAGGCCGTCCAGAAGCAGCAACGCGCCCCCCAATGCCAGGGCCGCGCTCAACATCGCCTCGAGCGGCAGGTCGACGCCACGTTCTCGGTAGTGCTGTGCGAAGAAGCGGCCGAGCGGCAGATCCCCCGCAGCCAGGGCCTCGGCGTAGGCTGCAAGCGGCACCAGGATCGGCAGCCGGCTGCCGAGTCCCAGCTCTTCGCTCCGGCCGGTGCTGAGCATGAGGGCCAGGTACTTGAGGAATGTAGTCTTGCCGGCGCCCGGGTCACCGAGGACCACCAGGCCGTCGTGGGCGCGCAGCAGGTCGAGGATCGGCAAGCGCTCGGAGAGGCGCTCGCCCATGGCCTCGGCCTCCTCGGCAGTGGGCGCCCGGCCTGCCAGGCGCAGGCCCCTGGCCCATGCCTGCCCCTCGGGCAGCTGGCACCGCGCCGTGAGCGGCACGTACATCTCGAGCAGAGGCAGCCGCAGCGGCACCTTCTCGATGACGCCCATGCCTTGCAGGGGGAGATACCGGTGGCGCTCGCTCAGGTGCTGGAGGTAGAGCTCGGTGGTCCTCCGGAGCTCGGCAGCATGGGCATCGCCAGCTCCGCCTCGCCGCGGATCGGCGGGCGCTCCCGCCAGCGCCAGCACCTCCTTCGCCAAGTCCGCTAGCGCCTGTTCGGCCTCGGCCTTTCTCTTGAACGAGGCGAGCGGCTTGCCGTCCGTCGGCCGAGCCTGGGTCGGCTTGAGCCAGTCCACCTGGTCCCAGGAACAGGGCCAGAGGATCACCGGGATCACCCGCACGCCAGCTTCTTCCCGCCTGCGCAGCAGCCGCGGAACTTCCTCTCGGCGGATGAAGCCCGAGTTGAGGAAGTCCCTGGAGATCAGCAACAGCGCCACGTCACAGCTCTCGAGGGCGCTCTCGATCGCCGCATACCAATCGTCCCCGGCGTCGATCTGGCGATCATCCCAGACCGCCAACAGACCTTGGTGGGCGAGCACCTGGAGATGGCTCACAACGCGGTCCTTCCAAGCCTCGTCCTTGTGGCTGTAGCTGATGAAGACCTTCGCGGGTTGCGGGGTCAAGGGCGCCCTCCCGAGGCCGGGCCATCTGTTGGTAGATCCGAAGACACGATCTTATCGGCCTGCGGATTCTCCTGTCGATGCGCGGTGGGTGAGGCGAGACGAAGAAGGGCGGACACGTTGGTCCGCCCCTACGACCGGAGCATCGGCCCCTCTCCGTAGGGGCCGACCAATGTGTCCGCCCTCTCCGTCGTGCGCGCCCTTACCGTTTCACCGGCAAACCGCTCTTGATCTGCACCAGCGCGAAGCGGCGGTCGACGCCGGCGCGCTCGTCGTTGGTGAACTGGCGCAGATCCTCGCGCAGGCGGTCGACCTCGGCGCGCAGCTCTTCGATGCGGTCCTTGAGGCCGAGGATGACCTCGACTCCCGCGAGGTTGATCCCCATGTCGCGGGTCAGGGTGAGGATGGTCTCGAGGCGGCGGATCGCCTCTTCGTCATAGAGCCGCGTGTTGCCCGCGCTGCGGGTCGGGGTGATCAGCCCCTCCCGCTCGTAGAGGCGGATGGTCTGCGGGTGGATCGACAGCTGCTCGGCCACCACGCTGATCATCACGTACTTCTTGCCGGGCTTGCGCCCGGCGTTTCCAGACTGGTTCATGGCGGGCCGCCATTACTTGCGCTCGTCGTGCTCGACGAACTCGGCGTCGATCACGTCCTCGCCGGCCGGGGCCGCACCGCCGCTCGGGCCGGAGGCCGCACCCGCCGCCCCGCCGCCCGCCTGCTGGTACATCACCTCGACCAGCTTGTGGGCCGCCTGCTCCAGCTCCCGCCGCGCCTTCTCGATCGCCTCGGTGTCGTCGCCGTCCAGGGCCCGCTTGGCCTGCTCGAGAGCTTCCTTCACGTTGCCCAGGGCCCCGGCGTCGAGCTTCTCCTTGTGCTCCTCGAGGTTCTTCTCGGTCTGGTAGACCAGGTTGTCGAGCTGGTTCCGGGCCTCCACCTGCTGGCGGCGCTTCTTGTCCTCCTCGCCGTGGACCTCGGCCTCCTTGACCATGCGGTCGATCTCGCGGTCGTCAATGCCGGAGGACGCGGTGATCGTGATGTTCTGCGTCTTGCCGGTGCCGAGGTCCTTGGCCGAGACGTTGACGATGCCGTTGGCGTCGATGTCGAAGGCCACCTCGATCTGCGGCACGCCGCGGGGGGCCGGCGGCAGACCGATCAGGTGGAAGCGGCCGAGGGTGCGGTTGTCCCGCGCCATCTCGCGCTCGCCCTGGAGCACGTGGATCTCCACCTGCGACTGGTTGTCGGCCGCGGTCGAGAAGATCTCGCTCTTGCGGGTGGGGATGGTGGTGTTGCGCTCGATCAGCTTGGTCGCCACGCCGCCCAGGGTCTCGATGCCCAGCGACAGGGGGGTCACGTCGAGCAGCAGCACGTCCTTGACGTCGCCGCGCAGCACGCCGCCCTGGATCGCCGCACCCACCGCCACCACCTCGTCGGGGTTGACGCCCTTGTGGGGCTCCTTGCCGAAGAGGTCCTGCACCAGCTTCTGGATCGCCGGCATGCGGGTCTGGCCGCCCACCAGCACCACCTCGTCGATGTCCTTGGCGGTCAGGCCGGAGTCCTTCAGGGCCTGCTGGCAAGGGGCGATCGAGCGCCGGATGCTGGGCTCCACCAGCTGCTCGAGCTTGGCCCGCGACAGGCGCAGGTTCAAGTGCTTGGGGCCGGAGGCGTCGGCGGTGATGAAGGGCAGGTTGATGTCCGTGTCCATCACGCTCGACAGCTCGATCTTGGCCTTCTCGGCGGCTTCTTTCAGCCGCTGCATGGCCATCGGATCCTGCCCGAGGTCGATGCCCTGATCCTTCTTGAACTCCTCGAGCAGCCACTCGATGATCCGCTGGTCGAGGTTGTCTCCGCCCAGGTGGGTGTCGCCGTTGGTCGCCTTGACCTCCACCACGCCCTCGCCCACCTCCAGGATGGAGATGTCGAAGGTGCCGCCACCGAAGTCGTAGACGGCGATGGTCTGGTCCTTCTTCTTGTCGAGGCCGTAGGCCAGCGCCGCCGCCGTGGGCTCGTTGACCAAGCGCTCGACGGTCAGGCCGGCGATCTTGCCGGCGTCCTTGGTGGCCTGGCGCTGGGCGTCGTTGAAGTAGGCCGGCACGGTGATCACCGCTCGCTCCACCTTTTCCCCGAGGTAGTCCTCGGCCGCCTGCTTGAGCTTCTGCAGCACCATGGCCGAGATCTCGGGGGGCGAGTAGCGCTTGTCGCTCACCTGGACGCGCACGTCGCCGTTGTCGGCGCGCACGACCTTGTAGGGCACCATCTTCATCTCCTCGGTGACCTCGTCGTGGCGACGGCCCATGAACCGCTTGATCGAAAAGACCGTGTTCTCGGGGTTGGTGACCGCCTGGCGCTTGGCGACCTGGCCGACCAGCCGCTCCCCGCTCTTCGAGAAGCCCACCACCGAGGGTGTGGTCCGGTTGCCCTCCGCGTTGGGGATGACCTTCGCCTCGCTGCCTTCCATGATGGCCACGACGCTGTTGGTCGTGCCCAGGTCGATGCCGATGATCTTGCTCACCGCTGTTCTCCGTTTCTTCCCGTTAGGCCAGGGAGTGTATAAACCTTAGTCGATCCCTGTCAATGTCACATCCGAAAGATATGACAACGAGACGCTCAGGTTTATTCCGGGCAGCTCAATCCAGCAGCACGAGGGGCTGGGCTTCCCCGCTTCCCGATCCCCCCTCCAGATCCGGATCGAGCAGGAAGTGGCCGGTCACGGCCTCGCGGACGGAGAAGGCATGGAGGGAGCCCTCGGAGGTCGAGAGCTGGTACGCGTCGCCCTCGACCTCCCAGAGGAAGGGGCGACCCAGGGGGTCCTCAAGCTCTCGAGGCTCAAGGAGCCCGAGCCCGACCAGAGCCTCGAGGCGGTCTGGGAAGCCGCCTTCCAGCAGGTGCCAGGTCTTGGCGGCGTCGTCGATCCTCGCCGCGGTGGCGAAGGCGACCTGGTCGAACAGCGCTTCGCGCTCGCTCACCTGCCACGGAAAAGGCAGTCCCATCGAGAGGGGGTTGCGAGCCAGAAGTACCAGCAGCGCGAGCCCCACGGCGACGCCCGTTCCGGCCGCGAGCCAGCCATAGCGCGGCTGCACGGCCGCCGGAGCCTCGGGGATCCGCGGCATCGTCAGCACCGGCGCCGACTGGACGGGAGGTGAGGCCGGGCGAGCCGGAGCCGTCTCGGCGGCCGGCACGGCCGCTGGCACGGCCCGGGTGGGGGCGGCGGCTCCGGGCAGTCCCACGCGCCGTCTCGCCAGGCCCAGCTCGAGGAGGCGGTGGAGGTTGTAGCGCACCTTGTACTCGTCGAGCCCGCTCTTGCGCACCAGCGCCGCCACGTTGTGGCCGACTGCCAGGTGGTCGTAGACGCTCTTCTCCCCCTCGGTCAGCCAGAACGCCCGGCTGTCCGGCAGGGCTGGACCTTCCTCTTCCCGCCGCAGGCGGATCGGTCGGTCGGGCGGCACGCTCTCGTAGATGGAGCGCGAGTCCGGGATGGTGGGGTGGCCCTCCCCGGCCACCTCTTCGACGGACCGTAGCAGCAGCTCGTCCACCGAGATCGGCGGGAAGCCCTCCTCGTAGGAGACCTCCTCCCCGCTGTAGAACTTGAACTCGCCCTTGCGCCAGTGCAGCAGCTCGGAGAGCAGACGCATGGTGTGGAGCCGCAGGGCCCCCAGGAGCTGGCTGCGCTCGATCACTCCGCGCTGGACCAGCAGGTCGATCAGACGGCCATCGCGAGTCCGGTGCTCGGCAGCCACCGCGGCGAAGGCCGGCGGCGCCACCAGGCCCTGACCGGCGAGCACCTCCCCGAGCGCTTCTTCCAGCGTCTGGTTGAGGGCGTCGGCACCGACGATCTTGCCGCGATCGAAGGAGATGGCGATGATGTCCGACTCACCCTGGACGGTGAGGATGCCGGTTTTGCCCTGCTGCGCCACCACCTGCAGGATGTCCGGTAGCTGGAAGAACTCGAGCGAGCCTTCGATCGCCATCAGCTCGCCTCCAGGACCCGACCCCCGCGCAGCCGCAGGAGCAGGCGGACCAGGCGCGGAAGCAGGTAGATCACCAGGCCGCCCAGACCCAACGCCCACAGGAGGCCGCCACCCGGGTCGAAGCCGAGCGGAAGGTCGAACGCCAGGGTTCGACCCAGCGGGATCAGCAAGAGGGCGGTCGGCACCCACAGATCCAGCCAGGCCAGCACCCCTTCCCCCGCCTCCGCAGCGGCCAGGCCGGGGAGCAGCTCTCGCCAGGCCCTCTCGCCGTGAGACCGCGACAGCAGCTCATCGAGTCCGGGCTCGGTGTAGCCGTAGGGCCGGCGAGCGACGTGGAGGGTCAGCGCCAGTGCCACCAGCACCAGGGTGGCCGCCAGCGAGATCCACCGGCCGCGGCGCTGCCAACCCCCGGGGCCGTGATCCTCACCCCTCAGCAAGCCGGCCAGGTCGTCCCGAATGGCGTCGCCGCGGGAGAGCCCGCTGCCATCCACCTGTAGCCTCTGTCCGGCCGAAGCGTTGGACCAAACGGTGACCTGGGCGAGGTCGAGGGCGCTCGCGCGGTCCAGGGCCTGCTGAGCCTCCGGGAAGAGGTACTGCTGATAGTAGGCCTGGCTGAGGTCGAACCAGGCCGCTGGAGAGTCGGGGGCTGCCTGGGTGGCGCGCTTGTAGTAGGACACCGCCGAGCCGTAATCGCCCCGCAGGAAGTAGTAGCTGCCGATGTTGAGCAGGGCGCCGGTGTTGCTCGGCTCGGCGGTCAACACCCGGCCGTAGTGAGCGCGCGCCGCGTCCCATTGGCCGAGGGTGCGGTGGAGGTCGGCGAGCAGGTGAGTCACCTCGACGCGATCCGGCAACAGACCGTTCAAGGTGCCGATGTCGGAGAAGAACTCGCCGTGGAGCCGGCCTCGTCGCAGGTTCTCGACCGCGCGCAGGGGCGGTGAGAGCTCTTCCTGGACACCCTGTCTGCCGTGATCGAGCAAGAAGGGCGACGCCCCCCACAGCAGCCAGAGCGAGGCCAGCACGATGCGCTCGGAGAGGGTGCAGTAGCCCCAGATCAGCACCGAGCCGACGAGGATCGCCCAGATCGGTTGGGGTGGCAGCAGGGCCGGCAGCAGGAGGACCGTGAGGCCGGCGGCGAGACCGAGGCCCGGCGCGCCCAGGTGGGTGAACAGGCGCCGGGCGTCCTGGAGCAGCCCGCCCCCTTTGACCGACAGCTGGAGCACCACGAACAGCGCACAGGCGATCTGCGCCGAGACCATCAGCCAGAGCGAGATGTTCGTCAGCGCGATCCGCCGCTCGGCCCGCCAACTCGCGAGACGCAGCCAGCCGCGAACGTGGAGCAGCGCGGCCGCGAACGGGCGACCTTCGAGCCGCGCGAGCCGGGCCGACGCGAAGAGGTGCTCGGGACGCCCGGGATCCAGCCGCTCGGCAGCGGCGAGGGCGGCCGTCGCCTTGTCGAACTGGCCTTGGCGTGCCGCCCGGATGGCCAGGGCTTCGGCGGCGACGGCGAGGTCCGGCACCGCCGACATGCCGAGGTCCCGGATGCTGCCCGAGAGTCCCTCGAAGACGGTGCTCGCGCGCTTGTACTCCTGTCCTTCGATCGCGGCGGTCCACTGGTCCCACTGCTCTTCGAGGCGGACCAGGGATCGTTGGGCCTCGGGAGTCAGCTCGAAGCCGACCACTCCCCCGGCGGCGGCGTGAACAGGCAGCGCCAGGACCATCGTGGCCAAGAGAACGAGCCTGGCTGGCAGCATCGGCAACCTGGAAAGGCGAGCGCGCCTACCCCTGCTTCTGGACGTATCGCATGCGGAAGCGGTAGATCAGGTCCTCGAGAACGGCCGCCTCGCGGGCGGAGAGGTTGCCGGCGGTCTTCTGCTTGAGCACCGACAGCAGCTCGATGTGCAGCCGGGCCATCTCCAGGTCCTCACCGTGGTGCCCGCC
The DNA here is from genome assembly GCA_036274895.1 of Thermoanaerobaculia bacterium. Taxonomy (GTDB): domain Bacteria; phylum Acidobacteriota; class Thermoanaerobaculia; order Multivoradales; family SZUA-115; genus CALMKX01. The sequence continues at coordinate 81,481 of DASUEU010000004.1, read as the reverse complement.
GGGAAGGGGGGCGTCCCCCAGGTAGATCGAGATCGGGCCGGCGATCATCTCGAGCAGGTGGAAGAAGCCGGGGCCTCCCGGTTCCGGCGCGAAGGGATCGAGCTCCCCTGCGGGCTCCGGCGCGGGTGCTGCCGGTGGCGGCGGCTCGGCGGGCGCGGACACGGCCGGTGCCGAGGCCTCGTCTTCGAGGAACCGGTACTCTTCCCGTAGACTCCCGTCCGGCAGGAAAATCCGCTTGTCGATGATCTTGATGTCTCGCTCGCTCACGGCTACCCGCCCGCACCGGCCCACGGCCGAGGTTTTGGAACTTCCGGCGATCGTAGCAAGCGGAGAAACTGCGAGGCAAGGAGAGGCGGCGCCACGATGAGCCGGCCGGGCCCGCCGACCAACCTCGCCCCCCTGCTCGAGCTGGTCGCCAGGCTGCGCGCGCCGGACGGCTGCCCCTGGGACCGGCGCCAGGGGCTCACCGACATCCGCGCCTACCTGCTCGAGGAGGCGCACGAGGCCGCCTCGGCCATCGACGATGGGGACTGGGGGGCATTGACCGAGGAGCTGGGGGACCTGCTCTTCCAGATCGCCTTCGTCGGCCGGCTCGGCGAGGAGGCCGGGACCCTGCACCTCGGCGACTCGATCGCCCACGTGTTGCAGAAGATGATCGAGCGCCACCCTCACGTCTTCGGGGAGGAGAAGCTGGCCGACGCCGCGGCCGTGCGCGAGGCGTGGGAGCGGCGCAAGGTGGCCAAAGACGGCGGCTCCCGTTCGCTCCTGGCCGGCGTGCCCCGCTCCCTGCCGGCGCTCACCGCCGCCTACCGGATGACCCAGAAGGCCGCCGGTGTCGGCTTCGACTGGCCCGAGGCAGGGGCCGTCCTCGCCAAGGTCGACGAGGAGGTCGCCGAGCTGCGCCAGGCCGTGGCCGAGGACGGCCCGCGCGAGGCCATCGCCGAGGAGATCGGCGACGTGCTGTTCACCGTGGTCAACCTGGCACGCAAGCTCGAGGTCGACCCCGAGGCCGCCCTCGCCGCCACCAACCGCAAGTTTCGCGAGCGCTTCGCCCACATCGAAACCAGCCTCGCCGCCCAAGGCAAGAGCGTCAACGACGCTTCGCTCGAGGAGATGGACCGGCTGTGGGAGGAGGCGAAAGGGCGCTAGAACACCTCGCGTCGTGGATCGCTCCACGGCGCGAGGTTGACTCGGGGGACGGGGCGGGGATCAGTACAGGTCGTTGACGACCGCTTCGTCGTCGGCCTCGGTCGAGGCCGAAAAGAGAAGCGTGGCAGCCTAGCGCAGGGCGTCGTGGAGGTAGGGCAGAACGGTCTCGGCCACGAGCTTCTGCCCTTGAGCGTTGGGATGGATGCCGTCGGCGAGATTGAGCTGGGGCTCGGCGGCGACCCCCTCGAGGAGGAAGGGGATCAGGGCCACGCCCTGCTCCCGGGCGAGCTTGGGAAAGATCGCCTGGAAGCCCTGGGTGTAGGCCGGACCGTAGTTGGGCGGCAGCATCATGCCGGCGAGCACCACCCGGGCGCCGGCCTCGCGGCTGCGGCGGACGATCTCGCGCAGGTTGCCCTCGGTGTCGTCCAGGGGGACGCCGCGCAGGCCGTCGTTGGCCCCCAGGGCCACCACCACCACCGCCGGCTCCTGGCGCAGCAGCCAGTCCAGCCGAGCGAGACCGCCGGCCGTGGTGTCGCCGGAGATGCCGGCGTTGACCACCTTGGCGGCCAGCCCCTCCTGCTCGAGGCGCCGGGCCACCACCGCCGGGTAGGCGTGCTCACCGTCGAGGCCGTAGCCGGCCGTGAGGCTGTCGCCCAAGAAGAGCACCACGGGCGCTCCGGCCGGGGCCGGCGTGGCGGTCTCGCCGGCCGCAGCGGCCTCGGCCCCCGCGGTGAGGGCGCCGGAGAGGCCCCCGGGCGCGCGCTGCGAGGTCGGGGCGGTCGAGGTCGAAGAGGGGCTCCCCTGGCCGCAGGCGGCGAGGAGAGCGAGAGAGGTCAGCAGGGCGGGCAACAAACGCGGTGTGCTCACGTACTCGATTCTAAGCGGCCGGGCCCCCTGCCGCACCGATGGTAGGCTGCCCCTCCGACCGCAACGACCCCCTTCTATGACTGAACCCCGCCTCGAGCTCCGTCACCTCACCAAGCAGCTACCCTCCGGCGGCAAGACCTTGACGATCCTCGACGAGGTCGACCTGACGGTCGCCCCGGGGGAGTTCCTCGCCGTGCTCGGCCCCTCGGGCAGCGGCAAATCGACCCTCCTCGGCCTCGCCGCCGGCCTGGACCGGCCCACCGCTGGAGAGGTGCTGATCGACGGCCGGCCCATCCAGGGCCTCTCCGAGGACCAGCTCGCCCTGCTCCGCCGCCAGCGCATCGGCTTCGTCTTCCAGTCCTTCCAGCTGCTCGGCAACCTCACGGCGGCGGAGAACGTCCGCCTGCCTCTCGAGCTCGTCGGCCGCCGCGACGCCGCCGGCCGGGCCGCCGAGCTGCTCGATGCCGTGGGCCTGGCCGAGCGGGGGCATCACTACCCCAGCCAGCTCTCGGGCGGTGAGCAGCAGCGCGTGGCCCTGGCCCGTGCCTTCGCCACCGAGCCCTCGCTCCTGCTCGCCGACGAGCCGACCGGCAACCTCGACAGCGCCACCGGCGAGAAGGTTCTCGAGCTGCTGGCCCGGCTGCGCGACGCCAGCGACGCGAGCCTGGTGCTGGTGACCCACGACCTCGCCGTGGCCCGGCGAGCCGATCGGCTGATCTACTTGAAGGACGGCCGGATCGAGCGCGAGGAGCGGCCGGGAGCCGCGCCACCCGCCGCATGAGGGCCTCCTTCTTCTTCTCCCACCTGGCGCGGGAGGCCCGTGGCCAGCGCTGGCGCGTGGTCTTCTTCGTCGCCTGTCTGGCGATCGGGGTGGCAGCCGTGGTGGCGGTGGCGAGTCTGGCCACCGGCTTCGATCGTTCCCTGCGGGGTGAGGCCCGGCAGCTGCTGGGGGCCGACCTCGCGATCGAGAGCTGGCGGCCGATCCCGCCCGAGGTCGAGGCCACGCTCACAGCGATCCCCGGCAGCGCCCTCGCCCGCATCGAGGAGACGGTCACCCTGGTCGCCGGCCCGGCCCGCGCGGACGGCCGACCGGGCCCTTCCCGGCTGGTCGAGCTCAAGGCCGTCGAGTCGGGCTATCCGTTCTACGGCGAAGTGGCCCTGGCGCCGCCGGGTCGGCTGGCGGACGCCCTCGATCCCGCGGGGGCGGTGGCCCAGCCGGACCTGCTGCGGGCCCTGGGGATCGGCATCGGCGACGAGCTGGCCGTGGGCGGCTCCCGCTTCGTGGTGCGCGCCGAGGTGACCGCGGAGCCCGACCGCATCGGCGGTGCCTTCTCCCTGGGCCCGCGGCTCTTCCTGTCGCGTGAGGGCCTGGCCAAGACGGGGCTGGTGGCGCGGGGCAGCCGGGTCGAGAACAAGCTGCTGTGGAAGGCCCCGGAGACCTGGAAGGCGGACGAGCTGGCTGCCCTGGCCAAGCGGCTGAAGGACGATGCCGGCGCGAGCTACCGCGTCGAGACCTACACCGAGGCCCAGCCCCAGCTACGGCGCGGGATCCGGCGTGCCGAGAGCTTCCTCGGCCTGGTGGCGCTGCTCTCTCTGTTGGCCGGTGGCATCGGCGTCGCCCAGACCGTACGGGCCTGGCTCGAGGGACGGCTGGACGCCATCGCCGTGCTCAAGTGCCTGGGGGTCCGGCCGCGCGAGGTGCTGTGGCTCTACCTCGGGCAGACGGTGGCCCTCGGCCTCTTCGGCAGCCTGGTCGGGGCCCTGCTGGGAGTACTGGTGCAGCTCGCCCTGCCGGCGTTGCTCGGCCCCCTGGTGCCCGCGGGAGTGGTCCAGCCCTGGCAGCCGGGCGCCATCCTGCGCGGCCTCGGCCTGGGCACCGCCGTGGCGGCGATCTTCTGCCTCGGCCCCCTGTCCTCTCTGCTCCAGGTTCCCCCCGCCCGCGTGCTGCGCCGCAACGCCGAGCCCTTGGCCCAGAACCGGATCGCGCGCTGGGCGATCCCCCTGGTGCTCGGCGCGGGGATCTTCGGCCTCGCCACCTTCCAGGCCGACTCGGTCCCGGCCGGGCTGGGCTTCACGGCCGGCATCGGGGTGGCCGGGGGCCTTCTGACCCTCGCCGCCTGGGGCCTGATCCGGCTCGCTCGCCACCTGCGCGACCGGCTCGCGGGCGGGCCGATCCAGCTCACCCAGGGCCTCGCCGCCCTGACCCGACCGGGAGCGGGGACCCTCGGCGCCATCGTCGCCCTCGGCCTCGGTGTGCTGGTGGTGCTGGCGACCTTCCTGGTCGAGGACCGCCTCGCCGGGCGGCTCGAGGCCGAGCTGCCCCAGGACGCGCCGAACCTCTTCTTGATCGACATCCAGCCCCAGCAGTGGCCGGGCGTCTCCGAGCTCCTGACCCGCTACGGTGCGCTGCGCCAGGAATCCGTACCGGTGATCACGGCCCGGCTCGCGGCGATCGACGGGGCCTCGACTGAGGCGCTGGCCAAGACGCGCCGCGGCGGCCAGCGCTGGGCCTTGACCCGCGAGCAACGCCTCACCTATCTCGACCAGCTGCCCGCCGACAACGAGGTGGTGGAGGGCGAGCTCTTCGCGGACCCCGACCAGCTCGAGATCAGCGTCGAGAAGGAGTTTGCCCAGGAGCTGGGCATTGCGGTCGGTTCTCTGCTCGCCTTCGACATCCAGGGCGTGACCCTCGACCTGGTGGTGACCAGCCTGCGCACGGTCAACTGGGAGGGCTTCGGCCTCAACTTCTATCTCGTCGCCGAGCCGGCGGCCCTGGCCGAGGCACCCCAGCAGAGGGTGGCCGCCGTGCGTCTGCCCGAGGAGGCCGAACAGGACTTCCAGGACGATCTGGCCGCCCGCTACCCCAACGTCACTCTGATCAACCTGCGCGAGATCCTCACCAAGGTGGCGGCCGTGCTGCGGCGCATCAGCCTGGGGGTGCGCCTGCTCGGAAGCTTCACGACCCTGGCCGGCATCGCCATCCTGGGCGGTGCGGTCTCCGCCTCGGCGGCGCGCCGGGGCCGCGAGGTGGCCTTGCTCAAGACCCTCGGCATGACTCGCTGGGGGGTGGCCGGCTCCTTCGCCGTGGAGTACGCCCTGACCGGCCTGGTGGCGGGCGGCATCGGTGCAGTGGGGGCCGGGGCCCTGGCCTGGGTGGTGCTCACCCGCCGCATGGAGGTGCCTTGGGAGACCTCGCCCTGGCCCTTCCTGGCCGCCCTCGGCATCACCATCGCCCTGGCCACCGTGGCGGGCCTGCTGGCCTCGGCCCGCGCCCTGGCCGAGCGGCCGATCGAGGTGCTGCGGGGGGAGGGGTAGACGAAGAGGGCGGCCACGGGGGGCCGCCCCTACGCAGAGGGTAGGGGCAGGCCCCTGTGCCTGCCCTCGGACCGGGGCGCGGTGACCGCGCCCTTACTCCGGAGGCCCGCCGGGGTCGTCCACGAGGTAGGAGACGGGGACGAAGTCGAGGCCGGCGGCGCGGGCCTTGGGGATCTCCGCCTCGAGCACCGCGAGGGTGTTGGGGTGCGGGTGGCCGATGCCGATCGCCGCTCCCCGCTCCCGGGCGAGGCCCACCAGCCGCTCGAACTGAAAGCGCACCGCCTCGATGCTCTGGTCCGGATCGAGAAAGACCTGCCGCTCGGCGGCCGGGATGCCCAGCTGGCGGGCCGTCCGATAGGCCACGCTGTCCGGGCTGGTGCGGGAGTCCAGGAAGAACAGGCCCCGCTCGGCGATCACCGCCAGGATCGGCTCGAGAGCCCGGCGATCGGCGGAAAGTCTCGAGCCCATGTGGTTGTTCACCCCCACCGCCCCGGGCACCGCGTCGAGAGCGGCGCGGGTGGCCCGGGCCAGCTCGGCCGGACCCATGTCCTCGGTCAAGGCACCCGGGCCGGGGTTGGCGCCGCCGTCCGGCGACATCGGCAGATGGCAGAGGATCTCCCGCCTCTCCTCGGCCAGCGCCGCCACCACCTGCGCGGTCGCCCGCTCGAAGGGCAGCACCGCGTAGCTCAAGGGCACTGCCAAGCGCCCCAGCCGCCGCACGTCCTCGACGCTGCGGCCGAGGTCGTCGATCACCAGGGCGATGCGGCCCCCCTGCTTCGACGGCGTGCTCGGTGGCGCGGGCTTCTCGGCGCGAGGTTTCTGGTCGGGCTTCTTGGCCGGTTTCGAGGGCTTGGCCGGGTGGGCCGTCTGCTCGGGCGCGGGCTCCGGCCGGGGCGTGCCGGTGGGACGGCCACCGCGATACATCCAGAAGGCGAAGCCGAGGGCCGCCAGGGCGCAGACGACCAGAAAGACGGCGAGGCCACGAGGCCGGCGGCTCGCTTTCGCGCGGGGGCGAGGGGGGAGGGGACGTCGTGCCAAGGATCGAGGGAAGAGGGGCGCCGGGCTGCCCTCAGGCGGCTTGGGCGGCGGCCGGCTCCTCGGCCAGCAGGACCTCGATGCCGCGGTCGAGGATCGGATCCTTGTCCGAGGGTGCCTCGCCCTCGGGCTCGCCGAAGGAGAAGTCCTCGACCCGGACGTCCGGGATCAGGCTGCCGCGCAGGAGCTTGCCGTCCGGGCCGGAGTAGAACGCGTCGGTGTAGAGCAGCCGGCCGCCGGTCGACAGCTCCACCATCTCCTGGTGGCCGGCGTAGCCGAAGGTCCTCTCGCCGATCAGTCTGGCGGAAGCCTTCTGCTTGAGCACGGAAGCCAGCACCTCGGCGGCACCGAGGGTGCCACGGTCGACCAGCAAGCCGATCTTGCCCTGCCAGGCCGGGGTTGCCTTGCCGCTGAAGGTATCGGCCTTCTCTCCCCGCCGCACCAGCGAGCCGATCTCACCGCGGGCGAACAGCCCGGCCACCCGGTAGGCCACCTCGGCGTCGCCGGTCAGGGTGCCACGCAGGTCGAGCAGCAGCCGTCCCTGCCCTTGGCGGGTCAGCTCGGCCAAGGCCCGCTCGACTGCCGTGCCCGTGCCAGAGGCGAAGCCGGCGATGCGCAACACGGGCACTCCACGGACCTCGCGCAGGGTCGGGACCGGTGGATCGTAGCGGGCCAGGGCCAGCGAGACCGAGCGCATCTCTCCGAAACGGATCACCTTGAGATCGACCGACTCCACACCCGCCGCGGCGAGCATCTGCTGGGCCTGCCACAGGGGCATCACCCGCGTCGACTTGCCACCGATCTCGGCCACCACGTCACCGATGCGCAGCCCGGCGCGGCCGGCGGCGCTCTCGGCCGGCGCCCCGGCGACGTACATCACGCCGTGCTCCTTGAGCAGCAGAAGACCACCGGGCAGACCGCCGCCGCGGGTGGCGACGAAGCGGTCGACAGCTTCGGGAGGGACGTAGAGGGAGAAGGGGTCGAGGGCGTCGGTGGCGCCGTCGAGGGCGCCGACCAGCAGCTGATCGACGTCCGGTGGATCGACGTAGTTCTCCCGCACGCGGGTCAGCGTCTCGGTGAAGACGGCGAGGTACTTGTAGAGGGAGTCGGTCGAGTCGTCCTCGCGGGAGGAGGCGGCGAGCAGGGTGCCGGCGAGGATGGGCACCACCAAAGCCAGGGAGACGACGAGAAGCACCGTGCGGCTGCGATTCATGGTCTTCCTTTAACGAAGCCAGCCGAGGGGATCGACGGGGCGGTTGTCGAGGCGGATCTCGAAGTACAAACGATCCGTGGCCGCCCCGAGCGTCTGGCCGATCGGCACCATATCACCCTTGCCCACGCGCACCCCTTCGAGGCCGGCGTAGAGCGAGAACATCTTGCCCGGGTGGAGCACGATCACCGTCGGGCCGAGGCCGCGAAAGGGCGCGGCGAAGAGCACTTTGCCGGGATAGACCACGCGCACTTCGGATCCGGGACGGGTGGCGATCTCGATGCCGTTGTGGGGCACTCGCGTGCCGTAGCGCGGGTCGGGCCGCGGACCGAAGCCGATCGCCACCTCACCGGCCGCCGGCTTTTCGAGGGTGCCGCGGAAGCTCTGCATGGGCGTACCGGCCAGCGGCGCCACCTCGCCGGAGAGGTCGGAAAAGAGCTGGGTGAGCCGGGCGGCCTCGGCGGCCAGCTCGACGGCCCGGGACGCCAGGCTGAGGCGCTCGCGTTCGGCGCGGGCGAGCAGGCGGGATTGCTCACCGCGCAGCTCGGACAGCGCCGCGCGGCGCTCCTCCTCCCGCTTGCGCCAGGCCGCCCGCTCGTCGCGCTCCCGGCGCAACCGGTCTCGCTCGGCCAGGACTCCCGAGCGCAGGGTCTCGTAACGGTCGATCTCCGCGTCGTCGCGGCGAGCGAGGTAGCGGGCCAGGCGCACGGCCGCCAGCGGGTCCGAGCCCGCCTGGGCCGAAAGCAGCAGCCGCAGGTAGCCGTAGCGGCCCAGCCGGTAGAGGCTGCGCAGGTTGCGGCGCAGGGTCTCGCGGGTGGCCAGCAGCCGCGCTTCGAGCTCACCGAGGCGCCGCTCGGCTTCCTGCGCCCGCGCCTCCGCCAGGCCCACGGCCACCCCCGCCTCGGCGACCCGCCGTTCCTGGAGACGCACTTCGAGGCCCAGCCGGGCGATCTCGCCCTCGATCGACTCGGCCGCCTGGCCGAGGCTGGCGAGCTGCGCTTCGAGACCACGGATCTCGCCCTGGATCGCCGCCAGGCGCCCCTCCCCCAGGGCCACCGGGGAAGCCGGCGGCTGCGCGCCATGGGACAGGGCTCCCGCCGCCGACAGGGCCAGCAGGACCGCGATCCGTCGCCAGCGAAACATGAAACGATTCTACGTGCGATGTCTCGCCGCTTCCTCTGGTCGCTCGCCGCCGCCCTGGCGCTCGCCGGCTGCGAGCGCCCTCCGGCCGTCCGCAGCCTCCCCGAGCGGCTGGTGATCGCCCTCGAGAGCGCCCCCACCCACCTCGATCCCCGGGTGGCCCTCGATCAGGCCGCCGACCGCCTCTTCGACCTCTCGATGTGCGGCCTGCTGATCAAGACCCCTGACGGCGAGCTCGAGCCGGACGCCGCCGCTTCCTGGGAGATCCTCGAAGGCGGCCGGCGCTACCGCTTCCACCTGCGCACGGACGTGCGCTTCCACGACGGCCGGATCCTCGGCCCCGAGGACGTCATCGACACCCTGACGAGCCTCGTCGACGGCCGCGTCGTCACCGCCAAACGGGGCGCCTTCGCCGAGCTCGAACGGGTCGAGAGCCCGGCACCCGGGGTCGTGGACCTGGTGCTCTCGCGGCCCTCGGGGGCGTTCGCCATCGAGCTCACGCCGGCACTCGGCATCTTGCCCAGGGGGACGACACCCGCGCAGACGAACGACCACCCGGTCGGCTGCGGCTCCTACCGCATCGTCGAGCGCAGCCCGGAGCGTCTGCTGCTCGAAGCCTTCGATGGCGGACACCGCCCGGCGCCGAAGATCCGCCGGGTGGAGCTCAAGGTGGTGCCGGACGCGACGGTGCGGGCCCTCGAGCTGCTCAAGGGCACGGTTCACCTGGTGATCAACGACCTCCCCCCCGACCTGGTGCCGCGCTTCCAGGCCGATCCTCGCTTCCGGGTCGCCGCCGACCCGGGCGGCAACTACGCCTATCTCGGCCTCAACCTCGAAGACCCGGCCCTTTCGGACCTGCGAGTGCGGCGGGCTCTCGCCCTGGCGATCGATCGGGACCGGCTGGTCGCAACCCTGTGGCGGGGGCTGGGGGTGGTCACCGAGACCATGATGCCGCCCGGCTCGTGGGCTCGGCATGAGGGATTGCCCCGCGTTCCCTACGATCCGGAAGCCGCCGCACGGCTCCTCGAGGCGGCCGGCTACCCGGACCCCGACGGCCCGGGTCCCCGCCCCCGGCTCACCCTCACCTTCAAGACCTCCACCTCGGAGATCAACGTCCTGCAGGCCCAGGTGATCCAGCAGATGGCGGCGCCGGCGGGTTTCGCTCTCGTGGTGCGCAGCCACGAGTTCGCGACCTTCTACAGTGACATCTCACGCGGCAACTTCCAGCTCTTCAGCCTGGTGCGCACGGCGATCCACGACCCGAACATCTATCGACTGATCCTGCACTCGGACAGCATCCCACCCCGAGGCCAGAATCGCGGGCGCTACCGCAACCCCGAGCTGGACCGCCGCATCGACCTCGGCGCCTCGCTGCCCGAGCGTGCCGCCCGCCGCCCTCTCTATCTCGAGGTGCAGGAGATCCTCGCCCACGACCTGCCGTACGTCAGCCTGTTCACCAAGCACAACTTCGCGGTGATGGACGCGAGGCTTTCCGGCTTCCGCAACTATCCAGCCGGAGAGTTGCTCGGAGTGCGCTTCCTCTCCTGGGAAAAGGGCGCAGAACAGGTGTCATTCTCGCAACCGTCGACGATTTCCCGCTAGAAGACCTTGATAAACGCTCCACCCCGCACGCGAAGGGCGCTTTTTCTTGCGCTTTCTCACTGTACTGTCCTAGAATAGCGGCATTTACCGCCCCGATCGCCGGGGCATCATTTTGAAAGAGGAGAGAGAGAATGGCTGGCAAGACCACCAAGGCAGCGGCCAAGGCACCCGCGAAGGCCACCAAGACGGCCAAGGCCGCCCCCAAGGCGGCGCCGAAGGCGGCCCCGGCGCCCAAGCGCGCCGGCGCGGCGATCAAGGACGCCTACACCAAGGCCCAGCTCTTCGCCGCAATCGCCGAGGAGACCGGCATCGCCAAGAAGGACGTCACCAGGGTCTTCGATTGCCTCAGCGACGTTGTCCACCGTCACTTGAAGAGCCGCGGCGCCGGCACCTTCACCCTCCCGAGCCTGCTCAAGATCCGCGTCGTCAAGCGCGCCGCCACCAAGGCCAAGAAGGGCGTCAACCCCTTCACCGGCAAGGAGATGCTGATCCCCGCCAAACCCGCCCGTAAGGCCGTGCGCATCCGGCCCCTCAAGAGCCTGAAAGAGCTGTCCGACTAGAAGACCCTCACTCTTGCCCCTCTCCCGGCCCGCCCACACCGACCTCCGGGAGAGGGGTCCGAGAGATGGTTCTGGTTCCCACGCTCTGCGTGGGAACCCTCGTCCGGCCGCTCTGCGGCCTCCCCGCTCCGGCGGAGGGCGCGGAGCGCTCGGACTAGCGTTCCCTCGCAGAGCGTGGGAACGAGCGCACCGAGGGGGTGAGGAAAACACTTGACACGTCAACCAATGCGGGGTATCTTATTGCCCGTATGGCAAAGCATCACTCACCAGAAGCTCCGGCACCCGCGAGCAGGATCGCCCAGGAGATCCGCCAGAACCGACCCTTCCGCTCCGCCAGCCAGGAAGCGCTGATCGCCCTCCTGCGCACCACGGATCGGCTGCGCCGGGGCTTGTCGAGCGTCATCGAGCCGACCGGCATCACCCTCCAGCAGTACAACGTCCTGCGCATCCTGCGCGGTGCCCGCGGCGAGGGCCTTCCCACCCTCGAGATCGCCCATCGCATGGTCGAAGAGACTCCGGGCATCACCCGCCTGCTCGACCGCCTCGAAGCCAAGTCCCTGGTGCGCCGCGAGCGCTGCCGACAGGACCGCCGACAGGTGCTGTGCTGGATCGAGCCTTCGGGTCTGGACCTGCTCGCCAGCCTCGACGGACCCGTGGACCGCGCCGACGAGTCCCTCCTCGCCACCCTCTCTGCCGCAGAGCAGCGGCAGCTGATCCTCTTGCTGGACAAGATAAGAGAAGGAGAACGCCATGATCCGTAAGCTCGCTCTCACCCTCCTGATCGCCTTCCTGGCGACGATGCCGGCCGCAGCCGCGGTCGAGACCTTTTCGATCGACAAGGCCCACTCCGAGGTGTCCTTCCAGATCCGCCATCTGGTCACCAACGTGCGTGGCCAGTTCGACGACTACACCGGCGTGATCAAGATGGACACCGAAAAGCCCGAGAGCTCCTCCGTGGAGTTCACCATCCAGGCAACCAGCGTCAACACCTTCAACGAGAACCGCGACAAGCACCTGCGCACGGCGGACTTCTTCGACGTCCCCAACCACCCGACCATCACCTTCAAGAGCACCAGCGTCAAGAAGACCGGGGACAACACCTATGCCGTCACCGGCGACTTCACCATGCGCGGCGTCACCAAGCAGATCACCCTGCCGGTGACCTTCACGGGCAAGATGGGCGACCCCTGGGGCAACACCAAGGCCGGCTTCGAGACTGCCACCACGCTCAACCGCAAGGAGTACGGCATCAACTGGAACAAGGCCCTCGACGCCGGTGGCTTGATCCTGGGTGATGAGGTCAAGGTGGCGATCAACCTCGAGACGGGACTCGAGAAGTAAAGTCGCTTAACCTCTGCGGGGCCTCCTCCGTATAACCACTGGCCGCGGCGGCCTCGACCGCCGCGGCTTTCCCCGGAGGCCCATCGCTTGAACCCCCTGCCGCTGTCCGGCGCCCTGGTCGCCCTCGCTCTCACCCTCCCCGCCAAGGCCGCCTCGATCCATCGGGTCGAGCCCGCCACCTCCCCCATCCAGATCGACGGTCTGCTCGACGAGCCGGCCTGGCAGCGGGCGGTGAAGGTACCCCTCTCCCACGAGACCGATCCCGGCGAGAACGTCACGCCACCGGTCGCCACCGAGTGCTTCGTCACCTACGACGAGCGGCGCTTCTACGTGGCCTTCCGCGCCCTCGACCCCGACCCCGCCACCATCCGCGCTCGCTTCGCCGACCGTGACACGCCCTGGGAGGACGATCTCGTCGGCATCACCCTCGACCCTTTCAACGACGAGCGACGAGCCTTCCAGTTCTTCGTCAATCCCTTGGGGGTGCAGCTGGACGTGTTCCTGGACGACCTCTCGGGCAACGAAGACACCTCGTGGGACACGCTCTGGGCCTCGGCCGGCAAGATCGACCCGGCCGGCTACACCGTGGAGATGGCCATCCCCTTCTCCTCGCTGCGCTTCCGCGAGTCCGCCGCGCCCCAGACCTGGGGCTTCGAGGCGCTGCGCTTCTATCCGCGGGATCGCCGCCACCGCATCGCCTCGCAGACCCGTGACCGCAACATCTCCTGCCACCTCTGCCAGATCAGCAAGCTCGAGGGCTTCGGGGCCGTCGAGGCTGGGCGCAACATCGAGCTCACCCCCACCTTCACCGCCGGCCGTACCGAGGCGCGCGAGGACTTCCCCGCCGGCGACCTCGCCTCCCAGGGCACCGAATCGGAGGTCGGCCTGTCGGCGCGCTGGGGCATCACTCCCAATCTCAACCTCAACCTGACCTTGAACCCCGACTTCTCCCAGGTCGAGGCCGACTCCGCGCAGCTCTCGGTCAACGAGCAGTTCGCCCTCTTCTTTCCCGAGCGGCGGCCCTTCTTTCAGGAGGGAGCCGACTTCTTCTCCACCCGGCTCTCGGCGGTCTTCACCCGCAACGTCGCCGATCCCGAATGGGGCGTGAAGCTCTCGGGCAAGGTGGGACGCAACGCCGTCGGCCTCTTCGCCGCCGAGGACGCGGTGACCAACCTGCTGATCCCGGGCAAGGAGTCCTCCGACGCTGCGACCCTCGATCTGGTCTCGACCGACCTGGTCGCCCGCTATCGGCGTGATCTCGGCAAGACCTCGGCGATCGGCTTGCTGGCCACCGATCGATCCGGTGGCTCCTACCACAACTCGGTGGCCGGCTTCGACGGCGTCTTCCGGCCAACCGACGTGGACACCATCAACGTGCAGTTCCTGGGCTCGACCACTCGCTACCCGGAGGCCTTCGCCCGAGACCTCGGCCAGCCGCTCGGGGGCTTCGAGGACTGGGCCGGACACCTCAACTACGGCCACGAAAGCCGCAACTGGGAGGCCTACGCGCGCTACGAACACGTGGGCCGGGAGTTTCGGGCCGACATGGGCTTCCTGCCCCAGGTGGACTATGACTTGTATCTGGCCGGGCTGCGTCGGACCTGGTGGGGAGAGCCCGAGGACTTCTGGAGCCGGATCGAGCTCGGCGGCGACTACGACTACCGCGAAGACGACAGCGGCAACTTGATCGAGCGCGAGCTCGAGGTGAACGTCGAGGGGTCCGGACCGCGGCAGTCGTTCGTCCTCTTCGGCGGGCTCTACCGCACCCGCGTGTTCCAGGGCGTCACTTTCGATCAAGCAGCCGCCTACACCTACTTCGAGATGCGCCCGCTCGCCGACCTCTACCTCTGGCTCGACGCCAACGGCGGCGACGCGGTGGACTTCGCCAATGTCCAGGCCGGCGACCAGGTGACGCTGCGTCCCGGGATCACCTACAACTTCGGCCGCCGGCTGCGCACCCAGATCGTTCACACTTTCCGCCGGCTCGACGTCGACGGTGGGCGTCTCTTCACCGCCAACTTGACTGAGATGCGCCTGACCTACCAGCTCAACCTGCGCACCTTCCTGCGCGCTGTCTTCCAGTACACCGACATCGAGCGCGATCCTTCGCTCTACCTCGACGACGTGGATGCCAAGACCGAGACCCTGTTCTCCCAGCTACTCTTCTCCTACAAGCTCAATCCCCAGACGGTGGTCTTCCTCGGCTACTCGGACACCGCCCTCGGAGACGAGCAGATCGACCTCGCGAGGAAGGACCGCACGCTGTTCCTGAAGGTGGGCTATGCCTGGGTGCTGTGATGACGAAGTGGATTCCCGCTTGCGCGGGCATGACGAGCAGGAGGGAGATGGGATCGTGAACGTGAAGCGACTTTCTCTGGCGCACTTAGCCCTGGCCGCTCTCCTTCTGGCCCCGCTCTCGGCGCAGGCCGCAGATCTGGACCAGGTTCGAGCGCATTTCCGCCAGCGCTTCGTGGACGGCCCCAGCCTGGCCCCCGACGGCCGGGTGGCCTTCCAGGTGACCGAGGCCAAGATCGGCCCCGAGGAGAGCGAGCTGGCGACGCAGATCTGGCTGGCCCGGGCCGACGGCTCCGAGAGCCGGCCGCTGACCCGGGGCAAGTCCGGCGCCTGGAGCCCGGCCTTCTCCCCCGACGGACGGACTCTCGCTTTCCTCTCGGACCGCGGCGACACCGCCCCGAACCTCTGGCTGCTGCCCATGGCGGGGGGCGAGGCGTTCCGGCTGACCGAGGTGAAGGAAGGCGTGTCCCTCTTCCGCTGGTCCCCGGATGGCGCCGAGATCGCCTTTCTGGCCAGGGACCCCAAGACCCCCGAACAGGAGGCGGCCGAGAAGGCCAAGACCGACCCCCAGGTGGTCGATACCGGCTGGCGGTTCCAGCATCTGTGGAAAGTGGCCGTCGCCGGCGCCGAGGAGCGCCCGGCCACGCCGGTCCGGCTGACCTCGGGAGCCTTCGAGGTCGACCGCTTCCACTACTCCCCCGATGGCCGGCAGCTGGTCTTCTCCCATCACCCCACGCCGCGGATCTTCGAGTGGCGCAACGCCGACCTCTCCCTGGTTGCGACCTCCGGGGGCGAGGTCGTGCCGCTGGTGCGCGCCGAAGGCATGGACACGGGCGGCCTGTTCTCACCCGACGGCAAGCTCGTGGCGTTCGTCTCCGACCGTGGTGAACGCGCCTGGGCCCGGGACTGGCGGATCTGCCTGATCCCCGCAGCCGGGGGCGAGGTCACCGTCCTGCCCCGCAGCCGCGACAGCATGCCCGGCGAGAACATCGATGCCGGCCTGCTCGGCTGGTCGCCGGATGGCCGCGGCATCTACTACGTCGAGCTCAACGGCGTGTCGATCGACCTCTTCTTCGCACCGGCCGACGGCGGCCCGCACCGCCAGGTCACCACCCTGGCGGGCGCCAAGGGCAACTTCACGCTTTCCGCAGAGGGCGACGCCGTGGCCTTCTGGCGGGAGGACTTCACCGAGCCTGGCGAGATCTACGTCCAGCGGCTACCAGCGGGAGAGCCGCTGCGCCTCACTCGGCTCAACGACGCCCTGCGCCAGGGCAACTTCCCCAAGAGCGAGGTGGTGCGCTGGCCGGGGACGGCGGGCGAGGTCGAGGGCATCCTCCACTACCCCCAAGACCATCAACCCGGCACCCCCTTTCCCCTCCTCGTCGAGCTGCACGGCGGACCCACCTGGGCCTTCCTGCGCTCCTACGTGGCGGCCCCCTTCGGTGGCGTCACGCCGTTTACGGACCGCGGCTTCGGCGTGCTGCAGGTCAACTTCCGGGGCAGCGCCGGCTACGGCAAGGAGTTTCGCTTCGCGGTCCTCGGGGACATGGCCGGCGGCGAAGTCGACGACGCGCTCGCGGGGGTGGACGTGGTGGTCGGGCGCGGCCTCGCTGACCCGAACCGGCTGGGCGTCTTCGGGGGAAGCTACGGTGGCTTTCTCACCGCCAGCACGATCTGGCGCAGCCCCCGCTTCGACGCCGCGGTGGTCGGCTTCGGCATGTCGAACCTGGTCAGCTTCAACGGCACCGCCGACATCCTGGGCTACATCTCGAGCTTCATGCAGAGCGAGCTGTGGGAGAAGCCCGAGCTGTGGACCGGCCGCTCGGCCGTGTTCAACGCCCACAAGATCCGCACCCCGACCCTGGTCATCCACGGCGAGAAGGACCAACGGGTGCCGGTCTCCCAGGGCTACGAGCTCTACCAGATCCTGAGACGCCGCGGCGTCCCGACCGAGATGGTGGTCTATCCGAGAAGCGGCCACGGCATCGGCGAGCCCAAGCTGCGCTACGACGAGACGGAGCGGACGGTGGCCTGGTTCGAGCGGTGGGTGCGGTAGCTCTCTGACCTGAGGAGCCTGTTACGATTCTCCGGTGCCCAGGCTCCTCTCCGACACCCACCCGGACGCCGAGGCGGTCCAGATCGCCATCTACCGGGCCATGGCGCCCTGGCAGAAGGCCGCCCTGGTCGCGGACGCCATGGCCACCAGCCGTGCCCTCGCAATGGCCGGTTTACGCTTGCGGCACCCCGGGGCGTCCGAAGCCGAGCTCCAGCGCCGTCTGATGGACCTCGTGCTGGGGGAGGAGCTGGCGGCGAAGGTCTATGGCCCGCTGGAGGAGATCCTCCAGAAAGAGGGATCGGCATGAACCTGGACGCCCTCGCCGTGGCAGCCGAGGTCATCGAGACACAGGTAGGGGACTGAACCCGCCCAGAGGCTAGGAGGACGGCCTCGGGGCCGCCACCACCGCCACCGGCACCCCGTTCAGGGCCGCGTTGCCGCAGAAGTCGTCGAGCAGCAGCTCGTCGGTCAGGTCGTTGACCGAGACTCCCGCGTGCTCGCGGGCCACGCCGAGTGCGGTGCCGGGCCGGTCGTGGCCCCAGCCATGGGGAATGCTGACCACTCCGGGCATGATGGCATCCGTAACCTCGACGGCCAGCTCGACGCTGCCGACCCGGGAGGTCACCTGCGCCCTCTCGCCGTCCGCGAGCCCCCGGCGGGCGGCGTCCTCGGGGTGCATCAGCAGGGTACAGCGGGGCCGCCCCTTCACCAGACGCAGGCTGTTGTGCATCCACGAGTTGTTGCTGCGAATGTGACGACGCCCGAGAAGCAGCAGCGATCCGTTCGTCGGCGTGGCCGCGGCCGGGTCGAGCAAGCGCTCCTCGAGCCGCTCGAGGTCGGCTACCAGCGGCTCCGGGGCGAGGTGGATGCGCCGGTCGAGAGTGGCGAGCCGGCCCGGCAGGCAGGGTTCTAGCTCACCGAGGTCGATGCCGTGGGGAGCCTTCTCCAGCCGGCCGAGGGTGAGGCCCTCGCCGAGAGGGTTCCAGCCTGGTCCCCACGGACCGAAGCGAAGGGCCAGGCGTAGCAGGAGCCGGGGCCCCAGGCGGCGCTGGAGCGCCTGCACGGGCCAGGCGGCCAGCTTCGCGAAACCGCGCCGGCGGTCGAGTCGGGCGGCCAGGTCGAGGAAGATCTCCCAGTCGTGCTTCGCCCCCGGCTCGGGTGCGAACAGGGCCGGCGAGTACTTGGCGGTATTGCGGATCGCCAACAGGTGGAAAACCAGGTCGTAGTGGTCGTGCTCGAGGGGCGAGGTCGGCGGCAGGATCAGGTGAGCGTGTCGGGTGGTCTCGTTCAGGTAGAAGTCGATCGAGACCATGAAGTCCAGGCCCTCGAGCGCCCGCTCGAGCTGCCGGCCGTTGGGGGTCGAGAGCACCGGGTTGCCGGCCGCCGTGACCAGGGCCCGCACCTGCCCCGGCCCGGGGGTGAGGATCTCCTCGGCCAGGGCCGCCACCGGCAGCTCCCCCGCGAAGCCGGGCAGGCCCCGCACCCGCGTGCGGCGCTTGCCGAAGCGCCCCGTGGGGTCGGCGCGGCGGTTTTCCCTCACCAGGTCGAAGGCCGGGCGGGTGAACATCGTGCCGCCGGCCCGATCCAGGTTGCCGGTGACGACGTTCAGCACTTGGGTCAACCACTGACAGAGGGTGCCGAACGCCTGGGTGGAAAGCCCCATGCGGCCGTAGCAGGCGGCGGTTTCGGCGCCGGCGAAGTCCCGAGCCAGGGCCCGGATCTCGTCGGGCGCGATGCCCACCGGCCCGGCAACCCGCTCCGGTGGAAATCGGCGGGCCACCTCTGCCACCGCCTGCCATCCGTCCGTCAGGTCCCGCAGCCGCCCCGGTCGGGCCCGCCCCTCCTCGAGGATGACGTGGAGCAGGCTCAGCAGCAGCAGGGCGTCCGTGCCCGGCCGGATGAACAGATGCTGGTCCGCGATCGCCGCCGTCTCGGTGCGACGGGGGTCGACCACCACCAGCCGCCCGCCCCGCTCGCGGATCGCCTTCAGTCGCCGGGTCACGTCCGGCGCAGTCATCAGGCTGCCGTTCGAGGCCACGGGGTTGGCGCCCAGCAGCAGCAGGAATGCCGTGCGGTCGAGGTCCGGCACCGGCAGCAGCAGGGGATGGCCGTAGAGGAAGTTGGCCACCACGTGGTGCGGCAGCTGGTCGACCGAGGTGGCGGAGTAGCGGTTGCGGGTGCCCAGGGCCCGGGGCAGCTCGCGGCCGAAGAGGGCGGAGCCCCAGTTGTGCACCGTGGGGTTGCCGAAGTAGACGGCGATGGCGTCCCGGCCGTGCCGGCGGCCCACCTCGGTGAGACGCTCGGCGGTCTCGGCGAGAGCCTCCTCCCAGGAGATCCGCTGCCAGTCGCTGCCGACGCGTTTCAGCGGCTGGCGCAGGCGGTCGGGGTCGCGGTGGACATCCTCGAGCGCCGTGGCCTTGGGGCAGATGTGGCCGCGGCTGAAGGGATCGTCTCGATCGCCCCGGATGGCCGTGATCTCACCGTGCTCGAGGCGGATCTCGAGGCCGCACATCGCCTCGCAGAGGGTGCAGGTGCGCAAGTGGGTCTGCGTGCGGTCCGCCGCCGGTGACGCCATGGTAGCCCTAGGCTACCCGCTCTCCATGCTGCTTCACCAGAGCCGGCACCTCCTCGGCCGGCACCGGCCGGCTGATGTAGTAGCCCTGGACCTCGTCACACCCTTGCTGCCGCAGGTATTCGAGCTGCTCCGCCGTCTCGACGCCCTCGGCGCTGCACCGGAAGTTGAGCGACCGGGCGAGCCCGAGGATCGCCTGGACGATCGCCTTGTCTTCCGGGTCTTGGTCGAGATCGCGCACGAAGGTGCCCTCGATCTTCAGCTTGTTGACCCGGAATCGCTTCAGGTAGGCCAGGGAGGCGTGACCGGTGCCGAAGTCATCGAGCGCGAGCCGCACACCGAGACCTCGCAGCTCAGCCATCATGATCATCGCTGCCGGAGGGTCCCGGGTGGCCACCGTTTCGGTCAGCTCGAGCTCGAGATGCTCCGCTGGCAGCTCGGCGTCCATCAAGGCCCGCCGCACCAGCTCCGGCAGGTTCGGCTGGAGGAACTGCACCGCAGACAGGTTGACGGCCACGGTCAGAGGGGGCAGGCCCTCGTCGTGCCAGGTCTTGACCTGGCGCACCGCGGTGCGCAGCACCCACTCACCGATGGCCAAGATCAGGCCGGTATCCTCGGCGATGGGAATGAACTCCGTCGGCGGCACCTGGCCCAGCTCGGGATGGCGCCAACGCAGCAGGGCCTCGACCCCGAGGATGTGGCCGCAGCCGAGGGCCATCTGAGGCTGGTAGTGCAGGTAGAGCTGGCCCCGGTCCAGGGCCCGCCGCAGCTCGGCCTCGAGCAGCAGGTGGCGAGCCGCCAGTTCCTGCATCTCCGCGGTGAAGAAGCGATAGGCGTTGCGCCCCTGGTTCTTGGCCCGGTACATGGCGGTGTCCGCACACTTCATCAGGGTCTCGAAGTCGGCGCCGTCCAGGGGATAGAGCGCGATGCCGATCGAGGAAGTGACCGTCAGCTCGTAGCTCTTGAGCCGGAAGGGGCGGGCGATGTCGGCGAGCAGATGCTCGGCGATGGTCGCCGCGGCGCTGGCGTCCGCTCCGGGCAGGAGCAGGATGAACTCGTCACCGCCAAGGCGCGAGACGGTGTCGCTGTCGCGCACCACGGCCACCAGCCTCTGGGCCAGCTCGACCAGCAAGGCATCGCCGCTGCGGTGCCCGAGAGTGTCGTTGACGTTCTTGAAGTGGTCCAGGTCCAGAAACATCAGGGCCAGCGGCTGCTGTGCTCGCTCGACCTGACGGATGGCCTGGTTCATGCGATCGGTGAGCAGGACCCGGTTGGGCAGGCTGGTCAGAGGATCGAAATGGGCGAGCCACTGGATGCGGGCCTGCGCCTCCTTTTGAAGCGTAATGTCGCTGAAGTTGGCGATGTAGTTGGTGACTCGGCCGCTCGAGTCCGTCAATCGACTGATCGACAGCCAGCAGGCGAATACGCTGCCGTCCCTGCGGCGGTCCGTGACCTCGCCGCGCCAGTGCCCGGTGGCGTCTATCTGGCCCCACATGGCGTCGTAGAAGTCACTGTCGTGGTGGCCCGAGGAGAGGATCCTCGGGTGCTCACCCAGAACATCCGATTGGCTGTAGCCGGTGATCTCGGTGAATGCCTCGTTGACGGCGATGATCCGCCGATCGGCGTCGGTGACGCAGATGCCCTCGCGGCTCTGCTCGAAGACCTTGGCAGCCAGGCGTTGATGCTCCTCGGAGACCCGGCGCTCAGTGACGTCCTGGAGGAAGCCGGTCACCAAGATCGGCCGACCCTGGCGGGCCAGTTGGATCTCCCCCCGACCTTCGAGGAAGCGCACGATGCCGGTCGGTAGGCGGAGGCGGAACTCGATCTCGGCCGGCTCGCCGCCCGCCAGGACGGCCTGCATCGCCGCGTCGACCAGGGGCCAGTCCTCCGGGTGGACCAGGCTCTGGATCAGCTCCAGGGTGACCGGCTCGTCCCGCGGCTCCAGCCCGTGCAGCTCCCAGGTGCCCGGCGACCACCAGAAACTCTGGCGCGGCACGTCCCATCCGAAGTGGCCGATGCGCGCCAGCGACTCGACCCGGCGCAGCCGTCGTTCGCTCTCCCGCACGGCTTCTTCGGCCTGCTTCTGCTCGGTCACATCCTGCACGGTGCCGACCGAGCGCAACGGCCGGCCCGCATCGTCGAAGCTGTGCTCGCAGCGTTGGCGTAGCCACCGGATTCGGCCGTCGGGCAGCAGGAGCCGATAGGAGACCTCGCCGATCGTCCGCTCGGCCAGGGATTGGCGGTGGGATTCGAGGACGGCGTCCCGATCGTCGGGATGGAGGCGAGCCAGGAAAGCGTCGGCGATGGGTTCCTCGGCACCCGGCCCGACCTCGAAGATGCGGTAGACCTCGTCCGACCAGAGCAGCTCTCCGGTGGACAGGTCGAGCTCCCAGCTGCCCACCTTGGCGATGCGCTGCGCCTCGTTGAGCGCCGCCTCGCCCAGGCGTCCTGACCGGCGGCGGGATCTCATCGCGGAACGACTGGCCACGATCGATGCCTCCAGATCGAGGATGTACCGACGGGCTTAAGAGAACTATTACGAAACAGACCGAACGAGCTGGCCGCCCGGCGGAAGGCTCGCTGATCAGAGCGTCTTGCGGAAGCAGATGACGCGCTCGACCTCTTGGTAACCGAGGGCGACGTGAGCGGCGAGGCTCACCTGGTTGTCGAGCTCGCAGTCGCTCGCCATCTCGGTGAGGTCCTGCTGTCGCGCCCAGCCTTCGGCCGCGGCGATCAGCCGGGCGCCCCAGCCCTGCCGGCGCAGGTCTTCGTCCACCCACCACCCCTCGACGTAGCCCACGGGCGAGGTCGCGCAACCCTCGGCATAGGCCCGTTGAGAAGCCTCGACGAAGCCCCCCAGCCGCCCACCCTCGCGATCGATCACGAAGGTGGCGAGCTCAGGGCGCTTCTCAGCGAAGTAGGCCGCAACCTCCAGCGGATGATCCTGCGGCACCTCCGGCCAGAGCAACTCGCGCATCCGCAGCCACTCGGCGGTGTCGGCGGGCGTGACGGGGCGGATGCGCACCGGTAGGCTGGCTGCCCTTCAGATCGTCACGCCCATCGGCTTGCGCAGGGCGAAGGCGACGACGATCGAGAGCAGGATCGAGGCGATCAGCCAGTGGGTCTTCCAGCCGAAGAGGCTGACCTCGGCCTCGGGGTAGCCGAGGGTGATCTCCACCACGGGCGAGCCGGAGGGTAAGGGCGGCTCGGCGGGATAGAGCAGCTGGTCGAGGAAGCTTCCGCCGACGCGAATCGGCGAGCGCCGCACCACCCTCTGCGAGGACACCAGGCTCTTGGTGATCCGCTGGCCCCCAACCTCGAGGGCCAGCTCGTAGGTGCCGGCTCGCTCGGCCGAGATCCGCCAGGTCAGCTGGCGCTCCTTGGGTGAGAACACCGGCCCCGCCTCCACCTTCACCCCCGGGGGGGCCGAGAGCGTCACCTGCGGCGCACCCGAGGCATCCTTCGGCGAGCTCGCTGCGCTTGGGGCCAGGGTGGCCTCGAGCAGCACCGCTTTGCCGGGCTCGAGCCCGCGGTAGCCCCAGTGGAACTGCAGCTGCGCCACCACCAGGGTCAGCGGCACGATCATCCAGGCGAGCGGCACCAGGGACAGGGCCAGGTAGTGCAGATTGGCCCGCAGGATCTCAGCCTGGGCGCGGAAGATCGCCGGCATGCTGTCGTTGAACAGCCGGATCTCGAACAGGCCGGCATGAATGCGCCGCTTGACCTGCTCGAGCTTCTCCTGGTTCGAGGTCTTCTTGTAGACCCACAGCACCACCACGCCGAAGAGCACCGAGAAAAGCACCACGCCCCAGGTCGGCGCCAACCCCGAGAGCGGGGCGAGCAGCAGGTCGAAGAGCCTGACGAGCGTGGCGTTGATGGCGGACATGGTGGCGAGAAACGTCGGTTCAGGAAATGTAGCCCAGGCCGCGCAGGCGCTTCTTGATCTCTTCCTCGGAGCCGGCGTCCTCGAGCTTGGCGAGCTCCTTCTCGAGGGCGTGAGTGATGAACTCCTCGGGCGAGGAATAACCGGCGATGTCGCTCATGCGCTTGACGCGGGCGACCAGATCCTTGTCGAGCTTGACCTTGACGGAGTCTCCGAACATCTGCGCTCCTTCCTTGCGATCACCGCTCGACGGGCGGTGGAAACGCTTCCCTGACGCCCAGCTCGAAGAGCAGGGAGGCGGCGAGGTCCTTCAAGCCGGTGGCCGGCTTGGCGAGCGGCCGGCTGGCGAAGAGCACTCCCGGCACGGCCTCGTGATCCATGCAGTGATCGCCGCTCCAGGCGCTGGTGTTGTCGACGATGGCCTCCGCCGCCAGAGCTCCCAGGGCGGACTCGTTCGAGGTGCGGTAGCCCTTTGCGTAGCCGACCACCAGGTCGGGGCCGATCTCGCGCTGGCCGCGGTCGTCGAAGGTCTGCTCGCGGGCGTAGACCTTGGTGACGATGCGCTGGCCGTTGGCGGGATCGGTGGCGGCGAGCAGCTTGGCCGAGATCTCGGCCATCAGGGCCTCGCGCTGCGAAGGCTCCACGATGCCGTCCTTCTCGCGCCCCTTCAAGTTGACGTAGAGGCCGTTCAGCCCCAAGGCATAGGCCCGGCTGCGTTTGAAGTCGATGTTGGCGAAGAAGCCCGGATCGCTCTTGCGGTTGGCATCGATCGGCACGACGTAGCCGTTGTCCTTAAGCCAGGTGTTCAAGTGCACGGCGCGCCGGAACGAGGCGAAGCCGTGGTCCGACATCACCACCAACAACGCATCCTTCGGCATCCGCTCGCGGGCCATGCCGACGATGCCGTCGAACTTCTGGTACAGCTCAGTGACCACGTCGCGGAACGGGCCGTCCTTTTCCGCGTCGTAGGCGGGATGTTCGGGATCCATCGCCCGCCACATCATGTGGGAGACCAGGTCCAGGTTGCCGAAGTAATAGAACAACAGCCCCGAGCGGTATTCGTCGAGCACCACCCGCAGTTGATCGATCAGGGGATCGCCGGCCAGCCGGGCCTGGACCAGGAACTCCTCGGGAGTGAAGACCCCCTCGGTCAGGGCCTTGGTGTCTTCCGGCATCTCCTCGGTGTAGTAGCGATCGGTGGCCTCGGCGAGGTGGGCCGCATAATCCTCGGGGTTGGAGATCGGCAGGGCCGGCTCGAGCGGATCGATGTTGATCGGCGTCACGTAAAGCTCGAACTCGGGCCGCACCCGCTTCAAGTAGAAGCGAGCGATGCCGCGCACGCTCTGGGTGGGCATGAGGTCGAAGTCGATCGGCACCCAGTCGCTCCACTCGCCGGCAGCGAGCACCCGCTCCTCGTCGCCGACCACCAGCTTGATCACATCGCGGCTGGGATCGATGTGGGCAGTGAACGGTGCAGTGGCTCGCTCCTCCTTCTGCAGGAAGCTGTTCATCGGCCCGTACAGATCGGCCTTGACCTGGTCATCCTCGATGAAGACCTCGTGCACCTCGCCGCCCGAGAGCTCCCGGCCGTAGTACTTGAACAGCTCGGTGGTGTAGAAGAGGAAGGTCCCCGGCGTGCCGCGCAGGTCCGGCGTCCCCATGCCGGACAGCTCCTTGGCCGCCTTGCCCGAGGGCGGGAAGTTGGCCGGCATGCGCACCACGATGGTCTCGATGCCCCGCTCGTCGAGCACTTCCCAGAACGGCTTGCCCCGGCGCAGCAGCTCGACGGCTCCGCCGTCCAGGGGGAACTGGTACTTCTTGCCGATCTTGACGAACTTGGTCGACTCCTCGGCCTTGCTGGTCGACAGGTAAGGGATCATCGTCTTCGGATCGCGGTGGATGAAGTCGTAGATCCCGTGACCGCCGGCATCCATGCCGGTGATGAAGTTCGACCACGCGACCGGGCTCTGGGGCGGGATGGCGGTGCCCAGAGCCTGGAAGTGACCCTCCTGGGCCAGCCGGGCCAGGTTGGGCAGCTTGCCCTCGTCCATCAGGCGCCGGGCGAAGACCGGGTCCATGCCGTCGAAGCCGAGGACGATGACCTTGGCGCCCTTGCTGCCTGCCCCATCGCCGCAGGCGGCGAGGAGGAGGGGGAGGAGGAGAGCGCAACACACGCCGCCTCGCGAGGGATTGAACTCCCTCGCTACCCATGGACGTCCCTGACGGGCCGGAGAAAGAACCTCGGACGTCGAGAGAACGCCTTTGGAGTGCGGCGACGTGTCGCCGCTTTCTCGGCGCTCCAAAGCGGCGCCGAGGCGCCGCAGTCCAAAAGTTCTGCCCGTTGTCATCCCGACCGGAGCCGAAGGAGCGCAGCGACGCAGGCGAAGCGGAGGGATCTCCCCTTCCTCGTCCCGCCAGGGACGTCCATGGGTAGCGAGCGATTTCAATCGCTCGCGCAGCCACGCGGAGATTGCACACGCCCACCCAGATCCTTCGCTTCGCTCAGGATGACAACCGTGAGGGTGGGTATCCAGCCTCCTCATGCCGCCTTCCCCCCTTTGGCCGCCGTCTTGGTGACCGGGGCTGCCTTCTTCGCGAAGGGGTCCGTGCCGAGGGGCCCGGGCTTGAACAGGGGCTTGGCATCCATGTGCTTGGGCGGCTCGACGCCGAAGAGGGTCAAGGCCGTGGGGGCCACATCCATCAGCGCCGGCTCGGCGACATCGATCTTGTGGCTACAGAAGAAGACGCCCGGCACCAGGCGAGGGTCGACACAGTGGTCGCCGCTCCAGGCCTTGGTGTTGTCCTCGAAGATCGGTCCCGCCACCATGCCGGTGGCGCAGTCCCACGACACCCGATAGCCGTGGTTGTAGCCCACGATCAGGTCCGGGGCGTTCTCGAGGTAGGGACCGTCGTAAAGCTTGGCCGTCTCGAAGACCTCTCGGATGCCCACCTCGTTCTTCTCGGCATCCTTCAGGCCGGACATCTTCTGGACGATCTCGGCCAGGAGGGCCTGGGCTTCTCTGCCCGGCTCGACGATGCCCTGGGCCTCGCGGCCCTTGACGTTCACGTACATCCCGACCAGGCCGAGGGCGTAGGCGCGGGTGCGCGACCAGTCGACGTCCACCAGCCACTCGGCGCTGCCGTCCTTGCCTTCCTTCAAGAAGAGATAGCCGTTCTCGAGCAGCCAGCGATTGAGGTTCACTCCCCGCCGGAACGAGGTGAAGCCGTGGTCGGAGATCACCATCAGAAGGTCGCCCTTGCCGAGCTTCGCCATCACCTTGCCGACCATCTCGTCGTTGCGGCGGTAGACCTCCTCGATGGCCTGGGTGTGCTCGGAGTCGGGACGGGCCGCGCGGGCCGGGTGGTCCTGCTCGAGGTAGCGCCAGAACATGTGCTGAACCCGGTCCGTGGCGTCGAAGACGCAGACCAGCGAGCCCTTCTCGAGGCGGTCGAGGGCGGCGAAGAACATCGCCCGCCGCTCGTCGTCGATGTCGAGAGCCTGCTTCAAGAAGGTGCCGTCGTCGACCACCTGCTCGTTCAAGGACCAGGTGTCCTCCGCCAGGCCCAGCGTGGCGTAGGGTCCGATCTTCTTGGCCAGATAGGTGGCGTAGTAGCCCGGGTGGGAGATCGGCATGGCCGGGCCCTCCGGGTCGAGGTTCAGGGGCGAGACGTAGAGCGAGAAGTGCTCGCCCATCTCGGTCACCTGGAGCCGGCAGATGGCGCGCACGGTGATCGCCGGCGCCGCGGCAAAGTGCACGGAGACCCAGCCGGAGAGCTCGCCCAAGGCCAGAGGAACCTTCTCCTCCTTGCCGATCGCCACCGTGACCCGGCCAGCCTGCTGGTCGAGCTCGATGGTCATCGGCACCGAGAGGGGCGGCTTGCCTTCGAGGAAGAGGTTCTCCGGACCCTCGATCGAGGTCACGAAGCGCGCCGGCAGCTTGCCGCCATGGTCAGCCGGGCTCGGGGTCAGGGCCACCCGCAGGCCGCCTTCCTTGAACTTGTCGCTCGCCGGGCGAGTGGTGAAGAGCAGGAAGGTCCCCTGGCTGCCCAGCAGGTCCGGCACCGACATCGCCGACAGCTCGGCGCCGTAGAAGCGGTCCGGCGGGAAGGTGATCGGTACGCGCAGGATCGTCGACCAGATGCCCTTCTCGCCGAGGATCGACCAGAAGGGCGTCGAGCGCCGCAACAGGGTCAGCTCCGGCTGCTCCATCGGAATGCGGTACTTGCCCAGCTTTAAAAACTTGCGCACCTCGCCGATGCGCGTTGAGGAGAGCAGGGGCAGATAGGTCTGGCGGTCGCGCGCGAGGAAGTCGAAGATGTTGTGCTTACCCGGGTGAGTGCCGGTCGAGAAGGAGGACCAGGCGACCGGGGTGATCGAGGGATAGGTCGAGGTCAGGCGCTTGTAGCAGCCCATCTCGGCCAGGCGCTTCAGGTTGGGCAGCTTGCCCTCGGCCAGGAAGCGATCGGTCAGACGCGGGTCCTGGCCGTCGAAGCCCACGATCACCAGCCGGCGCACCCGGGTCTGGAGCGGCTTGCCCCGCCGCAGGCGGCGGTAGAGGGCCCGGAAGGGCCAGATCAGGATGGTGGCGATGGCCAGCAGAATGGTGGTGGCCACCACCATGAAGGACGACAGCAAGGCGAAGCCGGCCCCCGGGCCGACGTAGCCCCACGCCGGCACCGTGGCGAGCGAGGCGAGCGCCACCACCAGCCAGAAGGCACGGCGGGAGCGCAGACGGGAGGGCGGCTTCATCAGCTCGTTGTGAGTTGGGGGGTGCTGTATGCTCTCGCCCGCTTCCGGGCGCCGGTGAACGAACGGCCGGCAGCATAGCCGGATGGATCGGTCAGATCAAGCGATCCAGGTGGCCAGAAAGGAACCTCCCGCATGCCTTCGTCTCTCACCCGCTTCTGGCGGCGACTGCGCTACGGCAGGCCGATCGTGGTCGTCTCGGGCCTGCCCCGGTCCGGGACCTCCATGGCCATGAAGATGCTCGAGGCGGGGGGGCTCTCACCCGTCACCGACGGCATCCGCACGGCCGACGAGGACAACCCGAAGGGCTACTACGAGGACGAAAGGGTCAAGAACCTGGCCCAGGACCAGGACAAGGGCTGGCTCGCCGAGGCCCGCGGCAAGGTGGTCAAGATCATTTCCTTTCTCCTCAAGGACCTTCCCCCAACCCACAACTACAAGATCGTCTTCATGCGCCGGGACCTCTCCGAGGTGCTGGCCTCGCAGGCCAAGATGCTCGACCGCCGCGGTGAAGCCAGCGAAACGGCCGACGCCGAGATGCGCGCCCACTTCGAGGACCATCTGCTGCGTGCCAAGTACTGGCTGTCCCACTCGCCGCACTTCGAGGCTCTCTACGTGGACTACAGCGCCGTGCTCGCCCAGCCCCGCCGCGAAGCCGAGCGCATCGCCGCCTTCGTCGACTGCGGCCTCGACGTCGAGCGCATGGTGGCGATGGTCGACGAGTCGCTGTACCGGAATCGGAAGGGCTGAGACCGGGGAGTTGCTAGACTCTCACCTCAACGCCCCTTGCGAGGAGGAGAAGTCATGGGAATCCTGTCCTGGGTAATCTTCGGTCTGATCGCTGGTGCGCTCGCCAAGTTCGTCATGCCGGGCAAGGACCCGGGAGGCTGCATCGTGACCTCGATCCTGGGCATCGTCGGCGCCGTGATCGGCGGCTTCATCGCCACCCGGCTGGGGATGGGCACGGTCCAGGGCTTCGACCTGCGCAGCTTCGGCATCGCCGTCGCCGGCGCGATC
This sequence comes from Thermoanaerobaculia bacterium, assembly GCA_036274895.1. Classification (GTDB taxonomy): domain Bacteria; phylum Acidobacteriota; class Thermoanaerobaculia; order Multivoradales; family SZUA-115; genus CALMKX01. Next base: position 52,692 of record DASUEU010000004.1, on the reverse strand, counting down.
CTGGTGCTGCTGGTCTACCGGATGTTCAGGAGCAAGTAGGGGCGCGCCGGATCTGCCCGAGCAGATGACCCGCCTCGGGCAGGATCAGCTCGCGCATCGCCAACTCCACCGCCTTGGGGGAGCCCGGCAGCAAGAAGACCACCCGCCGGTCGACGAGGCCCGCGGTGGCCCGCGAGAGCATCGCCGCGGCGCCGATCTCGCGGTGAGAGAGCATCCGGAACAGCTCGCCGAAGCCCGGCACCTCGGCCTCGAAGCGCGGGGCCACCGCCTCGACGGTGTGATCGCGGGGCGAAAAGCCGGTGCCGCCGGTGAGCACCACCACGTCCACCCCGTCGTGGGTGAGGGCGCGATCGAGGCCGCCGAGGATCTCGTCGACCTCGTCGGGCACGATCTCGGAGTGTGCGACCCGGTGGCCGGCGGCCACCGCCAGGTCTCGGATCCGGGCACCGCCGGTGTCGGTGGCCTCGGTGCGGCTGTCGCTGACGGTGACCACGGCGAAGCCCAGGGACGACGGAGAGTAGGCGCGATGCTCCTCGACGACGCTCACGCCGGCAGGCTATCACCCGCTCGCGAGGGCTCCCACCTCGACGGCCCGGACAAACTGAGTAGAATAGGGCCGTTCTTCCAACGTCGCTCGATGTGGGGGCTGTGAACGAGGACCGATGCCGATGCAGGGACACGCGCGCCCGAAGATCACCTACCTGGGCCACTCCACCGTGCGCCTCGACCTCGCCGAGGGGCAGGTGGTGGTCATCGATCCCTGGGTCGACACCAACCCGGCTTGCCCGGCGGCCTCGAAGGACCTCGGGCGCCTCGATGCCATCCTCATCACCCATGGCCACAGCGACCACATGAACGACGCCGTAGCCCTGGCCCGGCGCTACCGGCCGGAGGCGGTCGTCTGCAACTGGGAGATCGGCGTCTGGCTGCAATCCCAAGGGGTCGCCAACGTCCGTCAGATGAACACCGGCGGCACCCAGGACGTCATGGGCTTGGCGGTCACCATGGTGCGGGCAGACCACTCTTCCACCATCCAGGACGGCGATCGCGTGGTCAACGGCGGCAACCCCGCCGGTTACGTCGTGCGATTGCCCTCCGGCTACACCCTCTACCATGCCGGGGATACCGCCCTGTTCTCCGACATGCAGCTGATCGCAGAGCTCTGGCGGCCGGAGCTGGCCTTCCTGCCGATCGGCGACCTCTTCACCATGGACCCCCAGCAAGCGGCCCGTGCATGCCGCTACCTCGGGGTCCGTCGCGTGATCCCGGTGCACTGGGGGACCTTCCCCATGCTCACCGGCACGCCCGAGGCCCTGAGGCTCGCCCTCGACGACATCGGCGTCAAGTGCGAGGTTCTGGCCATGAAGCCCGGGGAGTCCTGGTGAGGACGGCACCCCGACCGGCCGGCGCTTCGCTCGTGAGGCGCGGCCGGCTCCGACTCCGCGCATGAGCGCCGTATCCGGCCATCGGCCCGGCCTGCGCTCCGGGCAAACCACCCCATCGATCCTGCCAGCCGACCTGGCAATCCTAGGAGGATAGCGCCATCCGAAAGCCCAGCTTTTTCGACCGAGGCCCCCGCGACCCCAACGAGCCGCGGGTCAACGACCGCATCCGCAAGAGCCCGGTGCGCCTGATCGACACCGACGGCACCCAGCTCGGCATCGTGCCGATCGAGGAAGCCCGGCGCCTCGCCGAGGAGCGCAGCCTCGATCTCGTGGAGGTCGGGGCCGAAGCAGATCCCCCGGTCGTACGAATCCTCGACTGGGGCAAAGTTCGCTACGAGCGCCAGAAGCGTGAGAAGGAGTCCAAGAAGAAGGCGAGCGTGATCGAGATCAAGGAGGTCAAGTACCGGCCGACGATCGACGAGCACGACTTCGACATCAAGACCTCCCAGGCCCGCCGCTTCCTCGAGAAGGGCAACAAGGTGAAGGTCACCGTCTTCTTCCGGTTCCGCCAGATGCGCCGGCCCGAACTCGGCAACGAGATCCTCGACAAGGTCACTCGCGACCTGCACGACGTGGCCGTGGTCGAGCACCGCAGCAAACTGGAAGGACGTCAGATCGTCATGATCCTGGCGCCCCAGGCCGTGGCCAGCCACAAGTAGGGCCCTGGCCGGCGAGGAGATCGCCGCCGAGCCACGCCGCGAACCCCTCGCTGGAATCGAGCAGCGAGGGCTCGAGGCCCGTGAGCTTGCCCACGAACCTGGCCAGATCTCGCCGGATCTCGCGATCGACGCCGAACTCGACCGACCCCAGGGGCAGACCACCGAGGCACCCGTCACCCGGACGCAGGGCATCGGCGACCAGGCTGCGGCGAGCCTCCCCTTCGAGCCGCACCAGGCAAGCCGCCACCGCCGACGCGGGCTCGAGCGCGGCCATCACCACGGCCGCCGCCCGCGCCGCGATCTCTCCGCGCGGGGTGTGGGGATGGTAGCCGTCTACCAGAATCTCGACGAAGTGTGCCTGGAGGAGGGCGTGGCCGCTGCGGGCGACCAGCCAGGCGGCGAGCTCCAGCCGTGGCTGGCCGGCACCGGCGATGCCGTGATAGCCCCCCTCGCCCAGCGCCTCGAGCAGACTGGCGAGGGAGGGCTGCTCCACACCGAGGTCGGCCGCCAGGCGCCCGAGCCCCTGGGCCAGGGCCTCGAAATGCTCGCCGAAGCTCTCCGCGCCGATGGCGAAGGGGTTGCCCGCCTGGAGCAGGCCGGCCTCGATCAGGTTCGCCAGTACACCACCCCCCGCGGCCACGATCAAGCGGGCGAGGCCGGCGGGCTCGAGCCGGCGAGCTGCCTCGCCGAGCAACAGGGCCGCCCGGGACACTTCGGTCGTCGAGGGCCCACTGCGATGGGCGTCGAAGGGATCGAGGGCGGTCAGCGCCTCACCCAGGCTCTCGGGGCCGAGGGCTGCGAGGAAGCCCACGATCCACCCCGGGTCATCGGCCTTGCGCCGCAGCAAGTCCTCGAGGATCTGTGCCTTGCGCTCACCGCCACCCGCCTCCCACACTCGCCGGACTTCCAGCTCGTGGATCGGCGTCGGGGGCAGGGGCGAGGTCATCCGCGGTTCCTCAAGAGTGGGGACGTCAACCAAGACACCGTAGCCGTGCCGAGGGTTGGTCGAGCAGGGTCATTCTAGGCTATAAATCGCTAGTTGTAAATAAGTTGAGATGTCTATCAGGGCAGGGAAAAATTCCCCGCTCTCGCCGGATGCTTGCGCGCGCCAGGTCCCTTGAGTAGACCGAAATCACTGAAGACAAAGAGCTTGCCAGAACGACTGGGCGGTGGCATCCGCATTGCTCAATTGCCAAGCGCGTATTGATTTCCTTCACGGCATCGCCCCCACAGGAGAGCAGACCCCCATGACGATCCTCGCCGCCATCGAGCCCGTGTCCGCCGCTTCTCTCTCGCAACCGAGCTCGGAGCCCACCGGGCGCCTCTCGCGCGCGCCGCGCCTGCTGTCCCTGGCCGGTCTCGAATGGCTGCTCGAAGCCGGTCTGCTCTCGCCGGGTTTCGGCTCTCCGCTCGAGCCCTTCTCCGGTCCGGTCCGCGTCACCACTCCCGCACAGCGACAACGGGCGGCTTCGGGCTTCGGGATGGACCCCGTGCCGGTCTCCCCTGAAGCGACGCAGCACCCCGTCTTCCGCGCCAGCTGGTTGGGCCGCGCCCTGTCGGTTCTCGAGAGCCCCGAGGCGAGAGTGCGGGTGGCGACAGCCACGCCGGACCGCCCTGCCGTGGTGCTCACCTTCTACCTGCGCGACGGTTTCGCCGTCCTCGGGCAGGTCGACCAGGAAGGCTTCTACGTGGATCGCCCGCTCCCCGTGATCGAGCTCGCCGAGAGGCTGGCGAAGGGCGCCTCGAACCTGGCACTGCCGGCGCAGATGACGGCTCTCTGCGTCCTGCCCGAGGTCTACGAGCTGGCCTGTGTGCTCTGGCATCGCCGGGGCAAAAGCCTCACTGAGCCGATCACCCGCGGCGAGCTCGAGAGCCTGCTCGAGCCCGGACCGGGGCGAGCAGAGGCCGCCAGGGAGCTGCTCGGAGTGCTGCTCGAGGTGGGCCTGCTCGAGGCGTCCAGAGCCCGCTTCCACGTCAGCGAGAGCTACCGCAGTTGGCTGGAGCTGGTGTGGTCCGGGCACATCCTGGAGATCGAGCGCACGCCGCTCGCCGGCTCGAGCGAGGCCGAAGCCACCCCCGAGCGCGCCCTCTTCGCCGGCCCAGCCGACCGGCGGGTGCTCTGCGAGGACATCGTCGCCCCTGCCGGTGAGCCCCTGGTCCTGCTCTCGCGGCTCGGCCAGGGAGAGATCCGAGATCGCCTCGCCCGACTCCTCGCCCCGCGGCCCGCGAGCCCGGTCCCCGCCGTGGCGACCCCCAGTGCCGCCGGGATGGAGGTGGCCGCGGTCGCTCCCCGGGACAACGACGTCAACTAGGCATGCGCAATCGAGGGAAACGGCCCATGCCTTCCGAACCGACCCGAGGGGCCTCGGCCCCCGTCTGCCACCAGACCCGGGTGCTCGATCCCCACGGCCGGGTCTTGGAGGCTCGCGTGGAGCACGAGCCTGGCGGGTAGGCGTCCGCCGGTCTCATGCCGTGGGACATCGGATCGTAGCTTCCCCCAACATAGATGGATGGCCCTTGATAGATTTGCCCTCCCGAGGAGGGAAACCACGCTCCGATGCCCCCCCACCGTCCCACCGTCCTGGTCGTCGACGACGAGGCCGCCATTCGTGAGGTGCTGGAGCTGCGCCTCGCACAGTGGGGTTACCGGGTGGCTCTCGCCGCCTCGGCCGAGGAGGCGAAGGGGTTGGTCGAGCGCACCCTGCCGGACCTGGTGCTCTCCGACGTCGTCCTACCCGAGACCTCGGGCCTCGAGCTGCTCCGCCTCCTGAAGTCCGGCGACGCCGACCGGCCGGTGATCCTGATGACCGCCTACGGCTCGATCGACCGCGCCGTCGAAGCAATGAAAGAGGGAGCAGAGGACTTCCTCACCAAGCCCATCGACTACGTCAAGCTCAAGTCCACCCTGGAGGTGGCGCAGGAGAAGCAGGGCTCCCGGGACAACGCGCTGCGGCTCGCCTCCGCCCTCGGGCGTGGCGCCGGCCTGGGACCCCTGGTCGGCCTCTCGAAGCCGATGAAGGCCCTCTACCGGCTGATCCAGACCCTCGCCGCTTCCGAGGCGGGGGCCATCCTCACCGGCGAGAGCGGCACCGGCAAGGAAGTGGTGGCCCGCACCCTCCACGAGCTGTCGGGGCGAGCCGCCAGGCCCTTCGTCGCCATCAACACCGCCGCCATTCCCGAGGGTCTGATCGAGAGCGAGATCTTCGGCCACGAGAAGGGCGCCTTCACCGGCGCGGTCGCCGCCCGGCCGGGCTGCTTCGAGCAGGCCAACGGCGGCACTCTCTTCCTCGACGAGATCGGCGAGATGCCCCTCAGTCTGCAGCCCAAGCTCTTGCGCATCCTCGAGGACGGCCGGGTGCGCCGCCTGGGTGGGGCCTCGGAGACCCGCTTCGACGTGCGGGTGATCACCGCCACCAACCGCGATCCCAAAGAGGCCGTGGCCAAGGGCCTGCTGCGCTCGGACCTCTACTACCGCCTGGCGGTCTTCACCGTCACCCTGCCGCCCCTGCGCGATCGGCTGGACGACATCCCCCTCCTCGCCCACCACTTCGTGACCCAGTTCAACCGCAAGCACGGCCTGGCGGTGGCGGGCCTCGCGACCGAGGCCCTCGAGCTGCTGTCCAGCTACGGCTGGCCGGGCAACGTGCGCGAGCTGCGCAACGTGCTCGAGCGGGGCCTGATCCTCGCCCGCCGGGGCTGGCTCGAGGGACACCACCTGCCGCCCTACATCCGGCGGGCAGCAGGCGGCGTGGGAGAGCCCCTCTCCCTTCCCGCCGGCATCACCATGGCCGAAGCCGAGCGCCTCCTGATCCTCTCGACCCTCGAGCGTGTCGGCCACAACAAGGCCGAAGCCGCCCGCCAGCTCGGCCTCGACACCAAGACCATCCGCAACAAGCTCAACGCCTGGGCCGGGAAGGGAGACCGCGATTGAGGGTCGCCACCAAGATCGCCACCGGCTCGGCCCTGCTCGTCTTGCTGCTGCTGGGGGCCCTGACCTACAACGTCCGGCTCATCGAGCGGGCGGCGGCGATGGCCAACGACTTGCTCCAGAGCCAGTTCGCGGCCTCGGAGGCGACCTTCTCGCTGCTGCGCAGGCTCGACAGTCTCGACGTCTTGCTCGGCAAGTTCTTGCTGGTGAACCGTCCCGATCATCCTGCCCACGCCCGCGCCCCGGAGGTGGAGGACGGCCTCCTCGACGAGATGGAAGCCTTCGAGACCACCCTCGAAGAGCTGGAGGCCTTGCAGCTCTCGAAGGGTGAGGAGAGCGCCGTGGCCCTGCTCCGCGACCAGTGGCAGCACTTCGTCTCCTACTGCCAGAAGGTGGTCCGCCGGCGCGGCGAGCAGCCGTCCCCGGCGCCGGAGGCCATCGGGGAGGTACTGCCGAGCCTGCTCCAAGACCTCAAGGCGCAGGCCAACCTCGTCTATCAGGCTACCGGCGCCGAGGTGCGCTCGGACGCGCGGCGCACCCAAGCGGCCTCGCGCAAGGTCAGGCGCCTCGCCTGGGCGGTAACCGGCCTCGCCCTGGTGGTCTGCCTGGTCATCATCGTGCTCACCGTGCGCTCGATCAACGGCCCCCTGAAACGGCTGGTCGCCGCCAACCGGGCGGTGGCCGCCGGGCGCTTCGAGACCCGGCTGGATCCGGCCCGCGGGGGGGACTTCTCCCGCCTGGCCGACTCTTTCAACGCCATGGCGGAACGCCTCTCCGAGCTCGAGGCGATGAAACGGGACTTCGTCGCCCACGTCTCGCACGAGCTGCGCAACCCCCTGGTGGCGATGCAGGAGACCAACCGGCTGCTGCTCGACGAGCTCGCCGGCCCCTTGACCGACAAGCAGCGACGCATGCTCCTGCTCAATCTGGACAGCGCGCGGCGGCTGTCGGCGATGATCTCGAACCTCCTCGACCTGTCGAGCTTGGAAGCCGGCGTGATGACCTACGAGCTGCGCCAGGTCGACTTCGTCGAGCTGCTGCACTCCGTCGCCGCGGAGTTCGAAGGACGGCTCGGGGAGCGCGGCCTCGAGCTGCACCTCGACCTGCCCGCCGAGCCGCTGCTCGCCCTCGGCGACCGCGATCGCGTGATCCAGCTGCTCGAGAACCTGCTCGACAACGCCCTGAAGTTCTCGCCCGAGGGGGGCCGTATCGAGGTCTCCCTGCGCCTGCTCGCCAAGCTGCCGAAGGGCCTGCCCGCCGCCCTGGCCCACCGCCTGGCCAACGGCACCCTGGGCCGGGCTTTCGTGCTCCTGGCCGTGGCAGACACCGGACCCGGGGTGCCGGACCTGCAGAAGGAGCTGATCTTCCGCAAGTTCCATCAGGTCTCGGGGCGCTCGCGGGCTCGGGGCAGCGGTGTCGGGCTGGGTCTCGCGATCTGCGCGGAGATCGTCGCCGCCCACGACGGGGCCGTCTGGGTGTCCGACCGGCGGGGTGGCGGCAGCGTCTTCTCGGTCCTGCTGCCGGGCCCCCTGCGCACCGACCCGGCGGTCGAGAGCCGGCTGCGCCTGCCCCTGCTCAAGCAGCAGGAGGCAGCGTCTTGAGCCGAGCGCTGGCGGTGGCCTGCCTGCCCCTGCTCGGCTGTGTCGCCACGGCGCCTCCCCCCGCTGCGCCCGCGGATCCCCTCCTGCTCAGCGAGTGCGTCCAGACGGTGCCGGCGATCGAACGGCAGCTCTGGCAAGGCCCGCCGGCGGCGGACAAGAGCCGCCTGCTCTTCCACCTCGCCCTCTGCCACGCCCTCGCCGAGAGTGGGGTGACGGACCCGGCCAAGGCGGCCCACTACTTCCAGCAGCTGGCCTGGAGCGCCCCGGGCAGCGACCTCGCTCTCGCCGCCCGGGCCTGGCTCGAGAGCCACGAGATCTTGGGCCGTCTCGCGAGCGAACAGGCCGATCGGAGCACGGCCGCCACCCCGACGGCCGGCTGCCCGCCCGAGGCAGGCGGGGAGGGCTCGAAGGCCGATTCCTCCCGGAGCCACACCGCCGAGGAGCTGCGGGTCTGCCGCCAGCGGCTGGCCGACCGCGAGCGCGAGATCGCCCGCCTCAAGAAGGCCCTGGACGAGCTGATCCGGCTCGACATCGAGAAGCCACCGAAGCCACGATAATCTACCCGGCCGTGGCAACCAGTACCGTCGAGGATTACCTGAAGCAGATCCTGCTCGAGGAGCAGGCGAGCCCTGGTCGAAGAGTCTCGACCGGCCAGGTGGCGGCTGCCCTCAAAGTGGCGCCGGGCACGGCCACGGCCATGATCAAGACCCTGGCCGACAGCGGCTTGCTCGCCTACGAGCCCTACAGCGGCGTCTCGCTCACCGGCTCCGGCCGCCAGCTCGCCCTCCACGTCCTGCGCCGGCACCGCCTGGTGGAGCTCTTCCTCGTGCGCGTGATGGGGATGGACTGGAGTGAGGTCCACACCGAGGCCGAGGAGCTCGAGCACGCCATCTCGGACCGCCTGCTCGCGCGCATGGACGAGGTGCTGGGCCATCCTTCGGTCGATCCCCACGGCGATCCCATCCCCGATGCCCAGGGAGTGGTCGCCGAGATCGGCGGCATCTCGCTGGCCGCCTGCGAGCTCGGGCGGTCGGTACGGATCACCCGGGTGACCGACCAGAGCCCGGAGTTCCTGCGCCTGCTCGAACGCCGCAACCTGATGCCTGGCTCCTTGCTGGCGGTGACGGGCCGTGACGAGGCGTCCGACACCGTCGATCTCGCCCTGGCCGACGGCAGCCTCATCGCTCTCGGCTGGCGAGCGGCCTCGAAGATCCTGGTCGGCGACGGCTGATCTCGCCGCCCCTCTCGCCGGGCTAGAATGCCCGCAATGACCTACGTCCCGACCACCCCATGAGCGAGAACGAGATCCCCTCCGCCGCCTACCAGTCCGTGGCACCGGCCGTCCGGCACCTCGCCCAGCGACTGAAAGCCGAGCTCAAGGCGAGCGGCGCGCGCGCTGACGACGTCGCGTCCGCCCAGGGGCTTTCCGAGGCTGCCTGGACGCGCCTGCTCGCCGACCCCTCACGGCTCGAGGTTCGCCAGCTCTTCGCCGCCCTGGCGGCAGCCCGCCTCCACCCCGCGGAGTTCTTCGTCCGCCTGCGCCGGGAACGGGGCCGCATCCTGCCCAACCTGGCGTTGCTCGCCGAGGTGGCGGGGACTCGGCCCCTGGGCGTCGATCTCGAAGAGGCTCGAACCGTCGAGGGAGAGGTCCGCCGCCTGGCGGATCTGCTCCTCGCCAAGCTCCAGGCCGGTCAACGCAAGCTCCGTCCTTCGAGCCTCGAGCTGGGGCTCTCCGCGGACCGCCTCGGCCAGCTCCTGCGCGAGGGAGGGCCGCTCAAGGTCTGGCACGTCCTCGCGCTGCTGCGCCTCCTCGACCTCAAGCCCGAGACCTTCTTCGACGAGCTCTATGGCCTGGTGGATGGCTTACCCGACGGCCTGCTTCCCGGTGGCCACCGGTGGAGTGAGCTCAAGGCCGTGGTCGCACGGCTGGATCGGGATCTGACCAGCCTGGAAGCGGACCCTTCGTGGTTGGACCCGGAAGGCCGGGGCGACTCCGCTCAGGGTATGGAGGCGTGGGAGGAGCCCCGGACGGGGTGGGACTCCTCGGCTCTCGCCGAGCGAGAGGCAGAGTCCCTGACCGGCTCCTGGACCGAGGACGGCGAGAAGGGGTGAGGAGCCCCTCTCCCGGCAGGCTGGCGTGGACGGGCCGGGAGAGGGATTGGGGATGAGGGTCTTCAGGCCTTCCGGTTCTCACGCAGCCGAGCTTCGAGCCCGGCCAGCAGCTCTCGGCTGGCGGTGCGCGCGATTGCCGAGCGGTAGAACAGCAGCAGCGCGACGCTCGCCTCGCGCGGGATGGCGCGGGCGATGAACACCGGGTAAACCTCCTCGGCCAGACGCTGCACTTCGTCGAGACGACCGGCCTCGGAGTAGACCGCCGCCAGCTCCAGCGCCGCGAGCGCCGCGTCGTAGGGCAGCTTGAGGTCCAGCAGATCGGTGCAGACCCCGCGCAGCACCTGGGCCGCGAGGTCCGAGAGGCCGAGGGTGGCGGAGATCCTGGCCTCGAGCCACCGAGCCCGCAGCAGCTGCAGGTGCGAGCGCCGCGAGGCCCGCCGATCCCGCACGCTCTGCAACAACCGCAGGGCGTGAGCCGGGTAGCCGGCCGCGTCGAGGTAGTTGGCCAGGTTGTGGACCACCAGGAGGTAGAGGCTCGGCTCGCGCGACAGCACCAGCTTCTCGGCCCCCGCCACCAATGTGGCGATGGCCCGAGCGGGTTGCCCGGCTTCGTGGAAGGTGCGGGCGAGGTCGACGAGGGTACGACCGGCGAGATGGCCGTCCCCGACGTGCTCGTAGAGCCGGGCTGCGCGGTTGAACAGCGCCTCGGCTTCGGCCAGCCGGCGCTGGTCCGCCCTCAGGTTCGCTTCGAGAGCCGCCAGGCGAGCCGCGAGCAACGGATCCCCCGAGCCGGCGAGGCGCAGCTCGGTGGCGGATGGCCAGAGCTGGTCGGCCTGCTGGAGGTCACCGCCGATGCGCAGGGCGTTGGCCAGACAGGCGTGGGCTTCGGCCTTGAGGTCGGCGACCACGACTCCTGCCGGGACCTCGGCTCGAGCGGGCAGGGCCTCGGCCACTTCGAAGGCCACCCGGGCGATCTCCAGCATGCGTGCCGGGTCGCGATGCCGCTCGGCAAAAGACAGAGCAGCGAGGCGGGTGAAGACCTCCGGCCGGCGGAAGTAGGAGTCCGTCTGCAGCAACGCCTGCCGCTCGGCGCAGGTGCGCGCGAGCAGTTGCTGGGTCCTCTCACCGACCTGGGGGGGAGGCAGACGCTCCGCCGCAGCCGAGAGCGCTGCGGCTACCGCTGCCTCGAAGGCTTCGCGATAGATGTCACCTTGATGTGCCATTAGCGCTCGCTATTGTACACGGAAATTCCGATTACGGGAACCCGCCCGGAAGACCGGCGGACCTCCTCAGTTGCCCGCGGACAGCTCGGGCGTCGTGGCGCCGTTCGCCGAGGTGCTGGCGCCCGTGCCGTTGGTCGGTGTACCGTCGGCAATCATCACCGAGCCGGCCTTCTCGAGCAACTGGACGAGAACGTCCGCCCACTCACCGAAGAGGTCGAGACCGAGGGCGAGCGGTGCCCAGGAGCCTTCCTGTGCGCGCTCCTCCGATCCCGGCAAGGCAGCGGCCGGCAGCACCACGAGGCTGACAGCGATGGCGGCGATGACCAGCGAGGCTTTGGCTCGTTGCAGCATGATCCCCTCTCCTTCCTGATCCCGAAATGTCACGCTCGGTCGCCCGAGCCGATGCGCAGTACAGGGATGGCGTTCAAGGGTACAAGTACTGGGACCGAGCCGAAACGTGACAAGCGGGCTCTGGTTGACAAGCCCAGGCGACTCTGGCACACTCTCGCTCCCTCGAGAGCGCCCCAAGCGCCCTCCATGACGCGGGGTGGAGCAGTCCGGTAGCTCGTTGGGCTCATAACCCAAAGGTCGCAGGTTCAAATCCTGCCCCCGCAACCAAGATCCTTCCCAGGGCCGCCCCACCGGGCGGCCCTGTTGCTTTCAGGCCGCCTCGGCAGAACGAGTTGCCGGCTGGCTGATCCGCAGAGTGTAGAGGGTCACCAGCACCATCATTGCCCCCGCGATCAGGAACGGCAACGTGCGGACGAAGCCGTAGGCGTAGGTTGCCCACAGGGGGCCGGAGAGCCGGGCCACGCCGCCGAAGGCCTGCTGCACACCCAGGGCGCGGCCGGTCTCCGAGCTGGCGTACTGCTGGGAGATCAGCGAGCTGGTGGCCGGGAACAGCAGCGCCGTGCCGACCGGCATGAACAGGGCGCAGACGGCGAGCATCGGCAGGTTGTGGGCGAACGGCACGGTGAGCAGGCCGAGGGTGATGGCGAGGGCACCCAGGCGCAGCGTCCCGACCTCGCCGACTCGCTTCACCAGGGGGCCGATCAGGAAGGCGCGCACGATCAGGGTCACCCCCCCGACATAGGTGTAGAAGGTGCCGATGGTCCTCTCGGTGAAAGCGAAGGAGTCCTTCAGGTAGAGGCCCAGGACCCCGTTCAGCGAGAAGAAGGCCAACATCCCCAGGGCGTAGGCCCAGATCAGCGACGCCACCTGGGAGCCGGGGTTCTGGAACACCTCCAGGGCCTCCTTGCGCATCGAGAATGTGGACAGCACCCGCTTCTCGCTGCCCCCCCGCGCGGATGACTCGGGCAACCAGCGCCAGGCCGCCACCAGGTTGATCAGGCAGAGGGAGGCGGCCAGGATCCCCGGCCCCATCGGCCCGAAGCGCACTGCCTCGGAGCCGAGCTGCGGCCCTACCATCACCCCGCAGGAGATCGCCGCCGTCACCCAGCCCAGGGCCTTGGTGCGCTCCTCGGGAGCGGTGGCATCGCTGACGTAAGCCTGCAGCACCCCGGCGGTGCCGCCGCCGGCCCCCTGCGCGAAGCGAGTCAAGAAGAGAAGGGCGAGCACCCCGGTCGTGCCCACGGTCTCGAGGGCGAGGTCGGAGGAGGAGATGCCGAAGAGAGTGAAGGCGACCATCGAGAGCGAAAGCCCGGCGAGGATCGCCGGCCGCCGGCCGTGGCGGTCGGAAGTGCGGCCCCAGAAAGGAGCCGTCACCAGCTGGGCGAGGAAGAAAGCGGAGATCAGCATCCCCACGGTGCCCGGCGTGGCGCCGTAGCGGGTGGCGTAGAAAGGCAGCTGCGAGAACAACATCGAGCCGCCCAGCATGTCGACGAAGGCCGCCGCCATCAGCACACCGAGGCGGCGCAGGGAACCGTTGGAGCTCAAAGATTCTGCCTCTCCCGGCCCCAGGCGAGGAACGCCGCGCTCGAGGCCACCATCAAGATCACCCCATAAACGGCGGCGAGGCCCAAATTGTTGCGACGCAGGATGGAATCGATGGCCATCGAAATGGGCCGGTTGTCGAAGGTGTAGAGCAGCACGGAGGTGACGAAGTCACCCAGGGCGGTGATGAAGGCGAGGCCGGCCCCGGCCACCACCGCCGGCCGCAGCAGCGGCAGCTCGATGCGCCAGAACCGGCGCCAGGGCCCGGCCCCGAGCGAGGCCGCGGCCTCGCCCAGGGTGGGATCGAGACCCCGGAAGCCGGCGAGGGACGAGCGGCCGGTCAGGGGCAGGGCGCGCACCACGTAGGCCAGGGGCAAGAGCCAGGGCGTGCCGATCAACACGAAGCGGCCGAACCAGGGGGCGTCGACGCTGAAGGTGGTGGCGAGAGCGAGGGCGAAGACGGTCCCCGGCAGGGCCCAGGGCAGGGCCAGCAGGGCTTCGAAGAAGCGCCCCGCCTTGCCCCCCAGCCGCGTCGCTTGCGCGGCGGCGGCGAAGCCCAGGAAGGTGGCCACCACGGTCGCCAGGGCCGCCATCCACAGCGAGTTGCCGAGGGGCCGCAGCCCCTCCGGACCTCCCACCATGCCGGTCCAGTTGGCCAGCGAGAGCACCGGCGGGAAGGGCTCGACCGACCAGGTGCCGGCGGGCACGAAGGAGATCAGCAACAGCGTGGCGTGGGGCGCGAGCAGGAAGACCGCGAGCAGGGCCGCCGCCAGGCCGGCGACGAGCTTGGCGCGGCGGCCTCCGACCGGACGTCGCCGGGGGGCCACGCCGCGCACCGTGCCGGTCAGGCGCCGCTGGGGATCGAGCCAACGCAACACGAAAAGCGAGCCGATGGCCAGCGCGGCCAGGGCGAGGGTCTCAACCTGCGCCGCCACCACGTCGCCGTTCAACTTCGAAGCGACGATCTGGGTGGTCATCACCCGGAAGTTGCCGCCGAACAGATACGGGGCCGAGAAGGAGCCCAGCGAGGTCATGAAGCAGAGCAGCGCCGCCCCGGCGAAGGCCGGCCCGAGCATCGGCAGGGTGACCCTCACCAGGATCGAGAAGCGGCTGGCACCGAGCGCCGCCGCGGCCTCTTCGAGGGCGCCGTCCAGCCGGGCGAGGCCGGCACGGGTGAAGAGGTAGAAGTAGACGTACATCGAGTAGCCGTGGACGAGCAGGATCGCCCCCGGTCCGGACAGGCGCCAGGGCGGGCCGGCGAGACCGAGCCCGGCGACCAGGGCCCGGGGCAGCAGGCCGCTCTCGCCGAAGAGGAAAACGAATGCGATCACGCCCACCAGGGGGGGCAAGGCCACCGGCAGGGCGATCAGCGCACCCAGGATCCGCCGGCCGGGAAACTCCGCCCGCTCGAAGAGAAAGCCCAGCGGGATGCCGATCACCGCCGCGAGCAGGACCGAGGCGGTCGAGATCCACAGGCTCCGCCACAGGGCGAGCCACTCCTCGATCCGGCCGGCGAAGGTGGCGAGAGCCGCCCCGGCGCCGCCGGGAGCGCCGAACAGGGCCGTCACCGTCACCAACAGGGGGTAGCCCACCAGCCAGACCAGCACGGCCCCCAGCAACCAGGGCCCGAGCAGCCGGGGAAAGCCCCGCTTCAAGCCGGAAGCTCCGCCCGCGGGAAGAGCCGCGGCACGGGCCCGGCCCCCGAGGGCCCGACCCCGACCCGGTCGCCGATCTTCGCCGCGCCGGCGGCCCCGGCCACCTCGAGCTCCAGGCCGTCGCCCAGGGCCACGGTGTAGAAGGTGGCGGCCCCGGCGAAGCGCCGCGTCACCACCTCGCCCGGCAGGCTGGTGGGCGAGGTGGCATCCCCGAGGCGCAGGGACTCCGGCCGCAGGATCAGCTCGACCGGCGCTCCCGCCCTCGCATCGACCAGGGCACCGTCGCCATCCGCGCCGGTCCAGACCAGCCCGGGGCGCGCCGCCTGCGCCAGCTCGACCGCCAGCAGGTCACCGAGGCGCACCAGCTTGCCCGGCAGGATCGAGGCACGACCGACGAAGGTGGCGACGAAGCGGCTGGCCGGCCGGTCGTAAAGCTCCTCCGGCGTGCCCACCTGTTCGAGACGGCCTCGCGACAACACCCCCACCCGGTCCCCCAGCTCGAAGGCTTCCTCTTGCTCGTGGGTCACCAGCACGGTGGTGATCCCCACCCGGCGGACGGTCTCGGTCAGGCTGCGGCGGGTGCGCTCGCGCAGGGCGGGGTCGAGGTTTGACAGGGGCTCGTCGAGCAGCAGCACCCGCGGCTCGGGAGCCAGGGCCCGGGCCAGGGCCACCCGCTGCTGCTGGCCCCCCGAGAGGGCTGTGACCGGCCGATCCTCGAGGCCCGCCAAGTCCACCAGGCCAAGGGCCCGCGTCACCCTCTCGGCGCGGTCGGCGCCCTTGGAAAGGCCGAAGGCGACGTTGGCGGCCACCGTCAGATGGGGGAAGAGAGCGTAGTGCTGGAAGACCATGCCGAAGCGGCGCCGCGCGGGAGGGAGGCGAGTGACGTCCTCTCCCTCGACCACGATGCGGCCCGCGTCCGGCTGCTCAAAGCCGGCCAAGAGCCGCAGCGCCGTGGTCTTGCCGCTGCCGCTCGGCCCCAGGAGGGCGAACACCTCGCCGCGTGGGATGGCGAGCGAGAGGCCCGAGAGCACCGTCTGGGCGCCGAAGCGCTTGTCGAGCGAGGCCAGTTCGAGGTAGATCGACTCGCCCATCGCCTGCGACCCTACCGCCCACCCTTGCCCCGCACCGTGCGGTCCCAGGTGGCCATCCATCCGGACCCTTCTCGCGCCACCAACTCGGCGTCGAGGGGCTCCGGCTTCAAGGCGGCCAGCACCTCACGCGCCCACTCGGGAAGGCTCTCGGCGGGCAGGTCGGTACGCGCCGGCAGGCGGAACGCCTGCTCGGCGGCGAGGCGCTGCCCCTCGGGGCTGCCGATCCACTCGATGAAGGCCCGGGCCTCGGCGGGGTGGGGAGCCCGCGTCACCAGGCCGATCGAGTCATCGATCATCGGCGTGCCCGACTCGGCGAAGCGAAACGCCAACGGGCGCCCCCGCTGGCGCTGCCAGAGCATGTCGGTCAGCTCCCACACGGTCACCACGCCCTCGCCCCGGGCGAGCTTCTCGATCATCAGGGCGGGGTTGAGCACGTACTCGCGGGTCTGGGCGTCCAGCCGGCGCAGCCAGTCCCAGCCGGCGTCGAGGGAGCCGGTGTCGCGCTGGGAGCGGGAGAGGATCGCCGCGAAGAGGGTGCGCAGGGTGCCGCTCTCCAAGGGGTCGCGCAGCAGCACCTTGCCCCGGAAGCGCTCCGCGAGCAGGTCGTCCCAGTCGCGGGGCGCCTCGCTCTCGGCGACCAGGGTGCGGTTGTAGGCGAGCACCGGGGCGGTGCGGTAGAGGCCGAAGTAGAGGTTGCCGGGATGGCGACTGTCCTCGGGCACCGCGTCGGCCCAGCTCGGGCGGAAGGGCTCGAACAGGCCGTCGGCGGCGCCGCGGGCCAGGATCGTGTCCGGCCCGCCGAACCAGACGTCGGCCTGGGGATTGGCGGCCTCGGAGCGGATCCGGTCGTAGACCGACTGCGAGCCCATGTCGAGCCAGCGCACGTCGAGCTCCGGGTGGAGCTCCTCATAGCGCTTCTCGACCAGCTCCAGCAGCTCCGGACCGTGCGGCGAGTAAAGCACCAGGGTCCTGCGCCCGTCGCCACCGCAGGCGGCGAGAAGGAGGGTGAGGCACAGTCCCGGCGCAACGCCGAGCCAACCGTGGGGCACCAGGGATCGGGGCGTTCGAGCCGAGGACGAAGGTGTGTTGACCAGGGCTTGGGTCTCCGTGACGAACGGCGCCTATCCTCTCACGACCCCGACGGGCCACGAGGGGTATACCGCTAGAGATCCACCAGAAATCTGGCGGCATACCGCTAACCCCACTCAACTCTTTTCTCTGCAAGAAGTTGGCACAACTACCTCGACTGACACACGGCCAGTCCCTACTCTCGCCGCGCCCGCGATATCCTTCCCCCGCCATGGAAGCTCTGATCGCCCCGCCTCCCGCCACCGAATCCCTTACCGATCGCGAGATCGTCGACACCTTTCGCCGCTGGGGCTTCCTCCAGGCCCAGCTCGACCCCCTCGGACGCCTGCCTCCCCTGCCCCACCCGGAGCTGGACAGCCTCTCCGGGCCGGTGGCCGACGCGGCGCGGCAGGTCTATTGCGGCCCGATCGGCGCCGAGCTGATGCACATGCCGGATCCCGCCCGGCGACGCTGGGTGGCGCAGCGCCTGGAAGGGCCGGTGCCTCCCCACGACCAGCGGCAGATCCTCGAGCGGCTGGCCCGGGCGGAGATCTTCGAGCAGGTGCTGCAGTCGCGCTACCTTGGCAACAAGCGCTTCTCCTCGGAAGGCGTCACCGCGCTCATACCCCTGCTCGACGAGATCGTCCGCACGGTCACCGAGCACGGTGCCGTGCAAGTCGTCATCGCCATGAGCCACCGGGGCCGCTTGA
Organism: Thermoanaerobaculia bacterium; assembly: GCA_036274895.1. Classification (GTDB taxonomy): domain Bacteria; phylum Acidobacteriota; class Thermoanaerobaculia; order Multivoradales; family SZUA-115; genus CALMKX01. The sequence continues at coordinate 35,307 of DASUEU010000004.1, read as the reverse complement.
ACGTGATGGCTCAAATCGTCGGCGTACCCCCGGCCCACCTGTTCACCGGCTTCGAGGACGTCGATCCCCGGAGCGTGCTCGGCTCGGGGGACGTCAAGTACCACCTGGGGGCCACCGGCTTCCACCCCCTCGACCGCGAGCAGCGGCTGCGCCTCCACCTGGTCTCGAACCCCAGCCATCTCGAGGCCGTGCACCCGGTGGCCTTGGGGCGCGTCCACGCCAAGCAGCTACGCCTCGGCGAGGGCGGCAAGGCGAAAGTGGTGCCGGTGATCCTCCACGGTGACGCCGCCTTCGCCGGCCAGGGCATCATGGCCGAGGCCCTGAACCTCGCCGGCCTCGACGGCTACGACGTGGGGGGCACCATTCACGTGGTGGTCAACAACCTGATCGGCTTCACCACCGAGCCGGTGGACCTCCACGCCTCTCGCTTCTCGTCGGACATCGCCCACCGCCTGCCGATCCCGATCTTCCACACCAACGGTGAGAACATCCCGGCCGTGGTCAAGGTCGCTCGGATGGCCACCGACTACCGTTACGCCTTCGCGAGCGACGTGGTCATCGACCTGATCGGCTACCGCCGCCACGGCCACAGCGAGGTGGACGACCCGACCGTGACCCAGCCACGCCTCTACCAAGCGATCAAGGAGCACCCGCAGCTCTGGCAGCTCTACGCCCGCGAGATCGGCGCCACCGACCTCGACGCCCTCTCGGCGCGCATCAAGGCCGAGTACGAGGAGGCCCAGCGCGAGGCCAAGACCCTGACCAAGAAACCCTCCCTGCACGAGCTGCCGGCCTACTGGAACCGCTTCCGCGGCGGCCGCTGGCAGCCCTCGCTGGAGGTGCCCACCGCGCTGGCCGAGGAGCGACTGGTCTTCCTCGCCGAGCGCCTGGCGAGCGTGCCCGAGGGCATTGCGGTCCACCCCAAGCTCAAGAAGCTGCTCGCCGAGCGGCTCGAGATGGGCCAGGGCAAGCGGGCCTTCGACTACGGCAGCGCCGAGGCCATGGCCTTCGCCTCCCTGGTCACCGCCGGCGTGCCCGTGCGGCTCGCCGGCCAGGACAGCTGCCGCGGCACCTTCAACCAGCGCCAGGCCGTGCTGATCGACGTCGACACCGAGCGGGAGCACACCCCCCTCCAGCACCTGGCACCGGACCAAGCCCGCTTCGAGGTCTACAACTCGATGCTCTCGGAGGCCGCCGTGCTCGGCTTCGAGTACGGCTTCTCCCGCGACTTCCCGGAGGCCCTGGTGCTCTGGGAGGCCCAGTTCGGCGACTTCGCCAACGGCGCCCAGATCATCATCGACCAGTTCTTGGCCGCCGCCGAGGACAAGTGGGGCCTGCTCTCCGGCGTGGTGCTGCTGCTGCCGCACGGCTACGAGGGGCAGGGGCCGGAGCACTCGAGCGCCCGCATCGAGCGCTACCTCCAGCTGGCCGGGGAGGAGAACATCCAGGTCTGCCAGCCGGCGACCGCCGGGCAGTACTTCCACCTGCTGCGCCGCCAGGCCCTGCGGGCGTGGCGCAAGCCGCTGGTGGTGTTCACCCCCAAGAGCATGCTGCGCCACCCCCTGGCCGCCTCGCCCCGCGACGTGCTGACCAGGGGCCGTTTCGAGCTGGTGCTGGGCGATGCCGAAGTTCCCACCGGCGCCCGGCGGGTGCTGCTCGCGAGCGGCAAGATCCGCCACGAGCTCGCGGAGGAGCGAGCGCGCCGGCAGGTCAAAGACACCGCCATCCTGTCGATCGAGCAGCTCTACCCCTTCCCGGAGGCGGAGCTGGCGGCGGCCCTCGCCGCCCATCCCGAGGCCGTGGAGGTGGTCTGGGTGCAGGAAGAGCCGGCGAACATGGGGCCCCTCTTCTACGTGCTGCCGCACATCGAGCACGTGGTTCGGAAAGCAGCCGTCCGCTCGATCAAGCGCTCGGCCTCGGCCAGCCCCGCCACCGGCTCGGCCAAGGCCCACGCCCTCGAGCAGAAGAGCCTGCTGGCGCTGGCCTTCACCACACGCTGAGGGGGAAACGGCGCGGGATTGCGCTAGCCTACGCGGGTGAGCGAACCCGAAACCCCCAAGAAGAAGAAGGTCGAGCTGGGCACGGCTCTGGGCGAGGCGAAGCAGCTGGTCGTCGCGCGCTGGCAGCGGCTGGCCGTCGGCCTGGCCCTGATCGCCGTCGGCCGCATGGCCGGTCTGGTCCTGCCCGCCTCCTCGAAGATCCTCATCGACGACATCATCGGCAAGGGGGCCTCGCCCTTGCTGGCCAAGATCGGCGCCGCCGTCGGCTACACCGTCCAGGGCACCGGCGACCTGCTGGTGGTCCTGGCCATGGCCGCGGGCGCCGCCACCCTGCTTCAGGCCGCCGCCTCGTTCAGCCTCACCCTGCTCTTGGGCATCGCCGCCCAGTACTCGATCACCGACATGAGGAAGAAGGTCGAGCAACACGTGGTGCGCCTGCCGGTGTCCTACTTCGACTCGGCCAAGAGCGGCGAGCTGATCTCCCGGGTGATGAGCGACGCCGAGGGCATCCGCAACCTGGTGGGCACCGGCCTGGTCGAGCTGGTGGGCGGCCTGCTCACCGCCGCCGTCGCCCTCACCGTGCTCTTCTACTTGAACTGGCAGCTGACCCTGGCCGTGCTCGGCGGCCTCGCCGTCTTCGGCGGCGTGATGGCCCTGACCTTCAAGAAGCTGCGACCGATCTTCCGTGACCGCGGCAAGATCCAGGCCGAGGTCACCGGCCGGCTGGGCGAGACCTTCGGCGGCGTGCGGCTGGTCAAGGCATACACCGCCGAGAAGCGCGAGGACCTGACCTTCGCCAAGGGCGCCCACCGGCTGTTCCGCAACGTGCGCTCGACCATGATGGCCATCGCCTCGGTGTCCGCCTTCACCAGCCTTCTGGTCGGCGCTCTGGGCCTCTTGATCGCCGTGCTCGGCGGCCGGGCCATCCTCGCCGGCACCATGACCCTGGGCGACTTCGTGATGTACCTGCTGTTCACCGGCATGGTCGCCGGGCCCCTGGTACAGATCGCCTCGATCGGCACCCAGATCACCGAAGCCTTCGCCGGCCTCGACCGCCTGCGCGAGATCCGCTCGCTGGCCACCGAGCGCACCGCCGAGACGACCCTCGACGGCCTCGAGACGATGCGCGGCGACATCGAGTTCGAGGACGTCTCCTTCGAGTACAAGGCGGATACGCCGGTGCTGCGCCACGTCTCGCTCTGCGCGCCGGCCGGCACCACCACCGCCCTGGTCGGCCCCAGCGGCTCGGGCAAGAGCACCCTGATCAGCCTGGTGATGGCCTTCGCGCGCCCGACCTCGGGGCGCCTCCTCATCGACGGCCGCGACCTCGCCGAGCTGCGCCTCTCCGACTACCGCTCGTACCTGGGCGTGGTCTTCCAGGACAACTTCCTGTTCGACGGCACGGTGGCCGAGAACATCCGCTACGGCCGGCCCGGGGCCAGTCGCGAGGAGATCGAGAACGCGGCCCGCGTGGCCCACTGCGACGAGTTCGTGCGCGGCTTCGCGGACGGCTACGACACCGTGGTCGGCGAGCGGGGTGTCAAGCTCTCCGGCGGCCAGCGCCAGCGGGTGGCGATTGCCCGCGCGATCCTCGCCGACCCGCGGATCCTGATCCTCGACGAGGCCACCTCCAGCCTCGACAGCGAGAGCGAGGCCCTGATCCAGGACGGCCTGAAGAAGCTGCGCCGGGGCCGCACCACCTTCGTCATCGCCCATCGCCTCTCGACCATCCGCAGCGCCGACCAGATCCTGGTGCTCGAGGATGGCGAGATCGTCGAGCGCGGCACCCACCCGGAGCTGATGGCCCTGGGCGGCCGCTACCGCCAGCTCCACGACCGCCAATACCAGTTCGAGAGTGACCAGTTCATCAACCCCGGCGAGGACTTCACACCGGAGGTGCCGAAGGCCGGCGCCCCTTCGCCAGCGGGGACCGGGGCGGGGCGGCTGTAGGTTCTGGACGTGCACCGCCTGCTCGGCCACACCGCCGACCTCCGCGCCGAGCTTTCGGCACCCGACTTCGCCACGCTCTGCGCCGAGGCCGTGGACCTGGTGCGGGAGGTGCTCGTCGGGCCGAGCGAGGTGGTGGCACGGGAGGAGCGCAGGGTGCACCTGGAAGGAGAGGAGGAGGCGGAGCGTTTTTTCCGCTTCGTCCGTGAGCTGATCTACCTGGCCGACGTGGATGGCTTCCTGCCCAGCACCTGCTCACCGGATGACGGCGCGGTCATCGTCAGCGGTGAGCCGTTCGATCCTCTCCGCCACCAATCCGAGCGTCAGGTCAAGGCCCTGACCCGCCACCGCTACCTCTACGAACGCACCACCGAGGGGCTGCGCGCGGAGCTGATCTTCGACCTATGAAAGCCCACGATCGCGGCCTGCCCAAGCTCAAGCGGATCGACAAGTTTCGCTGGGCGATCCCGAAGACCGGCGCCATGCAGACCGACGGCTTGGTCTTCGCCTCCGCCGTACAGGTCAAGGACCTCGAGACGGACGAGTCGCTCCGCCAGGTCGCCAACGTCGCCTGCCTTCCCGGCATCGTCGGCCCGTCGATCGCCATGCCGGACATCCACTGGGGCTACGGCTTCCCCATCGGCGGCGTCGCCGCCTTCGATCCCGACCACGGGGTGGTCTCGCCCGGCGGCGTCGGCTACGACATCAACTGCGGGGTTCGCCTCCTCAGCACACCGCTCGCGGCCGAGCAGGTGCGCCCGCGGCTGCGCGAGCTGGTCGACGAGCTGTTCCGCACCGTGCCGTCGGGGGTCGGCTCAGCCCGCTCCGACGTCAAGCTCGGCGACCCCGAGCTCGACCGCGTCCTGGTCGGGGGAGCGGCACGGGCGGTGGAGATGGGCTACGGCCGAGCCGAGGACCTGGCGGCCATCGAGGCCGGCGGACGGCTGGCCGGTGCCGACCCGGCAGAGGTCAGCAAGCGCGCCCGGGACCGCGGTCGCTCCCAGCTCGGCACGGTCGGCTCGGGCAACCACTTCGTCGAGGTCGATTGGATCGACGAGACCTATGATGACGAAGCAGCGTCGGCGCTCGGCCTCGGCGCGGGCACGGTCGCGGTGCTGATCCACACCGGCTCCCGCGGTCTCGGTCACCAGGTCTGTGACGACCACCTCGACGCCATGCTGGCCGCGGCGAGGAAGTACAAGATCCCCCTGCCCGATCCCCAGCTGTGCTGCGCGCCCCTCTCGAGCCCCGAAGCTCGGGCCTACTGGGGCGCCATGAACGCCGCCGCCAACTTCGCCTTCGCCAATCGGCAGCTGATCACCTTCTTCGTCCGGCAGGCCTTCGCCAAGATCTTCGGCGAGGCCGTGGCCGAGGGCATGAGCATCGTCTACGACGTGGCACACAACATCGCCAAGCTCGAAGAGCACGAGGTCGAGGGCCGGCGGCGACGGGTGTGCGTCCACCGTAAGGGAGCCACCCGCGCCCTGCCCCCCGGCCACCCCGAGCTGGCGCCGCGCTACCGTGAGATCGGCCAGCCGGTGCTGGTGCCGGGGGACATGGGCCGCGCGAGCTTTGTCCTCCTGGGCCTCGACCGCGCCGCGTCGGAGACCTTCTCCTCCTGCTGCCACGGCGCCGGGAGGCGGCTGTCCCGCCACGCGGCCAAGAAGCTCGCCCGCCCCCGCAACCTGGTGCGCGAGCTCGAGGCCCAGGGCATCCTGGTGCGCGCCGCCAGCCGCGCCACCGTGGACGAGGAGATGCCCGATGCCTACAAGGACGTGGAAGCCGTCGTCGACGTCGTCGCCGGCGCCGGCCTGGCCAAGAAACTCGTCCGCCTGCGGCCGATGGCGGTGGTGAAGGGGTAGGCGGACCACACCCACCGCAACCTGCACACCGTGGTAGTCTTACGCGGTGTTGTGCCCTCCCGGAGCGAGGGGATCGATTCGCCGCCCACTGAGCAGGTGCATCGGCTCCTCCAACCCCGACCTGCAAGACCTGCCCCTGAGATCGAGGATCTTTCCCACCCCATGAGTCGCATCCCGCCCGCCTTGCGTTTCCGCCTCGTCGACGTTTTCGCTTCCGAGCCCCTCTCCGGTAACCCCCTCGCCGTCTACCCCGAGGCCGTGGACTTGGAGCCCGAGCTGGCGCAGCGGCTCACCCGGGAGCTGGGGCTGACCGAATCGATCCTGGTGATCGGTGACAAGGCCAGCCGGCAGCGCCGGGTGCGCATCTTCACCGACCGCGAGGAGCTGCCCTTCGCCGGCCATCCCCTGCTCGGCGCGGCGGCGGTGCTCCACGAGGAGAGCCAGGCTCCCGAGCCGCGGGTGGAGTGGACCTTCGAGGTGGGTGGGCGCAGCCGGGTGGTCACCAGCGAGCGGGAGAGCAACCACTACCGCACCTCCTTCGACCAGGGCCGGGCGAGCTTTGGCCGGCCCCTCGAGCCGGGTGACGCCGCCCTGGTGCTGGCGGCCCTGGGCCTCACCGAGACGGATCGCGCCGAGGGCCTGCCGGTGCAGGTGGCCTCGACCGGCCTGCCCTACCTGATCGTCCCCCTGGCCAAGGGTCTCGAGCGAGCGCGCCCGGATGGCGGGAAGCTCGCTCCCCTGCTCGCAGCGGCGGGGGCCCGCTTCGTTTACCTGGTGGACGCCGCAACCCGTGAGGGCCGGAGCTGGGACCACGTCACCGGCCTCGAGGACCCCGCCACCGGCAGCGCAGTCGGCCCGGCCGCGCTCTACCTGGTGCGCCACGGGGCGGCCCGGCCGCGGGAGCGGATGGTGTTCCGGCAGGGCCGGCTGGTCGGCCGCCCCTCCGAGCTCGAGGCCGAGTGCTACGGCTCTCCCGAGGGCTGGGTGGGCGTGCGGGTCACCGGCAAGGTGTGGACGATCGCCGCCGGCCTGCTCAACCCGGACCTCTTCGCCCTACGCGCCCTGACCGCGCCGGCCGAAGTGGCCCCCCAGCCCCAGGTGGCCCCCCAGCCCCAGGTGGTCCCTCAGCCCCCCACGCCGGCAGTGCTGGCACCCCCACCCCGGACCCCCGAACCCCCTCGAACCCCAGAGCCGCAACGAGCGCCGGAACGGCAAGCAGCCCCAGAGCCGCAAGCGGCCATCGAGCCGCCGAGGGTCGAGCCGGTCATCCGCGCCCCGCAACCGGTGCCCGTTCCCCTGCCGCGGGTCGAGGAGCGCCCGGTGCCGGCTTTGCCGGCGGCGCCGCTCGCCTTGGGCCAGGAGCTCGAGGAAATCGAGGAGGTCGAGGACGACCTCGAGGACGAGGCGGAGGACTACGACGAGGAGGAGGCGGAGGACTACGAGGAGGAGCTCGAAGCCGAAGGGGACGAGGAAGGGGATGAGCTCGAGGACGAGCTCGGCCTGCGCCCCCGGTCCTTGCTCCAGGCCATTCCCCAGCACCCGGTCGCGACCATCGAGGAGACCTTCGGCAGCTTCGGCCTCTCCGCGCCGATCCTCGCGGTGCTGGCGAAGATCGGCTTCCACCACCCGACGCCGATCCAGGCGGCGGTGATCCCGCCGGCCCTCGAAGGCAAGGACCTCATCGGCCTCGCCCAGACCGGCTCGGGCAAGACCGCCGCCTTCTGCCTGCCCTTGGCCGAACGGCTGACTCACGGCCACGGCGTGCGCGGGCTGATCCTCTCGCCCACCCGCGAGATCGCTCTGCAGACCAAGGCGTTCCTCCAGCTCTTCGGTCAGGATCATCACCTGAAGACGGTGTGCCTGATCGGCGGCGTGCGCATGGGACCGCAGATCGACGGCCTGCGGGCGAACCCGGACATCGTGGTCGCCACCCCGGGTCGCCTGCTCGATCACCTCGACCGTGGCAACCTCCGGCTCGACAAGCTCAGTCATCTGGTGCTCGACGAGGCCGACCACATGCTCGACCTGGGCTTCCTGCCGCAAATCCAGGACGTGCTCTCCTACGTGCCCGGCCAGCGGCAAACCCTGATGTTCTCGGCCACCATGCCCGATGCCATCGAGCGCCTGGCCCAGCGGCTGATGCATGAGCCGGTGCGCATCGACATCCTGCCGCCGGGGCGGGCCGCGGAAGGCATCACGCACCGGCTCTACTTGGTGGAGCCGGACGACAAGAAGGCCTGCCTGGTCGAGCTGCTCAACGAGGAGCTGGGCTCGACGCTGGTGTTCTGCCGACGGAAGATCGACGCCGAGTGGCTCTCGCGCGCCCTCGAGCGCGAAGGCCACCCGGTGGTGCGCATCCACTCGGACCGCTCCCAGGCCGAGCGGGTGCAGGCCCTCGAAGGCTTCCGCGAGGGTGAGCACCGCATCCTGGTGGCCACCGACATCGCCGCCCGCGGCATCGACGTCCCCCGCATCCAGCACATCATCAACTTCGAGCTGCCCGAGACCGTCGAGGACTACATCCACCGCGCCGGGCGCACCGCCCGTGGCCGGTTGCAGGGCACGGTGTCCTCGATCGCCACCTGGCAGGACAAGATGATGATCAAGGAGATCGAGTCCGCCCTCGGCTTCGAGCTGCCGCGCTGCTCGGTCGGCGGTGTCGATGCCTGGCAGGAGAAGGCGGGCGGACAGCGCGTACGCGGCGGCCGGCGGCACCTGCCCACGCGGCGACGGCTGTAGAGCGTGCTCGACCCCCTCCTGGTCACCTGCCCCTACTGCTTCGAGACGGTCGAGGTCTTCCTCGAGCCGGACGTGGCAGGTGAGCTGGTCTGGGACTGCGAGGTCTGCTGCAACCCCTGGCAGCTGACCGTCCGGCGGGGCTTCGGCGGCGACGTCGAAGCCCGGGCCGAGCGGCTCTCCGACTGAACGGTCTGTCGCCACCGGGCCCCTCACCCCCTCGGTCCCCCTCGCCCGGCGGGAGGCCAGGGTGGGTCGGGAGCACGCCCTGAGCGCAGCCGAAGGGAGGGGCAGTGGTGAGGGCCACGTCCCCCTACCAGGCCCCCCGCCGTATCTCGGGGCAGACAGCCTTTGAGCGTGGGAGCGGCTGGTGAAGTAGTACTTCCCCAAGCCTTCTCCACGTCGGGCCGGATGACCTCCCCCTTCCGGCCGAAGCAAAGAAACCATCGGGCGAACCCCGGCTGCGGACGGCAGGCTCCGCGGGCCTCGGGACCCGTCCGCTTCCATGACCGGAGGACGCCGATGCTCCGCCGAGCGCTGTGCCTCGCCTTGCTCCTGACCACGCCCGCTCTCGCCGCCCCGACCCCGGCGGCGAAGTCCGGCCCCTACACCATCCGCCTGCTCGCCGGGGAGCTGACTCCCGCTGCGGGCGTCACCGCCAGCACCCTCACCAAGCTCGCGGCCAAGGGCCGAGCCGTCGGCGAGGGCAAGGTCCACGCCCTGGTCCAGCTCCATCGCATCCCCACCGAGGCCGAGAAGCGCCAGCTCGCCGAGCAGGGCCTCGAGCTGGGCCCCTACCTCTCGGGCCGCGCCTGGCTTGCCGCCCTCCCCGCCGTTCGAGCCGGAGAGGTGTTGCTGCGCCGGGAGGTGCGTTGGGCCACGCCCTGGGATGCCTCCCGCAAGCTCCACCCCCGCCTCGCGGCCGGGCCGGCAGCCTCGCTCGACCCTCGCCGTCCGGAGCGGGCGGTGGTCTTCGTCTACCTCCACCACGACGTGGCTTTGGAAACGGCCAAGGACCTGGCCGCCGCCCTCGACGCCGAGATCGCCACCCGCGTGGCGGGCCTCCACGGCGTGCTGCTCAACCTACCCGCCGGGCGGCTCGGCGCCCTCGCCGAGCGCGAGGAGGTGCGCTTCATCACCGAGGCGCCCATGGCCCTTTCAGCCAACAACAACGGTGTCCGCTCCCTGATGCGGGTCAACCCGCTCCAGGCTTCACCCTATGGCCTCAGCGGCGTGGGCGTGCGGATGATGGTCTACGACGAGGGCTGGGTGGACGAGGACCATCCGGCCTTCGCCGGCCCGCGCGGCACCAGCCGCGTCTCGCTCATCGACGAGCCCAATCCGGAGAGGGACCACTCCACCCACGTGGCCGGTACGGCGGGTGCCAGCGGCGACGGTTCCCCGCTGCTGCTCGGCCGGGGGGTTGCTCCGGCGATCCGCATCCTCTCCGCGGCCCCGGACTACGACGGCATCACGCTGCCCTTCGTCACCTTCGAGTACGACATGGAGGAGGACTACCTGCTCGCTACGGGTGAGCCCCACCGCGCCGACCTCGCCACCAACTCCCTCGGCAGCAATCTCGCCTGGTGGCCGACGCCCTGGTGTGAGGCCGAGGGTACCTATGGCACCACCGCCGAGCTGATCGACGGCATCGTCCGGGGGGACCACCCCGAGATCGGCCGCCCCTTGCCGGTCACCTGGTCGGCCGGCAACGAGCGCGGCTACGCCCAGTGCGGCACCGCGTTCGACACGATTGCCCCGCCGGCCTGCGCCAAGAATCCGATTCACGTGGGTGCGGTCAACTCCGACGGCGGCGCCATGACCAGCTTCTCCAGCTGGGGACCCTGCGACGACGGGCGCTTGAAGCCCACCGTGGTGGCGCCCGGCTGCGAGACCGGCGCCGTCAACGGCGACGACGGCATCTACTCCTCGCTCGTCGGCGGGATCTATGGATCCCATGCTTGGGTCGACGGCGTCCTGACCCCCGTGTGCGGCACCTCCATGGCCACTCCCGCCGTCGCCGGCACCCTCGCCCTCGTCATCGAGGACTGGCGGGACCTGGGCCACGGTGGCGCCGGGGAGCAGCCGCTGCCCGCCCTCCTGAAAGCGATGCTGATCCAGACCTCGCACGACCGTGGAGCCCACGGCCCGGACTTCCTCTACGGCTACGGCCTGGTCGACGCCAAGGCGCTGATCGACCTGCTGCGTGCCGACGACGGCGTGGTGGGCAACGGCGGCGGCCCGGAGTGGGGCCGGGGCGAGGTGACACACGAAGGCGAGGTGCTCTACGAGGTGGTGGTGCCGGCGAGCACGGCCCGCCTGGTGGCGAGCCTGGCCTGGGACGATCCGGCCTCTGGCCCGGAAACCCTCGGCGAGCTGGTGAACGACCTCACCCTCGAACTGGTGGCCCCGGACGGCACCTTGCACCGTGCCTGGGTCCTCGACCCCAAGGAAGGCAAGCGCCACAAGCCCGCCACCCACGGCGACAACACCCTCGACAACCAGGAGCAGGTGGAGGTGATCGCCCCGGTCGAGGGGACCTGGACACTGCGGGTGCGCGGCACCGACGTGCCGAGCGGCGCGCAGACCTATGGCCTCGCCTGGTCGGCCGAGCGAGTCAACGTCATCGAGCAGCTCTGCGTCGCTTGGTCGGACAACTTCTCCGGCCGCACCTCCGAGTGGACTTTCGAGGACGGCGCCGAAGTCGCCAAGGCCCCGGACTCGACCATCCAGAACTGGAACCAGGCGCTGCGCTTCACCGGCTCGGGCGCGGCCACGCGCACCGTCACCGTGTCAGTGGACGCCGGCCGCGCCGAGTGGAGCTACCGCTTCTGGGTCGAGAGCCAGGAGCAGTACCCCTACGTCGAAGAGGACCGGCTGCGCGCCGAAGCCCGGGATCACTTCACCGGCGAGGTGCTGGCCGTCGCGGAGCACCACAACGCCGGCTGGCCGCAGAAGGTGTGGATGGAGACCGCCCACCTCGACCTGTCGGACTTCGACGGTCAGACCCTCGACCTGGTCTTCCACGCCACGATGGACTCGACCTACCCCACCACCTTCTGGGTCGACGACTTCAGCTTCGAGACCTGTCCGACCACCCTGCCCACGCCCTTGCCCTGAACCGAAAGGAACGGTCGCCATGATCGATCGAATCGCCCGCGCCACGGCGCGGCTCGCGCTAGCTCTGTTCATCGCGTCGTCCCCGGCCTGGGCCGGATCGACGAATCCCCACACCGTCCACCTGCTCACGGGGGAGCTCACCCCCGCTCCGGGCGTCCCCGCCGCCACGCTGGCACTAGTCGCCGCCAAGGCGGCCCCGGGGCAGAAGCGCCACGTGCTGGTGCAGCTCCACGGGACTCCCAGCCCAGAGCTGCGCTCAGCCTTGGCCGCCGGTGGCCTCGAGCTGCAGGGCTACGTCTCCGGCCGGGCCTGGATCGCAGCCGTCGCCGCCGACAAGGCCGCTTCAGCCCTCACCCAGCCCCAGGTGCGCTGGGCCATGGCCTGGGACGGGCCGTCGAAGCTCCACCCGCGCCTGGCCGCGAAGCAGATCGGCGCCTGGGCGCGGAGCGAGCTGCGGCCCGGGGAGATCAAGCTCTTCGTCCAGCTACACCGGGATGTGGCCCTCGACCGCGGCGCCGAGCTGGCCAAGGAGCTGGGCGGCTTCGCCCTACCCCCGGTGGCGGGCCTCCACGGCCTCGCAATGTGGCTGCCGGAGTCCCGCCTCAACGAGCTCGCCGGCCGCGAGGAGGTGCTGTGGGTCGAGGAGGCCCCCGCTCGCCTCTCGGCCATGAACGACGCCATCCGCCGGCAGATGGGCGTCGACCAGGTCAACGGCTGGCCGGGAAGCCTCGACGCCGAGGGCATCAAGATCCTGGTCTACGACGACGGCACCGCCCAGGAGGATCACCCCACCTTCAGCGGCTCCGGCGGCTCGCGGCTGACCCTGCTCAACGAGGCCGACCCCTCTGACCACGCCACTCACGTGGCCGGCACGGCAGCGGGCAACGGCACGGACAGCGACTTCGGCCGCGGCCGAGGTGTGGCCTACGGTGCGAGCGTGATCTCGGCCGGCCTCGGTGAGGACAACGTCGGCTTCAACTTCCCCTTCGTCAACGACCTCCTCGACCTCGAGAAGGACTACGCCGAAGCGGTGGAGGAGCACGGCATCGACCTTGCCAACAACTCGATCGGGCTCCAGGTCAGCAAGGACTGGGACCTCTCCTGCGGCCTACACGGCGACTACCAGCTCTTCGGCGCCCTGGTGGACGGCATCGTCCGCGGCGACAACCCGGAGATCCCAGCGCCCCTGATCGTCACCTGGGCCGCGAGCAACGAGCGCGGCAACTTCCGCTGCGGCTCCCACTACGCCACGCTCGGCCCTCCCGCCTGTGCCAAGAACCCGATCACCGTCGGTGCCGTGCATTCCGACGGTGGGGCCATGAGTCACTTCTCCGGCTGGGGCCCTTGTGACGACGATCGCTTGAAGCCCGTGGTCGTGGCGCCCGGCTGCGAGAGTGGCCGGATGCCCAACACCGACCACGGCATCTACTCCTCGGTGCTCGAGGGCGTCTACGCCTCGATCGTCGATCCCCAAACCCCCTGGTGCGGCACCTCGATGGCCGCGCCCGCCGTCACCGGCACGGTCGCGGCCTTCATCCAGCGCTGGCGTGAGCTGGGCTTCGGGCAGGAGAACCAACGGCCGCTGCCGGCCCTGGTCAAGGCCCTCCTGATCCACACCGCCCGCGACCGCGGCCAGCTCGGTCCGGACTACACCTTTGGCTACGGCCTGGTGGACGCCGAGGCGTTCATCGAACTGCTCGGCCGGGACGACGGCAAGCTCGGCAACGGCAACGACCTCCAGTGGGGAACCGCCGTGCTCACGGCTGAAGGGGCCGAGAAGACCTACTCGATCTTCGTGCCGAGCAACGCCCACCAGCTGCGCTCCACCCTGGCCTGGGACGACGCCGTGCCCAATCAGTTCGCCTACGCCCAGCTGGTCAACGACCTGCGCCTGGAGCTCGTGGCACCCGACGGCACGGTGCACCAGGCCTGGGTGCTGGGCACCAAGGACAGCAACTTCCACCTGCCCGCCGGCCGCGGCGACAACACCCTCGACAACCAGGAACAGGTGGTGGTGGACGATCCCCAGGCCGGCTGGTGGACGGTCAGGGTCAGCGCGCCCGTTCTGCCCGAGGGCCCCCAGAGCTTCGGCCTGATCTACTCGGCCGAGCTCGAGAGCTGGGAGGAGTGCCGGAGCCAGACCTGGGACTTCGACGAAGGCAGCCCGGACTGGACGCTGAACGGCGCCAAGGTGATCGCCAACCCCGACGGCTCCGGCTCGGTGCTCGCGCTCGACGACTCCGACACGGCCACCCTCCCCCTCACCCTGCCCGGCAACCTCGCCCGGGCCGAGCTGTCCTTCTCCTGGCGGATGACCACCTGGGAGTCGGGCGGCGATGGCGATCAGCGCGACTTCTTCCGGGTCGAGGTACGGCGCCCGGGCACCGGCGAGGTATTCGCCGTGCTCGACGAACGCGATCACGGCTGGCCCGAGGAGGTGTGGATGGAGGCTCACTACCTCGATCTGACGCCCTGGCAGGGACAGACCATCGACCTCGTGCTCGCCAGTCAGCCTTACTTCGGCACGACCACCTACCACGTCGACGACGTCCACCTCACCTTCTGCGATCAGGTCGCGGCTGAGCCGGCCCTGGTCTTCACGCCCGGCGGCACGGAGGACGGCACGGTGACCGAATCCGCTGAGGACAGCGGGGTCGGTGGCTCCTTCGTTCCGGCCTCATCGTCGAACGTCCCGCTCAGCTTCGGCGACGACGACCAAGACCGCCAGGTCAAGGTCATCGTTTCCTTCGACACCTCGGCGATCCCCGACGACTTCGAAATCACCGGCGCCGTGCTGCGCCTCAGCCTGTGGAGCTGGGAGGCCAGCGGCCTGCACCCGATGGTGAGCCACTGGCCCTGCTGGATCGACGTCGATCTCGACGGCTTCGGTGCCACGACGGCCCTCGCCGCCGAGGACTTCGAAGCGCCGGCCGACTTCCCGCAGCTGAGCGTCTTCGGCTACGCCTCGGACCCTCTCGAGTGGTCCTACGCCAACCTCTACTACGACCCCTTCCCGATCCCCGACCCGCCGGACCGCGTCAACAAGACCGGCACCACCCAGGTCCGCATCAGCTGCGACGGCCCCCGCGGTGGCGGCGATGACGACGAGGGTGCCAGCGACCTCATGCACTACTACAACGCCCTCGCCAAGGCCGGCCTCCGGCCCGAGCTGATCGTCACCTACAACGACTGAGGCGGACGATCGATGTGTCGGCCCTCCCCGGAGAGGGCGGACACGTTGGTCCGCCCCTACTGAGATCCCGATTCAGGCCGTAGGGGCAGGCCCCCGTGCCTGCCCTCTTCGTCGGAGGGCGACGCATGCGTCGCCCCTACGTCCCCGCCTCGCTCACTTTCGTCCGGTTGTCGTCGGAGCTGCGATCGATCGTTTTGTTGTACGGGTCGATGCCGGCCTCGAACGGTTGCTGATCGACCACCAGGGTGATCTCCCCTTCGCTCTCGGCGAAGCGCCGCCGCTCGAGGGCCAGCACCTTCTCCTTGGCCTCGCTCTCCCCCGGCTGGCGCGCGAACACCCCGACCTCGAGCCAGTCGTCGAGCTTGGCCTCGGTCTCGACCCCCTGGCCATCGGCGTAGAGCTTCTTGGCCGAGAACGCCAGCTTGACCTCGAAGCGTCCGTCCGGCAGCCGCTTCCAGGTGGCTTGCTTCGCGCGGTTGTCGAACAGGGTGATGCGCTCGAAGAGGTCGGTGACGAAGCCCTGGAGCTCGGGCGGCGTGGCCTCGCGCAGGTAACCGAGCAGCTCCATCGAAGTGGTGAACGGTGGCCGTTGGAACTTCTTGTCGGCGACGAAGCGGGAGAGGGCTCCATTCAGGGCTTCTTCACCGATCGCCTCGCGGAGGGCGTAGAACACCAAGCTGCCCTTGTTGTAGTGGATGTAGGGCTGGTTCTCCACCAGCACCAGCGGCATCTCTTCCACCAGCTCGCCGCTGCGCCGCTGGAGGTAACGGTCCAGCTCGTACTTCAAGAAGCGACGCATCTTCTCGCGACCATACTCCTTCTCCATCACCATCAGGGCCGAGTACTGGGCCAGGCTCTCGATCAGCATGGTCGAGCCCTGGACGTCGCCGCTGCACACCTGGTGACCCCACCACTGGTGTGCCACTTCGTGGGCCGTGACGTAGAAGACGTAGTCGATCGCGTCCGGGTCTCGGAGGTCCGCGACGAAGCCGATCCGCTCCGAGAAAGGAATCGTGTTGGGGAAGGACTGGGCGAATTGCTGATAGCCCGGAACCTCGAGGATCCGCACCTGTCGGTGCTGATAGGGGCCGAGTTCGCGAGTGAAGTAGTCGAGGGACTTCTTGACGCCATCGATCATCCGGCCGACGTTCATCGAGTGGTCGGGGTGATGATAGATCTCGATCGGCACTTCGCCCCAGCGGTCGCGGGCCACCTCCCAGCGCGCCGAGAGGTAGGAATAGAAGTGCAGGATCGGGCTGTCCATCTCGTAGCGGTAGTAGTGGCGACCGCCCTCCTGCCAGTCCTTCACCAGGTAGCCGGGGGCGAGGGCGATCTGGTCGTCGCTGGTGGAGACCGTGGTGGCGAAGTGGATCCAGTCCGAGTCGTGTGCCAGGGGCGTGTTGCGCAGGCCCTGCGGATCGTCCACCTTGCGTGTCCGAATCACCGGTGGCAATCCGTTCTTCTTGCGCTTGTTGCGATCCAGCAGGCGGGCGCCCTCGTCGAAACCCAGCCGAGGGAAGTATTGCAGGTTGTTGAAGAAGGTGCCGTTGGCGACCAACGAGGTGTCCGAGCGGTCGTTCTCGAAGCCGTGATAGGCCAACGAGAGGTCGAAGCGGAGGTCGGTCTCGGCACCGGGCGCCAGCGGCGGAGACAGCCGGTAGATGGAGTACCCAAGCCGAGCGTCGAAATCGGTGCGTTCCGCTCCGGGCAGGTCGAAGGTGTCGACCTTCACCCGGGGATCGAGGGTCACGTGGACGGCGTCGATCGGCGCTGCCTCCTGGTTGACCAGGTGATAGGTGCCGGCCAGGTGCACGCGGCGCTCCTCGGGAAAGATGTCCACCGCCGTCTGGACGTCGACGATCCGGGGCATGGGCAGGTCGCGGTACTGGGAGTACTTCTTCTCGTAGTCCGCCTGCTTGGCCTCCCGCTGGTCGTCCGGTACGTAGAGGTTGAGGACGTTGGTGTTGTAGTAGATCCAGGCGCCCGTGGCCACGAAGCCCGTGAGCCCCACGGCCGCCAGCACGCGCACCGGACCCCGGAAGCGTGCCGCGGCGAGGCTGCGGCGGCTCTTCCAGGCGGTCTCGGTGCCGCGGATCCACAGCATGGCGCCGAGCGCCACCAGGGCCAGGGCCAGGAAGCTCCAATAGACCATGAACCATACGAAGGGCGCCACGAAGTGGCCGTAGCCGTTCAGGTCCGAATAGGGCGTGGAGGGTGAGGCAGCGAAGACATAGAGGTTGTGATCGAAATCCAGGGCCCGCAGCACTACGCCGGAGATCAGGAAGACCACCATCCCCAGATAGCCGACGAACTTGTTGGGCGAGGCCGCCTGCCAGAACACGGCCAGCATGGCGATCAGCGTGAACGGCCAGAAGTTCACCAGGAAGCCCTTGAAATAGAGCAGCGGCTCGATGTGGTAGTAGCCGACCGCCACTTGATAGATCGTCGCGGTCAGGATCCCGGCACCGAGGAAGACCACGATAACGGCGATCAGGGCCGACAGCTTGCCGACCAGCGGCATCCAGTCCGGGATCGGCAGCGAGCCATGGGCCTCGGCCACCGAATGGGCCCGCTCGCGGCCGACCATCTCTCCGGCGAAGAGGGTGATGATGATCACCAGGTAGAAATTGAAAGTTCCATCGAGCAGGTCGAGCATCAGGCGGGTGACGGGGTAGACCCTGGTGCCGTAGAGGTTCTCTGACACGTCCTGGGACAGGACGAAGTTCACCAGTCCAATCAGCAGCATGATCAAGAACGGGATGCTGGTCAGCACCGTGCGGGTCTCGAACCGCATCACCGACCACGTCTGTTTCCAGCGAGCCCAGCCGTCGTAGCGCCGGGACGCGGCCGGCAGGGCCAAGCTGGCCGGACGCTCGGCCGCCGGCTCCTCGACGCTCCGGCCCTTGCGACGCCGGCCCTCCAGTCGGGCCGTGGGGCGGAAGGCGCGATAGCCCACGGCGAAGCAGAGGCAGGCGATGCCGCTCCACAGCAGTCGATTCCACAGCAGGTAGCCGGTCAGGGCTGGCACAGCAGTGTTGCGCTCGGCCACCGTCCAGTAGCGGGTGGCCAGTTCGAAGGCCGAGAGGCCGAAGGGGTCGAGCATGGCAGCCGTAGAGCGGGCGTCCATGCTCTGGAAGAGCTGGGTGCTCACGGCCCAGGCGGCGAAGAACACGGCCACGCCGACGTAGGTGGTGAGCCAGCTGCGCGACACCACGGCCAGGGTGAAGAACAGCGAGGCGATGAAGAACAGGCTGGGCAGGGCGAGCACCAGCAGGCCGAAGAGGTAGGGCCCGAGGCGGAAGGGGCCGAGCCGCTCGGCTTCGAGCCAGGGCATGAGGCTGCCCAGCCAGATGCCCAGGGCGCAGACCACCATCACGCCCATCGAGGCCAGCAGGGAGCCGCCGAAGCGGCCCAGAAGGTAGTCCCGCTTGGTGATCGGCTTCGAAAAGAACAGCTCGTGGGTGTTGCGATCGAAGTCCCTGAGGGCGGCACTGGCGACGAAGGCCGTGACCACGAAGAGGGCCATCACGCTCATGATGCCCAGGAACTGCAGGATGACGTAGGGGGCGTTGCGATGGACGTTGCCGATCGAGCCGCCGATCGACACCGCGTCCGAGGTCACCGCCATGAAGGTCATGAAGGCGAAGAACAGCCCGGTGGCCCAGAACAGGGGCTGGCGCAACTGGTAGCGCGCTTCGAAGCGGAAGAGGTGTCCCAGCATGGCGCGCCTCAGGCCGCCTGCGCCTCGCCGGCGCCGAGCGAACGGAAGTAGACGTCCTCGAGCGAGGCCTCGACCGGCTCGAAGCCGTCACCGGGGTCGCCGTCGCTCCAGACGTGGAGCACCGTCTGGCCCGCCACCAGGCGGGTCGAGAGCACCTCGCACTCGGCCCGCCAGCGGGCCAGCTCGGCCTTCTCCACCCCTCGGCGCCAGATCTTGCCGGCCAGGCCCGCGACCACCTCCCCCGGCTCTCCGGCCAGACGCACCCGGCCGCCGGCGAGGATGGCCATCCGCGAACAGAGGTCGGAGACATCGTCGACGATGTGGGTGGAGAGGATCACCACCACGTTCTCGCCGATCTCGGCCAGCAAGTTCAGGAACCGCTGCCGCTCCTCGGGGTCGAGGCCGGCCGTGGGCTCGTCGACGATGATCAGCTTGGGATCGCCGAGCAAGGCCTGGGCGATGCCGAAGCGCTGGCGCATGCCGCCCGAGAAGGTGCCGAGCTTCCTCCGGCGCACGGCGTAGAGGTTGGTCTGCTCGAGCAGGGCCTTGACCACCTCTCGACGGCTTCTGCCGTCGGTCAGGCCCTTGAGCACGGCGAAGTGATCGAGCATCTCCTCGGCCGAGAGCCGGGGGTAGACGCCGAAGTCCTGCGGCAGGTAGCCGAGCAGGCGGCGCACCCGGTCCTTCTCGGCCAGCACGTCGATGCCGTCGAAGGTGATGCTGCCCCCGTCCGGGTCCTGGAGGGTGGCGATGGTGCGCATCAGGGTGGACTTGCCGGCCCCGTTGGGGCCCAAGAGGCCGAACATCCCGCGCGGGATGTCGAGGGAGACGTCGGTTAGAGCGGCAACGCCGTTGGCGTAGGTTTTCGAAAGGCTGCGGATGGCGAGCATGCCGGAAGGTCCCTCCTGCGAGGAGCGGCAGGGGCCGCTCCGGTGATGCTAGCCAGTACGAAGGAAGGGGGCGGAGGGTTACTACCGAGGCCCGGGAGGGGTTGAAACCTCTCGCTACCTACCGATTCACGCCGCTGGCGAGGAATCCGCCGTCGACCACCAGCACCTCACCGTTGACGAAGCTGGCGGCTTCCGAAGCGAGGAACACGGCAGCTCCGGCGAGCTCGTCGACCCGGCCGAACCGTCCCAGGGGCGTGCGGAGCTTGAACTCCCGGCCGCGTTCGGTGCCGTCGAGCAGATCCTGATTGAGCGGCGTGCGGAAGACTCCGGGCGCGATGGCGTTGACCAGCACGCCTCGGGATCCCCATTCGACGGCGAGCGCCCGGGTCAGCGCCGCCACACCCGCCTTGCTGGCCGTGTAGGCGGCGACTTCGTACAGGCCGACGAACGACGCCAACGAGGCGATGTTGACGATACGGCCGTAGCCGCGCTCGAGCATGGGAGCGCCGAAAACCTGACAGGAGCGCAGCGTACCAGTCAGGTTGGTGTCGAGGATCTCCTGCCACTCGGCGTCATCGACTTCGAGCGTCGGCCGGCGGTGGGTGCGTCCGGCGCAGTTGATCAGGATGTCGATCTTGCCGAAAGCCTCGAGCGCGGCCGCACGGAGCGTTTCCAGAGAGCTGCGGTCGGTGACGTCGGCGGCGATGCGTAGGGTTCTCCTGCCGCGGCGCTCGATCTCGAGAGCCGTGGCGTCGACCTCAGCCTGCCGTCGTGAGCTGGCGGCGACGTCGGCCCCGGCCGCGACCAGGCCGTCGACCAGGGCACGTCCGATGCCGGAAGTGCCGCCGAGAACGATCGCGGTGCGTCCCGTGAGGTCGAATCCTTCGAAAGCCATCGACAAATCCTCGTAAGAGCCCGTTGAGATCGGGGGCGTGTCAGGGGGCCGGTTGCCGCTTCGAGAGCTCGGCGACCTGGAGGCCTGCCATGATCGCTGGGCCCAGGCCTTTGGGGTCGTTGTCGACCACGCGCTCGCTCATGTAGTAGCGGTAGCTGCCGTCTCGTCCGTAGCCCAGGCCGCCGACCTCGCAGACGTTGGTCAGGTGAAACGACCCATCGGCGTGGATGGCGACGAACTCGTCGACCAGGCCCGCATAGGCCTTCCGGGCGGCGGCAGCATACGTTGCGTTGAGATAGCCCTTGTTGAGGGCCTTGGCCAGGAAATAGGTGAACATCGCTGAGGCCGAGGCTTCTCGGTAGTTCCCCGGTGCCTCGGGCATGTCGAGGATCTGGAACCAGACACCGGAGGCGTCCTGGTGCCGAACCAGAGCTTCGGCGAGCTCGGGAACCATCGCCAGGAGCGGCGCCCGCAGCTCGGTCTTCTCCGCCGGAATCACGTCGAGGATGTCCACCAACGCCATGGCGTACCAGCCGAGCCCTCGCCCCCAGAAGAACCGTGAGCGGCCGGTCTGCGGGTCGGACCAGTTCTGCTTCTTGGCCTCGTCCCAGGCGTGGTAGTAGAGGCCCGACGCCGAGTCCCTGAGATGGGTTCGCGCGATCGCGAGCTCCCGCGCCGCCTCTTCGACCTTGTGGTCGTCCCCTTCCAAGACCCCGAGGCCGGCGAGGAACGGCATTCCCATGTAGACCCCGTCCAGCCACAGCTGATGGGGATAACGCTGCTTGTGCCAGAAGGCCCCTTCCGAGGTGCGGGGATGGTTCGCGAGCTGGGCTGACAGCGCGGCGATGGCCGCCCGATACTTGGGGTCCTGGTTCCGGCCCCACAGACGTAGCAGCATCTTGCCCGCGTTGATGTGGTCGATGTTGTACTCGGCGGCGTCGTAGCCGAGGATCTGGCCGTCGTCGCTCAGGTAGCTGTCGATCGTGCGCTTTGCGAAGGCGGCGAAGCGGGGATCCCCGAGGGCCGTCGAGAGGTCGTCCATCGCCTGCATCAGAAGGCCGGTGGTGTAGTTCCAGCTGCTGGGCAGCGACGTCATGGCGTCCCAGCCACCATGGGAGAGGCTGTCGCCGCGCCGCGCCATCTCCGACTCGGCCAGCCGGGTCGAGACCTGCACCGGGGCGAGCTCGTGGGCACGGCGCGACGCGACCGTCTTCAGTCGAATGCGGGGGGCCAGGGTGCGCCGTTCCACCTCGGCGTTGAGAAAGGCCAGTAGGTCGGCGCGGGTCTGCACGCCGCCCGGCTGGCCGGACCACAGGGCTCCGAAGGCATAAGAGAGGACCCGGCCTCGCGGTCGCAGCACCAGAACTTCGCTGTTGTCGTCTCGGGTCTGGACGATGAGGTCCTTTTTCCGAAAGAGGATCGCCATCCCGAGGTGGTCGCCTTCGAACAACGTCTGGCGGCCGAAGGTCGCCAGGTAGCTCCACGCTTCCCCGGTGACCTCCAGATCGCCCACCAGGAGCTCCGCCTCGGGATGTTTGACCAGTCCGACGGCGAGGTTGTCGAGCGAGGCGGAGGTCTCCAGGGACACGTCCACCATCGGGCTTCCGGCCTGCATCGACAGGGTGGCGCGGAGGTCGGTCGTCGCCCTGCCGGTATTCCATTGCTGGTAGTCGAGCTCGAACGAGGCGCGGATGGGGCCGTCGGAGCGGATGGTGGTGGAGCGCTGCGCGACGTCGGAGACCAGCACCGCCTTGGCGCCGTCCCAGGTGCCGAAGCCGCCCATGCCGAGGCTCTGTCCCACTTTCAGGATGTCCGCGCCCCAGTCGGCCATCTGATGGTAGCTCTCGTAGCCGTCGAGGCCCACGCCCGGCAGCACCATCGCGGACGTCTTCTTGCCGAAGATGTCGAACCCGTTGCGCCAGTCGAGGTAGACCCGGTAGCCCACCTGGTCGCTCTCGATACCAGGTCCCTCGTAGCGGAGGTACTCGTTGTGATCGCTGGCTTGGGGCGGCATGGTGACCTGCCGGACGCTCCGGAACGTGCCTCCCACGTACTTCTTCTCCTGCCAGGCGCCACCCTCCTTGACCGACACCTCGGCGTGGACCCGTTGCGGAGTCGCGCTCCCGGCGGGGCGACGGTCGATGACGAAGCGGTGCGTCGCGGCGGCGTCGAGGTCGGCCAGGAAGGCGAGAGCGTCGGGGCGGCCGTCACCATCGTCGTCCAGCAGTTGGGTGGGCCTCGGGGCCTCTCCCTCCCACACCTGCAGCGGAGGGGAGTCCACCCCCAGCTCGTCCAGCGAGAGGCGTACGAGAGTGTCGGGCCGGGGAAAGGCGGAAGGGTTGCCGACCTCGAGCTCGGCCACGGCCTGCGACGGGCGAGCCGTGGCCGCCGGGCCCGGCGTGGCGCCGCCCGTGAAGAGGACGAGGAGAAGAACCCCCGGCGAAACGGCGAGCTGCGCTCTCATGCTAGGTACCCTCCGCGTTCTCGACCCATCAACGCGCCAGCCAACCGCCGTCGACGGCGAGAGTGAAGCCGTGCATGTAATCCGAGGCGGCCGAGGCGAGAAAGACCGCCGCGCCCTGCAGATCCTCCGGCGTGCCCCACCGTCCGGCGGGAATCCTCTCCAGGATGGCCTGGTTGCGGACCGGATCCTCGCGCAGGGGCTTGGTGTTGTCGGTCTCCATGTACCCCGGAGCGATCGCGTTGACGTTGATGCCGTGTGGTGCGAGCTCGTTGGCGAGCAGTCGGGTGAGGCCGAGGACCGCGCTCTTCGACGCCGTGTACGAGGCCACCCGGATGCCGCCCTGGAAGCTGAGCAGCGATGCCACGTTGACGATCTTGCCGCCGCGACCCTGCTCGATCATGACCCTGGCCACGGCTTGGGAGAGAAAGAAGAGGCCCCGGGCATTGACGTTCATCACGTCGTCCCAGTCCGTCGCGGTGAGCTCGGTGACCGGCGCGCGGCGGATGATGCCGGCGTTGTTGACCAGGATGTCGATCGCGCCCAGCTTCTCGACCGTCTCGTCGACGATGGCGGCGACGGCCCCTGGGTCTGCGAGATCGGCGCGGATGGTCACCGAGCGGCGGCCGAGCGCTTCGATCCGCTCTTGCGTCTCCGAGCCGCCGGAGCGGTGAACGAGCGCCACGTCGGCACCGGCTTCGGCGAGCCCCACCGCGATGCTCTGCCCGAGGCCGCGAGAGGTGCCCGTGACGATCGCGATCTTGCCGTCGAGCTTGAACCGATCGAGGATCACGGCTTGCTCACCTCAGCTGGTCGAGGGTCAGGAGATCCATGTCGTCGAACGCCTGGTTCTCACCTCCCATGCCCCAGCAGAAGCTGTAGGCACCGGTACCCGCGCCGCAGTGGATGGACCAGCTCGGCGAGATCACCGCCTGGCTGTCGGCGACCACCAGGTGCCGGGTCGCCTCCGGGCGGCCCATGAAGTGGAACACGCGAGCGTCCGCGGGCATGTCGAAGTAGAGGTAGACCTCCATGCGGCGCTCGTGGGTGTGGGGAGGCATGGTGTTCCACACGCAGCCCGGCTCCAGCACGGTGAATCCCATGACCAACTGGCAGCTCCTGGCGCCGCCCGGATGGATGAGCTTGTAGAGGGTCCGTTGGTTGCAGCTCTCTCGGCTGCCCAGACGCAACGTCTCGGCTTCGGACTGCCGGACACGGACCGTCGGGTGAGCGGCGTGGGCGGGGAAGCTCAGCAGGTAGTACCTGGCCGGGGTCTCGGCGCTGTCGCTGGCGAAGGTGATCTCCGCACTGCCCCGGCCCACGTAGAGCCCGTCACGCCGGGCCAAGGAGTGCGCCACGCCGTCGACAGTGACGGTCCCCGGCCCGCCGATGTTGAGAGCTCCGAGCTCGCGGCGTTCACAGAACGTCGCGGACTTCAGCTCGGGAGCAGTGCTCAGGGTCAGCGGCTTGGTCGCCGGGACGGCGGAGCCCACGATGGCTCGGTCCAGGTCGCTATAGACCATGGAGATGTCGTCCGCGGGGAAGAGCGTGTCGATCAGGAAAGTCTGCCGGACCTCTTCGGTGCTCATGCGCTCGAAGCGCACGGGGTCGGCCGTGGTGCGCACGTTCATGGAGTCGCCTTTCCCGGTGGCTCGGCGGGCTCGCCGGCGGCGATGCTCACCGGACGGCCCGCCACCGTCACGCCGTGGAAGCGGAGGTCGTGGACGTTCTCGAGGATCGTGGTCGTCTTCGCCGAGGCGACGGCGACGTTGCGCACGATCACGCCCACCAGAGGCGCCTGCAAGGGAGCGTGAGCCTCGAACAGCGTGCCGACGTCCTCCACCTCGAAGTCCTCGAAGACGATGTCGCGATAGGTCGAGGGGAAGTTGCCGCCCAGCTCGCCGGGATAGTTGAGCTGGAACCAGAACAGGCGATCGAAGGAGCCGACCTTGAAGCGACGGATCCCCACGTGCTCGACCGTGCCACCGCGGTCCAGGTTCGCCTTGAAGCGGATCGCGGCCGAGCCCGAGCGCAGCACGTTGTCGGTGAAGAAGACGTAGCGGATGTCCCCCGACATCTCGCTGCCCAGCGCGATGCCGTCCTCGCCCCCCATGTCGTTGTTGCGCACCACCACGTACTCGCTGGGTCGGGCGACCGTGCGACCGTCGAGATCGCGCCCGGACTTGACGACCACCGCGTCGTCCCCGGTGCGGAAGACCGAATCCTCGACCAGCACGTAGCGGCTCGAATCGACGTCCACGCCGTCGTTGTTCGGGAAGTGACTCTCCACCCGGATCCCGCGCACCGTCACGTGCTCGCTGTAGACCAGGTGGTTGACCCAGAACGCCGAGTTCACGGCCGTGAAGCCCTCGAGGAGGGCGCGGCGAGCTCGCACCAGCTGCACCAGCGGCGGTCGCAGGTGAGTACCGGCGCCGAACACACGCTCTTCCAGCGGCACGCCGGTGAACCCCATGCGGCGGAGGCGCTGCATGTCGGGGTTCGCCAGCGGGTGCCAGCGGTGGAAGCCGCTCTGGACGTTGCCGTCGATGGTCCCGGGGCCCGTGATCGCCACGTCTTCGACGTCGCGGGCGTAGACAAGCGGCGAATAGCTGAGCACCCGCGTTCCCTCCCAGCGCGTTTCGACCACCGGCAGATAGAGCTCCGGCTCGGGCGCGAACAGCAGGTGCGCGCCCGGCTCGAGGTGGAGGTCGATGCGGCTCTGCAGCTGAATCGGGCCGCGGGAGAGCCAGACGCCGGGAGATAGAACGACACGCCCACCCCCTTCGGCGGTCGCCTTGGCGATCGCCGCGAGGATGGCGGGGCGTGCATCGGCGGCGCCGTCGCCGGAGGCACCGAACTCGGCCACGAGGTAGGTCCGATCGGGGATTCGTGGTGCCTCGATGCGGGAAGCGATGGTCTCGACCATCGCCCAGTCCACCCATCCAGGCTTCGGATCCTCGCCGGAAAGGGGCCACGAACCCACCAGCAGCAGGAGCAGAGCCCCCCGAATGCCGGGGCGAAAGCGGCGATGGCGCGTTTGCATGCGGCTACTCTAGCTCACTCGCGCCATCTATGCCATCGAGGGCAATCCTGGGCGCGAGCTGCGGCAGCCACGATCTCGGCTGCTGGAAGGACGGGGCGCGTGGCCTTCACCTCCCTTAAACCACTAATTTCACTAGGGTTGCCGGCTGCAGCTGGCTTCGCCAGCGCGGCTCGCCGGGAGATCGGGGTTCTGGCGGAGGCGGGCTCTGGCCGGAGCGCGAAGCCGCGGGGCCCATGCCGGCTGGCTGCCGGACCTTACCTGCCAGCGACTCGAACTCGGCTAAACTCAATGACTTGAGTAGTTTGGGCGAATCTTGCCATCGATGGCACAGTAAACTTGCCATCCCGCACCATCTGGTCCATAATGAGTGCCATCGCAAGCACTCCGCTGGACGTTGTTCCTGAGAATCCGGGCGAACGGTCGCTTCGCTGGCCGCGAAGGCCCTGCTCCGGCGGAAGGACCATCCACGATGGCAAGGAAGTCCACGACAGGAGGTACGCATGCTCAGGCGGTCAAGCTATCTCTCACGCTGGTCCACAGGCACGCTACTGGTTGCCTTCCTCATGATCCTGGGCGGGCCACCCCCCGCTCTGGCGCAGGAGGTCGATGAGGCGGCGGCGCAGGAGCAGGACGAGCCCAAGGCAGCCGGTGACGCGGCGAACGCCGGGGAGGAACCGGCCGAGGAAGAACCGGCAGAGGAGGGGGCGGCCACCGAAGAGATCGTGGTGATCGGCTATCGCGCCGCCCTCGAGGAGTCCGTGACCCTGAAGCGAGACGCGGTCAACGCCCGGGACAGCATCGTGACCGAGGACATCGGCAAGATGCCGGACTTAAACGTCGCGGAAGCGATTCAGCGCGTACCGGGAGTGACGATCGTCCGTGAGGGCGGCGAAGGGCGCCAACTGTCGTTGCGCGGGCTGGGAGCGGAGTTCACCCAGGTCACGCTCAACGGCATGGAGGTCCCGGCGTCGACCGGCGGTCTCGACAGTTCCGGCGCCATCAACCGGGGTCGAGCCTTCGACTTCAACGTCTTCCCTTCGGAGCTCTTCTCGCGCATCGACATCAACAAGTCGATGGTGGCCTCGATCGAGGAGGGCGGGGTGGGAGGCGCTATCCAGTTGTACACCGCGGGTGGGCTGGACAGCCGCGAGACGCGGGCGTCGGTCCTGGTTCAGGGTGGCTACAACGACCTCTCGGAGGAGTCGGATCCGCGGTACGCGGCAACGTACGCCTTGGCGAACAAGGCGAAGACCGTGGGCTTCCTGATCTCCGCGGCCCAGACGTCGCGCAACTCGTTCCAGGAGGGATTCGGCACCGTCCGCTTCGGACGACCCGACACCCCCGCGTCCCAGGCGGGGAGCGGGTTCGCCGCCAACCCGACGGGCTTGAGCGACCAGCGGCTCCGCAACGCCTGGTACCCGCGCCTGCCCCGGCAGGACAGCTTCCGGCATGACCAGGATCGTACCGGCGTGGCGAGCTCTCTTCAGCTCCGCCCGAGCGACCGGTTCGACATCAACTTGAACTTCGTGCACTCGAAGTTCGAAGCCACCACGACCAGCTACAACTCCTTTGCTCAGTTCCGTTTCCTCGGCAACGCGGGGTTCCGCTTCATCACCCCGATCGCCGTCACCCTGGTGCCACAGGGGAACGGAGAGGTTGCCACTGCCGGCACTTTCAGGAACGTCGAGCTGCGGACGGAGAGCCGCGAGACCGAAGATACGACGGAGTTCAATCAACTGGCCGGCGACTTCGCGTTCAAGATCAACGACAACCTGACCTTGACCGGCATGGTCGGCCGGGCCACGTCCGAATACGAGGATCGCCTCTTCCGCGTCAACATCGACAGTGTGATTCCCAATGCCATTTTCTCGTACGACTTCACGCGGAATCCCGACGTGGCCGTGATCGACTTCAACTTCGACGTCACCAACGCCAGCAATTTCGCGGTTCAGAGCGACGGCTTGCTGCAGAGGAACGTCGTCGACCGCACCAACGAGACCGCGAAGCTCGATCTCGAATGGTTCTCGGGCACCGGCCACAGTCTCCGCTTCGGCGCGATCTTCAACGAGCGTGAGGTGGACAGCCAGGTCTTCCAGCAGACCGCGACGCCTCCGAACGTGCCCCTGTCTTCGATCAGCAGGGTCTTCCAGTTCGAAGACACCGGCGGCTTCGGCAGCGCGACCGAGCTGCGCTTCTTGGTGTTGGACTTTCCCAGAGCCAAGGACGCTTTCAACTTCGGATCGAACTTCCAGGCCTTCCGTGGCCCGGGCCGAGCGACCTGGGTCGTCACGGAGGAGACGGCCGGAGTGTACGGGGAATACAACCTCGCCACCCTGCTCGCGGGGCGCAGCTTCCGCTTGAACCTGGGCGCCCGCTTCGTGGATACCAAGACCACGGGCCTGGGCTGGCTGTCGAGCACCCTCAGCAACACCGAGAGGAACGATTACAGCGAGGTGCTGCCTTCGCTGAACCTCGTCTTCGACCTCACACCGGAGCTCGTGCTGCGAGCCGGGGCGAGCCGCACGATGACCCGGCCCTCCCTCGCGAACCTCGCGCCGGTCAAGGCCTATGGGAACACCAACCTGACGGTGACCGGCGGCAACTCCCAGCTCGAGCCACTGGTATCGGATAACATCGATCTCGGCGTGGAGTGGTACTTCAGCGAGAAGGCCGTGCTGGCCGTGTCTTTCTTCTACAAGGACATCGACAGCTTCATCTCCTTCCCGACGACCCAGGAGCCCCTGCGTCCGGAGGACCGTGCCGCCGTGGCGGCCGTGTTCCCGACCCAGCCGCAGCTGCTCGATCCGAGCCTGATCTGGACCTACAGCACTGCCGCCAACAGCGAGGGAACGAAATTGGACGGTTTCGAGATCGCCTATCAGCAGAGCTTTTCGAGTCTGCCCGGGTTCTGGGCCAACTTCGGCGTCAATGGCAACTACTCCTACGTGGACGCCGAGACCACGGTGGTCCGCAGCGGTCAGGAGGTCACCGTGCCGCTGGCCGGGCTGTCCAAGCACTCCTACAACGCCACCCTCTTCTACGAGACGCCGCGTTGGGGCTCGCGCGTGTCAGTGAACAACCGGGACGACTACATCACCAACAACCTCGGAGCCAACGGCAACGTCTCCGAGGGCACGACCGGACCGATCCGGTGGGACCTGAGCGCCTTCTGGCACCTCACCAAGCACTTCTCCGCGACCCTCGAAGGCATCAACCTCACGGACGAGGAGGAGCGACTGTTCACGACCGGCGACGGGACGATGAACCTGATCCGCGAGATCAACTACTCGGGTCGCCAGTACTTCCTGGGGGTGCGCTGGAGCCTCTGAGGTGGGCGTAATGAGTGAGAACGAGCCGCCAGCGACGATCAGCGACATCGCCCAACGGTCCGGTGTCTCGAACCGGACCGTCTCCCGGGTGATCAACCGGTCGTCGAAAGTGGGAGCGGCGACCCGGGAGAAGGTCCAGCGAATCATCGACGAGCTGAGCTATCGGCCGAACGCGCAGGCCCGCGGGCTCGCGGGCGGCCGCTCCTATCTCCTGGGGCTGATTTACGACAATCCGGATGCCTTCTTCATCGACGAAGCGCAGCGCGGTGTGCTGAAGGTCTGTCGCGAGCTCGGGTACGAGCTGGTCATCCACCCCTGCGGTGAGACCGACACGTTGTCGAGCGAGGTGGTCGGCTCCGTCAAGCGATCGAAGCTCGATGGCGTGATCGTGCTGCCGCCGCTCTCCGAGGACCACGACCTGTTCGGCGCCCTCGCCCAGCAGAAGGTCCCGTACGTTCGACTGGCGGCCATCGCGCTGGACACCTCGGATCGCGTGGTGGTCTCCAACGAGCGGTCGGCGGTGGCCGCGATGGCCGAGTACTTGGTCGAGCTCGGGCACCGGCGGATCGGCTACATCACCGGACCGATCGGGAGGAGATCGACGCGCGAGCGGCTCGAGGGCTTCACGGACGCGCTGGAGAGGCTCGGCTGTGCCCTCGGCGAGGACATGATCGCGAGGGGAGCGTATTCGTTCGAATCGGGGATCGAGTGCGCTCGTGAGCTGCTGGCGAATCCCGAGCCGCCAACCGCCATCTTCGCCAGCAACGACGACATGGCCGCGGGAGTCATCCAGACGGCGACGGAGATGGGCGTGAGCGTGCCGCGCGATTTGTCCGTGGCGGGCTTCGACGACAGTTCGCTGGCCACGAGGATCCGGCCGGCGCTGACCACGATCCGCCGGCCCGTGCGAGCGATGGCGCAACTGGCGGCCAAGAAGCTGATCGCCTCCATCGAAGGTCGGCACGACGACGCCCGGGTCGGTGTCTTGCTGGATCCGGACCTGATCGTCCGAGACTCGACCCGCCCGCTCGACAAGGAGTAGAGATGAAGCCGTCGGCGAGCCAGGTGGGCCTCGAGCTCAGGTCGAAAGAGTCCTGCACGTTCGACATCCTGTCGCTGGGCGAGGTCATGCTGCGCCTCGACCCGGGCGAAGGCAGGATTCGCACCACCCGCCAGCTCCGGGTCTGGGAAGGCGGTGGCGAGTACAACGTGGCGCGAGGTCTGCGGCGCTGCTTCGGTCTGCGGGCGGCGGTGGTGACTGCCATCGTCCGTAACGAGGTCGGTCTGCTGCTGGAGGACCTGATCCTCCAGGGCGGAGTCGACACCTCGCTGATCCGGTGGGTGCCGTTCGACGGCATCGGTCGCTCCGCGCGCAATGGGCTGAACTTCACCGAGCGCGGCTTCGGCATTCGTGGCGCTGTCGGCTGTTCCGACCGTGGTCACAGCGCCTCCTCGCAGCTGCGCGTGGGCGACGTCGACTGGGAGCATCTCTTCGGCAAGCTCGGTGTCCGCTGGTTTCACACCGGCGGCATCTTCGCGGCGCTTTCGGAAACCACCGGCGACGTGGTCATCGAGGCGGCGCGCGTGGCCAAGAAGCACGGCACGGTGGTCTCCTACGACCTCAACTATCGAGCGTCGCTCTGGAGCTCGTTCGGCGGCCTCGATCGCTGCCGCAGTGTGAATCGTGCCATCGCTCCGTGGCTCGACGTGATCCTCGGCAACGAGGAGGACTTCTCCTCGTGCCTGGGGCTCGAGGTGGAGGGAGTGGACGAGAACCTGCTCGCCCTGGACGTCTCAGGGTTCAAGAGCATGATCGAAACGGCGGTGGCCACCTACCCGAACCTCAAGGCTGTGGCTGCGACCCTGCGCGCCGCCAAGAGCGCCACGATCAACGACTGGGGCGCCATCAGCTGGTGCAACGGCGCGTTCTACGCCGCCACCGAGCGACCGAACCTGGAGATCCTCGACCGCGTCGGCGGTGGCGACAGCTTCGCCTCCGGTTACATCTACGGCCTCATGGAGCTGGGCGACGCGGCGCGAGCGGTGGAGTACGGCGCGGCCCACGGCGCCCTGGCGATGACGACGCCGGGAGACACCACCATGGCTTCCCTGGCCGAGGTGGAGAAGGTCGTGCGGGGCGGTGGCGCCAGGGTGGACCGGTGATCTCGATGAGGTCGGACCAAGGACAGCTCAAGGGCAGCGAGAGGCTCACGCGGCATCCGCTGATCCCGGTGATCGTGATCGAAGACGAGAACGACGCCGTGCCGCTGGCGGAGGCACTGCTCGCGGGCGGGCTCGACGTGATCGAGGTGACCCTGCGCACGGCAACGGCGATGGCGGCGTTGGCTCGCATCATCCGCAGGTTCCCGGAGATGATGGTGGGTGCCGGCACGGTGGTCACGCCGGAGCAGGCGCAACGGTGCCTCGACCTCGGCGTCTCGTTCGGTGTAGCTCCGGGCTTCAACCCGGCGACGCTGCTCCGGTTCCAACGGGACGGCGTGCCGTTCCTTCCCGGAGTGCTGACGCCGTCGGAGATCGAATCGGCCTACTCTCACGGCTGCACGCGGCTGAAGTACTTCCCGGCGGAGGCGGCCGGCGGACCGAAGATGCTGCGCGCCCTGGCCGGTCCGTACGAATCCCTCGGCATCCGCTTCTGTCCCACGGGCGGCATCACCTTCGACAACATGAACGACTACCTCTCCCTCGCACAGGTCTTCGCCGTCGGCGGGTCGTGGCTCGCCAGCCAACGCCAGATCGCCGAGAAGCAGTGGTCCGTCATCACCCGGCAGACCCGGGAAGCCTTGTCGCGGGCGAATGAGGTGGCTTCATGAGCCGGCTGATTCACGAGCGATTCCTGCTGCAGAGTGACGAGGCGGACCGCCTCTTCCATGGCTACGCGGCCGGGCAGCCGATCATCGACTTCCACACCCACCTGCCGCCGGCCGAGATCGCTGCCGACCGCCGCTGGGAGAACATCAGCCAGGTATGGCTCAACGGTGACCACTACAAGTGGCGCCAGATGCGCGCCAACGGCGTCACCGAGCGCTTCTGTACCGGCGACGCGAGCGATCGGGAGAAGTTCGACGCCTTCGCCGGCATTCTTCCGTACCTCCTGCGCAACCCCCTCTACCACTGGTGCCACCTCGAGCTCGCCCGGTATTTCCAGATCGACGATCTTCTGCTCAGCGCCAGGACCGCCGACGAAGTGTGGGAGCGCACCTCGGAGGTGCTGCAGAGCGGGCTCTCGGCTCGATCGCTGATCGAGCAGAGCCACGTCCTCGCGCTCTGCACCTCCGACGATCCGATCGACTCGCTCGAGCACCACGCGACCCTCGCCGCCGACAGAGCGTTCGCGCCTCGCATCCTTCCCACCTGGCGTCCCACCCGGGTCCTGGCGTTTGCCGATCCCGGCTCCTGGAACGCCTACGTGGACGAGCTGTCCGCCGCGACCGATGTGGAGATCGCCCGCTTCGACGACCTGGTCTCGGCGCTCGCCGTGCGCCGCGACGCCTTCCACCAGGCGGGCTGCCGGCTCTCCGACCACGCGCTCGCGGCCGGTGTCTTCGCGCCGGTCTCGGCAGCCGGGCTCGCGTCGAGCTTCGACCGGCTCCGGTCCGGGGCGGCTCTCCCGCCTGCGGAACGTGACCAGCTGACGACAGCGCTGCTGCTCGAGCTCGGACGGCTCTACCGGGAGAAGCAATGGACCCTGCAGCTGCACATCGGTGCGCAGCGAGACAACAACAGCGCGATGTTCGCCGCACTGGGCCCCGACTCCGGATACGACTCGATGGGTGACCGCGTGTACGCCGAGCCACTGGCTCGGTTCCTCGACGCGCTCAACTCCGCGGGGGACCTGCCACGGACCATCCTGTACAACGTGAACCCGCGCGACAACGAGATGCTCGCCTCGATGCTCGCCTGCTTCGAGGACGGCTCCGTGCCGGGCAAGATGCAGCTCGGTTCGGCCTGGTGGTTCCTCGACCAGAAGAACGGCATCGAGCGCCAGCTCGAGGCGGTTTCCCAGATCGGCTCGCTGCGGCGGTTCGTGGGCATGGTCGCCGACAGCCGCTCGTTCCTTTCGTTCAGCCGTCACGAGTACTTCCGCCGCGTCCTGTGCAACGTGCTGGGCGCCGACATGGCGGCAGGCCTCCTGCCGCGGGACTTCGAGCTGGTCGGTGCCCTGGTCGAAGACGTGTGCTTCGGCAACGCCCAGCGCTACTTCGGGTTCGAGCTGCCCGATCGTCCGCCGAATGCGGGAAGAGCAGCCGGGTCGCCGCGGCACGCGGTGGCGCTGAGCTGATCCGGGAACACGGGGACTCCGAGGGAGTAGCGGCGCGCCATGGTCCTCCTACCGAAGCTCCTCTTCCTCGGCGCAGGTCTGGGCGCCCTCGCTTCGATCACGGCGGCGCAGACCGACCACCGGCTCACGACGGCCGTCGTCGCCAAGGACGGCAGCGGGCAGTTCACGTCCGTCAGGGAGGCGGTCGCCAGGGTCGCGACGGGCACGCCCGAGCGCCCGGCGACGATCTACGTGCACCGGGGCGTTTACCGGGAGCTGGTCTACGTTCAGCGGGAGAAGCGCCATCTCCGGCTCGTCGGCGAAGACGCCGAGAGCACGGTCCTCGTCTACGGGCTCCACGCCGGCATGAAGGGACTGGACGGCGAAGCGATCGGGACCTTTCGGACGCCGACCTTGTACGTCGACGCCGACGACTTCACGGTCGAGAACCTGACCATTCGCAACGACGCGGGGCCGGTCGGTCAGGCCGTCGCCGCCGCGGTCCACGGCGACCGCGCGCTGTTCCGCGGCTGCCGCTTCCAGGGCCATCAGGACACGCTGTTCCTGAACCGCGGACGGCACTACTTCGCGGGCTGCACGATCGAAGGCACGACGGATTTCGTGTTCGGCGGTGCGACCGCCTGGTTCGAGGGCTGCGACCTCCGAGCGCTCGGCTCGAGCTACTTGACCGCCGCATCCACGCCCCCCGAAGCCGCCTTCGGGTTCGTCTTCCATCGCTGTCGCGTCACCGTGGCGGCGGGCGAACAGTCTTACCTCGGCCGGCCGTGGCGAGATCACGCCGCGACCTTCTTCCTCAAGAGCGAGCTGGGCGCCGGGATCCGCCCGGAAGGCTGGCACAACTGGGACAGACCCTGGAGTGAGGCGACCAGCCGGTTCGTCGAAGCCGGCAACACCGGCGCCGGAGCGGATCGCTCCGCCCGCGTGCCGTGGTCCAAGGAGCTGACGGCCGCCGAGGCCGACGCCATCACACCGGTCGTGGTCCTCGGCGGGTGGGACCCGACTCGCGCCGAGCCGGTGCGTTTCGAACCCCCGAAGGTCGCCCCCCTCCCATGAGCACGGAGATCGGCTTCGGGATCGTCGGCGCGGGCATGGTCGCCCGCTACCACGCTCGAGCCATTGCCGAAACGAAGGGTGCCCGGCTCACGGCCGTCTGCCGCGCCGACGCTTCGCGTGCCGACGAGGCGGCGGCAGAGCTCGGCGTGCCGTGCGAGCCGAGCCTCGAGGCGCTGCTCGCGCGCCCTGACGTCGACGCCGTCTGCCTGTGCACGCCGAGCGGCCTGCACGCGCAACAGTGTTTGGCGGCGGCGCGTGCCTCCAAGCACGTGCTGGTCGAGAAACCGATGGCCCTCAACCTCGCCGATGCCGACGCCATGATCGCCGCCTGCCGCGACGCGGGGGTGCGGCTGGGCGTTGCCCTGCAGCGGCGCACCGACTTCGCGTGCCGCGCCCTCCACGACGCGATCCGGGCAAACGAGCTCGGGCGGCTCGTGCTCGGAACGGCGACGGTTCCCTACTTTCGACCGCAGAGCTACTACGACAGCGCGGCTTGGCGCGGCACCTGGTCCCTCGACGGCGGCGGGGCACTGATGAACCAGGGCATCCACATGGTGGACCTCCTGCTCTGGCTCATGGGCGGCGAGGCCGAGGTGGTCGGCGCCTCGGGCGGAGCGGTGGGACACGACATCGAGGTGGAAGACTGCGTGGTGGCGGCGCTGCGCTTCTCGGGCCGTCGGTGCGAGAACGCGCGCGGCACAATCGTCGCGACCACCGCGGCTGCGCCGGGGTTTCCTCATCGGATCGAGATCTATGG
>DASUEU010000003.1:0-6305 GCA_036274895.1 Thermoanaerobaculia bacterium | reverse complement strand
GACCGGTCCTCCTTCGCATGCGGCTCTGCCGCCGTCAGGTGGTAACCCGCGACCGAAAGGGGCACTCCCCCTCTCATCCGCGGCCCCGCAAAGGGCCTACGATCCTGCGATCGTAGGGCCGGTCGTTCCATAGGGTCTACGGAGAATCCCGAGGTGCCAGCCACTTCGGGGGGCGGCCTCGAACCAGGCCCCGGAGGAAAGACGCCGAGCTGGGGCTCGGCGCTCCTATGGCTTTCCCTCCGAAGCCCCTCTCCCGGAGGTCGGTGTGGGCGGGCTGGGAGAAGGGGTTGGGGTGAGGGGAGGGCGCGGAGCGCCCGGATTTGCGTTCCCACGCAGAGCGTGGGAACGAGGATCCCTCCGCCCTACTCCCCCTCCTCCGGCATCACGATCCACAGCACGACGTAGACGATGATCCCCGGGAAGGCCGCCGAGATCAGGGAGAGGATCACGTAGAGCAGCCGGGTCACCGTGGGGCTCCATTCGAGCCAGTCGGCGAGGCCGCCGCAGACTCCAGCGAGGATGCGGTGGCGGCGGGAGCGGTGGAGTCCATTGGCCATGGTCAGGCTTCCTCCTGGGCGGTCGTCGTGGTGGAGGCCCTCCGCGCCGCCAGCACCAGCTCCTTGGCCGCCTGGGCGTAGGGCATCAGGGCGAACAGGGAGCCCCGTCCCACCCGCAGCCGGCCGGACATCAGGGCCACCAGCGCATCCTGCCGACCGGCGACCAGGTCGTCCCAGACCGCCCGTTCGCCCGAGAGCACCACCGGGGCGCTCGCCAGATCCTCGGGAGAAGCCTCCCGCGCCTCCCGGCAGGTGCCCTCGAAGAGGTCCGCCCACACGGCACGGCTCCTCCCGTCCTCGATCACCTCCAGCGCGATGGCCTGGCGCCAGGTGGCCCCGGCCTGCCGGTAGCCCTCGGACTCGCGGATCGCCAACGCCCAACGGAACGCCCATTCCCCGTCGAAAAGCTCCATCGTGACCTCCGTTCGGTGTTCTCACTCGATCAGGTCGAAGCGGCCGTAGAGCACCAGGTCCAGGCGACCGGTGCGCCAGCCCCGTACACTATCGCGCACCAGGGGCGAGGGCAGACGCCGGTAGCGGCGCACGATGCGGGGGCGGCCGCCGTCGGCCGCGGCGAAGGCCGCGCGGGCCGCCTGGGCGAGCTCGCGAGCCGCTTGGCCGGCCGCGTGGTCGGGCTGGGGGGCCACGCGCACCCGCACCTGGCAGCGATGGAAGCTCTTGTCCCCGGCGGGCGTCTCGAGCACGTGGAGGCCGTCCTCGTCGGCCAGCTCGTCCAGGGCGGCGAAGCCGGAGATCCCCGCCAGGAAGCGGAAGGGGCCGTGGGGCGGCAAGCGCTCCTCGAGCTCGGTCAGGCGCATGTTGCGGCGTTGGGCCCAGGCCCGGTACATGCCGGCGACCTCGGCCGCGAAGTCGTTGGCCGCGGCCCCGGGCTCGCGCGCGCCGGCGCCGGGCTCGACCAGCAGGAAAGCCTCCCAGCTACGGCCGGCCTCGAGGGCCGCCACGGCCCCCTCGAGCAGGTCGAGCTGCTCGGCCAGGCGCCCGGCCAGCTTGGGGGGCACGCGGTCACGGCCCCGGCCGCCGCGCAGCCGGTCGAGCAGCGAGCGAGCGGTCTTGAAGCCCGAGGCGATGCGGTCCAGGTACTCGGCCTGGCCGAGGATGGCGAAGCGCTCCGGTGAGCTCCAGAAGTCGGCCAGCGAGGTCATCGACAGGGCCAGCTCCTTCTTCTCGCGCCAGGCTGCCGCGTCGAGGCAGGCGGCCAGCTTGGCGAAGCGCTCCTCGAGCACAGCCACCTCGGCGGCGTCGCCCCGCGGCTCGCGGGCGATGCTGAGCAGGGTGGGACCCTGGGCCTGGGGCTCCCGCGCGGCGGGAGCGTCGGGGCCGGAGGCGTCGGGATCGACGAACTCCA
Organism: Thermoanaerobaculia bacterium; assembly: GCA_036274895.1. Taxonomy (GTDB): domain Bacteria; phylum Acidobacteriota; class Thermoanaerobaculia; order Multivoradales; family SZUA-115; genus CALMKX01. The sequence continues at coordinate 4,382 of DASUEU010000003.1, read as the reverse complement.
CCGTCAGGCGCTGGCCGTCGCTCGACAGGAAGAGGAACTGTTCGCCCTGGGGCAGCTCGCGGTGGACGGTGGCGAGGGCCAGGGGAGCGAGCAGGTGCTGCTCGATGGCCCGGCGCAGGGGGCGGGCCCCGAGGTCCGGGCTGAAGCCTTTCTCGAGCAGGAAGTCCACGGCCTCCTCGCTCCACTCCACCGCCCACGCCCGGTTGCGCAGGCCGCGGCGCTGGAAGGCGAGGCCCAGCTCGCGGTCGAGGATCTTGCGCATCACCTCCCGCGGCAGGGGCCGGAAGACCACCACCCGGTCGATGCGGTTGATCAGCTCCTTGCGGAAGAAGCGGCCGAGAGCCCGGTGCGCCTCCTCGGCCGAGAAGACGGCGCCGGTCGAGCCGAAGCCCAGGCCCGGCCCGGCGGCCACGATGCCGCCCAGGTTCGAGGTCATGATCACGATGGCATGGCGGAAGTCGGCCACGGCGCCCTGGGCGTCGGTCAAGCGGCCGTCGTCGAAGACCTGGAGGAAGAGGTCCCAGACGTTGGGGTGGGCCTTCTCGGCCTCGTCGAGCAGCAGCACCGAGAAGGGCTGGCGGCGGATCTGATCGACCAGGGCGCCGCCCAGGGGCCGCTCCTCGCCGGTCTGACCGACGATGCGGTGGAGCGCGTCGGCGGTCTGGATCTCGCTCATGTCGAGGCGGATCAGCCGGTCGGCGGTGCCGAAGAGGAACTCGGCCAAGGTCTTGGCGATCTCGGTCTTGCCGGTGCCGGTGGGGCCGGCGAAGAGGAACACGCCCAGGGGCCGCGACGGGTCGCAAACCCCGGCCTTGATCATGGCGATGCGCTCGAGCAGGCACTCGATGGCCTCGGGCTGGCCCATCACCCGGCTCTCGAAGAGGCGGCGCAGGGCGCCGAGGTCCAGGCCCTGGCGCTCGTCGAGGATCGACGCCGGCAAGCCGGTGAGCTGCGAGAGGGCGGCCAGCAGATCCTCGACGCCCGGGCTCGCCGATGGGCCTTGCTGGGGGCCGTCCTGGTTCGCCGCGCGGTGCCGCTGGCGGGTCGCCTGGAGCAGCTCCATCAGGTTGCCCGGAGCGGCCTTGACGGACAGGAATTGCTGCGCCAGCTGCCAGGCCTCGCCCAGCAGCCCGGCGTCGAGCCAGGGCCCTTCCTCGGGATAGGAATGACGCGCGATCCAGCGGCGGGCCAGCTCGAGCGTGGCGGCCTCGCCCAGGGGCTCGAGCCGCAGCACCTCGAAGGCGGCGGTCAGCCGAGGCTTCTCGATCAGCAGGCGCTGCAGGGGGACGGGCTGCACCTCGGCGAGCACCCGCAGGCGGCCGGTCTCGAAGTGGGGCAGCAGGACGTCGAGTAGGCCGGAGCTCTGGTAGCGGTGGCGGCCGGCGTCGCGCAGTTGGTGGAAATCCGGCACGTACCACACCAGCTTGGCGGTGCCTTCGAGGCGCTTCCACAGCTGGCGCAGCCTCTCTTCGAGCTCGCCCAGGTAGCTCTGGCCGGCCAGCAGCTCGCTTGCCCCGGCCTCGAAGAAGTGGTACCCCCGCTCGAGCAGGCGGCCGGCGACCAGCCGAACCAGCGAGGTCTTGCCCACCCCGGGCTCACCCACCAGAAGCACCGGGCGGGCCCGCTCGGCGCACAGCCAGTCCTCCACCCGGGCCGCCTGGGCGAGCACGGCCGGATGCTCGATCACCGGCTCGGCGAAGAGCTGGCCTTCGGCCTTCCACAGCCGGCCGATCCCCTCGAAGAACTCGCGGTCGACGGCGGTGCGCTCCCGCCCGGCCAGCTCGGCGGCGAGGGGGCCTCCCAAGTCCCGGGGCAGCTTCTTGAGGATGGCTTCGAGGTCCTCTTCCTTCTCGGGCGGCAGCTCGGCCAGGGCACCGCAGAAGGAGAGGGGCTCGCGGCCGGCGAGGCGCTCGCGCAAGGTCTCCTCGAGGGCGGTGAAGTAGAGGCGGTTGATGTCCCAGCGGAAGCTGTCGTCCAAGGCGACCAGCACCGGGCCGATCATGGGCGCGCCGGGCTCGGTCGCGGCGGCGATGGCGCGCAGGGCGAACCAGAAGGGAGCCGGCCGCAGGTGGGCGAGGCCCTCGAGGATCGCCTCGGCCCCGGCCCGGCGGCGGGTCAGGGCTTCGAGAGCCAGGCAGGCCACGGCGCTGTTGTCGCCCAGGGCGTCGCTGACCAGGGTGGCCTCGGTGGCCCCGGCGGCCTCGAGCGCGGCCACACCCTGGTGGAAGTCCGGCAGGCCCAGGAGATCCCGCGGGTGGGCGATGGTCTCGAGCAGGGGGGCGAGCCTCTGAGCGGCCTCGTACACCGCCCGCCGGCCGCCGTCCCCAACCGGCGCCGCGCGCCGGCGGCGCAGCCATCCGGAGATCCCGGCCAGCACGAGACCGAGGGCGAGGAGAAGAAGGGCGGCTTCCATGACAGAGGGGGAATGATACGGCGGCGGGGGGACCGCTATTCATCGAAGAGCGGGTGAATTCCCTCTCGGCCGGGCTAGACTCGCCGGCAGGTACTGCTGCTGCCGTTGACGAGCTTTGGAGTGCGGCGACGTGTCGCGAGGGGCTAAAACCCCACGCTACTGAAACACGTCCCTGGCGGGACGGGGAGGGGGGTGAGCCGGGCACTCTCGGCGCCGTTGTCGTCCTGAGCGTAGCGAAGGACCCGGGGGAAGGGAACCAAGGCCCTCCGACCAGATCCTTCGCTGCGCTCAGGATGACAACGGGGGAGGGATCGGTCGTGTCCGACTATCGTCTCTCCTCCGTCCCGTCAGGGACGTGTTTACGTAGCGTGGAGTCTTAACCCCTCGCGTTCGGTTCTTGCCGACCAAGGAGCCCACCATGCCCCACCGCCTCATCCTGTTGACCCTGATCGTGGCCGCCGTCTCCCTGGGCGGCTATGGCTTCGACCGCGTCACCGGCCTGGGCTTCGCCGGCCGCTCGGAGGTGATCGCCCGCCACGGCATGGCGGCCACCAGCCAGCCGCTCGCCACCCAGGCGGCGCTGGACGTGCTCAAGGCCGGCGGCAACGCCGTCGATGCCGCCATCGCCGCCAACGCCATGCTGGCCCTGACCGAGCCGACCGGCTGCGGCCTGGGCGGTGACCTCTTCGCCATGGTCTGGGACCCGGCCACCGGCAAGCTCCACGGCCTGAACGCCAGCGGGCGCTCGCCCAAGTCGCTGACGCTCGCCGAGCTCAAGGCCAAGGGCCTGACCAAGATGCCCAGCCACGGCCCCCTGCCGGTGACGGTGCCGGGGGCCGTGGACGGCTGGTACGAGCTCCACGCCCGCTTCGGCAAGCTGCCCATGGAGCAGGTGCTGGCCCCGGCCATCCGCTACGCGCGGGAGGGCTTCCCGCTCTCCGAGCTGATCGCCTACTACTGGGGCCGCAGCGTCCCCTTGCTGGGCAAGTACCCGGGCTTCGAAGCCACCTACATGCCGGGAGGGAAGGCGCCTCGCAAGGGGGAGATCTTCAAGAACCCGGACCTGGCGAGGTCCCTCGAGCTACTGGCCAAAGAAGGCCGCGACGCCTTCTACCGCGGCGAGATCGCCCGGGCGATCGAGAAGGCGGTGGTCGGGCAGGGGGGGTATCTCAAGGTCGAGGACCTCGCCGCCCATCGCTCGGAGTGGGTGGAGCCGATCGGCTCCTCCTACCGCGGCTACGAGGTCTGGCAGCTACCCCCCAACACCCAGGGCCTCGCCACCCTCCAGATCTTGAACCTGCTCGAGGGCTTCGACGTCGCGGCCATGGGCTTCGGCAGCCCGGAGCACGTGCACGCCTTCGTAGAGGCCAAGAAGATCGCCTTCGAGGACCGCGCCCGCTGGTACGCGGACCCGGCCTGGGCGCAGCTGCCGGTGGCCGGCCTGGCGTCGAAGGAGTACGCCGCCAAGCGCCGGTCCGAGATCGACCCCCGCCGCGCCGCCCGCCGCGTCGATGCGGGCAACCCTGCCCTCGACCAAGGGGACACCATCTACCTGACCGTGGCCGACTCCGAGCGACGCATGGTCTCGCTGATCCAGAGCAACTACCGCGGCATGGGCTCCGGCATGGCGCCGCCCGGGCTGGGCTTCATGCTGCAGAACCGCGGCGAGATGTTCTCGCTCGTCGAGGGCCACGCGAACTGCTACGCGCCCGGCAAGCGCCCGTTCCAGACGATCATTCCCGCGTTCCTCACGAAGGACGGCAAGCCCGTGGCCGCCTTCGGCGTGATGGGCGGCGACATGCAGCCGCAGGGGCACGTCCAGATCGTGGTCAACCTCGTGGACTTCGGCATGAACCTGCAGGAGGCCGGCGACGCGCCGCGCATCCAGCACGACGGCTCGACCGAACCGGCCGGACAGGCGACCGCGATGAGCGACGGCGGCGAGCTCGACCTCGAGAGCGGCTTCGCG
>DASUEU010000002.1:0-20931 GCA_036274895.1 Thermoanaerobaculia bacterium | reverse complement strand
GGGGCCAACGGCGAGCTCGGCTTCTATACGATCAGCGACGGCTCGGGAAAACCTTATCGCAACCACTGCCGGCCGCCCTGCTTCCCCATCATGTCCACGTTTCCCCGCCTGATCAACGGTGGCACGGTCGCCGACGCCATCGTTTCGCTCGGCGGGCTCAACATCATTGCGGGAGAGCTCGAGCGATGAGCCAGCCGATCGTCCAAGGCATCCAGACGCCGCCGGCCCCGCCGCCCGCGGGCCGCCCCGGTGTTCGTCCCGCTGGTCGTCCCGCTGGTCGTCCAACATTGCGCGAGCCCTTTCCCAACGAGACGAAGCCCTACCGGCCGGGCCTTGCCGAGCGGCTCTACCTGCCGCTCCTCGGCGGCATGTGGGTCACCCTCAAGCACTTCTTGCGCAACGTCCTCGGGCGCAACAAGATGTACACCATCGAATATCCCGAGGCGCGCAGGAGCTACAGCCACCGGTTCCGCGGGCACCACATCCTCACCACCCGGCCGGACGGGTCGGTGCGCTGCGTCGCCTGCTTTCTCTGCGCCCAGAACTGCCCGGCCGAGTGCATCCACATCGAAGCGGGGGAGCATCCGGACGTCAACATCGAGAAATATCCGGTCGTCTACGAGATCGACATGCTGCGTTGCATCTTCTGCGGCTACTGCGTGGACGCCTGCCCGGAAGAGGCCATTATCATGAGCAACAACTACGACCTGGCCTACTTCACCCGCGAGCAGTCGATCGTCGGCAAGGCAGATCTGATGAAGCCCTACACCTTCGACCAGAATCAGCTCGGCTACCGACCCCGCTACCCGGAGGAGGACGTCGAGCGCGCCCGCATGCGGCGTGAAGCATTCAACCTCGTCGAGGCCGCGCGAGCTGCCGGCTCGCCGGTCGAGGGTGCTGTGGCGCATTGAACCCATCTCCCCCGAAAGGGGTCGCGAGACCATGAGTGAGTCCGTCAGTACCGTCGAGAGTCAACCCCGAGAGGTCCCCACCGAAAAGCTCGATGAAGTCGTGATCCGCTTCGCCGGCGACTCCGGCGATGGCATGCAGCTGACCGGCGGGCAGTTCACCAGCACATCGGCCCTGGTCGGCAACGACCTCTCGACCCTGCCGGACTTTCCCGCCGAGATCCGCGCTCCCCAGGGCACTCTGCCGGGTGTTTCTTCGTTCCAGGTGCGCATCGCCGACTACGACATCCACACTCCGGGCGACGCCCCGGACGTGCTGGTGGCGATGAATCCGGCGGCCCTGGTCAAGGAGCTCAAGGATCTCCAGCCCAACGGCGTGATCATCGTCAACACCGACGAGTTCAACGAGCGCAACTTGAAGAAAGCCGGCCTCGCCAGCAACCCGCTCGAGAACGGCTCGCTCCAGGGCTACCGGGTCTACACCGTGGCCTTGACCACCATGACCCGCCGGGCCCTCGAAGGCTCCGAGGTCGACTCCAAGACCCAGGAGCGCTCGAAGAACATGTTCGCCCTGGGCATGGCCTATTGGCTGTTCTCGCGCCCTCTCGAGCCGAGCGTGCGCTGGCTGGAGCGCCGCTTCAAGGACAAGCCGGCGCTGGCCGACGCCAACATCCGGGTGCTGCGAGCGGGCTGGAACTACTGCAACATCACCGAGGCCTTCCAAGTTCGCTACGAGGTCGACCGTGCGCAGCTGCCGGCCGGCAGCTATCGCAACATCAACGGCAACTCCGCCCTGGCCATCGGCCTGGTGGCGGCCAGCCGGCGCAGCGGCCTGCCTCTCTTCCTGGGGGCCTATCCGATCACCCCGGCCTCCGGGGTGCTCGAGGAGGTGGCGGCCTACAAGCACTTCGGGGTGACCACCTTCCAAGCCGAGGACGAGATCGCTGCCGTCTGTGCCGCCATCGGCGCGTCCTTCGGCGGCGCCCTCGGCGTGACCATCTCGAGCGGCCCGGGCATCGCATTGAAAATGGAAGCGATCAACCTGGCGGTGATGGTGGAGCTCCCCCTGGTGATCTGCAACATCCAGAGGAGCGGCCCCTCGACCGGTATGCCGACCAAGACCGAGCAGGCCGACCTGCTGCAGGTGATGTTCGGCAGGAACGGCGAGTCTCCGATGCCGGTTTTGGCGGCGTCCTCGCCCAAGGACTGTTTTGAGACCATCCTCGAAGCCTGCCGCATCTCCCTGCGCTACATGGTGCCGGTGTTCTTCCTCTCGGACGGCTACGTGGCCAACGGCTCGGAGCCCTGGCGCTTCCCCAAGGCCGAGGAGCTGCCCGACCTGCGCATCGACTTCCGCACTGATCCGGAGGGCTTCCTGCCCTACCTGCGCGATGAGGAGACCCTGAGCCGGCCGTGGGCGATCCCGGGCACCCCGGGCCTCGAGCACCGCATCGGCGGCCTCGAGAAGTCGGACGGCAAGGGCAGCATCTCCTACGATCCGGCCAACCACGAGCGGATGACCTTCCTGCGCGCCGAGAAGGTGGCCCGCATCGCCAATGAGATCCCGCCCCTCGAAGTGGTGGGGGAGCCGGAGGGGCGGCTGCTGGTGCTCGGCTGGGGCTCGACCGCCGGCGCCATCACCGGCGCCGTCAACCTGGCCCGCCGCGAGGGGCTCTCGGTGAGCCGCGCCCACCTGCGCTACCTGAATCCCTTCCCACCGAACCTGGGCGAGGTGCTGTCGCGCTTCGACCAGGTGCTGCTGCCCGAGATCAACAGCGGCCAGCTGGCCCTGCTGCTGCGGGCTCGCTACCTGAAAGACATCCTGAGCTTCCCCAAGGTGCAGGGTAAGCCGTTCGTGCGCCAGGAGATCGTCGACAAGATCCGGGAGGTGCTCGCGTGACCACCGAAGCGCCCGTGCTCGCCAAGAAGGACTTCCAGTCCGACCAGGAGATCCGCTGGTGCCCCGGCTGCGGGGACTACGCGATCCTCTCGGCCGTGCAGACGGTTTTCCCCGAGCTGGGGATCCCCAAGGAGCGGTTCGTCATCGTCTCCGGGATCGGCTGCTCCAGCCGTTTTCCCTACTACATGAACACCTACGGCTTCCACACCATCCACGGGCGGGCACCGGCCGTGGCTACCGGCCTGAAGCTGGCGCGGCCGGACCTCCAGGTCTGGGTGGTGACCGGCGACGGCGACTCGATGTCGATCGGGGGCAATCACCTGATCCACACCATCCGCCGCAACGTGGGCCTCAAGATCCTGATGTTCAACAACCGGATCTACGGCCTGACCAAGGGCCAGTACTCACCCACCAGCGAGCTGGGCAAGAAGACCAAGTCGAGCCCGGTGGGCTCACCGGACTATCCCTTCAACCCCCTCGCCCTGGCCCTCGGTGCCGGCGCCACTTTCGTCGCCAGGAGCGTCGACATCTTCCAGAGCCACCTGCGCGACGTGCTGCGCCGAGCGGCCCAGCACGAGGGCACGGCCTACGTCGAGATCTACCAGAACTGCAACATCTTCAACGACCACGCCTTCGAGTACATGACCGAGAAGGAGAGCCGCCAGGAGCAGGTGCTCTACTTGGAGCACGGCAAGCCCCTGGTGTTCGGCGATCAGAGGGACAAGGGGATCCGCCTCAACGGCACCCGGCTGGAGGTGGTGCACTTCGCGGACGGCTTTGGGCCGGACGATTGCCTGGTCTGGGACGAGGAGCGTGAGGACCCGATCTTCGCCTTCATGATGACCCAGCTCCTGCCGCCGGCCTTCCCGACCCCGATCGGCATCCTGCGCTCGGTACCGGCCGCGAGCTACGACTCGCGGGTGCTGGCGCAGATCACGGCCGCCCAGGAAGCCCGTCCGGCCCGGCTGGACGACCTGATCCGCGGCCCCGAGACCTGGGTGGTGGAGTAGGGGCGGGGTGACCCCGCCCCCACACCTGCAAGGTCGTGTGAACCTCTTCATCCTCGCCCACGCCGCCACCTGGGACGGGCGATTCCAGGTCTCCTCGCTGGCGGCGAGCGCTGCCGCTGCCGGGCAGAGGGTGGAGATCGCCCTCTTCTTTGCCGCGCTCGCCAGTTGGGTGGAAGAGCGCTGGGACGACCTCGATCCCGCCTCACCCCTGACTCGCGCCCGCCTGATCGCCGCCCAGGCCCCCTCCCTCGCAGCCATGCTCACTCCCGGCCGTGAGGCCGGAGCCATCCGGCTCTTCGCCTGCAGCGCCTCGGTGCGCTACCTGGGCCTCGACGCCGCACGGGTCCAGGCCCAAGTGGACGCGATCCTCGGCTGGCAGAGCTTCGCCGACAAGATCGCCCGGGCGGATCGTACGGTCACCCTCTGACGGCGCCTCACGGCACCACGGTCGACCAGGCCGAGGTGTCGCCGCTCTCGAAGCCGTCGGCGAAGATCACGTCGCCGACCTCCAACCGGTAGGCCTGGACGGTGTTGAGGCCGCCGGCGAAGACCCGCACGTAGTAGTCGCCGGCTGCCGGCAGCGCGAAGGTGACACTCTCGGCCTGGCCCGCCGGGTTGACGTTCGAGGTCGCGAGCACGGTGCTGCCGTTGGTGTCCAGCAGGGCCACGCCGAGGTCGTTCAGCGTCAAGGTGTTGAAGCTCGTTCCGGCGCTGCAGCTGGCGCCGACCTGTGGGCCTTCCAGGTAGGTTGCGCCGGTGGGGATGGCCCGGGCCGTGACCTGGGTGGCCGAGCCGACCGAGAAGCGGAAGAAGTCCACGTCGCCGTTGTCGTCGAGGGCGATCCCCTCGACCAGCGCGGAGCTGCCAGGAAGGATGGTCGCGGCGCCGGACGAGTCGTTGTTCTCCAGGGGATCCCCATACTGGCGTTGCACGGCGAGCAGGTCGTCGAGCTGGGGGCCGTCGAAGTTGGTCGAGATCGCGGGCTCCATCAGCTTGGTGTCGTCGTCGGGGCAAGAGTGGGTGAAGCCCAGGCCGTGGCCGTGCTCATGGCCCAACGTGTTGCGCAGGCGGATCGAGTTGTTGGTGGTGGTGTTGAAGTAGCCGTCCGCGGAGTCGATGACCATGTCGCCGCTGTTGGGCGAGAAGTTGAAGGCCAGCACACCCGACGGCCCGCCCAGGGTGCGGGCACTGATCCGGACGTCGCCCCGCACTCCCAAGGCACCGGAAGCCCCCGAGCTCACGCCGGACTGCGGAAAGGCCGCGCCGTCGTCGCTCGGCTGGTAGACGTAGGTGATGCCGGAGATCTGGGACCAGCGGTCGAAGACCTGGACGAAGAAAGCATGCCAGGTATTGAAGTTGCCGTAGAGGCCGTTCAACCAGGCGAAGAGGTTGCTCGGCCCGGTGGCGTCCCCAGCGAGGCTCGGGTTGGAGGGGATCGACGTGCCGTCCGGCACGTAGCTCCAGGTCAGAGTGGTCGGGGAGCCCTGGCTGAGCCCGCCGCCGTTGGTCGCGGTCGAGGTCCAGCGGTCGAAGGGTGAGGTGAAGAGCTGGTACTTGAGGCCGAGGCCGGGCTGGGGCAGGTCCAGGGAGGTGCCCGGATCGCCGCCAGAGAAGGTCACGGCCTCGATGTCGGCGAGCGGCGTACCCGGGGCGAAGCAGAGGGCGGGTGGCGGGGGAGCTGGCGGATCGGGGAGAGGAAGGGCCAGCAGCAGGAGCAGAGCGAGGGACTCCATCGGAAACCTCCAGGCCAGAAAAAAGGGGTCCGGCCAAGCCTTCGCATTGTACAGCCGAGCATGAAAGGATGCCGCCGGCCCTCCGGGGCCCGGCCATGCCTCGCTTCACCAACCTCGACCCCGCCCATCGCCCCCAGCCTCTGCCGACGGTCCTGCGCTGGGCGCTCTGGGATCGACTGACCGGCCGGCGCCGCATCCAGCCGCCCGGTCCCCCGGCGCCGCACCACCTCCGAGCACCGGGAGAACCCGCCTGCCCGGCGGCGGGCGACTTCCTGACCTGGATCGGCCATTCGTCGTTCCTCGGCCGCCTCGGCGGGGCGAGCTTCCTGGTCGATCCGGTGTTCTCCCAACGCATCGGCACCTTCTACCCGCGCTACGGCGAGCCGGGGCTGCGCATCGCCGAGCTGCCGCCGCTCGCGGCGCTGCTGATCAGCCACAACCACTACGACCACCTGGACCGCCCGAGCCTGCGCGCCCTGCCGCCCGAGGCGCCCGCCCTGGTGCCGCTGGGGCTGGGGCGGTGGTTCCGGCGTTGGGCCCCGCGGCCGGTGGTGGAGCTCGCCTGGTGGCAGCGGGTGGAGTTGGGCAGTCTGGCCGTGACCTTCGTGCCGGCCCGGCATTGGTCGAACCGTCATGGCTGGGACGTCAACCGCAGCTGGTGGGGCGGCTTCGTGATCGAGGGCGGCGGCCGGGCCGTCTATCACGCCGGGGACACCGCGGCCTTCGGTGGCTTCGCCCAGATCGCCGCTCGCTTCCCCGGGCTCGACGCCGCGCTGCTGCCGATCGGCGCCTACGAGCCCGGCTGGTTCATGGAGGCCGCCCACTTGACCCCCGAGCAGGCCGGCGAGGCTTTCCTCCACCTCGGCGCCCGGCGCCTGGTGCCCATGCACTGGGGCACCTTCCAGCTCACCGACGAGCCGATCTCCGAGCCCATCGAGAGGATGCGCGCCTGGTGGCAGCGGCACGCTCCCGCCGAGGGCCGCCAGCTCGCCGAGCTGGCGGTGGGGCAGAGTCTAGTGCTGGGCGGCTGAGGGCAACGGAGCTTTCCCCGAAGTGGCTGGCACCTCGGGTGGCTGGTCCTATCCTCGCCCCAGCCACACCACCCGCCCCTGCATCTCGGGAGCCGCCACGAGCAGACGGTCCAGGGCCGCGATCAGCTGCGGCAAGGTCCAGCTTCGCTGGGCGGCGAGCACGATGCCGGCATGGCTGGGGTGGCGCTCGGCGAGGGCGACGAAATCCCGCACGTTGAAGGTGAAAATGCAGCGACCCCGGGCCGTGGCCCGGAGGAGCTGGGTCTCGTCGTCCGCGTCAAAGGGCATCCAAGGCGCGGGGGTCCGGGAGACGTCGTGCCCTCTTTCGAGCAGGGCCTTCTCGAGGGCTCGGATGGAGGTGTCGGCGTCGAGGTGCAGCCGCAGGTCAGGCATTCGCCCTCGCCGGCTCTTCGTCGGCCGAGAGGTCCGCCTCGATCTCGCCCCGGTGCGCCGCCGCGAACGCCAACGCCTCGTGGACCTGGTCCAGCCGCAGGCCGTATTCCCGAGCGATCACCTCGGGAGACCAGCCCCAGGCCGTGCTCGCGGCCCAGAGGGTTCGGATCCGAGCCCCTGAGCCGCGCAGCACGGCGACCGGCCCGCCGCCGGCGCCCTTGCGATAGGTGATCTGAGGGAACCGCGAGTCATCGAGCCCACGGGAGAGCCCCCCGACCTTCTCGGCCACCGCCCAGAGGATGAACTGGTTCAGGGAGATGCCCTGCTCCGCAGCGAAGCGCTCGGCATCTTGCTTGAGCTCGGTCGGTAGGCTGAGCGAGTAGCGGGACATGGGGGCTATCTCCCTTCGAACCAGAGCCTGATGTCGCGGACCACATCGTATCAGATGTCAACCTCACGGCCAGACGGCCAGGATCACCCCGTAGAGCAAGAAGGCGAGGGTGTGGTAGCCGGCGTTGATGGCCCACAGGCCGAAGGGGCGGCGCTCGAAGAGGTCGTTGATGCCGAAGGAGGCGGCGACCCAGCAGAAGCCCGCCGAGAGGCCGGCGCCGACGCCGAAGGAGAGCTTGGGGTCGGGCCCCAGGAACATCGCGAACACCGCCGCCGCCATCAGCGACAGCAGGAACGAGAGGCCGAAGATCTTGGCCGGCGAAGCCCGCTTGAGATCCTCGTCGGACAGGCCGGTCAGCCGCTGCCAGACCTTGCCGAAGAGCAGGGGCGAGTACCACAGGCCGCCGAGCACGAAAGAAGAAAGGGCCGCCGCCACCACGGCGAGCGGCGCGATCTGGGGGGTGGTGCCATCCATCGGTGCATCCTCCTTGGAAAGTGGATGCGGCGAGGCTAGCGACCCTCCCGGCGGGCTGTATTGGAAAAAACTGAAGAGGTCTCCGCCCCTGCCTCCTCACTTCACCGTCTTCACCTCCAGCTCCAGCGTCACCTTGCCCGGCGGCAGGGCGCCGGCGAGGTGGATCACCCGGCCGGTCTCGGGGATCTGGATCGGCAGGGGTTGTACGCCTTTGGCCAGGCTCTTGCCGACGTTGACCCGATCGACCAGCACGCCGCCACTCTGTTGCTGGATCAGCCAGGGGTCGCGGGCCGTGGGGACCTTGTCCATCTCGACGCCGGCCACGGCGGATGCCACGTCCGCCCGACCGGTTTTCACCTCCATCTCCTCGAAACTGTCGAAGTCGTAGTAGCCCGGGGAGTTGCCGATGGCCCCCATGTCCGTGATCGTGACGCCGTCCACAGCCCAGGTCGAGTTGTCGTCGTTGCGGCCCGGAGAAATGTAGATCGACTCCTGTCGGCTCTCGTTGCCGGCAGCCTGCGCCTTCCTCTCACCGGGATCCGGCACCGCCGCCAGGTCGCCGCCGGCCACCCGGTAGCGGTAGCCCTCGGGGAGCAGCAGGCGCCAGCGGTGGCGCAGCACGGGCAGGTCCACCTCGGCCAGCTCGAGGCCCAGGTGCGAGCGCCGGGTGCGCTCCAGCTTCTTGGGCTGGACACTGATCACCTCCACCTCGCTCCTCGCCCCTTGGGAGCGGGCCGGCAGGGGCACCAGCAGACGGCCGTCGCGCTCGACCGGTCGCACGCTCTTGCCGTCGACCTGGGCCGACCAGAAGGTGGCGCCCGCCGGCAGGGTGAGGGCCACGGCCGGTGCCCCGGTGGCCACCAGCAGCCGCTCGCGGTGGAGCAGGGTACCGTCGAGGGACAGCAAGCTGGTGGTTTCGCGGGAGCGCACCAGGCCGCGGGCCAGCTCGGCGGCCGGCAGCGGGTGCACAGCCAGGGCCGGCGCCGTGGCGGGCCCACTCAGCCGCCACACCGCCGCCGGCTCCACCTCGCCCACCCGCTGGCGCAACCCGGCCGGCAGGTCCGAGAGGTCCACCTGCTGCCAGGCGGCCTTGGGGCGGGGCGCCACCTCGGCGGCGAGCCCCGCGGCGAGCACCAGGTAGCGGGCCTTGACCTCAGCCGTCGGCACGATGGGGTCGAGGGGCAGGGAGGCGCCCTCCCGGGGCAGGCTCTCGGTCGAGGTCAGCACCAGCCAACCCTCGCCGGTGAGCTGGCGCTTGCGCTCCACCACCAGGTGCCCCGCCTCCGCGGCCACCGGCACCGCGTCGCCCTCGTCGGTGGCCACCAGGTCGTCGGTGCGGCCGGGGGGCAGGTCCACCTCCAGCCGCCCGAGCTGGCCGCGTAACACCTCGTAGAGCACCACGTCGTGGCGGCGGGCGCTTTCGCTGCCGAGCTCGACCAGGGTGACCACCATGGTGCGCACCAGGGCCTCCTCGGGAGCGCTCGCCACGCTGCGCCGGGAGACCTCGAAGACCACCGGCCCGCCCCGGGGCGGCGCTAGGTCGAGACGGCGCCGTCCGTCCGTCACGGCGTCGGCGGTGACCACAGCGCCGGGGGCGCTCCACGCCAGGTCGGCCGCCAGCTCCACCTGGACGGCGGCGAAGGGGGCCGTCGCGGCCGGCAGGTCCAGGCGGCGGATGCCCGGCTCCTCGCGGCTGCGAGCGTCGCCGGTGACGGTGACGCGCCAGCTGCCCGGCCCGGTGGCGACCAGGGCCGAGCCGCCGTTGGCCAGGCGGGTGAGGCTCGCGCCCGCGGCCGGCTCGAGGGTGACCGTTTCCGCCAAGATCGGCCAGGGCAGGAGCACGGGAGGCGGCCAGCTGCCGCGGGCCTCGACGTCGAAGCGCGTGGTCAGCCGGGCGCCGTCGCCCTCCAGGGTGAGCAGGCTCTCCTGGCGGGCGATCCAGGCCGAGGGCCCGTCGACGGCCACCAGCCGGGCCTTGTCGCGGGCCTCGGCGGCCTCGACCAGGGCGAGGTACTGGGCCAGGCCGAGGGTCACCTGGCCGGGCGCCGGCCTGTCGGCCGCGCGCACGGGAGCCGCCGCGAAGGTGAGCACCAGGACGGCGAGGGGCAGCGTGAGGTTGCGCGGGCTCATTGCCAGACCTCCTTGGCGACGATCGTCTCGGTCTCGAGGGTGAGGGGGGGCAGGGTGGAGGCCAGGGCGCTCCAACTCGCCTGGAGCACGGCATAGCCGGGCGGGGGAGTGAGGAAGCCGGTGCGCTCGTCCCGCTTCACAGCCAGGGCCTGGTTGAGCCGTTGGGCCAGCTCGGACGCCTCCTTGGTGGCGGCGGTCTGCGGTGGCGCCATCACCTGGCCGGCCCGGCCGGCCTCCGTGAAGCGGTAGCGCCGCCCGCCGGGCAGCAGCAGGCGGGTCTCGATGCGGGTGGCCGGCGCCGAGAGCTGGGGCAGGGCGATGGCCAGGCGGGAGGCCGCCGAGGCCGGCGCCGGCACCAGGGCCGCCAGGTAGAGCACCTGGGCCCGGGGCAGGGAGGCGAGGGGCAGCACCCAGGCGTCCCCCGCCTGGCCCGGCACGATGGGCAGGCCGTCGCGGCTGGCGGCTACCAGCGCGGCGCCGGCGGGCAGGGTCAGGCGAAGGTCGGTGACGCCGGCGCTGCGGGTCTCGGCCCAGACCTGGTAGAAGGCCCGGCCGCCGGAGCCGACCAGCACCTCGACCACCAACCGGTCGACCTGGGCCGCCAGCACCTCGGCGGCCTCCGGCCAGGTCACCTGCCAGCGCGGCGGCGAATCGGCGGTGGGCAGCAGCAGGCCCTCGCCCGGGGCTTGGCGGAAGGGCTCGGGCAGGCTCTGCTCCTGGCGGGGGTCGGGCCGGCGGGCGGTGCCCCGGTCGAGGGGCTCGAGCAGGCCGTCCCCGGCCAGGGCCACCTTGGCCACGGCCACGGTGCGCACGGCCCCCCGCGGCCACAGCACGGTGCCTTCGAAGCTCGAGGCGGCGTCCGCGGCCAGCTGGACGTGGGCGATGAAGGTGCCGGAGACCGGCGCCCGCGGCACCACCTCGAGCTCACCGGCGTCGATGCGCCAGTCGGTGCCCTCGGGCGCCACGTCGATCACCTCGAAGCCAGCCGGTAGACCGAGGCGCAAGCGATCCAGCTCCCCCTCGAGCACCCGTGTCTCCACCCAGGCCTCGAGCTGGCGGCGAGTGGGGGTGGCGGTCAAGGCAGCGGTGGAAGTGGCCTCGAAGCGCAGGGGCTGGCGGGACCGCTCACGCACCGGCGCTTCCCCGGAGAAGGTGAAAGTCAGGCTGGCCCCCGGCTCGCCGGTGAAGCTCCAGCGCCGCGGACCGGCGGCCCGGAGCACGGCCTGGGCAGGAGCGGTTACCCCCTGGGTACTCTCGGGGAGAGTGAGCGAGCCCGCCACCACGGCCGCGGCCGGCAGGTCGAGGCGCAGGTGAGAGCGGGAGCGGGTGGAGGAGGTGTCCCGGAATACGGGGAGGATGCTCTCGAGCACCAGGGCATGACGGCCGCGGCCGGAGATGGCCAAGCGCCAGCCGCCCGAGACCTCTTCGAGCCGGCCCTGGGCTCCGCCCCAGGCGGCCGAGACCAGAGGACCGGCCGGCGGCAGGGCGAGATGCTGCCAGCCGTCCGCGTGGACCACCAGGGCCAGCTCCTGGCGCAGGTGAGCGCGGCCGTCCTCGACCACCAGATCGAGCCGGGCGGCCTCGAAGGAGACGGCCACGGGCGGTGGGGCGGGGGGCGGCGGCGAGGCCGTGGCCCGGCTGCGCAGGTCGAGGTAGTCGGGCAGGGGCAGGGTCACTTCCTGGGCGGCGCCGGGGAGGGCCGAGAGGACCAGACCCCAGAGCGCCGCCAGAAGAACGCAGTGCCCCCCAGCGGAGGGGTTTCGCCTTTTCTTGTTCATGGCCCGGCCCGAACAGCAAGGACCGGGCCAGGCGGAGGCTCGATCGGATGTTGCCGCATTTCATCACGGACTGGTATGATGCCGTCGGTCCCCGTCCAATGACACGAGGAGGTGCTCTGTGACCCATGCCCCCGCGCGTGGTTTCGCCGTCCATGGGATGGTCCTGGCCGCACTCGTCTTGAGCGTTGAAGCACAGGACCGCGGTCCCACCGAGGTAGATCTCCGTCCTGCCGGCCTCCCCGTGGCGCCTGCCATCGTCGCCGCACCGATCCCCGCCGGCTTCGACGAGGTGGTGGTCTTCGCCACCAACAGCATGCACGTCAAGAACGACTCGGTCGTCGTCTGGGGTGATCTGGTGGTCAACGCCGCCAGCCCCGGCCCGGTACTGGCCTCGGACGCCGAGCTGACCATCGGGCCGCGTGCGGCCACCCCCGCCGGTCGGGCCCTCAAGGGTGACAGCGTACGGATCAAGGCGCACACCAAGATCGGCGGCGACGTCCATTACAACGACCTGGTCAACCAGGGCACGATCGGCGGCTCCACCGTCACTCCCCTGGCCTTGCCAGTGTTCCCGTTCCTGCCCTCCTTCCACACCGGGACGCCGGGCACCACGGACGTGGTGATCCCCGCTGACCAGACCCAGGTGGTGGCGCCGGGAGCGTACCGGCTGCTGAGCCTGGGCACGCGGGCCAAGGCGATCCTCGCCGGCGGGGTCTACGACTTCTCCCAGGTCTCCACCGGGACGGCCTCATCGCTGTGGTTCGACGCCGCCTCCGAGGTGCGCATCGCCGGCCGGCTGGCGACCGGCACGGACGGTGTGATCGGGCCGGCGCCCGGTGCTTCCATCGACGCCACGAACATCGTCTTCTACGTCGCCGGCATCAACGGCACCACCGGCACCCTCAACGACAGCCCCAAGGCCGCCGAACTCGGTGTGCGCAGCCAGGTGACGGCCAACCTCTACGTGCCGAACGGCACTCTGGTGGCGAAGCAGGGGACGACGGCCACCGGGGCCTTCCTAGCGCGGGACGTCGAGGCCGGCCCCCGGGCCACCTTCACCCTCGAGAGCGCCTTCTTCAACCGGCCCCCCGTGGCCGGAGACGACAGCGCCACGGTCGACCAGGGGGCCAGCGTCTCTCTGCTCGACTCCGGCGAGACCAGCCTGCTCGCCAACGACTCCGATCCGGACGGCGGTACCCTCACGGTCTCTCCCGCGCCCCTCTCGGGTCCCAGCTTCGGCGTGGTGGTGTTGAACCCCGACGGCACCTTCACCTACAGCCACGACGGCTCGGACACCACCGCCGACAGCTTCGTCTACGAGATCTGCGACGAGGGCTTCCCGGTGCTCTGTGCCTCGGCCACGGTGACCATCACCATCGTGCCCGCCACCTACACCGTCACCGTCAGCCTCGCCGGCGCGGGCTCGGGTCAGGTCACCAGCACCCCGGCGGGTATCGACTGCGGCGCGACCTGCAGCGCTACCTTCGCCGACTCCCAGCCCGTGGTCCTGACGGCGACCGCGGACTTGGGCTCCACCTTCGCGGGATGGAGTGGCGACCCCGGCTGCGCCACCGGTACGGTGGTCGGTCCGGCGGACGTGAGCTGCGTGGCGACCTTCGACCTCGTCGGCATGGCGACCTTGACCGTGGTCAAGGCCGGCACGGGCGACGGCGTGGTGGTGAGCGATCCGGCCGGCATCTTCTGCGGCGGCACCTGCTCGGCCACGTTCGGCCAGTTCGCGCGGATCGATCTGGTGGCGGAGGCCGCCGCCGGCTCTGTGTTCGTGGGCTTCAGCGGCGATCCGGACTGCGAGGACGGCTTCCTCGCTCTGGGCACGGGGAAGACCTGTGTGGCGACCTTCGACCTGCTGCCGCCGCCGCCGACCAGCTGGCGGCTGCGGGTGGTGCTGATCGGCGGCGGTGCCGGCACCGTCTCGAGCTTCCCGCCCGGCATCCTGTGCACCGCGGACTGCTCGGCGGTCTTCGCCGACGGCACCACGGTGACCCTGGGGGTGCGCCCCGACCCCGACGCCACCTTCGTGGCTTGGGGTGGCGATTGCAGCGGCACGGACTTCTCGACCACGGTGGTGCTCGACGCCGACAAGACCTGCACGGCGGAGCTGGTCGTGCCCTAGTCGGCCGGCCCGTTGGCGGCCTCGCGGATGCGGTTCTTGACCAGGGGCAGCAGCAGCAGCCCCGGCAGGGCGAGTAGCGAGGTCAGGAAGAAGTAGCCGGTGTAGCCCCAGGCCTCGACGCCGAAGCCCGAGAGGGCTCCGGCGAGGTCGCGGGTGAGCGAGAAGAGGGCTGACAGGAAGGCGAACTGGGTCGCCGCCATGTCCTTGTCGCAGAGGTTCATCAGGAAGCTCAGAAAGGCCGCCGTGCCCAGGCCCTGGGTCAGGGACTCGACGAAGGAGGCGGCATAGAGCCCGGGCCGCCCAGCATCGAGGGCGGCCACCGCGACGTAGCCGAAGTTCGACAGCAGCTGGGCCAGGCCCAGCCAGAGCAGGGCCCGGAAGATGCCGAAGCGGGCGATGAAGACACCGCCGAGGAGGGCCCCGACGATGGTCAGCCACAGCCCCCCGATGTTCGACACCGGGCCGATCTCCGAGGCGAAGCCGCGGTCCACCCAGAAGGGCTCGACCATCTGGCCGAGGGCGTTGTCGCCCACCTTGTAGAGCAGCCCGAAGAGCACCACCGGCAGCATCTGCCAGGTGAAGGCCCAGCGCAGCATGGCCGGGTTCAAGAAGGAGACCACGAAGAGCACCACCGAGAGGGCGGCCAACACCTTGAAGCGGGTGGGCCAGCCGGCCCAGAAGCCGAGGGCGACGAAGGCGAGCACCAGCGCGCCGAGGCCCGCTCTCACCCACAGCAGCTGACCGGCGGGGAGGTCGGGGCGCGCCAGACTCTTGGGGCGAGGCACCCGCGGACTCTTGAAGGCGAGCAAGCCGAGGACCAGGCAGATCACCCCGGCCGTCACCCACATCGCCTCCCAGCTGATCTTCGGCCAGAAGCGGAAGGCCGGATAGCGCTGGAGCAGGTCGGCCGAGGGGCCGGTGGCGAGCATCAGCAACACGCCGCCCGACACCTGCATGGCTGCCCGGTAGGCGGCGACGCGGATGCCGTTGATGTGGCCGCTGTCCCGAGGCGTGGCGACGTCCACGGCGTAGGCGTCGATGGCGACGTCCTGGGTGGCCGAGAACAGGGTGAAGCAGCCGAGCAGCACCCACAGGGCGGCCAAGGGGAGCGTCAGGCCGAGCAGCTCGGTGGGGCCGACGGGATTGAACAGGGGGATCAGCAGGGTGACCGCGGCCAGGCCCAGCTCACAGCCGAGGATCCAACCCTGGCGGCTGCCGAAGCGGTCGACGAAGGGGGCCCACGCGGGCTTGAGTGTGTAAGGCAGGCGCAGCAGGGCGAGCAGGCCGATCGAACCCAGGTCCAGCCCGTGCACCCGGAAGTACACCGGCCAGACCTTGTAGACGATGCCGAAGGGAAAGCCCTCCGCCAGATAGAGCAGGGAGATCCAGGACAGCTTGGTGCGCAGCCCGGGGGGAAAGCGCTTCGCGAGCCACCCCGAAGGCGGCGAGGACTCGGCTTCAGTCGGCGGCATGGGCGCGGATGGTAGCGCGAATCAGGGGACCACGTGCGCCTTCAAGCTCGCCAGCTCCTCGGCCCGGGCGGGGCGCCAGAGCTCCTCCTTCTGGCGCCGCTCGATGGCTTCTCCCGAATAGCGGATCGAGGTGACCAGGCGGCCCTGGCGGTTCCAGACGTGGGCGCGGCCCCGCTGGCCGAGGATCACCAGGGTGTCGCGGCGCACGTCCACCCAGGCCTCGGCCGCGCCGGCCCGGCTGAGGTCGGCGAGGGCCATGCGAGTGGGGCGATCGCCTTGCTCGTGGCGCTCGCGGGCGTGGAGGGTCTTGCGGCCCTCGGCACGGCGGTCCTTCTCCAGGCGTCCGGCGAGGGCGGCGAGCAGGCCTGCGATGCGCCGCTCCCGGGCCGGCTCGCCCCCCCGCTTGCTGCGGCCGATGGTGGTCAAGGTGGTCTGGGCCCAGGTCACGTGGGCGGCCCAGGGTACCCGGCCGAGGCGGTGGCAGAAGCGCTCCAGGCTCTCGCCCCCCGGCCCCACGCCGACCAGTTGGAGGGCGTAGCGGCGCGGGCCGGTGGCGAAGCGGGTGGAGACCACCTGGAAGGTCACGGCCACCTGGGCCGAATGGCCTTCAGCCGTGGTGCCCGGCCACCAGCCGGCCGCCACCTGGCCGTGCAGGCGGGCGCCGTGCTCGCGGTCGCGGAAGGCCGGCAACAGGGAGCGGGTGAGCAACTCGCCGTCCGCCAGGTGGGCGACGAAGCGGGGCGGCTCCTGGTAGAGGCCGTCGAGCCGAGGGTCCTGCTGCTCGAGCAGCCATTGGGCGAAGTCCAGGAAGCGGGGCACTCCGGAGGGACTGTAGCCGGTGAAGACCTCGCGGCTCCCGGCCGGGGCGGAGTGCTCGCAGTCGCTGGCACCGCAGCGCAGGCAGAAGACCCGCCCCGGGCGGAACCGGGCCTCGAGCGTCACCAGCCGCTGGACCTCGGTGGTCAGCCCTTCGGCCGCGGCGTCGGCCGCACGGGCGAGGTCGCCGTTCTTGGGCAGGACGGGGAGACGGATGGTGAGGTCGACTGCGGCGCCCCGGCCGGCCAGCAGATGACCCCCGGGATGGGCTGCCAGCCGCTTGCGCAGGGCTTCAGAGAGGAGCTCGACGGCACGCTCGACGGCTTCGTCGGTGGAACCTGCGGGTTGGCTCACGGCGCGCCTCCAGCCGCCAGTGTAGCAGCGGGGCCGGCGGGAATTCGGCGCTCGTTGAAGTGGTTTCGAAGGGTCCGAACGATCTACGAGGAGGCACACCATGTCGATTCGCGCGATCAAGCGACTGTCCCGGGCCACTCCCACGATCGAGGGTGCCGGCGTCCACCTGCGCCGCGCCTTCGGCTTCGGCCAGACCGAGGACTTCGACCCCTTCCTGCTGCTCGACGACTTCCGAAACGACCGGCCGGAGGACTACCGGGCCGGCTTCCCCTGGCATCCCCACCGCGGCATCGAGACCATCACCTACGTGCTCGCGGGCAGCGTGGAGCACGGGGACAGTCTGGGCAACCAGGGCTCGCTCGGTGCCGGGGACGTGCAGTGGATGACTGCCGGCCGCGGCATCCTGCACCAGGAGATGCCCCAGGGCGACGGAGAGGGCCGCATGCACGGCTTTCAGCTGTGGGCCAACCTGCCCGCTTCGCTCAAGATGACGGCGCCCCGCTATCAGGACGTCAAGGCCGGGGACATCCCCGAGGTCACCGATGACGACGGCACCCGGGCGCGGGTGATCTGCGGCACCTTCTGGGGCCGCACCGGGCCGGTCGAGGGCGTTGCCGCCGACCCCCGCTATCTGGATATCTCGGTGCCGCCTGGCCACCGCAAGAGCCTGCCGGTGGAGACCACCCGTCACGCCTTCGCCTACGTCTTCGCCGGCTCCGGCCGCTTCGCCAACGCCTCCGAGCCCCGCGGCGTGCTCACCGAGCGCACCGACGGCTCGGACGTGACCGAGTGGGAGCCTGCCGGCAACCGCTCGCTGGTGGTCTTCGACCGCGGGGACGAGGTGGTGGTCGAGGCGGGGGAAGAGGGCCTGCGCTTCCTGCTGGTCTCCGGCAAACCCCTGGGTGAGCCCGTGGCCTGGCACGGCCCGATCGTGATGAACACCCGCGAGGAGATCGACACCGCCTTGAGGCAGCTGCGCAACGGGACGTTTCTGGGCTGACCGGAGCGACCATCCTGGTTCCCACGCTCTGCGTGGGAACCCGAGTCCGGCCGCTCTGCGGCCTCGGGGGCCTCGGTCCTTGCCCGCGCCAGAGCATGGGCAGAAGGCATCCCCTGGTAGCCGCCTCTTCTCTCTGTCCTCGATCGAGGACGTTTCTCCTCCTTGTGAGCCCGATTCCTTCCGGCATAGCCCTTGCCTTGGCCTCCCGCAACGACCAGGAGGAGACCGAGATGAGCCAGGAGCTGAACAGATCAAGGACCCGGGACTGGCTGGTGGCGGTAGGGCTCGGATTGATTGCCCTGCCGGCCTGGGCGGGCCTGCGCTATCGCACAGAGAGCCGGGATCAGGGTGGGCGCGCCAGGGTGACCGAAGTGGCGGTGGAGGGATCCCAGGTGCGGGTGGAGTTTGGGAGGTCCCAGTACTTTTTCGGAAAAGGGGACTATCTGCTCACGTCGGATGGATTCGAGACTCTCCGCTGGCTGGTGCCGAAGAAGAAGCACTACTTCGAGATGGACCTCGGTGACGTACTGGGCATGATGGGGCGTATCGCCGGCGGCGGTATTCCGATCGTCTTCGAGGTCGACATCGAGGAGCCGCGCGTCGAGAAGGTCTTCGAGGTCGATGCTGAGCCCCTCCACGGCTTGCCCACCCGCCATGCCCGTTTCGTGATGTCCTACCGCAACCGGACCCGGACCATGCTGCCGAGCAGGTTCGGGGTGAAGAGGGAGCAGAAGGAAACCTGGTTCCAGGTGGTCCAGGACGTCTGGTTCACCGACACCTTGGTCGAGCCCGCGCTCGAGCGTTGGCTACGCCCGGTCGAGAGAACCGGTAATCGGGGCCGCGACCGGCTGCTCGTCGCCGAAAGCAGCCAAATCCCGGGCTTCCCCTTGCGTATCGAAACGGTCACGACTTCTTCCACCCGCGACCTCGAGACGACGCGCATCCGCCTCGGCGGGCTCGGCATCCGCATCGACAAGAAGTTCTACCTCGGCGAAGGCTTCCGCAGCGCTGAAATCGACGTAAGGCGGCGAACCACCGAGGTCGTTTTCCTCGAGCGCATCACCGGGCCGATCTCGGCCGAGCTCTTTCAGATCCCCGCCGGCTACACCCTGGTGGGCAAGTAGGCGAGCGAGGAGGACCGGGATCACGGCGACCTGGTTTCGGCTCTAGCTCAAAGTGGGCGGCGGTCCGTCCCCTCGATCAACCTGGTAACTGGCGGTGGAGCAGGGCTCGGAGGGCTTCGGCCTGCTGGGGATCGAGCGCCCGCTTGGGGATCAGGAGCACGGAGCTCGGAGCCTGAGCCAGGGCGAAGCAGGCTTTGAGCTCTCGCCAGCTGGTGAAATAGGGCCAGACCCCTCGGCCTGCGAAGTGAGTCCGGGCCACGGTGAAGCCACTCTCCGAGAGGGTCACGGTGGTGGGCTCGAGCAGCAGCGGTGGGACCAGCCGGCCCCAGAGGCGATGGACGATCGGGAAGGCGATCGGCAGCGCGATCAGCCAGGCCAAGAGGCAGAGCCGGGCCGGAGTGACCAGTTGCTCCGGCCGGGAGATGTCGAGCGCGGCGAGGCCGAAGGGCAGACAGAGCAGCAGGCCGATCAGAAACCAGAGACGCAGGACCCGCTTGCGCCGCGCGGAGCCGAAGTGCTCCGCCAAGGCCGCGCGAGCTTCCTCAGGAGTCAGGGTGAACTCGACGCGAAGCTCGTCGCTGGATTCGGTAGCAGCAGGCATGAATCAGAGAGATCGGCCCTACGCCAGCTTCGCCTCGAGAGTGATCTCGACGGCGGCGAGGGCCTTCGAGACCGGGCAGCCGGCCTTGGCGCCTGCGGCGATCTCCTGAAACTGGGCGGCCTCGATGCCCGGCACCGTGGCCTCGGTCACCAGGTCGATGCGGTCGATGCGGATGCCGGCGTCGTCCTTGCGCAGGTTGACGCGGGCCTCGGTGCTGATGCGCTGGGGCGGGAAGCCGGCGCGGCCGAGGGCGCCCGAGAGGGCCATCGAGAAGCAGCCGGCGTGGGCCGCGGCGATCAGCTCTTCGGGGTTGGTGCCGGTGCCTTCCTCGAAGCGCGAGGAGAAGGAGTACCGGCCTTCGAAAGCGCCGCTGCCGAGCGCCATGGTGCCGCTGCCATCCGAGATGCCGCCGGTCCAGACGGCGTGAGCTTTACGTAGGGGCATGTTAGAACCTCCGTTGGGCTGTCGTGGGGCGGGCAGCCTATCACCGGCGGTTCCAGGTCCCTGTTACACTTCCGCGGTCCATTTTGGAGGAGAGGATCGCATGCGTGACATCGGTTACGACCAGCCCTTGTTCGTCCAGCCGTTCGACCACCGCGGCAGCTTCACCAAGGGCTTCTTCGGCATTTCGGGGGAGCCGCAGATCACCCCCACGAAGGAGGAGTTCGTCCAGGTCGCCCGGGCCAAGACCCTGGTCTACCAGGGCTTGCTGCGAGCCATCGAGCTGGGCGTGGCCCGCGAGACCGTGGGCATCCTGGTCGACACCCAGTTCGGCAGCCAGGTGATCGCCGACGCCAAGGCCAAGGGCATTCCGGTGGCGGTGTGCGTCGAGAAGACCGGCAAGAAGGTCTTCGACTTCGAGTACGGCTCGCGCTGGCTGGACCACGTCCGCTTCGTCCAGCCCAACATCATCAAGGTGCTGGTGCGCTACCACCCGGCCGACGACGTGGCCACCAACGTCGAGCAGGCCACCCGCCTGAAGCTGCTTTCCGACTACATCCACTCGACCGACGACCACTACTTCATGTTCGAGCTGCTGGTGCCGGCCACCACGCCGGAGGAGAAGGCCGCCGGCGACGCCTACGACACCGAGCTGCGGACCTCGGCCATGGTGGCGGCGATCGCCTCGCTGCAGGAGTTCGGCGTCGAGCCGGACATCTGGAAGATCGAGGGCCTGGATCGCCGGGCGGACGCCGAGGCGGTGGCCGCCCAGGCCCGCTCGGGGCGCTCCAGCTGGGGCGCTTCCCGCGAGCGGGTTGGCTCGATCCTGCTCGGCCGCGGCTCGGACAAGGAGCAGGTCTACAAGTGGCTGGAGGTGGCGGCGCCGGTGCCCGGCTTCATCGGCTTCGCGGTGGGCCGCACCAACTTCTCGGCGCCGCTCAAGAGCTTCATCGCCGATCCCAGCCGGGAGGCCGAGGCGGTCGAGGCCATCGCCCGGAACTACAAGGGCTGCGTCGATACCTGGAACGCGGCGCGCGGGCGGTAGGAAAGAACGGGAGGGCGGACACGTTGGTCCGCCCCTACACCGGAACCTCCGGATCTCCCGTAGACCCTATGGAACGACCGGCCCTACGATCGCAGGATCGTAGGCCCTTTGCGGGGCCGCGGATGAGAGGGGGAGTGCCCCTTTCGGTCGCGGGTTACCACCTGACGGCGGCAGAGCCGCATGCGAAGGAGGACCG
>DASUEU010000001.1:0-54180 GCA_036274895.1 Thermoanaerobaculia bacterium | reverse complement strand
GTGACGTTGGCGCCGGCGGTCTTCAGGGTGTCGAGCAGGCGGCGGCTGTCGGCGATGGCGTCGATGTTGGCGCCCGCGATCTGGTAGTCGTGGCGGCTGATCTCGAGGAAGACCCTCTCGAGCCCCTTGCCCCGCTCCCGGGCCAGGCCAATCAGCTCCTCGGCCAGGGCCGGCGGCATGTAGAAGGACTGGAGCGATACCCGGCCGAAGGTGCCGGGGTTGCGCAGGGCGATCGACAGGGCCGAGAAGGCACCGCTGCCCACACCGCCGATGCCGCGGTTGCTCACTCCCGAGGCCAGGCGGTAGGTCTTCTCCAGGTGGGGCACCAGCTCCTCGACCACCAACCGTATGTAGTCCGGCGCGTTGGGGCCGTTGTACTCGCCGCGCAGCCGCGGCAGCAGGGCCACCACCAGGGGCCGGACCTTCTCCCCGATCAGGTTGTCGAGGGCGCGGTCGATCTGACCGAAGCGCAGGGCGTCGAGGCCGTAGTTGAGCACCAGCAGGGGATAGCGCTCAGAGCCGGCGTCATAGCCCACCGGCAGGTAGACCTTGACCTCCCGCTCGTCGCCGCGAATGGCGCTCTTGAAGGAGAAGGTGTCGATGCGCCCACGCCGGGCGGCCGGCGGCTCGGTGAGGTGCGACGGCGCCGGCCAGCGGGGCCCTCGCAGCTCGGAGACCTCACCCTGCTCGGTGCCGACGCGCAAAGGGTTGGCGGGGTCCGGCACGGGGTCGCCGAAGTCCACCGTCAGCGAATACTCCCACTGCCCCTCCGCATCGAGCTCGACGCTGCGGCCCCAGAGGTCGGTGCCGGCGAGCTGCACCAGGGGCAGCTCATCGCCTGTGAACCCGGCCACGTTGCCGGTCACCGACACGTCCTGCGTGGCGCCACGGTAGAGGAAGTGCACCGTGCCGCCGGGCTCGATCCAGGGCAGGCTCTTGTGCTCGGCGAGCAGGGCGTCCACCAGGCCCTTGCGCTCGGCGGCCGGAGCGGCGGTGAGCCGCGCCACGAAGCTCGCCAGCTGGCCGGAGACCGGCAGCTCCTCTTTGCGGACCGCCGACGCGGTGGCGGTGGTGGCGGCCCTCACCGTCACGCTCGCCAGCTCTTCGAGGTTGCGCACCAGGAAGCTGCCGCCGGCGAAGCTCGGCGCCGTGCTGCCGTCGCGGGCCAGGACCGGGACCCGAGCCTTCTCGACGTAGCCGGCCGGCGAGGCTTCGGCGAGCACAAGCTCACCGCTGGGAGCGAGGATGGCCAGGTGGCCGTCGACCAGGATGAGGCCGCGGCCTCCGGGCGGCCGGGACTTCCACACCGTCTTGCCGGTCGCGGCCTCAACGCAGGTCAGGAAGCGGCCGGAGAAGCCGTAGAGGTGGCCGTCGTGGTAGACCGGCACCACCAGGTTGCCCTGGAGGGAGTTGCCCCGCCACAGCTCCTTGACCTCGAAGCCGGTGGCGCCCTTCTTGACCTCGACCGCCAGCGCCACCTCCTGGTTGTTGATGAACAGACGGTTGTCCCCGAGGGCCACCGGCTGGGTGAAGCCCTCGAAGGGAGCCTTCGCCGGCAGGAAAGCGTGCTGCCAGAGCTGCTCGCCGGTGCCGGGATCGAGGCCGAAGAGCATCCGCTCCCCCACCACCACCAACTGGTCGCGCCCGGCGAGCTTGGTGTACAGGGGCGACTGGTAGGAGGCGGTGTCGTCGCCGCGGTTCCACAGGGGCTGCCCGTCGGTCGCCCGGAAGGCGGTCAGGGTGCGGCCCCCATCCTTGCCGGTGACCACCACCACCGCCTCACCCACCGGCAGCGGCGAGGTGGCGAAGCCGTAGGTCGGCTCCTTCGCCTCGCTCT
Organism: Thermoanaerobaculia bacterium; assembly: GCA_036274895.1. GTDB lineage: Bacteria > Acidobacteriota > Thermoanaerobaculia > Multivoradales > SZUA-115 > CALMKX01. The sequence goes on along the minus strand of DASUEU010000001.1, from coordinate 52,343 downwards.
CGAGATTGAGGTTGCGGCTCCACAGCGGGTTGCCGTCGGCCAGCTGCACCGCCAGGAGCCTGCCCTTGGGGGACAGGGCGAAGACCACGCCGCCGGCGATGGCCGGGGTGGAGAGGGGGCCGTTGTCCGAGCCGTCGTGGCCGGCGTACATCGGCGCCACCGGCAGGCGCCACTTCTCGGCGCCGGTGGCGAGGTCGAAGGCCGCCAGCAGGTCGTCCTTGCCGTCGGTGTACATGGTGACGCCGGTACCCCCGGCGGCGACGATGCCGGAGTAGCCCGAGCCCAGGGCTCGCTTCCAGCGGGCTTCGAGGGTCATCGGCCCGGCCGGCAGCAGACCGGGGCCGAGCTCCTTGCCGTCCTGGTCGGTGCCCCGGTAGACGGGCCAATCCGTGGCCCGGCTGGAGGGAGGTGCGAGGAGGGTGACGCAGAGGAGCAGCAGGAAGGCCAGCGAGAGGTTGGCTCGATGCCTCGACACGAGGATCTCCTTTCGGGCGGAGGGAGGGCGCGCCCGAGCGCTTCGTACGCTCGGCGGGGCTGAAGGTTCCGGCACGGATGCGGCCCGCGGATTCGCGGTAACGTATGACCGAGCTTACCCTTCCACTCGATCATGAGCGCTTCCGCCGAACCGGCACCGCGTTTCCGCATCCTCTCCCTGGATGGCGGCGGCATCCGCGGTGCCTTCACCGCCTCCTTCCTCGCCACCCTGGAGTCGGCCACCGGGCGCCGGGTGGTCGATCACTTCGACCTCATCGTCGGCACCTCGACCGGCGGCATCATCGCCCTCGCCCTGGCCCTCGGACTGCCCGCCGAGTCCACCCGAGAGCTCTACCAGCGGTACGGGGCGAGGATCTTCCCCGGCACCGGGCTCGTGCAGCGCACGCTCGCACGGGTGCGCCAGCTGGGGTCGCCCAAGCGCTCGGGTGCGAAGCTCGAGTCGGCGCTCGCCGAGGTCTTCGGGGAACGCCGGCTCTGCGAGGCCCGCTGCCGGCTGGTCCTGCCGACCTACGACGCCGTGGCCGGCCGCATCTACCTGCTCAAGACCGCCCACCACGAGCGGCTGAAGTTCGAGTACCAGGCGCGGGCCGTGGACTGCGCTCTCGCCACCTCGGCGGCGCCCACCTTCTACGCCGCCGCGACGTTCCCGGAGCACCCGGGGAGCAGCTACCTCGACGGCGGAGTCTGGGCCAACTGCCCGGTGGTGATCGGCCTGGTCGAAGCGAACTACTTCCTCGGCGTGCCCTTGGAGTCGATCGACATCCTCTCGGTGGGGACGGTCAACCAGCCCTTCAGCGTGTCGCGACGGCGCCGCCTGGGCGGCGCCCTGGCCTGGAGCAGCGTGATCCTCGAGCTGCTGATGCGCGGCCAGACCCAGGGCGCCGTGGCCGTGGCCAACCTGCTGACCCGCGAGCGCCACCATCGGGTGGACGTGACGGTGGACCGCGGGCGCTTCTCCTTCGACAACGCGGCCGAGCTCCAAGACCTGATCGCCCTGGGCGCCGCTGAGGCCCGCAGCAAGCCCCACCTCGACGTCATCACCAGCCGCTTCTTGAACGGCATCCCGGCACCGCCCTTCGTGCCCATCGGCGGCGCCGACTGCAAGCTCGACCCCCCAGCCTCAGCGGGGCTGTGGGGCGGCGGGTAGGGCGAGCTCCACCTGCGCCCCTCCCCCCTCCCGATTCCTCGCCGTGAGGGAGCCGCCGTAGCGCTCGGCGAGGGCGCGGGCGAGGGAGAGGCCGAGGCCGTCGTGGCGGCGGTCACCGGTGCCCTGGGGCCGGTGGGTGAAGAAACGGTCGAAGATCCGCGTCAGGTGGACTTCGGGGATGCCGGGCCCCTGGTCGAGGACAGTGATCTCAGCGAGGTCGTCCCGCTGCTCGAGCTGGACGGTCACCCGGCCGCCGGCCGGAGAGAAGCTGGCGGCGTTGTCGAGCAGGTTCTCGAGGATCTGGCAGAGGCGGTCCGGCGGCATCCGCACCGCGAGGCCGGCACTCTCCCCCTCGAGGACGAAAGAGGGCCCTGGCCAGCGCTGCCGGAGGCCGTCGAGCAGCTCGCGCACCAGGGGCTCCACGGCCACCGGTTCGGCGGGCAGGTCCAGGTCGACGGCGTCGATGCGCCCCAGCTCCTGGACCCGGGCGAGCAGGCCCTCGAGCCGGGCCACCTCGCGGGCGATCATCGCCACGAAGCGCTCCCGGTCCTCTCCTTCTTCCACCACCGCCAGCATCTCCGCCGCGCTGCGGATCGACGCCAGGGGGTTCTTGAACTCGTGGGCGACGTCCGATGCGAAGCGCTCGCTGGCCTCCACCTGCTGGACGAGCTTGGCGGTCAAACGCTCGAGGGAACGTGCGAGATCGCCGATCTCGTCCGCCCGATGGGCGCCGCCGAAGGCGCGGCGCAGGCGCCCCCGTGAGTCCACCAGGCTCTCGGCCTGATTGCGTAGACGCTCGAGAGGGCGGCTGATGGTGCCGGCGAAGAGGATGGTGAGCAAGCCTGCCACCAGGCCGGCTCCCAGCAGCACGGCGAACATGTCTCGCCGCAGTCCCCAGAGTGCGACCAGGATACGGTGGGTCGACTGGCTGACCTGGACCGCTCCCACCACCTGCCGCCTGCCGTCGCGAACCGGCAGGGCGCTCGCCAGGGTGAGCGAGCGCTGGTCGGGAGTGACGCGGGTGGCGGCCCCGTAGCGGCCGGCCAGAGCCGCCTCGATCTCGGGCCCGGAGAGGCGAGCTCCCAGCCGCTCCACGCCGGGGGACGGCGGCGGCGAGTAGGACAGCAGGCTCTCGGCCTCGCCGCGGTCGACCAGGCGGTAGAGCCAGGCGCCGAGCCGGTAGAGCCTGGAGTCGCGGGCCTGCTGTCCGGCCGCCGAGGCGGTCGCCGCCTTCCCCTTGGCGGCTGGGGCGCTGCGTGGTCCCAGCAGTGCCGAGTCGGCGATCACCACGCCGGCCGCGTCGAGCACGCGCACGCGGGCCTCGGTCTGCCGGTCGAGCCGCGCCAGGAAGGCCCCGGCCGCCTCGGCGGTCAGCTCGCCGCCGCCGAGCGCTGCCGCCGCGAGCCGCGCCTGCTGCACCATGGAGCGCTCCTGGGCGACCAGCAGGTGCCGCTCGAAGTTCTCGAGCGAGAGCACTCCGGCGATCGGCAGGAAGACCAGCAGGCCGTTGAACAGCAGCAGCCGCCAGACGATGCGGGCAGAGGGCTTCATCGGGCGTGGAAGCGGTAGCCCAGGCCGTAAACGGTCTCGATCGCCTCGTCGGCGCCGGCAGCGGCCTCGCCCAGCTTGCGCCGCAGGCGCTTGACGTGGCTGTCCACCGTGCGCTCGCTGACCCAGGCGTCATCCGGGTAGGCTTCGGCCATCAGCTGGGCCCGGCTCTTGACGTGCCCGGGGCGTCGCGCCAGGGCCTGGAGCAGACGGAACTCGGTGACCGTGAGACCGAGGGGACGAGCCCCCCAGCGGGCCTGGAAACGCAGGAGGTCGAGAGCCAGGGCACCGATCTCGAGCACCTTCTCCTCGGACTCCGGCGGCTGGGCGAGCAGGGAGGCACGCCGCAGCAAGACCTTCACCCGGGCCAAAAGCTCGCGCAACGAGAAGGGCTTGCACAGGTAGTCGTCCGCCCCCAGCTCGAGGCCGAGCACACGGTCGAGCTCCTCGTCCCGCGAGGTCAGGAAGAGGATGGGCAGCCGCGCCGAGAGAGTGCGCAGGCGCCGGCACAGCTCGAGGCCGTCGAGGCCGGGCATCGAGATGTCGAGGATGGCGACGTCCGGAAGATCGCGGTGGCAGGCCTCCCAGGCTCCGAGGCCGTCGGCGTGGACGTCCACGCGGTAGCCCTCGCGGCGCAAGGCGTAGGCCACGGTCTCACGCAGGCTTTCCTCGTCGTCGACCAGGGTCACCCGCGCGCCGGAAGCGGTGGTCATGAGGGCAATCTAGCGCAAGCTCGCTCCACCCCTTTCCGCCGCCATCTTCTCGCCACATTTGCCGCACTTCTTTCCTCGCCGGCGCCTCACGCTCGCCCGGTCTCCACGGTCAAATGCCCACCGTCCCGAGGAGGAACCCTTTCCAAGGAGGAGACCATGCTCGACTCGTTGTCCACCGAGGCGCCCCGCGCCCTCGCAGCCCGGGCCAAGCGCTCGGTGACCCTGCGCCTGATCGTGATCGGTCTGCTGGTGCTGGTCCTGCTCATCCCGCTGATGATGGTGCGCTCCACCATCCTCGAGCGGGCCCAACGGCGCGCCGAGGCGCTGGCGTCGGTCTCAGCCATGTGGGGGCAGGAGCAGGAGGTGGGGGGCCCCCTGATGGTGGTGCCCTTCGACCAACTCGTCCAGGAGTCCGACAGCGTGCAGAAGCTCTACCGCTACCACGCCTACTTCCTGCCCGAAGAGCTGGTGGTCCAGGCCGAGATCGAGCCGGAGCGCCGCCAACGGGGGATCTTCGAAACCGTGGTCTACCGCACCCGGCTGACCCTCGCGGGGCGCTTCGCCAAGCCGGACTTCGATGCCCTCGGCGTGGCCGCCGAGAGCGTGCGTTGGGACCAAGCCTTCCTCTCCTTCGGCGTGCCGGACCTGCGGGGAGTCACCTCGGCCCTGGCGGTCGACTGGGACGGCCGCAAGATCGACCTCGAGCCGGGGGCGGGCGTGATGGACCCGTGGCGCTCGGGCATCCACGCTGCCCTTCCCGGTCTGGACCGCCTGGCCAAGGACCAGCCCTCGCCCTTCCGCCTGGAGCTGACTCTCCACGGCAGCGAGTCCTTGAAAGTACTGCCCCTGGGACGCCAGACGCACGTCGAGATGACCTCCACCTGGCCCGACCCGAGTTTCCGGGGCGCTTACCTGCCCGCCCGGAGGCAGGTCTCCGAGCAGGGCTTCCAGGCCGAGTGGGAGGTCTCGGAGCTGGGCCGCGGCTTCCCCCAGGTCTGGCGCAGCGACGATACCGACCACCCCACCTTCGCCCAGGCCGTCCGCTCCTCCGCCCTCGGGGTCGGGCTCTTCCTGCCTGCGGATGGCTACCACAGGACCGAGAGGGCCTTGAAGTACGGCATCCTCTTCCTGCTCCTCACCTTCGCCACCTGCTTCCTCTTCGAGGTCTTCCACCCGGTGCGGCTGCACCCGGTGCAGTACCTGTTCGTGGGTGCCGCGCTCTGTCTCTTCTACCTGCTGCTGCTGGCCCTGTCCGAGCACTTCGGTTTCGGCCTCGCCTACGCCGCGGCGAGCGCCGGCACGGTCGCCCTGATCGGCGGCTACAGCCGAGCCATCTTGAAGGCCCGCGGCCGAGCCGTGATGCTCGCCGCCGCCCTCGCCGGCCTCTACGGCTATCTCTGGGTGCTGCTCCAGGCCGAGGACTACGCCCTCCTGCTCGGCGCTACGGCCCTTTTCGTCATCCTCGGCGTGGCGATGTTCTTGACTCGCGGGGTGGACTGGTACGTGGGCAAGACGGTGGCAGAGGAGGTGGGTTAGCGAGCGCGCCGGCTGCCCTGCGCCGTCTTTGTGGGGCGTGCACCTCGGCCTACTCGTTGATCGGCACCTTGGCATCCCGGGCGAGCTTCTCGAAGTTCAGTCCCTTGTGGGCCTGGCTGAAGAGACCCCAGTCCTGATCGATCCAGATCCGGGTCACCTGGTCCGCCCGGCAGGTGCCCTTGATCTGGATCTCGTCGTCGAAGCAGAAGGCGATCGGGTCGGTGGGGCCGATGCGCTTCTCAAGCACCAGGGCCACCGGCCGCCGGGCGTTCATGCCGCCGGCGTTCTTGAAGTAGCCGACGATGCTCGACGACCAGGAAAGAGCGATGGAGAGCGAGAGCTGCCGGGTGGGTGACATCGGCAGCCAGTCGTTGTCGTTGGCGGTGAAGTCCGGGGGCTTGGTGCTGCCCGGCACTTTGGGGGTCATCAGCGCATGGTCGCTGCCCTTGGGGAACATCGGGTGGCATTGCTGGACGCCGCGGTAGAGCACCAGGCCCCCGGTGAGGTAGAGCTTGAGGCAGGCGAGCAGATCGATGTTGGAGATCGACTTGCCCTTGCCCCACAGGATCACCACCTGGGGGTTGGTCCGCTCGATCAGCTTGATCTTCTGGAGCACCGGGTCGATCACTTCGACCTCCTTGCTCACCTCGCCCTTCTTCTCGCCCTTGCCCCCACCGTCGCCCTTGCCGCCACCCAGGTCCTGGAAGAACTTGACCATGAACATCGGCTGGGCGATGGCGGGGGGCGCCCCGGCGTGGCCGGGGAGGCGCCGGCAGGCAGCCTCGACGTGGGGGGCCATCGGCCGGCCCGACGGCGCCACGATCCGCGGTTGGGCCGGCGGCGCGGCGTTGCGGACCCGGCCGAGGTCGATGCCTCGACGGACGTGGGGAGCCGGCGGCGGCCCTGGGGGCATCGGCAACCTCCTCGTGACGGGAGCTTTGGGCGCAGGTTATCGGCCATCCTCGGCCACGGCAAGCCTCGCCCCGAGGGCAGGCGCCCCAGGCTCCAGAGCGCCGGCGAGAACCCTCGACCTTGCGCGGCGTATCTGCCAGCAGACTCCGCTCCAGACCGAGGGACGGACCATGGCCCGAGACCAGGCGACCCGTGAGATCCGGCTCTTTCTGCTCCTGACGCTGCTGCTGGCCAGCCCTTTCTACTCCTACCTCTTGCTCGCCCCCAGCCCGCGCTGGGGGGACCTGCACTCCGCCGCCTTCATGTGGACGCCCGGCTTGGCCGCCCTGGCCACTCGCTGGCTGACCACGCGGTCGCTGCGGGGGCTGGGCTGGGGCAGCGCCGGCTGGCGCCACCTGCTGGGCTCGGTCGCCTGGCCGTGGCTGCTGATCGGCGGGGTGTACGGGGTGGTCTGGGCCACCGGCCTCGGCGCCTTCGATGGCGAGAGGTGGGCGCAGACGGCCGAGCGCTTCGGTCTGGCCGGCCTCGGCCCCGTGCTCGGGCTCGCTCTCCTGGTGCCCCTGGCCGCCGTGGCGAGCGCGGCTCTGGGCGCCGGCTCTACCCTCGGTGAGGAGCTCGGCTGGCGGGGCCTCCTGGTCCCCCGGCTGCTCGAGACCGCGGGCTTCACCCGCACCAGTGTGATCACCGGGGTGGTCTGGGCGGTGTGGCACTACCCGCTGGTCTTCGTGCTGCTACCCCTCTTCCGGCCTCGAATCCCGGTGATCTACGGCACCGCCTGCTTCACCTTGACGGTGGTCGGCATCGCCTTCTTCTACACCTGGCTGCGGGTGAGGAGCGGCAGCGTCTGGCCGGCCGTGGTGCTGCACGCGGCGAGCAACGGCGCCCAGCAGACCTTCGAGCGCCTCACCCGCGACACCGGCGCCACCAGCTGGTGGACCTACGAATACGGGATGGGCTTCGTGGTGGCGACGGCTTTGGTCCTGGCCCTCACCTTCCGGCGGTTGAAGCGGGCCGGGCCTGCCTGAGGGGCGACGTCCACGGGCGCCGTCTGTAAGAGTGGAACCACTCCGGAGATAAGCTGATCACTCATCGGTTCCAGAAGAGGAGGGCCCGTGGACGATCTTCTCTCCGGCCTCGGCTGCCTGCTCGTCCTCGCAACGCCCGTGGTGATCGGCGTGGCGGCGCTCGTCGCTCGGCGCCTCTCGGAACGAGTGGGCTCGGCCGAGAGTGAGCTGGCGGCTTTGCGAGCTCGGCTCCACGAAGTCGAGACCGAGGTCCGGCAGCTGCGCAGCACCACCCGGCCGGCACCCGCTCCGGCGCCGGCCGCGACCCCCGAGGCGGCCCGGATCGACGCCCCCTCTCCCGCGGCCAGAGCGGCCTCGACGGCTGCTCCACCCCACCCCGAGCCGCCACCCTCGCCCGCCTCTGCTGCCGTCCCGGCATCCCCTCCGGCCGCTCCTCCTGCGGCGCCACAGCCCCTGTTCACCGCGATCGAGCCGTCCGCCCGAGAAGCCTCCTCGTCGAGCTTCGACTGGGAGCGCTGGCTCGGCGTGCGCGGCGCTGCCGTGGCGGGAGGAGTGGTGCTGGCCCTCGCCGGTCTCTACCTGTTCAAGTACTCGGTCGAGCAGGGCTGGATCTCGCCCCTGGTGCGGGTGATCCTGGGCCTCCTCGCCGGCCTCGGCTGCCTGGTGGGCGCCGGGCCGGTGCGACGCCGCGGCTACGGCAACACGGCCGAGGCCCTGGCGGGGGCCGGCTTCGCCATCCTCTACGCGGCCTTCTGGGCGGCGCACATCCGCTACGAGCTGCTCGGGGCCTTGCCGACCTTCCTGCTGATGGCGGGCGTGACCGTGGGGTGCTGTCTCTTCGCGTCCCGCTGGCGCTCGCTGGTCCTGGCCTCGATCGGCCTCGCCGGCGGCTTCGCCACGCCGCTCATGGTGCCGGCCGCCGGCGAAGGCCCCGGCCGCCTGTTCGGCTACCTGCTGGTGTTGAACGGGGGGCTGCTGGCCTTGGCCCGGCGGCGCGCCTGGCCTGGCCTCGCCCTCTTCGCCCTGATCGCCACGACCCTGCACCAGGCCGTCTTCTTCCTGAGCCGCCACTTCGAGCCCGCGGAGGGCACCCTGGGCCTGCTGATCCTGGGGCTGTTCGCCCTGGTCTTCGCCTTCAGCCCGGAGCTGCGCTCGGAGGGTGGGGAGGCGCCCGAAGGTGCTCCCGTCTCGTGGCACACCACCCAGTTGGCGGCGCTGGCCGTGCCTCTCCTCGTCGGGCTCGGCCTGGTGGGCCGCACCGAGGTCGAGATCGGATTGCCGAGCCTGGGCGCCTTCCTGCTCCTGCTCTCCCTCGCCGGCAGCTGGCTCGGCCGGCGCCCGGGGCTGGGACCGGCGGCCCTGATGGGCGCCCAGGGTGCTCTGATCGTCGCAGCTGTCTGGCTGCTGGTGCGCGGGGAGCAGGGCGTCCCGGCCTGGGGCTTCGCCGCGCTGGCGGTGGCCCTCTCTGCCGTGCCCCTGGCTTCAACCCTCTATCGGGCTCCCGAGACCGAGGTCGCGCCCCACTCCGCCAGGGCGGCCAACCTCGCTACCATCGGCTTCCTCCTGGTGCTGGTCCTCGCTTCGGCGTCTCGCGAGCAAGCGGCCACCCCTTGGCCGTGGATCGCTGGAGCGCTCGTCCTGACGGCCTTCCTGCTCGTCCTCGGCATTCGCACCTCGGCCACTTCCCTGCCCTTCGTGGCGGCCGGCGGCATGGCGCTGGCCTTCGCCGTGCCCCACTGGGTGCACGGTGACGCCGCGGACGCCCCACGCTCTCTGTGGCTCGCCGCGGCCCTGGCGGCCGGGCTGTTCCAGGCGGCGGCCGTACTGCTGGGCCGGCGGCGGCCCGAGCAGCGCGACGACCTCGAGCGAGCGGCCGCCGGGATGGCCCTCGGCCTGTTGGCCGCCTGGCTGGTGGGACCGGGCCTCGCGGACCGCCCGAGCGAATCACTGGCGGGGCCGCTGGTCTTCGCCGCGCTGGCCGTGGCACCGGCGCTGCGCACCGGCTCGGCCGGCCTCTTCGCCCTCGCCGCCGGTCTGCTCGCCGCCTCCGACCTCAAGGCCGCCCTGAGCCTCCCGGCGAGCCCGGAGGGCCAAGCCGGACCAGCCCTCGCCGCCTTCCTGGTCGGCCTGCTCGCCACCACCGCCCTGCCCTTCGTCAACCGGGCCCTGCGCCGGCAGCGAGAGGCGTGGATTGTGGCTGCGCTCGCCGGCCCGGCGTTCTTCCCGAGCATCGAACTGATCGGCGAGCGGCTGTGGCCGGACGCTCCCCCCGCCCTCTTGCCCCTGGCCCTCGCCGCCCTGGCGGGGGTGGCCTTCTACGGGATGATGCGGCTCGCCGGCTCCGCCTCCGAGAGATCGGCCATTTCCACCGAAGTGGCCCGCTCGGCCCGGGCCTGGTTCGGCGGTGTAGCCATCGCTTTCGTCACCCTGGCCATCCCCATGCAGCTCCATCACGAGCATCGCACCGTGGCCTGGGCCATCGAGGCCCTGACCCTCGTCGCCCTCTGGCGGCGCACCGGCCGTTCCGCCCTGGCCTGGTTCGCCGGTTTCCTGCTCGCCCTGGTCTCGGCGCGGCTGCTGCTCAATCCCGAGGTGCTGACCTACCATGCGCCGAGCGAGATACCAGTCGCCAACTGGTGGGCCTACGCCTACTTGATCCCCGCGGCCGTCTTGCTCCTCACCGCGCGCTGGCTCCGGGCGGGGCCCCGCGAGCCTCCCGGGTCCGAGCCGAGGCTGGAGTCGGATCTCGGTGCCGCGGCACTGCCGGCGGCCGCTGCGGCCTTGGTCCTGGTCTTCGCCTGGATCAACCTCACCATCCTCGACGCCTTCGCCACCGGCGCCCACCTGCTCGAGGACTGGACCCGCCATCCGGCGCGGGACCTGACCCTCTCCCTCGCCTGGGCCGTCTACGCCCTCGTTCTCCTGGGTTTGGGTGTCGCGGGCCGCAGCAAGGCGCTGCGACGGACGGGTCTGGGGGTGCTGATCGCCACCCTGCTCAAGGTCTTCCTCTACGACCTGGGCGAGCTCTCCGACCTCTATCGGGTGGCTTCGCTGGTCGGTCTCGCACTGTCTCTGCTACTGGTGTCGATCGGCTACCAGCGCTGGCTGGCGAAGGACGACTCCGTGGCAGGCGGAGAGCCGGAGGCCCGATCCCCGTAAGGGCGGACCAACGCGTCCGCCCTCCTGCCGCAGGGGCTCTGAGAACGGCTGGCACGGCGGCTGCAGAAGGGCGCCCGCACAACCTGATGGCAGGAACCGGCGGCGCGGGTCCAACGACTCTGGGCGAGGAAAGGAGCTCACGATGGCGGAGCGCGAGCGAGGTCAAAGCAGGGGTGGAACGGGCACCGGCGCCAGGGGCGAGCCGGGTGGCGGGTTTGGTTCGGCTGCGCTTCGCTCCCTCGGGCTGCTCGCGATCGGAGTGCTGCTCGGCTGCGACGGCAGCAGCCCGACTGATCCCGGGGGCGGCGGCAAGTGCGGCCCGTATCCGAACCAGGCGGCGTCGCCGTACGTCCTGCCCTACCCGCCCGGGGAGGCATACCTGGTCTCCCAGGGGAATTGTTCCCTGGGCACCCACCTCCTGGGAACCCGAGACGGCCACGCCTACGACTTCCGGATGGCCATCGGCAGCACCGTGGTGGCCGCGCGCAGCGGCGTCGTCGAGGAGCTCGAGGAGCGCTTCTTCGATCGCAACGGCGTCACCGAGGAGTCGAACTACGTGCTGGTGCGCCACGACGACGGCACGGCCGCGGTCTATTTCCACCTGACGCAGGACGGCGTGCTGGTCTTCCTCGGGATGCCCGTGATTCAGGGCCAACCGATCGGACGCAGCGGCCAGACCGGGCGCGCCGGCATCTCGCCCCACCTCCACTTCGGGGTGCTCGGACCCGGCGGGCTGACCATCCCGGTCACCTTCCGCAACACCTCCGCGCACCCGGACGGGCTGCAGGAGGGAGTGATCTACCCGGCCCTCTGAGCGGCCGCGCCACCCGTGACGAAAGGGGGCGGCCACGGGGGTCCTCCCCGACGAGGATCCTGCCTCCGGCCGTAGGGGCAGGCCCCCGTGCCTGCCCTCTCGCCGTAGGGGCGGACCAACGTGTCCGCCCTCTTGTCTCAATCGTCGCCGTGATGATCGCCGGGGTCGTCCTCATCCTCGTCATCGTCGTCGTCATCATCGTCGTCACCGTCGGAAGCCCGGCAGGAGTTGAAGCGGGCGTGGCAGAGGGCGGTGCCCCACTTGGTGAGCACGAAGTCGGGGTTGGTCTGGTTGATCTTGGTGAACTCCCCCACGTACCACAGATCCTCGCCGTTGGGGTCCGCGGCGAACTCTGCGTAATCCCCCCAGCGATAGGGCACCCGGTCGTAGGACACGTAGGTCCCCTCGCCGGCGCGGCAGAGGAAGGCCGGGCGGTTCTGGTGCCGGTCGTTCCGCTTGCGGCCGGTGACCTCGATCGAGTTGTAGCCGTCCGCCCGATGGGTGGTGTAGCCGAGGGCGAAGTTGCCGCAGTGGTCCACCCCGACGTTCGGAAAACTGAACCAGGTGTCTGCTCGACCGATCACCCCGGCCTTGACCACTTCGTTGTCCTCGGGGTCGATCGCCGCCCAGCGCAGGCAGGTCACCGCGCCCGTGCCCGGATTGCAGGCGATCGAATTGGTGGTCCAGAGCAGGCCGTTGCGCCAGTCGAGGTCGAAGGGGCTCCAGTCGTTGGTCTGCACCGGGTTGCCGCCCAGCTGTGGGGCGTCGAGGGGATAGGCCGCGGGCACGCCGGTGGCCGCCTCCAGGTCCACCACCCCGCTCTTGACCAGGGTGCCACCGCTGCCGTCGAAGGGGTCGGTCCAGGCATGGAGGGCATAGGTGACGCCGTTGTAGTTCTCGTTCGAGATGAAGTAGTGCGGCCCCTCCTCCTGCCAGGTGCCTTGCCGCCAGCCCTGGAGGTGCATGGCGTGGGGCGTGTCGTTGGGCCAGATCGACTCGTTGACCACGGTGAGCGGCGTGCCGTCGTAGAGCGCGTCCTTGTCGATCGCGATCACCCGGGCGTCGAAGAGGTCGACGCCGCGGTAGACGTTGGCGGCCACGAAGATCCCCTCCCGTCCCACGCCGGCCTGCGGGTAGTCGAAGAAGTCGGTTTCGTCGACCTCCGAAACGTCGATGACGTAGCGGTTCCAGTCACCGGTGGGATCCCCTGTCTGGGAGGCGGCCACGCAGTAGTCGAGGCCGGCGCCGTCCGCGGCGACGAAGAAGCGATCGGCCGACTCGTCGTAGAGGACGTTGGGGTCGAAGAGGTTGAAGCAGCCGAGGTCGGCCCAGAAGAAGGCGAACCAGATCGGCCCGGCGAGCAGGGCGCCGTCCTGCTTGCTGTAGACGGCGAAGGCGCGGTTGGTGGCCACCACGACGTGGTCGGGTCCCACGGCCAGGATCGGGTCCGGTGGCGTGGTGCGGAAGTTCGGGGTGGCCTGGCTGGCGTCGATGGTGTCGGCCACGTAGCTGCTGTGGAAGCCTCCGGCTGCTTTCTCCGCCGGCCGGGCCCCGGGTTGCAGCTCGATGGCCGCGCTGGGCGGGGTGCGCAGGGCCGCGGCCCGCAGCCGGCGGGCTACCCGCTCGGGCACCGGCAGCTCTCGGGTGCCGGCCACCGGTGCGGCCTTCTCGACCAGCACGGGCGCCGGCCGCCCCGCGAGCTCGCCCAGGGCGACGGGGTGGTTGCGCAAACCCTCGAGCACGATGCGGCCGGGTCGGGGGCCGAGGCGTTCGAGGCGCAGTCGGCTCCGCTGGACCTCCGCCGGGGCCGAGGCGCCGGTCCGTTGCGCGGGCTCGGGAGCGAAGGCGGCGGCGACCAGGAACGCGACGACGAAGGCGCCGCTCACCACCGCCGGTCGGAAATAGGTGGCCAGTCGACTCATACCAAGGTCCTCCCTTGTTCGTTCGTGTAACGCTTTAGTGCCACCAGCATTCAAAGGCAGGACAAAGGCGCGAAGCACGCTCCGGCGAAGCCGGGGCCCTCCGGCGTGTGAAACGATTCCCGCATGACGGCCGATCCCGTCGAACTGACCGCCACGATCTTCGGGTTCGTGGCCGTGGCCCTCACCGTCAAGCGGCACATCGCCTGCTGGCCCGCCAGCTTGGTGCAGGTCTCGCTCTACATCTGGGTGTTCTGGAAGGCCCGGCTCTACTCGGACATGGGGCTCCACGTCGTCTACGTGGCCCTGGCCCTCTACGGCTGGATCAACTGGCACCGCCACGGGGTGGCCGAGGGCGAGTTGGTGGTGGAGAGGCTGACTCCCCGGACCCTGGCGGGCTGGGGCGGGGCGGCCCTGGCCGGCACCTTCGGCCTCGGCAGCCTGCTCGCGGCCTACACCGACGCGGCCCTGCCCTTCTGGGATTCTTCCATCGCCGCCATGAGCCTGATCGCGCAGTGGCTCACCACCCGCAAGGTGCTCGAGAACTGGCTGTTCTGGATCGCGGTGGACATCGTCGGCATCGGCGTCTATCTCGCCAAGGATCTCTACCCCACGGCCCTGCTCTACTTCGTCTTCCTGCTGCTCTGTCTGGCGGGCTGGCGGGAGTGGCGCCGGGCCTGGCGAGGCCGCCTCGCGCAGCCTGGACATTAGCGCCACTTGGCGCTAAGCTCCCGAGCAAATCTTCGCAAAGCATCACCTGACGGGGGCTACCCTGCGTTCCGATGCGTGGTGCCTCCTCTGGGAGGCACCGGCATGGCTCGCGAGATCCCGCTCTTCACCCTCGAAGGGGTCAAGGACGCCGACGTCAGCACGCACTACATCACCACGGAGGACTTGCTCGGGCTCTCGGCGTTCCGCTTTCAACGTGGAGAGTGCGATGACGTGGTGGTCATCGTCCACGGCCTCACCACCTCCACCGACATGTTCATCATGCCGGAGCACTACAACCTGGTGAGCTATCTGCTCGACCACGGCTTCACCGACGTGTGGAGCTTCGATTTCCGGATGAGCAATCGCCACAGCTACAACCTGAAGCGCCACCGCTTCAACATGGACGACATCGCTCTCTACGACTTCCCCGCGGCGCTGGCCCACATCCGCCGGCACGTGGGCGACCGCCGGATCCACGTCATCTGTCATTGTCTGGGCGCGGCCTCGTTCATGATGGCGCTGTTCGGTCGTACGGTCTCCGGCCTCGCGAGCGTGATCGCCAACAGCGTGGCCTTGACACCGCGGGTGCCCACGTGGTCGCGGCTCAAGATCGGCATGGCGCCGTTCCTGGTTGACTACGTGCTCTCCCTGCCCTACCTCGACCCGCGCTGGAGCGAGGATCCGAAGTTCACCCGCGGCTGGATCTTCTCGAAGATCGTCTCGTTCTTCCACCGCGAATGCGACGTGCCGGCCTGCCACATGCTGTCGATGATGTGGGGGACGGGCTGGCCGGCTCTCTACCAGCACGAGAACCTGGCCGACGTGACGCATCGCCGCGGCGGCGACCTCTACGGCGCCACCAGCATGAACTATTACCGCCACGTCAAGAAGATGATCGCCGCCGACAACACCGCGGTGAAATACCTACCGGATGACCCGCGCTACGACTCCCTGCCCGACAACTACTTCGAGCACGCCAGGGAGATCACCACTCCGGTGATGCTGATGACCGGCGAGAACAACCGCGTGTTCACCGATTCGAACATCGTCTGCCACCAGCGGCTCGAGAAGCTGGTTCCCGGACGCCACGAGCTGGTGATCTTCCCCGGCTACGGGCACCAGGATCCGTTCATGGGCAAGAACAACGACAAAGACATCTTCCCGCGTCTCGTCGAGTTCTTCAATCGTCACCGCAAGGGCTACGCCGCCGCGTGAGCCCAGGAGGAAGGCAATGGAATTGACCACCCGAACCAAGATCGGGATGTGGATGTACACGGTGCTCGCCACGGTGTTCGGCCTGGTCGACGCACGCGGAGGGTTCCAGCACCTGAACACTCCGGAGTGGGGCACCAACCACGCCCTCTTCCACATGATCACGGGGCTGTTCTACACCCTGGCCCTGTGCGCGATCATCATCATCCTGACCTGGATCCCTTTCAAGAAGGGGGAGCGCTGGGCGTGGTGGACGATCGTGCTCTGCGGCGTCACCATCCACGGTGGCCACGTCCTGGGCGATCAGCTGACCAACCGCGGTCTGGCCGGCGGTGGCACCGCCCAGGGTCCCGGTGAGCTGTTCTTCGCCCTCACCTGCACCGCCCTCGGCCTCTATCTCGTCGCCTTCTACCTGACCTGGCCCCACGTGTCCGGGAGACGCTGAGTTGAAGCTGTTGCGGATCCTCGCCCTGGTCGCGTTCTGGAGCTACGTCGTCGCGCTGTTCGTGCTGGGCGCCGCCGGCGTGCTGTTCCCCGAGCCCGAGTTGGACGCCCTCTACCAGGCCCAGTTGGGCGGGCTCGACGAAACCCGCGAGGTGCTGTTGCACCAGTACCGCTTCATGAAGGGGATCGTGATCGGCTTCGGTATCTACTGCTGGACCTTCCGGCGCGAGATCTTCCAGCCCGGAGTCCACCACCGCATCTTCCTCGCCACCCTCTTCCTGGGGGCCGGTGCGCGGCTGCTGTCGTGGGGGCTCGACGCCCGGCCGCACGAGCGGTTGCTCTCGTTCACGGTCTCCGAGCTGATCTTCGGCCTGTTGATCCTCGCCTACGTCCAGGCGAGCCGGCGCAACGCAACCCAAGCTTGAGGAGGAGATCCCATGGCTGAGGGCCCGATCGGCATCACTTTCCGCGAGACCATGGCCGGACCCTTTTCCCTCGACGAGGTCGATCCGGACGACGGCCGGAGCCACGGCCGCCGCGCCGGCCTGGAGTTGGCGATGCACGCGACCGTGGTGATCGACGACCTCGATCGCTTCATCGCGGATCCGCAGCATCTCGGCGGACTTTCCGGGACGATCGATTTCCCGCCCTTCGGCTCCGAGGTGCCCTCGACCTCGGGGGTGTTCAACCTCTTCTCGCCCTCAGGAGAGCCGAACTTGAAGCTGATGGTCTACGAGCTGGGCTTCACCTACGGCGGCAAGGACTACTACCTGGCCGGCAAGAAGGAGGTCCGCGACGACCCCGGCTTCGACCTCTGGTCGGACACCACCACCCTCTTCACCTGGCTCCACGAAGGCACCGACAAAACCGGTGCGGTGGTCGGGGCGGGGATCCTCACCCTGGGTGTGGCCGATCTCGTCCGGCTGGTCTCGACCTTCCGGGCGAGCGGTGCGAAGACCACCCTGGCCGCCGCCGATGCCGTCTACAAGTTCGGCAAGTTCTTCTTGGGTGAGCTCTGGGACAGCTACGTCCACCACACCAAGAGCCACGACTGAGCCAAGGCTCGAGGAGCCACGCCATGGCGAGCGGCCCACCGACTCCACCGAAGACTCCCGAGGAGCTCCACTTTGAGCCCCAGCCGATGGTGGCCTGGTTCGCGCCCAGCGAGCTGACTCGAGCGGGCATCAAGGCGCTGCTCTCCTCGATGTTCGGCGCCTACGCGGATTACCGCGAGGTGCAGGCGGCCTTGCGCGAGCAGCAGGTGGTCGACTACTCGGGCGAGGAGGAGATCTGGATCGACTACATTGCCGACGTGGGCGACGGCTTCGGCTCCACCTACACCATGGCCCGCCTGCTCGCCGAGAAGAAGCTCGACCTGACGGACCCCAAGGGCCAGGTCCACAGCACCGAGAAGGGGCGGCTGCTGGTCTTCGGGGGTGACCAGGTCTACCCCACGGCCAACCGCGACGAGTACCAGAACCGTCTCGTGGGTCCCTACCGTGCCGCCTTCCCCTGGGGGCCGGAAGAGGAGGCCCCCCACGTCTACGCCGTCCCGGGCAACCACGACTGGTATGACGGACTCACCAGCTTCACCCGCTTGTTCTGCCAGGGGCGCTGGATCGGCGGCTGGAAGACCCGGCAGACCCGCAGCTACTTCGCCCTGAAGCTCCATCATGGCTGGTGGTTGTGGGGCATCGACGTGCAGCTCGAGAGCGACGTCGACGAGCCCCAGCTGCAGTTCTTCGACAAAGTGGCCGGGCAGCAGATGGAGCCCCATTCCAAGATCATCCTCTGCGTCGCCGAGCCCAGCTGGGTCTACACCGCGACCAAGGGGGAGGAGACCTACCGCAACGTCGCCCACTTCCAGCAGCGCTGCATCGTCAAGCACGGCCACTCGGTCGAGGTGGGCCTCGCCGGAGACCTCCACACCTATGCCCGCTACCAGCGGCAGGGCAGGACGGAGCAGGTCTTCGTGGCAGGAGGCGGCGGGGCCTACCTGTACCCCACTCACGACCTGCCCAAGAAGCTGGTCCTGCCCGTGCCGCCGGACCGCCACCTCGACTACCAGCTCGAAAAGGTCCACCCCCCCGAGGGCAAGTCTCGCTGGAAGACCCTGGGTGCCCTGCTCTTCCCGATCAAGAACTGGAAGTTCTCGCTCCTGCTCTCCGGGATCTACCTGTTCTATTCCTGGGTCTGGCAGAGCGCGAGCATCGGCAAGGGAGCCGAGGGCAGCCTGCTCGAGAAGCTCGCCGGGTTCCGACCCAGCGGGGGCACGGGCTTCAACGAGGTGGTCAAGGAGTTCGCCGCCGCTATCGCGCACAGCCCCGGCAGCATCATGCTGCTCGCCTTGCTGGTGATCGGCCTGATCGCCTTCGCCCAAATGAAGAGTACCTTCGGCAAGATCCTGCTCGGCCTCACGCACGCGGCGGCCCACCTGGTGGTGATCCTCGGTTGGATGTGGGTCTTCGCTTTGATCAACCTGAGCGAGTGGGGTTTGGAGTGGAACGTCGACGCCACCGAGCAGGTGATCCTCTTCGGGGCCGAGATGCTGGTCGTCGGTGGCGCCGCCGGCGGATTGGTCATGGGGGTGTACCTGGTGCTGTCGAACCTCCTGCTGCGCACCCACACCAACGAGGTCTATTCCTGCCAGAGCCTGCCGGGCTACAAGAACTTCCTGCGCCTGCACCTGTCACGAGACGGCAAGCTGACGATCTATCCCGTCGGCGTCGACAAGGTCATCCGCTGGCGCAAGTTCCGCGGCCGCTGCGGCTGGCGGCTACGGCCGGATGCCCAGCCTGGCGAAGCCTGGATCGAGCCCGCCGACGGCCCCATCACCGAGTACGCGAAGCTGATCGAGCCGCCAGTCGTGCTCTGAGGCCAGCGCCTTCCGAGGAGAGCCCACACCATGAGCCAGAGTTTCGACGCGATCGTGATCGGCAGCGGCTTCGGCGGCTCGGTGGCGGCCTGCCGTCTGGCCGAGACGGGCCACCGGGTGCTGGTGCTCGAGCGGGGGCGGCGCTGGGTGCCCGAGGACTATCCGCGCAAGCCCGGCGATGGCTGGGTCTACGACCCCGACTGCCCCGAGCGGCAGAACGGCTGGATCGACCTGCGCTTCTTCGGCGACATGATCGTGGCCCAGGGCGCGGGCGTGGGCGGCGGCTCGCTGATCTACGCCAACATCTCGGTCGAGGCCCCCAACTTCCTCTTCGACCAGGGCTGGCCACCGGAGATCACCCACCAGGAGCTGAAGCCCTACTACCAAAAGGTGGTCGACGTGATGGCGGTCCGGGAGGTGCCGGCGAACCAGAACACCCGGCGCTTCGAGCTGATGCGCGAGGGGGCCGAGAAGATCGGCGAAGGCCACCGCTTCCGGCCCCTGCCGCTCGCCGTCTCCTTCTCCGAGACGTGGAGCTACGACCTCCCCGACCCCTTCGACCACCGCCACTCCGAGCGCTTCACCAACGCCCAGGGCCAGGAGCAGGGCACCTGCATCCACCTCGGCACCTGCGACCTCGGCTGCCCGGTGAAGGCCAAGAACACCCTGGACCTCAACTACCTGGCCTGGGCCGAGCAGAAGGGCGCGCAGATCCGCCCCCTCCACGTGGTGCACAAGGTCGCCCCGGAGGGCAACGGCTACCGGGTCTTCTTCGATCGCATCGAGGGCGGCCGGAGGGTGCCGGGGAGCGAGTCGGCTGCCAAGGTCTTCCTCGCCGCGGGCTCCCTGGGCTCGACCGAACTGCTCTTCCGCTGCCGGGACCAGTACAAGACCCTGCCCGAGATCAGCCCCTTCCTGGGCCGAGGCTGGTCGTCGAACGGCGATTTCCTCACCCCCGCCTTCTACGACGACCGCGAGATCAACCCCACCCAGGGCCCGACGATCTCCTCGGCCATCGACTTCCTCGACGGCTCCCAGGGCGGCGCCCGCTTCTTCATCGAGGACGGTGGCTTCCCGGACCTGCTCCAGGGCTATCTCGAGGAGAAGATCGCCCAGGGCAGCAAGCGCTCGCGCTGGAACAACTTGCTGCGCCACCTCGAGAAGCACCTCGAGCAGAAGCCGCCCCTGTCGAACGTGATGCCCTGGTTCGCCCAGGGGATCGACGCCGCCGACGGCCGTTTCTACCTCGGCCGCAAGTGGTGGGCGCCCTGGAAGCGAGTGCTCAAGCTGGACTGGGACATCGAGGAGTCGAAGAAGGTGATCGACGGCATCGTGGCCATGCACAAGCGGCTTTCCGCGGCCACCGGGGGTGACCCGTGGGTGCCGCCGACTTGGAGCCTGTTCAACATCCTGGTCACTCCTCACCCCTTGGGCGGCTGCAACATGGGGCCGGACCCGAGTCGCGGCGTGGTGGATCACCTGGGCCGGGTGTTCGGCTACGAACGGCTCTACGTGGTGGACGGAGCGATCATCCCCGAGGCGATCGGCCGCAACCCCACGCGCACCATCGCGGCCCTGGCCGAGCGTTCGATGGAGCTGGCAGCGACGAAGTAGGGCGGGGTAGACTGCTCCACGTCCTGCCGTGGAAGCCACCCTCCCGATGCCCCCCACCGTCTCCGTGCTGGTCTCGGCCTATCTCTCTCACGAGACGATCGGCGCCTTCCTCGAATGTCTGCGCCGGCAGACTTGGCGCGACTTCGAGACGGTGGTGGTGGACAGCAGCCCGGACGAGCGGACGACCCGGGTCGTCGAAGCCTTCCCCGAAGTGAAGCTGGTGCGCTCCGAGACGCGCCTGCGCCCCCACCATGCCCGCAACCTCGGAATCCAGAGCTGCCGCGGGGAGCTGCTGGTCTGCTTCGACCCCGACGTCTACCCGCAGCCGGAGTGCATTGAGCGCCTGGTCGCCGCCCATCGCGCGAGCGGCCAGCCGATCTCCGGCGCCATCGATTCCTGGGGACGAGGCTGGCTCGAGACCGGGATCCACCTCACCAAGTTCAGCAAGTGGCTGCCCGGCCAACCTGCCGGCCCGGTGGACGTGGGCCCCACCTGCAACTTCCTGGTGAGCCGACGGATGTTCGACCAGGTGGGAGGCTTCGACTCCGGTCACGTGATGCTGGCGGACGCCTGGTTCAGCTGGGAGCTCGCCCGCCACGGCTGGGAGGTCCGCCTCGAGCCCGGCGCGGTGGTGGCCCACCATCACCTCTCGGACGCTCGCAGCTTCCTCGCCGAGCGCTACGGGCGCGGCACGATGTACGCGACCATGCGCCTGGACTGGGAGAAGCGCGACCGGGGCCGCTCCCTGCTGCTGTTCGGTGTCTCGATCCTGCCCATCCGCTTGCCGCGGATCCTCGTGCTGGTGGCCCGCCACGCGGCGCGGGCCGGGCGGTCGAGGGACTTCTGGCGCACCCTCCCGCTGGTCGCCCTGGGGCACCAGGCTTCGCTGCTCGGCGAGGCTCGGGGCTACGCCCGCAGCCTCTTCAAGTCCTGAGATCCCTCGGCCGGCGGGCGCGCTGGAGCAGCCACAGACTCCCCGCCCCGCCCACCGCCAGGGCGAGCGCCGGCAGGGCGAGGCCCTGAAGCGGCAGCCAGCGAGCGGCGACCCAGGCGGCGAGCCCCAGAACCAGGAGGGGCCCGGTCGGCACCGCGAGGTCGTGGCGCAAAGGGTGGATGCCGGCCTCCCTCGCCAGGAGGAAGGAGAGCAGGCTGCTCTTCGCGAGCTGCGCTCCCAGCACAGCCATCGCCGCCCCCCGCGCTCCCAGCTCGGGCGCCAATCCGAGCAGCAACACGACCCCGCAGCAGGCGGTCACCAGCTTGGCCCGGAGCACCGCGCTCTCGCGCCCCAGCGCCATCAGGGCCTGGTCTTTGTAGCCCAGCGCCGACTCCACAAGCATGGCGAAGGCGAGCCAGGAGAGGATCTCGGCCACCGGCCCGTAGGCGGAGCCGAACAGCAGCCGGCTGGCCCAGCTCGGGGCGAGCAGGAACAGACAGAGCGGCGCCCAGAGCAGGGCCAGCACCAGCAGCCGGGTGCGCTGGTAGAGGGGTGCGAAGCCGGCACCGCTGTCCGCCAGCCGCGCGGCAGTGGCGGCCGGCAGGTAGCTGTGGGAGGCCGAGCCCTGGACCATCTCCAGCCCGCGGGCGAGGCCCCGCGCCAGAGCGTAGAAGCCGACCTGCTCGGGCGCAGCCAGCAGGCCGAGGATCACCACGTCGGCCCAGGTCTGAAACTGGTTCAGCACCTCGAGCCCCGAGAAGGGGGCTAGCAGGCGGGGCAGCTCCCGGTCGAAGTGGGGATCGCCCCCCTCCCGTCGCAGCACCAGAGCCAGGGCGGAGGCGACGAACAGCCCCTCCGCCACCACCACGCCGGTCGTGAAGCCCAGCGCCAGGCTGCCCACGGCCCCTCCCCACGCCACCGCCAACGCAACGAAGGTCACCCGGGCCAATCCGCCCCCGGCATCGCGGAGCAGGGCTCGGGCCGCCACTTTGCCGAAGCCGCGGGAGACGCCCAGGGCTGCGATGCCGGACGCGAGCGCCAGGGCCACCGGCGTCACCGAGCAGAGCAGACTCTCGAAGAGGGCACGGTCAGCCGGCTCGGCCAGCCAGAGGGCGAGCTGGGGCGCGGCGAGCCACAGGCCGGTGGTCGCTGCCAGCCCGCCTCCGGCGCCGATGGCCAGAGCGGTGCGGCCCGTGCGCCGGGCAGCGACCTCGTCCCCCTCTGCCCGCTGCTCGGCGATGCGCCGCGTGCTCGCCAGGCTGACGCCGAGACCCGCCAGCCCACCGGTGGCCGAGACGAGGGCCACGGCCAGCAGCAGGAGGCCCACCTCGGCGGGCTCCAGCACACGGGCGAAGAGCACCCGCACACCGAGGGTGCCGAGCAGCGCCGCTGCGCCTCCGGCGAGCACCGCCAGGGTGGGACCGACGAGGGAATCGCCGCGACGTGGGTGGATGGGAACCTCCGGGACGGGGCTGCCGATGGTATCCCACCTCCAGGCCGGAGCTCCTCTGCTAGAGTCCCGGCGGAGTCTACGATCTCACCCGTGAACATCCTCTTCATCACGACCAAGCTGCCGTGGCCGCTCGTCGATGGGGGACGTGTGCTCGTGCACCACACCTTGACCGGTCTCGTAGCTCGTGACCACCGGATCACCCTGGTCTGCCCGACGAGCGCCACTCCGTCCACCCTGGCGGAGGCCCGCGAATCACTGGGTCCGGCGGTGACGATCGAGGCCGTGCCGGCCCCCCCGCGCAACCTCTTCGGCACCACCCTGCGCGCCCGCCTCTCCGGGCTACCCCTGTCGATCACCCGCCACCAGCAGCCCCGGGTCCGTGAGCGAGTGGCGCAGTTGCTCGAGCGCGAGCGCTTCGACGTGGTCCACGTCGAGCAGCCCCAGGCCCTGTCCCAGGCCGAGCCGGCCTTCGCGCGCGGCGTGAGAGTGGTGCTGCGGGCCGAGAACGTGGAAAGCGACGTCTGGGCCGGCACCGCCCGGGTGCAGCGCGCCACTTCCTGGCTGTTTCAGCACGAGGCCCGGCGGCTGGCCCGGTGGGAGGGCGAGGCCGTGGCGAGGGTCGCGGCCACCGCCGCCCTGACCGACCGCGATGCCGCTCGCCTGGCGGCCCTGGCCGGGGGGCGAGGGCGGGTCGTGGTGGTGCGGGCTCCCTTCCCCGCGGAGCTGCCTGCCGGCACGCGGGAGCTGCCGGGCCAACCCGCCGTGGTGCTCTACGGCAGTGGCGGCTGGCTGCCCAATGGTGACGCCGCGCGCTGGTTCACCGAGGAGATCTGGCCGGCCGTCCGCGCCGAGCTGCCCGAGACCCGGCTGCACCTTTTCGGCGCCTGGCACCACGGCCGGCCTGCGCCGGGCATCCTCCAACACGAGGCGCCGGCGGACAGCCGCGAGGCCTTCGCCCCGGGGGCGATCCTGGTGCTGCCCCTGCGCATCGCTTCCGGGGTGAGGATCCGCATCCTCGAAGCCTGGGCCCGCGGCCTGCCGGTGGTGGCCACCCCCGAGGCCGTGGCCGGGCTCGATGCCGAGGACGGCCGCGAGTTGCTCGTGGCCAGGGACGCGGTGGAATTCACGACGGCCCTCCGTCGCCTCGGCGAGGATCCCGGCCTCACATCCCGCCTGATCACAGCCGGCCGCACCGCCCTCGCCCGCGGGCACGACCTCGAAGCCTGCACGGTGCGGTTGGAAGGAGTCTACCGAGGAGTGTGAGCCGTGAAGCCGGCCCGGCGGGAGCCGGGCCGGGGCGCGCATCCGGTGGGACGGATTCTCAGTTGAGCACGGTGCTGCAGCAAGCGATGCAACCGACCAGGCAACAGTCGAAGGTCCCGTAGCAGGAGCACTCGCAGGTGGTCGGCGATGTAGCGCCGCAGACGCCGACGGCGCAGATGTCCTCGGCGCCTCCGGGTCCAGGCAGACTGAAGTCCTGCGTGGTTCCGGGCTTGGCGGAGCCCTTGCCCTCGAAGCTGAAGTTGTGCTGTGCCTTCTTGCCGCCGGGCTCCAGGGCCGACGCCTCGAGAGTCCAGACCAGCGCGAAGGCCGCCACGAAAGAGACCGCCACGAACGCAATGAGTAGTTTGTTAGAACGAATGTTCTGAAACATTCTTCGATCTCCTTGTGAATTTGTTGATGCGCGCTGGAATGACTATAACAACGAGGAAGACGAACTGGAAGGCCCCGGTACCACCACGGAAAGAGGGTGCTCCTCCCCTAGCGGGCAGGGCATGGGCCGTCGCGAGGGGCCAGCATGAACCGGCAGCTCGTGAGGCGAGCCCGCTGGCTGATGGCGGGCTCGGCCCTGCTGCCGAAAGGAGCACGCCATGGCCGAGATCCCCGTCCCCGTCGCTGCCTTCCTCGGTGGCCGGCGCTTCGCCGTCGCCGGGGTCTCGCGCGATCCACAGCAAGCCGCCAACGCCATCTACCGCAAGCTCCGTGGGGCCGGCTACGAGGTCTTCCCGGTCAATCCGAAGGCTGCCGAGGTCGAAGGGGTGAAGTGCTTCGCCGACCTGGCCAGCGTGCCCGGCTCCCTCGACGGCGTGGTGATCGCCACGCCCCCGGGCGTTGCGGCGGCGGTGGTGCGGCAAGCCGCCGAGAAGGGTGTGCCGCGGGTCTGGCTCCACCGCTCCTTCGGCACCGGCAGCGTGTCGCCGGAAGCCGTACAGGAGGCGGCGGCGCGGGGTGTCGAGTGCCTGGAGGGCGGCTGTCCGCTGATGTACAGCGCCCCCGTCGACCTCGGCCACCGTTGCATGCGCTGGTGGCTCGCCCGCAAGGGGCGCGTGCCGAAGTGAAAAGCAGGTAGGCTGGGGCCTCCTCACGCTGCGACGGAGGTCCCATGTCACTGTTGCCCGAGCAGGAGCGAGCCCTGGCCTACGTGCGGCGGCGCGGCACCGAGGCCCCGCTCGAGGCGATCCGGTCGCGGGTCGCCGGCACCTATGCGGAGATCGAGGCGCTGGTCGAAGGCGTCGCGGAGGGGCTGGCCCGGCAGCGGCCGGAGCCTGGCAGCTGGTCCGTGCTCGAGGTCGTCGACCACCTGGTGGAGAGCGACCGCCCGGCGGTGGCCCAGCTGCGCGAGCTGCTGGCGGGGCGCTCGAGCGAGCAGGTCATCGCAGCCGGAATGCAGTCGACCGATCCCTCGGCCCAAGCCTGGACCGCACTGCTCGCGAGCTTCCGGGCCGTCCACGGCGAGATCCTGGCCTTGCTCGACGGCGCCGACGACACCCTGCCCCTCACCGCCACGGCCCCCGTCGAGATGGTGGTCAAGCACACCGCGCCGGAGGGCACCCTGCGGCCCGTGCACTGGGTCGAGCGCTTCGACTGGAAGGCCTACGCCATCCTGCTCCACGCCCACAACCGCGAGCACATCAGCCAGGTGCAGCGGATCCTGGGGAAGATCCACGCGCCGGAGTAGGCTGTCCGAAAGCGGCGACTCGTCGCCGCACTCCAAAGGGCGTTCTCATCCGGCCGTTTGCTGGCCTCGTAACCCTTGCTCAAGGAGGAGATCATGAACAATGTAGAGACTGTGCAGGCGATGTATGCCGCTTTCGGGCGGGGGGACGTCCCGGGCATCCTCGCCCACCTGGCCGAGGACGTGGACTGGGAGTACGGCGGGGGTTCTTCCGATGAGCCCCTGCTCCAGCCCCGCAAGGGCCGCGAGGCCGTGCCCGGGTTCTTCGCGACCCTGGTCGCCACCATCGACCTCACCCGCTTCGAGCCCAAGGCCTTCCTGGCCGGTCAGGACGTCGTCGTGGTGCTGATCGACGTCGAGGCCACTTTCAAGGCCAACGGCCGACAAGTGATCGAGGAGGACGAGGTGCACATCTGGCGCTTCGGCCCGGATGGGCGCGTGACCCGGTTCCGTCACCGT
Organism: Thermoanaerobaculia bacterium; assembly: GCA_036274895.1. Taxonomy (GTDB): domain Bacteria; phylum Acidobacteriota; class Thermoanaerobaculia; order Multivoradales; family SZUA-115; genus CALMKX01. Next base: position 26,417 of record DASUEU010000001.1, on the reverse strand, counting down.
GCTGACACCTACCAGTGGTGGGCCGCCTTCCACGACCGCTAGGACCGTCCCCCACCCGCAGGACCCTGCAGGGGAGCCCTCCTTTTTCCCTTTCCGGCCTCCCCCTCTCCCGGAGGTCGGTGTGGGCGGGCCGGGAGAGGGGGACCGAGGGGGTGAGGGCTCACCGTGGGAACCAGGAACCGATGTGTCGGCCCGGGCCGGCTCGTGTCACAGGCCCGTCACGGGCCTGCCGCCGCCCCGTGGCCCCGACCTCCTAGCCTTAGCGCGATCCAGCCGCCGGCAGCTCGATCTCGGGCCCCGCCGCGGCCCCACATCCAATCGGCTCAGAATCGAGGAGATCGAGAATGCGCAAAGCAGGAGCCTTCCTTACTGTCCTGGTGTGCGTGCTGGCGCTCGGCGCCGCCCTGCCGCAGACCGCGCACGCCCAGGTCCAGGGCCTCTACTACCAGGAGGCCGAGAAGGACGGGCGCATCTACGTGTTCAACACCCCCGAGGCCTACAAGAGCTGGGAAGCCTCAGGCGAGATGGGCAAGTCGATCACCCTGGTCGGCCGCGGCGAAGGCGGCAAGACCGTGGTCGCCGAGAACGAGACCGCCGCCGACCTCTACTTCTTCAAGCACAACCTGCCCGGCTACGACCGCGCCACGCCCAAGGCGGAGAAGCTCTTCGACGAGCGGGTCTTCTACAAAGACGGCAAGACCAACATTCAGATGAAGACCGGCACCGTCCAGATCAGCAACCGCGTCCAGGGCCGCTTCACCCAGACCGACCCCGAGGTGGGGGACGGCGTGGGCTCCTTCCGCATCCGCCGCATGAAGACCACCATCGAAGGCGACGCCTACAACAAGAAGGTGAAGTTCAAGCTCCAGGCGAACTGGGTGGGCGGCGACGTGGTCACCAACGTCACCCAGGCGAGCAACGGCACGGTCTCCCAATCGCGCAGCCGCGGCCCGGTGCTCGAGGATGCCGAGATCTCCTATGCCTGGAACCCGATGGCGACCCTCTGGGTCGGCCAGGGCAAGTCCTACTTCGGCCGCCAGGAGCTGACCTCCTCGGGCCGCCAGCAGTTCGTCGACCGCTCGATCGCCTCGGACCGCTTCTCGGGCCTGCGGCAGATCGGCATCGGCGTCAACGGCAGCAACAGCGCTAAGACCTTCGAGTACAACCTCGGCCTCTACAACGGCAACGGCATCAACACCACGGCCAACGACAACGACCAGTACATGATCGCGGGCCGCGCGGCCTGGACCCCCTTCGGCGAGTTCAAGCTCGAGGAGAGCGCCCATGACCGGCCGGCCACCCCCAAGCTGTTGCTGGGCGCCGGCTACCTGCAGAACACCACCGGCACCGGCACCGGCGAGCGCGACATCGAGCGCCTGGGCGCCGAGGTGGCCTTCAAGTGGCAGGGGCTGAACGCGGTGGGTGAGTACTACTCCGAGACCTCGAAGCCGCCAACCGGCGCCGATCTCGACACCGACGGCTACTACCTCCAGCTCGGCTACCTCTTCCCGAACAACATCGAGCTGGCGGCCCGGATCTCCGAGATCGCCCCCGACACCGCCACGCCGCAGGACCGCACCGAGACCGGCCTCGCCTTCTCCTGGTACTTCGACAAGCACAACCACAAGCTCCAGGCCGACTACCGCGAGATCGAGACCGAGAACAGCCGCGGCAGCGTGACCGACGCCGAGTTCCGGCTCCAGCTGCAGCTGATCTTCTAGCGAAGAGGGCGGTCACGGGGGGCCGCCCCTACCACCGAAGTCGCCGGTCCTCCGCAGGGGCAGGCCCCCGTGCCTGCCCCTCTTTGCCCCTCCTAATCCAGCTCCATCACCCGCCCCAGCAGCAGCTGGAGGGGAAAGCGACCCAGGCTGCCCTCGGCGACCGAGCGCTCGTCGAAGACGGTGACCTTGTCGGCGCTGATGCCCGGTCCCCAGATCAGCACGGGCACCGGGTCGGCGGCGTGGTGCCCGCCCTCGGAGAGGGTGGCATGGTCGGAGGCCACGGCCACGCGCAAGCGACCCTCCCAGCGGGCGAGCAAGACGCCGAGGGCGCGGTCCACCTGCTCCAGGTAGGCCACCTTGAGGTCCGGCCGCTGGTCGTGGGAAGCGATGTCGGCGCCCTTCAAGTGCACCACCACCAGATCGTCCTCGGCCAGGGCGGCCTCGGCCTTCTCGAGCTTGGCCTCGATGTCGGTGTCTAGGTTTGCGGTCATCTCCGGCCCGGTGATCGCCCGCCCGCCCAACCAGGCGGCGAGGCCCAGGATCGTCAGGTCGCCCGAGATGCAGCTGAAGGACAGCGGCAGCCCGTGTCGCTCGAGGCCCTCCAGGCGGAAGACGCGGCCGGCGCCGCGGGTGAGCACGGTGTTGGCCGGGGGCAGGCCGGCCTTCTGCCTCTTCTTGTTGACCGGGTGGGCGGCGAGGATGCGCCGTGCCTCGGCCTCGAAGAGGGCCAGCAGGCGAGCCGTGCGCACTGCCTGCTCGTCACGGGGGTCGAGGGGGCGGGGGGCCAGCGGCGGACCCGGCGGCGCCCCGTCGCCCGGGTCGCTCCCCTGCACCGCCGAGGACAGCCGCGGCCCGCGCAGCACGATCGACAGACGGTGCTCGGTGGTGGCGCGCACTCGCACCTCGACCTCCTCGCCCTCGGCACCGGGGATCTCCAGGCGATCGAGGGCCTCGGCCAGCAGGGGGGCCTCCTGGCGGATGCGCCCCGCCCGCCGGTCGACCACCTTGCCTTCCTCGGAAAGGGTCGCCAGGTTGCCGCGCACGGCGATGTCCCCCGGCTCGACCTCGAGATCGGTGCCCAGGGCCTCCACCGGCCCGCGCTTCATCGCCAGGGGCGACTGACCGAGGAGGGCCAGGGTGCCCGAGGCGGTGTCCGGCACCACGTCCGGGGCGACCGGATCGCAGAGGCCGGTCTGGCCCTCCCGGGCCAGGCGATCGAGAGTGGGCTTGTTCGCCGCCGACATCGGGGTCCGCCCCCCGAGGGCGCGGGTCGGGTGATCGGGGAGGCCGTCGATCAGCAGCAGCAGGGTGGGGGTCGTCGCCACTCCCGGCTCGGGCTCGACACCCCCCAGCCACGGCAGGCGCTCATGGAGGAGGCCGGTGACCAGGCGCACGGCGCGGGGGGTGGCGCTTTCGCCGTCCGAGGTGTCGAAGAGGGGCACGTCCCACGCCTCGGCCAGCTCGATCAGGTGGTCCTGGAGGGCACGGATCGCCCCGAAGTTCTCGAGGTAGCGCTCGGCCGTGCGCGGCGCCACGCGGGAGCGCGAGAGGAAACGGGAGCGGTGGGTCTCCTCGTTGAGAGTCGTCAGGATGATCGAGATCTGGTGCACCGCCCCCTCGAGATCGGAAAGCGGCACGATCGGTGGCACCAGGTGAACCCCTTCGACGATCACGCTCATGTTCTCGACGATCGCCCGCTCGACCACCGCCCGCACCCCCACGCAGACGCGCGTCGCCTGCTCGGTGAACGCGGCGATCAGCTTGGCGTCGGCCGCCGGCCGCTCGGCCAGGTCGAGGGGCGTAGCCTCGAAGAGCAGCGGTGCCTCGAAGCTCGAGGTGTGGAGCGAGGGCAAGATCGCCGGTGCCACCAGCATGCGCATCACCTGGCGGATGGTGTCGGTGGCGTTGATGCGGTAGATGCGCAGCAGGGGGGCGAGCTCGAGGCCGAGGGTGGACTTGCCGGTGCCGGAGGCACCCCCGAGGTAGATCACCAGCGGGCGGTTCAGCCGCTGGATCCGCCGCACCATGCGATAGCGGCCGGCGGCGCCCGCTCCTTCCATGCGCTCGAGCAGCTCGCCGGCCCGGCGGGCCACCTCTTCGCTGCTCAGACGCTGGATACCCTCCTGGCGCAGCTGGACCTGGAGGTCGGTGGCGAGGCGATAGGAACGATCGAGATCGACGCCGGCGGCGGCGAGGCTCCTCGCCAGCAGACCGCGGGAGAAGGGCTGGATGCGCCCCTGGTAGACCACCTCGATCTCGGGGGGCCGGGGCCAGGCGGCCGGCGACAGCTGCGCCACCGTCTCGGTGCCGAACATCTCCTCGACCTGGCGGTCGATCAGCTCCTTGAGCCCGGCGGTGGAGATCTCCTCGCGGCCGGCCAGGCGGTCGCGCACGGCTCGCGCGGCGGCGTAGGCGTCCTCGAAGGGCAGGCCCCGCTGCACCAGGTCGTGGGCGACCATGCCGCGCAGGAAGGGATGGAGCACTCCCGAGCGGTCCCGTACCTGCACGGCGCTCCGGCGCCCGGCCTCCCCCGCCTTCTCCTCGGCAACGCGCCCCTTGCTCTTCTTGGCCATTCCGGGAATGCTACCCCGACACCACCCGGCACTGCCGTCGCAGGGCTGTCACCGAGGTGTCAGACCGCAGAGACTCCGCGCCGGTAGGCTCGCCGCCGGCACGGCCGGGACAGGGCCCCGGAAAGGACGGAAGGCATGGAGCGACACATGGACCAGGAGCTGCACCAGATCCGGCAGCGCCTGCTCGAGATGGGCGGCATCGTCGAGGAGATGGTGGGCAGCGCCATGGCCTCCCTGGTCGAGCGGGACTCGGAGCTGGCCCGGCGCGTGGTCGAGCGGGACCGCGAGGTGGACCGGCTCGAGAAGTCGATCGACGAGACCTGCGTGACGGTGATGGCCACGCGCCAGCCCACGGCGAGCGACCTGCGGTTCCTGGTGGTGTCGATGAAGATCGTCAACGACCTCGAGCGCATGGGGGACTCGGCGAAGAACATCGCGCAGTCCGCCCTGGTGGTGAACCTGGAGCCGCAGCTCAAGCCCTACATCGACCTGCCGCACATGGCCCAGCTCACCCGCGAGATGGTGCACGACTGCCTGGACGCCTTCGTCCAGCGTGACAGCCGCCTCGCCCGCGAGGTCTGGCAGCGCGACGACACCATCGACGCCCTCTACCACCAGCTCTTCCGCGAGCTGCTGACCTACATGATCGAGCAGCCCAAGACCGCCTCGATCGCCCTGCACCTGCTGCTGATCGCCCTGAACTTGGAGCGGGTGGCCGACCACGCCACCAACATCTGCGAGGACGTCATCTACTTCGTCGACGGCGCCGACATCCGGCACCAGGCCACGCACTACGAACCGTAGGCCGAAGCGGATCAAGGCGCTGCTGGGTTGGTGGGGGCGCCCGCAGAATTCGACCAGATGTAAGGTGGTTCTTCCACCTGGTCCGACCACGTGTAAAATGCGCCTGCCATGCGGTCGGACAACCGGATCGCCCGCCCGTTCTGGCTCGGGCAGCTGCAGCGAGCGTGGGAGAGCGTCCCGGTGGTCTGGCTCAGTGGTGTCCGGCGGGTCGGCAAGACCACGCTGGCTCGCGAGCTGCCGGGGGCCCGCTTCGTCAACTGTGACCTGCCGAGCACAGCGCGGTTGCTCGAAGATCCCGAGCGCTTCTATGCCTCGCTCGAGACCGGCACCGTTGTCTTCGACGAGATCCACCAGCTGCTCGATCCGAGCCGAGTGCTGAAAATTGCTGCCGACGAATGGCCCCACCTGAAGGTTCTCGCCACCGGATCGTCGACTCTGGCTGCGACCCAGAAGTTCCGGGACAGTCTGACGGGGCGCAAGAGGTCGATTCATCTACTGCCAGTGCTTCATCGAGAGTTGCCGGCGTTTGGAGGATCTTCCCTCGAGAAACGGCTGCTCCTCGGGGGCCTCCCTGAGGCACTTCTCGCGAACTCTCGCGACCCGGCCTTCTACTCCGAGTGGCTCGACTCCTACTTCGCCCGGGACATCCAGGAGCTCTTTCGCGTCGCAAAGCGTAGGGAGTTCCTGAAGCTCGTCGAGCTGGTTCTGCGCCAGAGCGGCGGGCTCCTGGAGATCAGCTCGCTGGCAAAGCACATAGGCTTGGCCCGCCCCACGGTCGCCAGCTACCTCGAGGTCCTCGACGTCACCCACGTCTCTCGCTCGATACGGCCTTTCCACCGCGGCAGCCGAAGGGAGATCCTGCTCCAACCCAAGGTGTACGGATTCGACACCGGCTTCGTCAGCTTCGCCAATGGCTGGGGAGAGCCGCACGAGCGGGAGCTTGGACTGCTGTTCGAGCACCTCGTCCTGGATACCCTCTCTGTTGAACGGGGTGCCGAGTCGGTCTTCACCTGGCGGGACAAGGACAAGAGAGAGGTGGATTTCGTCTTGCCTGGGCCCCAGGGCAGCTGTGACACCGTCGAGTGCAAGTGGGACCCCGAGGCATTCTCAACCAAGTCTCTCGCCGCTTTCCGCTCCCTGCATCCAAAGGGAGCGAACTACCTGCTCAGTCCTCAGGGAGGCGCACCGTACGTGCGCGAGGTGGCGGGGCTCGAGGTGGTCTTCACCAACCTGGAAGGCTGGGAGAGCGGCGAGGCGCAACGGCTAGCCAGACGATCTCAGCCGGAAACGCCCGCGCCCTATCCACCACTCCGGTAGAACCGGATCTCCACCTTCTCGAGCGTCGCGAGGCCCTCGGTGATGGCACCTTCCGTGACAGCCAGGAAGGCCTCGATCTTCTCCCGCGTGTCGACGATCTCGAGCAAGATCGGCAGGTCGGTGGAGAGGCGCAGGATGCGCGCGGTGTGGATGCGGCTCCTGGCGCCGAAGCCCTCGAGCCCGCGCAGCACCGTGGCGCCCGCAAGGCCCTGGCGGCGAGCTTCCTTGACCAGCCACTCGTAGAGCGGCACGCCCTCGTGGCGGTCCGACTCGCCGAGGAAGATGCGCAGCAGGCAACCGTCGCGGGGCAGCATCATCGGTCATCCCTCCAAACGGTCATCCTTCGAGCCGGGCGAGGCCGTGACCCAGCCAGACCGCGAGGAGGCCCGTGACCAGGTGCAGCCCGGCGTTGGCGCCGGCCTTCCACAGCTCCCCGCCGCGCAGCAGCGAGAAGGTCTCCCAGCCGAAGCTCGAGAAGGTGGTGAAGCCGCCCAGGAAGCCCACCAGCAAGAGCAGCCGCAGCTCGGCGGAGAGCACTCCGCGCAGCTCGGCGAGCCCCGCCAACCAGCCGATCACGAAGCAACCGAGGAGGTTGACAGCCAGGGTGCCCCACGGGAAGGCGGCACCCGCGAAACGGTGCACCGCCCCACCCAGCCAGTAGCGGCAGACTGAGCCGGCAAAGCCACCGAGGCCGACGAGGAGGGCGGAGCGCATGGGTTGGCTCATTCTAGGGGAACGCATCGGAAGGAACGGCATTCTTACCTGCCGTCATCCCCCGTCCCGCCAGGGACGTGTATAGGTAGCGAGGCACCTCGGTGCCTCGCGCCGGCCTGGCGAGCGCGTCACCCTCGCGCGAGGGGTTCAAACCCCACGCTACGTAACCACGTCCCTGCCGGGACGAAGAGGAGCGTCGAATCCAGTCGTCATCCGCGCGAAAGCGGAGATCCATCCCTGTGCCGGGAGCCTGGCCTTGAGCCCCACCTCCGCCTGCGCTAGCCTGCCGGCGCAGCTTCCTTCGAATCGCCGTCCTGGAGGGTCTTCCATGCGCCGGACCACTCTCACCCGCCTCCTCGCTTCATCCCTCGCCACCTGCTGCCTACTTCTCGGCGGCCTCGGAGCCGCAGCCGAGGCCCCGGGCCTCGATCCGGCCCTGCTCGCCGGGCTCACCGCCCGCTCGATCGGCCCGGCCGGGATGAGCGGCCGGGTGGCGGCCATCGACGCCGTGGCCGCGGACCCCTCGACGATCTGGATCGGCGCCGCCACCGGCGGCGTGTGGAAGTCGGTGAACGGCGGCTCGCACTGGACGCCGGTGTTCGACCGCGAAGCGGTGCATTCGATCGGCGCCCTGGCGATCTCACCCGCCAACCCCAACGTCGTCTGGGTGGGCACCGGCGAGGGCAACCTGCGCAACTCGGCCTCCTTCGGCCGCGGCGTCTACCGCACCCAGGACGGCGGACGCACCTGGCAGCACCTGGGGCTCGAGCAGACCAAGCGCATCCACCGCATCCTGCCCCACCCCACCGATCCAGACACCGTCTACGTCGCGGCCCTCGGCCGGATGTGGGGCGAGAACCCGGAGCGGGGCGTCTACCGCACCCGGGACGGCGGCAAGACCTGGCAGCGCATCCTCCACGTCGACGAGAAGACCGGCGCCGCCGACTTGGTGATGGACCCGGGCAACCCCAACAAGCTCTTCGCGGCGATGTGGGAGTACCGCCGCTGGCCATGGTTCTTCAAGTCCGGCGGGCCGGGCTCGGGGCTCTACCTGACGGTGGACGGCGGCGAGACCTGGCGCAAGGCCACGGCCAAGGACGGCCTGCCTGCGGGCGAGCTGGGGCGCATCGGCGTGGCCATCGCCAAGAGCGACCCGCGGGTGGTCTACGCCCTGGTCGAAGCCAAGGACAGCGCCCTGCTGCGTTCGGAGGACGGCGGCTACACCTGGAAGACGGTCAACAAGAGCGTCGACGTCTCCGAACGGCCGTTTTACTACGCCGACCTGCGGGTCGATCCCGAACGGCCGGATCGCGTCTACCGCCTGACCGGCCAGACCGACGTCTCGAACGACGGCGGCAAGAGCTTCGAGACCATGATCGGCTGGGGCCAGCTGCACCCCGACCACCACGCCCTGTGGATCCACCCCGACGACGGCCGGCTGATGATCAACGGCAACGACGGCGGCGTGGGCTTGAGCCACGACCGCGGGGCCACCTGGCGCTTCGTCACCAACCTGCCGTTGGCCCAGTTCTACCACGTGCGCTACGACCTGGACCGGCCCTACAACCTCTACGGCGGCCTGCAGGACAACGGCTCCTGGCGGGGCCCCTCGTCACTGTGGGAGATGGGGCCGATCCGCAACAGCCACTGGGTGGAAGTGGGCTTCGGCGACGGCTTCGACACCGCCCCGGACCCAGAGAGCTCCCGCCGCGGCTACGCCATGAGCCAGGAGGGCTACCTCATTCGTTGGGACCTCGACAACGGTGAGCGCTTCGCCATCCGGCCGGCGGCACCGGGCCCCGACACGGCCCTGCGCTTCAACTGGAACGCCGGCTTCGCCCAGGACCCCTTCGAGCCGGGGACGATCTACTACGGCAGCCAGTTCGTCCACAAATCGACCGACCGCGGCAACACCTGGACGGTGATCAGCCCGGACCTCACCGGCAACGACCCCGAGAAGCAGAAGCAACGCGAGTCCGGCGGCCTGACGCCGGACGTCACCGGCGCCGAGAACCACACCACGATCATCACCATCGCCCCCGCCGAGCGCGAGCAGGGAGTGCTCTGGGTGGGCACGGACGACGGCCGGGTGGCGGTCACCCGCGACGGCGGCACCACCTGGAGCCAGGTGGCCGACGGCGCCCGCGGCGTGCCGCCCTCCCGCGGTGTGCCCGAGGGCACCTGGGTACCGCACATCATGCCCTCGGCCCACACCCCCGGCACGGCCTTCGTGGTCTTCGACAACCACCGCCGCTCGGACCTCGCGACCTACGCCTTCCGGGCGGACGACTACGGCCGGCGCTGGACCCGCATCGCCACCCAGGGCGTCGACGGCTACGCCCTGGTGCTGCTCCAAGATCCGGTGGAGCCGAACCTGCTGTTCCTGGGCACCGAGCTGGGGCTGTACGTCTCCATCGATGCCGGCAAGAGCTGGCTGCGCTTTCGTCACGGCCTGCCCACGGCCTCGGTGATGGACCTCGCGATCCACCCGCGGGAGCACGACCTGATCGTCGCCACCCACGGCCGGGCGATGTACGTGATCGACGACATCCGCCCCCTGCGCGGCCTGGCCACCCTCGATCCGGCGAAGACCCTGACCCTCTTCGAGCTGGCGCCAGCCCAGCAGGTCCAGCTCAAGCCCAACATGCTCGACACCATCAACTCGCAGTCGCAGTTCCGCGGTGAAAACCGCGCCTACGGCGCCCTGATCTCCTTCTACCTCGCCGCCCCCCACTTGCCCCACCCCGACCCGGAGGTCGAGCGCACTCGGCCGCCCACGCCGCCGGCCGAGGGGGAGAAGCCGAAGCCGACCAAGGCCACGATCGAAGTGCGCGACGCCACCGGCGCCCTGGTACGGCGCTTCGAGACCGAGGTGAAGCAGGGCTTGAACCGAGTGGTCTGGAACCTGCGCCGCGACCCCTACCGCTCGCCGGTGCCTCCCAACCCCTGGCGCGGCGGCATCCAGCCACCGGTGGTGCCGGACGAGTACCAGGTGACGGTCGCCTTTGGCGACGCCCGCGAGAGCCGGCCCCTGACCGTGCTCGCCGACCCGCGGATCCCCACCACGCCGGAGCAATACCGGGCCAAGGCCGAGTCCTGGGCTCGGCTGGGCGAGCTGCAGGAGACCTTGACCGACTCCCTGCGCCGGCTCCAGGACGCGCGCGCCGACGCCACCCGCCTGGCCGAGCTGGCGCAGCGGGACGTCGACCGCCGCAAGGAGCGGGACCCGGCGACCGAGATCCCCGAGGAGGACCCCCACCGCGCCTTCGTCAAGGCGGTGGAAGGCTTCAAGAAGCAGCTGCTCGAGGCGGAGAAGAAGCTCTGGCAGCCGCCCGAGGTGACCAAAGGCATCGCGGCGGAGACGGACGCCCAGAGCGCGATCGGCACGGCGGCGAGCTTCTTCGACTCCACCTTCCAGCCGGTGACCGCCACCCACCTGGGCTACTTCGAAGCCGCCGGCAAGGCGGTCGAAAGGGCCGTCACCGAGGTCGAGGCCCTGCTCGAAAAGGAGCTGCCGCCCTTGAGGGAGAAGAGCCAGGCGCTGGGGCTGGGGTTGCTGCCATAGGGCTTCGATTAGACTCCCGCCGCCATGGCCAAGCGTGCTTCCCGTTCCTCCGGTGGCGGCCCTCCGCCGCCGGCCCTGCCTTTTCACGAGGTCGAGCGGCTGCCCCTGGCGGCGTTCACCGAGAAGGCGTACCTCGACTACTCGATGTACGTCATCCTCGACCGCGCCCTGCCCTACCTCGCCGACGGCTTGAAGCCGGTGCAGCGGCGCATCGTCTACGCCATGTCCGAGCTGGGCCTGTCGGCGGCGGCGAAGTTCAAGAAGAGCGCCCGCACGGTCGGCGACGTGCTCGGTAAGTTCCACCCCCACGGCGACTCCGCCTGCTACGAGGCCATGGTGCTGATGGCCCAGCCCTTCAGCTATCGCTACCCGCTGATCGAGGGCCAGGGCAACTGGGGCAGCCAGGACGATCCCAAGTCCTTCGCCGCCATGCGCTACACCGAGGCCCGGCTCACCCGTTTCGCCCAGGCGCTGCTCTCGGAGCTGGAGCAGGGCACGGTCGATTGGGGCCCCAACTTCGACGGCACCCTCGAAGAGCCCAAGTGGCTGCCGGCCCGCCTGCCCCACATCCTGGCCAATGGCGCCTCGGGGATCGCCGTCGGCATGGCGACCGACATCCCCCCCCACAACGTGCGGGAGCTGGTGGCGGCGGCGATCCACCTGCTCGACCATCCGGACGCCACCACCGAGGAGCTGGTGGTCCACCTGCCCGGGCCGGACTATCCCACCGAGGCCGAGATCATCAGCGCCCCGGAAGAGCTGGCGGCGATCTACGAGGGGGGCTCCGGCTCGCTGCGCCTGCGGGCGGCCTGGGAGGAGGAGGACGGCAACGTAGTCGTGACTGCCTTGCCCTACCAGGTCTCCGGAGCCAAGGTGCTGGCCCAGATCGCCGCCCAGATGCAGCAGAAGAAGCTGCCCATGGTCGAGGACCTGCGCGACGAGTCCGACCACGAGAACCCCACCCGCCTGGTGATCGTGCCGCGCTCGAACCGGGTGGACCTCGAGCCCCTGATGGCTCACCTCTTCGCCACCACCGACCTCGAGCGCACCTACCGGGTGAACATGACCGCCGTGGGCCTCGACGGCCGGCCGCGGCTCTACACGCTCAAGACCCTGCTCGCGGAGTGGCTCTCCTTCCGCATCGAGACCGTGCGGCGGCGCTTGCAGCACCGCTTCGACCGGGTCAACGCTCGCCTGCACATCCTCGAAGGTCTGCTCGCGGCCTATTTGAACCTCGACGAGGTGATCCGCATCATCCGCACCGAGGAGGAGCCCAAGCCGGTGTTGATGGAGCGCTTCGGCCTCTCCGACCTGCAGGCCGAGGCGATCCTCGAGACCAAGCTGCGCCACCTCGCCCGCCTGGAGGAGATGAAGATCCGTGGCGAGCAGGACGAGCTGCTCCAGGAGCGCTTCGAGCTGGAGCGCGTCCTCTCGTCCGAGGGGCGACTGCGCGACCAGGTCAAGACCGAGCTGGCCGCCGCCGCCCAGGAGCATGGTGACGCCCGGCGCTCGCCCATCCGCCGCCGCGAGGCCGCCCGGGCCTGGGACGAGACGGAGCTGCTGCCCACCGAGCCGGTGACGGTGGTGCTCTCCGAGAAGGGCTGGGTGCGCGCCGCCAAAGGCCACGACATCGACGCCGAGGGCCTGGCCTACCGCAGCGGCGACGCTTTCCTCGCCGCCGCACGGGGGCGCAGCAACCAGAGCGCGGTGTTCTTCGACTCGACCGGCCGCTCCTATTCGCTGCCGGCCCATGGCCTGCCCTCGGCGCGCAGCCACGGCGAGCCCCTGACCTCGAGCCTCGCCCCGCCCCCGGGCGCGGCGTTCCTCAGCGTGTTGCTGGGCAACGACGACGATCTGCTGTTGATCGCCTCTTCTGCCGGCTACGGCTTCCTCACCACCCTGGGCGAGCTGCTGGCCAAGAACAAGGCGGGCAAGGCCGTGCTGGTGGTGGGGGAAGACGCACGCGCTCTGGCGCCGGTGGCCGTCGGCTCGGCCGAGACCGACTCGATCGCCGTCGCCTCGAGCGCCGGTCGACTGCTGGTGTTCCCGGCCTCGGAGCTGCCCCGGATGCCCCGCGGCAAGGGAGTCAAGCTGCTCTCGATCCCCCGCAGCAAGGCCGGCGAGGAGTCGGTGACCGCCCTGGCCGTGCTACCCGAGGGTGGCTCGCTGCGGGTGATCGCCGGCAAACGCCCCCTGAACCTGAAGGGCGGCGACCTCGACGGCTTCCGCGGCGACCGTGCCCATCGCGGCAAGCCGCTGCCCCGAGGTTTCCAGAACGTCACCAAGATCGAAGTGGTGTAAAAAGCGAAGAGGATAGCCCTTACGCGGCCCGGTTTCGTATGATGGGCCGAGGAGGTCGATCATGGCCAAGGACAGACGATTCGAGGCCGCCGAGGACGCCGTCGAGCGCGCGAGGGATCTCGCCGAGGACGCCGCGGACCTGGCGCGCGACACTTACGATTCCGCCCGTGACCGCCTGGAGGATCTGGGCGACGAGGTCGGCGAGCGTTACGAGCGAGTTTCCGAGGACGTCCGCCGCGGCGCCGCCCGCGCCGCCGACGCCGCCCGACGGCGCTACCGCGAGACCGCCGAGGCGGTTCGCACCGGATACCGCAAGGTGCGCAAGAACGTCGACAGCCTCGCGGAGGACACCACCCAATACATCCGTGACAACCCGGGCAAGGCGATCCTGATCGCCGCCGGCGTCGGCTTCCTGATCGGTTTCCTGGTGCGTCGCCGCAGTCGGGACTCCGACTGAGGGTGCCCTGAGGAGAGAGCGTGACCGAAGAGCTGGACGACCTCGACCCCGAGATCAGCGAAGAAGCTCCGCCGCGCCCGCGCCCGGCGACGGCTCCCCGTGAGCTGCTCGAGGATCTGCTCCCCGAGCGCCTCGACTGGCAGGAGTTGGTACGCGCCTACCCCTGGCCGGCGGTCGCCCTGGCGGCCCTGGGCGGTTTCTTCCTGGCCCGAACCAAGGGGGACGAGATCGTCCAGGCCCTCTCCGAGCTCGCCGCCGAACGCATCAGCGAGCACGTCAACCAGCTGTTGGGTGACGACCTGGTGTAGCTCGGCGCCTCTTCTCGCTGCTTGCGCCAGATCCTCCACATCTCCGACGTCCACTTCGGGCCCAAGCACGTGCCCGAGGTGGCGGCTGGCGTGCTCTCCTTTCTCGACGAGCGACGCCCGGACCTCGTCGTCGTCTCCGGCGACCTCACCCAGCGGGCCAAGCCCTGGCAGTTCCGGGAGGCCCGCGCCTGGGTGGACCGCTTCCCCGTGCCCTCCGTGGTGGTGCCCGGAAACCACGACGTACCCCTCTACCGCGTCTGGGAGCGCATCTTCATTCCGTTCGGTGCCTACCGGCGGTGGTTCTCCCGTGAGCTCGAGCCGGTACACCGCGACGACGAGCTGCTGGTGGTGGGCGTCAACACCGCCCACGGCTGGACCTTCAAGGACGGTCGGATCGGGCTCAGGAGGCTGGCGCAGCTCGAGAAGCTGCTCGCCGCGACGCCGGAGAGCGTGCTCAAGGTGGTCGTGGCCCACCACCATCTGATCGCGCCGCCGGCCTTCGACTCCCAGCGCGTGGCGACCCACGCCCGGCAAGCCCTCGAGGTCTTCGCCCGCACCGGGGTGGACCTGGTGCTCTCCGGCCACCAGCACATCAGCTACATCGGCAGCTCGGAGGACTTCTACCCCCGGGGCCTGCCGCCGGTGGTCATCGTCCACACCGGCACCACCACCTCGAACCGCGGCCGGGGCAGCGAGCAATTCACCAACACCTGCAACTGGATCGTCGCCGACGGCGGTACGATCTCCGTCTCCTGCCTTCGCTGGGATCCGGCGGCGAGCTGCTTTCGCGAGCACAGCCGCCACGTCTACCCGCGGCAGGAGCGGCAGCCTTACGGCCTCGAAGGGTTGACGGCGACTCTCGAGCCCTGAACGATCATGCCCAGCGAGCCCACGATGCCCAGCTCGAGCGCGCCGGCCGCGATCGGCCGCTTCGAGGTCTTGCGCACCCTCGGCAAGGGGGCGATGGGGCAGGTCTACCTGGCGAGGGATCCACGCATCGAGCGGCTGATCGCCTTGAAGACGGTGCAGCTCGAAGGCAGCCCGGAGGAGATCGAGGACCGCAAGCGCCGCCTGCTGCTCGAGGCCAAGGCCGCCGGCAGGCTGATCCATCCGCGCATCGTCACCCTCTTCGAGGCCGACGAGGAGGCTGGCATCCTCTTCCTCGCCTTCGAGCACGTCGACGGCTCGGACCTCGCGGTCCGGCTCCAGGAGAGCCCTCCCTTCACCCTGGGCGAGATCCTGCGCGTCGTGCGCGAGGCGGCCGAGGGGCTCGACTACGCCCACTCCCAGGGCGTCATCCACCGCGACATAAAGCCGGCGAACCTGCTCCTGGACGGCCGGGGGCGGGTCAAGATCAGCGACTTCGGCATCGCCAAGCTGGCCGACCAGTCCACCGACATGACCCACTCGGGCTGGGTGGTGGGGAGCCCCCACTACCTCGCCCCGGAGCAGGTGCGGGGCGAGAAGCTCGACGGCCGGGCCGACCTCTTCGGCCTCGGCGTGGTGCTCTACGAGCTGCTGTCTCGCCACCGCCCTTTCGAGGGCGACACCCTTTCGACCCTGATCTACCAGATCTTGAATGCCCAGCCGGCACCGATCTTCCGCTCCGGCGATCCCGCCCTGGCTCCCCTCGAGATGGTGCTGGGGCGCCTCATGGCCAAGGACCGGAGCGAGCGCTACGCCACGGCCGGCGAGCTGGTGGCCGCCCTCGCCGAGCTGGAGCGCAGCCTGCCTGCCGAGCTTCTCGCACGGCCGCTCGCGGCCGCGGTGCCGCCCGGTGGCGGCGCCGACCCAGCCGCACCCACCCAGGCCCTGCCGGCTACCGGCCCGGCGACGGCCCGGCCGGAACCACCGGCCACCCTCGCCGATGGCTCCGGAGGGCGCCGCTGGCGCCTGCCGCTGCTGCTGGCGGCAGGTGCGCTCGCCGTGCTGGTGGCGATCTGGTTGGCGCCCCGGGAACCCTCGGCTCCCCCGCCGGTTGCGACCCCCACGACGCCGAGCGCTCCGGCGGGCTCCCCAGCCTCGGAGCCGACACGGGAGCTGCGCCAGGAAGAGCCGGCACAGCCGGTGCCGGCGCCGAGCGAGCCACCGGCCCAGCCCGAGCCCGCGCCGCGGCGCGAGGTCGAGAGCCGGCCGGGCTCGGCGAACCGGCCGGCGGCCCCCGCCACAGCTCCGGCCGGGAAGGAGATGGTGCTGGTCGAGGTCCGGGAGGCCATCGCCTTCCGGGTGGAGCCGCGCACGGCCCGGGTGCTGGTCGACGGCTCGGACCGGGGCGGGGTGAGCCTCTATGGCGGGCTGGGGCGTGGCTGGCTGCGCCTGGCCCCCGGCCGGCACCGGATCAGCCTGGTGGCGCCAGGGCACCGGGCGGTCGATTTCGAGGTCGAGGTCGCGCAGGCAGCAGAGGAACGACGACGGCGGATCGAGGTCCGTCTGGCGAAGGAGTAGAGGCATGGTGCAACCCCGACCCGAGGTCCCCCCCGCCCTCCCGGGCATCATCCGGCACCAGGTGCTGGCCAACGGCCTCACCCTCTGCCGGGTCGAGAGCCGCAACGCGCCGGTGGTGACCTGCGCCCTGTTCTACCGGGCCGGCGCTCGCGACGAGGAGCCGGGCCTGGGAGGGACCGCCCACTTCCTCGAGCACATGATGTTCAAGGGCTCGAGGAACTACGGCCCGGGTGAGATCGACCGGCTGACCCAGGCCCTGGGTGGCGTCAACAACGCCTTCACCAGCCACGACCTCACCGCCTACTACTTCGACTTCGCCGCCGACCGCTGGACCGAGGCCCTGGCGATCGAGGTCGATCGCATGGAGAACCTCACCCTCGATCCCGACGAGGTCGCCTCGGAGCGCCAGGTGATCCTCGAGGAGATCTCGATGAGCGCCAGCGATCCCTGGGACGCCCTCGAGACCGAGGCCATGGCCGCGCTCTTCCAGCCCCATCCCTACGGCCGGCCGGTGCTCGGCACCGAGGCGGACCTGCTGCGAATCGGGCGGGACGAGTTGGCCGCCTTCCACGCCCGCTTCTACCGGCCGGAGAACGCCGTGCTGGTGATCGGCGGCGACGTCGGCCCCGAGGCCGAGGCCGCTGCCCGGGCCTGCTTCGCCCCGGTGGCCGGAGGGCGGGGTCTGGTGCGCATGCCGCCGCCGGCGCCGGCGGCGCCCACGGAGCTGGTGCGCGTGACCCGCCGCCAGGGCGAGGTGCCGCGGCTGCTCCTGCTGCGTCTGGCGCCTCACGCCACCCACCCGAGCCATCCCGCCCTGCGGCTCCTGGTCACGGTGCTCGGGGGAGGTCGGGCGAGCCGGCTGCACCGCGCCCTGGTCGACGAAGGACAGATCTGCTCCTGGGTGTCGGTGGACGTCGCCGAATCCCTCGAGACGGGCTTCCTGGCGGTGGCTGCCGAGCTGGTGCCGGGTGAGGACCCGGCCCGGGCCGAGGAGGTGCTGTTCGCCGAGCTGGAGCGCCTCTCGGCGTCGGGGCCGAGCGAGGAGGAGGTCGAGCGGGCCAAGCAGATCGCCGTCGCGGATTGGATCTTCGGCCATGAGCGGGTGCACCAGCAGGCGCTGGCCCTGGGCGGCGCCCTCACCCTCTTCGACCTGCGCCATCCCGAACGCCAGCTGGGCCGTCTGCTCGCCGCCGACCAGAACGACCTCAAGCGGGCAGCCGCGCGCTGGCTGGATCCCGGCCAGGGCGGCGTGCTCGGCTGGTCGCTGCCCGCCGAGCCAGCGGGGAGGCCCTCTTGATCGGTACCCGGGTGGAGCGCGACGGTCTGCGGGTCCGGGTGCGACGGGTGCCCGGGGCGCCGGTGGTGGCCCTGCGAGTCATGGTCGGCGGTGGGGCTCGTGTGGAGGAGGTGCCCGGCCAGGCCCTGATCACCGGGCGGATGCTCGCCGAGGGCACCCGGCGGCGCGACTGGCGGCGCCTGGCGGAGGATCTCGAGAGCCGGGGCATGATCCTCCAGACCAGCGGCTCCACGGAGGCCGTCGGCATCGCCCTCGACGCGCTGGCCCCGGACCTGGAGCGAGCCCTCGACTGGGCCGCCGAGATCCTCTTCGAGCCCGCCTTCGCCCCCGACCGTTGTGACTGGGTGCGGCGCCAGGCGGCGGCCGAGCTCGAGAGCCTGGCCGACCAGCCCGAGGTGCTGACGGCCTGGGGCTTCCAGGAGCAGCTCTACACCCCCCACCCCCGCGCCCGCCCGTTGCACGGGGACGCCGCGAGCCTGGCCCGGCTGACCACCGAGGACTGCTCGTCCTTCCTCGCCGCCGGGCTCGCTCGCGGCCTGCTGGTGACCTTGACTGGAGATCTCGACGAGGAGGAGGCAGCGGACCGCGTGGCGGCGGTCTTCGCGCGCGCGGCCGGGGCAGCGGCCTCACCGGCCGAGCCGCCCGAGCCGCAGGGGGGCGGACCCCGCCGCGAGGTGCGGCTGCGCGGGGGGGACCAGGCCCATCTCTATCTCGGGCATCTGACCGTGCCCCGCACCCACCCCGAGTACACCGCCCTCGAAGTGCTGGCCGTGATCCTGGGCGCGGGCTCCGGGCTCGCCGGGCGAGTGCCCACCCGGATCCGCGAGCGGGAGGGTCTGGCCTACTCGACCTTCGCCCAGACCGTCGCCGGTGCCGGGCTCGACCCCGGGCGCTTCATGGCCTACGTCGGCACCGGGCCGGAGAACCTCGACCAGGCCGAGGCGAGCGTGCGCGACGAGCTTGCCCGGCTGCTCGCCGCGGGAGTGACCGAGCCGGAGGTCGGCGAGGCCCGGGCCTACCTCGCCGGCCGCGAGCCCTTCCGCCGTGAGACCGCCCGCCAGTGGGCGGAGATCCTCGCCGAGGCCGAGGTCTACGGCCTGCCAGTGGACGACCCGCAAGCCCGGGCCGCCGCCCTCGCCGCCGTCGACCGCACCGCGGTAGAAGCAGCCGCCCGCCGCCACCTGCATCCGGAGGCGATCAAGGTGACCGTGGGGTTGCCGGGGTAAGGGCCCCTACCGCCCCCCCGCCGTCACCCTCTCCGCCTCGGCCTCGTGCATCTCCGGGCTGGTGAGGATGCGCCAGAGGACGATCTTCTCGTCGAGCTCGGCCAGGCGGCTGGCGAGGAGCCGGCCGAGGAGCCTCAGGACCTCCAGGGCGGACTCGCTGCTACGGGCGAGCAGGGAAGCGATGGCGGCGCGATCGAGCACCAGGAGCTTGGCGGCGCCGCCGTCGGCACGGGCATCGGCCGAGCGGGGCCGGCCGTCGAGCAGGGCCATCTCGCCGAAGATCTCCCCCGGTCCGAGAACAGAGAGGGCCTCTTCCCCGGCGCCCGGGATGAACTTGCTGATCACCACCTTGCCGGAGACCACCGCGTAGAGCCGCTCCCCGGCATCGCCGTCCCGGAAGACGTACTCGCCGGTCGCGAAACGCTGCTCGGTGGCGAAGGGGGCCAGCAGCTCCAGCTCCCGCTTCGACAGGCCGCTCTTCGCCAGGGTAAGCAAGGCCTCCTCGTGGTCGACCTCCAGGCGCTCGCCGCTTGCGGCGGCCTTGGTGGACCCCTTGGCTTGAGGCCCCGGGCCTCCCGCCGGGAAGATCCGCGCCAGCTCCTCGTTGCTCTTGCGCAGCTTGGCGGCGAGGGCATGCCAGAGCAGCCACAAGAGGCGGGCCTCGAGAGGGCGGTGACCGGTGAGGACCTCGGCGAGGGCGCTGGCATCGAAGCGCAACAGACGGGTGCTGCGCACGGCCAGGGCATCGCCCGCGAGGCCGCCGGCACCGAAGAACCGCTCCTCACCCAGCAGGTCGCCGGACATCAGCCTGCGCACCACGAGGGGGCCGTAGGAGCCCGTCCGCACCAGCTGGACCTCGCCCTTCTCGACCAGGAAGAGGTCGGCCTGCGCCTGCTCCCGGGAAGCGACCAGGCTACCCTTCGAGTGAGCTTCCTCCTGCACGGTGCTGGCGAGCAGCACCAGCTCGTCGTCCGCCAGCTCGGCGAAGGCCCGCGCGGCGGCGAGGCGGTTGGCCACCGACAGCAGGCCCTTGCGGGCAAGCCCGGGGGGTGGGCCGAAGAAGGCGCGACCCGGCGGGCGGCTGGCCTCGCCCAACCACAGGTCCTGCTTCCAGGCCAGGCGGTCGGTGGTCGCCTCCAGCAGCTCACGGCGGCGCTCGAAGGCGGCGGCGAGCTCCTCGCGGCTCCAGCCCAGGCGCCGGCGCAGGCGGGTGAGCCGCCGGGAGAGGTCCCCCTTCTTGGCGGCGTCGAGGTCGGCCAGGAGCAGGAAGGCGTGCACCCCGGCCTCGGCGGCGGCGGGGAGCTTCCCGGCTTTCTCTTCCGCGTGGGAGAGCAGCTCCGCTGACTCACCGTCGAAGGGATCGAGGCGGAGGGCCTCGGCGAGATCGGCCGCCGCTTCCTCCCAGCGGCCTCCCTCCCCCGCCACGGCCGCGGCCAGCTTGTAAGTCTCGGGCTGGTGGGGGGCCTTGGCACGGGCCAGGGCCAGCAGCTCGCGGGCTCGTTCGTCGTCGCCCTTGCGCCAGATCTGGCGGGCCATACCGACGAACTGCACGGCGTCGAGCAGGTCGCGGCGCATCTCCTCGGCGGCGGTCCCCAGCAGGCTGGTGCGCTCGGAGGTGGCGATGCCGCGCCGCGCCTGGGTCCTGGCCTCGGCCAGCCGGCGGCGCGCCTCGGCGTGGCCCGGCTCGAGGGCGAGCACCACGGTGAGCAGATCCGCCGCCTCGGCCACCCGGCCGCCCGCCGCGAGCGTCGAGGCGATCTCGATCAGCTGCCGCGTTCTGATCTCACGCATCCTGGATCCGTTGAGTAGGAGTGGTTCAGACTACCACGGGCCCGGCGCGAGCGGCTTGGCTCCTCGGCTCGGGGTCGTGTCCTCGTCTTAGCTCCGGGGCTTGTAGGGTCCCCGCTTCTTCGCGGGAGCGGCGGGGAGCAGGGCCACGAGGTCGGCCGTGCTCCGCAGCTTCGAGGTGACACCGGCCGCCATGGCAGGGGTACACCGCAGGGTCTTTTGGATCCGCCAGAAGTTGTAGAAGCAGAAGAACAGGCCGAGGGCCGCGACGTGGTGCTCGACCTTCTTCGAGAAGCCGTTCGGCAGGCGGGTGAACCGGCGGATCGACCTCCGGACCGTCAGGTGCGAGCGCTCAACGTAGCTCGTGCTCACGTGGGCGGGGTCCGGGTCCCCGGAGATCACCTCGGCCCGGCAGCCGATGCACTCCGGCGGGCTGTAGCGGTGCTCCCCTTCCGGGCCGGCCCCGTAGATCTTGACCACCTGGGCATAGTCCACGTTCCCCGCGAAGCTGTCCTCGACGGCGGAGACGTACATCCGGTGACCGTCCGTGGTCAGCTGGACCCGGCTGCTCAGCCGGCCCACCAAGTCCTGGAGGAACTCCGTAGCGCACCCGGCATCGCGGCTCCCCACCAGGAAGGACGGCACGAGCTTCGTCTCGGCGTCGATCGCCGTGAAGGTCCAAACGTCGCCCACGCCGAACTCGTCCTTGAGGGAGGCAGGGACGTTCTTCTGCTTGGCGTAGACGAAGCTCCAAACCTCGTCGACCTGGAGGTTCTTGCAGCTCAGGCCCCGGAGCTTCTCATCTTGGAACCGGATGCAGGCTTCCCCCAGCTCGCGCTGGAGCTTCATCACGGTGTCCTTGGAGACGCCTACCATGCGGGCTGCCGCGCGGATGGAGACTCCCTCCACCAGGGCAGAGACCACCGCCACGCGCTTCGCCATGCTCAGCACGCTTGCCGTGCCAGGCAATATTCCTGAGCGCACAGGCACAATCCGGATACGGTATGGACTAGAACGATGCTCCATGCTACGCTCTAGTCCACTCGGTGGATAAACACGGGGCTATCTTGAGTTAGGGGTGGACTAGATTGACCGACACTGACCTAGCCTTCGTCCAGTTGGCGCAACTAGTAGGGAAGGACAAGCGGGACGATGCCGTGGCGTTCGCGAAGAGGAGTTTGCCGGCGATCCTGCACCGGAGGCCTGACCTGAAGCGAACCATCCTCGATGCGCAGACAGCGCTCGCCAAGGGCGTTGTGCGGGGAGCAACTTCGCCGGTACCGGTGGACCTGGACAGCCGCCTGGAACTGCTCCGCTGGGAGCAGGATCCGGAGGTCCAACCGGAGCCCGTCTGGCTGCCCGCGGTCTCCGAGGCGTTGGTCGAGGTGCTCACCGAACGCTCTCGGGAGGCGGAACTTCTGACCGCCGGGCTGGTGCCGTCAAAGAGCCTGCTCTTTGTAGGTCCGCCAGGTGTCGGCAAAACCCTCGCTGCTCGTTGGCTCGCGTCCCAATTCAATCGGCCCCTACTCACGCTTGACCTTGCCGCCGTGATGAGCAGCTTCCTGGGAAGAACCGGCAACAATATCCGTTCTGTTTTGGACTATGCCCAAAAGGTACCATCTGTGCTGCTACTCGATGAGTTCGATGCCATTGCCAAGCGCCGAGACGACACCACGGAGATCGGCGAACTTAAGAGACTGGTGACGGTCCTCTTGCAGGCTGTGGACGAATGGCCCGCCAGCGGCCTGCTGATCGCAGCAACTAATCATCCTGATTTGCTAGATCTAGCTGTCTGGCGCCGGTTTGACCGTGTGATCGAGTTCCCCTTGCCGCAGCGGACGGCGGTTGAGGGGGCGATCAATCGCCTCTGTGAGGGAAGTACCGTCTCCCCTGAAGCGGTCGCGGCATTGGCGGCGGCCTTGGAAGGGGAGTCGTTTGCAGATATTGCGCGCCGCGTAATAGCGCTGCGCCGAAAGGCTCTACTAGGGGGGCATCACGACCTAACCGGCTTAGGCTTTGACCTTGCGGCTCAGATCTCAAAGGGCCGGGACCGAAAGACCCTTTGGAACATAGCCGAGAGCATGCGCAAGGCTGGATTGTCACAACGTAGGATCGCAAATGTGACCGGGCTGTCGCGGGACACCATACGGCGCCGCACGATGGCCGCAAGGAAAGGTTGAGATGGCACGCCGAAACAACTATCTATTGGGCAAGGGCGAGAGATTAACGGCGCCTGTCGAGGTTCCCTCGGGAGGCGCTCCAAAGAACCCGCCCTACACATTCGCAAGCGCCAAGCGCCGCCTTTCAAAGAAGCTCTCAGAAACCGTCAACGCGATGTCCTCTCTTCCCGCTGCGGCTTGTCCACGGGACGAGGCTGTGGCGATTCTTACGCTGCACCCTCGCTACATTGCTAAGAGCGACTTCCCGCGCGATCTGCTGGAGCAGGTGGGGGTTCGGGCAGTTGGTAGCCGACTCCGGATGATTGAGCCGGAGCAATGGGGAACCACCAAGCACCCGCCCCAAGCTATGGGGCAGGACATTTTCGTGGCCGGCCCTCGCGCCAACTTTCGGAGGTGGACGACCGAGCTACCCACATGGAGCGAGAGCACCCGAGGAGCGGACAAGTTGGCGCAGGTAGAGGATATCCGCCCATTCGCGGCCGGCGATAAGGTGAGGCGGATGCCCACTGACAGAGCGCGTCATGTCTTTGAAGTTGTCCTTCATAACGGTGGCGATGAGGAAATTCTGAGGGCCTTCGAGCGGTATGCCCTGCGCCTCGGGGCTGAGCCGCTGATGGAGCGCCGCCGTGACGTCAAGGGTTTGAGCTTCGTGCCAGTAACCTCAACCGCTCCCGGAATCATTGATCTTGCAACCTTTGCTTTCGTCCGAGTCACTAGGTCTATGCCTACGCTGCGCCCTTTAGTGCCAAGCATTCTGCGAAAGACTATTGGTCCGAGGGTCTCCCTACCCGAGGGCGGTCCGTTGGACCCCAGTTCACGGGTTCTGATTTTTGACGGTGGTCTTCCGCGATTGCCGGACCTCTCCAATTGGGTGAGTCTGATAGAACCGGAAAACATTGGCCCATCGGTGCCGGCCCTAGAGGAGCACGGGCTGGCGGTAACGTCAGCGTTCCTGTTTGGGAGTATGCAGCCACCTGATGATCCTGGACAACCTCTCTGCCACGTGGACCACGTGCGGGTGCTGGATGCCTCCACAGGCATGAACGATCTTGAGTACGTCGACGTTCTGGACAGGATTCTGGAGGTGCTCCAGCAAGATGAAGGTGAGCACGAGTTCGTGAATATCAGCCTCGGTCCGGACGTTGCCTGTTTGGATGATGAGGTCAGCCTGTGGACTGCGGCCTTGGACGAGCACCTTGTCGAGCCTGCTAGGCTCGTGACAGTCGCGGCAGGAAACGATGGAGAGCTAGATTCCGACTTGGGATTGAACCGTATTCAGCCTCCGGCCGACGGGGTAAACGTACTATCCGTTGGGGCGGCCACCTCCAGAGAAGATGACTGGCAGCGCGCCGCCTATAGTTGCACTGGGCCGGGCCGAACTCCCGGGATTGTCAAGCCTGATGGGGTTTCTTTCGGTGGTAGCGACGACGAACCATTTATGGTGCTCGGCGCGTCCAGTGCTCCCAGAGCAGTGGGGGTTAAAGGTACCAGCTTCTCAGCTCCCTATGCCTTACGAGCAGGGGTATCCGTCCGCGTTCAGTTAGGCAACGAGCTGAATCCGCTGGCAGTGCGAGCACTGCTAGTCCACCAAGCAGACTGCCGTGACTCTTGCCGCCGCGAGGTGGGATGGGGGCGGTTTCCTGACAATTTTGGAGACCTTATTACGTGCAATGACAACGAGGTGCTCGTTGTCTACCAGGGTAGTCTGCCAGTCGGACAGAGCCTCCGCGCGCCCTTTCCGCTGCCGAAGGAAGCACTCCAGGGCATGGTAACTCTGCAAGCCACATTGCTCATTGCCCCGCGAGTAGACCCGGAGCACCCCGGAGCCTATACACAAAGCGGAGTGGAGGTTTCTTTTCGCCCCCATTCAGACAAGTACCGCCATTACGCCGATGGGCGCACCTCGGCCCATCCCACAACAGCACCGTTTTTTTCAGAGCGCAATATGTACTCAGCTGCAGAGTATGA
The DNA here is from genome assembly GCA_036274895.1 of Thermoanaerobaculia bacterium. GTDB lineage: Bacteria > Acidobacteriota > Thermoanaerobaculia > Multivoradales > SZUA-115 > CALMKX01. The sequence continues at coordinate 1,753 of DASUEU010000001.1, read as the reverse complement.
GTTAAGAGAGGACGGCCAAAAGTGGGAACCGTGCCTCAAGAGTTCGAAGGCCGTCAGGGCTTCAAGCTTGAAGGACCCATGCTTCGACATCGCGTATCAACATCGGCAAGGTCTCCAGGCCGCCGCTGAGCCGGAAGAGCTTCCTTACGCTCTCGTCATCGGTCTAAGGGCAAATAAGGTCCCCGACCTGTACAACCGCGTCGTGCGGGCGTACCCGAGCATCCTAGTTCCGCTCCGGCCCAGGCTGCGGATTGGCTTGACGAGCTAAAGCTGCCCTCGTTTGAACCAGCGCGTGATGGCCGCCTTCCGCGCGCTCTCCCGCCGCTCCTCTGCCGTCAACCTGGCTGCTCGAGGCTTCCCGCCCTTCGCCCCTCCCAACCTCCCCAGGGCCACCGCCGCCGGGTTCTTCTCCTTCTCTGGCTTGGGTAGCTCCGGTGCCTCGCCAATCGCTTCGAGATAGACGGAGTGTGCCAACTGACTCGGGTCACGTGGTCTGCGTGTTCGCTCAGGCATGGCCCTGGGGTAGCACAGGCGGGGAGGAAGGGCCGGGGGCGTTGCACCCCCGGGGAGGGTCAGGACTTCCGGCAGGCGGATCGTAGACGCCTCGCTTCACCTCGAGTCTCAGCACCTCGCGATTGGCGAGGGCCTCCAGCCAAGCACCAACGGAGGGGAAGCTGGCCGCACGAGCCCAGAATCACCACTTGGCCGCTCCGTTGCCGGCCCCCTTGGCCGTGAACGGGATGCGCTCCGGGGTGAGCATGGCGAGCAGCCTAGAGGAGCATCCCGGCGTCACTGATGGCCGTCTCGATCTCCGCCGCGAGCGTCCCGGCCCGGAGCGCCCATCGGCCGGTGTGGTGCTTGAGGGCGCGTTCCCACTGCGGGTCAATCCCGATCCCGGTCCCCACGGCTACCGTGTCCAGGAGGAAGCGCTCGACGTAGCGGAGATCCGCGGCCCTGGCGCGTAGCTCCAGGATCATCAGGGGCTCGCGGATCGGCGCCGCGTGCTGCCAGTCGAGGAGCCACTCGAAGATGAGATGGCCCACCCGGCGGAACGCGGCGGCGCCCTCTGGTTCTGTGAAGAGGGTCAGGAACGACTCTCGGAAGGGCGCCAACTCTTCGAACTCCCGCGGGGTAGACTTCGGTCGGTCAGGCATGGAGCAGGTCTCTTTGTTTGGCTAGGCTCCGGGCGGAGGGTCACAGCTCTGCTCGCGGCCGCTTCTGTAGGGAGGGGGAGCGCTTCCCCCTTTCGCGGGGGAAGCTACCGGAGGACTACGTGTCAACCGGGAGGGATTTCAGATCGGGACACTACCGAGATGACTCTTGGCCCGTTGCCAGCCGCCTGTCTGCCACGAGGAAACCTCAGACCTAGTCCTGCAGTGGCCAGGGAGCCCACCTCCCGCCCCAACCAATCCGGCCACGCTACTCGGAGAGTGGGAGCGCAGGTCGTCGAGGTGGCGGGCACCACTGAGCCAGCCAGGATGCCCCATGTCCACTGGAAAGACGCCTTGGAGTCGCCCCGCTGCAGCTCTGCGATACCACAGGGCCGCAATACCAGATTGCTCTTGACTTCTTGAGGAATCTGTCTAGACTTCAGCTAATAACGGAGCTTGCGTGTCCGGCGTCAATTAGATTCGAGGGTCGGCGACAATTAGATTTGCGGAGTGGGTCCTCGGTTGGGTGTTCTGCCCGGTGGGGGGCAGGGTGTCTGCCAGGGTGTGCTGGTTTGTGGGGTGGGGGCGCTCCTTTCGGTGGT